>NZ_LKBT01000023.1:0-343501 GCF_002699985.1 Pseudomonas sp. ICMP 561 | reverse complement strand
TGAGTCAGGTAGGAGGCAACTTGTTGGCGAGAGGGCTTGATGCGGTCTTTCAGGTCTACCGTCTCGCGAACAAGTTCGCTCCTACCAATTGGCGCTGAGTCAGGTAGGAGGCAACTTGTTGGCGAGAAGGCTTGATGCGGTCTTTCAGATTCGTCTCGCGAACAAGTTCGCTCCTACCGATTGGCGCTGAGTCAGGTAGGAGGCAACTTGTTGGCGAGAGGGCTTGATGCGGTCAATCAGGTCTGTCGTCTCGCGAACAAGTTCGCTCCTACCAATTGGCGCTGAGTCAGGTAGGAGGCAACTTGTTGGCGAGAAGGCTTGATGCGGTCTTTCAGATATACCGTCTCGCGAACAAGTTCGCTCCTACCAATTGGCGTTGAGTCAGGTAGGAGGCAACTTGTTGGCGAGAGGGCTTGATGCGGTCTTTCAGATCTACCGTCTCGCGAACAAGTTCGCTTCTACCGATTTGCGCTGAGTCAGGTAGGAGGCAACTTGTTGGCGAGAAGGCTTGATGCGGTCTTTCAGATATACCGTCTCGCGAACAAGTTCGCTCCTACCAATTGGCGTTGAGGCAGGTAGGAGGCAACTTGTTGGCGAGAGGGCTTGATGCGGTCTTTCAGATCTACCGTCTCGCGAACAAGTTCGCTTCTACCGATTTGCGCTGAGTCAGGTAGGAGGCAACTTGTTGGCGAGAAGGCTTGATGCGGTCTTTCAGATCTACCGTCTCGCGAACAAGTTCGCTCCTACCGATTTGCGCTGAGTCAGGTAGGAGGCAACTTGTTGGCGAGAAGGCTTGATGCGGTCAATCAGGTCTGTCGTCTCGCGAACAAGTTCGCTCCTACCGATTGGCGCTGAGTCAGGTAGGAGGCAACTTGTTGGCGAGAGGGCTTGATGCGGTCTTTCAGGTCTACCGTCTCGCGAACAAGTTCGCTCCTACCGGTTTGCGCTGAGTCAGGTAGGAGGCAACTTGTTGGCGAGAAGGCTTGATGCGGTCATTCAGGTAATGCGTTTCAAATTTACCGCCGCGTCACGCCGCCTCACGAGCTCGTTTACGCAGCAAATCAATGAAGTGCTGAAGCTCGCGACTGACCGGTTCGCCTTTGCGGCGTAGCAACCCGAACGGGGCCATCTGCGCGTCCAGCGTGACCGGCAGTGCCTTGACCAGGCCCATCTTCAGATAGTCCCGCATGGCCGACTCGGAGAGCACCATCAGGGCGTCGGTCAATTGCACCAGTTGCTGCATGGAGTACACCGAGCTGCACTCGATGATGTCGGCGGGTATCGGCAGTTCAAGCTTCTGCAGCGCCTGCTCAATGGCGATGCGGGCCGGGCTGGTCTCGGGTTGCAGGATCCAGGGCCAGTCCCTGACCAGTTCTGCCCATTGCAACTTGCGACGGCGGGCCAACGGATGGCCGCTGTGCACCACGGCAATCAGCCGCTCGTTGCCCAAAGGCTCGAACTCGTATTGCTCACGATCAGTGATGAGGTTGCGCCGCGTCACGGCGATGTCCACACGTCCCTGCTCCAGCAACTGCACCACCTGATCGCTGGTATCCCCCATGATCCGGATGCGCAGTTGCGGGTTGAGCCCTTTGATTTCGGCGACGGCGTTCATCACCAGATCAGGCGCTGCACCCATGATAGTGCCGATCGACAAATACCCGTAACCGCCCTGCTTGCGCACGGCAATGTCGGCAGCGCAACGGTCCAGCCCACTCAGCGCCGCTTCGGCGAAGCGCAACAACTCGCGGCCCAGCGCGGTCGGGCGCATGCCGCGTGGCAGCCGCTCGAACAGCTCGCAGCCGAACATGTCTTCGATTTCCTGAAGCATCCGGGTCGCCGCAGGCTGAGACATGCTCATACTCAGTGATGCGCGGTGCAGATTGAGGCTGGAACCGAGCACCACCAGCATCTGCAGATGCTTGTAACGCAGCCGGCCAAACAGCTGATGGGGAGACCGCTCGACACTCATACTGCCCTCTGCAATCGATAACTTTAAGGTATCGACTATAAGCTTAATTCGATTAGTCACGCATCCCTGCCAGGCAGTAGAGTCCTCAGCACAAGAAAACAACACCCACCGAGGTGAATCCAATGAAACGTTCTGCCGCCCTCTCTTTGCCCCCCGCTTACAACCATCGTGCTCCGCAAGCCAGCCCGTCATCTGCATCCTGTTGAGGCCCAACGCGCCCCTTCACCTGCTTTGAAAATTTACGCAGTTAAATAATTCCAAAAAGGAAACTGACGTGAACACTCTACCCGCGACTTTACTGCGCAAGGTCTCTTGGCGGCTGCTGCCGTTTCTGTTGCTGATGTACATCATGGCGTTCCTTGATCGTGCCAACGTCGGCTTTGCCAAGCAGGCGTTTCAGGCCGATACCGGAATCAGCGATGCCGCTTTCGCGTTTGGTGCTGGCGTGTTCTTCGCCGGATACGCGCTGCTCGAAGTACCCAGCAACCTGATCATGCACAAGGTCGGAGCTCGCCTGTGGATGTGCCGGATCATGGTGACCTGGGGCCTCGTCTCCGCCGCCATGATGTTTGCGCACAACGAAACCACCTTCTACATCCTGAGATTCCTGCTGGGTGTCGCCGAGGCAGGCTTCTTCCCGGGCGTGATCCTGTACCTCACTTACTGGTTCCCCAGCGCATCACGCGGCAAGGCCATGGGCTTCTTCTATTTCGGCGCACCGCTGGCCTTTATCTTTGGCAGTCCATTGTCAGGCTTGCTGCTTGAACTGGACGGCTTCATGGGCACACATGGCTGGCAGTGGCTGTTTGCGGTCGAAGGGTTGATGGCCAGCGTGGTTGGTGTCTGGGCCTACTTCTACCTAGACAATCGTCCTGCCGATGCTAAATGGCTTACGCCAGAAGAGCGTAACCAGTTGCAAGCGGTACTGGATGCTGAGGACAGCCAAAAGCAATCCCATGGCAGCCTGCTGAAAATCCTGTGTCAGCCTGCGGTTCTGTACTTGTGCCTGATTTATATGCTGATTCAGGCCAGTGTTTACGGTGTGGTTTTCTACCTGCCAAGCCAGGTCGCAGGGCTGCTGGGCACCAAGGTCGGCTTGATGGTCGGTCTGGTCAGCGCCATCCCGTGGATATGCGCGTTACTGGCCGCATGGAAAATCCCCGGTATTGCTGATCGTACCGGCCAACGCCGCACCGTTGCCGCGTTGACCCTGGTGGTGTCGGGATTGGGAATCGCCGCATCGGTGACCTTCGCCAGTCCACTGCTGGGCATCCTTGCGCTGTGCTTCGCCGCTTCGGGTTTCATCGCGGTGCAACCGGTGTTCTGGACGTTCCCCGGCAGCTTCCTGGCCGGTGCCGCCGCAGCCGGTGCTATCGCGCTGATCAACTCTTTCGGTGCGCTGGGCGGGTTCATTGCGCCGATCCTGAAGAACTGGGCAGAAGCCTCCTTCCACTCCCCGGCAGCAGGCTTGTACGTGCTGGCCGTCACAACACTCATTGCCGCAGCCCTGATCATGGGCATTCGCCCACCGAGTCAGGCTGTACCTCGCAAGCAACCGACTTTTCAAGTCTGACCAGGAGGAATCACATCATGGCCATTCCAACCATCAAACATGTTCGCGCCTTTGTCCTGCGCGGCGGTGGCGCCGACTATCACGATCAGGGCGACGGCCACTGGATCGACGACCACATCGCCACACCCATGAGCAAATACCCGGAGTACCGCCAGAGCCGTCGCAGCTTCGGCATCAACGTGCTCGGTACTCTCGTTGTCGAGGTCGAGGACTCGGAAGGCAATATCGGCTTTGCAGTCACCACGGGAGGCGAACCGGCGGCCTATATCGTCGAAAAACACCTGGCGCGTTTTGTCGAGGGCGCGAAGGTCACCGACATTGAGCGCATCTGGGATCAGATGTATTTCTCCTCCCAGTATTACGGGCGCAAGGGGCTGGTGATCAACACGATTTCCGGTATCGACCTGGCGCTCTGGGACTTGCTCGGCAAGGTCCGCAAAGAACCCGTGCACCAGTTACTGGGCGGTGCAGTCCGCGACGAACTGCAATTCTATGCTACCGGCGCCCGTCCGGACCTGGCGCAAAAGATGGGTTTCATCGGCGGCAAGCTGCCACTGCATCACGGCCCGGCTGAGGGCGAAGAAGGCCTGCGCAAGAATCTCGAGGAGCTGGCGGTCATGCGCGAACGCGTCGGCAAGGATTTCTGGCTAATGCTCGACTGCTGGATGAGCCTGGACCTCAACTACGCCACGCGTCTGGCCCAAGGTGCCCACGAGTTTGGTCTGAAGTGGATCGAAGAAGCGCTCTCACCTGACGATTACTGGGGCTACGCTGCACTAAAGAAAGCCGTGCCCACCGGCATGCTGGTCACCACCGGCGAGCATGAAGCAACACGCTGGGGCTTCCGGATGCTGCTGGAAATGGGCTGCTGCGACATCATCCAGCCGGACGTCGGCTGGTGTGGCGGGATCACCGAACTGATCAAGATCTCGGCGCTGGCCGACGCCCACAGCGCGATGGTTGTACCCCACGGATCTTCTGTTTACAGCTATCACTTTGTGGCCACGCGTACCAACAGCCCGTTCGCTGAATTCCTGATGATGGCGCCCAAGGCCGACGAAGTGGTGCCCATGTTCCATCCACAACTACTCGGTGAACCGGTCCCGGAAAACGGTCGCATGCGGATTTCAAAACTCGATCAACCAGGTTTTGGCGTGACGTTGAACCCCGAGTGCCAGCTGCACCGCCCTTACCAGCACTGATTGCGCAATTTGATGTTCGAGTTCGACTCGACAGGAGTCCTTATGAAAATGCCACGTAACGCCTTCAAGGCCGCTCTGGCCAAAGGCGAGCCGCAATACGGTATCTGGGCTGGCTTTGCCACGGGATACGGCGCTGAAATCACCGCCAGCTTTGGCTACGACTGGATGCTCATCGACGGCGAACACGCGCCGAATACCGTGCCTTCGATCCTGGCCCAGTTACAGGCAGTAGCGCCCTACTCCACCGCGCCCATCGTACGCGCCGTGAGTCACGACCCGGTGCTGATCAAGCAGTTGCTGGATATTGGCACCCAGACCCTGATGATTCCCATGGTCGAGACCGCTGCGCAGGCTCGCGCGCTGGTACAGGCCACCCGCTATCCGCCACACGGTATTCGTGGCGTCGGCGGCGGTCTGACCCGCGCCACTCGCTGGGACGGCGTGCCCGACTACATCAATACGGCCCATGAAGAGCTTTGCCTGATTGTGCAGGTCGAGTCTCGCGCGGGCGTCGATAACGTCGCTGAAATCGCTGCGGTGGAAGGCGTGGATGCGGTATTCATCGGCCCGGCTGACCTGTCCACGGGGCTGGGCCATATCGGCAACCCGTCTCACCCTGAAGTGCAGGAAAAAATCCGCCATGCGATTGATGCCACCCTTGCGGCTGGCAAGGTCAGCGGAATTCTGGCCCCGGCTGAAGAGGATGCGCGTCGCTATCAAAGCTTGGGCTGTCAGTTCATCGCAGTGGCCATCGACATCAGCCTGATGCGCCAGGCGGCACTCAACAACCTCGCGCTTTATCGTGACGCCACCGAACAACGCCCGGCCTCACGCACCTATTGACTGGAAGGAACCCGACCATGTCTTCAGTACCGGTTTACGAAAACTATATCAACGGCGAATTCGTCCCCAGCGCCGAGCACTTTGACGTGCTCAACCCGGCGACTGGCGCAGTACTTGCCAGAGTCCCCGCCTCTGACGCCAACCAAGTGGATCGCGCGCTGGCCGCAGCCCGCTCGGCCCAGTCGGCATGGGCAAAGCGCCCCGCCAACGAACGAGCAGGTTATCTGCGCAAGATCGCCAGCAAGCTGCGTGAAAACGTCGCCCACCTGGCCCGCACCATCACCCTGGAGCAAGGCAAGATCTATGGGTTGGCCGAAGTAGAGGTCAACTTCACCGCTGACTACCTCGACTATATGGCCGAGTGGGCGCGGCGCATTGAAGGTGAAATCATTACCAGTGATCGTCCGGGCGAGAACATCTTCATGTTTCGCAAACCGCTGGGCGTGGTGGCGGGCATCTTGCCGTGGAACTTCCCGTTTTTTTTGATTGCCCGCAAGATGGCTCCGGCGCTGGTTACGGGTAATACCATCGTCATCAAGCCCAGCGAAGAAACACCCAACAACTGTTTCGAGTTTGCCCGACTGGTTGCTGAAACAGACCTTCCTGCGGGGGTGTTCAACGTAGTTTGCGGCGATGGCCGGGTCGGTGCAGCCCTGACCTCACATCAGCAAGTGAATATGATTAGCTTCACCGGCAGCGTCGAAACCGGTGCACGAATCATGAGCGCAGCAGCGCCCAACATCACCAAACTCAACCTTGAGCTGGGCGGTAAAGCCCCTGCCATCGTGCTCGCCGATGCGGACCTGGACCTTGCCGTCAAAGCCATTCGCGACTCGCGGATCATCAACACCGGACAAGTGTGCAACTGCGCTGAACGGGTGTACGTCGAGCGTGGCGTAGCCGATGAATTCATCGACAGGATCAGCGCTGCCATGGCCGCGACCCGCTACGGTGATCCACTGGCCGACAGCTCCGTAGAAATGGGTCCGCTGATCAATCGACAAGGCCTGGAAAGCGTTGCCGCCAAAGTCAAAAAAGCCCAGGCACAAGGCGCCAACCTGATCACTGGCGGCAACATCGCCGACCTCGGCCAGGGTTTCCACTTCCAGCCAACGGTTCTAGCAGGTTGCAGCGCTGACATGGAGATCATGCGCAAAGAAATATTTGGCCCGGTACTGCCCATCCAGATCGTCGATGACCTTGATGAAGCTATCGCTTTGGCGAACGACTGCGAATACGGCCTGACGTCATCGCTGTATACCCGGGACCTGAGCAAGGCGATGTACGCCATCCGCGAAATCGACTTTGGTGAAACGTACATCAATCGAGAAAACTTCGAGGCTATGCAGGGCTTTCATGCCGGTGTCAGAAAGTCTGGCGTCGGCGGCGCGGACGGCAAGCATGGCTTGTATGAGTACACCCATACGCATGTTGTCTATCTCCAGGCTTAAGGGCCCTTAGCGGACTTGCTCACAAGGCTGATCAAGCCCTCTGTTTTGCTCACCACACCTGAACGCACCGATGGTTCTCCTCGTCAGCGGTGCGTTTATTGTCCCAACAAATGAAATCGAATAGCTTGTAGACGACTGGTCAGTTTTAATTTAGGATCGCCGTCATTATGAAGAAACCTAACCACGACATGCGACAGCACATCCTTGATGTGGCTCGCTCGCTCATGACGAACAAGGGCTACACCGCTGTAGGTCTCGCCGAAGTGGTGAGCGCTGCGGGCGTGCCAAAAGGTTCGTTTTACTACTATTTCAAATCCAAGGAAGAATTCGGTGAAGCGCTGCTTGAAGAGTACTTTTCTGAATATCTGGGCCGCGTCGATGCGCTGATGGCGCTTCCGGGCAACGGAGCAGAACGACTGTGGGCTTACTTCAATTACTGGAAGGAAACCCAGGGCACCGACCTCCCCGACGGTAAGTGCCTGGTCGTCAAGCTTGGTCCTGAGGTGTGCGACCTTTCTGACGGCATGCGTAAGGTCCTTGAGCGCGGTACGGCAAAGATCATTCAGCGCATCACCACGTGCGTTGATCTGGGTATCGCCGATGACAGCCTGCATCCCGGAGAAGACAGCCGCGCGTTTGCCGAGGGCCTTTACCAGCTCTGGCTCGGGGCTTCGCTGTTAGTGAAAGTAAACAAGTCTACAGACTCCTTCGACACCGCTCTGAACATGAGCAAGCGCCTACTGAGGTAGTGCGCTTTTTTTTTAGCGCACTTTAGTAGACGACCGGTCAGTTATGACCATCAACTTTGCAGGTAAATCAATCAATGAACGACATCAGCACGACCACCGATCTTTTCTCGCCGGTTAGTATGGGCTCCATCGAGCTGGCCAACCGTATCGTCATGGCCCCCGTCACACGTAGCCGGTATGGCGAAGACGGCGTTCCCGGTGATCTACACGCCACTTATTACGCACAACGCGCCAGCGCAGGCCTGATCGTCGCCGAGGCCACTAACATTTCCGCCCAGGGCCGAGGCTATGCCGCAACACCCGGCATCTGGAACGACGCACAAGTCGCCGGCTGGCGCAAAGTGACAGACGCAGTACACGCAGCGGGCGGCAAGATCGTCAGCCAGCTGTGGCATGTCGGTCGGTTCTCCAGCGTCGACCTGCAACCCGACGGTCAGGCACCGGTCGCGCCCTCCGCGATCAAAGCGGAAGGCAACACCTACACCGCCAATGGTTTTGTCCCGGTGTCGACACCCCGCGCACTGGAGACCGACGAGATCCCCGGCATCATCGAGCAGTACATACGGGCTGCCGAAAACGCCAAACGTGCCGGTTTTGATGGCGTCGAAGTCCACTCAGCCAACAGCTATTTGCTGGACCAGTTTCTGCGCGACTCTACTAATCAACGCACAGATCAGTACGGCGGCTCGATTGAAAACCGCGCCCGCCTGACACTGGAAGTCACCCAGGCCATCGTCGATATCTGGGGCAATAATCGCGTGGGTATTCGTCTATCGCCGGTCACGCCGGATGCTGGCAACACCCCGCCGGACAGTAATGTCATGGGCCTGCATGGTTACCTGATCCAGCAACTCAACGCATTCAATCTGGCGTATCTGCATTTCGTCGAAGGCGCCACGGCCACGTCACGTGAAGTTCCTGAAGGCGTCGATATGGACGCACTGAGCGCGCAGTTCAACGGCACCTTCATCGGCAACAACAACTACGACCTGGACATGGCAATCGAGCGCCGGGCGCAAGGCAAGATCGACGCAGTGGCGTTCGGACGCCTGTTTATCTCAAACCCGGATCTGGTCAAGCGCCTGCGCTACGGTGCCGAACTGACCATCGCCCCCCGCGAGTCGTACTACGGCGGTGGTGCCAAGGGCTATACCGACTGGCCTCTGGGTAGCTATTGAATTCGCTGAACAACTACTGATTCGCTGAACGCCGCACGTCGTTATCAATGATTACGGCGCTGGATGACTGCGACTTGAAAAAGGTGAGATATGAATTACCTGAGCAACAAAACAGCCATTGTCACAGGCGCCTCCTCCGGGATTGGTGCCGCCACTGCCAGAGCCCTTGCGAAAGAAGGCGTAAAGGTTGTGGCCGCCGCACTTGATGAACAGGGCCTGAGCGCTTTGATCACCGAACTACGCGCTGCCGGTTACGAAGCAACGAGCTGCATCACTGACGTAACCAGCCTTGATGACACTCTCGCCCTCGCTCGATTTGCAATAGACACCTACGGCTCGGTGGACATCCTGATCAATAACGCAGGCTTGATGCTCTTTTCCAGCTGGGTCGACGTGGCCGTTCAGGACTGGAACGCGATGATCGACGTAAACATCAAGGGCTACCTGAATTCAATCGCGGCGGTGCTGCCGTTCATGGTCGAGCAGCAGTCGGGCCAGATTCTGAACATGGACTCCGTTGCAGGCCATCAGGTTGGCCCTTCGGCAGGCGTGTACAGCGCCACCAAGTTTTTCGTGCAGGCCATGACAGAGTCGATGCGCAAAGAGCTGGGCGTATACCACGGCATCCGCGTCAACACGGTAAGCCCCGGCGTAATCAATACCGGCTGGGCCGACAAGGTCACAGACCCGGCAGGCCGAAAAGCCGCCAAAGCACTCAATGAAATCGCCATCGCGCCCGAGGACATCAGCCGCGCCGTGATCTACGCACTCAACCAGCCCGCAAATGTCACCGTCAACGATCTGATCATCTCCCCTACCCGTCAGGACTGGTGATCACTCCAATCACCCTCGACCAGGTGCGATTAATTTAATCAACAACAGGAAGACAACCTTATGAGCAACAACATCAAAGCAGTTCCCACCAGCGACTACAACGCTGTGATTGAAACCGCTGGAAAGTACATCGAGGGCCTGCGCACTGGTAGCGTCGCCACTATCGAAGAGGCCTTTCACAAAGACGCGATCATGTACGGCTTCACCAACGGCAAACTCTTGGGTGGACCGATCAGCAACCTCTATACGTTTGTGGAAAGTAACGGCACCGCTCCGGGCATCACCACGCGTCTGGACATACTCGCGATCACCCCGACGACCGCAGTAGTCCGCGTCGACATGGAGAAGGACGCCATCGGCGCCGATTACAACGACTACCTGACGCTGCTCAAAATCGACAGCAACTGGAAGGTGATCGCCAAGGTCTACCACCAGTTCGAAGGTTAATTACAGGTTGCGATGTACTGGTACCTCCAAGTGCCAGTACGTCGGCCATCAGAGGAGAATCCCATGTCTAAAGTGTTCGTTATCGGCGCAGCAGGTAAGGTCGGAAGCCGCCTGATCACTAAACTCAGCGCTGTGGGTCATGAGGTGATCGCACTTCATCGCAAAGAACAGCAAGCAGAGCCACTCAAATCACAGGGCGCCACGCCACTGCTGGGTAACCTCACCGAGCTGGATGCTTCTCAGCTGGCCGGTGCCATGGCAGGCAGCGATACCGTGGTATTCACCGCCGGGGCCGGTGGCGCAGGTATGGAACTGACCAACGCCATCGATGGCAAGGGCCTGGAAACAGCCGTCAATGCTGCGCAGTTGGCAGGCGTGCGCCGCTTCTTGCTGGTATCGGCGTTCCCCGAAGCACTTCGAGCGGGCGAAACCTCCGAAGGGTTCGAGAACTACATGAAGGTCAAGAAACAAGCCGATGTGTTTCTGGCTTCTTCTGAACTGGATTGGGTCATCCTGAGACCCGGCACCCTTGTGGACAGCCCCGGTACAGGTAACGTAAGAGCAGGACTGGCGATCCCCTACGGCGAAATTCCCCGTGACGACGTTGCTGCGTTTCTGGCCGAGCTCATCGAAAACCCTCAAGTATCTCGAGTCATCATCGAACTGACTCAAGGCACGACTCCTGTCGATGTGGCAGCGAGAAGTTTCTGATCCACTAAAACACCTGGAGAATGACGCATGGCATCCGTTGAATACAGCGCAGTTATAGAGAGTAGTGCTGAGCAAGTCTGGCGAGTGCTAAGCCATTTTGGCGGTATCGCCGAATGGCATCCAGCAATTGAGCAAAGCCATATTGAGGGCGAACAACCAGGCAGCGCCGTGGGCGCAATCCGTCGACTCGACCTCGCTGACGGCGACGTTCTGCGTGAGCGACTCTTAACCCTGGATGACCACCATATGGCCCTCTCCTACGCATTCGAAGAGTCGCCTTTACCACTGGATAATTATCAGGCGCAGGTCAAAGTGGCTGTGGCCGAGGAGGCACAGCAATGTGTCGTGGAATGGAAAGCGACGTTTGATGTTCGAGAGCCGGAAGCAGCCGCTCATTTTGAAAAGACGATCCGCGAACTGATCGTGGGTGGTCATGAAAGTCTGGCGGCTTTTGTCAAAAAGTAGCGACCCTCTAGCAATGGGTCGTTTGCAAATGCCCAAAGGTGCCAGCTGCTATTTCTCGCCTGCCGCTGCCTAACGGTAATGCTGGCGAATGACCTCTGCCATCTGCAACGCACTGCTACTCGCATTCGGCGAGACGTGAAGTTCGATTGCAAACTCTGGCAGCACAGGCAATCCGGACTCTACTCCGACCACTTTGAGGCCCTCGGGCACCAGCGAGCGCAGCCACGGCGTCAGGGCAAGGCCACTGCGAACAGTTGATAACGTGGCGTCGACCGAAGCATTTTCAAACACCACGCGCCAACTGATGTGCGATTCGATCAGCAATGCAAACACGGTTTTTCGAAACGTACAGGTTGGCGTCACGAAGCATAACGGCAAAGGCCGTTGGCACAGTAGCTCATCCGAGGCGCTCAGCCATACCAATGGTTCCGCGTACAACCGCTCTCCAACACCTTCACTTTCAGGGCACTGGCGCAGTGTGAGGTCAATCAACCCTTTCGTGAAATCACTCATCAGATCAAGGGACGAGCCCGTCACAATAGTGACCTCTACGTCAGGATGGTGATGAGCGTAGTTCTTGAGGATCGGTGAAAAATGAGCACCGGCCATGTCGTAAGGCACGCCAACCCGCACGCTTCGGGTGCCGACTATCCCTGTCATGTCCTCGTATAGACTGTCGCTGTGATCAAGTAGACGCCTGGCTTTGGGCAGAAAGTCTGCCCCTCGTTCTGTCAGTTGGGTTCCACCAGGATCACGCACCAGCAACATGCAATTGAAGAAGCTCTCAAGGCGTTTGATCTGCTGGCTGATCCCGCCTTGGGTAAGGTGCAACTGTCGCGCTGCTGCGCTGATGCTGCCTGTCTCGGCAACCACAACAAATGTACGGATCAAAACGAGATCAATAGTGCGAAGTCTGGACATGGGGGCCATTACAAATATTAATGCCCCCATTATAAACATTCGATATGGCCAGTCATCTCACCGACGTAAATTGACGCTCCCTCAACGGAGTTAGAACCATGATCCCAAGCGGTAATACCATCAACATCGAATCAGCCCTGGCTGAAGTTACTCAGTATTGGTCTCCGCACGTCATCGGCCAGGTTAACGACCAGTACATCAAGGTTGCGAAGCTGAAAGGCGAACTGATGTGGCATGCCCATGCAGATGAAGACGAGATGTTCATGGTGGTCTATGGGACCCTGAAAATTCAGCTGGAGGACCGCGACATCATCCTCAGGCCGGGCGAATTCTGCATCATCCCCAAGCAGGTCAGGCATAACCCGGTGGCTGAAGATGAGTGCGGAATCATGCTTATTGAAACGGTCACGACACGGCATACAGGCGATGAAGTCAGCGCCAGAACCGTGCCCATCGAAAGGCAGTTGAGATAGGAATATTCAGCTTCAAGTGACTATCTGAATTTATGCGCGCCTCTCAAACAACACGCAAACTACAGGATTGAAATGCAGTTTATGTAGGAGCTGCCGAAGGCTGCGAAGCATGTATCCTGACACACCGCGATCGCAGCCTTCGGCAGCTCCTACAAGTCCTGTGTTTGCTGTGCGACAGCGCGGTGTCATCCCAAATCAAATAGTTGAATAGTGTTTGATCTGACTCATGGATCAAATCATGCCCCTGACTTGGCCCCCAGTTCTCGCAGCTTCGCCTCAAAATATTGAATCTGCCCCGCATCATCAGGATCAACGTTACGGACTATCTGCAGCGCCTTGGCGTAGGCGGCTCGGGCTTTGAGCTTGTCGCCTTGAGCTTCGTACATTTTGGCCAGATTGAAATAGCGCAGTGACACTTTGGGATGGTTCTCGCCAAAGCTCGCAAGATCGCTGTTCAATGCTTTCGTGAGGAAAACTTCGGCCTGATCATATTGGCCTAGCCCTCGATAAGCATCGCCAATATTGTTCCAGCGCACGGCAATTACCGGATGCTGCACGCCATACAGCGGCGCATCAATATCCAGCGCCTGTTGAAAAATTGGCAAAGAGGCTTTGTAGTCGCCCTGAAGGTTGTAAGCATTGCCTAGGTTATTCAGTGCCACGGCAACCGAATGGTCACGCTCACCGGATAGCCGTTTTCTCAATGCGAGGTTTTTCCGCAGATTATCGAAGGCCTCGTCATAACGGCCGAGCTTGCTCAGTGTCGTTCCCAGATTGTTTTAGCTATCGGCAGTTTGCAGGTTGTCCGCACCAAATGCGGAAAGCCGCATCTTCAAGGCTTTCTCATGACAGCTAATGGCAACCTGATAATTGCGTTGTCGCTCGTTGAAATACCCGAGGTTGTTCCAGTAATTCGCCTGCTGGGTAATCGACGCCTGACCGTCCTTTTTAACGATCTCGAGTGCCTGAGTCACCAGCCGTATAGCGGCTTGATCGTCGCCCAGCATCGACACAGCCAAAGCCTTTACATTCAAGGCCTCGGTGTCAGTCGGGTCCGACTTGAGCACCCTGTCTGACTCCTCTATCGACGCCCGGTATTGCTCAGTTGAGAACAGACGTATCGCCTCATCGCTCGCGCCGGGCTTCGCCGCCTGCGCGTAAAGCATCACGAAGAGCATAGGCAGAGTCAGCAAAATCTTAAAAGCTCGAATACGCATAACGTTCCTTACGATGAACCTGGCACAACATGAGTTTTCAGGGTTTGAGGCACAAAGCTTCAACTTCCAGTTACGCCGCCCCATAAGAAGTATGAAAATACAGCAGAGACATGTTAGATGGCAGCTTTCGGCTCGATAGGAGATCATGGTCAGCGCGATTCAGCTAAAGACCAGAGGATTCGCTGTTAGAATTCCCGCCGAATCATTCAAGAATCACCAGTTGAGCAGAAACATGAATCGCCAGAAAAAACTACAGCAGCTATTCAAGGCAAAAGCCAAAAAGGCCAGTGCCAAACTGGCACCCAAAAAGCCTAAATACATCAGCAAGGCTGACCGGCTGAAGCTTGACGCTGAAACTGGCCAGGAAGCCGTCGCGACTTCCGAAGGCTGACGGTTACTATGTGAACGCGGCTTGATCATGCAGCTATCTGCTTGATCAAACCTCGCTCGACTGACGTGCCTGAGTTAGTCAGCAACTAGACCATTACTTCGCAAACACGTATTCCCCGCCCTGCTCCAGCGCCTTGCGATAAGCGGGTCTTTCCTGGAAACGTTGTACCCACGCCGCCACATTCGGGTACGGCTGCAACTTGCCCTGCGCCTTGGCCAACTCGCCGATGAAGCTCATCTGGATATCCGCACCGGTCAATTTTTCACCCACCAGAAACGGCGTCAGCCCCAATGCTTCGTTGAGATAGCCCAGATAATTGGCCACTTCCGATTCGATACGTGGGTGCAAAGGCGCGCCAGCATCGCCCAGGCGACCTACGTAAAGATTTAGCATCAACGGCAACATCGCCGAACCTTCAGCAAAATGCAGCCATTGCACGTACTCATCGTATGTGGCGGTTGCCGGATCCGGCTGCAAGCGACCGTCGCCATGGCGGCGGATCAGGTAATCGACAATAGCGCCAGACTCAATGATCACGTGAGGACCGTCTTCAATCACCGGGGATTTACCCAGCGCGTTGACAGCCTTGAGCTCAGGTGGCGCGAGATTGGTTTTCGGATCGCGCTCGTAGCGCTTGATTTCGTATGGCAGGTCGAGTTCTTCGAGCAGCCACAGGATGCGCTGGGAGCGCGAGTTGTTGAGGTGATGGACCGTAATCATGAAAGCTCCGTTGCTCGACAGTGAAAGGTCTATAAAGAGACTGCGCACAACAGCGATAGTTGTAACTTTGAACAGAAGTATGCGGCAGTCATATGGCCTGACCGCATCAGGACAAACAATGCTTCCGGAAGCCTGACGTTGCCGGAACCGCCCAGACGTCAGTGCGCCCGCTTTAGTATCCGTGCTGCAAGGCAAGCCTGAACCGAAGCTTTTAACCCACCAGAAGTCAACCGGGATCACTGGAACAAATCGTGATTGCGCAATACTGCAGGGAGGCAGGAAAATCCAGACGCACACTTGGAAAAATGCCTGATCTATCACCCTGCCCGGTCGACACGATCCTGCAATGAGGAGTACGGATGCATCTTATTGATCGTTACCTGCCTGACTACCAGTTCAGTGAAACCCACTCGCTGGAAAGCTCAGTCAGTCCGGCCCGGTTAATGGCTGAGGCCGTTAACTATCGACCTGAAAATGACCGGTTTTTTCGCTACGCCATTCAGTTACGCGAGCTACCCATGCGGTTGTTTCAGCGCTCGGCATCAAGCGCTAAAGCGAGTTTCGGGATGGACAACTTCACCCTGCTGCATCGCGATGGCGATACCGAAGTCGTCTACGGACTGGCAGGAAAGTTCTGGCAGGCTGACTTCGGTCAGGCTCCTGTGGCCGATGCAGAAGCCTTTCAACGTTTTTGTGAGGCGGGGAGCGTCAAACTTGCGCTCAGTTTTACTTGCCAGCACCTGGAGTCAGGGCTAACCCGGATAACCACTCAAACGCGGGTGCATTGCCTGGATCGTCAGGCGCTCAAACGTTTCACGCCGTATTGGTACGCAATACGGCCAGTGAGCGGCATGATTCGTCGACGTATGCTTCAGGCAATTGTCCGGAGATCTTTAGAGGGTGGGCACTGATTGAAAGCTGTCTGGTGACGTCTCGGCCAAGGAAAGTTTCAAGAACGCCTTCCAGATAAACCAGCGCTCACTGCGTCATGCTCCAGTCACAGCCAGCAATTCGCTTATCCAGCGAACCTGCCGCTCAGCTTCTTCAAGCTTTTCCTCTGGCAGCGCCTGCCGAGCCCGGGCAAAGTGGTTCAAGGTTTGCTGCTTATGACGCAGCATGCGGCGCCACTTGAGCAGAAAAGCCGGGCTGCGAGCCTTCATCTGTAGCGGGCCGAAGTAAAGTTCCTCGGCGGTGTAGACCACAGGCCCAGCGCGCTCGGCAACGATGACTTCGTAGTCGAACCGGTTTTCCCGCAGTACTTCCTCACTAAGGATGCAATAACCGTTTTCCATCAGCCACTGGCGCAGCGGCCGCTCGCCGCCGTTGGGCTGCAGGATCAGACGCTCTTCGCCAGTCAAATAGGCTTTGCCTTCTTCAAGAATGTCGCGGATCGTCTCGCCGCCCATGCCGCAGATGCTGATGGCCGTAATCCCGTCTTCCGGCTGGATCGCAGCCAGACCATTGGCCATGCGTACGGTGATCAATTGGTCCAGATCGTTCTCACGAACCGTGCGTTCGGCCGCGCGGAACGGAGTCAATGCCACCTCCCCCGCCACTGCCGCCGCAATAGATCCGCGGCGCATCAAGGCGACCGGCAGGTAACCGTGATCCGAGCCGATATCGGCCAGTCGCGCCCCCGCAGGCACATGCGCCGCGACGCGCTCCAGGCGCCTGGACAATGTCTGTTCGTTCAACTGCAGCCCCTTTCACCGCTGACATCCAGCACCAATCACCGGACAGGGGCGCGATTCTGGCGAGCAATGCAGCGCATATCAACCCTGGAATTGCGCAGAACCTGTGGGAGCTGAGCTTGCTCGCGATAGGGCTGAACGCGACCCGTCTGACCACTGTGTTGCCAGCATCGCGAGCAAGCTCGGCTCCCACAAAGCCGATCACACCTGTGGTATCAAGCCAACGCAGTTGCTACATGACAATCAATATCCAATAGCGAGGCATGAAAGGTCGGCCGTAATAGCCGCAGATGTTCACGGGTACCGGCCCACCGCGTCACAACGCAAGCCAGGATCTCGACAGCACCTGGCTTGGGCTTGTCAGGGCGCCACGCCGCCGTGCCCCCAAATACATCGCTAAACGTCTCCCAGTGTCCGTACAACCGGGACTTTGCGCCGTTAACCAGTTGCTGCAAGTGATCCGGGTTCCCGTCAGGCAACCAGCGCTCCGGGTAATCGATGATGCCGATGGCTGAGTAACAGTTGGAGGCGATGTACACCAAACCGCGGAGTTGTATAGCTCGTTCAGACGGGTTCAGGGACAGCAGCCCTGAGGCAGGAAACTCCAGTCCGAGACAGGCCAATATCGCGGCGCTTTCAGTCAGCACAGTGCCATCGGGTAAAACCAGAGTGGGCACTTGCAGTAGCGGATTAATCCGTCGCAGCTCATCCCTGCCACTGCCCTCCTCCCAGGAACTGGCTGCCTGCAACCGGTAGTCGGCGCCGCAATATTTCAGTGCTATCTCGATAGCTGCGGGACCAGAACCCTCTGCTCCGAAAAGCGTGTACATGCCTCAACCCTCCATTGGTTGTAAGTGAGAGTATTAGTTAGCAGCGATTACACACTCCGGGCCAATCACTGCGCTCCTGGGGCGCAGTCATTGTTGCCAACTGACAGCCAGCGTTGACGTATCATAGACGTTCGCTTACGCACGGATTTCATAATGATTAGCCAGTCTCCTCCCTCCACAACCCGCTCCTGGGCATTTTGGTGCAAACCGGCGGTGTTTCTGCTGGTGGCCGTCATCGGCCTGTACTACGTCAAGTGGTCACCTTATTACCTCAAGTCGTTCATCGCCGCCGATACCCATAGCATTGGCGGCTCGATCCTCAACGATAATCTGACGTCGCCCTTGTTGGCTGCGCTGACTTATGCCCAAGTGTATTTTCTGGCGATCTGGAAGGCTGCCGTTCTGGCGATCATCCTTGGCTCGTTGGTACAGGTGCTTATTCCCCGGGACTGGCTACTGCGCGCGTTTGGCAAAGCCGGCTTCGGCTCTACGCTGCGGGGGAGCTTGTTCGCTCTGCCGGGGATGATGTGCAGTTGCTGTGCGGCTCCCGTGGCAGCCGGGCTAAGGCGACAGAACGTGTCGGAGGGTGCGGCGTTGGCCTTCTGGATTGCAAACCCGGTTCTCAACCCCGCTACCTTGATCTTCATGGGTTTCGTACTCGGCTGGCAGTTCACCGCCCTGCGCCTGGTGGCCGGCGTTGGACTTGTGCTCGGTGCGTCGCTACTCGCCCAGCGCATGTCGCGACCAGAAGCGCTGCCGAAAGCGGCTGTGGATGCTGTTGAGGTGGCCACTGCCGCAGATACCCGCAGTCTCCCGGTGCAGTGGTTACGCACGATGTGGCAGTTGTTCTGGACCACCATCCCGATCTACGTGCTGGCGGTGCTGATCCTCGGAGCGGCGCGGGTATGGCTATTCCCTCACGTTGATGGAGCAATGACCAATAGCTGGCTATGGCTGGTGCCACTTGCTGTCGTGGGCACTTTGTTTGTGATCCCCACCGCGGCAGAAATTCCTATCGTGCAGGCCCTCATGGGGGTCGGCTTGGGTACAGCTCCAGCAGTAGCGCTATTGATGACGCTGCCGAGCGTCAGCCTGCCGTCGCTATTGATGCTGCGCAAATCCTTTGATCGTCGGGTGCTGGTGGCCGTCGCATTGCTGACCATGCTGGTGGGCATTATCAGCGGCGTCATCGCGGCGCTGGTCTTCTAGAAAGGCGCAGGCGCCGCTGGGTTCACGCGTGGCGGCGCTGCAGTAAATAATCCCTGACGGCGGCCTGATCACCGGCAAACTCGATACGCCCGGACTTGCTGTCACGCTGGTAGGCGTACATCGGGTCATAGTACTCGGTGAGCAATTGCTCGATCCATTGCCGATGAGCGTCCACCAGCCCCGTTGCCTGCTGCATCTGCAGGGCGCTATCCATAATCACCGCCAGGCGATTGTAGCGTTCTCCCCCCAGGCGCCTGAGGTTGCTGGCCAGACTCTGGCGCAGGCGTTCGGCGAACGCATTGAATCCTTCCTCCGCGCCATGGACAGCGACAAAATCTGCGCACAGGTCGATAACGTAATCCTTGAGGATCCGTTCAACCCGACTCTCGACGCTGTCTTGCAGCCACACCAGAGGCGCGGCTTGCATCTGCCGAAACAGCGAAAGAGGCACTGCACGGCTGCCAATAGCGCGACCTTCGTCCTCGAGTACGAAATGTTCGGCACCGCGATGGCGTTTCTTCAGGATGTCCACAGCCAGGGCATTTTCAAAGTCGATCTGCCCGGGCTGAGCACTGACACGTTTGCCGAAGCTGGAGCCGCGATGGTTCGCGTGGCCTTCGAGGTCGAGGGCGTTACTCAACCCCGCCAGCACTTCAGTCTTGCCGGACCCGGTCAAGCCCCCGACCACGACCAGTTCACACTCCTGAACGGCGCACTCGATGGTGTCGATAAGGAAGGTGCGCATCGCCTTGTAACCGCCTGACACACGCGGGTAAGGGATACCGGCGATGTCTTTCAGCCACTGCTGGGTGATCTGCGACCGCAGGCCACCGCGAAAGCAATACAGATAGCCTTCCGGCTGACAGCGGACGAACTCAGCCCAGCCTTCAATACGTGCTTCTTTGGTAGCCCCGGACACCAACTGATGCCCCAACTCGATGGCGGCCTGCTGTCCCTGTTGTTTATAGGCCGTGCCGACGGCCTCACGCTCGGCATCGTTCATCAGCGGCAGGTTAACGGACTGCCCAAAGGCCCCTTTCGCAAACTCCACGGGCGCGCGGACGTCCATCAGCGGGATATCGTTTAAAAAAATATGGCGCAAGTCGGCGCTGTTCTCGCGCATCAGAACACCTCAACGGCGTTAGCCTGGCGCTCGATCAGCGTGCCTATGGGGCGCAAACTCAGTCCCAGATCGGTGGCGGTCTGCAGAAACTGCGTTTGCCCCTCTGGCGCTACGGCTACAAGGAGGCCGCCACTTGTTTGCGGGTCGCAGAGCAGATGTTTCTGCCATTCGGTCAATTTGCCGATGCGGCCCCCGTAACTGTCAAAGTTGCGCAGCGTGCCTCCCGGTACGCACCCTTGCTCAAGGTAATAATCAACACTGGCCAGGCGCGGCACGGCGCTGGCCTCGATACGTGCCGTCAAGCGGCTACCGTCAGCCATTTCCACCAAATGACCCAGCAGGCCGAAACCGGTGACATCGGTCATCGCGGTGACCCCGGCAAGCTTGCCGAAGCGGCTGCCGATCGTATTGAGCGTGCACATCTGGTCCCGCGCCACGCCAATGTCGGCGTCCCGCAGCAGGCCTTGTTTCTCGGCGGTGGTTAGCACACCGATCCCCAATGGTTTGGTCAGATAAAGCGTACAGCCCAGGGTGGCCGTGTCGTTACGTTTCATGAAACGCTTTTCGACCAGCCCCGTCACCGCCAGGCCAAAGATTGGTTCTGGCGCATCAATGGAGTGTCCACCGGCGAGCGGGATGCCCGCAGCGTCACAAACTGCACGGCCACCGCGAATCACTTCGCGAGCGATTTCGGGAGCAAGCACGTTGACCGGCCAGCCGAGAATGGCGATGGCCATGATTGGATCTCCACCCATAGCATAGATATCGCTGATAGCGTTAGTCGCGGCAATACGGCCGAAATCGTAGGGGTCGTCGACGATAGGCATGAAGAAATCGGTAGTTGAGACGACTCCGCGCTCGTCATCAATGGCGTAGACCGCCGCATCGTCACGCGACGCATTACCCACCCAAAGCTTTGGATCGAGATTTTGTGCGCCGCTGCCAGCGAGGATCACCTCAAGCACTTGAGGCGATATCTTGCAACCGCAGCCGGCGCCGTGGCTGTATTGGGTCAAACGAACCTTTGCGCTCATTGGATGCCACTCTGCGTGTAAAGGGTGGCAGTCTAACAGAGGCAAAGAACAACAGATTGCGCGGACTCATCACGCTGACGCAGCCCTTGCACTGCTTCTCGGCAAACATCAGCGCTTGCGGCAAATCCTCCCATGTAGCATTAACGAGGCGCTGAGCTGCGGCAAGCCGACGGTCAGGCGACTCGCCATTGCGGTGCTCGACGTAGATCAATCGGCTCCCGAACTGGAACTCGCATAACCAGACGCCCGACGGAGCGCGCCAGTGTCCGAGCATGGATTCGGTTAACAGGTTGATGGCCATGTTGAGCGCTTTGCAGAACGAAAGGTGCTTAGGTTAACTGCTCAGTACCCAGCCTGGGAATCAAGTCAACCCTTGCGACCGACCCTTCACCAGCACATCAATTGGCAGAGCATTCCAAATCGAACAGCGCGCCTTCAGTCATCACATTCGTGCGGTGTTGTGCTGCCGTCACCGACGCAACTGGCGAGTTCAGTTCAGCCGAAGCTCTAAGCCGGTTGAAACACCAGGCTGTCAAAGTTCGAATCGGATCCGCCGCTCGCGACGCTGCGCTTCCGGCAGCGTCTCGCCGCGTCGAACCGCTGCGAGCAACTGTTCGACGCCCACATGGATGGCATCGGCAGGCACATTGCACGGTTTGAAGTTGGGCACGTTGTTGAGACCCTCGCGGTGTGCGCGAATGATTTTGACGTCCTGCTGAATCACGATGTGCGTGTACAGATGAATGAACGGACGCAGTATTCGCAACACCCAGCGCGGCATCGGAAAACGGTAGGCGATGTAGGTGTAGACGCGTGACTGGCGATCATTGACCGGGGTGATCTGGCTGACGATCAGAAAGCCTGAGCGTGCGCCCCACAAGTAGTCACAAAAGGTCACATTCGGCGCCAGGAAGCGATCCGTATGCACCAGCGGCTCAGCGTCCGGGTTGGTCAGCCATTGCATCAGGCCGATCTCGTCGACCTCATCGTGATAGACGACCTCGATGCTCTTAGCCTTGCAAGCCAGCGTCGCCTCCATTGCGCGACCGCTGCTCGACCGAAAAATACCTTCATGAACGAATACCGTATGCGGCACATCCAGAAAGTTCTGCACCAGACTGCCAACATCGGCGTCGAAGGTGTTGATCATGAAATAGGATTGCCACGGACGCTCGCCATAGGCGGGAAGCCGGAAAATCGGTGTGTCGCGAGCATCGCCCGTGCCGGTGTACACCCAGACCAGCCCATCCTGCTCGCACACCGAAAAATGGCGCTGCCTGTAGCGATAACCGGGCGACTTCGGTTCGCCCTGCTCGGCATCCACGCTGGGAATATGCACCACGTGCCCGGTCGCGTCGTAGCGCCAGCCGTGATACGGGCACACCAGGCAGTCATCGGTGATTTTACCGGCCGACAGCCGGGTACCTCGGTGCACGCACTGGTCAAGGAGCGCCGCCGCCTTTCCGCTGCGCTGGCGAAACAGGACGATGTTCAGGCCGAGAATCGTCGCACGGTAAGGTTTGCCGTTGCGCAATTGCTTTTGCGTGCACGCCACATACCATTGCTCGCGCGTGCCATCGCCACGTGTCTCGGTGTCAGGCGTGTCGATGTCGCTGCTCAAACGTGCGGGCATTCAGGTTCTTCCATGATTGCAAGGAGGGCATTGGCCGTGTCCAGTCGACTGATCAAAGCGCGCGGTTTGACGTCGCCCGCACGAATGCCGGTTGCCTCCGCCGCGCGTTGCAGCAACGCTGCGAGTTTTTGCGCGCCGCCACTCACCAGACGCACACGTACCGGCCCCAACTGACCCAGCGTGCGCGCATGACCATAGTGAAAAGAGCCTTGCAACGCTGTGTCGATGTCGTTTGCCAATACCTCGCAGGGTATCGCCGATGATGTCGACACAAGGGCTACATAATGCGGCGGTGTGTTTCTGGAGTCAGGGATCAGGCATGCGCTGTCTGAACTGTCGATGCACTGCGCAAGAACACCCTCGACAAGCTGTTCATCCAGTTTCTCGCCCACCAGATCGCAGGCACTTGCGCTGCGCCCGACAAACTCTACCCGCGGCGTATCGCCCTGTTTGCCGACCACGCGTACCCGATCACCCAAGGCATACCGGTAAAGACCCGACCCGGTGGTCAGCAACACTTGCGCGGTTTCGCCCATGCGTAGCGAGTGAGCGCCTTTCGGCAGACCGTCGTCACCGACGAATTCCAGATAATGACTGCCAATCGCCAGCGGGCAGCCCGCCCCTTCGCCAAACGGCACGCTGACCACGCCTTCGGTGGCGAACAGGCCTTTTGGCAACCAGCGAGCCTGAGGAAAACGCGCCGCCAGTTGCGCGGCGTACCCGCGACTAGGCCCGTCCATCCAGCAGCTGACCGCTGCCAGACGCGGCCATAGCTCAGTGAATACTCCTTGAGCACGGGCATGGCGCAAGGCTTGTTTGCGCGGCGCTGGCAACATCGCTTCGAGCCAGTCACAGGTCTGACGGCTTTCGGGGTTTTCGGTGTCGAGCAAAGGTTGTAGCAGGCTGCTCAGAAACGTCGGGCTCCACACGCTGATAATGCTCAGGTCGGCATCGGCGACCAAGGCCAGCAGCGTTTGCCTGCGCCAGTGCACAACGTCATGAGCCATGTCGGGGATCAGCAAAGTGCCCGCCAGCCCGGCAATTGCACTGCCTTGCAGATATTGCAGATCGCTGACACTGCCAATCGGGATGCCATTGGCGCTCATCGCAGGTTGCTGCAAGGGCGGCGACATGGACCAGTAGCCGCTGCCGTGGCTGATTTCCGGAACCTGGCGGTACATATCAGCCAGCCAGACCGTCAGCGCCCCCTGCAACTG
This sequence comes from Pseudomonas sp. ICMP 561, assembly GCF_002699985.1. Taxonomy (GTDB): domain Bacteria; phylum Pseudomonadota; class Gammaproteobacteria; order Pseudomonadales; family Pseudomonadaceae; genus Aquipseudomonas; species Aquipseudomonas quasicaspiana. The sequence continues at coordinate 319,617 of NZ_LKBT01000023.1, read as the reverse complement.
GGCAAGAAAGTCCCGCGTGTAGGGGATGTGTTTCTGCAACGCGCTATTGCCGCTGCTGCGCTCGAAAAACAACGGCGGGCTGGTAGTCAGCACTGCGCCGCTGTCGTGCTGTGCCTGTTCGACCCAAGGCTGCAGTTGCGCGTAAGTGTGCGTCGGCACCTTATTGCGAAAGTCGCTGGCGTTGCGGATCCCGGCAAAGTCATGGGCACGGCCAAACGCACAATCGCGATTGGCCGACAACATGCCTAGTAACAAACGCTCCTGAGCCTGCTCAGGTTGCTCGAACTGCGTCTGCCACTGGTCCAATACGGCGTGCGTACTGTCAATGAATGACTGCCAGAGCGCTCTCTTTACGTCGCCATCGGTCTGCATCAAAAATAGGTCTTGTCGAGACTGGACAGGTCATCGGGCAATCGCTGCGGCGGCGTGAACACCTGGAGCCAGCCGAACCACAGTGGCCGGGTTTCCTTGAGGTTCGATGCCGCATGCATGTGCTGCCAGTGCATCTGCGAATGACGGTGGTGAGTCAGGTTGTAATTGAAGTTGAGGAATGCCCAGCGAACCAAACGGGGCGCACGCATGTTGTAGGCACCTTCGACGACATCTATCGGGGTACGCATGTGGTAGACCCACTGCAGTGAAGACCAGGAAAAACCAAACGCGATGTAGGTAATCAGCACCACTTCCCAGGTCCAGCCAAACAGATACGCGCACGCCAGCCACACGATAATGCCTGCGATAACTTCCTTGCGGATACGCCGAAAGTCGTTGATTGAGAAGTCTTTGAACGCCGCTGCATAAGTGTTGACCTCACCACTTTGCGACCAGCGATCAGCCACGCGGGCGGGCAGCAAAGGCAGCAGCAGGCTGCCGATGAATGCCGCCAGCCAGATACCGCCGAGCACTGCAAAATAGTATTCCAGGCGTTTGCGCAGCAACGATTCATCCGGCATGGCGAAGTCCGCCAGCTCAGCACGCGTACGGTTTCGCGAGTGATGCCCGAGGTGGTTGATGTGGATCAGTGTCGCGGAGGCGCCAAACAGAGTGGAAGCCCAGCACATCATCAGGTAGTTGGTGGTCTTGTTGCTGTGCGCGAGACTGTGAAACGCCTCATGCATCATCGAGAACACGCCTTGCATGACCAGACAGAACGGAATCAGGATCAGCCATTTCCACGCACCTGCGTCGGTGTGTGACAGCCATGTGAGGGTCCCGCCCCAGAGCAGCGTCTGGAGGGCCAGCACCGCCAGATTTGCCGTGTCGAAACGGCGTGCTGGCAAAATATCCTTATAAGTGCGCATAAAGTAACCACATGTAAAAACGCAGAGTATACCTGCCTGCGCATGCGGAAGTTTATTCGGCAGTTTCAAGCCTGCCGGACTCTGGCACACTGTGCGCCCTGATCATCACAGTAAGCCGGGCACCATGTCGCTGTTCAAACGCATCCTCTCACGACGCTCGGCGGCACAACTCTCCCCGCAGGTTATCGCGTACCGCTCGATACGCTTTACCTTCGATGACAGCATCCCCCGTTACTGGCACGCAGGTCGGGCGCACACCACGCGCTTTTTCGACTGCCTGTCGTTCATGTTCCCTCAGGGGGAAAGAATCTTCATCGAAAGCGTGGTGCATTTTCGCCACAAGCTCGCCAAGGGCAGCGCGCTCGACAAGGCGGTCGACGACTTCATCTATCAGGAAGCCTCACACATGCGCGAGCACCGTGCCTACAACCAGCGGCTTGGCGCACAAGGCGCGCCGGTCGAAAAGCTGGAACGCATGCTGCTGCGGCGTAGAAAGGAAAGCGAGCGGCTACCGGCCAGCTTCCGGCTGGCACTGACCGCCAGCCTTGAACACATCACTGCGATACTGTCCGATCAGCTTTTGCGTAACCCGGCATACCTCAAGGAGGCCGATCCGACAATGGTCGGCCTGTGGCGCTGGCATGCGCTGGAAGAGATCGAACACAAAGCAGTCGCCTATGACGTGCTGTGTACCGTCGAGCGCAACCCGCTATGGCGTTACCTGCTTCGCTGTGTGGCGATGCTCAGCCTGTCGGTGTATTTCACCTTCGATCTCGGGTACTTCACTTATCACCTGGTGCGCGGCGACAAACAACACCGCAACTGGCGTGAATGGCTGCGCTTGCAGTGGTGGCTGTTCGTCAATCCGGGCCTGCTTTCGCGCATCGTGCCTGCCGGTCTGTTCTGGTTTTTGCCCGGTTTCCACCCCAACCGCATCGATACCCGCGAGCTTCTCGACAGCGCTCGCCAGGCGCTCGATGAACAGCGTTGAGCAAAGCGATCAGGACCGATCTGCATGACGAATATCTGGACCCCCGAGGGCTTTGACGACTGGCAAAGCCATTTCCCGGCTACAGACTTCGTGCGCCCGCCTGCAGCGCTGGACTGGACCGAACTGTTCCTCAAAAGCTGGCGAACGCCCGGGCCTAGCCTGCCGAAGGACACGCTGGTGGTGCTGGTCGCAGGGCTTTATTCGGAATTCATACTCTATTGCAACCGGGCCTGTGCGCGGTCGCTGAAGTCCGAGGGTTACGAGGTCCTGCGCATGCCGGTGCGGTCTTCGCGCGGGGTCATTGCGCAGGGCGAACACATTGCAGCGGTACTCGGCAAGCGCCTCAGGCCCGGGCAGCGGTTTGTGGTGCTGGCACACAGCAAGGGCAGCCTGGACACGCTGGCGACGCTGACGCAGAACCCGGCCTTGCTCGACGCCTGTGACGGCATCGCGCTGGTGCAACCGCCCGTTGGCCCCTCGCCGATCATTGATGACTTGCTGGGCTACGGCACTCCTGACACTGGCCCGGGCTATCGCATGGACAGGTTTCGTCAGGCGATGGTCAATAGCACACTGCTCGCCGAGGGCACACGGGATATCAGCAGCCACCGAGACCCGCAGGTCGCCAGCATGCTGTCCGCCCTGCCCGACACGCTGCACTGTGTACATGTTGTGAGTTGGTCTGCGGTGCGGCGCTCACGCTTCGACACACACCATCAACGCTTGAACGCCCTGCGTGCGGGGCATGCGCATGATGGCCAGTTCTATATGGAAGATTTGGCAATACCAGGCCTGCCGCAAATCTGCCTGCCGGATGTGGATCATGGCCAGCCGATACTGGGCGGCGCCGGGTTTGATCCGGCAAGGTTCTGGCGAACGTTGCTGGAAGTTCTGCACCAGACCCTGCCGGTCAGAACCGATCACACCAGATAGATCTCGAACCCCGGAACACCCGTCGCACACGCCTCGGTAAAAACAGAGGTATTGCTGCCGCAGGGAGCCGTGTAGAGGTCCATCGGCAGGGACACACTGCGATAACGGCGCATCGCCGGCCACAGGGGGTCATGGTCGTACAGGCAAAGCTGCATCAATGAATAATCTTTGCGCACCTGCGCCCAGGCAGCATCCAGCAAAGCGGCAAACACGTGGGGATCACGCTGTCGAACCTGTAGATGGGTCAGGTAGATATCTCGCAGGGCGTTACCCGGCGAGGCAATGCCCGGTCGGCCGGCCAGCGGTGCGACCGCGTTGAAGCCCAGGCGCAGCAACTGTTGGGCCACGGGCATTTGCTCGACAACGATCCGTTTTATCTTTCCTGCATCCCATGGCGCAACACAGCCGAGCAGGTTATCGCGCTCGTCGACCGCCAGCAAAAACGAGCCAATGCTGAAGTCAGGCCAATGGCTGAGCCTGCGCTCGAATTCCGCCTCGCTGAACACGCAGCCGAACGATTGCCGGGAGGACTCGCTGTCGAGAAACGCTCTCAGTGCATCCAGATGTCGCGGCTCGGCGTGGATCACTCGCATCCCGGCGCACGTGCGAGGTGCGCTACTCAAACCACGCTGGCCATACACCGAAACATTGCTGTAGCCACGCCAGTGGGCAAGTTTCAACGGGTTTGCACGCCGTCGTCCCAACAGCGATTGAATGGCCAGCGGGTTATCGCGAATGATGCAGCAGTACGCTTGCTGCGCGCCTGTCTGCAGGGACAGATCGGCGAGACGCGTCTGGACTTCTGCCATCCATGAGCGGGACAGCCTGCGGTCAGGCATCAACCGTAAATCACCCAGATAGGCAATCGGTTCAGCGCTGCCCTGCAGGTAACCAGCGCGTACCACCAGACTGGCCGAGCCGCGCAGCTCGCCTTCCGGGCTTTGGGCAACCCAGGTCCGGTGATCGGCGGAATGGCAGTGATGCAGGGCAAAGTAATCAGGGCTGCGGTCAAAGCGCAGTGGCATGCTGCCGCGCATGGCGTGACGCTGTTGAAAGTCCAGAAGCTGCGAGTTGTCCGCCGGACCCGCCTGACGAATCAGCACGTCGAATGCTGCTCGGCCATGATCAGGCGTCGCGCCAGCGGCCTCAGGTTTTCAGGCGTGAAGCGGCACAGGCAAACCAGCTCGTCGCCCTTGGCATAACCAGGATTTTTCTGCAGAAAGTAGGCTACGTCCGGCAACCTCGCATGATTTTCCGACACCTGTGCAAGCTCTTCGGTCAGCCGTCCCTGCGGTGTCTTGAAGGACAGCAGGCCGGTGGCAGGGTCGTAGGCATCGCCAAAACGCGTATACGCAAGGTGATCCATCAAGGCCTGCACATGAGGTTCGGTCAAATGCCCCGCACGAGGGGCGTAATCCAGTACCATCGCCCGCAGATAGCGATAAGTCCGATGCCCTTTGCAGATCAGAAACCAGTACAGGGGCACGTCGGGAGCCTGACGCCACAGATCGCCAATCAGTCGGGACCAAGCGAACGCGAGCTGCTGGCTGCCCCAGTGTTCAGGGGTAATGATGGTGTCGCCGGAGAAAATGAACCTGCCGGGCTGGTTGTCCCAGTGCATTTCAAACAGCTTCAGCGTCGAAAAACCCATGATCGTGTCGCAGGCGTCACGCAGCACGACGCAGTGGGTCTTGTCGTCAAGATCCTGCTTGAACCGTAACAGACAGGTATCCTGATAACAGGCGGAGTAAATCTCGAACATCCGATCGATATCATTCGGTTGCAGATCGGAGCGCTGTACAGCAGTCGCGCACAAACTCATGGAGGCCTTCGATGTATGGATACACAATGAGCGGATTCTGAATGGCTGAGCTGTTGAGGGCAATGAATCTGTCAGCTCAATTCAATGCCTCACCGCCTCTGCAATCATCATTGCGCACCTGTCAGCCTGGCTGATTTTCCGCTTGCGCACGTATCAAATGAACCCGGCTTTATCCTGACAGGCTTTGTCTACATGCACCCTCCTCACTCCGCCGCTTCCAGCGTTGATCGGCCTGTTACCTGGCTGATGATGTACCTGTTGGTCACCGGCCTGCTGTACTTTCTGGTCACGCATGTACCCATGGGTTCTGTGCAGCTTGTGCAGCCCGGAATTGTCGACGCTCACGTTCCCCTTCTCCCGTTCACGCTGCCCCTGTACCTCAGCTACACCTTGGTCATGCCGGTGCTCGTTTACATGGGGCGTCAGTCGACATGGCTGCTGCCGGCGTTCTTTGCCGGTGCCCTCGCGGCGGGCTTGTGTCTGGTCTGCCATCTGTTTTGGCCAACCATGATCCTGCGCCCTGAAACCGGCTCTGCCTGGCTCGACTGGCTGTACCGGCTCGATGCGCCACTGGCCGCCTCGCCCAGCGGGCATGTGGCGTTGCCTGTGGCTATCAGCGTCGCAATGGCTGGCTTGCGACTGCAAAAAGCCTGGATATTTGCCGTCTGGAGTGTGGTGCTGATGCTGACGGTGATGACCACCGGGCAGCACGTGTTTACCGACATGGTCTATGGCGCGGCCATCGGTGTCGCCTGCGGCGTGGCGACGCTGATCTTCAAGCACTATGCAGTGGACATGCGCACCCTGTCGGCGCTGTTGCTCGAGTGGTTGTGCATTCTGGTCACGATCCGCGTCGCGCTTCACCTCGCAGACTGGCGTTTTTACCTGCTGACCATGCTCATCGTTGCGGCACGCCAGCACGCGCTGTTCGTGCTGTATCACGACGCTACCCACTACAACCTGACCCGACGACGCAACACCAACGACTTTCTGATCAACCTGGCGATCGGTGTTCCAGGCCTGGTGCCCATCGAATTCTATCGACCGCTGCACCTTGATCATCATCAGCACGCCGGGACCGAGCAGGACCCGGAGCGCCGCTTCCTCTATTTCCGTCAGCCGTGGCGTTTTCAGCCGTTGAGCGCAAAGCTACTGACGAAACAACTGCTGGGTGACCTGCTGATGGTCAATACCCTACGCAACATCGCGGCCTACAAGGCTGCCGGTGGCGCGCCGCCCAAGCTCACCCGGCCTTTGCTTGCCGCAGCGGCGGTCTGGCTGATGATTGTGGCCTGCGTTGTCTGGCAATGCTCGATCCAGGAAGTGGGCTTGCTGGCGATGCTGTGGTTCATCCCCCTGATCACCCTCGGCACTCTGCTGCAGAAAATTCGCAGCATTGCCGAGCACAGCGGCGGCCCCGGCGTCACGCCCGGCTGGCAGGAATGGACATACGCCTGGCGCGTGGGCTGGCTGGGGCGGTTCTTCATCTGGCCGTACAACATCAACCTGCATCTGCAGCATCACCGCACAGCGAGCATCCCCTGGCATGCCCTGCCCGGCGCCGTCGGCAAAGACGAACACCTTCTGCCGTCACGGGCATTGCCGTCGCTGATGTGGTCAGGGCTGCGGCGCAAATCCTGATGCGTATTCGGCATCCGGTTCCTGCTCTATCCAGTCAACCACCTGGCCTTCCAGCAGCTCGGCAATGGCGATGCGGCTCATGGCGTCTTCAGAGGCTTTGAGGCAGTTATCTGCCAAAAGCAGCCACTTCAAGTACCGCTCTGGCGCCCCTCAACCACCTCACCCTGCCCCCTCAACACCGTGATATCCCGCTTGGGCGGTACGCCGAACAAGCGGCTGTATTCACGGCTGAACTGAGACGGGCTTTCGTAGCCGACTTTGAATGCCGCTGTAGATACATCCTTGTGTTCGTTAAGCATCAGACGCCTTGCCTCGTTCAACCGTAGCCATTTCTGGTACTGCAAAGGGCTCATTGCGGTGAGCTGGCGGAAGTGATGGTGAAAGGTTGCAGCGCTCATTTGCACCTGGGCCGCCAGTTCGTCGACGCGGAGCGCGGAGGTGTAATTCAGTTTCAGCCAGTCGATGGCTTTGGCTATGCGATAGCCCTGGCCATCAACGGCTGTGATCTGTCGCAGCCTGTTCGCCTGGTCGCTCATCAATAGCCGGTAGTGAATTTCGCGCTTGATCAGCGGGGCGAGAATCGCAATGGCGTCGGGCTCCTCAAGCAGCGCCAGCAAGCGCTCGAAGGAGGCCAGCAAGGCATCGGTCACTGTGCCGATGCCGACGCCCCCCACCACGGATTTATCGCGGACCGGCGACAGACCGCCCTGCGCTGCCAGTTCAGCCAGCATGCGCACATCCAGCTTCAGTGTCAGCCCAAGGCAGGGTTGCTCCGGGCTAGCGGCCAGCACTTCGGAATTGGCGGGCAAATTCAGCGAGGTGATCAGGAAACGCGACGGGTCGTACGGATATCCCTCGCCACCGACCCACAGCTGCTTCTCGCCCCGGGCGACAAGAATGATGCTCGGCTCGACCATGCACACCACAGGTGGCGACGGGTGCTCACGACGGAAGAAGCCAAGCCCTTCGATGGGCGTACCAAAATCACCCGGACGGTCGATCCGGTCGCCAATGATCCGCGCCAGCTTTTCCTGTGCCGACGAGTGTTGAGCAGCAGTGTTTTTATTGATCGCCATATTCGTCTCGCGTCTCTTCACTGAACTCTAACCCGGCGGCATTCAGGCGTCCTGCAAAAAAACAGAGACTCAGAGGATCAGGCAAGTAAGTCAGTGGAATGCACTACAGAGCCTGCCGCCATACCGGGAAAATGATCATCAATGACTTGCAGCACTGAACAACCCTCCTGATTGCTCCGGTATCCAGATTGATAACGCCTGCAATCAACCACTCATTAAAAGGAATACCAAGTGAAACGTATCTTGCTTGCGTTCGGGCTGCTTGTTGCCTCGTTTTCCTCAGTAGGAGCCAATATGACTAACGGCGCGGACAACTTCTACAAAAGTGAAAAAGTGACCACCGAAAAGGTCACGTTCAAGAATCAGTACGGCATGAAAGTGGCAGGTAATCTATTCATGCCCAAAGGCCTGAATGCTAAAGCCAAACACGCCGCAATCATCGTTGGCCACCCCATGGGCGCGGTGAAAGAACAGAGTGCAAACCTGTATGCCACCAAGATGGCGGAACAAGGCTTCGTCACGTTGTCGCTGGACCTGTCGTTCTGGGGCGAGAGTGAAGGCATGCCGCGCAATGCCGTTGCACCAGAGATCTATGCGGAAGACTTCAGCGCCGCTGTGGACTTCCTCTCCACCCAACCGATTGTTGATCGTGAGCGAATCGGCGTTATAGGTATCTGCGGCAGTGGCAGCTTTGTTATCAGTGCGGCCAAGATCGACCCGCGAATGAAGGCCATCGCGACCGTCAGCATGTACGACATGGGCGCCGCCAATCGTAACGGCCTCAAGCACGCCGTGACACCGGAACAACGCCAACAGATCATTCGCGAAGCCGCTAATCAACGCGTTGCAGAGTTTCAGGGCGGTCCCGTTAGCTACACCGGCGGCACCCCGCTCACGCTGACCGGCAATGCCATCGGCGACGAGTTTTACGACTTCTACCGAACACCGCGCGGCGAGGTCACGCCAGCCGGCGCGTCACCAAAAACCACCACAATGCCAACGCTGACCAGCAACGTGAAGTTCATGAACTTCTACCCGTTCAACGACATCGAGACCATCTCGCCACGCCCAATGCTGTTCATCACAGGCTCCGAAGCGCACTCCCGTGAGTTCAGCGAGGACGCGTTCAAGCGTGCCGGTGAGCCCAAAGAACTGGTCATTATTCCGGGTGCCGGGCACGTTGACCTCTATGACCGGGTCAACCTCATACCGTTCGCCAAGCTGACCACGTTCTTCCAAAGCAACCTGAAGTAACCCGGTGGGTGCCGAGACTGGGCACCCCCATCTTTTCGCGGCATCGACTCAGATGCCGCGACGCTTCAAGCACCACAGGACACATCATTCAATGACCACCATCCATCATCCATCTCTGCAGAAAGATGCGCACTCATGGGGCGCAGTGCTCGCCATGTCCCTCGCGGCTTTTGCACTGGTCGCTTCGGAGTTCATGCCTGTCAGCCTGCTGACGCCCATTGCTGCCGACCTGAGCGTTACCGAGGGGCAAGCCGGGCAAGGGATTTCCGTGTCGGGGCTGTTCGCCCTGTTCACCAGCCTGCTGATCCCGGCAGTCGCAGCGCGGGTTGACCGCAAGTTGCTGCTGCTATCGCTCACGCTGCTGATGATCATCTCCGGCACCGTGGTGGCGTTCGCCCCCAACTACTCAATATTCATGGTCGGACGCGCACTGATCGGCGTTGCCATTGGAGGTTTCTGGTCACTGTCTGCAGCAACGGCGATGCGGCTGGTATCGGAAGATCAGGTGACACGGGCCATGGCTATCGTCAATGGCGGCAACGCTCTGGCGACCGTTGTTGCGGCACCTTTGGGAAGTTTCCTTGGCGCCTTGATCGGTTGGCGCGGAGCGTTTTTCTGCGTCGTGCCGGTCGCCCTGCTCGCCTCTGCGTGGCTGCTCTTCAGCCTGCCCGCAATGAAAGCAGTCAGCAGTAAAGGCAGCACCAACGTGTTCCAGTTGATGAAAAAGATGCCGGTGGCATTGGGCATGGTGGCGGTCAGCGTGTTTTTCATGGGGCAGTTCATGCTGTTCACTTACCTGCGCCCGTTCCTTGAGACCGTCACGCATGTCAGCGTTTCGATGCTTTCTCTGATGTTGCTGATCCTGGGCCTGTCCGGTCTGGCGGGCACATTCCTGATCGAGATCTTTCTCAAAAACGGTCTGCATCGAACACTGGTTGTTATCCCTATGCTGATGGCTGTAATCGCACTGGCACTGGTTTCATTTGGCAGTTCATCGATTGCCACAGCGGTACTGCTGGGCTTCTGGGGACTGGTTGCCACTGCCGCGCCGGTTGGCTGGTGGACATGGCTGGCGAAAACCCTGCCTGACGATGCAGAAGCAGGCGGCGGGCTGATGGTCGCGATTGTTCAGTTGGCAATCGCACTGGGCGCGACGGTTGGCGGTTTTGTGTTCGACCTGAGCGGCTACCGGGCCACCTTCGAATTGAGCGCTGCGTTGCTGGTGGTCGCTGCGGTGCTCGCGATGCTGGCGGCGCGGGCAGCGTCAGGTTTATCGCGAACACCCGCTGACACGGTGAATTGATTCACACGCGCTGGATATCCTGCGCTTCTCTCGACAAGGAGATATTCATGACCCGATTACATCGCTTACGTCAAAGTGCTCTGCGCGTAATGGTTGGCCTGATGGCTCTCGGCACTCAGGTCATATCGAACGCGGCCATCGCGGAAACAACCACGACGTCCACACGAACAAATGAGCAACGCATATCGATGACAGTTGGCGAGCGCCGTTTCACTGTCACTCTCGCTGACAACGAGACTGGCCGGGCATTCGCTGCAAGGCTTCCGCTCACCCTGGATATGCCTGACCTGAACGACAATGAGAAACACGTGACCCTGTCGCAGCAGTTGCCCACCGCACCATTCCGCCCGGGCGTGATCCGTAACGGTGATCTCATGCTGTACGGTTCGAACACGTTGGTGCTTTTTTACCTGACGTTTGATTCGCCCTATTCATACACCCGGATTGGCCGGGTCGAGGATGCAGGCGATCTGGCTCAGGTTCTCGGAAGAAACAGCGCTCGGGTGGTGTTTGCTGCGCAATAGGCGACTGACGATACGATCACGCTGGCTCCCCGATACACCACCACCGAATCTTGACTTCGTCGTCCGGCTGGGTCACGTCATGCCCGTGCTCCACAAAATACTCGGGCAGATGCAATGCAAGCGTCTGGCTTAACAAATCAGGCTTAAGGGCATTGGTTTGCCCTAAAAAGCTCAGGTAATAATCTCGATCATAAAAAACCGTGACCTCACTCTGGTGGACCCAAGGCCAGACAAAAATGCATGCGACCCGATAGTAGCCCTGCGAACGATCGGCGGCTCTGGACAGATGGGCAGCGGCTTCAAGCAACTGTTGAATGCAGAGCGCCTGAACTTCGATTCTGGCCCAAGAACCCTGTACCAACGACATATCGACCGGGATTTTAAAGTTGTTATATTTTTCCCCTTTCTCAGAACGAGGGTAATAAATATCACTGAAGCTTGAGGCCCAACGCTCCAATGCACGAAGGCGGCGAGCAACGCCCCTGACTCGCTTGCCGCTGGTACTTATTTTTCTCATGCACAGACCTGCCAAAATCAATTCGCCACGTAGTCGCCCGGACTATCCAACATAAGAAAAAACAGCGTATTCAAACCCGTTGAATGAAAAAAGCGCGACTTCTTTCATGCCCATTTTCAGATGGGCACGCAGAGAGGGTTCGTTGTCCCTGCGTATGAACAGAACGCCCTCACGCCCCGGCTCAAGGCTTCGCAGATCAGCAAACATCTTCTGCGCCAAGCCCTTGCCGCGCGCTTGCTCTCCGACACAGATCGGGCCGTAGACATAGGCGTCGGGCGCACCGTGATAAGCCGAGAACATGGCTTGCACGATTGGCAGATCCGCGTTCATCGCTCGAGTGGTGGTCATCAGGAAACCAGAGATGCGTCCATCGCGCCGCGCAACGATCAGTGGCATCTCGCTCATCATCGCCGCCACTCGCGACCGTGGCAGGCTCGCAGAGAGTGAGCCGCCCTGGGCGATTTGATTGGCGGCCTGGAGCTCTAGAATCCCTTCCAGGTCAGCTTCGTCAGCTCTGCCTATATGGGTTTGATACTGGGTCATTTGGGTTTTTCCACTATTAGCGTCCATGCGCCGATACTAACCGGCGTGGGGTAATGCACAAGGGTGTCGGTCATTGGTCAGGATGGTTGACAGTATCGGCGAAGAAAGGCTGCTATCGGCCAAGAGCGGACATCCCCCTATCGATAAATCAGGGCCGATTCACCTTTACTTCAATCTTGTCAGACGCCCGTTTTTTTTCCGTATTGCTTGACCATTCTGATTCATAAGGCTAGTTAATTGCGTCCGCTACCGAAGTTTATTAGGAAATTATGAAGCCTCTTTATCTGTGTTCAATTCTGTTGCTTGCAGGCTGCGCCCCGGCGCCGAAATACCTTGTGCCTGCGGGGGCGCCTCACGCACTTATCCGCAGCGAATTGGTGTCGATGGAGAATTATCGAAACGGCGTATCTTTGGTCGAGGCGCCTGCCATCGGCTGCAAATATGGCAGAACCGTCGCGACTGCGCCGGGAGGGCTGCTGGTTTCCGTTCACAAGAATGTATCGACGCCAGAGATTTTTTTTCCGATTGAAGCCGGCAAGCCTCTGCACTTGGTTATGCGTGCCACGGCTAATGCCGGTCGCTCGTGCCGCGTAGAGTTTGTCAGCGAATTCGCGCCGGGTGCACGTTACGTGATCAAAGGAGGAATTGTCGACAGACCGGGCACGCTGAGCGGTTGTTACATTGAGATATTCGATGTCGATTCGGGCGCGCGCGTCCCCATGGCAGATGAGCCGAAAATAGACCGCAATTGTGCGTTGGATCGGCTACCGACGCTCTAGTGGTGGATTGCATCCTGACTGTCCAGACCTTTGCGTTGCATGGCCACTATTTGCCTTGGACTTGACCAGATACTTTGAGTTGAGTAAGCGTCCAGCCAACACGCATTCCGAACTCGCATATTCGAGACCGACTGCGTCCGCATAGGAACCTAAGGGCGATATGACCAAGCAACGTTTCTGTTATCGATCAGGCTGCCATTGTGAATACCTTGGGAGATCTTCCCCATCCAGCCACGCTACGTCCTGCTCCGTCCAGATGTGATACTTGGGCCTGGATCCAGGCTCCTCGTCTAACGTCGCAACGCGCACGATCATTGCATTTGAGCCGTTACGCTCAGCTGCAAGGTGCGATCCACAGTGGGAGCAGAAGTGCCGGATCTTTCCGGGAGATGACTCGAAAGCCCTCAATGCGTCCAAGCCTTGAGTCCATTTAAAATGCTCTCTCAGCACCCCAGCTGTGGAGACATAAGCAGCAGCATGGGTCTTCCGACAGGTACGACAATGACAATGGCTAATTGGCGTATCTATGCTATCGATCTCATAACCTACAGCCCCACAAGCGCAGCTTCCTTTCATTTTCATCCTCCGATTTCGACAATTATGATCACCATCGTAAATCGAACCAACAAGCAGTGACTAGAATGCTACGCGGAGCACATGCCTCCGGGATCACGCCCCGCGCAACCAAACCGGTTGCCAGTTGCGTGGCAGCAATTGATCGATTTCACTAGCCCGCTGTGTCGGCAGGCGCGTGAGAAAGTTCTTCAGATAGGCATACGGACCATGGCCATTCAGCCGCGCAGACTGGATCAAGCTCATCATCGCTGACGCTGGCAATCGAAGCACCAGGCTGAGCACATTCTTGAATGACTTGGGCTTTGAAGGACTTGGAATAGGAACGGCGTGTTGGCGGCATAACATACCCGCTTAGAGGGCAGGAACTGGTGCCCACTTAAATTTAAGTACACACCATTTCTTGGCTTTGCGGGGCTGGGTAGATGACTTGGCCGGACGCATACTGAGTTGAATTGTAAGCGTTCGGCGAATACACATTGCATATGTTAGACGAGGGTGTCCACCTATACGGTAGCCATTCCTTGAATACGCGCGTGCCGGACGATAGGGTTGAGCTGCGGCTACTCATTTGGAGTCTCAAGGAAAATTTATGTACCCACGAGCCATCCTGTTCGATTTAGATAACACCCTGACAAACCGTGCCTTCAGTATTCTGCGGTACGCCAAAGTGTTCCTGACCGATTTCGGCCATCAAATGAAGTTTGTGACGTTGGACGACATCGGAAAGCTTATTCTTCGTGAAGACAACGGCGGCTACCTTTCTCCTGAATCTAAATTTACCTCTATCCGTGAAGCGGTAGGCCAGACGCTTGCCCACGACCTGCCATGGTTAGCACCGAAGGCGCCACAGGTCTTAATCAATCACTGGATGAACCATTTCCCATCCGCCACAGTACAGATGCCCGGCGCTCTGGATTTGATCCTAGAGTTAGAAAGCAGGGATATTAAGGTTGGTGTTATTTCCAACGGTGCTGAAAGGTCGCGCAGGCAAACCATAGCCGCATTGCCCTTCGCCAAATCAGTTAGCACGGCAATTAGCTCGGAAGCGTTTGGGATGGCTAAGCCAGCGTCCGATATCTTCCGAGCAGGGGCTGCACAGCTAGGTTTTCTTCCCGAGCAGTGTTGGTTTGTAGGCGACCATCCCTTGAATGACTACCAAGGTGCAAAAGCAGCAGGAATGTACGCCGTGTGGTTTCAAGGGTTTCATTCATGGCCCGAAGGCATCATTCCAGCGGAATCTTCTATAACTTCGCTGGATGAACTACCCAATCTAATCTCACAATGTTCACCTGGATTGGGCGCTAGGTGATATGTCCGTCTTAAGCTCTGGCGGGCTGCCGCCCAATGCAATTGCTGACGTTCGCAGCCATTTAGCTACTGCATGCTCATGACGCTCGAAAAGCCCGACTGATGAGGTCAGCAGGTCTAAGCGTATAAATAACACATCTTACGCAGGTCAGCTCTGCACCCACTGATATGGCAACAGTTGGTCTATTTCACTGTTCTGGCATCCAAAAGTCTTTACCTCGGAGCAGGAGGTAAGGGATGGCTGGCGCAAACTGATCCATGAAGTGGACACATGAAAACAATTGCCAGTGGCGAATGACAACTCTGAATCGGAATTGGTCTTGAGTGAGAGGCAGTGATCGGCCAGAATCGGCCATTAGCAGTCGGTAGGCAGAGGCTGGAGGGGTGACGCGGCTATTTCAGACCGTCCTAAAAGCACAGGAAACTTACATGGAACTTCGTGACATAAACTCAGTAACGCGCTGGGGTATTGCAGGGATTTTAGGTGCTGCTCTGTTAACCTACAGCGGGCACTGGTGGGGCAAGGCAGTTGCCAATGAAAAGCACGAGCTGGCGGCGTGCAAGTCCGAGATCATTGCTAAAAATACAGAGCAGCGAACTACACAAACACGAACCTATGCACTCGAAATCAGAGGTATAGGTATTGCAATTGATGATTGGCATCAATCCTCAATATGGAAGAAGATCGATGAGAAACATAATAACTTCGCGTCTATATATTCTCCATACGCTAAAGACTACGACTCATCTCTGAGCTCTAGAAGCATCACCAGAGACATCAATATGCGCGTAGCTTTCCAGCACTCTGCAGGCGAGTCGGTAGCGTACTGGCCAATACCCGTATTTGCATTAGGACCTCCGAACCTTTACGAGAAAGCATACAAAGCAGCAGGTTTAATCAGTTCTGGTCGTAATAAAGCCACCTTGGGTGTTACCCAGTTTCTTTGGCAAGACGATGAAAGCACTACTCATGCACAGGCCATGATTGAGCGACTATTTCAGTTTTTCGACAATAACCCGAAGGTGCCTCAGGCTCTAATAGCAAGCCGCGATGGGGATGTTACCCGTGATGTTTATCGTAAGCCTGGCACCCCGGGACTGCAGAACGCCCAGACGGCACCTACAGTACTCGAAAGTATGACTGGGCTGCTGGTCACTCGCTCGGATCGGGTGGATAGCTACATCCGCCCTTATACCACCAACGAAGCGGAGGACAATCAGAACAAAAATACCGATTTAGGCAAACTCTGGGCTTTCTACTGGGAACAGCCGCGAAAGTTTAGAAAAATATATGAGGATGCAGAAAAGGCCAAAGGAGTTAAAGCTCCGCTCGCCCCTGGCACTATATCGACCGCCTACTGGCAATCCCAACTCCCCACGCTCTGGAGAACCATCAGCAACCGTGGCCCTGGCAACTTCGAACCTTCCCCTTGGCTGCCCATCCGCTGGGGTCAACATCAGGTCAAGGAGTTCGACGCTGCGCCGGTGCTCGGCTATTTGCATCGCCCGATCAAGACGCCAATGCTGGATGAACACGGCAAGCGCCTAAAACCTACCTTGCAAGCCAAAGCGCTGCAAGATGCTTGGTTACAAGCGATGGATACGTTGCCCGAGGGACAGAAGCCTGTGCGGGTGTTCTACGACAGCACCAACAACCCGGAAGCCGAAATCGCCCTCAACGATGCTCTGCACGACCTGAACAAGGACGGCCACGGTCTTGAACTGGGCAATGTCGAAGAGGGTTACGACATAGGTCGCCGTCTGGGTAATACCGGAGTCAGCGGTGCGCTGGTCGAGATCAATCTGGCGACCATCGCCAGTTACAAGGACGGTGGGGTCAGTGCCGTGGTCTACGCAGGTACAGATGGTAGCCTGACCGTACAGATGGTCCGCCCGCCCGATGAAGCACGCATGGCGAAGAACAGCCAGAACCGCGGTGCAGACCCGTTCACCTTCGGCTCGCCATCGGGCGGGGCACCTGCAGAGTGAGTTACCCGGTCTGCCTGAGCGACGCCACCAGCAGTGGTGGCCGAGTGGTGTCCTGCCAATTGGCAGGAACCCACTCCATCAATGGCAAGCCACCGGCCGTACTGGGCGACAAAACCACATGCCCGCTTGCCCCAGGTGAATTCGCTTTTATTGAAGTCCATCCCACCCGAAAGCTGAACGGCATCCCGTTGGTCCTGCATGGCCATCGACTGGCGTGCGGTTGTCTGGGGTGGCCAGCCATGCCATGAATGTGCGAGTGGTGTAGGAATTTTTGTGATCAGGTCATGCAGCGCAAGCACAGAAAAACGATATGGAACTCCGTGACATGAATTCGGTAACCCGCTGGGCATTGCGGCTATTTTTGGCACTGTGCTGCTGACCTACAGTGGTCACTGGTGGGGCAAAGCCATTGCTCATGAAAAAGCCGAACTGGCGGCATACAAATCCAACGTTGCAGCACAGGCACCAATCAAGGTTACTTGGTTAGAGGCCTAAGTCAGAACTACACGCGCTATGCCGAGTAGTCTTCTTAGTGAAGATCCTATTAATTGGGATTATCGAGACCTCTACTGTGCCGCCTTACCTAAAAATACTGGGTTGCCTGTAAGGGAGGCATTGGCCTCCTCAAGGCAAGGTGGATTGGCCGAACGCTTACGATGATTTGCCAGACTGGAACCTCGGCCTCAATTTCTCCACCTCCACTCTCAGTGAGGCCGTCGCTAACGAGCTAGTGTCTTTTCTCATCAGGCTCTCTCAGCAGACCGACCGCGAGTTTGTTATCGGTGTGTGGCGCACAAATGGGGAGATCTCGGATGACCTCATGTTCATCGGAGCCTGCTCCCCGGCGAGCAAAGCCTCCCAACTGTGCCTGATGGTCGATGGGCACTAACAACTCATTCAACCGAAGCCGCTTCCCGGCCTGGCTTAATCCAGGTGTTAGTGACTGCTTTTGGCCGATTCTGTTGAAAAGTCGGCTTCGAATTCCACGGTTGAAAAGCACGCGCCAGAGATAGAAATCTGAATTTTGGGCAGAGGGTTCAGGTCTCGGATTTCACGTAGAAGCGTGCAAAACAGGTGTTTTCACCCATCAGTATTCGAGCGTTTTGGGAAAACCGACTTTTCCAACAGAATCGGCCGATTGCTGCCGATGCTGAGGGTCATCAAACCGCCACGCTGCATTTCATGACTTGTCGAATGCGCCGTGTCAGATAATTCCCATTTCTTCAGGCCAAGCATCTACTCCAAGCTTTCTAGCCGCCTCAACTAAACAGTTCCTTTCCGCATCGGTTGCATCGTTCAGTTCAGCAGAAATTGCCTCAAGAGCCGCCACGTCATCATCGTTTTCGAAGGGATGCCGGTCGTCAATATGTTTGCAGGCAAGGATCAACGCGCGTGCGATGGCTTCCATGTAGATCTCCAACAATCAAGCAAGTGTTATAGACATAGCAGAGGGACATAAGTCGAGGTTAGAGAGGTCTTGATAGTGTCCGGTTAGCCCGCACAAAAACAATTCATATCGGCGCAACACGACTACTTTTGATCGCTCTCTTTTTTTCGAAGGTCTGCCCTGGGTCGAATAGCGACGGCCTGTTGCCGCCGCTAAGCATTCTAACTTCGGTCTGCTCCGAAACCTCCAAAGCATCGTCCACCTCAATACCTAGGTAGCGTACCGTGCTTTTCCGGCTTGGTATGGCCCAGGAGCAGCTGCACAAACCTCAGGTTCTTGGTTCGGTTGTAGATAGGTATCGCTTTGGTTCGGCGCAGCATATGAGTACCGTACAAAAACGGGATTGAGACCTATCGAAGCAACCCATGCCTTGACGATACGAGCCTTTCGGCAATGGCAGAATTCGGCCAAGTGCGAACAGGGACATAAAGAAGGCTGCTCGTTATTCCTGTGCTTTCGACAGAATGTGACCTACACTTAGACCTTTAGGCTTGGCACACCATGGGCGACTCTCGTTTTAAACCGGAGCAGGTGGCGTCGCGCTCTGGTAATGCTCAGGTGGATAAGGATGTGAGGAACTGGTTAGTGGGCCTTCCAATCGCCGATAGGCTCGATTTTCTAAAGCAACTGTGGCCACTGAACTTCCGATACTCACTCATACTGTTCCAAGCTGCACAGCTACCGAGGCAGGAAAATGAGTACCTGTTCAGGTACTGGCTGCGTACCGGCCATCACAACACGGCGCAGGAACTCATCAAGCGGTTACAGCCGGTTCTTGGGGAAAGAAAGTTCTGGCAGATTGCGTCACGAGAGAAGCTTTCACCGACTATGCGCGAGTTCATGAATTACTACGGCCATGGACGCCTGGACTCACAACCCCAATAAACCTTTAGCCTTCTAGAAAGTCCGTTTTCGGCGCCCCCGGATACCACGGCCGTTGGTAGCGAATGTTTTCCGCGGGGTTGATCTCTGCTCTTGGTGATAGGCAAAAGAAGGCCGTTAGCAATCGGGGGAAGAAGATGAACGAAGATTTCAGCTATGTCTGGCTATTGCCGCTGCTGGAGAAACCCTTCGAAACAGCTG
The DNA here is from genome assembly GCF_002699985.1 of Pseudomonas sp. ICMP 561. Taxonomy (GTDB): domain Bacteria; phylum Pseudomonadota; class Gammaproteobacteria; order Pseudomonadales; family Pseudomonadaceae; genus Aquipseudomonas; species Aquipseudomonas quasicaspiana. The sequence goes on along the minus strand of NZ_LKBT01000023.1, from coordinate 300,530 downwards.
CGCTCGATTTGCCAGATGCGATAAGAGCCCTTAGCAAAAAATATACGTTACCTGCCGACATAGCGTTGCAGCCGCTGGTGATCACAGCCTTGACGTCGCATTCCGAATATTGGTCGGGACTGGCGCTTAAATGGCTCGAGGATGGCTTTCCTATAGACATTACACTGGCCGCGTTCTTGGCTCATTGCGCCGATGACAAAACGCTGTCTCAGTCTTGCCGTCATAGAGCACGTAGGCTTGCGCCCCGTTGGCGGTAAACCACTTGATGAGCCAAGTCTGCCCTTAATCAGCTCTCGGAAATACAACCGTACCCACGGCCAGATCCAACACGCCATCAAGCGTCGAGCCTCGTATCAGCGACTACCTCCAATGGCACCGCTCACGCCCACAACCGTGGTGAAATCAGCAAGCGTTTGCTGAAGTTCGGCCATTGCTCGTGAAATAAATTTGCCGCGATGGTGCACTGTGTACAACTGCCGTTTCTGCGATGGCACTGGATGGTTGAGCACGGCCAGCTTGCCCTCGGAAATCAGATCGCTAACCACCCAATACGACAAACAACTGATGCCGACCCCAGCCGCTACCAGCCGTTTGATCGCTTCGGAACTACCGATCTGCTGGGCGTTTTTCCAAGGGCCAAGCCGGGGCACGAGCAGTTGTAAAACTTCTTCGGCGGTACCGGAACCGTCTTCGCGAATAAGCCAGGGCGCATCGCGAAGATCGTCGAGGGAAACCTGTGTTTTGCGCGCCAGCGGATGATTGCTGGCAGCGATGATCACCAGCTCATCTTCGAACCAGGGCTGAACGCTCAATTCGGGCGACTGACTCGGCCCTTCTATCAGGCCTATATCGATGGAAAGCTGTGCTGCCTGACTGGCGATATCGGCGCTGTTGCCCATCACCAGATCGACCCGCACCCCGGGCGCTCGCTTGCTCAGCAGCGGGATCAGGAGCGGCATGATGTAGTTGCCAATAGTGGTGCTACAGCCCACTTTCAATCGTGCGACGGGATCGCTGTGCTGAAATCCATCTTCTATTTCGACCGCCGCCTCCAGCAAGCGAATAGCCTGAGGGAGCAGCCGCTGGCCGTTATCGTTGAGCACCAGGCGCTTGCCAACGCGATCGAACAGTCGGACTTGCAAGGAGTTTTCCAGCTCGTGCAGTGCAGCGCTGGTGGCTGATTGGGACAAGGCTAGAGCGAGGCTCGCGCTCGTGGTCGAGCCTTGTTGAGCAATGGCCCGAAAAATATCGAGCTGGCGAAGGGTCAGTCTCAACGGATTACCTATCAGATGGGTAAGAGATAGCGAAATTACCCGTTTTATTCGATAGATGCATCCCGTTACTTTGTCGTCTCATCAATTGCACAGAGGGTGGCGGGATGGACGGCCTGAGCTTTGGAAAAGTATTACAGGGGCTGCAGCCTTTAGCGGCGCTCTCGACGCCGAAAGAGGCTATCCGCCAATTCACGCCCAACTGGTTCGCCACCACGATGGGCACCGGCATCCTCGCTCTCGCGCTGGGCCAACTGCCCGGAAACATTCCAGCGCTGTGGCAGCTTGGCAAAATCGTCTGGCTATTGAACATCGTGCTGTTCGTGGTTTTCATTGCCATGTACACCGCGCGATGGCTGATGTTTTTCCATGAAGCCAGACAGGTTTTCGGACACCCGACCGTTTCCATGTTTTTCGGCGCCATCCCGATGAGCCTCGCTACCGTCATCAATGGGTTGGTGCAGTACGGTCTGCCAAGCTGGGGCGATGCGGTAATCTCCTGGGTTCACGCTCTTTGGTGGCTGGATGTGGCCATGGCCATGGCTTGCGGGGTGCTTATTCCGTTCATGATGTTTACCCGCCAGGAGCACTCCATCGATCAGATGACCGCCGTGTGGTTACTGCCGGTGGTGGCCGCCGAAGTTGCCGCGGCAAGCGGTGGTCTCATTGCCCAGCATCTGACGCACGCCAGCGCGCAGTTCAACATGCTGATCACAAGCTATGTGCTGTGGGCGTATTCGGTGCCTGTGGCACTCAGCATTCTGGTGATTTTGGTGCTGCGCCTGGCATTACATAAACTGCCTCACGAAAATATGGCCGCGTCGATCTGGTTATCCCTAGGCCCCATCGGCACCGGGGCGCTGGGGATGCTGCTGATCGGCAGCGAGGCACCCGCGATTTTTGCCTTGCATGGCTTGCCCGGCGTGGGTCAGGTAGCTGCTGGCATGGGTTTGATTGTCGGCACCCTGCTCTGGGGGTTTGGCTTGTGGTGGATGTTGCTGGCCGTGCTTGTCACCGTCCGCTACGCCAGGGAAGGCATCCCGTTCAACCTTGGCTGGTGGGGTTTTATCTTTCCATTAGGCGTCTACGCCGTAACCACACTGAAGCTGGGTGCGATGCTGGACATGGCTTTCTTCGATGTACTGGGTGTGTTCTTCGTGGTGGTGCTCTCGGCCATGTGGCTAGTGGTGGCCAGCAAAACGGCCCAGGGGGCTTATCGAGGTAATTTGTTCGTGTCGCCTTGTATTGCGGGCAAAGCCTGCGCTTTGGCGCTCTCGACACCAGGCTGTTCAAAATGAAAGCGTGGAGATGATTGCTATGGAGGGAGCTGGCGCTTATCTCGTCATCAATGCTGTTCTGGATAAGAGATTGTTATCTGGCGAATAGGAGATTTCGCCGGTAGCTTTTTCCTCAAGGGCAGTTTTAGGCCGGAAACTGTCCATTGAAGCAAGCTGCTTTTGGCTCTTCGTCCATCATGGATATGCAGGCAGTCTCCCTTGAAAACCGTTCCAGGTGACTCTCCGTATGCTTCAATTTGATTAGCCCGCTGTTTTTCCTGTATTCACAGTCGCGTAAAAAACCACGCGCTATTCTCGATCAATTTTTTGTCTGTTTTTTGATGGAACCGCCGATGGACATCATGGATACCAAGCAAGAAAACACCCTCGAAAAATCACTCAGGCTGGCGGCGGATGAACCTGCCCATCGACCTGATTTTTTCAAGACTCTGTTAAATTCTACTGTCTACGTCCTTGGCACTGCCGGCATTGGCGAAGGTCGAATCAACATCGAATCTGGTAGCAACATCAGCATTGCGCATTGGCAAAAGCCTGACGGCTCCCCTGTCATCCCGTTTTTTTCTTCGTTGCAAACACTACAAAGATCTATAGCTACCGAAGAGTCCTACATAGAGATTCCGGCCAGATCGCTGTTTGAAATCACACTAGGCAGCCCTCTTTTCCTTAATCCAAAGTCTCCCTACGGGAAAGAGTTTTTACCGGAGGAAGTGCGCCATCTGCTCTCCGAAGGCGTCGGCCAAAAACCAGTGCAGCGCACAGTCGAACAAGACACCAAAGTGTTGCTCGGACAGCCGTCGCAATATCCGTCGAAGATGGTCAACTCTCTCACACAATTGCTCGCCAAACATCGCAACGTAAAGCGTGCGTTTCTGGCGTTGATGCATGATGCATCGTCTGATCAAAAGCCTCATCTGATCATTGGTATTGAAGCGGACGGAGATATTGAACTGGTCATGCGCGAAGCTGGTAACGTTGCCGCGGATAGCGCTCCGGATGGCGACCCCGTTGACCTCTGTCGAGTTCACGAAGGGGAATCAGGCCTTAGCGATTACTTCCTCAAGCAAACCGCACCTTTCTATGAACGGAAGTCGGCGGGCTGGCTGCGTTCATTTCTTGGCTTTGGAAAAGCGTGACAGAGATCAACTCAGTGCTAACCGCAAGGCAGGACTGCGAAATTGTGCTTGGCTGTTTGACGGAGTGATGAGAGATGGCAAACCAGAGGTTTTGTCATTCAGTGAATGATTACGTCGCCCACGGCATGACGAAGTTCTGTTAAGTCGGTGTTAACGCGCATTTGATCATCGCGCTTTCTTACCTGAACGCGATTTGCCAGCGAGCCATGACAGCGTTATCGCCGGAATTGAGAGTAAGACCGCATAGATGATACCGACACCTAGCAACGGGGATGGACCAGAAGTCGCCAAAACCACTGGGATCTGAGAGAGCATTACGACGGCGCCAGCGGACCACTGGGAGCTTCTTAGAACTGCACCAAGGATCACTGATAAAGCTAGCGCGGCGGGATAGATGACGGTCCAGTAGCTCGGCAGGTCCCAAGGCTCTGCCCCCCCTGTGATTGCTGATACAACAGTCCAAAACACCAAGGACACAACGCAGGTAACAATGAATGCCATGAACAATTCCCAGACCTTCCGAGCAAATCGGATTGGTTGTTATTGTAATTGTGGTTGCTTCTGGACGACCGCTGGCGGTCACGATGGGCGGGAGTTGGCCAGAAACTGTTGGTCGACTGATAGAGTAGGATGTTTACCCTGCTGAGTTCCCAGGAAGATTATGGACATTAGACTGACGGAAACAAAAGACTGGATGCTTTTGAAGCAAGTCCGACTCGCAGCACTTCTGGACACGCCAACCGCATTTGGAGTGACTTACCAAACCGCCGCCAAATACACTGACGAACAGTGGAAAGACCGCGCATCATCAGCCGGAACGGCATTCTGGCTGGCCTTCGACAGTGACAAACCTGTCGGAATGGTCGGTGCCGCAGTAAGCAGTGCGAATCGCTATAACTTGATCGGAATGTGGATTGCGCCCTTTGCACGCGGCTCTGGCGTAGCAACTCAGTTGGTTGAGGCCGTGAAAGCTCGCGCGATAGCCCAAGGCTTTGATGGCGTTTTTCTCGACGTCTCTCCGGACAACGCGAGAGCCTCAAACTTCTATCTAAAGCAGGGTTTTGCTTTCCTGGATGAATGGGAGCCGTTAGAAAGTCATCCGCATATTTCAGTGCAGACAATGCATTGGTCCGGGAACTGATTCACTGGCTTTCCTGCTTACAGGACGTGCGCAATGGATCGGTAGTCGTCTTCCGCCGAGTAGCACTATCACTGGGATCGACAGGCCATTAGCGCGTTGAGTTCTCCGTAGGTTTTAGCCTTCAGGTCGTGGGTGTTGAGTTGACCGTTTTCCAGGAAACCGCGGGCCACTCCCTCCATGGCTCCGTACAAGAACTCCGCGATGGCCGAGCCCGCGCTCAAGCGTCTGACTCCCATCTGCGCCAAGGCTTCCGGAGTGGCAAGACCCGCCCGCCAGAGCAGGTTTACTGGCAATGTCGATTCCTGACACACCGTGGCAATTTCCAGAGGCTCCACCACGCCTGCAGCGAATAGCCCGTCCGCGCCCGCACTGGCGTACAGCGCAGCGCGCCTTAATAGCTCTTCCAATCGCCGCTCAACGGGGAACAAGTTCTTCAGGTAAACGTCGCAGCGCACGTTGACGAACAGGTTTATCCCCCGCTCGCCGGCGACTCTTCGGGCTGTGTCGATTTTCTGGATGAGCAGCTCTGGCGGAGCGACTCCATCCTCGATATTGATACCTACCGCACCGGCGTCAATGACAGTGGTGATGACTTTGGCAACGTGCTCAAGGTCGTCTGAATAGCCCCCTTCGATATCTACAGTCAGCGGCACGCTGAGCACCCGGGACATTGAGGCGACGGTACTGCTCAACAGTCTAATAGGCAGCTTGTCGCCATCTTGATAACCGTGGGCCCAGGCCACTGCCGCGCTGCTGGTGGCTACGGCCTTGCTTCCCAGCCGCTCGACCTGGCGAGCGCCACCCGCGTCCGCCACGTTGGCAAGTATCAGCAAACCCTGTTGGTGAAGACTGTGAAAAGTGTCATCCAGTGATGCCATGAGTATCCGGTTCCTTGTCGATCATCTTGAAGGGGTGGTTACGCAGGGTAGCCCAGTTCAAGTGATTGGGAGCTTCTACACTATCAGGCAGGAAGGCCGAGAGCGCGACTTCGCATCAGTTTGCATCCGACCCAAAGTTGACCTTCGCCCAGCTTGCTAACACTGAGACGCTGAATCAATGTAGACAATTAGCACAAAGGGAAAATGGCTGGGGCATGCTCGACCTCAAGCCACCCCGCTCCATGTCGCCCCCCATACAATGTAAAGCTGAGTACAATCTAGAGCAGATCAGTATCAGGACAGCAGATTCGTTACCGCTCCAACGGCTACATGGTTGCAACGAATGGTTCCGCCAATTCCCCAGATCGAGACGATATCCACGAGAATCGATAAGTCTTGCAATCGCTTCAGATCAATTGATTCGAGCACGTTTTGATGATTGAAATCTGTCAGTGAAAGGTCATAGATATCACTGAATATCAGCTCAACCAGTAAACTTTTCTGGCATACGTATTCAAAGTCCGCCGTCCCAACGCCAACCACATCATGCTCTCGGTAGTGCACGCAGAGCTTCGCGATCGTAGCCGAACCTTGGTCCGGAAGGCCGCGCGATACCAGAAGAGAGATCACCTCTGCGTCGTGAAACGATGGCCAGAAACCAATAGCTTCAATAACATTTTCGGCTCCGCTGATCAGCTCTTCGGGGTTCACTGTGTGCCTCCAGGATGACGTCAATGACTGATACTCATCAGAGCGGTATGCCCAAACGGTTAATTCTGGCGGGCTTGGAAGTTCCCATTGAGGATGTACTCACAAGCGAATCACGAGATTCAAGTTTTATTTAATAACAGGAGTGGCGCCATCATCAGCTCTACTTACCCGGCTATTCAATCAAATCCAACATGGACTCGTGAACCTCGATAGACGACCCGTCCTCAAACTCAATTAAGTAGATAGTACCTGGTGGAAATTGATCAAAATATCCACCGAGACGACCGTCGTAAACGCCAACTACCCATGCTCGCTCGCCAGGCCTTATTTCCAATGGCGCCTTGTCGGATACTCTAACTATGTCGTCATACGTAAATTTACTCATATCAATGGTGCACCGAAAGATGAGGATTTCCATCCGGTGTCGTCACACCGGGCCGATGGCCGTGGGGGCCTTTTGCTCTTGGATCACTTGTCGCTTTATAACCTCGCGGGTCCAGGCGATCAACTTTAGTTTTACAGCTTGCGCCAAGGGCCGGCTGGAAATCACCATCTGGCGATCCTTGACGTGTTCCCCTTGCCGAACTGGATATGGAAACCACCGAAATTCCACGACGCGACACAATGAATATTATTTTTAGCATAAGACATGTCGCCCCTCCCCCCAAAAGAACCACTCTAAATGAAGAAAGCGCACTGGACTCAGAAAAAGACGGATCTAGTCGCGGAAGTAATCATCGTGGATTTTTATCGCTTCCAAGAGCGAATTACCCCAATCGCAACGCCCCACGGGGTTTTCTTCGACGAAAAGCTGCGCCGTCTGATTACGAGCGTTTGTATCACGATCAACATCTAGAGGCGATTTGTAAAACTCCACATTTTGAACGCAAAACTTATTCTGCTCGAGATCTTCGAAGCAAAAATAAATCGCCATAGTACTCTCATCAATAAACTTCCAAATCTCATGCAACTTAAACATTTGACCCTCCCGGTTTAGAGATGCCCACTTGCCACTCATAACGCAACCTTTTGGTATTATTCCACGACTCTCAAAGGGCGCCAGTTTGGGCGTCCTCCGCTCTCTCGTAGACCCCAAAGGTGAGTTCGCCTTTTTGGCTATACCGGCTGTCCAGTGTGTTATTACTGCGGTGATGTCCATCTGGGTCGGCTCTGCCGCGAAGGGCAATCTCGATAGCATGATCGATGGCATACCTCCTCAGCGTTGACGACATCGCCTTCGCCATTCAACAGGATTGAAATCGGCCCCACAAATATACTTGGCAGCGAAACAGATTCAAACTCATCCAACGAGCCTTCAAAAGGCACCCTCAGACTGGCTGATTTTGCGGGTGAGTCCCTCTCTGCACGAGGGTCCGGACGAGATTGGAATAAGGGTGAAGGAGACTGAATGGCTGAGATTGGTCGTGAGACTGGTTGCCATACGTGCGGAAATACGGAGTTGGGAACCAAGAGTGGGGACCGTATTCCGGATCATCAACCAGCCAAAGCCCCTCAATCCAACCTGTGGGCAGCAACGACTATATCCGCACTGCTTACCTGTAGCCGAATTCAGGGTGGCCAGGTGCGTGGCGCTACGAGGAGAAATCAATGAAGATTATTAACGCGGAAACAGACGCCGGTGTGGCACTGAAATCTGAGGGCCTGCTAGAGCGCTTTGGCTACGAGATAAGTGTTAACTTCAATGATACCAACCTGAGAAATGATGCGATTGAGTTCATAGACCTCGTGGTTCGTTACATTGAGGAAGGTCATCAGGTGGCTTCTGGTGAAACCCTGGGCTATGGGTCCTGGATTACCAAAATGGAGCTGAACGATAATCGTGAGCTGATATTTTTCGAGCAGGTGCCGCTGACGGATGAATATGCGCTTGGTATCAGTACCACGCTTAGGCTATGGATTGAGCAGCACTCAGTGTGCTCGAAAGTAGGTGCAGATTTCACTACATCTCGATTTGAGCAACTAATCGTCATCTCCGATGGCGTGCTCGAGGGAGAGGCAAGTGAGGGTGTGCGGTACCCTTCCCCCGAGCATATGTCTGGTTGGTGGATAACCACTGACAAATACAACGGAGATACCAAAAGCCTGAAAACTGTGCATGCCCAGCACCTCGCCGTTAACCGTCCAGACCTTGTTAAGTATCTTGGGTTACCGAACGGCTATCGGTTTCATGAATTAACCAATGATGCCTGGTTCGATGAGAAAGTGGTCGGATAGAGGGTGGCAACGGCCTGACCCAAGGGTTGGGCCACTGTAAAATAATCTGCATCGCTAGCTGCCTTGACTATTGGCTCTAATGGTCAGAACCGGGAGGGGCTACCAACGTTTTCCTGAATCACCAAAAAAGTCTTCTCTGATGACCAAGCCAAAATTATCAGCGGCATCACCTTGGTCGGCTTCATCCGAATAGATTCTGCGTTTTGAATGGTCGCCGCCGCCCCCTTAAATGCCGACCGGCCGCTTTGGTCGATTGCTGTCAGTCAGACGACTCTGGATGCCTGTTGACGCAATCTTCACCCAGAGTAAGGTGCTGAGGCATACCCAATCGCTAATCCCGCAAGGAAGATACATGACAGCCGAACTGCATACCGGGGCGCACGCAGGCTACAGCACCCTCAACTGGGATAATGGATGCGACGTTAACCTGGGCGACGTCATTAGCCAGCTTCCTCAGCTTGTGCTGGGCCATCACGTTGCAATCGCATGGTCGGATAGCGGAGCCTATAACCTTAGTACCGCTGAGGTAGCTAGCGGTTGGCAACGTGTAGGTGACCTGGTGATCAGTCCGATGATTCAAGATGTCGCTCAGTTGCCCACGCCGGGCTTTGACGAATGGTATGTCTTTGAGCGCTTGCCAAGTCGGGCAAGGCTCTCCAGATTTAACAGAGCTATCGCATTTCAACCTTTCGGAGAGAGCAATGAAGTCGTCGAGTTCTGGTCACAAATTGAGGATTTGCAACCAACACACGCTCTGCTTGGCGCCTGTCCAAGTCTGTTACTGATCACGCGGGACGCTGCCATGTATGAGCGCGTACTTGCTTTTATTCGCTAAAGGCTCAAGGTTGAGATGTCACCTGCGCAGATCTAACCATCGCTGTATCGACAAATGAGTCAGTACTTCATTCATAGGTGAGTTCGCAAGACGGTCACCGCGCGGGGGTAGCTTACTTTCAACCAGGATCAGTGTCCTTGCTCACCGCGCTGGAGGCCTATGACCTGTTCGTGCCAGTTGGCGACATTTCCCCGTTCATTGTTCAGGTCAACTTCCTCAAGACAGCGAAGTAAAAAGGGTTATGCCAGTGCAACGCTGCCCTGAACAATTTTCAGCGCTGGTGGAGTGCGCTGCTTTTGTGAACTGGCGGGCCGTCGTGGCGGGTGGCGCTCCACTTCTGGCGCTCGCCTTCACTGTTTAAATGGTTAAAACTGGCTGTGATCTACAGCCAGTCATTTTCCAAGGAGGACACCCAGTGCTCATCGCCCACCTGTCAGACCCGCATATCAGGCCAAAAGGCGAACTCTATAAAGGATTGGTGGATTCAAACACGATGTGCAAACAGGCCATCGAGCATCTGAACGCCCTTCATCCGCGCCCGGATGTGGTGATCATCACCGGTGATCTGGTGGATGAAGGACAACCGGAAGAGTACGAAATGGCCCGCGCGTTACTGGCGGATATCAAGCAACCGCTGTTGATGATCCCTGGCAATCATGATGACGGCGAGTTGTTCAGGTCTGCGTTTGGCCAGGCAGAAAGCACTGAACGCGAAGGTCCGCTGCACTTTGTTGCGTCAGACCTTGGGCCCGTGCGTATCATCGGGCTGGATATCACCGTGCCCGGCAAACATCATGGAGACATGACCGAAGCAGCACAGGCATGGCTGGAAGCGGCCCTTGCGGAAGAGCCGGATCGACCAACCTTGATCATGCTCCACCAGCCGCCGTTTTTGAGCGGCATTCCTTACATCGATACGTATGCCTGTATCAATGCGCATCGGCTTGTTCAAGTGGTCGAGCGTTACCCGGCCATCGAGCGAATTGTCTGCGGTCACATCCACCGATCTATGCAGCTGCGCTTTGGTGGCTCTCTGTTGTGCACCGCCCCCAGTACCACCACAGCCATCGCTTTGGCGCTCGACGCAAATGCTCCGGAAGCCTCTTACGTAGAGCCGCCTGCCCTGCTCTTGCATCACTGGAAACCTGATACCGGGCTTATCACTCATTGGGTGCCGATCGGCAAATTTCCGGGGCCGTTGCCGTTTGCTTGATGGGTAATCCGTGCACGTATTTTCCGGCAAGGCAGTGACTCTCTCAAAACGAGGACATCGCGTGTCGCCATTAGATATTCAACTCATCACCAGACTGCCCGCCCGAATTCCGCTACTGGAAAAAGAAGCCACCGCAGAGGGCTTCAGGTTTCTCACCCGTTTGATTGAAGAATGGCGTACCGGAACCAATCGCTTCGACACGCAGGGCGAATGCCTTATGGCAGCGTATCTGGGAGACCGTCTCGTAGGCATTGGAGGCCTGACGCGTGACCCGTTTACTCAGGAAAACATCGGCAGGCTACGCAGGGTGTACATCGCACGTGAAGCAAGAGGCCAGAACATCGGGAGGGCATTGGTCAATCGACTTGTGGAACACGCAACTCAACATTTCCGCATCGTGCGCCTCTCCACTGACACCTCAGATGCAGCTGCGTTTTACATACGCTGCGGCTTTCAGCCACTGGATGACGAGCACGCTACGCATGTGATGTTTTTGGGGGATGCGTGAAGCGGCAAAAGTATCACTTGCCCGGTTCCGGATTGGCTTTGTGCATAAAGTGGCCAGTACATCCACTGCATTTTCGTCCCGAAAATCGACTCTTCCCGAATGAACCCAATCCCACAGACAAGGTGTCGGTGTCACAACAGCGCCGAGTCAGGGTCGATGCTGAAAAGAGGATAAACTTGTTGTCCGCCGTCTCGGACAAGGCATAAGTAGCGTGACTGAAACTGACTACCCGCCTCTTGGCAACCGAATAATGAAAGTCGACCACGCCGGCGAGCACGGCGCTATCTGCATCTATAGCGGGCAGTTGTTCATGGCTCGGCTCTTTGCTCCAGATATGGTGAGTGAACTCAAGGAGTTTCTCTCCCATGAGCGCCGTCACCGGACGGTTTTTCAAGCTGAACTGCAACGGCGCAATTATCCGCGCTGCCGCAGTTACTGGCTGTGCGGTATTGGCGGTCTGGTGCTGGGTCTGGTTACCGGCATCTGTGGTCGCAAAGCCATTGTGGCGACCACCGTCGCGGTGGAAAGTGTCGTGCTCAAACACCTGGCTCATCAGCTTCATGAACTCGGAGATATCGATCCACATGCAGTGGCCGCTATTACTTCGATCGTGGAAGAGGAACAACACCATCACGACCAATCAGCGGCGCAAATTGATGTCCGCGATCCTTGGTTCAGAGCGCTTAACCCATTAGTAACGGCATGGACTGAAACCGTGATCTGGATGGGCATGCGCTCCTGAAATCACGCAAATTCTACCGGTTGCGACAGCGCTATTCTAAACAATGACTGACCGATCCCGACCCCGTCGGATAAAGGTTTCATCCATGCTGAATGTACTTTTCGTCTGCGGTAAAAACAGATTGCGCAGCCCGACCGCTGAACATGTTTTTGCAAACTGGCCGGGTGTAACAACGTCATCTGCGGGGGTCGGTCATGACGCCGACGTTCCCGTGGACTCGGAGCTTGTCGAGAGGGCGGAGCTGATATTCGTCATGGAGCCTGCTCATCGCAGGAAACTCAAGGCAAGGTTTGCCAATGCGCTGAAAGACAAGCGAGTTGTTTGCCTCGATATCCCTGACGACTTTGAATACATGCAATCTGAATTGATTGAGATATTGAAAGCCAAGGTTCATCGCTTTTTACCCGTTTGATGATGGAGATTGTCAGGGCTGGATGCTCTGACAATCGTCAATCAACTGAGGAATTACAAACGGTGAACCTCAATATCCAGCCCTTCCTCCGGCGTTGGCGTCTGGAAGTATCGAGTGATCAAATCAAACTCCGCGTCGGTCGCCGCAAAGTCATGCTCACCACTCTTGTTGCGGGCGTGCAACCTGGCGCGGCAAATATCATCATCCACGTCCAAATAGTGCAAGCAGTGTCCCACTCCGCCTGATTCCGCCAGACCACGTAACCACTCGCGATCTGCGCGAGTGTTGCCAGGAAAATCCAGAACAACACTGATGCCCGACTGCAATATATCGATCACCAACGGGCGCAAAACATCGCGAATTCGATGGGCGAATTGCACATAGTCGGCCACTGATTTGATCTCGCCAGGGTAAAGCCTCGAGAGCCAGTGATCCTCAATCAGCAGGATTGCCGAGTGTTCAGCGACAAGTGCCTTCGCAAGTGTTGATTTGCCGGAGGCGATCTTGCCGCACATGAGATGCAGTTTCGGAGTCGGCATCGACAGGTCCTTTTGTCAAAATGTGGTGGGTATCAGCCGAGGGCTGCCCGACTTCAAGCACAGTCAAAGATCCCGCCCCATCAGCCTGTGTTCCTTACCCCACGCCTGAAAACTCTCCAGCACCTGCCAGCCGCGCTTGGCGTAGTACTCATGGCGATCGTGGGTATGCAGATACAGTCGCGTATTGCCGTTGGCTTTCGCTGTAGCGCAAATGCCTTCGATCAGTTGCTCCGCCAGACCTCGCTGCCGTGCATGCGGGGCGATGAAAACGCAGGCCAGCCAAGGCCCGATATCAGGGCGCTCGGCCAGGTCATTTCTGGCCAGTGCAGCACCGCCCAGAAGCAGGCCATCCTCGACGGCGATCAGGCATTGCCAGTCACCATTAACCTGCCCTTCGGCAAACTCACGCTGCCAGTCACTCAATGGGCGATCGACGTACTCATAAGCAAATTGTTCGTGCACCCACTGTGCGAAGGTATTGCTGTACTGCATATCATCGCGCAGCCAGATCAGGCGGAGCATATGGGGTTCCTTTTTGTTTACTTCCAATGAGTTCATTATTTCCATCACCACAGGCCTGGTGTATTTCTCACCCGGATCAGTATCTGGCGGATCATTGCTGCGAACCCACTCGCCTTGATCGAAAGCCTGATAAAGCGCGAAGGCTGGCTGTGGCAGATCAGTCACTATGCCTACCTCGACGATGGCATTCGCGATCCCATTCATGACGCCATCGCAAAACTCATAGGTCAAGGCGTGCGACAGGTAGCCCTCGGCAACAGTTAGTGCCAACTTGTTCAGGATGTCTGCCGAATTCATTTCGGACTGAAGTCTGATTTGCTCCAGATCACTCAGCGCCAGGCCATGCTCTTCGGCGGCTATCAGCAGCGTTTTGATTTCGCGGTCAGATAACTCCTGGGTCATTGCGTTACCTGATCGCTCTTCGAGAAAGCGGCAATCCTGGAACGAAGTGCCTTCAACGCAGCGCCGATATGCCAGCATTCGACGCCAATGGCAATCGCCTGGCCTGATTCAGAATGCAGCTCAATCCGGGTGGAGATGCCCTGATCCACAAGCAACTGCTGCACACATTCAAGATAGCGACGCCTGCCCGTCAGCCACTGACGCTGCTCGTTTATCAACATCAGGGCTTGCGGGTAAGAGCATTCGAGTTTTCGACGAAGGTTAATCAGTTCGGGTTTATGTTCACGGCTAAACGTTGGAGTGAGCACGTAAAGATTTTCCCCAGCCGTACGCAGGTCGTACTTGTCTTGCAGGTACTCTTCAACACTTATGGCACTGCAAACTGTCTCGACCGCTCCAGTCAAGACGTCGACAAGGTGAGCATTAACGCCAACATAGCAATACTCCGTCTTGCCATGCACAACGTAATCCTCAGAATTGGAGCGAACTACCCAGTAATCGCCATTGGCAGAAAGCTCACAAAAATAAACAACAAAACGCTCCGGCTTTCCGTCCCTGAGATAACCGTCATGGAGAGCAAGCACGATGGCGCGGGCCTGTTGTTCGGATAACATTGTCTGGCGCTCTTGGGTCGTGTGGTCAGTTGCGGAGTGTTATATAACCCGTAACCGGTCGGCAGGTCATCCCCGGTTAAGCAGGACAGCAGTCTTGGAGAAGAGGCAACCCCGTGGAACTGAGAATATCCGAAGCAGCCGACTGGCATTTATTTGAAGTGATCGCCCGAGAGCTTGAGCAAAAACTTCAAGGCGTCTGGACGCAAAAAGTCGACGCCCTTGATCAGCGTTATTGGGACTTGCTGGTCGGCGATCAGACACTCACGCTGCACCTTGAACATCATTTGGGCATCAGCTTGTTCAATACGCAGCGGGATCAACCAACAGACCTGCTTGAACGTGCTCATCGTTTGCTGGCAGCGGATTTCCCGGTGGCGTTTGAGCCTGCCCTGTCAAAATCCTGATTTCGTATCTAACCACTTATGTAATTATCCCCCATCAAACGGACTGACTGGAGACACCGGTGCGACGCACGATTGTTCCTCTTGCCTTCATGAGCCTTGCAGCCTGCTCCAGCCATCAGGTGCCAGCAGACAAACAGACTGCGCTGCTTGAACAGCCTTTCACACCCAACAGCGTGATGCGTGAAGGTGACGTGATTAACTTTCAGGTCGCTGACCCGACCGATTCAGGCCCGCCATTCTGGAGTTCTTCACAGTTTTCAGCCGCCTGCTCACAGCCGCAGGTCAATCAGGTTTATTCGTTCAAATACAGGCGCTTCTATCCCGGCAATTACGGGTTCTACACCCCTGCAACGCCACTGCCAGCGCAATACCATACCGTGCTGATGGACAATCGGGACTTCACTCGCGCGTGCAAAAACCTGCCAATGCCGGACTGGCGTCAGGTCGCCGGGGCTGACGATCAACAACAGCTACTGCTCGACATCACGAGCCTGCAGAAAAAGGGCGACAAGGTGCAGTTCTGGTCGGCCCATGATGAGCCGAAAACCAGTATCAGCCCGTCCAACACCGCGCCTTTCACCCAGACACGCGAACACTACGTCATGGACTGCAGCGCGCGTAACGCAACTCTGCTGGGGCTTTATTACCTCAACGCCAAAAATGAAGTTACCGACGGGCAAATTGAGAGACTTCCCGTATCAAAGACCGTAACTACCGCGGACGAGGACCTGTCCAGACTGTTCGAGCATGTGTGCAAGGCACCCGACTCGCTGGCCTCCCTGCCTGCACACAAGCAGCGCAGCAAGGCAACGGTGGCAGCCGATGCCCTGCCCGACGTCAATCCGTCAGTCTTGAAAAACATCGAACAACTGCGCATGCCAGCGCCGTCCCGACAGCTCAATTACATCGAGTTCGCCGGGACACGCAGCAATGGCAAGATTGAATGGAAAGACGGCAAAGCGCTTACTCTGTCCACAGACCCGACTACCGGGCAGCTCGCGATTGCCCATAAAAACGAAAATCACGTCGGGCGTCAGATTAATTGGCGCGGACTGCTGGAGCTGTCCGGCAGAGAACAAGCCAAACTTTCCCATGACACTCTGGTAATGAAAAGTCTGACCTTCCAGGGCGACTGGCAACACCTGAACGTGGGCAGCAAAGTGGGTTACACCTTCACTCGAAGCCTGTCCAGTAATGTGCTTGGGAAACTGGGCGAAGACCCCGAAACCGTAGAGTGTTCAGTGGACAGCGAGCAACCCGCGAAAAAACTGCACGCCAATCTGCAGGGCAACGCGAAAGCACTGATCTGCCGCACCAACATGGGTGGCTTCACGCTCCCCCAGACAGAGCATTACTACTACCTTGTGGATTACGGCTTTTTCTATCATGCCCGCACTGACGAAAAAGATTACACATCACTGAATATGCAGGTGGTAAATGCGAGGTAAAGCACCGCGTTTGCTTGCTCCAACAGGAAAAACATAAGCCCTGTAGGAGTCGCCCCGGTGTCCCTGACACCACGCTGTCGCGCAGCAAACACGGACCCTGTAGGAGTGACCGGGGTGGCGATCCACATTGCTCGCGATTCGGCCTGTCAGTCGATGAATATATTGCCTGTACGGGAGCTATCGCGAGCAAGCTCACTCCTACAGTAAAAAGCATTCCAAATCAGATAGTTATATTTTGTTTGATAGGAGCGCGCTTGGTCTGGGCCGCATCCGGAGGATGCGATGCGTCAGCAAAAAATGCGTTGCCTGACCAGATGCCATCGCGGGCAAGCGCGCTCCTACAAGTCTCCGTTTGATGCACGACAGCGTGGTGCCAGGAACACCATTACAGAAATCGGGTTTCTGCAGGCTCAATCGTAAAACGGCTCAACCAACGTCCGGCTGCCGACAAAAAAACTGTCCGCGACCAGTCGTAACGGCTGCAAATCCAGATCACTGGCTTTGTCGCCAATCAACTGCTGAAAATGTCGATATACAGCGGCGTACTCGCCCTCCTCCGAAACGGCCTGACGTACGCCGTCGATGCTCAACAGCGCACCACCGTTGTCCAGTCGCAGAACACCTTCGGCACAGTGAATCTCGATGCTCCAGAGTTCATCATGACCATGGTCAAAATCGAACTCCGCGCGAACATCCAGTTGACGCGAATCGGACATCTTGATGGACGCGGCAATCGGCGACTGACAGTTACTCGGGACTCGCAGTTCGGCGGACTCCACGAACAGCGGCAGCGGCAGAAGATGGGTGGCAATCGACAAGGCATTGATGCCCGGATCGAAAACCCCCAGGCCACCCGGCTGCCAGATCCATGCCTGCCCGGGGTGCCACTTACGCACGTCTTCTTTCCAGTCGATCTGCACGCTGTGCAACGTGCGAGTGGCCAGCCAGTCGCGAGCAGCTTCGATACCGGGTGCATAACGCGAATGCCAAGCGAACAACCCGCTGACGCCCTGCTCCGCAGCCTGACTTGCCAACGCCATCGCTTCACCCAACGTGGCACAAGGCGGCTTTTCGACCAACACATGTTTACCCGCCGCCAACGCTTCCTGCACCAGCGCAAATCGCCCTTGCGGCGGTGTGCAGAACGCAATCGCATCGACTTGCGGGCCTTTTTCGAGCAACTCGCTCAAGGACTGAAAGTTTTCTACCCCGGCACAAGGCTTACCTTGCGTTGCGACGGCAACCAGCTGAAACGCGGGGTTGGCGGTTATAGCGGGAACGTGCTGATCCTGGGCAATCTTGCCGTAGCCCACCAGACCGAGACGGATCGGTTGCATCGATGACTCCTGAGTTTTTGTAGTTATCTGGAAAACGATCCACCAAGACTACGTTTGTACGGCGGGGAAGTCATCACTGTGGCAAGTCTCTTGTGCCCCATTAAACGATC
Source organism: Pseudomonas sp. ICMP 561 (assembly GCF_002699985.1). Lineage (GTDB taxonomy): Bacteria > Pseudomonadota > Gammaproteobacteria > Pseudomonadales > Pseudomonadaceae > Aquipseudomonas > Aquipseudomonas quasicaspiana. The sequence continues at coordinate 282,777 of NZ_LKBT01000023.1, read as the reverse complement.
AAGTGAGCACCGCCCGGCGTTCCACGGCCTTGCCATTGTCAGGACGAATTTTGAACCAGATGGAATACATCGCCGGCAAGAAAACCAGCGTCATGACGGTGCCTCCCAACGTACCGCCAATCAGGGTGTAAGCCAGGGTGCCCCAGAACACCGAGTGGGTCAGCGGGATAAACGCCAGAATCGCCGCAAGAGCAGTGAGCAGCACCGGACGTGCCCGCTGTACGGTCGCTTCAACCACCGCATGAAACGGATCGAGCCCCTCCTTTTCGTTGTGGTCGATTTGCCCGATGAGAATCAACGTGTTGCGCATCAGGATGCCGGACAGCGCAATAAGCCCCACAAGGGCATTGATCCCGAACGGCTGTCCGAACAAGAGCAGGGTCGGCACCACACCGATCAACCCGAGCGGCGCGGTCAGAAACACCATGACCATCGCCGACATTGATCGCACTTGCAGGATGATGATCAGCAACGTAATCGCAATCATGATCGGAAACAGAGGCGCCAGGGCTACCGTGGCTTTGGCTGACTCCTCTATCGACCCGGCCTGCTCGATGCGATATCCGTCAGGAAGGCTGGAGATGATGGGTTGCAGATCTTTCATGATCTTCGCGGACACGTCCGGGGGTTGCAGGTTTTCTGCTATATCGCCCCGTACCGTGATTGTCGGCACGCGGTCACGGCGTCGCAGAATGGGGTCCTCCATGCGCACACCCACTTCTCCGATCTGCGACAGTGGAACGCGCTGACCGGCAGAGCCCACAAGGGTAAAGCCCTCAATGCGCGCCGGGTCCAGACGGATATCTCCTGCCGCCCGCCCCATCACCTCGACCGAGCGAATGTCTTCGCGTACAGACGTAATCGGCACGCCTGAGAGCAGGAACTGCAATTGCTGGGCGACTGCGCTGGACGTCAGTCCAACTGCCTGCAAGCGGTCCTGATCCAGCGAAAAATGCAGCGTCGGTACGCGTGGCCCCCAATCACTGTTGACGGTTCGCATCATCGGACTCGACAGCAGCACCTTTTCTACCTGCCCGGCGATTTCACGCAGTGTGTCAGGGTTGGGCCCCATCACGCGGTAGGCGACTGGAAAGGGTGAATACGGACCGAATACCAGTTGTGTGACTCGCACCCGAGCTTCAGGTGCCAGGCCCTGAGCAACTGCCTCGCGAATGGTGTGCTTGAGGGACTCCCGTGCTTCCTGACTCTCGGTCAGCACAACGATCTTTGCGAACGAAGGGTCCGGCAGCTCCGGCGCCATTGCCAGGTAAAAACGCGGCGAACCCTGTCCGATGTAAGACGTGACAATTTTTGCCGCCTCCTGCTCTTTCAGCCACGCTTCGATCCTGGCTGTCGTGGCGCTGGTTTGCTCAATCGATGTGCCATACGGCATCTGCACTTCGATCAATACTTCAGGACGATCTGACGTCGGGAAGAATTGTTTTTTAACCAGCCCCATGCCGACAATCGCCACGGCAAAAGCAGTGATGACCGCACCTGCTACCCACCATTTTCGGGCGATAACGCGGGTGAGCACTCGTCGAAAGCGGTTGTAATGAGGGGTGTCGTAAATGGCCGCATGCCCGCCTTCGACCGGCTTGATGTCGGGCAACATTTTCACGCCCAGATACGGCGTGAAAACCACTGCCACCACCCACGAAGCAATCAGCGCAATACCCACGATCCAGAACATGTTACTGGTGTATTCACCCGCCGTTGACTGAGCAAAACCGTTAGGCATGAACCCCACTGCGGTGACCAGCGTACCCGCCAGCATGGGTGCGGCCGTATGGCTCCAGGCGTAGGCGGACGCCTTGATACGGTCATAGCCCTCCTCCATTTTCACCACCATCATTTCGATGGCGATAATGGCGTCGTCCACCAGCAGCCCCAGGGCGAGAATCAATGACCCCAAAGTAATACGGTCAAAATTCTTGCCCGAAGCTTCCATCACCACGAAGACGATCGCCAGCGTGAGAGGCACAGCTGCTGCGACCACCACGCCCACTCGCCAGCCCATGCTGAGAAAGCAGACCAGCATCACCACCAGCAGCGCGACAAAGAACTTGATCATGAACTCATCAACGGCCGAGCTGATGTTGACGGATTGATCAGTGACCTTCGACAACGTCATGCCCAGCGGCATAGCGGTGTTGATTTTCAACGTCTCGGCATCCAGCGCCTTACCCAGATCCAGACCATTCCAGCCCTCGCGCATCACGATGCCCAGCAAAAGCGCGGGCTCGCCCTGATTGCGCACCATAAACGTCGCCGGGTCTTCGTAACCCCGTTCAACCGTCGCGACATCCGCCAGCTTGAGCGTTTTGGCCTGAACCACGATGGGCGTGTTGCGGATCTTCTCAAGCGTGTCTAAGGCGCCATCCAGACGCAAAAACACCTGGGGCCCGCTGGTGTCTATCGAACCGGCAGGCGTCAGCACGTTCTGGTTGTTCAGTGCTGAAAAAATGTCCTGAGGCGAGATGCCCAGCGTCGCCAACCGCTCATGAGAGAACGACACAAAGATGCGCTCGGCCTGCTCTCCGATGATATTGATCTTCTTTACGCCGGGCACATGCAACAAGCGCTGCCGCAGAGCTTCAGCATCGCGCACCAACAAACGCTGGGGTTCACCTTTTGCTTTTAATGCAAAGAGCGCAAAGGTCACGTCCGAGAACTCATCATTGACCATCGGACCGATAACCCCGGCAGGCAAGGATCGCGCGGCATCGCTCAGTTTTTTGCGGGCTTGATAAAACTCCTCCTGCACCTGGGAAGGCGGCGTTTTATCCTGAAGTGAAACCATGGTGAACGCCAGGCCTGGACGGGTGTAGGTCTCGCTTCGGTCATACCATTTGAGTTCCTGCATGCGCTTTTCAAGCGGCTCGGCCACCTGATCTTGCATCTCTTGCGCAGTGGCGCCCGGCCAGGCAGAAATAACGGTCATCTGTTTGACGGTAAACGGCGGATCTTCTGCGCGTCCCAATTTAAAAAAAGAAAGCGTTCCGGCCACCCCGATCAGGAAAATCAGGAACAACGTGATGGACCGCTCACGAACCGCAAGGGCTGAAAGATTGAAGCGCCCGCCACTCATGGCCTCACTCCTGCGACGCCATTGGCGCCCGGACGCAGCACCAGCACTTCCTGGCCCTCATGAAGCAGGTGTGCCCCTAGCGCCACGATTTGCTCATCAAGCTTGAGGCTGCCGCTCACCCTTGCCGAGTCGTCGCTTACGCCAAGCAGTTCGATGGCACGCCATGACACCTTTGCAGGTGTCCCTGAAATAACCCACACGCCCGGCCCGTTGCCGGGGTCGTGGATTGCCGCGACTGGCACTGTAAATGCTGATTCAGCCTCTTTGGGGTCAGCGATGCTGAGCGTGACAGTGGAACCGAGCGGTGCACTGGCATAGGCGCCGTCCAGCACATAACGGGCCTCGAAGGTACGGGTGAGCGGATCTGCAGCGTCTGAAAGGAGTCGCAGCGTCGCAGGGATGACGTTGGAGTTATTACCGTACAACCTCGCCTGAGCGGGCGCGCCTACAGCCGGACGCAGTGTTTCGGGCAAATGAATGATGGCCTCACGCTGCCCCGCTTTTGCCAGTCTCACCACCGGCTGACCTGCGCTTACGACCTGTCCGGGTTCTGCCAGGGTTTCGACAACCACCCCGTCGGCATCAGCCAGCAACGCCGCGTACCCCGTCGCATTGCGGGCAACGCTGGCTTGCGCTTGCGCGGCATTCAGCTCGGCTTTCGCAGAGTCGGCCAACGACTTGATCCGGTCGTAGCTCGACGCAGAAATGGCACCTGAAGCGATCAGATTCCGATTACGAACCTCATCAGATGCCGTCTGCCGCGCGCGCGCCTCTGCAGCGGCAACGGCCTGTTGCTGGGCCCTGGACTGCAAATCAAGGTCTATAGGGTCCAGACGCATCAGCGGCTGACCACGCTTGACTGTCTGCCCCGTATCCACCAAACGCTCCAGGACCTTGCCGGAGACGCGAAACCCTAAATCGCTCTGAACGCGAGCAACCACGACGCCCGTGAACGATCGAGATGAATCGACGGCGTTCGCGACGGCAGCAGCCCTCACCAGCGGCGGTTGATTGCGCGGATCGCCTACGTTAGAGGACTCGCCACAGGCAGCCAGTAGGAATGGCAGCACACAAACGGCGATAGTGGCAGGTCTGGACCAGAGCATAGGATCCCTTACTTCAATAAGTGAGCAGGAATCCAATTCTCCAGATAGTGACCAAATTAGTCAATGGTCACAACATCAGGGCGCCAAGCTGCGCAGTATCAATGCCGACAGGAGTACTGGCGCTGTGGACGCGATTTCCAGGTTGTATTGCAACTGCACCGGACTGATGTAAGGGCGCATCATCAGGTGAATGGCTTGCACAGCTTCGTCCAAAGGCGTCTTGCGCTCGAACTCGCCAGACTCCCTGCCCTCAAGCACAATCTGCTGAATGAGCTGGCGCAAGCGTTCGTCATGGGCCATCGCGGACGGCCACTGATCCCGAGCGGCCACGGACGCAATGTCGTAGAGCTTGCGATCATGGAAAAACAGATCACTGCCAGCCTCGACCAGCGACCGGAACAGGCGGCGTAGCTTCTCAGAGGCAGTCGGTGCATCCTTGATCGCGGTGTCCACAATGGCCATGATCATAGCCAGCCGGTTAGAGCAAATGACCTCGCCGATGGCCTGTTTGGAGTCAAAGAATTTATAGATATAGGCCTTGGAAAAACCAATGGCCTTGGCAAGATCAGACACCGTGGTCTTCTCATATCCATAGTGGCCGAAATGCTGTGTAGCAGCGTCCACAACCTGATCGCGAACGCTGTGATCTGAGGGACCGCGCGAAGGCGGCGTATCGTTTTGGTTGGTCATGTTTCTAACTTAGCTCTGTGAGCATGGATTGGCAACCAGTGACCTAATTGAACCCTGGTCACAGTATAGTCAGCCCGATAAAAGAGCGATTCGCTTTTACTCAAAAGGGTCCGGGTGAAGCTCAAGCCAATTGCAGTCGCACCGCTTGCCATTCGTTCCAGCAATCCTCAGCCACGATATCGGGATATCCACGCGCCTGTTCCATCTCAAGCGCAGTGCTGAACGACAGAGCGATACAGGTGGCGCGGTCTCGAATATCAACCACCTCGGCTTCAGTGAGTGGTGAGCCTTTGCTGTTCTCAGCGGCGCTCAGGACCGCGACAAGAGCAGGCACAAACACAAGGCATAGCGAATCTGCAGACATCAATTACCTCTCTGTTTTACGTCGTTGATCTGTTTCGTAAAGCCATCACCTGTGAGGCGCCAATACTACGAAGATCCTGATTGTGGAAAATCAGATGCGCACGAAACGCTTTGGTTTGCGGGTCCCAGTGTTCAAGATCTTCTATCCGAAACTGATACGTGCCCTGATACGCCGCTGCCAGATCAACCGCCAGACTGCGCGCCGCCTCACCGGGTGTTGCGAGGGTCCACTCAATAATATCTTCGACCTGTTGCTCAGGTGTTCGTGATTGCTCGCCATTGGCTTGAGCCAGCACAAATTCGTTATAGAGCGACGCACCTTCTTGCGGATCATCGGCAGGATTACCTGGGCACAGTCGGGTTTCCCATGGAATCGTGTACATCGGTTTTCCAAGAACATCGGTCAACACATAATCCGTTGGTTTCGCCAGACGCTGCATATCGGCCTCCTGTTCACAAAAACCAATACTAACGTAGCGAGGTAAGTTCCGGCTAAAGCGGATCATTGGGAGCGAGGATTCTCCTCTGTTGGAACGACCAAGGGGCAGCGACAAACATCGGCAGCGCTCATCAAACATCACATCAATAATGGATTGGAAACGCGGACCTGGTAGGAGCCAACTTGTTGGCGAAGCGGAATTTCTCACGATGCAGGTCCGACGTCTCGCCAACAAGTTGGCTCCTACCAAGGTCATCCGTTTGCTTCGCAAGGCGCACTTTCAGCAAACATCTCTTCAATAAATGGATTGGAAACGCGGACCCGGTAGGAGCCAACTTGTTGGCGAAGCGGAATTCCTCACGACGCAGGTCCGACGTCTCGCCAACAAGTTGGCTCCTACCACGTTCACCCGTTTGCTTCGCGACAGCGGTGTGTCAGGGACACAAGGCGCACTTTCAGCAAACATCTCTTCAATAATGGATTAGAAACGCGGACCCGGTAGAAGCCAACTTGTTGGCGAAGCGGAATTTCTCACAATGCAGGTCCGACGTCTCGCCAACAAGTTGGCTCCTACCAAGGTCACCGGTTTGCGTCGCGACAGCGGTGTGTCAGGGACACGAGGCGCAGTTTCATCAAACATCACTTCAATAATGGATTGGAAACGCGGACCCGGTAGGAGCCAACTTGTTGGCGAAGCGGAATTTCTCACAATGCAGGTCCGACGTCTCGCCAACAAGTTGGCTCCTACCGGGGTCAGCCGTTTGCTTCGCGACAGGGACACAAGGCGCACTTTCAGCAAACATCTCTTCAATAAATAGATTGGAAACGCGGACCCCGTAGGAGCCAACTTGTTGGCGATGCGGAATTTCTCACAATGCAGGTCCGACGTCTCGCCAACAAGTTGGCTCCTACCAGGGTCACCCGTTTGCTTCGCGACAGCGGTGTGTCAGGGACACGAGGCGCACGCTCATCAAAAATCACTTCAATAATAAATTGGAAACGCGGACCCGGTAGGAGCCAACTTGTTGGCGAGGCGGAATTTCTCACAATGCAGGTCCGACGTCTCGCCAACAAGTTGGCTCCTACCGGGGTCAGCCGTTTGCTTCGCGACAGCGGTGTGTCAGGGCAAGGCGCACTTTCAGCAAACATCTCTTCAATAAATGGATTGGAAACGCGGACCCGGTAGGAGCCAACTTGTTGGCGAAGCGGAATTCCTCACGATGCAGGTCTGACGTCTCGCCAACAAGTTGGCTCCTACCAAGGTCATCCGTTTGCTTCGAGACAGCGAGTTGTCAAGGACATCGGGGTGTTCCTAGGATAATGCACTCCAGGTCACAGGAATATATTCTGATGGCAGCCGGGCAGCGAAGAAAGATGATGTTGAGTTTCTGGCCCCCTCGTCCGACTGAGCACGAGAGCTGACTGAATTTCCTAATGCCATCGCTTGAACGCCCGACGCCCTCGCAGCGCGCCCCACGTCATGGCAAGTCCTACTCCGCTGAAGAAGATAAACGTGGCGATAGTTTCCAGTAGATACCAAAGGAAACGCCCTGGCTGGTCATCGAATATCAGATGCTCTTTCACCGATTGCCGACGTGGCCCGGTGAGCGCATCGAATTGCCAAAGGGTGAACGCATCATGCAGCCGCTCTCCCGCTAACCAGGCGCAGCCCAGGCAGAAAACAGCCCCTAAAAAGCAATAAATGCGTACGCGATATCCCGGTATCACAGAAACTCCACTTAATCGTTAAGCAGGCAATAATTATCGGCGGCTTGGGGGTGCGCATAAGTATTTAGATCAGGCTATTTGCGCAGTAAAGCTTCCGGAGATTCATCACTGTCGTGTGCTGAGCTTCACTCTCCTCGGCATTCAATGGCCGCTCGCAGTACTCGCGGCTCAAGAAAAGAATGGTGTCATTCCCGTCAGGTTCGCTAGCGTAATCCGGATGTTTTTCTATTTCTGCCAACAGTGAATGCGTCACTGGAACCACATGAAAGTGCAGATTGAAACCCGCCGAAAAACCCAGCTTGTAGACGATGACCTTCACAGGCTCAAAGACCTGAAAAAGAAGCTGCTCGGTTTGCCGCAGGGCGTCTCCGAGCGAAGCCAGTGCTGAATCGCCGAGGTCCATGAAATCCGAAGCGGCTGCGATTGAGCTGACCATCAGGTAACCGCCGTAGCGCGAATCCCGTCGATGGCTGACTCGCCAGTGTTCCGTTTCGAAAATATCCCACTCATTCATGCGCGTCACTGCTCTCTATTGTTCTCGTATGCAGTTGCCGTAAATGGGGTGCCTTGTCGGCGCTCCCGGTTCTGTGCAAGGATTGGCCATGACCAAATTTATTCAATGCAACCGACATCACCATCACGGACCTCGCTCAAGGTGCCGCGGTTGCTCATGCTCATCGATCCATCAGAACTCAAACCACTTGTTCTGACGACTCAATGAACAAAACCAAGGCGCCAATGGCGCCTTTTTTATTGCCTGTAAATTGGAGATCACAAAAATGACAATGCTACGTGGAACACGAATAGTAACCGGGAAAGAAGCAGCAATCATGCGTGAAATAGAAGGCCGTTTCCGGAGTTATCTTCATCGAAGCTGGAGCTGAGGAAGCCATCGTTCCAGCGTTATGGGGTCAGGACACTTTTATCGAGAAGGCCGGCGGAAGTGAAATAATCGGGCAAATGTGGGCTTTCAATGACAAGGCCGGACGTCCCTGTTGCCTCATCCCGGAGGCCACCGCGCTTTTTCAGGAGCGCAACGATGTACTGCTCGGATCGCGGAAAGAGGCGATGTTTTTCTACGTTGCGCGATGCTACCGATATGAGCGTCCTCAAGCCGGTCGGTACCGCGAGTTCACCCAACTGGGACTCGAAATCCTGGGTGCCAATCCGGTGGAGGCTTTGCAGCGTAGCCAGGCCATTTGCACGGGTTTCCTCGACTCGTTGGGCCTCGACTACGAACTCAATCTGGCCGTGAAACGCGGGCTGAGTTACTACCTGGAAGGCAATGGCTTCGAAGTGCGATGCCCTGCTTTAGGCGCCCAGCAACAAGTCGTCGGCGGCGGTGCCTATCGAGAAGGTGCCGGGTTCGGCATCGGGCTTGAGCGACTGGTCCTGGCTTCTGCTTTGAGTGGATCAATATGATTTGAACCGTGGTTGCCCAGTAGACGGGGGACCTGTAGGAGCCAACGTGTTGGCGAGGCGATTGGTTTGACACACCGCGTCAGGCAGCTCGCGAACAGGTTCCCTCCTACAGACCCATTGTTTGCCGCAAGACCTCGTGGTGACAGGCGTTGAGCTCCCGCAAACGATTGCAATTATGGATGCAGACGACGCAGATGCTTTAATGCACCCAGCCAAAAAAAATGACCAGGATAATCCGCAATGTCAGATACCACCGACCAAGCATTCTATGACCGCGCCGACGCGCACATCGAACTGTCCAACGAGCAGCTTAAAGCGTTCGAAAACCTCGGACAGGTCAATGCATCCATGATGTTTGGCACCACAAGATTCAATGCCTGGGTCAGCGCGCGCAGCTTCAAGTCCGGCGAGGAAATGGCTCAGGCGCGTGAGGCGATGCTGAAGTATTTTTGTGATCAGTACCGGCTAATGCTTGAAGATAATCTGGACGATCACATCAATAATTTCAGCCAGTACATGATGGTTAAAAAACCTGATTGATAGGGATAACAGAGCAACGGTTTCGTCAGGGCGTTGCTTAACGCCCTATTGCGCGCCAACAAAATTGACCGTCTGCTCCTGCAAACTCATCCTTATCAACTCAGCCAGATGCCTCGTCGCAGGCGTTGGGTCGTCTCCTGCGCCATGAAGCACGTACCCAAGGCTCGGCACCGAGGGTAAACCGTCCAGAACAGTCAGGTTATCCGGCAGGCCGATGCGTGTTCGCAGCGTCACTCCCAATCCGGCTGCGACGGCGGCCCAGATTCCTCCTACGCTGGGGCTGGTCAGCGCTATGCGCCACGGAATTTGCGCAGCATCCAAGGCCTGGGTGGCGGCGCTGCGCAATACGCACGGGGCGTCGAACAGGATCAACGGCAGGGGCGAATCCACAAGACGGCTCAGCAACGGGGTGTCGCGAATCCCGATCCAGTGCATTTGGGTTTCGCCTAAATGCTCGGCATAGGGCGAGGTGTGCCCGGTGTCCCAGGTCAGGGCCAGGTCCAGCCCCGCGATTTCAATCAGCGCGAGCAATTCGGCATTGCGTGCGATACGGACTTCGAGACTCACCATTGGATACGTCTGCACAAAACGCCGAAGGATCTCGCTGAGAAAGTGCTCCCCAAAGTCCTCCTGAAGACCAAGACGAATGGTTCCGGCCGTCTGGCTCTCGTGCAAAGTTTGAAAAATGCCGTCGTTCAGTTCTAGTAATCGACGGGCATGACTCAGCAGAGATTCCCCGACGGGCGTCAGGACCAGCCCGCGTCCCGATTTGGCCAACACAGGCGTGCCAACCTGTTCTTCCAGCTTTTTTAATTGAGCACTGACCGCAGACGTTGAGCGCCCGAGACGATCTGCCGCTTTAGCGAAACTGTTGAATTCAACGCCGGTGACGAAAGTACGCAACACATCAAGATCGAAGGTGGGACGACGCATGAAACAGTCCACTTATTTGGGATCATTAGCGCCATTAAATCTGATATTCGGAATGATTACGACTTGGTAGTTTTCCTGACTCATTGGCGAATCAAGAGAAAGCATCATGAGTTCATCCATCGTTCAGGAGCTGGAGCAACAAGGGCAATATCCGCAAAAGTTTGCCGAACTGACAGACAGCGTGCTGTTTGGCGACATGTGGAAACGCACTCAACTGACGCCCCGTGAACGCAGCCTGACGACAGTGGCTGCGCTGGTAGCGATGTACCGGCTCGAGCAACTGCCGTTTCATTTACAACGCGCGCGGGATAACGGTTTGAGTGTCGATGAATTGAACGAGGCCATCACCCATCTGGCGTTCTATTCAGGCTGGCCAACGGCAGCTTCGGCACTGAATCTGCTCAGGGAACTAGAAGCCCACCCTGTCAGCGGCCAGGAGTAATCATTCATGCCATTCGCACGTATTTCGCTGCACCGAGGCAAATCCGCTGACTATTTACAGGCACTGTCTCAGAGTTTGCACGAAGCATTGGTCGACAGTTTCGAGGTGCCCGAGGCAGATCGTTTTCAGGTCATTCACCAGCATGAAGTGGGCGAGCTGATATTTGACCGCAACTATCTCGGCGGGCCGCGCAGCCAGGACTTTGTGTTGATCGCGATTACCGCTGGACGTCCTCGCCGCGTTGAAACCAGACAGCGCTTTTATCGGGATCTGGTGGAAAAACTGGGACGTTCGCCAGGGTTCAACCCCGAGGATGTGATGGTGGTCATCACCACGACCGCAAGCGAAGACTGGTCCTTTGGAGGTGGCCGGGGTCATTAATGCTGATCAAATTGAATTGAAACGCCGTCCCGGTAGGAGCCAACTTGTTGGCGAAGCGGATTATCTGATTGAGAAGGTCCAATGCCTCGCCAACAAGTTAGCTCCTACCGGACAGCGGCGTGCCATCCAGACAAAACGGCGTATCGGAATGCAGACCTCTCTAAACCGAAAGAACAAACCGACACTCAGCAGCATCATCACCCGACAACTGCTCCAACCGAAAACCACAGCGCTCAAGCACCTTCCTCGAACCAAGGTTTTCCTTGAAGACGTAAGCAACCAGTTGCACAAGCCCCCAACGCTCCTTTGCCTGCTCGATCATATGCCTCAACGCCAATGTGGCCAGCCCCTGTCCGCATGCCTCCTGATCAATTCGATAACCAACCTCAGCAGTCTGGCCTGACGAACTCATGCCTTTCAGATTTGCCCGTCCGACTATTCGCCCACTGGAATCTTCGATAACAAATGGATGCCAGACGCCAAGGGCAAAGTCGGCGAGATAGCAGTCGATATGCTCCGCGACACCTTGCAACGAGTAGAAGTCAGGCTCGCGGGCATCGATGTGCGATTCAAACCACTCACGGTTACGCACTTCAAACGCCAGCAACGCCTCAGTGTCGGCTGAGGTTAATTCACGAATTCTAAAAGGCTTCATGGGCGTTTAACGCGCTGATGAACTTGAAGATAGGCCGTCAACATCAGCGTCAATTGCTCTTCGAGGCAGGTCTCGAAGTCAGGATTGCCATGCCCTTCAAGCAAGGCACGCACAGGTCCGACCACTGCGGTATGCGAGATCGAGGCAATCAGGGCGGGATTGTCAAAATGTGCGTCAGACGCCGTGGTCAGCATGTTCGTCATCGCGACTAGCATACGGGCGTTTATGCGGGCGACCAGTTCAGCTCCGCCCCGCTCTGCTGCGATGGCGTAGAGCGCTTTCGATACCACCGGATCACGCAGTTTGACAGCCAGAAACGCCACGATAAAACCCGATGCCATTTCAGCGACTGTTTTTCCGTGACATCGACCACAGGCCAACTCAACGGTATCGACAACTTCCTGCAGATGCTTTTCGAGCACTGCCGCCAGCAGCGCATCGCGATTCGGGTAGTACTGATAGACGCTGCCAACCGACATCCCGGCCCGCTCGGCGACCCGCGTGGTGGTGCAGCGGGTCAGCCCGTACTGGGTCAAAACCTGAAGGGTCGCCGTGTGAAGCGCCTCAACCGTCGCGACGGATCGGGCCTGAACCGCTGATTTTCTTGGCTTTAACGATGCTTTGACCGTGCTCATGGAATGCGAATTCAAAACCTGAAGGTTCCTTCATATCATAGTTTTCCCCCAAGCGAAGCAAGAGCGATAGACATGACGGATGCTTTAAACAAAAGAGGCAACAAAAGCGGCTCGTTCAATCTTGGCGACCGCCAGGTGAACCGAATCGGTTACGGCGCAATGCAGCTCGCAGGTCCCGGTGTATTTGGCCCGCCGAAAGATCGTCAAGCCGCGGTGGACGTGCTGCGTGCAGCCGTCGAGTCGGGCGTGAACCACATCGACACCAGCGACTTTTACGGGCCGCATGTCACCAACCAGATTATTCGCGAAGCACTGCATCCCTATCGAGATGACCTGACGATAGTTACCAAGGTGGGCGCCATTCGCGGCGAAGACGGCTCCTGGATTCCAGCCACGTCGAAAAAAGACCTGACCCAGGCTGTGCACGACAACCTGCGTAATCTGGGCCTGGACGTGCTGGATGTGGTGAACGTGCGCACCATGTTCAGCGCAATGGGAACAGCCGAAGGTTCGATAGAAGAACAATTGAGCGCCGTTGCAGAATTGCAGCAGAAAGGACTCGTTCGCCATATCGGCATCAGCAACGTCACCCCCACGCAAATCGCTGAGGCGCGCAAACTCATCAATGTCGTTTGCGTACAAAACCTCTACAACATCGCTCATCAGGACGATAACGCGGTGATCGACCAACTGGCGCGTGACGGTATTGCCTATGTGCCGTTCTTTCCGTTGGGCGGGTTCACGCCGCTGCAGTCATCCGCATTGTCGACCGTTGCGCAACGACTCAACGTCATGCCAAAGCAACTGGCACTGGCATGGCTGCTGCGTCGCGCTCCCAATATTCTGCTGATCCCCGGCACATCCTCGGTGGCGCACTTGCGCGAAAACCTTGCCGTGAGCGAGCTGGTGCTGTCGGATGAAATCATGGCAGATCTGAACTCAATCGCAGATTGATCAACATTGATGGGGCGGCCGAGCCGAAGACAAAGGTGGCACCTTCTGGCCCGGCCTAAAGGGTTCAAACCTTTACCGCGCTGATCCGGTCCGAAATCCACCGATGGCTGCGCGCAAGCACCCGTCCCGTCATCGCCGTAGGGAAGTGAATGAAGCCGTGCGCACAAACCGGCGTCACGTGTACTTCCACTTCCGACGACTTCGCCCATCGTTCAGCCATCTGCACGGTGTCGTCCAGCAGCGGGTCCAGCTCACCGGCAAACATCAGCGCAGGCGGCATGCCCGTAAGATCGCCGTACAAGGGCGATAACGGCGGTTGACGACGCTCTTCATCAGTTGCGTCCGGCGTCAGCAGACGCAACGCATCGACCATGCCCGGGCCATGCAGCACCAGGGTTTCAGGACCGGCAGCGCGGACGCTTGGCGTTCCGGTCAGATCGTAAACGCCGTAATACAGGACCGTCCCGCTCACTCGCCCAAGCAAATCTGGCCAGGCTTTAAGCCGAAGAAGTGTCGCCGCTGCCAGATGCCCGCCTGCCGATTCGCCGATAACGATCACGGGTAAACCGGCAAACTCCTCACTGGCGCCACTCAGTAGCCAGCGCGCCGCAGAAAGACAGTCATCCATCAAACCTTCAACGGGCGTCGATACTGCGAGACGATAATCCACCGAGACCACGGCGACTTCGCATGCGTTCACTAAAGCCAGGTTAAGGTCGTCGTTCATTTGTGCATTACCGATGACCCAGCCACCGCCATGGATATCAAGCACCACGCCTTTTGCTTTGCCTTTGGGCCTCAATATCCGCACGGGGACCGAAATGCCATCGACACCGACTGAACGCTTTTCAGCCTGCTGTCCCTGCTTGGCCAACTTGCCCGCGCCAGCAATTTGACCCGCTTTAAGCAGCGTCTGAATCACCTGAGGCGTGAAGCGATTGCGGATTCGAAAACGCGGTAGCCAGCCGAGCTTTTTGTTGAAGCGCTGCATTTCTGCGACTTCATGTTCGCTAAAGGACTGAAGCTCGTCGTGACTCAATGTGTGGTCTCCTGGCAAACAACGCATAGCCTTAGGGTTGAAACGCATACTTCTGTAGGAGCCAACTTGTTGGCGAGGCGGAACAAATGACTTTGCAGGGCCGACGTCTCGCCAACAAGTTGGCTCCTACAGGTCCCGTGTTTGCTGCACGGTAGCTTTCAGTAGAACGTCAGGTGGGGTGCGAGTTCTGATCGCCCGACATTCATTTCTGCCCAGTCGAACCGCCCTGCAACGCATCTTCAAGAAACGCGATAAACGCACGTACCTTCGCATTCAATGCCGACCGTTCTGTGACACACGCATAAATATCCATCGGCTCAGACTCCGCAGCCGCAGCGCCGCGGTTGCCTGAGTCGAACAAGGGCAGCAAACGGCCGCTGTCGATAAGCGGTTGCGCGATAAAGCTGGCCAGCCGGGCAATGCCGCCCCCGTTCAGGGCGATCTGCGTGAGCATGTCGATGTCATCGCAAACAAAACCGGGATTCACCTTCGCCTCGAAACGCTTGCCGTCGAGTATGAAATTCCACGGCAGAAAACGCCCGTCTGTGGGGTAACGAAACACCAGGGAGGCATGGTCTTTCAAGTCCTCTGGCCTGGTGGGCACGCCTTCACGGTCGAGATAAGCAGGCGACGCGCAGAACACAAACGGAAGCGATGCAATACGCCGCGCCACCAACTGATCGCTCAGTTGCGCCTCGATACGAACACTGACGTCCACGCCCTCCAGACGATGATCGACGCGCCGGTCTGCACTGATCAACTCGATGTCAATGCGCGGGTAAGCCGCCTTGAAAGCGGGCATGAGCGGTGCCAACACATGACGCCCGAACGCCGCAGTAGTCGCGATGCGCAGCGGGCCTTGAGGATCAGTGGCGACAGCAGCGGCTTGCGAGGCAAGTTCGATATCGCGCGGGATGTGTCTCACCTTTTCGTAATAGCGCGTACCGCTTTCAGTCAGCGCCATCCTGCGCGTGGTACGCGAAAGCAGCCGCGTGCCGAGGTGCTTTTCCAGCCGAGTGATGCTCTGACTTACCGCCGCCGCACTCATGCCCTGAGCCCGGGCCGCCGCAGCAATGCTGCCCGCTTCTACCACGCGGATAAAGGTGTTGATCAGCCCCAGAATATCCATCGCGTTCCCGATGCCTTATTCGTTGATTTTACTTAACAGTGATTCAAGCATTACGCCGCTACCGGCATCCTCGACGGCTTGCTAGCTTGGCGGCTCTTTTGACAAACAACATTGAAGAGGTTAGCCGATGCCTGCTGGAACCAACCAAAATACCCTACGCCTGCGCTTTCCCAAACGAGCGACGCCTTACATCTTTGCGCTCTACATGGCGACCATCATGGCGTTTCTGATGTGCCTGGTGATCACCCTGGCGGAGTTCGGCTTCGATGAACACTACATGAAGAATGTGATGAATGCGTATCGGGTGGCGATGCCATCCGCATTCATTTGCGTGCTGGTGGTCAGGCCAATGGTTGCCCGGCTGGTGGCGTGGACTGTTCATGGGCATTGATGAGGTTGCAGTATTACATCGATACCTGTGAGAGATTCCATGTAGGATCGCGCAGGCGGCGATCCGGCTTGCGATGTCCTTGTGGGACCGAATTCATTCGGGAAAGCGCCATATCAGACGATACGAAAGCGGCGAATGTACTGGCCCCTTCGCGAATGAATGCCCATAGAAACCACGCAAATCCGTAGGACCGGCTTTAGCCGGGAGAACGTAGGGACATTCGCTAAATATCCTTCGACAGAAATACCGCCCTCCCGGCTAAAGCCGGTCCTACGAGGTCCGATCAAGGTCGAGAGCGAATATGAAATCTCCCCTAAGGTTCTGTTTAGCTGGATGGCAGCGCGATTCAAGGGGCAGAACGGTTGCGATCTACCGACGCCCCTCTATCAACATCCGCATCGCCAGCCCCGCGAGTACTGTGCCCATCAGCCAGCGCTGTACGACCTGCCAGAAAGGCCTGCCCACAAAAAACGCAGCGATTGAGCCAGCCATAATGGCAATCGCCGCGTTGACGGTCACGCTGATAAAAATCTGCGTAAAGCCCAGCACCAGCGATTGCATCAGTACGCTGCCGTGGTCGGCAGGATCAATGAACTGCGGCAACAACGACAAATACATCACCGCCACTTTAGGATTCAGGAGGTTAGTGATGAAACCCATCATGAACAGCTTGCGTGGGCCGTCCTTGGGCAGATCCTTGACCTGAAAGGGAGAGCGCCCACCGGGCCGGACTGCCTGCCAGGCCAGATACAGCAAATACAACGCCCCGCCGATTCGCAGGGCGTCGTAAGCATAAGGAACGGCCATCACCAACGCGGTGATACCCAACGCAGCGAGAACCATATAAACGACAAAGCCCAATGCTACGCCGCCCAGAGAAATCAACCCGGCTACCCGGCCCTGGCAGATCGAACGCGAAATCAGGTAAATCATATTCGGGCCGGGGGTCAACACCATGCCAAGTGAGATCAAGCCATAGGCAACCACGGTGGACAGTTCGGGCATGGTGTCGCTCCTTGAGAATGTTCGGAGCAAGATTAAGCCGCGAAAAGTAAAGATGTTAGACACAGATTCAAGAACAAAACGGCATACACAGACCCGTCACATGTATCCGGGAAGTCGGCAGCGACGACGTTATTTCAAGCAGAAGTATTCAGATCAGGGCTGAATTATTGATAACCTTTGCGCCCTGTTAACGAACCATTGCGAACAAGGAAAGCTCGTGTGATTACCTGCCACGTGAAGTACCAGATTGATCCGTACCAAATCCCTGCCTTTGAAATCTATTCCCGCTTATGGATACGGTTGGTAACGCGCTTGGGCGGGTTGCACCATGGCTACTTCCTTCCGGCAGAAGGTGCCAACAATATCGCCTGTTGCCTGTTCAGTTTCCCAAGTCTCTCGGACTACGAGCGCTATCGCAAAGAAGCCGAAACCGATGCTGAATGCATTGAAGCGGTGGCACTGGCGACAGAGAAAAAATTCATTGTCAGCTACGAACGTAGTTTCATGCGTCCCGTGCTTGATTGACCCCAACAAGACGGGCAATACAGCCTAAGGACACCGAATGCTCATTGTCTTCAGCGGTCTTCCCGGTACCGGTAAAACAACCATCGCCCGCGAACTCACCCGCCACATGCGTGCGGTTTACCTGCGAATAGATACGATTGAACAAGCTATCCGAAACTCCGGCGAACTTGCTCAGGATGTCGGTCGGTGCGGGTACATGGCTGCGAATGAACTTGCGCTGAGCAACCTGCAATTGGGCAGTTCGGTTATTGTTGATTGCGTTAACCCGGTCATGGAAAGCCGTAAAGCCTGGAACGAAATTGCCGCACGGGCTGGCGTTCAGTTAGTCGATATTCAAGTGGTGTGCTCGGACAAACGAGAGCACCAGCGTCGGGTTGAGAGCAGAAAAAGTGATGTACCGGGGCTGACCCCGCCCACCTGGAAGTCTGTGCTCAGTCATGAATACGAAGCGTGGAATGAAACTCCGTTTACTGTGGACACAGCATTGATGTCCCCAGTGGAGGCAATCGCAATCATCACCGGAAGATTTTTATCAGGCCTGAGCAATGAACCGGACAACAGCTAATCAACAGGCACTTCAATAAGGAATTTATAAATGCTGACAGGACAATGTCTGTGCGAAACCGTGGTTTTTTCCCTCAAGACAGAGCCGCTGTATTTCTACCGATGCCACTGCTCCCTTTGCCGCAAACAAACAGGCACCGGTTATAACTGCGCGACGATCGTTCCTGAATCCGGCTTCCAGTGGGAGGCGGGACAGTCTGAAATCAACACATGGCTCAAACCCAGCGGCTACCGGAATGATTTCTGCAAACACTGTGGCTCGACCGTTCCCAATGCCTTGCGTGGCAAACCATACATGTGGATACCCTTGGGTCTTCTGGATTCGCAAGTCCACGCCATGAAGTGTATCGGCGACTACTGCCTGAGCGACGCCATGCAATGGGATACGTTGAAGTCTGAAAGCACGTTTGATAAATCGCCGGAATCCTTGGAGTCGCTGCTTTCTGCTCTGCGTGTTGGATATTAATAATGTCCTTCAATGGATAGCTTTTATCGGATAGCTTTTATCGGAGAACTTTTATTGGAGAGCTTTCATGCCACCTGTTTTAGCTGCCGCCCAATGCGCCATTCAAGCAGGCGATATCAATTCAAACGTGAATCTGCACATCGAGTTTATGCAGTGCGCCAGTGAGCACGGAGTAAATCTTCTGGTTTTTCCCGAGTTGTCGCTCACCGGATATGAACCCACTCTGGCCGATGCGCTGATGCAAGATGTGGACAGTCCGGTTCTGCTCCCCCTGCGTCAACTCGCGCGGGAGACCTCCATGACCACTGTCGTCGGTTTACCGCTGCGCATGCCAGGCCATGAAAAGCCCTTGATCGCGGCCTTCATCCTCCATGGCGAAGGCTCGGTCGGGGTCTATACCAAACAGTATTTGCACCCTGGCGAAGAACAGTATTTCAGTGCAGGTAACGGCGGCGATTTGATAAACATCGCGGGCTTGCCCATCGCGCTGTCGGTGTGCGCTGATTTCAGCCATCCAGAACATCCGTCGGCAGCAGCCAGACAAGGCGCTCAGGTTTATGCCTCAAGCGTGCTGATCGGTGAAGCAGGTTATCCACGAGACAGTTCGCTGCTGCAAAGTTACTCCCGGCTCCACGAAATGGCCTTACTCATGGCCAATCATGGTGGGCCTACAGGTGGCTGGGCAGCGGCTGGGCGAAGCGCGTTCTGGGATGAAAAAGGTGTCTGCGTTGCTTCGACGTCTGGCGTGGGAAATCGCCTGCTGGTCGTTTCCAGGCAACTGCATGGCTGGCAGGGCTTCGAAACTGCGGTCGAGTGTTCTGATTGAGTCTCTGCGCACCTTTGACGGCACATTTTCAGCCTGTAACACCCCGACGAATATAGTAATGATCAAACTCGCCGCTTTCTAAAAACTGAAACCCGTGGCGCATGTAAAACCGGTTCGAGGCGCTCTCTTTCAGCGCCCCGACTTTAATCGGCAGCCCCAAAGCATCCGCCTCTTCGAATATCAGCGACAGAACCGCAGAGCCTAAGCCCAAACCTTGCGCGGCCAGCTTCAGGTACAGGTGATCAAGCACCAGTTCATCATCGTGCCGCTTGACCACGACAAAACCCACGCGCTCTCCAGCCAATTCGATATAGCGCGTATCCCGTGCATCAAAAGCGCTGGCAAAACGCTCGCGAGCACGCACCGGATCAAAGCGCCCTACCCGTTCAAGACTTTCGCGCATGGCTTCAATCCGGATGGCGACGAGATCATCGAGGTCAGTTTGTTGGGCGGGGGCCAGAGTTACGTTGGGACGGTGGTCAGTTGTAGCGAGCATCATTTGCACGCCTCTTTCATGGCGGGAGTTATGTAAGATTTTCTACGTAATCACGAACTGCTTCAGCGCAGCCATCATTGCAATCACCAACACAGCAAGCCCAATCGCAGACGTCCATTCAGACTGAAGGGTTTGGGTAAACCAGGACCCTTTAACAGGGTACTTTCCCAGTGTGAAAATCTTTACCACTGGCCAGCCCACAGGAAAGCAAATGGTACGAAAAAAGACCTCAGCCAATATTTCCATCATCATCGACGCGCCTTGAATGACTTAATCAACCTGCGATGGCGATGTGTGGGTTGATTATCAAACTCCGCCTCACTGCCATCCCGGCTTCGCATTCCACGGATAGCCGCGAACACCGTAGCGCCGTGTGTCAGCGTCATCAAGGTTTGCCTGATGACAGAAAGATATCCATGCACCACTCGTGGTGTCATCAAGCCCCGCCAGCCATTCGCTGACCTGGGCATTCAGCGCATCCGCATCGCCGTACATCATCCAGAGTTCAGTCAGATCGATCTGAACCACTGAGCCATGCAACTGGCTGGCAATGAACGCCTCCCACTCAGCCACACTGGTCGCGCTGTCAGCACCTAATGCCGCCTGAAGGTCCTGCCTTCTTGAGCTGTAAGTCTTCAGGGCTTTCTCGGTGGACGCAAAGCAAGTCAAAATCAGCTCGCTATCCAGCTCACCCGCATCGTTTTCGCAATGTACAAGAACGTTGACCAAGTCATCCGAATCGAACAACGCCAACCACAAAATTGGTAACTGATAACTGGCGGCCAGCAAACAGGCATCCTCCAGTTCTGCAGCCAGGGCGGGTTCGGATTGGCTGTGATTCATCAAGTAAACTCGATTTGCCATTTACAACTCCTTGACCAACGTCCGCAAATGGATTGGAAGTCTGTTCGATCAATCTGACGTGGTCAAACCAGCGCTCGCTTTATCCAGATACGGCGCCTATGACTATGAAAGCAGAGTTCCGGCACTTGCCCCGGATAATCGTTGATTCCGCGGTGTAGCGAGCCTGGACTGCAAGCTTACTGCGCCTCTGAACCGTAGCAGATCGCTCAGCGTCCCTGACACAGCATCGTCTCGCAGCAAAAATTGGACCTGTAGGAGCGCACGAGCAGCGCGAGGCCGCGATAGCGGTGTATCAGACAAACCGCCATCGCTGCCTCGCAGGATCTCGTAGGACCGGCCGGGCGGCGTCTGGACGACGGGTGATCTCCTACAGAAAAGCATTCAAATCAGGTGATTGCGCTCCGCGCACTGTGAGGTATTGACCTGATGCTTTACGGCCACCACCCCTAACCTTGAACCACACCAGCAGCCTGCAACGCCTGTATGTCCTCATCGCAATACCCTAACTCGCCAAGCAGTTCAGCGGAATGACTGCCAAGCTCGGGCACGTTGAGGCGTGTACCGAAACGTTGGCCATCCATTTCGAACGGTAACATCGGTACTTTCACGTCAGCGCCATCCGGGGTCGTCAACGCCGCCATGCCGCCCGATGCATTCAGGTGATGATCTTCAAACAGGTCCTCCGGGCGCTGAATGGGCGAGAACGGCAAACCCGCCGCTTCGCAGCGCGCCATGACTTCGAGCTTGCTCATGCCGCCCAGACACTCGCGTACAGGCGGCAGGATGTCGTCACGCGCTTGTACCCGCTGGTTGTTCAGAGCCAGCGTCGGATCCACGGCCCACTCTTTGAAACCGAAGGCCTTGCAGAAGCTTTGCCATTGGCCGTCGCTGACGACGCCGAGAAAAACCTGTTCATCGTCGGCGGTGGTGAATACGTCGTAGATCGCCCAGGCCGAGACCCTATTGGGCATCGGTGCAGCGGCCTTGCCCGTGACGACTTTCTGCATCATGTGCTGCGCAACGAGGAAGGCCGAGTTTTCGAACAGACCGGTCTGCACAAACTGCCCCTGGCCGGTGGAGTTGCGCTGATGCAGAGCAGCCAGAATTGAAATGGCGCTGAACATGCCGCCCATGACATCGTTCACGGAAGCCCCGGCCCGCAAAGGCCGACCGACTGGCCCGGTCATGTAGGCAAGCCCGGTCATCATCTGCACCACTTCATCGAGTGCCGGTCGTTGGTCGTAAGGTCCGGGCAAAAAACCTTTCATTGAGCTGTAGATGATCGACGGTTTGATTGCTTTGACCTGCTCGTATCCCAGCGCCAGTTTCTCCATGGCACCGGGACGAAAGTTTTCGGTGACGACGTCCGCACTGGCGATGAGCTTACGAACGGCCGACATCCCCTCTTCGGTTTTCATGTCGACGGCAAAGCTTTTTTTGTTGCGGTTGTAGGTCATCCAGTAACCGGCGCCAGAGCCACGCAAGCGCCGCGTATTGTCCCCCGATGGCGCCGGTTCAACCTTGATCACCTCTGCGCCGAGGTCAGCGAGGACCAGACCGCAGGTTGGCCCCATGACCATGTGTACGAACTCGATCACACGAATACCTGCGAGCGGCAGCGCCTTTTCAGTCGTCGGTTGCATGTTCATTGACCCTTGCTTGCATAATGAAAATTCTTGCCAACACCGGCGTCAGGAATGAACCCGTAAAGCGGCTCACCGGGCAGCCCTTTATGCAGCCACTCGCGCGCGGCAACCAGACGATCGATGTCGACGCCAGTGCGCAGGCCCATGGATTCGAGCAGGTAAACCAGGTCTTCAGTGACGATGTTCCCCGATGCGCCTGGCGCGTAAGGGCAACCGCCCAATCCGCCTTGAGAAGCGTCAATCGTGGTCACGCCGACATCAAGCGCGGCCACAACATTGGCCAGTCCCTGCCCTCGGGTATTGTGAAAATGGGCACTGCCCGCGACCGGCCCCAGTTCGTTGCGCAAACGGCTGAACAACTGGCGAACCTGGGTCGGATTGGCATAGCCCACCGTGTCGGCCAGCCCCACCTCATCCACCCCAAGTCCGGCCATGGTCACAGCCATACGAATGACGTCATCGGCGGGGACCACGCCTTGCAAGGTGCAGCCAAATACAGTCGAAAGCCCCGCCTCGATCAAGACGTGCGGGTACTGCTGATCGCGTAGCGCAACGACAGTGCGGACTTCTTCAATAACCTGCGCATGGGTCTTGCGAATGTTTGCCAGAGAGTGGGGTTCACTGACCGAAATCGGCAGGGTGATCTTTTGCACCCCGGCGTCGAACGCGGCCTGCGCGCCTTTTAGATTGGGCACCAGAGCGGTGACGAATAATCCCGGCAAGGTTCGCGCATGAGCGACCAACTGTGCGGCATCGGCCATCTGTGGCAGCAGCTTGGGCGATACGAACGAACCGATTTCAATTTCACGTAAACCGGACGCCGCGAGTGCCGTGAGCCACTCGATCTTGAGCGCGGTCGGCATGCTTGCCTTGACGCTTTGCAGCCCGTCACGAGGGCCAACCTCGCTGATCAAAATATCGATGTCGTGATTGTTGTGCATGAACATGACCTCGGATGCAGGCCATCGGCACAGGGCCGATGGCCAATGCTTTAGTGCAGGATGGAAAGCGCGCCAATCAGCAGCGACATCACAAACATGACGCCCACGGTGCCCACCGACCATTTGAAGGAAATACGCTGGTTGTTCGCATAATCGACATCCAGCAAACCGCACAGCAGGTAAGTCGATGCAACCAGAGGGCTCAACACATGCACCGGTTGCCCGATCAACCCGGCGACAGCCATTTCCATAGGCCCGATGCCGTAATGGCTGGCGGTCTCGGCGAGGATCGGCAGGATGCCGAAGTAAAACGCATCGTTAGTCAGTACGTAGGTGCCCGGCATGCTGATGAACGCAGTGATCAACGACATGTACTGCCCGGCCCACTGCGGGATGACGTAGATCAGGCTCTC
The DNA here is from genome assembly GCF_002699985.1 of Pseudomonas sp. ICMP 561. GTDB lineage: Bacteria > Pseudomonadota > Gammaproteobacteria > Pseudomonadales > Pseudomonadaceae > Aquipseudomonas > Aquipseudomonas quasicaspiana. The sequence continues at coordinate 259,093 of NZ_LKBT01000023.1, read as the reverse complement.
TGAAATGGCCTTGATCATGCCGGTACCGGTCATGATGCCGACGAAGATCCCGGCGGCAAAAATCAGCAGCGAGACCAGCATGACGTTGCCCGCATGACGCGAAATCAGGGCTTTCTGGTCTTCGATTTTCGGGAAATTGACCACCGCGCCAATACCGAAGGCCAGCATGAACAGAATCGGCAGCGGCAATACGCTCATGACCATGCAGGTAATCAGGGCAATCGTCAGCACAGCGTTGAATGCGAAGCGCCAGTCGCCGGGTGAGGACTCTTTGAAGTGATCCATGCCCTCGCCTTCGCGTAACTCGATCACACCTAAACGACGCTTCTCCATGCGCCCGAGCAGAAACGCAACAAACACAACCCATGCCACGGCCGCCAGCATCATCGGCAGCATTTCCATGAACAGGTCGGCGACGTCCACGTGCATGGCGCTGGCGGCGCGCGAAAATGGCCCGGCCCAAGGCAACATGTTCATCACGCCATTGCTGAGCAACAACACTGTCGCCATGACTTGCAGGCGAATCCCGGTGCGCCGGTAAAGCGGCAACAGCGCGGCCGTGGTGATGATGTAAGTGGTCGCACCGTCGCCATCCAGGCCGACGCAAATCCCCAGAATGGCGCTGCCGATCACGATTTTCTGCGGGTCGCCCTGCACCACTTTCAGGATCAGTTTGACCAGCGGGTTGAATAGCCCGGCGTCGGTCATCATCGAAAAGTACAGGATCGCAAAGGTCAGCATGATGCCGGTGGGGGCAAGCATCTTCACCCCGTCGATCATCATCGGGCCAAGCCCCGCAGCGAACCCGCCGATACAGGCGAATACCACCGGCACCAGCATCAATGCCACCAAGGGTGAAAGACGGCGGCTCATGACCAGGTACATGAAGCAAATGATCATCGTATAGCTGAGGATCGTCAGCATGGGTTCCCTCTTTTTTTTAGTTTTATCTGGGTGACTTTTTTACAGATGCGAAGCGCCAGCTACAGGCATGGATCGCCCGTGCAGGGGTTTAACGAGAGTCAGTGAAAGGTGCTCAGACCGGCAAGCCTTTGGCGCGCAGCAGTGCGTCGAAGCGTTCCGGGTCGGCAGTGCCAAGGCGATTGGTTTCGCGGATCGCGGCCTCTCGCTCAAGATGGGCGATGGCTTTGGGCAGCAGTGCCGCGACATCCACCTGCGGCACTGCCAGCACGCCGTCTGCATCGCCCAGCATCAAATCGCCGGGCATGACGCAAAGTCCGGCGCAGGCAATTGGCACATTGATTTCGCCGGGGCCATCCTTGCTTGGGCCACGGTGGGTATGCCCCGCTGCGAACACCGGCAAGATGCCTTCGGCCAGCTCTTCAAGATCACGCACCGCCCCGTCGATCACAATGCCGCCGAGCTTTACTCGCAATGCCGTGGTGCGGACCAAGCCACCAATCACCGCCTGGCTGATATCGCCCGCACCGTCGATAACCAATACATCACCGGGCTGCACCATCATCAGCGCCTTGTGCACCATCAGGTTGTCGCCGGGGCGAACCCGCAGAGTGAACGCTGGGCCACACAATTTGAGCGATAGATCGCCGTGATAAACGTGCAGGCCTCTGGCGCCGATGCCGCGCCCCAGGCAGTCGCCCGCCACCGCCACAGGAATGTTTCGGAAGGCTTCGATCAGTTCAACATTGAGGTCGCCGTTACGCGGATTGATGCGGTAGCCGGTTGGCCAGTCATTGAGAGCAGAAGCGGTCATGGTGAATCTCCAGTCAAAGGGAAAGCAGATCAGCGTTGACGCATGAAGTACGCGGCACAGGCTTGCCGTCGAGAAAGTCCAGAACGTTGGTAGCAGCGTCCCGGGCCATTGCAGCCAGTGCAGCCGGGGTCGATCCGCCGACATGAGGAGTCAGCACGACGTTATCCAGATGCAATAAGGGACTGTCGGACGGCAAAGGTTCGATGGCCATGGTGTCCAGACCTGCCGCATACAATTGACCGCTGCGCAGCGCATCAACCAGCGCGGCTTCGTCTACCACTTCACCGCGAGCGGTGTTGATCAGAACCGCGCCTGCGGGAAGCATTGCCAACTCGGCAGCGCCAATCAGGTTTCGGGTCTGTGCAGTGAGCGGCACGTGCAGGCTCAGGACATGGCTTTCACTGAGCAATGCTGCCAGCGAGTCAACGGCCACAGCGCCCTGCAGATCGCTGCCGGTTTTTAGAAACGGATCGTAGACCCGCACCTGCATACCGAGGGCCTGACACACCGTCGCGACTTTGCGCGCCACCTGACCAAAACCCACGAGGCCCAGCGTGCGCCCGCTCAACTCCAGCCCGTCCTGCGCACGGGACCAGCGACCGGCGCGGATCTCGCTGTCCATCCAGCTGACTTTGCGTGCCGCGGCGAACATCAAGCCCAGGGTCATTTCACACACCGACTGCGCGTTGGCACCGGGCGTGACGTAAACCGGAATGCCGCGGGCACTGGCCGCAGCAACGTGGATATTGCTGACGCCAACGCCGTGTTTGGAGATGACTTTCAGGGTCGGAGACGCGGCAATCGCCTGCTCGCTCAGCTCGAAGGTCCGGGAGATCACCGCATCGATCGGTTCGCTGGCCATCAACCGCTCGATGTCAGCGACCTCCTGCCCGGCGCGAACAAACAACACCCGGCAGCCGCGCTGCGTAAGAATGTCCAGTCCAGCTGGAGCCAGGCGCTCGGCGGTGACAAGAATGGTGTAAGTCATACAGGACGCCTTGTTTTCATTATTGGCATCGGTTCAGACATCGACGGGCGATACCTACCGCTATGGCATCCATGGTTAACTTTTTCTTCGTATAAATCTATTTCCGCTTTTTTATTCAACTATGAATTTAATTGATGCAATTACCCGCATTTCGCCCTTGCTGGGGCATTGAGTAACACCTTCGTCCCTGACACATCGCTGTCGAGCAGCAAACACTATCCCTGTAGGAGCGCACGAGCACCGCGAGGCCGCGATAGCGGTGCCTCAGACAGACTGCCATCGCTGCCTCGCGGTGCTCGTGAGCTCCTACAGAAAGGAATTCCAGATCAGGTCGTTGCATTTTTGTTTGATAGAAGCCGCCACGGCATCCCTGACACCACGCTTTAACGCAGCAAACATGGACCTGTAGGAGCGCGCTTGCCCGCGATTCGATCTATCGGCCGATGGATATATCGTCTGAGCTGACGCAATCGCGGGCAAGTTGAAGCGCCGCCCCGGTCGCTCCTGCAGAAAAAGCTTTGAATTCAGATCAAGTCAGATCGGAATGATCAGTGAAAAGGCCCGAGCCTTCGCGCTTGAGCAGATCGACGACGTAAGCGGTGGGTGGCGAAACATAGGCTTCGCGGCGCATGACCAGACCGAAGCTGCGCTTCATAGTGGTTTCCGGCAATTGCACCTCACGCAAGGTAGCGCCAATTTTGCCCACGCCGAGGTTGTGCCTGGAAATGAAGCTCAACAGCGGCGTGTGAGCAATCAGTCGCGGCATCATGTTGATGGAGTTGGTCTGTATCTGAATCTGCGGCGTATCCAGTTGGTGGTTGAAAAAAGCGTTGTCCAGCCAGCGCCGGGTCGCCACCGTGGGTGCTGCCAGCACCCAGCGCCAGTCACACAACCCTGCCATGCTGATCGGCCCCTCGAACAACACATGGTCCGCACTGGCGACCACAACCACTTCATCCTGCAACAGGGCAAACGTTTCGAATTGCGAAACATCGACCGCTGACAGCGGGCAGATCAGCAGATCCAGTTGCCCGGTCCGCAACGAATTGAGCAGGATATCGTTCTGGCCGGTGACCAGCTCCAACGTCAGGTCCGGGGCTGTCTCCAGCAGTAACGACACCAGACTTGGCAGCAGGTATTCGGCGGCTGTAGGTCCACAGCCGAGGCGAACATTTCCCACCGTGCCTTTGGCGAAGTCCTGAATTTCCCGACGGGTTTCCTGCACGCCCTGACGCAAAAGCCGGGCACGCATCAGCAGCAGTTCACCTGCGGGAGTGAGGCGCATGCGCCGCCCTTCACGAAAAAACAAAGCGGTGCCGAGGGTCTCTTCCAGTCGCTGAATGCTTTTTGAAAGCGCAGGCTGGGTGCGATGCAGCTTTTCACCCGCGCGCCCCAGATTGCCAAGATCAGCGATGGTTTCGAAGTAATAAAGGTCGCGTAAATCCATTCATACACATCCACATGACGTTGGTTATTGCATTGCTGCAATTGCACATCACGTCATGATGGCCGGTGTTCAGTTGCGATACGAGAGGAATGTTCAGGGAATGCCTTCGGAGGCCCGGAGCGCTCATTGAAGATTTTAAGAGCCCCAGGATTCGGAATGTTGGCGGGCTGGCCTGCCAACCAAAAGCCGGCAATCAATGCAGCCTTTGCCAGATCATCAAGACTGTAAGGCTTACTTAAAACGCCGATTGACTCAGCTCCCCGCTCGCGGGCGGCGACAATCTGTCCCGTCACAAAGAGAGAAAAAATGCCGTACTGATCACGTAAAACATTCGCGACCTTGATGCCTTCTTCGTTCCCGGAGAGGTTGATATCAACAAACGCAATGTCTACCTGGAAATCCCTGGCAAGCCGCAATGCTTCGGCTTCGTCGTAAGCGGGCCCAATAATCTCATGACCTTCCTCTTCAAGAGCATCAGCGTTCAGCAACGCCAGTATGGGGTCATCCTCGACAATCAAAATCCGCATGGTTTTCCTGAATACGTTAACAGGTGAATTGAAATACACCTCGTTAACTAGATGACTCCCGTGACACCGGACAGTTTCATTAACTATCGAGGGTATCGACGAACTGACTCAGGAGTGTTGGCAGGAGCCTTTGACAGGCTGGCATGTTTGTACGTCAGGCAACGGCGGACCTGGAGACTTAATGCGGAGGGATATACGGCGGAGGGTAAATGATTACTCACGCCAAAGAGATAAAACATCCAAATGCATACCCTCGTATGCAACTAACATTCAAAAACTTAGTTTTGTCAGAATACAGAGGTAAGGGTTGAAACCTGGCGTAATCGCGAGTTCAACCGAATATGGCAGAGACAGTTAAGGATGGCGTCCGTCTGGTCACAATGAATGTGCAGGCGGACGCCATATTGGCTGACCGGTTTTACTGCTGCTTCAGCTTGCGTGTGAGAAATTCGCGGATATACCCGGCCACTTCTGGCGCATGGGTTTCAAGTGCGAAGTGACCCGCGTCCAGCAAATGCACTTCTGCATCCGGAATATCCTTGCGGTAAGCCTCTGCGCCCGGCGGGATGAACGCCGGATCGTGCTTGCCCCAAACGGCCAGCAACGGCGGCTGGTATTTGCGCAAGTACGCCTGAAACGCCGGGTAAGCCGCCACGTTGGTGCGGTAGTCGAGAATCAGGTCCAGCTGGATCTCCTCTGCACCTGGCCGAGCCATATACAGGATGTCGAGGTTGTAGCCGTCCGGTGAAAGTTTCTGCGGATCAGATCCTGTTCCATATTGCCAGTCACGAATCGTCTCCGGCGACAACGAGGGACGGCAGGCCTCGCGATTGGCAGCCGAAGGATCACGCCAGTAGGCTTGCCACGGATCCCATTGATCACTGAAGCCTTCCAGATAGGCATTGCCGTTCTGGGTGATGATTGCGGTCACCTTTTCCGGATTTGCCGCAGCAAGACGCAAGCCGGTTGGCGCGCCGTAATCGAATATGTACAGCGCGTACTTCTTCAGCCCCAAGGCTTCGGTAAAACCCTCGATCACTTTGTAGAGGTTTTCAAAGCTGTAATCGAAGTGCCCTCGCGGCGGCGCTTTGGTGTTACCGAAACCCGGCAAATCCGGTGCGATAAGGCGGTACTGGCTTGCCAGCAGAGGCATCAGGTCACGGAACATGTGGCTGGCGCTCGGGAAGCCGTGCAGCAGCAAAAGCACCGGGGCGTCCTTGGGACCGACTTCGCGATAGAACACCTCTACCTCGCCGACCTTCTGAGTGTGAAACGTAACGCGAGACGCATCGTCGAGTGCCATAACGGTTTTCCTGCTTGCAGTTGAGCTGGAGGATGAAGGGGCAGCGCTCACGAATGAAGCGCCCAGCGCAGCGGCGGCGCCCACAGCAGATGCCTGTAAAACCTTGCGCCGACTGACGCCATTTGCATCGCTGGCTTCGACTGATGGATCAAACTTGCTCATGATCAAAACCTGAGGTGAAAGAACAGAGATCCATGCTATTCGTTACCCCCTCTGCAGAGAATTACCAGCTAACTCAATTAACCATTTCAATTCCTGCAATGCTGATAGCATTCTAGGCAGTCACCTCACGCGGCGAGTGGAACATGGATCGAATTCAGGAAATGACGATTTTCGCCGCACTGGCCGAGCAAACCAGCTTCGCCGGCGTTGCCCGGCACTTTGGTCTATCTACCGCCACAGTGACTCGGGCCGTGGCCAGCCTGGAGACCCGGCTGGGGATTCTGCTGGTGGTGCGTAACACTCGAAACATGCGGCTTACTGAAGCCGGACAACGCTTTGCCATCGATTGTCGCCGCCTGCTCGCCGACCTCGATGAAGCTGAAAACGCTGCGGGTGGCCTGCATACACTGCCCGGTGGACTGCTGACGGTGACAGCGCCTCAGATGTTCGGCGCGCTGCACGTCACACCGCTACTGACCCGCTTTCTCAGCCAATACCCGGCTGTGGAGATCCGCGCGATTCTGGTTGATCGGGTTGTGTCCATGCTGGATGAAGGCATAGATGTCGCGGTGCGCATCGGTGCCCTGCCCGACTCAACGCTGACGGCAATCCCGGTCGGCAGCGTGCGTCGTATGGTCTGCGCCTCCCCTGCCTACCTGGCCAAACACGGCACCCCGCAGCACCCGGACGATTTACGCCAGCATTCGACCATCTCGACATCCGCCTCAGAACGCCCACCGCAATGGGCCTTCCGGGTCGACGGCCGCGACTACAATGTGGACGTCGCGTCGCGGCTCAGCCTGACCTCGTTCCAGGCTGCAATCGGCGCATCCCTACAGAATTGGGGGCTGACCCAGGTGCCGTATTACCAAATACGCGAGTACCTGCGCGACGGGAAACTCAAATGCGTGCTGCAAGGGTTCGAGATCGAGCCAGAACCGGTTCATGTGGTTTATCTGGAAGGCCGCAGAGGGTCTTCGAAGGTGCGTTCGTTCGTGGACTTTTGTGTTGAAGGGTTGAGGAAGGATCTGCGGTTTGACGCGTAGAGTAGATAACCTGATTGCAATTGAAGCAGCGCTGCCGCGAAGTAACCCCAATATCCGTGTGGGACTCTATGTTTGCTTGCAATCCCGTAGGACCGGCTTCAGCCGGGAGAGCGGTACTTCTGACGAAGAATATGTAGTGAATATCCCGACGCCATCCCGGCTAAAGCCAGTCCTACGAATAGCGCGGTGTATGTGGGAGACTCTATGTTTGCTTGCAATCCCGTAGGACCGGCTTCAGCCGGGAGAGCGGTACTTCTGACGAAGAATATGTAGTGAATATCCCGACGCCCTCCCGGCTAAAGCCAGTCCTACGGAATAGCGCGGTCTATGTGGGAGCGAGGCTTGCCCGCGATTCAGCCAACCCGGTAGATCAGGCACACCGCGTTATCGACCTTCGCGGATCGTCGCCCACTCGCGCCAGCAAATTACGCGTTTGCTACGAGACAGCGCTGCGCCAAAAACGGGCTACCCCTCGCACAGGAAAATCTTCTACTCATTAAATTATGTTTTTAGCGAACAAACGGTTTTCATGGGTTTCATTTTGAAAAGTGAAAAACGTCGACCCCAGACATTCGTAATCTTGCCGAGGATAAAAACCCAGCGCCCGCTCATTGCCAATCCAGACCGTGGCCCAAAGCAGTGAAGCACCTCCAAGCCGCGCATATTCTTCGGCGCTTTGGAGCAATGTGTAGCCCACGCCTCGTCCGGTAAACCTTTCCTGTACGTACAGACGTTTCAACTCCGCAGCACTCGAATCGCCAATCAGTTCATGATCAGTTCGCAAGGCAACCTGTGCGAAGCCGACAAGATGATGATTAACCTCGGCCACGACGATCAAAGTGTCAGGCTGGGAAATGATCTTTGAAATCGTATCCGGCAAGAAGGCATCAAGCGCTTCCTGAGCAATTGCGTCCCGGATTCCTTCGGTGGCATACGTATCGAGAAAAACCTGCATGCCGAGCACACCGATAGACAAAGCGTCCTGTGGGGTGGCGGCACGGGTGGTGACTTGAGTGCTTTGGGGATTAGTCATTTAGATGCAGTGCATAGGTTGGAAAAGCTTGAGGGATCATGAATATTCAAAGAGCCGAAATATCGAGATTCAAACGGCGAACCTGACCTCATGCGCTCTTGAAGGAGCAATCACTATAAGTCATGCAGGGCTAGCCGACTCATAAGCGCATCAACCGAGATGAGCTCGCCTTGCTCTTTGTCCCGAGATGCCAAAGCCATGAGTTTGATCAACGCGATGGCTTCATCCCGGTGCTTGCGCGCTGCGCAGGACTCAATCACATAGGCTGGAAGACCATGCTTCGTTATTACAATCGGCTCGGACACGTCCAGCGTCGCCGCGTTTTTCCTCAGGTAGCTGATGGTTTCAAACCGCATACGCAATTGCATCCCGGTGTTCGTGAATAAGTTTTATGGCCTCTCGTAGCATTGATTCCGACGGCGAGAATAACCAATTGTAGGAGCTGCCGAAGGCTGCGAAAGCGGTGTGTCAGTTTTTACCGATTCGCAGCCTTCGGCAGCTCCTACAGAGAGCGCGCGGATATCTTAAACACCCAAAAAACCAACATGTAATACATATCTAAAGCCATACAAAAAACACCCGATGCTAGCGTGATTTCTCATTCACGCTAATCAGGATTCACCGATGTACGCTATCGATTACAACAGTTACAGAGCCACCAAAAGCTTCAACCACCGCACCCGCTTTCTGGTGATGCACTACACGGCCTGTAACTTCCAACAATCAGTCGCCGCACTGACCGGTCCCTCGGTCAGCTCGCACTATCTCGTCCCCGACCCAAGCGATAAAACCTACACCGATGCGGGTTTCACCGACATGCGCATCTTCAACCTCGTCGCTGAAAGCGAACGCGCCTGGCATGCAGGCGTCAGCGAATGGGCGAAGCGTTACAACTTGAACGACACAGCCATTGGAGTAGAAATCGTTTATGTGGCTACCGAAGACAAAGGCGTTTTCACCTTCCCGCCCTATAACTGCACGCAAATAGACGCAGTCAAAGAGCTGGCAAAGAACATCCTCCAGCGTTACCCGGACATATCGCCGGTTAACGTCGTCGGCCACAGCGACATCTCCATCGGCCGTAAAAGCGATCCCGGTGCCGCCTTCCCCTGGAAAGAACTTCACGATGCCGGAATCGGCGCGTGGTATGACGAAGCAACCAAACAAAATTATCAAACGCAGTTCAGCAGCGCCCTGCCCGCCAAAGCCGAAATGATCGCCAAACTAGGCCGTTACGGGTATGACCCAACTGCGGCGATGACTGACAGTGGGTACAAAAACCTGATCCGGGCATTCCAGCTGCATTTCCGCCCGCAAAAATATGACGGCGTGGTGGATGCTGAAACAGCGGCAGCGCTGTATGCGTTGGTGGACAGGTATTTTCCGAAGAAGGTGACGAAGCAGATCTATGTTTAGGAGATTGAGCCCGGAGCAGATGCGTGCTTGCCTTACGACAAGGCGGCACATACTAATGCCGAAAGCCAACCCCCTGTTTCTCGTCGAGAGAACCAAGGACAAATGACATCAGGCACCACGACTCTTAAGTAATAAACATAGTGGCGGGACAGCATGAAGCAAGACGAGATAAGCCGCATTATTCTCACGAATAGATGCGCTAGAGATATGGGCTTCTTCGCTCAGAAAATACTCCATCCTCAATTAAAGTCATGCTGCCCCCTACGTACGAGAGTAAGACCTTAGCTTGTGGCCGGTGGCGATTAGTAGCCTAAGCCATTGAATACTACAACGGCGATGCCGAGCAACTCTTCATCAATTCCATTGAGGGGGTAAAAGCGGCCGTTAACCTCAATCTCCGAGAGCAAATTCGCTAGTGAGATTGCTAAACCCGCCCGATCGGGGTTTTCTTCTTCCATGTTTTCTATACCGCTCGCAAGGGCAACGGCGGCTACCGACAGTTTATGTGGGCGCTGTCCGAACGCCCCGTCAAACATATCTGGCTTCTGGTCCCACACTGCCGCAACCAATGAGTTAGCGACCTTTGCTGGATCTGAGTGGAAGAAACCCACGCGTACCTGAAGCTCCAGAAGATTCCGAACAACAACGGCGGCTTCAGTTTTTTTGAACGTGCTTTTAATGCCCGTGAACAAGCCCATAGGCGGTCCTCCATGATTTTCGTGGGCCAACCTACTGTAAGGGCCAAGCGATGTCCACATGACACTTCTGAGGGAGCTATTTCGGGAGAGAGAAATTCTGATGCCTTTGTATTAGCCGCGCTCTCGAATACTCCGCAGGGTCGCAAGGTGGTTCTGCCTAGGGCGGAAAAACATACTCATGTATGCAGATGTCGACAGGCCCATGAGGAGATTCGTTATCGCAGATGCTAAGGAGGTGCGATTTGTCGACGCACTTCTCGCTTAAGCAGAGGCCAAGGGAACCTGCTAGAGCATCAGTGGATACCTGTTTGAACAGCTCAAAGTGACTTCGGCAAGCACATATCACCAACATTGTGTTGACCCACAATTTCGGAGGCAATCTCAAAACCGGGATGCCACTGCTTAGATAGGTTCTCAAAAAGAAAACGTATCACTCGGCAACGGCGCGATAAGTCTTTCTTGATCCTTATCGACTGGAAACTATTAGCTTGGCGATGCTATGCCCCAAGAACGTTCACCACTGAGCTGTACCGGAACGCTGCCACACTTAGAGGATTTTTGCTGCGAATCCTTGAAGGCTCAAGGACTAAAAGATAGGTGGTAACCCCATCAGCCACACCCCGGCACACAATGTTCCCGCTGTGGCTGCTTCCTTCCGGATCTGACCAGGTTCACGGGTAATCGTTGCGGGGGGACCGATGGGGTCACCATAACGACACTCACCTGTCGGCGAGCCGCGCCATTGTACCGGTCTTGAGCGAAGTTACAACCCGTAAGGCCGGATAAAAATCCGATAGGGCTCAAGCACTTGTGTGACGGGGGTTGGGTGGGTTGCAGCGCTCGGGATCGGGGCTTATAGTCGCGCCGTCGCTGCACATCAGCGATCGGGTGTGGAAGCCCGGATTGGTTATAGGAACGCAAAGCTCATACCAGCAATCGGAGACAGTAATGTCTGCGACTGTTGTGTTATGGCGGCTGTGCGCTGGGGCACTTTCGGGTGCGCCGGGTTCCTATGACCGGTCTTCCACACCCGCGCACAGCTGCCACCCACTCATGTGGAAGTGAGTATTTGGCGGCTCCCATTCGCATAGGAGCTTCAAACATGTTCAAGATCACTCCCAATCCCCCTGCCCCATCCGTCCGAGGAGGTGCAGCATGAATCGCTTCATCCCTCTCAAGAGCAACAACACCGACAGCCCGGTGATGCATATCGACAGCCACGCGCCGCTGGATTTTCTGTTTGCCAGTGCCGACCGGCGTATCCGTATGGCGCGCTATCTGCTGGAGACGCTGGACGGTGCCGATGACTGTGATGTGCGTTGCATCGCCAATGCCGCGCTGATGTTGCTGAGCGATGGCTGTGACGCGTTAACCGTCGTTGAGAAGCAGATATTTAGCCCGCCCTCGCCATGCACTTCTGTCAGACACTGAGCCATACTGCGCACCGCCTACTTTTCTTGTCAGACGGTGCGATTTAGCAGTGATGAATACGCAAGTTGTGAGCTACGAAACCCTCAACGAAACACAGCGCCAGCAGCTGGATGCTCTGGAGATTCTGCCGGAGCAACTGCCGTTTTCCGGGGATATTTATTGTGCGCTGAACACGCTGCTGGTCCGCCCGAGCCCGAATATTCAAGGTGTGGCGCTGTTGATGGATGATAAGCCAGTAGGATTTTTACTGCTCAAACGTGGGGAGTTTTTACCGCACTGGGCAGTGGAAGGTTCAGCGACGTTGCATGCGCTGCAGATTGATCACCGGGTTCAGGGCAAAGGCCTGGGCAAGGTGTTTTTGCAGGGGTTGCCGCACGTTGCGCGGGAGACGTGGCCGGATATCGGGCAGCTGATGTTGTCGGTGGATGCGGATAATCTGGCGGCGCTGAATTTGTATGTCGGCCAGGGTTGGGTGGATACCGGCGAGGCCTACAAGGGCCGGATCGGGTATGAGCGGCGGTTGGTGTTGGGTTTGTAGATTGAGCGCTCAGGTGAGTCAGATAAGACCGAGGCGCCTGCATCGCTGGCAAGCCATGCTCCCACAGAAAGTCGCATTCCCCCTGTGGGAGCATGGCTTGCCAGCGATAAGGTCGCCTCGGTTTTAGCGAATAGCTGTTAAAGCCCCAACTCTGCCACAACCGCTTCCAGCGCCTTGGCCGGGTCTGCGGCCTGGCTGATCGGGCGGCCGATGACGAGGTAGTCAGAACCTGCGTCCAGCGCCTGACGCGGGGTCAGGATGCGGCGTTGATCGTCCAGAGCGCTGCCGCTTGGACGAATGCCTGGAGTGACCAGTTGCAAAGCAGGATGCGCAGATTTCAGCGCCTGAGCTTCCAGCGCGGAACACACCAGACCGTCCATGCCAGCTTTTTCAGCCAGTGCAGCCAGGCGCAGCACCTGTACTTGCGGGTCGACATCCAGACCGATGCCGGCCAGGTCTTCGCGCTCCATACTGGTCAGCACGGTCACGCCGATCAGCAGCGGCTGCGGGCCGGTGCGCTGGTCGAGCACTTCGCGGCAGGCCGCCATCATGCGCAAGCCGCCGGAGCAATGCACGTTGACCATCCACACGCCCATCTCGGCCGCGGCTTTGACAGCCATGGCGGTGGTGTTGGGGATGTCGTGGAATTTCAGGTCCAGGAATACTTCAAAACCCTTGTCGCGCAAGGTTTCGACGATGTCCGAAGCACAGCTGGTAAACAGCTCTTTGCCGACCTTGACGCGGCACAGCTTGGGGTCCAGCTGGTCAGCCAGTTTCAAAGCGGCGTCACGGGTCGGGAAATCCAGGGCGACGATGACAGGAGTCTGGCAGACGGACATGAGCGGGTTCTCTGGTAGGTCGAAATCGGCGCGCATTGTATCCGAACCTTACCGCAGACGGTAATCGAACCGCTGAACTGAATCGATTCTCCCCAATGAATACGCCCAAAAGCGGACATCACCCTGCACCAACCGCACCAAAGCTGCACCCTCTTGGCGCGCGCAAACAAGAACCGTTCTGCAAACGACGCGTTTGGGACCAATACGACTATGGTTCGACGAGTGGCATGGCGACTGCAACAGGATGTTTCGATGATTCCACAGACTTCAGGGAGCTACGCATGAACACTCAACTCAAGCCCACGCTGGGCACACTCCATTTATGGGGGATCGCTGTAGGGCTGGTGATCTCCGGCGAGTACTTCGGCTGGAGTTATGGCTGGGGCGTCGCCGGGACCTTAGGCTTCCTGGTCACTTCGCTGATGGTTGCACTGATGTACACCTGCTTCATCTTCAGCTTTACCGAGCTGACCACTGCCATCCCGCACGCGGGCGGACCATTTGCCTACAGCCGTCGGGCATTCGGGGAAAAAGGCGGACTGGTTGCAGGTCTGGCCACCTTGATCGAATTCGTGTTTGCGCCACCGGCGATTGCGATGGCCATTGGTGCGTACCTGAACGTGCAGTTTCCGGGACTTGATCCCAAGCTGGCGGCAGTCGGCGCTTATATCGTGTTCATGACCCTGAATATCCTCGGCGTCAAGCTGGCGGCAACCTTTGAGTTGGTGGTCTGCATCCTGGCCGTGGCTGAGCTGCTGGTGTTCATGGGCGTGGTTGCTCCGGCATTCAGCTTCAGCAATTTTGCTCTTAACGGCTGGGCCGGTTCCGATACTTTTGGGGCTCCGGCCATCGCCGGTATGTTTGCGGCGATTCCGTTCGCGATCTGGTTCTTCCTGGCCATCGAAGGCGCGGCCATGGCGGCTGAAGAAGCCAAAGACCCGAAACGCACCATTCCAAAAGCCTATGTCAGCGGCATTCTGACCCTGGTGTTTCTGGCCATGGGCGTGATGCTGTTCGCGGGCGGCGTGGGCGACTGGCGCACCCTGTCAAACATCAACGACCCACTGCCACAGGCAATGAAAACCGTGGTCGGCGAAAACTCCAGCTGGTTGCACATGCTGGTCTGGATCGGCCTGTTTGGTCTGGTGGCGAGCTTTCACGGCATCATCATGGGTTACTCGCGCCAGTTCTTCGCCCTGGCTCGCGCCGGTTACCTGCCCTCCTCGCTGGCCAAACTGTCGCGCTTCCAGACTCCACACCGCGCCATCATCGCCGGTGGCATCATCGGTATTGCCGCGATCTACAGCGACGGCCTGATCAACCTCGGCGGCATGAGCCTGACGGCGGCGATGATCACCATGGCGGTATTCGGTGCCATCGTGATGTACATCATGAGCATGCTCAGCCTGTTCAAGCTGCGTAAAACCGAACCTTCGCTGGAGCGCACCTTCCGCGCGCCGGGCTATCCAGTCGTGCCGGGCATTGCCCTGGCGCTGGCGGTGGTGTGCCTGATTGCGATGGCCTGGTTCAACGCGCTGATCGGCCTGATCTTCCTCGGCTTCATGGTCGTGGGCTTCATCTACTTCAGCCTGACGGCGCAATCACGTGCCGACGCACCAGCCGATGCGATGCTGACCGGGCTTTAAATAGCGGCACATAACCAGGCACGGGACTAGACTTGAACCATTGAGCAGCGCTGCTGCTCAAACGGTTACATAAAAAGGAGAGCCCTATGCCCTGGTATGCCTGGTTAATTCTGCTGGTAGCAATTGGTTCGGTGGTGGGCGGTTTGATGGTCTTGCGCCAGTCTGCGCAAAAGCTGCCACTGACCGACGAGCAGCTCAAACGTGTCCACGAGCGCAACGCCGAGATGGATGCCAAAGAGGCTAAGGATCGCTAACGACCAAAGACGGTGCTTCAAGCACCGTCTTTTTATTTAGCGCGCTGCATGATCTCGCTCATCTGCCACCGCCCGGTGGCTGATCATCGGGAGGACGGCAATTCGATACGGCTGGAAAATCTTCAGCATTTGCCCGTTGTCCCGCAGCGCTTGCAATAGCTGCTCGAATTGCGCGCCGCTGATGGGCGCCTTGGGGCGCAGCAAAGCGAAATGCTTGTACGTCTGATCAACCCGCTCCGACACCAGCAACTGCGAAGCTTCCGCCCGGTTGCGCGCCATGAAGTCACTCAGATACGAACGCGTCACCAAGGCAATATCAGCGCGGTCGCGCATTACCATCAGCAGGTTGCTGTCGTGGGAATAGGTCAGCGTGGTGTTGAAGTGTTCGTTGAGGTATTTCGGGTCGGCGTTGAACTGCGCAAATGCATAGTGATAGCCGCTGAACAGGGCCAGACGCTTGCCATGCAAATCATCGAAATAGCTTTGATCGCGACCTGTCACCTTACGGCTGACGAAGATTTCAGCGTCTTCGAGTTTCATATCGACGGCTTCGTGGGGGATGTTTTGCCAATCCCATTCAGGATTTTCAAAAATCGCCATATCGACGCGGCCCTGCTCGAAATCACGAAAACGACGCGGAATTGAAGTCGGCACCAGCACAAACTCATAGTCATGCTGGACTGCGTTCAGGGCGGCCACGAGCTCAGGTAATAAACCGGTGTCCGCGCCCTTTTCCGGCCGGATGGTGTAGGGCGGGAAATGCGCTGCACCAATTTTTACGACTTGCGCAGCACTCACCGGCATAGCCAGCAGCGTTGCCGCGGCCATTAACAAGGCTCGCGACGCTAATCGCACAGACAAAAACTCCAAGACTGCGCACCCCTGAAATTGATCAACCCTAGGTCTTTTTTATTGTTAAGACAATGAGCAAATGGTCCAACACGCTGTTAATTATTGCTAAGTGCCATCATTAAAGCTTCATCGGCTAACTGATCCCAGTGTTGCCACTCGCTCAGCAATCTATGCTCGCCCGCGCAACCAGGCAAGCGCTCGGCCAAGAAATAAATACCGCCCCGAAAGCACTGCGTATTAGCCGCTCGCGAAAGGTCATCGCACGGATTGGCGGATCGGTTGTCGATCTATGAGTTACGTCAGCCACGCTCAACGACTAATGGCTAATGTTGCTGGAAGTCACGTCGATAGACGTATGCAGTTGAATGTGGCTACGCTTGGTCTGAAATGGATCAACGACTTTGGACAGGAGCTTCAGATGCCGCACTGGTTGGTGATTGATCTGGAAGCCACGACCGAAGAAGGCGGCTGGCCGGTAGCAGAAATGGAGATCATCGAAATCGGGGCGACGCTGGTCAATCAGGACGGGCGCGAACTGGATCATTTCGAGCGTTTTGTGCGCCCGGTGCGTCGGCCCTTGCTGACGAACTTCTGCAGGGAGCTGACCCACATCAGCCAAAGCAACATCGACAGCGCCGCGCCGCTGACCACTGTATGGCCCGCGTTCGAGCGCTGGATCAGCCACCATCAGGCGCGAGTCGTGGGCTGGGCGAGTTGGGGTGACTATGATCGTCAGCAACTGGAGCAGGAATGGCGGCAGCACAACCTGACGAGTTTTCTGAGCACTGTGCCCCACGTGAACCTCAAGCAACGCTTCGCCAAGGAGCGCCAGTTGCAGCGGCCCATGGGACTGAACGGTGCCCTGCAACTGGCGGGCATGCAATTCAACGGTCAGCAACACCGGGCCCTGGTTGACGCCCGGAACACCGCTCGGCTGTTGCCTCTGATTCTTCCTAACTGATTGGCACTCGCGTTCTAAAGCGGGTGACGGTTTGAGCAGGCTTGGGCATACTGGCCGCCCAAATTTCCAGCCCTTATCGAGGAATCGCCATGTTCAAAGTCAACGAGTACTTCGACGGCACCGTTAAATCCATCGCCTTCGCTCACGCTGAAGGGCAAGCCACGATTGGTGTGATGGCCGCGGGTGAATACGAGTTCGGTACTGCACAGCGGGAAATCATGCACGTCATTTCCGGCAACCTGAGCGTGAAACTGCCAGACAGCACCGATTGGGAAACCTTCGAAACCGGCAGCCAGTTCAACGTTCCTGCCAATAGCAAGTTCCAGCTGAAAGTGGCGGTGGATACTGCTTATCTGTGTGAGTATCGCTGAGACATATCGACTTTTTGTATCCCCTATCGCGGGCAAGCCCAGCTCCCACATGAGATTACATCCCCTTGTGGGAGCTGGGCTTGCCCGCGATAAGGTCGACTCGGTTTAAATCCCGGCACGACTCAAACCACCTCATCCCCCCGCGCATTGAACTGCAATGCCGCGAGTCTCGCATACAGCGGATTGCTGACAATCAATTGCTGATGCGTCCCGACGGCGACCAGTTTCCCTTGATCGATAACGGCAATCCGGTCGGCGTTTTGCACCGTGGCCAGTCGATGGGCGATGACCAATGTAGTACGGCCTTTCATCAAGCCCGGTAACGCTTCCTGAATCAGGTGTTCACTCTGGGCATCCAGCGCACTGGTTGCTTCGTCCAGCAACAGAATCGGTGCATCCACTAACAACGCCCGGGCAATGGCCAGGCGTTGACGCTGCCCACCGGACAAGCCGAGCCCGCCATCTCCCAGATGCGTCTGATATCCGTTGGCCATTTGCAGGATGAACTCATGGGCGTGGGCAATGCGCGCAGCCGCTTCAACCTGTTCAGTGCTGGCGCTGGCATTGCCGTAGCGAATGTTGTCTTCAACACTGCCGAAAAACAGCGCGGGCGTCTGCGAGACCAGCGCAAAGTGACGACGCAAATCCTGCGGATCCAGCTGCGCAATCGGCAAGCCTT
Source organism: Pseudomonas sp. ICMP 561 (assembly GCF_002699985.1). Taxonomy (GTDB): domain Bacteria; phylum Pseudomonadota; class Gammaproteobacteria; order Pseudomonadales; family Pseudomonadaceae; genus Aquipseudomonas; species Aquipseudomonas quasicaspiana. The sequence continues at coordinate 241,167 of NZ_LKBT01000023.1, read as the reverse complement.
CGATGAGAATTTGCCCCGCCTGCGGATCGTAGAAACGCAGCAGCAAATCAAACAGTGTCGATTTACCCGCACCGGAGGGACCGACCAGCGCCAGGGTTTCCCCCGGTTCAATGGTCAGGGTCAGGTTATCCACCGCCTTGTGTTCGGGACGTGACGGATAGCTGAAGCTCACGGACTCCAATGCCAGACGACCGCTGATCCGCTCCGGCAATTGCAATAGACCACTGGCCGGTGGCGTGATTTCGCTTTTGGCCCGCAGCAGTTCCGAAATACGTTCGGCCGCACCCGCCGCCCGTTGCAGTTCACCAATCACTTCGCTCAGGGTGCCGAAGGCGCTCCCTACGATCAGCGCGTAAAACACGAACGCAGCCAGTTCACCGCTGGAGATCGTACCCTCGATGACATCCATGCCACCGACCCACAGCATGACCGCCACCGCACCCAATACCAGCACGATCACCAGTGTGATCAGCCATGAGCGTTGCAGAATGCGCTTGCGAGCGGTCTGGAACGCATCTTCGGCCGTCTTCGCGAAGCGCGCCTTGTCCTGCTGCTGATGGTTGTAGGCCTGAACCGTCTTGATCTGCCCCAACGCTTCGGACACGTAACTGCCGACATCTGCGACACGATCCTGACTCTCCCGGGACAGGCTGCGCACGCGACGGCCAAAGATCAGGATCGGCGCCACCACCAGCGGCAGCGCTACAACGACAATGCTGGTGAGTTTCGGGTTGGTGATGAACAACAGAATAATCCCGCCAATTACCATCAAGGCATTGCGCAGGAACATCGACAACGACGAACCGATTACCGATTGCAGCAACGTGGTATCGGCCGTCAGCCGCGACTGTATCTCGGAGCTTCGATTATTTTCGTAGAAGCCCGGATGCAGATTGATCAGGTGATCGAAGACCTTCTTGCGCAAGTCCGCCACCACTCGCTCGCCAATCCACGACACCAGATAAAAACGCACGAAGGTGCCAGCCGCCAGGCCCATGACCAGCAGCATGAACACACCGATGGATTGATTGAGCAGGTGCGGTGAGCGGGTGACGAAACCCTGGTCCACCAGCATTTTGATCCCCTGCCCGATCGACAGGGTAATCCCGGCTGTAACGATGAGCGCGATCAGCGCGCCAACCGTTTGCCAGCGATAAGGAGCCATGAACTGCGCCGCCAGACGAATGGCCTGGCGCTGACGACTGGAAAGCAATGAAGCCATGAAAGCTGGACCCGCATAAAAGGCTGAAGCCAGAGCCTACACCGGTCCGACGGGCATTTCTCTGCTATTACCACCCGGCAGGTATTGATGAACTATGGCGATTGGCCTTAGTCGCATGGTTATGACCGTCATGACCTTGCGCTAGACAGGATTGATCTAAGCGAACGCTGGCGGTTATGTGCAGTTTCTGGTGGACTTGACGCGCGTTTGATGTGCCAAGGGATGTCACGGCAGAGTCATTGAACGCGGTTAGTCTAAGCACAACACCTGATGAAGGAGACAGGCCATGAGCTTGCAAGCAGACAGCAATGAAGTGCCAGTCGTACGAGCCAACCCGCAGCTGCCCGTAGGCGGCGCAATCCTGGACAAGGACGGGCGCGAAGTCGTGATCACTGAGGAGATGGTTCAGGCCGCTTGTCAGGAATGCGACAAAAACTGGGTTACACCTGAAAAACAAGATTGATAAGCAGATTCCCTTGAAACCCGGCCTGAGTGCCGGTTTTTTTTATGCACGCCAAGAAAATTCCCGCAATGAACGTCGGCTTTATCCCATTGCGAGGACGCTGAGCTTGCGATTACGTCCCTGGTCTTCAACAGTCAAAATGACTCAATTCAAGGAAGACCAGCATGTCCGCAACACACTACACCTATACCCCAAAGGAACTGGAAGAGGTTTACACCGGGCTAGAGAAAACCCTGTTCGCGGTCAGAAGGGACATTGGCGATGACGGCAATCCTGCACCAAAGATCCTCGTGGTCGCCGGGGTGCAAGGTTCCGGCAAGACCTACATGCTGAACAATACCCTGCTCAAAGGTGGCCACTACGGCAACTACGTGCAGCTCTATCAGGAGAGCTTTCGTGAGCTACACCCTCGTTACGAGGAATTCGCCGGGCAGGATGTGATCAGCCGCTACAAGCACACTGAAGGCTTTATCTGGGAACTGTGCAATCGCATCTTCAAGCATGCCCATGAAAACAGGTTCAACATCATCATGGAGACGGCACTCGACTCCAAGGCGTTCGCCAGTGTCATTTCAGGTCCGGAGCTTTCGACTTATCAGTTCGATGTGCACCTGATCGGTTGCAAGAAGGATTTCGTTCACTTGTCGACGATCCATCGCACACTGGGCGCATTGGAGAACGGGACGCTTGAGCGGTTCGTCGACATCGCTACCATCGAGACCAGTATCGAAAACGCCGAGGTGATCCTTAACGCGTTCGAAACTGCCTGCATGCGAGTCAGCGGTTCGACCATCACTATGTACGAAAGGGGTTTTGGCGCGCTAAAAAACCGCCGAAAACTTTGCAGCAGCCGCTGTGAGCGCATCGACACGCTGACGCCTCACGCATTCACTGACGAAGACGGCACGACCAGGACTGTGAAGGAGCAGACTCATCGCATCGAACGCAGCGACCAGTTGCCTCTGCCCTGCAGCTTCGCCAGTTTCATTGCATTGGTCGAAGCCCCGGTTAGTGGCGCGCTGGAACGAACACAGGCCTGGCAGGAAGCCTATAGCGCCCTTTCACGCATGCGTCCGTTCTGGAAGCAGATCCCGACGCGTCTTGCCGAAACACTGTGGGGCTACATCAAGAAGTACACCGAGTGATTCAGCCGTCGACAAGCACCGCGCCCAATGCCCGAACGACCCTGCTCAAAGGCTCTGACGGACCGTGAATTCTGACCCGTAGGCCTTCGATTTCCCGGCGCGGCGGATAGTTTTTACGCAGGGCATCGAAGGCCAGCCGCTGTTGGGTCAAGTCACCCACCAGGCTACGTCGGAAGTCGGCATCATCACGGCGCGGGTCGTAGACGCCACGGCACAGCGTGTTCATGGCCCAGACCGGGTGGGTATGGCCATCCAGGGTGACTTCTGCCAGCCAGGGCTTGGGCAGCAGATCGGAAAGACTGATCTGTACTTCCTGTCCAAGGAACCCACACAAAGCCTGATAAATCTGCGCAGTGCCCCGCTGCCGCCCATCAAGGCTGTAACCCGCAATATGCGGTGTGCCGATCACGCACAGGTCGGCGAGGTCGGTATTCACGCTGGGCTCGCCTTCCCAGACGTCGAGCACGGCTTGCAGGTCTTCGCGCGCCAGCAGCGTGTCATGCAAGGCTGCGTTATCGACCACAGCGCCACGGCTGGCATTGATCAGCCAACTGCCGTGCTTGAGTTGCTGCAACCTCGTTTGATCGAGCAAATGCCAGGTAGGATTCGCGCCCCCCTTGTCCAGCGGGGTGTGCAGACTGATCACATCACAGCGCTGGAGGATTTCCTCAAGGCTGACGAAGTCGCCGCCTTCAACGGCTTGCCGAGGCGGATCGCAGACCAGCACATTCCAGCCCAGCGCCTTCAGCACGTTGATTAACCGACCGCCCACCTGCCCCGCGCCGATTACGCCATAAGTACGCTGCGTCAGATCCACGCCCTCGATTTCCGCGAGGGTCAGCAAACTGCCCAGAACATAATCCACTACACCACGGGCATTACAGCCCGGCGCACTGGACCACTGAATACCCGCCTCCTGAAAATAATCCAGGTCCAGATGATCAGTGCCGATGGTGCAAGTGCCGACAAAGCGTACCGGGCTGCCTTCGAGCAATTCGCGGGTGACCGGCGTTACCGAGCGCACCAACAGAATGTCCGCATCTGCTACGGCAGCCCGGTCAATGGAACGGCCGGGCAAACGCTGAATCTCGCCGAAACCGGCAAAGAAGGCATCGAGCAACGGAATATTTTCGTCAGCAACAATTCGCATGGTGTACTCCCAAGGGTCGGCGGCAGTTTAGACATTGGTCGGTCGGCGCACACCACCCGTACAGACTGTGTGAAAACTACTGCGCTCGGCAATACTGCGTTAAAAACAGGCGAAAAATGCTCATTTAGAACACCTAGACTCCGCTTTTTCGCCTGTTTTTGCCTTGTCTTGCCGTCGCTCGCTACGTTTTCACACAGTCTGCGTAGGACCGGCTTTAGCCGGGAGGGCGTCAGCACATTCTCAGCATCTTCTTTGTCAGGTAAATAGCCCTCCCGGCTAAAGCCGGTCCTACGGGTTATGCGCCGGACTTCAATCCTTCGGGCTCAATCCAGTTTCTTGCGAATCCAGTACAGAAACGTCCCGTCTGCAGCCTCTTGATCGACCAGATCATGGCCCAGGAAAACACAGAACTTGGGAATGTCACGGCGTGTGGACGGGTCAGTGGCGATGACTTTGAGCAGGCCGCCAGCCGGCAGGTCGCGGACTTTTTGATGCAGCATCATCACCGGTTCGGGGCAGTTGAGGCCGGTGGCATCGAGAATGGCGTCGACGGGCTGACTTTGGATGGGTTCAGACATAAGCACTCCAGAAACTGGCGGGCATTATCCCGCGTATGCGGGCATGTCGCTAGCTGCCAAACGCATCCTTGAGGAAGCCCGGTGCGATGTAGCGTTCGTAGTGTGCTTCGGACAGCAGGAAAAATTCCCGATCAATGGCATCGCGCAAGTCAGGCAAGGCCCAGTCGCGGAACTCCGGCATCAGCACCATGCCGTAGGCTTCAATATTGGTGATGACCCGCGCGCCCCGCGCAATCAGTTGATAAGCCCAGCAATATTCCGACTGGTTGGGCACAAAGCGAATCTTGCGCAGCTCCAGTTGCTGACGCAGCTTGCCCGCATCGAATACTTCCAGCTTGGCAGTCATCACCTGAACCAGCAGTTGTTCGAGCCTTAGCCAAACCGCCCGCTTCTGCTCTTCGTCGTAACCGTTCCAGTGGATCACTTCATGGTGGAAACGCTTGCAGCCACGGCACACCAGGTCCCCGTAAACAGTGGAACAAAGGCCGACGCAGGGCGTTTTAATGATTTGATTGGGCATGGCAGGCAGGGCAACGACAGGCGAGAACGAGCTCGCATATTAGCCCTTTGTCTAACAACGATCACCCCCGAACGTGTAGGGCTAACTTACCTTTATGGAAGATTTGCCGTAGAATCAGCGAGCCTTTTAAGGCGCCAATGTCCGTTGGAAGCTGTTTTCAAAGCGTCACGAGCACAGTCAAAGTAACCCAGCAGTCCGGTGTTGACGCAGGATTCAAGCCCTCGTCAACACTCATCAGCCGTCCTGCAGGCGTAAAACTTTGAAAACAGCTTCTGTAAGGAATTGCCGAAAACCCTGGCCAAGGAACTCGAAAAGTTTCGTCGTGCAGGTTTTTCGGGCAATTCCTGGATGAGCGTCCCGGACACCCATTTGGGACCACTGATGAGGGTAATACTGTGCTTGAAGCCTACCGTAAACACATCGAAGAGCGTGCCGCCCAGGGTATCGTGCCCCAGCCGCTTAACGCCGAACAAACTGCCGGCTTGATCGAACTGCTGAAGAATCCCCCGGCCGGCGAAGAAGATTTTCTCGTTGACCTGATCACCAATCGCATTCCACCTGGCGTTGACGAAGCTGCCTACGTCAAAGCCGGTTTCCTGTCTGCCCTGGCCAAGGGCGAAGCCACTTCTCCCCTGATCGACAAGAAGCGCGCCGTTGAACTGCTGGGCACCATGCAGGGCGGTTACAACATCGTCACCATGGTTGACCTGCTGGATGACGCAACGCTGGCCCCGGTCGCCGCCGAACAACTCAAGCACACGCTGCTGATGTTCGATGCGTTCCACGACGTGGCAGAAAAAGCCAAGAGCGGCAACGCCCACGCCAAGGCTGTCATGCAGTCCTGGGCTGACGGCGAATGGTTCAAGAAGCGCCCTACCCTGGCCGACAAGATCAGCCTTCGCGTCTTCAAGGTGACCGGCGAAACCAACACCGACGACCTCTCTCCTGCGCCTGACGCATGGTCGCGCCCTGACATCCCTCTGCACGCCCTGGCCATGCTGAAAATGGCCCGTGAAGGGATCGTTCCGGACGTACAAGGCTCCATCGGTCCGATGAAGCAGATCGAAGAAATGCGCGGCCAGGGCTTCCCGATTGCCTACGTAGGCGACGTGGTGGGTACCGGTTCTTCGCGTAAATCCGCCACCAACTCGGTGCTGTGGTTCTTCGGCGACGACGTTCCTTACGTGCCGAACAAGCGCGCTGGCGGCTTCTGCTTCGGCAGCAAAATCGCTCCGATCTTCTACAACACCATGGAAGATGCCGGCGCACTGCCAATCGAATTCGACGTCAGCAACATGAACATGGGCGACGTGATCGACCTGTATCCGCATGCTGGCAAAGTCTGCAAACACGGTACTGACGAAGTCCTGACCACCTTCGAAATGAAGACACCGGTTCTGTTGGACGAAGTCCGTGCTGGCGGCCGTATCCCGCTGATCATCGGCCGTGGCCTGACCGACAAGGCTCGTGCCGAGCTGGGCCTGGGCCCTACCGATCTGTTCAAACTGCCGGAAGCACCGGTCGACACTGGCAAGGGCTACACCCTGGCACAGAAGATGGTTGGCAAGGCGTGCGGCCTGCCGGAAGGCCAAGGCGTTCGTCCAGGCACGTACTGCGAACCGAAGATGACCACCGTCGGCTCCCAGGACACCACTGGCCCGATGACCCGTGACGAGCTGAAAGACCTGGCATGCCTGGGCTTCTCCGCTGATCTGGTCATGCAGTCCTTCTGCCACACTGCTGCTTATCCAAAGCCGATCGACGTCACCACGCACCACACGCTGCCTGACTTCATCATGACCCGTGGCGGCGTATCCCTGCGTCCGGGCGACGGCATCATCCACAGCTGGCTGAACCGCATGCTGCTGCCGGACACCGTTGGTACCGGTGGTGACTCCCACACCCGTTTCCCGATGGGCATTTCGTTCCCGGCCGGTTCTGGTCTGGTTGCGTTTGCTGCGGCCACCGGCGTGATGCCACTGGACATGCCGGAATCGATTCTGGTGCGCTTCAAAGGCAAGATGAAGCCTGGCATCACCCTGCGTGACCTGGTTCACGCCATTCCTTACTTCGCCATTCAGTCGGGCTTGCTGACTGTTGAGAAGAAAGGCAAGAAAAACGCATTCTCCGGTCGCATTCTGGAGATTGAAGGCCTTGATGACCTGAGCATCGAACAGGCATTCGAACTGTCCGACGCCTCGGCCGAGCGCTCTGCTGCCGGTTGCACCATCAAGCTGTCGAAAGAGTCGATCACCGAGTACCTGAACTCCAACATCACCCTGCTGCGCTGGATGATCGGCGAAGGTTACGGCGATGTGCGTACTCTGGAACGTCGTGCTCAAGCGATGGAAGCCTGGGTTGCCAACCCTGAGTTGATGGTTGCCGATGCTGACGCGGAATACGCTGAAATCATCGAAATCGACCTGGACGACGTCAACGAGCCAGTGCTCTGCGCACCGAACGATCCGGACGACGCCCGGCTGCTGTCCAGCGTTGCTGGCGAGAAGATCGACGAAGTGTTCATCGGTTCGTGCATGACCAACATCGGCCACTTCCGCGCTGCGGGCAAGTTGCTGGACAAGGTCAAGGGTCAGTTGCCGACACGTCTGTGGCTCTCGCCGCCGACCAAGATGGATGCTCACCAGCTGACGGAAGAAGGCTACTACGGCATCTACGGCAAAGCTGGCGCACGTATGGAAATGCCGGGCTGCTCGCTGTGCATGGGTAACCAGGCACGTGTAGAGCCGAACTCGACGGTTGTGTCGACTTCGACCCGTAACTTCCCGAACCGTCTGGGCGACGGCGCGAATGTCTACCTGGCCTCGGCCGAACTGGCATCCGTTGCTTCGATCCTGGGTCGCCTGCCGACCGTCGAGGAGTACATGGAATACGCGAAACAGATCGACACCATGGCAGCGGACGTATACCGCTACCTGAGCTTCGACCAGATCGCCGAGTTCCGCGACATCGCAGCGAGCGCCAACATTCCGGTTGTTCAAGCGTAAAAGCGAAACACAGCGTTAAAAGAACCCCGTCCTTGTGACGGGGTTTTTTATTGGGGGAATGCCCAGTCATCTGGGGAGCTGAGCTTGGTTTGGGCGGCATTCCGACGATAAACGATAACGCGGTGTGACTGGTATCTACTTCTCATGTATCGCGGGCAAGCCCAGCTCCCACAGGACCTTGCGACGCTGACAGCATCAACCCATAAAAAAGCCCCACATCTCGCGATGCAGGGCTTTCTCATTACAGACGGACTAAACCATCAAACGGTAATAGCCTGGCCGCTCATGGCCAGATCCAGCAGCTCACGGTTGGCTACTGCATACATCGCGTAGTCCGTGCCGCTTGCTGCGCGGATGTCCACCAGCATCGCGCGCCAGCGGTCGACCATGGCGCTGTGCTGTTCAAGCCACAGGTTCAGGCGCTCCTCGATGTCAGCTGGGCCATCGGCCATCTGCAGAACCGAGATGGTGATCGCCCGTTGCTGCCAGTCGATGTCATCACGGAACGCTTCGCGGGCCAGGGCTTGCCAGTTGTTTTCCACCGGCAGGCTGCTGATCTGTTGCAAGTACCAGGTCACGTCCAGCGCGCTGCCCACGGCGAAGTAAGCCTTGGCCACGTCGGCAGCGTTCTGCCCGGTGACGTCAGACGCTTCGATGATCGGCAGCAACGTGTACAAGTGACTGGTGCCCGCAACCATGCGCGCCAACAACTCCGGCACGCCTGCTTCGACATAGGCTTGATAGCGGGTCTGCCAGACTTCGCGAGTCGGGCCTTCCAGCAGTTCGTCCAGCTTCAGACCCAGTGCAGCGAGGTGCGGACCGAAGTGCGCAACATCACGCGCCGCGTCCAGCTCGTTGCGACGGCTGCGCAGGAACCAGCGCGTCGCGCGGCGGCCGAGGCGCATCAACTCGTCCATCAATGCCAACTGAATCTCGGCAGGCACCTTGTAGTCCAGCGCCTCGATCTGACGGAACCAGTGCGGAAGGTGGAAGATGTCACGCACGATCACGTAAGCGCCCGCCACGTTGGCCGCACTCATGCCGGTGGACTCTTTGAGTCGCTGCACGAAAGTGATGCCCATGTGGTTGACCAGGTCGTTGGCGATCTGGGTGCTGACGATTTCGCGCTTGAGACGGTGCTGACGCATGGCGCCGGAATACTTGGCACCCAGCGATGGCGGGAACGCGGTTTCCATGTCGCGAGCCAGATAATCATCATCCGGTACGCGGGATTCCAGTAACGCCTCGTTCAGATCGATCTTGCTGTAGGAGATCAACACCGACAGTTCTGGACGCGTCAGGCCATGGCCGGCCGCCACGCGCTCGCTGATCTGCTCTTCAGCAGGCAGGAACTCAATGGCGCGATCCAGCTTGCCACGGGCTTCCAGGTCCGCCATCAGGCGCTTGTACTCGGCAATCCGCTCGTAAGCACGACGCGTTGCCAGAGACAGCGCCTGGGTTTGCTTGTAGTTGTTGCCCAACACCAGGTTGCCGACTTCGTCGGTCATGCTTTCCAGCAGCTGATTACGCTGCTTTTCGGTCATGTCGCCGGCCTGCACCACTTCGTTGAGCAGGATCTTGATGTTCACTTCATGGTCGGAGCAGTCAACGCCCGCCGCGTTGTCGATGAAGTCAGTGTTGGAACTGCCACCATTGAGCGCGAACTCGACACGACCCAGTTGAGTCATGCCCAGGTTACCGCCCTCGCCCACCACCTTGCAGCGCAGCTCGTCACCGTTGACCCGGTGCGCGTCGTTGGCCTTGTCACCCACATCGGCGTGGCTTTCTTCGCTGGACTTGACGTAAGTCCCGATGCCGCCGTTCCACAACAGATCAACCGGCGCCTTGAGCAGCGCGTTGAGCAGCTCGGTCGGGGTCAGCTTGTCAGCCTTGATGTCGAAGCGTTCTTTCATCTGTGGTGTGATGGCGATGCTTTTCGCACTGCGCGGGAAGATCCCTCCGCCTGCCGACATGATGCTGGTGTCGTAATCGGTCCAGGCCGAACGCGGCAGGTCATACAGACGCTTGCGCTCGATGAAACTGCTGGCTGGATCCGGATTTGGATCAATGAAGATATGCAGGTGGTTGAACGCCGCCACCAGTTGCAGCTTGTCGGACATCAGCAAGCCGTTGCCGAACACGTCACCGGCCATGTCACCGATACCGATGACGCTGATGCTGTCCTGCTGCACGTTGATGTTGCGCTCACGGAAGTGACGCTGCACACCGACCCACGCACCTTTGGCAGTGATGCCCATTTTCTTGTGGTCATAACCGGCCGAACCACCGGAAGCAAACGCGTCGCCCAGCCAGAAGCCGTAGTCGATGGCGATGCCGTTGGCGATGTCGGAGAAGGTCGCAGTGCCTTTGTCCGCCGCGACCACCAGGTATGGGTCATCGTCGTCATGACGCACGACGTTGGCCGGCGGAACCAGCCCGCCCTCTTTCAGGTTGTCAGTGATGTCCAGCAAACCGGAGATGAAGATGCGATAGCAGGCGATACCTTCGGCCTGGATATCATCACGGCTACCACCCAATGGCAGGCGACGCGGCAGGAATCCGCCTTTGGCCCCCACAGGCACGATCACCGAGTTCTTCACGTGCTGGGCTTTCACCAGACCCAGGACTTCAGTACGGAAGTCTTCCTCACGGTCCGACCAGCGCAGGCCACCACGGGCCACATTACCGAAGCGCAGATGCACGCCTTCGACACGCGGCGAGTACACGAAGATTTCAAACTTCGGCACCGGCTTGGGCAGCTCTGGAATAAGGCGCGGGTTGAACTTGAAGCTGAAGTAGCTCTTGTTCTGACCGTTGGCGTCAGGCTGGTAGAAGTTGGTGCGCTGGGTGGCTTTGATCAGGTCCAGATAACGACGCAGGATGCGGTCTTCATTGAGCACCTGGACGTCGTCCAGGGCGGAAAGAATCGCCTGCTCCAGACGCAATTGCTTGTCGTCCAGATCGTCAGTGGTCAGTTTGCGCGCCAGATAGAAGCGGGTTTTGAACAACCGGGTCAGCTCACGGGCAATGTCCGTATGGTTGTTCAGGGTGCTGGCGATGTAGCCAAGGTCGAAGCCCAGGCGAATCTGTTTCAGGTAACGGGCGTAGGCACGCAGCAACGCCACGTCGCGCCACGGCAGACCAGCAGTCAGAACAAGACGGTTGAACGCATCGTTCTCGGCATCGCCACGCACGATATGGACAAAGGCGTCCTGCAGGGTGTCGTTGAGTTGCTGGATGTCGATTTCCAGACCTTCAGCGGCCGTGAACGCGAAGTCATGAATCCAGAACTCGCGGCCATTGGTGTGACGCAAACGATAAGGGAACTCACCCAGCACACGCAGGCCAAGGTTTTCCAGAATCGGCAATACGTCAGACAGGGCCAGCGGTGTGTCGGCGTGGTACAGCTTGCAATGCAACTGCGCCTTGTCGCCGGACAACGGCTGATAGAAGCTCATCACCAGCGGCTTGGCTTCGCTCAGGTTCAGCAAGTGCTGCATGTCGACCACGGCCGAATGCGCTGCGAAACGCTCGCGATAACCTGCCGGGAAGCCTTTCGGGAAATCCGCCAGCACATTGGTGCCATGGGCTTCGCCGAAGCTTTCGACCACCAGGCTGGCGTAATCGTCTTTCCAGGAGCGGCAAGCCTGAATGACTTCGTTTTCCAGCTGGACCGGGTCGATGTTCAGGTTGACCTTTGGGTCCACCCGCAGAATCAACTGCACGCGGGCCAGCACCGACTCGGAGAAGAAGGTCCAGAACTCGCAGTCACTGGCCTTCAGGCGTTCCATCAGGACTTGCTGGATCTTCTGCCGCACTTCAGTGGAATAGATGTCGCGTGGCACATACGCCAGGCAATAGCAGAAGCGACCATAAGGGTCTTTGCGCAGGAACACGCGAATCTTGTTGCGCTCCTGAATCTGCACGATGGACATCACGGTATTGAACAGCTCGTCCACCGGAGTCTGGAACAGATCATCGCGAGGCAGAACTTCGACGACTTGCGCCAGCTCTTTCCCAAGGTGAGCCTTGGGATGGAAGCCGGAGCGGTGTTCGATTTCAGCCACCTTGCGGCGGATATAAGGAATTTCGCGAACGCTTTCGCCATACACCGAGGAGGTGTAGAGGCCCATGAAGCGACATTCCTTGAGCACCTTGCCCGAGGCGTCGATCTGGCGGATCGACACATAATCAGGATACGCCGGGCGGTGCACACGGCTCGGGTGCGCGGCCTTGGCGAACGACAGCAGCATCGGCTCGTGCAAGTAGCTGACGGCGTAGTCTTCGATGTGCAGATCTTCGTGACTCAGGCCGGCACGCAGACGTTTGGTCAGGCCGAGGAAAGACGATTCGTCGTACACCAACTGGCCGCCATCGCCTTCGTTGCTGACTTGAAACTCTTCGTAACCCAGGAAGGTGAAATGGTTATCCACCAACCAGTGCAGGAACGCCTTGACCTCGGACTTCTCGCCCTCGTCGACGGCGTACTGCACAGAATCGATGCCCGCCAGCAGCTCGTGCAGCTTGGCTTTCATCGGTTCGAAATCTTCTACGGCAACCCGTACTTCGCCGAGCACTTGCTCCAGCTCACGGGCCAGCACGTTCAACTCGCTGGCGTTGGCGCAGCGGTCGATTTCCAGGTACATCAGGGATTCTTGCAGCACGTCTTCGCCGCTGGTGCCTTTAGGCAGCAATTCCAGCAGTTCGCCCTTGCTGCTGCGGCGCACGCTGAGCACGGTGGTTTGCAAGGTGTGAATGCTGTAACCGCGACGGTTCAGCTCGGTGCGCACCGAGTCCACCAGAAATGGTAGATCGTGGTGCAATACTTCAACGGCGGTGTGCGTGGATTGCCAGCCGTGACGTTCGTAATCGGGGTTGTAAACGCGGACCTGCGGGGTGGCATGTTCAAAACGTTCAAGCAGACGCCAGGCTGACAAGGTGCAGCCCGCCAGGTCGGACAACCGACGCTGGGTGAGTTCGTCGAGGGAAATAATGCCGAAGAATTGCTCAGCGAACAGCGCCACTTGTGGCAGTGCCTGTTCACTGATGTGCTGCGCCAGTGCTGCTTGCAGTTGATGCTGAAAGTCAGACTTGCTGGCTGCGGTGAAGAACGCCATCTGAGGTACTCCGCTTGTGCTTTTTTAGAAGGAAGCTTGAAGGAAGTGTTGCCTGCACATGCTGTGCCTGGATGAAACGGCAGAGGCACAGCATAAGCCAAAGAACTAACGCTTGCCGCGAACGACTCGTCACATTTGCTTTCTGCAACCGTTGCCGGAAAAAACAACACGCAGGGTAGGATTTCTCCCACTACCGTTCATCCGCCCCCAAGCTTAACGACAGCCGACAGGCAGTTACTTGTCGTGCTGCGACATATTCGGTCATCTGGTTGCAGGAAACTCTTGGGCATTGCTTGCCAATCGCTGGCAAAATTGCTCCTTGTCCGCTTTTAAGCCAGGAACGTTCATGCAAATCAAGACTGCCAGCTTTATCGTCAATCCCTGTGATGACGAGTACGACGACATGGCGCTGCTGTGCTGTCACGGTGAAACCGGCGATCTGTTTTCGCTGACGCGCTTCCCGGACGAGCAGGAAGTCGAGATCACGGTACGCGATGACAAGGTGCTTGCAGTTTCGCATCTCAAGGTGACGTTCAGTGCCGAGCGTCTGCTGGTTGAGCTTGATCCGGCGAATGGCAAGGCGCTGGATGGGCATCACCTTTATGAGATCAGCCATGGCATGGCGGCGGATGAGTTGAAGGAGGTTGAAGAGACGCTGGTGATTATTCTTGAGGGTGTTGGGGTTTATGTGAGTGAGCTGGCTGGGTCTTGATGATTGGGCGTACATATCCATTTTTGCGGTGACGGCTTACATCGGTTGCGCTTTTACAGCGCGTCACTTTTGAACAGCGCAAAAGTAACCAAAACGCTCTTGCCCCACCACTGGGTCCCTCGCTGTCGCTCGGCATACCCGTAATCCGACATTACTGCGTGGGGCCGCCGCCACCGGCCATCCATGGCCTGAGGCGGCTAAACCGGCATCCCTGCCGGTTTGCCCCACGCAGCAATGTCGGATTCCGGCCGGCGTGGTTTAACGGGGCGCTTAAGATCAAAATCAAAAGCAGATCAAAAGCAGATCAAAAGCAGAGCGAAAACGGCGGTAGCGCCTCGGCCCGGTAGGAGCGAACTTGTTCGCGAGACGTCATCACAGCCAACGCATTCGTTGCCTGACACTCCGCTTCGCAGCCTTCGGCAGCTCCTACAGAATGTCGGCAAACCCAAGAAAACAGGCGGCGTTTTTCAAGGGGCAAGAGCAGATCAAAAGCAGAGCGAAAACGGCGGTAGCGCCTCGGCCGGGTAGGAGCGAACTTGTTCGCGAGACTTCATAACAGCCAACACATACGTCATCTGACACACCGCATCGCAGCCTTCGGCAGCTCCTACAGAATGTCGGCACCCCCCAAAAACATGTCGGCTGTCAGGCCGCCGCGCTTTTGATTTTGATCTAAGGCGCCCCGTTAAATCACGCTGGCCGAACGCAGATCTGAAACCGTGGGCAACCCGGCAGGACGCCGGGTTAGCCGCACCGGGCCATGGATGGCCCATTGCGGCGGCCCACGGTTTCAGATCTGCGGGCGGGCATCCCGAGCCTAGGCGAGGGACCGAGTGATGGGGCAAGAGCGTTTTGCTTACTTTTGCGCTGTTCAAAAGTGAGGCGCTGTAAAAGCGCAACCAATATCAGCCATTACCGCTATAACGGATATGTACACAACAACAAGAAGCACCAAAAAGCCCCACCCCCCCAATTCTGTAGGAAAAATCCTCAAGCTTTGTAGCGTTATCCTCAAAACCACACAAAAAACCCCAGAGCCGTTAGTCGCCAGCCCCCTCTATGGATTAAAGTATCGCCCCCAGCTTCGGCGTTGATTGACGCCGCTGATTACCTGCCAGGAACAGTCACCGATGGAACATCGTGAAGCGCTGATAGCGCTGCGAACCTTTCTTTCCACGCAGATCCTCGGTCAGGAAAAACTGATCGAACGTCTCCTGATCGCCCTGCTCGCTGACGGCCACATGCTCGTCGAAGGCGCTCCCGGTCTGGCCAAGACCAAAGCGATCAAAGAACTGGCAGAAGGCATCGAAGCACAATTCCATCGCATCCAGTTCACCCCCGACCTGCTGCCTGCCGACATCACCGGCACCGAAATCTATCGTCCGGAAACAGGCAGCTTCGTCTTCCAACAGGGGCCGATCTTCCACAATCTGGTGCTGGCAGACGAAATCAACCGGGCGCCCGCCAAGGTTCAGTCGGCATTGCTCGAAGCCATGGCTGAGCGTCAGGTCAGCGTCGGTCGCAGCACCTACGACCTGTCGCCACTGTTCCTGGTCATGGCCACCCAGAACCCCATCGAGCAGGAAGGCACCTATCCGCTGCCTGAAGCCCAGCTCGACCGTTTCCTGATGCATGTCAAGATCGGCTTCCCGGACGCCTCGGTAGAACGCAAGATTCTGGCCCAGGCCCGCGGCGAAGCCCTGAATGGCGAGACCAAGCCAGAACGTCGGGTCAGCCAGCAGGCAATTTTTGCGGCGCGCAAGGAAATCCTCGGCCTGTACATGGCCGATGCGGTGGAGGAATACCTGGTGCAACTGGTCATGGCGACCCGCACCCCGGCCAAGTTCGATGCGGAAATGGCCGAGTGGATTTCCTACGGTGCAAGCCCTCGTGGCTCCATCGCTCTGGATCGTTGCGCGCGAGCCCATGCCTGGCTGGCCGGGCGTGATTTCGTCAGCCCGGAAGACATCCAGGCAGTCCTGTTCGACGTATTGCGCCACCGGATCATCCTGTCGTTCGAAGCAGAAGCCGCCGGGATCGATCAGGACCGTGTGATCCAGCGCATTCTTGATGTCGTGGCTGTTGCGTGAAGCCATGCAACCCAACCTGATCGATCAGCCGGGTATTCGTGTCAGCCTCACAGAGCTGATCGAGATGCGTCATCGCGTCCGCGAAGTCCAGCTGTTCTCCACCCCGAGCCAGCGCAGCCCGTTGATTGGCCTGCACCACTCCAAGCTGCGCGGCCGGGGTGTGGATTTCGATCAGGTGCGGGTTTATCAGGCAGGCGATGACGTACGCAGCATCGACTGGCGAGTGACGGCCCGAACCCAGGAGCCGCACACCAAGCTGTTTCATGAGGAACGCGAACGACCGATTTTCATTCTGGTCGAGCAAAGCCGCCGGCTGTTTTTCGGCTCGGGCCTGATGTTCAAATCAGTGCTCGCCGCTCAGGCTGCGGCGTTGATTGGCTGGGCGGCGTTGATCCATAACGACCGGGTCGGCGGCCTGGTATTTGGTGACAACGAGCATTACGAAATCAAACCACGGCGCAGTAAACAGAGCCTGTTGCAGTTGCTGAACCGGCTGGTGCGGGTCAACCAGTCGTTGCACACCGAAACCGCTGCAGACCGCGATGCGTTCGGTATTGCCTTGCGTCGCGCGCGGGAAGTGCTGCGGCCGGGCAGTCTGGTGATCGTGCTGTGTGACGAACGCGCGTTGTCCGATGCAGCCGAGCAGCAACTGAGTCTGCTGTCCCGGCATTGCGATCTGCTGCTGTTGCCGTTGTCCGATCCATTGGATCACGCCCTGCCCGCTTCCGGCCTGTTGCGCTTTGCCGAGCGTGGCGCGCAGTTGGAGATGGACACCCTGAACCCCGAGCTGCGTCAGGCCTACCGCGCTCAGGGCGAGGCGCGTAAAGATCGCTGGGAAATGCTTGCGAAGAAACTGCGCGTCTTGCTGATGCCGCTGAACACTCAGCAGGAAATGGTCGAGCAACTGCGTGAATACCTCAGCGCCCAGCGTCCGGTGACACGCAAATGAACCCGCTGGATCAACTGCAACCGCTGATTGCCCCGCCAGCCGTGGGCTTCTGGCCGCTGGCACCGGGTTGGTGGTTACTGCTGCTGTTGATTCCGCTGGCCGGTTGGGGACTGTGGCGGCTGCGGCATATATTGCCCGTGAAAACCCGGGTTAGCCGCGCCGAACAGCCACTGGATCCGGTGCGCGTTGCTGCGCTGACCGAGCTGGCCAATATGCCCAAACCCTACGACGGGGCTCCCGCAGGCGCCTGGCTGCAGCAAATCAATGGTCTGCTGAAAAGGCTGTGCCGCAACCATTATCCGTACAGCCAGAGCCACACACTGAATGGCCGCAAATGGCTGGCATTTCTCGACAACCGCTGCCCTGCCGCGGGCTTGACGCGCTGGATGGTATTGGTAGAGGGCGCTTACAAACCCGAATGCAAACTCGACGACAAGGCCATCAATGGCCTGACGCAATCCGTTGAAACCTGGATTCGCAAACATGTTTGAGTTCGCCTGGCCGTGGATTTTCGTCCTGCTGCCCTTGCCGTGGCTAATGCGTGTGGTGCTGCCGACCGCCGACAGTGGCGAAGCGGCGCTCAAGGTCAGCTTCCTCGGTGATCTCGAAGAACTGGTCGGACGAAGGGCCAAGGTCGCCCTGCCCGGCTGGCGTCAGCAATTGCCGTTCATTCTGATCTGGCTGTTGCTGCTGGTGGCCGCCGCCCGTCCGCAATGGCTCGGTGAACCATTGCCCCTGCCGTCGAGCGGACGCGATCTGCTGGTGGCGGTGGATGTTTCCGGCTCCATGGATTACCCGGACATGGAGTGGAAGAACGACGACGTCAGCCGTCTGGTGCTGGTTCAGCATCTGCTCGGCGACTTTCTACAGGGCCGCAAAGGTGATCGCGTCGGGCTGATCCTGTTTGGTAGCCAGGCATTCGTGCAAGCCCCGCTGACGTTCGACCGCCACACCGTCCGCGTCTGGCTGGATGAAGCGCGAATCGGCATCGCCGGTAAAAACACTGCGATTGGCGACGCCATTGGCCTCGCCCTGAAGCGCCTGCGGCTGCGCCCGGCACAAAGTCGCGTTCTGGTGCTGGTCACCGACGGCGCCAACAATGGCGGGCAGATTGATCCGGTGACCGCTGCGCGTCTGGCGGCTGAACAACAGGTGAAGATTTACACCATCGGGATCGGCTCGGACCCGAATAAAGAAGGTTCGCTGAGTATGCTCGGGCTCAACCCCAGCCTGGATCTGGATGAGCCGACCCTCAAGGAAATCGCTCAGTTGACTGGAGGCCAATACTTCCGCGCACGGGATGGCGATCAGCTGGAAAAAATTCGCCAGACCCTCGACGCGCTGGAGCCCGTAGCTCAGCAACAGACTCAGGCACGCCCCGCCCATGCGCTATATCAGTGGCCGCTGGCATTGGCGATGCTGTGCAGCGTGCTACTGGTGGTGCATGAGCGCTGGCCAAACAATCCCGTTCATCGGCTGCTCACTCGTCAACGCTTCATCCGCGACGGTCAGCACTGGCGTCAGCGGGTCGGGCAGCAAGTCAAACGTCTGGGGCGCCGCCGATGATCGCGCTCTGGCCGCACTGGTTCCGCCCTTGGTGGTTAATGCTTCTGCCGTTGCTGGGCTGGCTGCTTTGGCAGCTCTGGCATAGACAGAAACGTGCCGGGCGCTGGCAAATGATTCTGCCCGCGGCTTTTCATTCCGTGCTGCTCAGCGGCGGCCGCGGTCGCGACAGCAAAAAACCGTGGGTGGTGCTCGGCATTGCCTGGCTGCTGGCCTTGCTCGCACTGCTCGGCCCCGGCTGGCAGCGGGTTGAACAACTGAGCCAGAAGCCGGTTGATCCCCTGGTCGTACTGCTGGAACTGACCCCGGAAATGCTCGCCACCGACGCCCCGCCGACCCGGCTGGAACAGGCCCGGCGCAAGCTGCTGGACCTTCTGCAGGCGCGCAGCGACTCGCAGACGGCGATCATCGTCTACGCCGGCAGCGCCCACACACTGGTACCGCTCTCCGACGACCAGATCACGATTCGCAACCTGCTGGATGCGGTCAAACCGTCGATCATGCCGCAGGCCGGGCATCGTGCAGATCTGGCCGTACACAAAGCGCTGGCCTTGCTCAAGCAAGGCGAGCTGGGACGCGGGCGCTTGCTGTTGATCGGGTCGTCATTGAGCGAGCAGGAACGCCAGGGCATCCGACAGGCGCTGGCTGGCCAGTCTCCACCATTGCTGATTCTCGGCGTCGGTACAGCGGAAGGCGCACCGGTCGAGCAGGAAAAAGGCGGTCTGCTCAAAGACGACCAGGGCGCGATCCTGTTGCCGCGTCTGGACAGCGCCAGCCTTACGGACTTCGTCGGGCAGGTCGGCGGCCAGTACCGACAGTTGCGCATGGACGACCAGGACCTGCGCGAACTGGGTTTGCTGGACAGCCCGAAACAGGTGCGAAGCGACGGACAACTGATCCAGCTCGACAGCTGGAGCGATCAGGGTTACTGGTTCCTGCTGCCGTTGTTGCTGTTGGCCGCCTGCGCCGGGCGTCGAGGCTGGTTGCTGTGCCTGCCACTGCTGCTGGTACTGCCACAAAACAGCTACGCTTTCGACTTTGCCGATCTGTGGTTGCGTCCCGACCAACAGGGCCAGCGATTGCTTGAAGAGCAACGCCCTGCTGAAGCCGCACAACACTTCGAAAATCCACAATGGAAAGGCATCGCGCTCTATCAGGCCGGAGATTACGCAAGCGCCGCCCAGCGTTTTGCCGAGGGCAGCAGCGCCGCCGACCATTACAATCGCGGCAATGCGCTCGCGCACAATGGCGATCTGGAAGCAGCACTGGACGCCTACGAACAGGCGCTGGAAAGTCAGCCAGACTTGCAACCTGCGCTGCAAAACAAAGCGCTGGTGGAACAAGCACTGGAACAGAAGAAAGCCGCGGAACCTGATGACGCTGATCAGGCTCAAACCCGCGACGACGATAATGACGGCGAAAACCCGCAGAATCAGGCCGCTGCCAGTCAACGCTCCGAGAACCAGCAAGCAACCGAGTCTGCCGAAGCAAACAGTGCCGATGGTGAACCATCACCCGGAGAGTCGTCTGCGCAGACCAAAGGCAATCCGCAATCCGGCTCACCCATGGATGACGAGGAAACCACCCGGCCACCGATCCGGCCCGCCGACGGCAACATCAATGGCGAAAGGCGTCAGGCGCTGGAGCAATGGCTGCGGCAGATCCCGGATGATCCCGGCGAGCTGCTACGGCGTAAATTCTGGTACGAACAGCAACAGCGTCAGGAAAAAACCCAATGAGTCGCGCCTACACCCTATTGTTCGGCTTGATGCTCAGCCTCGTTGCGCTGCCGAATCAGGCTGCGGAACTGGTGGCGAGTGTCGACCGCACGCGACTCAATTCCGGGGAAACAGTGGAGCTGACCCTGGAAACCAGCGACGTCACTCAGTTCGGCAAGCCTGACCTGAGCGCCCTTGAGGGTAGCTTTGACGTCGGTGGCACTCGTCAGATCAACCGACTCAACACGCTGGATGGCGGCAATCAGGCAACCACGCGCTGGATCATCACGCTGCTGCCGAAACAGACCGGCTCGGTGGAGGTGCCTTCCCTGCAACTGGGCGCGTTGAAAAGCCAGCCGATCACCCTGCAAGTCACGCAAAGCGACAACCCGGATCACGCCAGCCAACAGGCTCCGGTGTTCGTCGAAGCGACCCTGGATAAAGACAACGTTTATGTCCAGGCCCAGGCCGTATTGACCCTGCGCGTCTATCACTCGGTGTCGCTGTTCGATGACAGCAACCTGAGCCCGCTGGAAGTGCCTGAAGCGCGAGTCGAAAAACTCGGCGATTCGCGTACCTATGAAAAGCTCATCAATGGCATCCGTCACGGCGTGATCGAGATGCGCTACGCGATCTATCCGCAACAAAGCGGCACGCTGGTGATACCGCCGCAGACGTTCAGTGCAACTCTCGTCCAGCCCAACAGTGACGGCCAGTCGAGCAATGAACCAGGCACGCCCTTCGGCCCGCAGCCGGGCAAAGTCATGCGCGTCAGTTCTGCAAAGTTGCCTTTGACGGTCAAACCCAAGCCTGCCAATTACCCGGCCAATGCGCCCTGGTTGCCCGCGCGCAGTGTCAACCTCAGCGAAAGCTGGAGCCCGGAACCCGGCAAAAGCCAGGCGGGCGACTCCCTGACCCGTACCATGACCGTCAAAGTCGAAGGCTTGTCCGGCGCGCAACTGCCGCCCTTGCCTGCCACTGAAGTCAGCGCCCTGCGACGTTATCCGGACCAGCCCAAACTGGCCAACGTAACCAGCGATCGCGGCCTGATCGGCACCCGCGAAGAGCGCGAGGCCTTGGTGCCAACTCGCCCGGGCGCCATTGATTTACCGAGCGTGGACGTGGTCTGGTGGAACACTCTGGAAGACCATCTGGAACACACCAGCCTGCCCGCCCGCACCTTGCAGATCAGTATCAACCCGAGCCTGGCGGTAGACACACCGGTCAGCAGTGATTTGAACGGCGTTACCGTGATCGGCCCGCCCGTCTGGCCGTGGCAGATGAGCTCACTGTTTTTCGCGTTCACTACGCTGATCGGTTTTGTGCTCTGGTGGCGTGCCCGCAGTCAGCCTGCCGTGGCCCGCGCCGTGCAAACCGGACCCAGTCCGCGTACGGTGCTGGATGACCTCAAGCGCGCCTGCCTCGCCAATGACCCGCAAGCGACCCGACAGGCACTGGATGCCTGGGCGCGGCAGCAACCGGAAACCCTGGCCGACATGGCCGCCCGCTTCGTGCCGCTGTCCGACGCACTGGATGGCCTCAATGGCGCGCTGTACAGCGAAACCGGCCAGCTGTGGCTGGGCGAACAACTATGGCGAGCAGTACGCACCCTGCCCGCCGCCGAACACATTCAGGACGCGACCGGCGAGCAAAGCTTGCCGCCGTTGTATCCAAAATAGAAAACCTTGGTCGACTGCGCATGCCCTGTGGTACCGCGCTAACTCGCGGCAAACCCGGTTCAATGTGGGAGCGGTGCTTGCCCGCTCCCACATAAAAATCGCATGCATTCAGTGACTTATAATTCACACAGAAATTGCACAGGTTCAAAAGCGCATTCAACCGGCCAAGCCCCCAATTCAGGATTGAGATTACCCATGCGACTGTTCCACACCTCCGACTGGCACCTCGGCCAGAACCTTCATGGCCAGGAGCGGGACTTCGAACACGCCAGCTTTCTGACCTGGCTGCTGGCCCGACTGAAAGAGCGCCAGCCCGATGTACTGCTGATCGCGGGAGACATCTTCGACACCGTCAACCCGCCGGTCAAATCCCAGGAGCGGCTGTACGACTTCATCGTCAGCGCCCACGAGCAGCAACCGTTGCTGACCATCGTGATGATTGCTGGCAACCACGATTCCGGTTCGCGCATCGAACTGCCCGCGCCCCTGATGCGCCGTTTGCGCACCCATGCCCTGGGCCGCGTACTGTGGCTCGATGACGGCACGCTGGATGTCGAACGCCTGTTACTGCCACTGCCCGACGCAAAAGGTGAAATCGGCGCATGGTGCCTGGCCCTGCCTTTCCTGCGCCCTGCTGAAGTCACCGGCGCGACACTGGGCGACGATTACTTGCGTGGCATTGGCCGCGTACACGAACTGCTGATCGAAGCGGCTAATCTGAAACGCCAGCCGGGTCAGGCCCTGATCGCCATCAGCCACGCCCACATGGCCGGTGGTTCGGTGTCGGAAGACTCCGAACGCAGCCTGATTATCGGTAACGCTGAAGCTCTGCCCGCCAGCCTGTTCGGCCCGAGCATCACTTACGTCGCCCTCGGCCATTTGCACAAACCGCAGCGGGTCAACGGCGAAGAGCGCATTCGTTATTGCGGCTCGCCCATTCCTTTGTCGTTTTCGGAGATTGGCTATCAACACCAGATTCTCGAAATTGACTGCGACGGCGAGCAACTGCGCAGCGTCGAAACCCTGCTGATTCCCCGCGCCGTCAATCTGCAACGAATCGGCCCGGCACCGCTGGCCGAGCTGCTGTTGCAGCTCAAGGATTTGCCGGACATCGACTTGTTGGCCGACGTTGATCGCCAGCCCTGGCTGGAAGTTCGGGTCCGCCTGGACGAACCGCAGCCGGACCTGCGTAACCAGATCGAAGAAGCCCTGCAAGGCAAAGCCGTGCGCCTGGTACGTATCGGCGCCGAATATGCCGGTAAAGGCAGCGGTGACGGTGGCGAAAGCGACGAAGGCCTGATCGAGCTGGATCAGCTCAGCCCCCAGGAACTGTTCAGCCGCGCATGGCTGGATAACTACGGCAGCGAGGTCGACGAACAAACCCTGAGTGACTTCGCCACGCTGCTGCAGGAAGTCCAGCTGGAGAGTGAGCAACCATGAAAATTCTCGCCATCCGCCTGAAAAACCTCGCCTCCCTCGCCGGGCCGTTCGAACTGGACTTCACCGCAGAGCCGTTGGCAAGCGCCGGTTTGTTTGCCATTACAGGGCCGACTGGTGCGGGCAAAAGCACCTTGCTCGACGCACTGTGTCTGGCGCTGTTCGGGGCCATCCCGCGCCTGAGCAACATCGGCCAGTCACGGGTTCCGGAAATCGACGGCGACATCAGCACCAACGATCCGCGGACCTTGCTACGGCGTGGCACCGGCAGCGGTTATGCCGAGGTGGATTTCGTTGGGATCGACAAACGCCGCTACCGCGCTCGCTGGGAAACCAACCGCGCACGGGATAACGCCACGAAAAAACTCCAGGCCAGCCGTCAGACCCTGACCGATCTGGACAGCGAGCAGATCCTCAGCACGCAGAACAAATCCGAATACAAAACCATGCTTGAAGCCCGTCTGGGCCTGAACTTCGAGCAGTTCACCCGGGCAGTTATGCTCGCTCAGAGCGAATTCAGCGCCTTCCTTAAAGCGGATGACAAAGAGCGCAGCGAACTGCTGGAAAAGCTTACTGATACGGCGATCTACAGCCAGTTGGGCCGCCGGGCTTTCAGCAAGAGCAAAGAGGCAGAAAAGCTCTACGAGGATCTCAAGCTAATGGCGACGGGCATCGCGCCCATGCCACCGGAGCAGCGCGCAGAACTGGAGCAACATTTCAGCGAAGCCCAACAACAGCTCAAAACTCAGCAGGCGCAACAGCGTCAGCTGGAACTCAAGCAGCAGTGGCTCACCGAACTGCTACGCCTGCGAGACGAACACCTGAGCGCCAGTGAACAATTGGCCAGCGCCCAGCAGGACTGGGAAAACCAGAGCAGTCAGCGTCAGTTGCTCGGCCAGCTGGAACGCCTTGCCCCGCAGCGGCACCTGTTCGCCCAGCGCCATCGACTCGACGCCCAGTTGAGCCCGCTCAGTGCGCAAATCGCCGAGCACGTGCAACGCCAGAATGACCTGCAAGCGCGCCAAACCGGGCTTGAAGAAAAGCTGCTCGCCGCCACCAGCGCTCTTGAACTGGCCGAACAACAGAAAAAAACCGCCGCACCGATCATTGGTCAGGCGTTCGAACAGCAAGGCAACCTCACCCAACTGAACAAGGAAGTCCAGGACGCAACGCTCCACGCGGAAGCGGCCGAGCGCACAAAAGCCGACAGCCAGGCGGCGCTGAATCAATTGCTCGATCAACAGCGCTTGCTGGATGAACGCTTGCAAAGCATTGCCGGGCAATTGGAAAAAAGCGCCGTACTCGCCCCCCTGAGTAAAGCGTGGACGGCCTATCGGCCGCGCTTGCAGGAAGCCGTCAAACTCAGCGCGCGGCTGAATAAAGGTCGTGAAGAACTGCCGGAGCTGGAAAAGAACTCAACCCGTGCCGAGCAGGAGCTGACTGACCGACGCAACGCCCTGCAAGGGCTGTACAGCGAAGCACAGGTCAAAGCCGAAGCGGTCAATGCCGAGATCCAGCGTCTCGGTCAATTGCTCCACGACAATCGTCAGCAACACAGCGCTATCGACTCCCTGGAGCGCATCTGGCAACGGCATCAGGACATCGAAAAACGTCTGCAGGATGTCGAGTTGCAGCAACAGCAGGCCAATGAGCAGCGCAACAAAAGCATTGCCAGCGGTCTGCAGCTCAAGACCGAACACGAAGCTGCCGAGCAGGCGTTGAAAGTCACTGTCGAGTTGCTGCAGCGTCAGCGTCTGGCCCGCAGCGCCAGCGTTGAAGAGCTGCGCGCTCAGTTGATTGATCAGCAGCCTTGCCCCGTGTGTGGCAGCGAAGATCATCCTTATCATCAATCTGACGCCCTGCTCCAGGCGTTGTCCGGCCATGACGACAGCGAAGAAAACAGTGCGCGGTTGAAGGTCAGCCAGCTCAGCGAAAAACTCGCCGAGTTGCGTGCCGAAGTCACCGAACTCAATGCACGCCTGAAACAGGCCCGGCCGCAACTGGATCAGCTCTCTGAGCAGTTGCAAAAGCTCACGCCTGAACTTGAAGCGCATCCGCTTTATGCACGCTTGCTGGAACAACCCGAGCAGCTACGCAACGACTGGCTGAGCGAGCGGCTGCATGCACTGACTGAAGAAATCGCCACCAGCGAGCAGCGCCAGCGACTGCTGCTCAAAGTGCAGCAGGATGCCGAGCAGTTGCAGCAAAACGTACAAAGTGCCCGCGATGCCAGCCAGCACGCGATGAAAATGCTCGACGATCAACAGCGCAATATTGCGCTGGACAATCAGGCCTTCGAAGCCGCACTGCAAGAATTCGAACCGCTGCTGCCCGCCGAAAGCCTGTCACGCTGGCGGGAAGCGGCCACCGACAGTTTCATGCAACTGGACAACGATATCGCGCAGCGTCTGGAACAACTGGACCGCCAACAGGAAGAACAACAGGAACACGCTGAGCGCGCACGTCGGATCGAACGCGAACAGGACAGCCAGCACAATCTGGAACAGGAGCGTGCGAAACAGCAACAACGCCTCGCCGACCTGCAAGCCCAGCAACTGGCCAGCCAACAACGCCTGGCTGAAATGCTGGGCGACCACACCAGCGCCGAGCAATGGCAGCAGCAACTTGAAACCGCGCAGGAACAGGCACGCCGGGCGCAAGCCGCCGTCAGCGATGATCTGCAACAGGCACGCAGCGAGTTGATCAAACTGGCCACGGGGCTCGAAAGCGAACAGTCGCGCTTGCAGGCATTGCAGCAAGAGGTGGCCGAGCTGGATCAGCATATCTACGAGTGGCGCAGCGCTCATCCCGAGCTGGATGACGCCGCCCTGGAGGTGCTGCTCGGCTACAGCGACGAATGTGTCAGCCAGTTGCGTCAACAATTGCAGCAGAGCGAAAAGACCCTGGAGCAAAGTCGCGTCCTGCTTCAGGAACGGGACAAGCAATTGCAACAGCATCAGGCCCATCACAGCGACGTGACCGATGCCGAACAGTTGACCGCTGCCTTGCTGGAGGCGCAAAAGCTGTGCGCCGAACAGGAACAGCAATGCGCTGATCTACGCGCGCAACTGAGTGAAGACGAGCGCCGTAACAACGCTAGCCGCGAATTGCAGGAGCAGATTGCCAACGCCCATAGCGAGTACTTGCGCTGGGCAAGACTGGCGGCGCTGATCGGCTCGGCCGAAGGCGACCGATTCCGCAAGATTGCCCAGGCCTACAACCTTGATTTGCTGGTGCATCATGCCAACGCCCAGCTCAAGCAACTGGTGCGTCGTTACCGCCTCAAGCGCGGCGGCAGCATGCTCGGGTTGCTTGTGATGGACACGGAAATGGGCGACGAACTGCGCTCAGTGCATTCCCTGTCCGGCGGCGAAACCTTCCTGGTTTCATTGGCGCTGGCACTCGGGCTGGCCTCCATGGCATCGAGCACGTTGAAAATCGAATCGTTGTTTATCGACGAAGGCTTCGGCAGCCTCGACCCCGAATCCCTGCAGTTGGCCATGGACGCGCTGGATGGCTTGCAGGCCCAAGGCCGTAAGGTCGGAGTAATCTCCCACGTGCAGGAAATGCACGAGCGGATTCCGGTGCAGATTCAGGTGCGGCGTCAGGGTAATGGCTTGAGTACGGTGGAGGTCAGCAACTGATGACGGCCGTGCTTTATTCGTTCCGCCGCTGCCCTTACGCCATGCGTGCCCGTATGGCCCTGCGCTATGCAGGCTGTGCCGTACAGATCCACGAAGTCAGCCTCAAGGCCAAACCGCCGGAGATGCTTGAGCGCTCGCCGAAAGGTACGGTGCCGGTACTGGTGCTTGAAGATAAGGTAATAGACCAGAGCCTGGACATCATGCACTGGGCGCTGGCGCAGAATGATCCGGATGGCTGGCTGTTGATCGACAACGGCGACGGCCGCCGGGACATTCAGGCGTTGATCGAAGAGAACGATCAGGTGTTCAAGCAGCATCTGGATCGCTACAAATACTTCGTGCGCCACCCGGAATATCCGCAGGCGCATTACCGGCAACAGGGCGAGGTGTTCTTGCAGAAACTGGAAGCGCGCTTGAAGGACCGGGATTTTCTGATAACGGATCGATTGAGTCTGGCAGATACCGCGGTCGCGCCGTTCATACGGCAATTCAGCGCGGTGGATCCGGATTGGTTCGCAACGAGTCCGTATCCGAAGGTGCGTGGCTGGCTGGATCGGTTCATTCAGTCAGCATTGTTTAAAGCGGTGATGGTGAAGTAACGATATCGCGGACACGAAATACCGCGTAGGACCGGCTTTAGCCGGGAGAGCGATGTTCCTGACGAAAGACCTTGAGCGGATGTAATGTCCCTCTCCCGGCTAAAGCCAGTCCTACGGAGGATTGCGCCAGCGACACTACACAACCACCCCAACCTTCTCCGGCCGGTTCCCCGCCAACACTTTCTGCGCCCTTGATAGCTCGATAGCCTGGGCGATTTCATACCGGCATTCGATATTGCGCGCCACCCCACCGACCGAGTTCTGGCCGATGCCCAGCAACGTGCTGCCATTGATCATGACTGCAAGCCCCGCAGTCACCCATATTTTGCCGCCACTCACGATGCACGCTCTTGAGTATTCAGCGCTGCGCGATCAACCAGGGTTTGGGTAGAGGGTGTTGTCAGTTGCGGATTCATGCTGGTAACAGTAACCACTGCAATAAAAACCACATAAAGCGAAATGGCGATATAAGCGCCTTGTTTGATGGAATGAAGAATGGCAGTGGCCATGGGTGTAACTCCGTAAGTTCCAGTGTTGTGTTGCCAGGTCGACAGGATCGTGGAAAACCGGAGTATTGAAAAACGATGGCTGGAGATAGCGAATATCAGTTGGGTTGATTATTGAGCCGGTTTATCAATTCAATAGATAACCTTCTGTAGGAGTGAGCTTGCTCGCGATAGCATTAGTGGGCCCAGTGTATCTTCAACTGATAAATCGAATCGCGAGCAAGCTCACTCCTACAGGTCGCGTGTTTGCTGTGCGACAACGTGGCATCAGAGACACCGAGGCAGGTCCTAAAGGATCGTGGCCAAAAAAAAACCCGCATCCTATGAGAGACGCGGGCCAAGAGGGGATTTATCCGGCGCTTTCGCGAGCAGGCTCACTGGCAGAATTTGCATGGCTCTGATACGCGATGATCAGAAGGTCGCAAAAACCTGGGTAAGCGAACATGCTCGCGAAAGCGGCAGTGATCTTTTAACAAAAGCATCAATCAACAACAGTGCTGTTCAGAAATCCATTCCCGGGTAGCGATACATTCGTTAACCGGGAATGGATTCAATCGCTTGTTCATTGTTGAGTCTTGTGATCCAGTGCTGCGTAGAAATTAGCACTTTGCTGCAAGTATTTAGGGGTATAAGTCTGGGTGGCGTGAGCCTTCTTGTCGGACACATCAACACTGGCATGGGCAGGCAATGCAACAGTGGCGGAAATGGCAGACGCGGCAATGATGGAGAAGATATTGAAGTTCATGGCGTTAACCCTCGGATGTTCTATTGAACTACGTTTCAAGTCTTGACCGTCTTGGCCGTGACTCAAACTTACCCCCGAGGGCGGCTCAGCCGAAATGTTTTGTAGCACTAGCTCATATCACTTGAATTGATAGAACCCCAAGCCCGCATGAATAAAGGGCTTGGGGTTCTCACAGCATCACTTGCCGGTCAGGAATCGGAAGTCCGAGGGCGAATCGAAGTCGAGCTTTTGCACCGTGTCACCCAGCAAACCGGTTTTCGGATCGACTTTCACCGTGACGATCTGGTTGCTCTTCTGGTTGGCGATCAGCATGAAATGGCCGCTTGGATCGATGCGAAACTCACGTGGCTCTACACCTTCAACAGAACGACGCTGCACTTCCTTGAGCTGCCCTTTGGCGTCGATGGCAAA
The DNA here is from genome assembly GCF_002699985.1 of Pseudomonas sp. ICMP 561. Lineage (GTDB taxonomy): Bacteria > Pseudomonadota > Gammaproteobacteria > Pseudomonadales > Pseudomonadaceae > Aquipseudomonas > Aquipseudomonas quasicaspiana. The sequence goes on along the minus strand of NZ_LKBT01000023.1, from coordinate 211,914 downwards.
CACCAGCACTTGATTGGCTTCACCACGATTGGCAACGTAAAGGAATTTGCCGTCCGGCGAGGTGTGCAAACCACCGGCGCCGACTTTCTGCTGCGCATCCTTGTTCTTCAGGTCTACCAGTTGGGTCTGCTTGAACACACCGTCGTGATAATCAAAGACTGCAACCTGCGCGACCATTTCCAGGGTCAGCCAGGCGTGTTTACCATCTTCACTGAACAGCAGATGACGCGGGCCGCTGCCAGCGGGCAATTGCACCGTTGGCGTTTTGGCCGGCTGCAAAGGCTTGGCGCGATTACCGTCGTAGCTGAACACCAGCATCTTGTCGGCACCGAGATCGCTGGTCACCACGTACTTGTCATCCGGCGTCGGGATCGCCGAGTGGACGTGGGAAGACGCCTGACGCTCAGGATTGACCTTGCTCGCGCCATGATCATTGCTGACCTGAACGACTTCGGACAGCTTGCCGTCCTTGCCCACCGGGATCACTGCCAGCGCCCCACCCGGATCGGGTTGCACGGCATAGTTGGAGACGAACAGGAAGCGCTGGTCCGGGCTGAGGCTGGAATGCGTCGGCTCGTCACCCTGGCTCTTCACCTGATTGATCGGGGTGATCTGATGGGTCTTGGTATCAATGGCAAAACTGCTGACCTTGCCGACAACATCTTTCCCGCCGGGACCGTTCTCGTTGACCACGAACAGGTGGCGCTGATCTTTGGAAAGGGTCAGCCAGGACGGGTTGTCAGTCTTGACCACTTGCAGGGGTTTGGCATCGAGCTGGCCGGTCTGGCTGTTGAAGCGGTACCGGTAAATACCTTCGCTGGAAGCCTGGGTGTAAGAACCAATCAGTACATCGTATTCAGTCATGCTTTGCGCCTGTATGGGAAAAGCGCTCATTGCGCCGGCCAGTGCCAGCCAAGGCAGAAATGTACGAGTCATGGGCAGAGCCTTCTTTTTTCAGGTTGTTAGTGGGCGCCATCGACGCGCGAACAACGTTTAGGACAGGCTTGCCGCTGATTGGTTTTATCCGCAGGTCAGTCCTGTTGTACGTCTTCTTCGTCGTCTTTGGTCGGCGTGAACGCTTCGAGGCATTTCATGCGGTGTTCATTTGTGCCATCAGTGATCAGCCAGCACTGCTGAGCTTCATCGAAGGTCGCGGCGTTGACCTGCTCCATCGTGAAACGCCAGGTCTTGCGCTCGCGACCATCCATGCACTCGAGGGTCAGAAAGTCGCCCAGAAAGAAATCCCAGGCATGCAGCCCGTCAATTTCCAGCATCGTGGCGTCTTTCAGGGCTGCGCTCATCGTCGTCGGATTGGTGGTCATGGCAGTCTTCGTCTGTGTAAAAGCGCGAATGATAGGCCAAAACCACCTTGGACAGAACCACCGTCACAATCAGGCAGTCGCTTCAACTGCACCCGCCGAAGGTTTGTCATGGGTGGTTTCGCGCACGTAATAACGGTTCGGTATCCCCCAGATAATCAGCGCCATGGCCAACACGCAGACTGCGCATAGCACGTACAAAGCCGGCGTCGCCGCACCGGTCAGGTCCTTGACGCGTCCGACCATGAACGGCGCGATGATCCCGCCCAATTGACCGATGGAGTTGATCAGCGCAATACCTGCCGCTGCCGCGAGCCCGCTGAGAAAACGTGGCGGGATGGTCCAGAAAATCGGCATCCAGGCGATGATACCGGTCATGATCATGGTCATACCGATCATCAAAGGCAGCAGTTGACCGGGGAAGACGGCACACACCAGATACCCCGCCGCCGTGAACAACGCGCAGCCCGCCATGTGCCAACGGCGCTCACCGCGTCGGTCGGAGCTCGCACCGATCAGCAAATTGCCGACCACTGCGCCCACGTAGGGAATCACCGTCAGCCAACCGATGGTCATGGTGTCGGCAACACCGGCGCTCTTGATCAACTGCGGCATCCAGAACAGCAAGCCGGTCAGGGCCATGACCAGACACAGGTAAATCACCGACATCACGTAAGTGGTCGGGTGCTTCCAGATGTCCTTGAAGGTTTGCGGGGTCTGGGGCTGGACTTCACGCGCCATACGCGCCAGCACTACTTTTTTCTCGGCGCCGTTGAGCCACTTGGCGTCTTCGATGCGATCGCAGACGAACCAGAACACCACGATGCCAAGCAACACCGACGGCAGGCCTTCAAGCAGAAACAGCCAGCGCCAGCCAGGCATGCCCAGCACGCCGTCGAAATGGTTGAGAATCAGCCCGGCAATTGGCCCGCCGACGATACCGCACAGGCAGATCGAGCTTTTGAAATAGGAATTGACCCGCGCGCGACGGTTGCTCGGGTACCACTGGGTAAAGAAATACAGCACGCCAGGTACGAAGCCCGCTTCCATGACCCCGATCAGAAAGCGCAGGGTGTAAAACCAGAACTCGGTCTGCACAAACATCATGCACGCCGAAGTGATGCCCCACGTGACCATGATCCGCGCGATCCATACCCTGGCGCCGATCTTATGCAGGAGCATGTTGCTCGGTACTTCGAACAGGAAGTAACCGACGAAGAACAGGCTGGCCCCGAGGCCATAGACCGTCTCGCTGAAACCCAGATCGCTCTGCATCTGCAGCTTGGCAAAACTGATATTGACCCGATCCAGATAGGCAAACAGGAAGCAGAGAATAAACAGCGGGATGATCCGCCAGTTCACCTTGCGATAGATCTTGTCCTCGAAAGCATCCGCATCGAACGCTTCCACTGGCGCAGTGTGGGTGGTCATGTGCGCACCTCCTTGTTGTTATTGGTGGGTGTCGAACTGAAGCTCAGCCTCGTAGGACCGGCTTTAGCCGGGAGAGCAGCATTACTGACGAAGCAAATGTGTCGAATTTACCGACGCTCTCCCGGCTAAAGCCGGTCCTACGGGGACTTAGAGATCACCTCAAAGCTTGCCAATCCCGCCCGGCAGAAACGCGGCTTCGGTCTTCTCAATCCCGTTCACCAGCGGCTTGCCGAACTCCGCCTGGCTGATCTGGAACTGATCCCCCGGCTGGGTGCGCACGCCATCGGCAAAGGAAAGTGTAGCGGTGCCGAAGAAGTGCACATGCACATCACCCGGACGCAGGAACTGGCTGTATTTGAAGTGGTGATACTCGAGGTTTTCCAGGCTGTGGCACATGTTGGCTTCGCCACTGAGGAATTCCTTCTCCCAGATCACTTCACCGTCGCGCAGCACGCGGCTGGTCCCGGCCAGATTCTGCGGCAGTTCGCCAACCCGCAGTTCCGGGCCAAAGGAACAGGCACGCAATTTCGAGTGAGCGAGGTACAGGTAATTACGACGCTCCATGATGTGGTCGGAGTATTCGTTGCCGATGGCGAAACCCAGGCGATACGGTTTGCCGTCGTTGCCAATCACATACAGCCCGCTGAGCTCGGGTTCTTCGCCGCCATCCTCGGCGAAGGGTGGCAGTGAAAAAGCTTTGCCGGGGCGCACGACGATGCTGCCGTCACCCTTGTAGAACCATTCCGGCTGAACACCCGCTTGCCCGGTTTCAGGCTTCCCGCCCTCCACGCCCCATTTGAAAATGCGCATGGTGTCGGTCATCGACGCTTCGTCACCCGCCTGCTGATGCATTTTGTCCCGTGCTGAAGCGCTGCCCAAGTGAGTCAGGCCGGTGCCGCTGACCAGCACGTGGGAGGGATCGGGATGGTCCAGCGGCGGGAGAATGCGCAGATCCTGCAACAGTTGCGCGTAATCATGGCTGTCGCCAAGCCCCTGTTTAACGACCTGCTGCGCCAGACCGATACCGGCGTCGATAGCGGATAACGCCAGATCACGCACGCTCTGCGCGCCCTGCACTTCACGGATCACATCGCCGTCCACCAGACCGACGCGACGCTGGCCATTGCTGAGTTTGAATTGCACTAGGTTCATTGGGATCTCCTTTCAAAATTCACTAACGCACCTTTCGGTAGGAGGCAACTTGTTGGCGAAATGCAGAACGCGGTGTGCCAGGCACGCCGCCTCGCGAACAAGTTCGCTCCTACCGTTATTAATCAAGTGCGGCCGCGGGCGCTGGCGGCGAAATCGCTGGCGGGCAGCACATGCTTGCGCTCCAGCAAGTGGTAAACCACGCCGGTCAAAACCAGGCCGAAGACCATCACGCCGGACAGGAAGTACAAGCCCGAAGCCAGATTGCCGGTGTATTCCTTGAGTGCGCCGATCACGAACGGACCGATGTAGCCACCCAGATTGCCCACCGAGTTGATCAGGGCTATCCCGGCCGCCGCACTGGCGCCTGCAAAGAAACGGCCGGGCAAGGTCCAGAACACTGCGGTGCAGGAGAACAGCGCGAAAGCGACCAGACACAGTGCCGCCAGTTGCGCGACCGGCAATGTCAGCCAGGCGCTGAGGAAAAGGCCGATCGCGCCCAGTACATAAAGCACCGCGAGGTGTCCGTAACGGTCATTGAGTCGGTCGGAACTGCGCGGGACAATCAGCAGGCCGATGATGCCGAAGATGTAAGGCACCGAGGACACGAAGCCGGTGACCAGATCCGTGCCGCCAAACTGTTTGATCAGTGTCGGCAGCCACAGGCCCAGACCATAAATGCTCAAGGTCACGGGCAGGTAAAACAGCGCCAACAGCAGAACGCGTTTGTCTTTCAGGGCGTGTAACGGATTGCCGTGACGCGTCTGACCGTACTCTTCCAGGTCCTTTTTCAGTTCGCCGGCAAGCCAGTTTTTTTCTGTCTCGTTCATCCACTTAACCTGCTGTGGACCATCTGGCAGCCAGCGCAGCACCGGCCAGGTCAGCAGGATGGCCGGGGTGCCGATGACGATAAACAGCCACTGCCAACCGTGCAGACCCAGCACGCCATCCAGGCCCAGCAAACCACCGGACACCGGGCCAGTAATCATCATCGCGATGGGTTGGGAAAGGATAAACAGGCCAAGGATCTTGCCGCGATGGCGAACCGGGAACCACTGCGTGATGTAGTACAGCACGCCCGGAAAGAAGCCCGCCTCGGCCGCACCCAGCAGAAAACGCATCACATAAAAGCTGTGCGGCCCCTGCACGAAGGCCATACCAATGGTAATCGCGCCCCAGGTGATCATGATCCGCGCGAACCAGCGACGAGCGCCGAAGCGTTCGAGCATCAGGTTGCTGGGGATTTCAAACAGGAAGTAGCCGATGAAAAACAGCCCTGCGCCCAGCCCGTAGGCCGCGTCGCCGATACCAATGTCCGCGCCCATGTGCAGCTTGGCAAAACCCACGGCAGAGCGGTCCACATAAGCGATCAGGTAAAGCAGGATCAGGAAGGGAATCAATTTCAGGGTGATGCGGCGAATAAGCCTGAGTTCCTGGCTCATGTGTGCGATCTCCAATTGTTCTTGTTATGGAGTGGAGATCGCCTCTGGCCTGAAGCATCTGCATGCAGCCGCCACGGTCGTCCCTCACTTGAAATCGACTATATAGTATTACTATTTAGCTAACAACTCTTCCAATGGCGCGAATTTGCGCTTAACTTAAGCAGCAGAAAAGCCATTAAGTCTTACAATAAGAGAGCTGATCATGTCTGATTCCGATAAAAAACCCCTGCGTTCTGCCCAATGGTTTGGTACTGCCGACAAGAACGGCTTCATGTACCGCAGCTGGATGAAGAATCAGGGCATCGCCGATCACCAGTTTCAGGGCAAGCCCATTATCGGCATCTGCAACACGTGGTCCGAACTCACCCCTTGCAACGCCCACTTCCGGCAAATCGCCGAGCACGTCAAACGCGGCGTGATTGAAGCAGGCGGCTGGCCGGTAGAGTTTCCGGTGTTCTCCAACGGCGAATCCAATCTGCGCCCCACCGCGATGTTCACCCGTAACCTGACCAGCATGGATGTCGAAGAAGCAATTCGCGGCAACCCCATTGATGGCGTGGTGCTGCTCACCGGTTGCGACAAAACCACCCCCGCCCTGCTGATGGGCGCGGCCAGTTGCGACGTGCCCGCCATCGTTGTCACCGGCGGACCGATGCTCAACGGCAAACATAAAGGCAAGGACATCGGCTCCGGCACCGTGGTCTGGCAAATGCACGAGGCTTATAAAGGCGGACAAATCACTCTCGACGATTTCCTTGCAGCGGAAGGCGACATGTCCCGTTCGGCGGGCACCTGCAACACCATGGGCACCGCGTCGACCATGGCGTGCATGGCAGAAGCCTTGGGCACTTCCCTGCCCCACAACGCGGCGATTCCAGCCGTAGATTCCCGACGTTATGTGCTGGCGCACATGTCCGGGATGCGCGCGGTAGAGATGGTCAAAGAAGACCTGCGCCTGTCGAAGATTCTGACCAAGGCGGCGTTTGAAAACGCGATTCGTGTCAATGCGGCCATTGGTGGCTCTACCAACGCGGTGATCCACTTGAAAGCCATCGCCGGGCGCATCGGTGTCGACCTGGAGCTGGACGACTGGACCCGCATGGGGCGCGGCATGCCGACCATCGTTGACCTGCAGCCTTCCGGACGCTTTCTGATGGAAGAGTTCTACTACGCTGGTGGCCTGCCCGCCGTGTTGCGGCGTATGGACGAGGCCAATCTGCTGCCCAATCCCGACGCGTTGACCGTTAATGGCAAATCCATCCGCGAGAATACTCAGAACGCGCCGATCTACGGCGAAGACGAAGTGATCCGTGCTCTGGACAACCCGATCCGCGCTGACGGCGGTATCTGCGTGCTGCGCGGCAACCTCGCACCACTGGGGGCGGTGCTCAAGCCTTCGGCCGCGACCGCCTCATTGATGCAGCACCGCGGCCGCGCCGTAGTGTTCGAGAACTTCGACATGTACAAGGCACGGATCAATGATCCGGATCTGGACATCGACGCCAACTCGATCATGGTCATGAAAAACTGCGGGCCCAAGGGTTATCCGGGCATGGCCGAAGTCGGCAACATGGGCCTGCCTGCAAAATTGCTGGCCCAGGGTGTGACTGACATGGTGCGGATTTCCGATGCGCGCATGAGCGGCACGGCCTACGGCACAGTGGTTTTACACGTGGCCCCCGAAGCCGCAGCCGGTGGCCCGTTGGCGGTGGTGCAGGAAGGTGACTGGATCGAACTCGATTGCGCCAGCGGCCGTTTGCACCTGGATATTCCCGACGCCGAACTCGCCGCACGCCTGGCCGACTGGCAGCCCCCGCAACAACAGCAACTGTTGGTGGGCGGGTATCGCGAGCTTTATGTGAAGCATGTGCTGCAGGCCGACCAGGGTTGCGACTTTGATTTCCTGGTGGGTATGCGCGGGGCTGAGGTACCAAGGCATTCTCACTGATCGCCTCCTACCCACAACGGTACCACCGGTAGGAGCGAACTTGTTCGCGAGGCGATTCTGCGGGCGACGGTTATTTATCGTCTGTACTGGCGCCTCGCGAACAAGTTCGCTCCTACCGGGCCCCGTACGCCTCGGACCTCCCCGATGCTATGATGCCCCGCACTCATCGCTCAGGATCGACTTGCGTCCCCATGGATTACCGAAAGCCTTCCGACCGTAAAAGCATGCACGCCCGCATCGTCCAGGAACTGGGCATGCAGATTGTCTCCGGGCGTTTCAAGCCGGATGAAAAGCTGCCAGCCGAAGCCTTGCTCTGTGAGGAGTATGCCGTCAGCCGACCGGTGTTGCGTGAAGCCACCCGGGTATTGGTGGCCAAAGGGCTGGTGTACTCCCGGCCACGCGTCGGTACGGTGGTGAAGGCCCGTCGTGAATGGCATCTGCTCGACCCGGATGTATTGCACTGGATCATGCAGTGCACGCCACAAAATGAATTCTTCAATTTGCTGACCAGCGTGCGTGCGGTCATCGAACCCGCCGTTGCCGCCCTCGCCGCACAACACGCCACCGATGAAGAGATCGCTTCGATTGGTGAGGCTTACCAACGCATGGAGGCTGCGCCAAATCCTGAAGCACTGTTACAGCCCGACCTGGATTTTCACAGCCGGATTGCCGACGCGACTCACAACGACCTGCTCGCTCACCTGTGCAACATGCTTTCACTGGCATTGCGTGAAGCGCTCAAGCACTCCAACCAGCGTCCCAACCTGCATGAGTTGGCGTTGCCGCGCCACAAGGCAATCCTCACCGCCATCGAAAACCGCGACGCGTTGGGTGCCCGGCATGCAACTCTGGTGCAGCTTGATGATGCGAGGAATGCGTTGAGTGTGGTGTTGGGGCGGGAATTGGGGTTGTAGGCCTGTTTTCGCTCACAGGGTAGGAGCCAACTTGTTGGCGAAACAGGCAGCGCGGTGTGGCAGTCACACCCCCTCGCGAACAAGTTCGCTCCTACCGGGCTGATCTCAATGTGAAAACAAAGAATTCCCCACCTTGCCGGCCATTTTCTCCGGTTTGATCAGGAACCGCGCCAGTGCTGGCAGCAGCCACAGTGCGCCGAACATGTTCCACAGCAGCATGAAGGTCAGCATCAGGCCCATGTCGGCCTGGAACTTGATCGCCGAGAAGATCCAGGTGCACACGCCAATCGCCAGACACAACCCGGTGAACAGCACTGCTTTCCCGGTGGACTTCAGGGTTTCGTAATACGCTTCCTGCAACGGCAGGCCTGCCCGCAGGAAGCTTTCCAGACGGCTATAGATGTAGATGCCGTAATCGACACCGATCCCCACCCCCAGCGCCACTACCGGCAAGGTCGCGACCTTGACGCCGATGCCCATGAACGCCATGAGCGCGTTACCCAGCACCGAGGTCAGCACCAGCGGCAAGACGATGCACAGCGTCGCCGCCCACGAGCGGAAGGTGATCATGCACATGGCCGCCACACAGATGTAGACCAGAATCAGGATGGTCAACTCGGAGCGCTTGATCACCTCGTTGGTGGCTGCTTCGATCCCGGCATTGCCTGCTGCCAGCAGGAATTCCAGGCCTTCACGATTGTTTTCGGCGGCGAATTCCTGCACAGCATGCACGGCACGATCCAGGGTTTCGGCCTTGTGGTCGTTAAGAAAAACCAATAACGGCGCCAGTGAGCAATCGTTGTTGTACAGGCCATCGGCCCGGGCAATGGAGCTGTTGAGTACGTCTTTGTTGCGCGACAGGGCTTCCCATTTCAGGTTGCCCTCGTTCATGCCCTTGATGACCTGTTTGGAGACTGTGACCAGTGATATTGCCGACTGCACGCCCGGCGTGTTCTCCATCTTCCAGGTCAGTTCGTTGATGGCAGACATGGTCGGGTAAGCCGAGCAACCTTCGCGAGGCGTCTTGACCATCACCACCAGCACATCTGAGCTGGTGGAATAATGGTTGATGATGAAGCTGTTGTCCTGGTTGTAGCGCGAGTCGGGACGCAGTTCCGGGGCCCCCTGATCGAGGTCGCCGATCTTCAGATTCTGGCTGTACCAAAGTCCACCTCCGAAGGCCAGTAACGCCAGCACGATGGACACCGGAGCGACTTTGGCGCTGGCAAAGCCAGACAGCAAACGCCAGAACGGATGTTCGGAGACGGCATCTTGCTTGCTGCGGCTCACTGCCCTCTTACTGATACCCGCGTAGGAAATGGCGACCGGCAACAGAATCAGGTTGGTGAACACGATGACCGCCACACCAATCGATGCGCCGATGGCCAGCTCGCGGATCACTCCGATGTCGATGATCAGCAACGTGATGAAACCCACCGCGTCCGCCAGAATCGCGATCATGCCCGGCAGGAACAATTGACGGAACGTGCGCCGCGCTGCGGTCAGGGCATTCTCGGCGTCACTGGATTGCAGCGCAATGCCGTTGATTTTCTGCACCCCGTGGGAAATACCGATGGCGAAGATCAGAAACGGCACCAGCATCGAATACGGGTCCAGACCGAACCCCACCACATGCATCAAACCCAGTTGCCAGACCACCGCAATCAGCGTCGTAGTTAATACGGCAACGGTGCTGCGAATACAGCGCGTAAACCAGATCAGCAATACCAGCGTGATGACAAACGCGACACCAAAAAATAGCACGACCATCACCAGACCATCGATCAAGTCACCGACTTTTTTGGCAAAGCCGACGATATGAATCTTGATGTTGGGGTTCTGAGCTTGGTATTTGTCGCGGATCTTTTCTTCGAGCTGGTGGGAAAACTGCTGGTAGTCCAGCTTGAGCAGCTTGCCCTGATCCTCAGGGTCCGGATAAGACTCCATCAGCGGCACATCAACGATGCTCGACTTGAAGTCGTTGGCCACCAGACGCCCGACCTGCCCGGACTTGAGCACGTTATTACGCAACTGATCGAGGCTGTCGTCGGAACCGTCATAGCTCTGCGGGATGACCTCACCACCGGCAAAGCCCTCCTCCGTCACTTCCGTCCAGCGCACGCTGGGGCTCCACAGGGATTTCAGGCCTGAACGGTCAACACCGGGAATGTAGAACACCTCGTCGTTGATTTCCCGCAGGGTCTCCATGTATTGCCTGGAAAATATGTCGCCATCCAGCGCTTCGACCGAAATCCGCACGGTGTTGCCCAGATTGGCCAGATCGTTACGGTGCTTCATCATGTTCTGGACGAAGGGGTGATCCAGCGGAATCATTTTTTCAAAACTGGTCGATGGCCTAACCAGAGTCGCCTGCCAGAACAACAGGATGCTGACCAGCAGGCAGATGACAATCACTGCCGGACGATTATTGAAGATCAAACGTTCAAGGAAGGTTGCCTTATCGTCGCTGTGCTGCTGAGTGTCGTGCAGATTACTCATCCCGGAATTTCCCCGCCCTGATTGTTCTCATTGTTCTTATTGCTGGCTGGACTCGGCGCCTGTCGGCGAGGTGACGCGTACGCCTCCCTGTCCAACCAGAATCAGATTGCCCTGCGCATCGGCCGTCACCCCGGACAGCGAAATCCGGTCGGGACGGTTGAACACCTGAAAGCTCAGGCCATTGTCGGTGCTGCGCATCACGCTGCCGCCGTTCCCCACCAGCACCAGCGAACCGTCGTTTAGCAAGGTCGCGTTGGCCAGCCCGAACTCCAGCGGCCCGCGGGCAGCTTTCAATTCGATGGGCTCCCAGGTATCGCCAAAATCGGTAGAGCGATAGAGATTGCCGCGTAACCCGTAAACCAGCAGCGTGCCGGGCTGACCAGTACCCATCGCGCCGAACAGCGATCCCTGGTACGGCCCTTCAAGCTTTTCCCAGGATTCACCTTCGTCACGGGAACGGAACATCGCCCCTGCCTCACCCACGACGAACAAGCCGCTGTCGGCGACCTGGGTGATGCCATTGAGGTGGTATTGGTCTTCATTGTCGAGGCGGTCACTGACGTCTTCCCAGTGTTGGCCGCCATCCAGCGTGGTCAGCAATATGCCGTAGGCACCGACGGCAAAACCGGTTGACGCGTCCTTGAACCAGACATCCAGCAACGGTGCTTCACGGGACAGGTCTTCGAATTGCTTGACCCAATTGGCGCCCCCATCGTTGCTGGCAAGAATCTGTGCATCGTGGCCGACGGCCCAGCCGTGTTTGTCATCGACGAAATACACCGAAGTCAGTAGCTGACGGGTCGGCACCCTGGCCTGGGTCCAGGTCTTGCCCTGATCGTCTGAATACAGAATATGTCCGCGCTCGCCCACCACGACCAGACGCGCACCGGCATGGGCGACGTCCAGCAGCAGACTGCGAGAGGCTCGTGCGGATTCGATGGAGTACAGCGTGGTTTGAGCTGGGTCAGCCTTTTCAGGCGCGCTTTCAGTGGCCGCCACCGATAACGTGACAACACTCGACAAGGTGAACGCTGCCAGCAATGAGCACGCTGTCGCCAAGGGTTTGCCCGTCCAGAATGCCAGTGGCCGTCCGAAGGCCGAATGCCCACCGGACTGCGTGCGCCGATTTACAGGCTCACTCATGAAGCGTCCCCTTTTCCATTTTATTTTTATTAGGTTAGCCGAGACCAAGCGCTCTAGCCTTAGGCTTCTGGAAGCAGACCTATCCTATCCAGCTTTGGAAACTCATGACAATCGACATGTGGTTATCTTTGGTCGAGGCCTCTTGCGTGATTGGTGGGTTATCAGTTGGGGTGATGAGCTATACGCCACTGTAGGAGCGCGCTTGCCCGCGATGACATTCGCACAAGCGACAACTATATCGAATCTAAAATCGCCTCGCGGGCAAGCGCGCTCCTACAAGCTTCAGCGCAGTGTAGGCCGGGATTTTCACCCTGCCCTGCCAAGGTCAGAACTGATAAGCCACAGCCAGGCTGGACACGGTTGTTCGGTTGGCCTGCGAGCTGGAGTTAGCCGGGGTGCGTCCGCTTGTTCCCTCCGCGTGGTCCTTGATCAACAAACTGCCAAACGCTTCCTTGTATACCTGATGATCAATGCCCGCCTTCACCGAGAACTGCGGGTTGAAGTTGTACGACAGCGCCAGTGCCAGACTTTGCATACGGCCTCGGCTGCCGTGGTCACCGTCGAACGTCAGATTACGCAAGTGATGGGTGTCGAAATCCCTGGGCTTGACCCACTGGCTGTATTTGAAGCGACCTTCAAGGGTCCAGTTCTGATGGTTGTAGAGCCCCACAAGGCCGACAAATGGCGTGGCATAGGTCTGCCTGTAGGTAATACCTTTTACATTGGCAGGAATATCTCCGGTTAGATCACGGAAATTACCCTCGCTGGAATAGACGTAACTGCCACCCCGAGCCTGCCAATCAAACTGACTGCGCTGATAGCCCGCCATCACACCGAAAGCCAGGTCTTCACGCTTGAGGGTCCAGGCTGTCGCCGAAACCTCGGCTTGCCATGCTTTGTTGAGCCGGGTATCAGGGTGATCCGAAAAATGGGTCCAGCCTGCCGCCTCGCCATCACGCCAGTCGTGATCCGTCATATGGCTATTGCCCGCATTCATGCGCGTCCAGCCACGCACATCGAGGGTCAGCCAGTCCAGAGGATGGTAAGCCAGGCCCAGATGCAAGGTGGGGACCTGCTTGATGTCCCAATTCAGCTCACTGAGTTTCTGGCCGAGATCGTAGACCTTCTCCTGAGATTTACCGTTCAGCATTCCGACGCCCAGATTGAGTTCGATGCTGCCAAGGCGCAGTTTCTGCTCATTGGTGACCTGTGCATCGGCCGATACCTCTTGCCCGACTGCAACCAGCCCCAGTAAAACCAGCGCGTTCCGTCCATTTATCAACATAATCCCTACCTTTGCGAGATGACGCGCGCGTACAGCCCAAGGGCAACGCAACACGGGGTCGAAAGGATGGGCGAGCTTGCAGGACTTCTCTGCCAGCCGAGTCCTTGGCTGAGTGTGTGAAAGGTCCACGTAGAGCGCTGGAAATACCCTACAAAGTCGATGATTCCCTGGTTCCACGCTGTCCCTGCCGTAGGACCGGCTTTAGCCGGGAGGACATCGGGGCATTCGCTAAATCTCCTTTGTCAGAAATACTGCCCTCCCGGCTAAAGCCAGTCCTACAAGAGCCAGAACCAGAGCAGGCCAACACAGAATCTCCTGGAGAACCTGCTAGCCATTTAAACCCATAAAAAAGGGCCTGCCGCTTGCGCGGAAGGCCCTTGGGTCAACGGTCCTCGCTATTCGGCGAGGCTTTTGCTCACCACTTCGAACACGTCGCTGGACAGCTCACCCGAGTCACGGATGCGCACCAGTTCGTCCTTCATCAGGGACTGACGCTTGCTGTCGTATTTGCGCCAGCGGGTCAGAGGCGCCAATTGACGCGAAGCGATCTGCGGGTTGAAGCCGTTGAGCTGGATGACCAGATCGGCCAGGAAACGGTAGCCGGAGCCGTCCGCTGCGTGGAAGTTGATCAGGTTCTGGCCCGCAAACGCACCGATCAGTGCACGGACCTTGTTCGGGTTCTTGATGTTGAACGCTGGGTGCTGCATCAACGTTTTAACCCGCTCCAGACCACCCGGCAGCGGGCTGCCTGCCTGAACGCTGAACCACTGATCCATGACCAGCGGGTTGTCTTTGAAGTTCTCGGCAAACACTGCCAGCGCCTTGTCTTTCTCGGCGGTGAACGGCGAGTTGACCAGCACGGCAAGGGCTGTCAGGCGCTCGGTCATGTTGTCACTGGTGTCGAACTGCTCGATGGTTGCAGCCAGCACTTCCGGTTTCTGGCTGAGCATGAGATACGACAAGGCGATGTTTTGCAGTGCGCGGCGGGCGAAATGCTCGGCTTCAGCGACGTACTCAGTGGCTTTCGACACCTTGCGGTTGGCCGTGTAGCGCGCCCACAAACCGTCGAACAGGCTGTCTGCAAGCTGCTTGCGCACAAACTCGCGGGCAGCGTGGATAGCATCCACGTCGGCCACTTCACTGATTTCGGTCAGATAGGCTTCACCCGGCAACGAAAGCATTTCGGCAATCATGGCCTGATCCAGCGAGGTATCCGCCAGAACGGTGCCCAATGCGGTAATCAAACGCTGATCGAGAACCAGCGGCTGGCCTTTCTGATGCTGGCCGATCAATTCCTGCAGCACCTGTACCGACAGTTGCTGACCTGCATCCCAGCGGTTGAAGCCGTCGCTGTCATGCTGCATGAGGAACATCAGTTGGTCGCGGTTGTACGGGAAGCTGAGTTTCACCGGTGCCGAGAAACCGCGCAGCAACGAGGGCAGCGGCTGTTCAGCGATGTCTACAAAGGTGAAGGTCTGCTCGGCTTCGGTGACAGAAATCACTCGCGTGTTGCCAGCGGCAGCGTCTTCGCCTTGCAGACGCAACGGGATTTCGCCGCCCTGCTTGTCCAGCAAGCCCAGCTCCACCGGGATCACGAAAGGTTGTTTGCTTTCGCCCGGCTGACCCGGTGTGGTCGGGCAGCTCTGGCGGAAAGTCAGACTGTAGGTTTTCGCTGCACTGTCATAAGACTCGCTGACCGCCAGACGCGGCGTACCGGCCTGGCTGTACCAACGTTTGAACTGGGTCAGATCGACGCCATTGGCATCTTCCATGGCCTTGATGAAGTCATCGCAGGTCACGGCCTGGCCGTCATGGCGCTCGAAGTACAGATCACTGCCTTTGCGGAAACCTTGTGCACCCAGCAGCGTGTGAAGCATGCCTACAACTTCAGAACCCTTTTCATACACGGTCAGGGTGTAGAAGTTGGAAATCTCGATAAAGCTGTCCGGACGCACGGCGTGTGCCATCGGGCCGGCATCTTCGGCGAACTGGTGGGTACGCAGATAGGCCACGTCCTGAATGCGCTTGACCGTGGCCGAGTTCATGTCTGCGGAGAACCCTGAATCACGGTAAACCGTGAAGCCTTCTTTCAACGACAGCTGAAACCAGTCACGACAGGTCACGCGGTTGCCCGACCAGTTGTGGAAGTATTCGTGGGCAACAATGGCCTCGACCCGCTGGTGCGCGGCGTCGGTGGCAGTTTCGGCGCGGGCCAGCACGGCGCTGGAGTTGAAGATGTTGAGGCCCTTGTTCTCCATGGCACCCATGTTGAAGTCATTCACGGCGACAATCATGAAGATATCCAGGTCGTATTCACGGCCGTAGGCTTCTTCATCCCAGCGCATGGACTTCTTCAGGCTGGTCATGGCGTGCTGGCATTTATCGATGTTTTCCGGCTCGACGTAAATGCGCAAGGTCACTTCGCGCTCACTCACAGTGGTGAACTTGTCTTCGACGCACCACAGGTCACCGGCCACCAGGGCAAACAGGTACGCCGGTTTCATGAACGGGTCTTCCCAGGTCGCCCAGTGCCGGCCGTCATCTTCCGGGCCGCTGGCAATCGGGTTGCCGTTGGAGAGCAATACCGGGAAGTTGTGCTTGTCGGCGCTCAGGGTCGTGGTGAACTTGCTCATCACGTCCGGGCGGTCGAGGTAATAGGTGATCTTGCGGAAGCCTTCGGCCTCGCACTGGGTGCAGAACATGCCGCTGGATTTGTACAGGCCTTCCAGTGCGGTGTTGGTTTCCGGGTGGATGCGCACGCTGGTATCGACCGTGAACGACTCGGCCGTGGGGTGCAGCGTCAGGTGGTCCGGGGTCAACTGGTAATCAGCAGCGCCCAGCTCGACGTCGCCCAGCTTGACCGACAGCAGTTCCAGCAACTGACCGTCCAGCACCAGCGGCGGCAGGCCCGCACCGCGCTCGGGATTGCGGCGCATGACCAGTTGCGCGTGAACCAGCGAATGGTCATCGAACAGCTCGAACGTCAGGTGCGTTTCGTCGATGAGGTACTCGGGAGCCTGATAATCCTTCAGGTAAATCATTTGCGGTTGTTCGGTGCGCATGATGAGTCCTCTTACTGATGCACGGCGAGCTGATAAGCCGTGTATTTACGAATATTGATCACGCCGGTATCGAAGATCAGGTACTGGCCCTTAATGCCCAACAAGGTGCCTTCGGCGATCGGGTTCTTGTCCAGATTGAAGCTGACGATCTTGGTCGGGTACGCCTCGACGGGGTAGCGAATCTCGATCGGTTCGACGTCATGCAGCATTTGGATGGCCTGCAAGCCGAATCGTTCTTGCAATCCGGCCAGCCCTTCAGCGCAGCTTTCAAACAACTGCTGGCGAATCGCGGCCAGATCCACGGGCTGCGCATCGCCCTTGAGCAGTGCGCGCCAGTTGGTGCGGTCGGCAACCTGACTGCGCAGCAAGTCCTCGACAAAACCGGACTGCTGGCGGGTCGCAACGCGCATGATCGGCAGGGCCTGACTGGCACCCTGATCCAGCCAGCGGGTCGGCAACTGAGTGGCACGGGTGATGCCGACTTTGACGCCCGACGAATTGGCCAGATACACCACGTGATCGGTCATGCAGAACTGCTCGCCCCACGCCGGATCGCGGCAGGTGCCGTGCTCGTGGTGGCATTTTTCCGGGCTCATGATGCAGATGTCGCACTGCGCCAGCTTGAGCATGCACGGGTAGCAATAGCCCTGACTGTAGCTGGATTTGGTTCTGCGTCCGCAATGGCTGCAATGGATCGCACCCAGGAACTCCAGACGCACCGTTTTGCCGATCAGCGGGTTGACCGGAATCTCGGTATCGCCCAGACGAAACGCATATTCAACCTGCGAGGCATTGAGCCGCGCCGACATTTTGTTGACTGCTCCGCGACCAATCTCAATCAATGGATGGCATCCGACTTGAACAGGATATTCGGCACAGTCGTGGACTTGGACGCACATTCCTGCGGGCCCATGTAGCCGATGCGCTGGTCTTCCGGCAGGTTCTGCACTTCCCAGGCGATCAACGCCTGCAAGGACAACTCGCGCTGTTCCTGAGTCAGCTTGCGGCCATCGGACCACTTCCCGATTTCTACTGCCAGCTTCAGGCTTTCGTAGATATCCGGGGTGATGTTTTCAATCATTTCGGCAAAAGAGGACATGCTGAGCGCTCTCCAGTGAATGTCGCTAATTTAATAAGGTGTGTCGCGCCTCATGCTGCCGGACATTTGGAAGCCCGGCCTGCGGCTTTAAAATTCCTTGGACAGTTTCACCTGCGTCATTTCTTTCTCCATCGCGCGCTTGAATATTTGCGGCGCTGCAAAGGTGTAAAAAGCGAAGCCAAGCCATAACCAATCCACAACCTCGGCAGCACCGGTGAGGCCCTGTCCGGCGAGCGTGATTACCACCACCCGGTACACGACGAACATCCCTAGCAGCAAGATGATGGCGCCCGTGGAACCGCGCTCGTTCATCCACCGGTTAAAACGCCACCAGAAGCCCATGAAGATATTGCTGCGAGCCTTGACTGCGGTCAGCAGTCCCAGCGCCGCAACGTTATTGGCGTTTTCCTGCAGAGCCCAGATCGCATGCTCTCGGGCGCCATTGATATCACCCTCGCGCAGCAACAGGTGCCCCAAAACCAAAACTGCCGGGGCATACCCCGCGTCAGCTTGCAGTGCCTGTCGCGCAAAACTGTGCGCCTGCTCCCAGTTACCGTTGGCTTGATGATACTCAGCCATGGCGACCAGGTTTGCGGGATCATCCGGTTGCAGCTCAAGGGCTTTTTCAAGCAACGGCAGGCTGTCCTGCAGGCGACCGGTCAATTGATAAAGGTCCGCCAGGCTTCGGTAATAGCGAGGCTGCATCGGCTCAAGGTCCAGCAGCTGTAGCAAATGTTGTTCGGCGTCTTTGAAACGACGTGAGGCCATGTCGACCAAAGCCGCCGCGTAATGCGCCAGTGGCAGTAGCGGGTCCTTGGCGAGCGCAATCCGGGCCTCATGCACAGCTGCGTGCAAGCGACGCATGTTTAACAGACAGAGGGCAAGCAGCGCATGAGCCTCCGCGCACTCGGGATCGTCGGCCAGCAACTGTCGCAAGCTGTCGATCGCACCGTCTTCATGGCCCGCGTTGAAACGCTGGTAGGCGACTTCAAGAAGATAAGAGGTGTTCATCAACTCACCACCAGATACCAAAGGGTGGCTGGCACCAGATTGATAACAAAACCCTTGAGCACAAATGCGCCCCCCAAGGCCACCAGCGGAGCGAATCGATTGAGTACACCGCCGTAATATTGATAAATCGCGAGGGTGGCATCCTGCAGGATGAACAGTCTGTAGCCCACGAACAGTTTCCACACCACTAACACCAGTAACGCGTATTGGACCTGGGTTTTATCGCTGAAAGCCCCGGCCTCCAGCAGTTGGATCAGACTCACACCGATAACCAGGCTGCCCACCGCGCAGACCGCGACCCATATCCATTCTTTTTTACGGTTGGGGCTGCCCACGGCAATCGAGTTCAGCACAAACCACGGCAGACCCAGCCAGAGCCCGCCCATCATCAGCCCAAGCAAAGGCCAGAAAGGCGAAACTGCAAATCTGGCAAGAGGGCCAGGCGTCGGCTCATCCTCAATACGATACATTCTCTGAGAAGCCATCAGTTACCCTTTCCATGCTTGCCAAGGAACTCAAGCACTTCATCGTACTGATTACCCTCATTGGCGTAGCGCGCATAATTTCGGGCCGTGGTCAGCCACTCCAGGGTTGTTGCACGCACTTCTTTCAAAGCCTGTTTGAAGTGACGATCACAAATCGGTTGCTCGTTGCCCTTGTCGATCGACTCTTCAATGGCCTCGTCTGCTGCTGTTTCGACCAGCTCGCTCAAATCAGCCCCGGAAAAGCCCGAGGTGTTTTTAGCGAGAAAACCGAAGTCGATGTCGTCAGCAACGGGGCGCCCCTTGACCATCAAATGCAGCATGCTTTCCCGGGCTGCACGGTCAGGCGGCGGAACAAACAGGACCCGATCAAACCGGCCCGGACGACGAAAAGCGGAATCCACAGACCAAGGCACATTGGTTGCAGCGAGAAACAAAACACCCTGGTTATCGTGGGCGAAGCCGTCCATCTCTGACAAAAACTGGCTGACAAGCTTGGAAGAAAGCGAGTCACGGCTGTTTGAGCGTTTACCGCCAAGGGCTTCGACTTCATCGAAAAACATGACAGCCGGAGTCTGCGCCCGAGCCTGCTCAAACAAAGCATGCAGTTTGCGCTCTGACTCCCCCATGTACATGTCCAGCACATCGGAAATCGCCACATTGAAGAACTTGGCCTTGCATTCGCCCGCAGTGGCTCTGGCCAGCAATGTCTTGCCGCAACCCGGAGGCCCGTACAAAAGCACTCCGCCACCGACGCGCTTGCGAAAGCGCTCGAACAGGCCGGGCTTTTGATAAGGTAAAACGATTTTCTTGTGGATGGTTTTTTTCAGGTCATCGAGGCCGCCGATATCGGCAAACGTGACAGTCTCGTTATCAGGCACCAATAGACGGCGAACTTCGCTCTGGTCGGTATCGTCATTGGAGATGACCCGCAATCTTGGACGACCTTCCCGAGCAGCAGACTCAGAAACCGTAACGTTCAAGCGTCGCCAGAGAACCATATCTTCCAGCGAAGGATTGGCGTCGACCGCCGCCCGGTATTCAACCTGTGCTTCCTTGAGACGATCAAGGTCAGCCAACGCTCGAGCACGCAGGAGGCGCGAGTGCGGATCGTCACCCACCGTCAGGTCAAGTGCCTTCTGCGCCTGGCCCGCAGCAAGGTAGAGTTGAGCAGCAGCAGGCCTGAGCATGTCAGCACCTACCATCTGCTCCAGGTCACCTGGAATCAAAGCGAGCCCGCGCTCGTGATCACCGCGATCAAGACACGCTTTGAGTAGTAAAGCGATCAGTGCAACGTTCCCAGGGGAGGCCTGCAATGCCGCTTCCAGTTGATCCAGCGTTGTGTCATCCATATTCAATCCCTGTGACTTTCAATTGCTGATCGAAAAAAACACTTCCAGAGCCAAGCTCATACCATCCCTTCGGGACGTTCAACATCCACCCAGACAAACTTGTCCGGATCGATGCAGGTTTCCTGGTCAAGCCGATAGGCGACCAGTTTTCCGTAGAGCACGGCGCTGTAATCCAGGCAAGCCAGGTTCGGCCGGATCGGGGCGGGAATCCCGCTGCGCCAGTAATGCCCGACGAACAGCATGGGTTCGTCAGCGCCATAGCGCAGCAAGGCGTTCTTTTCAGTCGTAGAGAGTGGCGTCTTGGCCACGCCTTCGGGCAGTGCGTCCGGCTGAAACACCACGTCGCCGTAGGTTTGCGGGTCGTCTTCCCAGAACTTGGTGCGGAAAAACTCACGGATCAGGCCATCGCCGCCGGTCAGCGTGATGCCATGGGGCAAGCGCATGTCGGTGCCGCGCAACAAGCGGTCAAACACTGCGCAGGCAAAACTGCCCTGCACCGCCGAGGCCTGGACAAACTCCTGATTGATGCAGCCACCGCCATGCATCGTGATCAACGGTGTGATCAGGCTGGCGTCCCAACAGGCATGTACCACGCGGAAACGTCCGGCATCCATGAACAGCGGCAGCTCGTAGAACCAGTCGACAAATTCCTTCCACTCGTCCGGGTATTGCTCGAACTGGGCCAGGGTCTCGCCCATAAGCTTGCTATGACGAAGCGAATGTTCCCGGACGAACTGCTTGCCGCTCTCCGGCGGGGCCGGTGTATGCCAGCCCAGCGCATTGAACTCGTGGTTGCCCATGATGCACAGCGCGTGCCCCGCCTTCACCATATCGCGCACGATGTGCAGCGACTCGCGAATCAGCGGGCCGCGATCAATGATGTCGCCGAGGAATAACGCGATGCGCTCAGGATGTCGCCACACACCCGCCTGAAAGCGATAACCCAGCACGCTGAGCAGTTTCTCCAGCGTGTGGGCACAGCCATGCACGTCACCGATCAAATCGTAGCTACGCGCGGGATCGAACATCAGTCGCCTCCACCACCAAGCCGGCTACCCCAGCCCAGCTTGGTGCGACAGACTTCGTAATAGTTGTGATCAAGTGGGTGGATCAGGCGCAGTTTCTGCGGCTTCTTGCTGACCGTGACGGTGTCACCCGGCGCGCAGGTGAAATGGTTCTGGCCGTCGCAGGAGACTTGCGGATAAATCGTCATGTCCTTTGAGACCACGATTTTCAGCTCACTGTTCCCATCCACTACGATGGGCCGTCCGGACAAGGTGTGCGGGTACATCGGCACAATCACGATCGCATCCAGCTTGGGATGCATGATTGGCCCGCCAGCGGAAAGCGCATAAGCGGTCGAACCGGTAGGCGTGGCGACGATCAGGCCGTCGGCCTTCTGGCTGCAGACGAACTGACCATCGATGTAGATCTCGAACTCGATCATCCGCGTCGACTTGCCGGGGTGCAGCACCACATCGTTGAGCGCGTCGCCCTGACCGATGGCTTCGCCGTGACGGCGGACTTCGGCCTGCAACAGGAAGCGGTTCTCGACCAGATAATGGCCGTCAAGCACTTCGGCGACTTTGATTTCCAGTTCGTCGGGGCGGATATCGGTGAGGAAGCCCAGGCTGCCACGGTTGATGCCCAGCACCGGCGTGTTGTGCTTGGCCAGCGCACGAGCCGCGCCCAGCAGGCTGCCGTCACCACCCACCACGATCACCAGGTCGCAGACTTCGCCGAGCATCTTGCGCGATGAAGTTTGCAGGTTGTGGCCTGGCAATACTTCGGCAATGGTGTCTTCCAGAATGACGTGCAGGTGCCTTTCCAGCAGGAATCTCTTGAGTCGGCGCACGGTATCGAGCACCTGAACACTGCCCAGGCGGCCGATGATGCCGATATTACGAAACTGCTCCATGGGGCTCCTGCGGGGTTCGATGCGGCTTAAAGACAGCGATTATGGGCGAAAGGCCGGGGTAGCGGCAAACTGACCGTGATTTTTGAATGCATGGTGTGAATCTGTTGGAGCGAGGCTTGCCCGCGAATACTATCTACCTGTAATGAAATCGTCGCCTGACCTGACGCTTTCGCGGGCAAGCCTCGCTCCAACAACTCTCTATTTCCGCTACTCTCGGGACATGACTCTTTTCCCCAGCCTCACCCACCTGCCCCGCCAGTTACGCACGCCGCAAGTGCGGGACCTGGCCTGGGTGATTCTGGCGCCGCCGATGCTGAGCGAAACGCCGTGGCCGCAGCGTCATCCTTTGACTGCCAGCGACTGGGTGCAAACACCTCAACTATTGGCAGACTTTCTACTCAGGCTGGACCAGGACAGCAGCGCCCTGCTCCACTGGCTGGCACTGGGCGCAACCCGTCGGCTGGGCCTGTATTACGAGCGTTTATGGCAATTTGCAGTAGCTCAGGCTCCCGGTGTCGAGATGATCGCCGCGAACCTGCCGATTCGCCTGGGCGGCCAAACCCTGGGTGAGCTGGACATGCTGCTGCGCGATGCCGAAGGCGTGCACCACGTGGAATTGGCGATAAAGCTCTATCTCGGACCGCAGCAAGGTGACGGCAGTGACCCTGCGCAATGGCTGGGGCCTGGTTGCCATGACCGGCTTGACCTCAAACTTGCCCACCTGAGCCAACATCAACTGCCGATTTCCGCCCGCCCGGAAAGCCGCGAACTGCTCGCAGCGCTGGGCATCGATACGTTTGACGCGCAACTGTGGCTTGGGGGCTATCTACTTTACCCGTGGCCCGGCCAGACAGACTCTCCGCAAGGCGTCCATCACCAGCACTTGCGCGGCAGTTGGCTGCATCAGAAGGATTGGCACGCATTTACCGCGCAACGGCCGGAAGGTCGCTGGCAGTTATTGCCTCGTCACGCCTGGCTGGCCCCGGCCCATTACGCCGAAGCCTGGAAAGATTCACAACTGCAGGACTGGCTGACTCAACTGGACCCGCTGGCTCCGGCGCAACTTTTGGTAAGGCTGGTGGAAAACGGCAGCGGCGAATGGGAGGAAGCCGAACGGGTTTTCCTCGTTTCGGACATCTGGCCACGGCTGGGTGACACAAGCAACATGACTCAAACCATCACGTTGCCCGCGTCGCCCGCCTGAATCTCAAGCGGCTTTTTTAGTGCGCGGCAGCAGAATCGCCAGGATCCCCAGAAGCGGCAGATAGGAACACAGGTTATAGACGAACAGAATGCCGTGGCTGTCAGCCAGATAACCCAGCAAGGCCGCACCAATCCCGCCAAAGCCGAACATCAGGCCGAAGAAGATCCCGGCGATCATGCCGACGTTACCCGGCACCAGCTCTTGGGCATACACCACAATGGCGGAAAACGCCGACGCCAGAATGAAACCGATGATCACGCTCAGCACGCTGGTCCAGAACAGATCGGCATAAGGCAGCGCGAGGGTAAACGGCGCAGCACCGAGAATCGAAAACCAGATCACCGCTTTACGGCCAATCCGGTCGCCAATCGGCCCACCGAAGAACGTGCCCGCAGCCACCGCTCCAAGGAAAAGGAACAGATACAGCTGGGAATTAGCCACCGACAGGTCGAACTTCTCGATCAGGTAGAAGGTGAAGTAACTAGTGATGCTCGACATGTAGAAGAACTTGGAGAAGATCAGAAACGCCAGGACGACCAGCGCGCCAGTGACGCGTCCTTTGGACAGACCATGACTCGCGGCCTGACCTTGCTTGAGCTTGAACAGATTCAAGTGCGCGCGGTACCAGCGGCTGATGCCGTATAGCAGTCCCACAGAAAACAGCGCGACCAGCCCGAACCAGGCCACATACCCCTGACCGAACGGAATGATGATCGCTGCCGCCAGCAACGGGCCAAACGCTGAGCCGGTGTTGCCGCCCACCTGAAAGGTCGACTGCGCCAGTCCAAACCGTCCACCCGACGCCAGCCGCGCAATGCGTGAAGCTTCCGGGTGAAAGGTAGAAGAGCCAATACCGATCAGGGCCGAGGCCAGCAGAATCATTGGAAAACTGCCCACCACGGCCAGCATCAGAATACCGATCAAGGTGCACAGCGAACCGACTGGCAATACCAGCGGATTGGGATGGCGGTCGGTGTAATAACCCACCCAAGGTTGCAACAGCGAGGCAGTGATCTGGAACGTCAGGGTAATCAGGCCGATCTGCGTAAAGGTCAGGCCGTAGCTTTCCTTGAGCAGCGGGTAGATCGACGGCAGCACCGCCTGAATCAAGTCGTTGACCAGATGCGCCAGTGCCACAGCACCGATGATGCGCATGACCAGCGGGCTGCTGGTGCTGGTGTTCGGAGGAGTTGCAGCAGGAATTGCGCTGGTGGAGGCGTTGCTTACGTCCATGGAGTTCATCCGCGAAGCTATTGGATGTGCCACGACCCGGTTATTGCAAGATATGTCAGCGGCACAAGGCCCGCCAATGTGCCATTTTTTGGGGCATGGCCGCTACATTTTGTTGCGCAGATGACAGAGGGTTGTCACTGATATGCAGGCTTTTGTGGGAGCCGGGCTTGGTCTGGGCGGCATTCCGACGATAAACGATAACGCGGTGTGGCTTCTGTTCGCGTCTCATGTATCGCGGGCAAGCCCGGCTCCCACAGGATTGCATTGCAAATCTAGACTTGAGTCGCTGCCACACCCGGCTCGCCCTTCTGCCCCGTCGGCACATCATGCAGCGATATCCGCGAGGTCTCCGGCAGCGCCAGGCCACCCGCCAATGCCAGCAATGCCACGGCAATCAGGTAAAACGCCGGGGACAAATTGCTGCCCGTAGTGGTGATCAGCCAGGTCGCCATCAACGGCGCGGTGCCGCCGAAGATGGTGTAAGCCATGTTGTAAGTGATCGCCGAAGCGGTGTAGCGCGTACGGGTCGGAAAGGTTTCCGAGAGCAGCGCGGCCGTGACCACGCCACACAGTACCGCGCCGACCGCCAGCAGCATCACGCCGACGATGGACGCCACGAACGAGCCGGAACTGGCCATCAAGAATGACGGGAATACCACCACGATCAACAGCGCGCACGCGGTCATGACCGTCACGCGGCGCCCGACCTTGTCGGAGTACAACCCGGCCAACGGGCAAATCGCTGCGGCAAAGAGCAATGCAATCAACGACACCAGCAACGCCGTCGCACGACTCAGACCACCCGCTACTTGCAGGTAAGTCGCGAAGTACGTGGTGAACATATAGAACGACAACGCCGTCAGCGACACGAATGCGCCCAGGCAGCAAATCGCCGCTCCGTGGTTGCGCAGGGTTTCCTTGAGGGGCGAATGGGCGACGTCATGCTCCTGCGCCACCGCCTGAAATGCCGGAGTTTCATCCAGTTTCCAGCGCAGATACAAACCGACCAGACCCAGCGGCGCAGCAATCAGGAACGGCAAGCGCCAGCCCCAACTGCCCATGGCTTCCGGTGACAGTGAAGCCTCAAGGGCGTAAGCAACTACAGCCGCTGCGGCGAATGCGGAAAAAGTCGAGACAGGGACAAAACTGCCGTACCAGGCACGTTTATCGCTGGGCGCATGCTCCATAAGGTAGGCGCAGGCACCGGCGTATTCACCGCCTGCCGAGAAGCCTTGGGCGCAGCGGATCAAGGTAAGGAGGATCGGCGCCATCACGCCAATTGCAGCGTAGGTGGGCAGCAAACCAATCAGCGTGGTGGCTGCGGCCATCAATAGAATGGTCATTGCCAAGGTGCGTTTGCGGCCAATCCGGTCGCCGAGCATACCGAAGAAGATCCCCCCCAGCGGCCGGAAGGCAAAGGCCACGGCGAACACTGCAAAGGTTTTCAACAGCGCTGCACTGGCATCTCCACTGGGGAAGAACTGCTGGGCGATAGCCGTAGCCAGAAAGCCATAAACGGCGAAGTCGAACCATTCGACAAAGTTGCCGATGGCAGCGGCGACAATCACTTTTCTCAGCGTTTTGGGGCTGACTTGCTCTGTAGCGGCGCTTGTCATGCTGGACCTCGACATTTCATCAGGAAGCTATCGATTATCGGGACAGTCACTGCGACGGCTCACTCCAAAAGTGTCATCCGCGTATTCAGGACCGACCCCACCGCTGCTCGATAGCGCATGATTCATGCCAGAGGCTTTGGATCAACGATTACAAGCCCATCGCGCGTCGCCCTTGCAGGCCGCCGGTGTGGATGAAAATCAGCCGCGTACCGACCGGGAAACGCCCGGCGACCACCTCATCGTGGAGGGCCAACAGCGCCTTGCCGGTGTACAGCGGTTCGAGGGGGATGCCGCTTTGGGATTCGCTACTGGCGATGAAATCCAGCAGGTGCGGATCGGTTTTGGCGAAGCCACCACGGGAGGCGCTGATGAGGATGTAGCCATCGGTAGGAGCGAACTTGTTCGCGAGGCGGTGTGTCAGGCTAGACGCTTCGCGAACAAGTTCGCTCCTACCGGCTTTGCGATGGGCCAGAATTGCCGCGACATTCTGTTCAACCCCATGATCATCCGGCACCGCCATGGCGCCGTACACCGGATGCGCGCCGTCCTCGGCCAACACTAGTCCAGCTAGCGTGGTGCCCGTTCCTGCAGCCAGCCACCAGCCGTGATAATCGCTCCAGCCCAGTTCGCTCAGTTGTTCGTGCGCCATCTCCAGCAAACCGGCGCAGCCAAGCGCGCCGGGCAAACCTCCGCCGCCTTCCGGGATCGGGTAGAAATCAGGGTATTGCGTCAGCCACGAAGGCCAGAAGTCCGGCTCATGGCGTGCGCGATAACCGCCATAGCCAAGCCAGTGCAGGTGCATGCCGAACGCCTGTAGATCGACGGTGGTGGGCGTCTGCACTGCATGACCGCGCAACAATCCGACCGTGGCAAAGCCAAATCGCTTGCCCGCTGCCGCCAACGCATGCAGATGATTGGAATGCGCGCCGCCCAGACTGATAACGCCTTTCGCATTCACCTCGCTGGCTGCCGCAAGGTGATGAGCGAGCTTGAACCACTTGTTGCCACTGATCAGCGGATCGATAAGATCCAGGCGCAGGACCGCAACCTCGATACCGGCTTGGGTTAGCCAAGGTAGATCGAGGCGTTGGAGCGGCGCGCTGGGTTGCCAGTGAATGGGGGCGATGGACACAAGGAAGGGACCGCTGGATGAAGGGCGGGAGTTTAGCATTGGCTGCGATTTAACTGATTAAGCATAAACCCTGTGGGAGATTCTATGTCCGCCAGCAAGCCTGATCTTGATCTTGATCTTGATCTTGATCTTGTAGGACCGGCTTTAGCCGGGAGGACGGTATTTCAGGCAAAGGCAGTTCAGCGGATGTCCCGCCGCCCTCCCGGCTAAAGCCGGTCCTACGGGAGGTGCGGACCCTGTGGGAGGCTTGCCCGCGATAAACGATAACGCGGTGCGTCTTCTGACCGCGTCTCATGTATCGTCGGAATGCCGCCCAGACCAAGCCTCGCTCCCACAAGAACTGCGTTCCCCAGGAAAACCCTACAACCCCGCCGCCAACCTCGAGCCCTGATCAATCGCCCGCTTGGCATCCAGCTCGGCCGCGACATCCGCGCCGCCGATCAGGTGCACGGATTGCCCGGCCTCGACCAGCCCGTCATACAGTTCCCGCAACGGATCCTGCCCAGCGCAGATCACGATGTTGTCCACCGGCAAAACCCTCTCCTCTCCTTCACCGATACGAATATGCAGACCGGCGTCGTCGATGCGCAGGTATTCGACACTGTTGAGCATCTGCACCTGTTTGTTTTTCAAACCGGTACGGTGAATCCAGCCAGTGGTCTTGCCAAGACCGTCGCCGACCTTCGAAGCCTTGCGCTGCAACAGAAACACCTGACGCGCCGGGGCATGCAGCTCCGGCTTGATCCCCGCCACGCCGCCGCGCGCTTCAAGGGCGGTGTCGATGCCCCACTCTTTCCAGAAAGCAGTGCGATCCAGGCTGGTGGAAATGCCCTGATGCACCAGAAACTCCGAAACGTCGAAACCGATACCGCCTGCGCCGATCACCGCAACGCTCTGCCCTACCGGTTTACGTTGCAGGATCACATCCAGATAGTTCAGCACCTTCGGATGATCGATACCCGGAATCGCTGGCGTGCGCGGCGCAATACCGGTGGCCAGGATCACCTCGTCATAACCGGCGCCCAGCAAATCATCAACTGCAATACGGGTATTGAGCCGCACTTCTACGCCAGTGGTTTGCAGCTTGCGGGCGAAGTAACGCAGGGTTTCGTAGAACTCCTCTTTGCCCGGTACACGCTTGGCGATGTTGAACTGACCGCCGATTTCAGCGGCTGAATCAAACAGAGTGACGTGATGCCCACGTTCGGCAGCCACTGTGGATGCCGCAAGGCCCGCAGGACCGGCACCAATCACGGCGATTTTCTTGCTCTGGCGGGTCCGGATGTAATTCAGTTCGGTCTCATGGCAGGCACGCGGGTTGACCAGGCAACTGGTCAGCTTGCCGCCAAAAGTATGGTCCAGACAGGCCTGATTGCAGCCAATGCAGGTGTTGATTTCATCGGCGCGCCCCGCCGCTGCCTTGTTGACGAATTCCGGATCCGCCAAAAAAGGCCGCGCCATGGAGACCATATCGGCATCGCCTTCGCTGAGAATCTGCTCGGCGATTTCCGGCGTGTTGATGCGGTTGGTGGTGATCAACGGAATGCCCACCGAGCCGCGCAACTTGGCCGTGACTTTGCTGAACGCAGCGCGCGGCACTTTGGTTGCGATGGTCGGAATCCGCGCTTCGTGCCAGCCGATACCGGTGTTAATAATCGTCGCACCGGCCTGCTCAATGGCTTGAGCCAATTGCACGATCTCTTCCCAGGTGCTGCCGCCTTCCACGAGATCCAGCATCGACAAACGAAAGATGATGATGAACTCGGCGCCAACGGCTTCGCGAACCCGGCGAACGATCTCCACCGGTAAACGCATGCGATTTTCGTAGCTGCCGCCCCAGCGATCCGTTCGGTGATTGGTGTGGGCTGCCAGAAACTGATTGATGAAGTAGCCTTCGGAACCCATCACCTCCACGCCGTCATACCCGGCGCTTTGTGCCAGCGTCGAGCAGGTGACGAAATCGGCGATCTGCTTTTCGATCCCCGCTTCGTCCAGCTCGCGAGGTTTGAAAGGATTGATCGGCGCCTGAATGGCGCTGGGGGCAACCTGATTCTTGCTGTAGGCATAACGTCCGGCATGAAGGATTTGCAGACAAATCTTGCCACCCGCAGCATGCACCGCCTGAGTCACCACGCGATGCTGCTCTGCCTCTTCAATCGTGGTCAGCTTGGCCGCGCCGGTGTAAACGCCGCCTTCTTCATTGGGCGCAATACCACCCGTGACCATCAGCCCGACACCTCCCGTCGCCCGCTCGGCAAAATACGCCGCCATGCGCTCAAAACCGCCTGGCTTTTCTTCCAGCCCGGTATGCATCGAGCCCATCAGGGTGCGGTTGCGCAACGTGGTAAAGCCCAGGTCCAGCGGGGCCAGCAGGTGCGGGTAATGAGCGGCGGCCATAGAAACTCCATCGAACTGTCACGGGATGCGACCGCCTGAGGCAGCCGTCAATTATTCAGGCCTTCGCGGCCTGTTCATTGCGCAACAGTAAAGACGAGCTTCGCGACGCGCTCAATGACCTTAAGTGACAAGTTGATGATTTAAACGTGCAGCTGGCTTTTTGGACTGTCTCAGCAAGCCAAAGCCTGATATCGACAGAACACATTCCTCTCAAGTGGAATGCATTGCTGTAGGATCCGCCCCCGGTATCCCTGATACCACGCTGTCGCGAAGCAAAACAGACAGCTAGTGGGACGGCCGGGGTGGCGCTCCACTTCATCCGGGAAGGCGGCATTCTTGACGATAAAAATGTGGCGGATGTGCTGGCCTCTTCCCGAATAAATTCGGTCCCACAGGGTGGGTCCGTCATCATCTTGCGGTTGCTGTCGAACGGCAGCCAGAAACGACTATCGCTGGGTATGAGGGTATGCCTTGATGCGCAGGATTCTCTACACCAACGTTTTAGTCGCGCTCCGCAGCGGTATCGTAACGGTGGGCATCCGACAAATACTCCCCTTTGGTAATCTGATTTCGTCGACAATGCAGCAATCACACAAAGCATCCAGACGCACTGTTATCGTCAAAAAATCGCATTTGAGGGAAGAACAGCAATGAGCGTAAAAGGCATCATTTTTGATAACGACGGGACTCTCGTCGACAGCGAACGCGTCGCAGCGACGCTGCTGCATCAAATGCTGTCAGAGCACAATATCCAGCTTTCTGTGGCCGAAGTGCTGGATCGCTATCGAGGCGTGCAGTTTGAGTTGTTCATGGCTGACATCAAAACGCAAGCGCCCGGTCTCAATGTAGACAGATTTGTTCAATCGTTTCGCGTGGCAAGTCTTCACATGTTCCAGGCTGGGCTGAATGCAATGCCGGGCGCTGTGGACTTCGTCAAGGCGTTGAAACTTCCTGGTTGCGTTACTTCCAATGGCCCCCCCTCTAAAATAGAGACGACGCTCAAGGCGGCTGGTTTATATCCCTGGTTCGAAGGCCGTCTCATCAGTGCCTACGACGTTGGATCCTGGAAACCAGAGCCTGGGCTAATTCTCGCAGGTTGTGATTTCCTGGATTTACCGCCTGAGAACTGCCTATTGGTGGAGGACAGCCATGCCGGCGTACAGGCCGGTTTGGCAGCAGGCACGAAGGTAGTGGGTTATGGACTAGACACCGACTTCTCGGTTTACGTCGGACGACCTGACTTTTATCTGGCCAGGCATTACCGTGACTTGGCACACCTGCTGACTCGCATCTAGCAGTCGCTGGAAGGAAGCGGCTTGTGTGCTGACCAGGTCCAGCAAGAAGCACTCAATACATAAAGCCTGGATAAACCTTGTCCGCCATGACGCACCTCATGGCCGACCATTGTGACCGCTGCTCGAATAGCATCATGGGCGCTGGTTATGGATGCACAAACGTCTTGTCACGTTGGTATATTGCAGGGCACATAAGCGTCTAAATATCACATCGCGATGCATCTATTGACCAATCCAATGTTGATCAGTGCAAGCCGCTGATAACACCCAGCCATTAGCCGATCAAAGCCAGCGTCTCCAGTTTTATCAACGGTACACTTTCAACGCCTGATGGATCATCGATGTTCACGGAGGATCGAATCATGCAGTTTCGTAACTACCTGCGAATGTTCACGCTGCTCACAGCGTTCAGCCTAGCCCTCAGCACAGTCTCCACACCAGCCTGGTCAGCCACTAAAAGCGCAAAACGCGGCATCGCTTATGACATAGCGTCACCTGCGGACTTGAGTGCTTTGTCCCCGGGAATCAGTTGGTGGTACAACTGGAGTCCAAAGCCACACGACCGGCTCGCCGCGTATAACTACTCCTCCACCTACGGGGTCGACTTCATCCCCATGGTCTGGAACGCCAATGTCGATGACGGTCAGCTCAAACTCTACCTGCAGGCCCACCCGGATATCCGCTACTTACTGGTGATCAATGAGCCCAATCTCGTTGATCAGGCCAACATGACACCCGAAGCGGCCGCGCGATTCTGGCCAAGGCTGGAACAGATATCCGCGCAGACCGAGGTAAAGCTGGTTGGCCCCGCGATGAACTGGGGAACGATGTCGGGTTATGGCGACCCGGTTGTGTGGCTTGACGCCTTCTATGCTGCGTACCGTGCGCAAAATCAGAATCGCGATCCGAAGATCGACTATCTGGCGTTTCATTGGTACGACTATGGGCTGTCAGGCATGCTCGACAGGCTATCCAAATATGGCAAACCCTTTTGGGTCACCGAGTTCGCCAACTGGCACTCCCCGATTGACGGGGTGCAGATCGACACGCTTGAAAAGCAAAAGCAGCAGATGGCAGAGATGGTGGCGGTCTGCGAGAACCGCGCGGATGTGTTTCGGTATGCCTGGTTCACGGGTCGCATGAATGATGACCCGCACTTTTCAAGCCTGCTGAACGAAGAAGGAAGGCTGACAGAACTGGGTAAGCATTATCTTTCGCTGCCATTCAATCAGTAGCGGGTACCAGCGGTCATCGGGACCTGGAGCCTGCCCATGCGCGTCAAAGTCGAGCTGGATGCCCGTAGGTGTCCAGCGCGTACGAGGCCGCCAGGGACGCTGAACCGATCTCGGTCAGCCCACTGATGATGTGCTGGGTGTAGGGAAAAGCAGGGTCTTCATCCAGCACTCTCTCCGACACCAACAGCCCTTCTTTCACAAGCACGTCTATCGCCAACACACAGCGCACGATGGACGGAAAGTTTGGCTGGCCGCGCACCAGCTGCATGTATATCTGACCGCATGTCAGCTTTCGCGGCGCACCGCCGCGTGGCTTTCCATCACTTAACAACCAGACCGCTTTTAAAATGGCCAGATCCACCTCGAGAGGGTCTGTAAGCTCTGAGCTGAATCCAAAGCCGGGTAACAGAAAGGGACGCGCTTGGGATGTCACAGTTAAACCTCTGAGTGTCATTAGCCTGAACCACCGCACTTATTCACCCTGGACGCTTTTCTTACCTGTAGGCATGAGCAGCGTGGCACGCCCGAATTCTTCACAAGGCGACAGGACGGCGAGCACTTTTATGGCCTGACTACTTTAACACCGCTCAAAACAGAGCTCTCACTCTGTTTTTCAGAAAGATTTTTTATAGCTGATAACTGAGAATAGTCAGCAGAAATAACCAATAAATACTTGTAAATCAGATAAAATCAATATTAATTTTAAATGAATTAAAAACACACGATAAAAACAAATCAAATATTTAACTTCATTTTTTTGCCGCCACAGAACTTTAAGCTCACACTGCTGACTTACTGTCTGCAGCCTGTAGTAAACCTCCACGCGCTGACACTTCTTCGTTACCCACTTCTATTTGGAGATTCTCCCGATGGCTAGAAGCTTGCTGCCTCTTGCTGCCATTTTTCTGATGGGCCTCACCACACTTTCTGTATCAGCCGCCGAAAACAAAAATCCCCTGCCGTCGACATCGAGTGATGTGCGCGTGGAAGTCGAGGCCAAACGCGAGCAGATCACTGGCGCCGAAAGCGCTAAAAAAAGCCAGTCGACAGGCGCGCAGACGGTGCTGGACGCCCCGGTCGTGACCGACGACGCCCCAACGACCGATGACGAGAAATGAGTCTTCGTTTGATACGCAGCACACACCCTATCGAACGAATTCAGGAGTAGCTCCATGTCCATGATCAAACAAGGCTTAGGCCTGAGTCTGCTTGCGTTGAGCATTGCTCAGGCAGGCACCGTAATGGCTGTCACCCCGATGACGGGCAATGAGGTCGAAGCGCGGGTTGGCGCGATGCTCGACAACATGACCCAGTCGGAAAAAATCAACTTCTCGCGCGTCGATGACGGACGCATGATTCCCAAGCTGGACAAGTTCAACCTGCAAGGCACAGTCGCCTACGACTCGGCCATGGGCGTACTGGTCGGCGGCAAGACTTTCGGTGCGCAGTACCCGTCACCTTCGGCATTGGCCGCGACCTGGAGCATCAACCGGGCCAAGGAATTCGGTCTGGCGATTGGTTACGAAACCCGGATCGCTGGCGGTCAGCAAATGCTGTCTCCGGCCATCAACCTCTATCGCACCCCGTTCAACGGGCGCTCCGCCGAGTACATGAGTGGTGAAGATCCATTCCTCGGCGCAGTGTTGGCTCCGGCCGTCACTAACGGTATTCAGGTTCAGGGTGTTCAGTCTGCCGCCAAGCATTACCTGATGAACGAGCAAGAGGCGAACCGGCACTATCTGGACGTCAAAATTGACGAGCGCGCCATGCAGGAGCTGTATCTGCCCGGCTTCGAATCGCTGGTCAAGAACTCGAACATTGCCTCGATCATGTGCGGTTACAACAAGATCAATGGCGAATATGCCTGTGAGAATCATCACCTGATCACTGACATCCTGAAAGGCCAGTGGGGCTTCCAGGGCAACGTGATGAGTGACTTCAACTCGGTTCAGGACGCGTTCAAAGGCGCCTGGGCAGGCACCGATATCGACATGCCGAGCGGCCTGCAATTCACTGAAGCCAAGTTGCTGCCCTATGTCTGGAACGGCCAACTGCATCAGAGCGTGATCGACGACAAAGTCCGCAGGAATCTCAGGGCACTGGTCAGCTACGGCTTTGACAAGGGCATCAACAAGGCTCAGCCTCTGGAGCACCGCGAGTACGGCCAACTGGCTGCGCTGAACGTCGCGAGGGAGTCGATTGTGCTCCTGCGCAACGAACCCGTAGACGGGCAGAAACCTCTGCTGCCACTGCCGAAAACGGCGAAGATCGCTGTTATCGGCGACCTGGCAATGCAGCCACCGACTGCGCCATTCGGTACCGCTTACTCAGCGCCTGCCAGCTATGTAACCGAACTCAGCGGCCTCAAGCAGCTGGCGTCGAGCACAAGCAATGTCGATTACCTGCCGCAGATGAGCCTCGATCCGAAATCGTCGGTCTGGTATCAGCCGGGTACGGGTAAAGGCAAAGGGAAAGAAGCCATCAGCAACACGGGTGTGAAAGCCGAGTACTACGCTAACACCACGTTGTCCGGCGATCCTGTTGCAACCCGCATCGAGCCAGGCCTCAACCTGAGCTGGATCACCAACACCAACGTAACCGACAGCGGCACCAGCGCGGTAACCGGTTACAACCCGGCACCGGGCGCGTTCTCGGCTCGCTTCACCAGCAAGATCAAACCTACCATCACCGGCCCGCACGTCTTCAAAGTCCGTGCCGATGGTGCCTACAAGCTCTGGATCAACGACGAGCTGGTGGTTGAGGATGAAGACAAGCAGGTTTCATTCGACCTGATTCCTGTGGTGCCACGTACCGTCAAGACTGTCGCGCTGAAAGCCGGCACCGAGTACAACGTGCGCCTGGAATATCGTCGACTCAAAGGCAATTACACCCCGGTGCTGGGCGGCATGAATGGCGTGCAATTGAGCTGGGCGTCGCTGCGTCCACCGACCAATCTGGCTGACTATGACGCAGTCGTGGTGGCAGCGGGCAGCAACTTCGAATACGAAGGCGAGTCCCTTGATCACCCGTTCGAACTGCCGCAATTTCAGTCTGAGTTGATCAGCTTCGTGCAGAGAGCCAACCCTAAAACCATCGTCGTGATGCACGGCGGCGGCGGTATGGATATGCAACCGTGGGCAACCAAGGTTGCTGCTTCCCTGCACGCCTGGTTCCCGGGTCAGCAAGGCGGTCAGGCACTGGCGGAAATCCTGTACGGCAAGGTCAACCCATCTGGCAAGCTGCCTATCACGCTGGACAAGAAAGTGCAGGACAACCCGAGCTTCGCCTCGTACTCCGATCCGGCACCGTACTACTTCAGCAGCCCTAAACCGCCGACTGAAATGACCTACAGCGAAGGCCTGTATCTGGGCTACCGCGGTTACGACAAGAACCATGCGAAGCCGCTCTACCCGTTCGGTTTCGGGATGTCTTACACGACATACCAATACAGCGACCTGAAGCTGTCGAGCAACGTGCTTGCACCTGGCGCAACCATCAAGGCCACGTTCACCGTGACCAACACAGGCGACAAGCCTGGTTTCGAAGTCGCTCAGTTGTACGTGCAGCCTTCAAAGCCGCAAGTTGATCGTCCGGAAAAAGAGCTGAAGGGCTTCTCCAAGGTTTACCTGAAGCCGGGCGAAAGCAAAACCGTGACGATTCCGTTGGACTCCCGTTCGTTCGCCTACTATTCGCCGGACGCTGTAAGCTGGATCGTAGACCCGGGCAAGTTCAAGGTTCTGGTGGGCAAGGATTCGGAAGACCTGGCACTGAACCGCACCGTCGTCGCGCTGTATGGCGAGAAATTATCGACGCGTGAATCCAACCCTCTCCCGATTCCGCTGCGCAACGCAGTTCAGGTCAAGCCAGAACAGGCTTACTGAGTCACCTTCAAAAAGGCTTGATCGGTGGTTGCAACAACCACCGGTTACTGACCATCGAGCGGCCGTACTCAGTCGAGTCCGGCCTGCTTGAGGTCTGACGCCAAACGCTCAAGAAACCTCGCAAAAGCACGCTCGATCGGTACGTAATCGGGGGAGCGTAGCCATTGAATCTGCATTCCGTCCATCATCGACGCAATCTCAAGACTGACCTGCTTCACATCGGTGTCCGCGCGAATTTCGCCCGCTTCGATCAGCAGATTGAGTTGAGCGTTAATGTGGCCATGCACAATCTCAAAGCGTTCGCTGAACCACCGGTTGGCCGGGTGAGTCACGGACAGGCTTTCTGTGTTGATGATCATCAACGCCTGACTGACAGCAGCGTCTTCGGTACTGAACTTCATGATGAACTGCAGAAACGCTAAAAACCCGTCCAGCGACGCAACCTCATCAGCTTCCTGTAACCGGGATGCGATGTACTGATCCCGATGCTGCAAGACGGCGTGCAACAACGCGAGCTTATTAGGAAAGTGATGTAGCAACCCGACTTGCGATATACCCGCGACCTTGGCAACGTTGGTCAGCGTAGCGCCCGCAAACCCGTCCCTGGCAAAAATCACCATGGCGGCCTGAATGATTTCCAGCTTGCGCATATCCCCTTTGGGGATGTGGCGACGCTTGGGAGGCGCGACCGGGTCAGGAATGGGAGTATTTTTTGGCATTTGAATAGCACTGTCCGTTGCGCAACTATGAAACCTGTCAGCGTATGGATTCCGCGCTGAAGCGTTCACTTATAGGCCAAACAGTACCCATAGAGAAATTTTCGGAAAATTCATCAGCGATGCACCAATGGATGTAACCCTACGCCCATGCAGTACGGGTGAAAAGCGTCCAGAACTGCACGTAGATCCAGTCGGTCGCGGAACATACCATGTGCCCTTGAAGCTGACAAATACACCACCGTTCGTAATACATGACCACAAAGGACTGCCCTCCATGGAAACACGCAAGGTTCGAATCACAGGCGAACATCTTCTGTCGGATAACTGGTATCTGCTGAAAAATATCGAGTTCGAAATGCCGCGCCGGGACGGCAGTTGGCAGGCAGTCACCCGCGAGGTATACGACAGGGGCAATGGTGCCACGATCGGGCTATACAACCTGGCAAAACGGACGGTTATTCTCACTCGGCAATTTCGCATCCCGGCTTTCGTCAACGGGCACGATGGTTACTTGATCGAAGCGGCTGCGGGCCTGCTGGATAACGCCAGTCCCGAAGAGCGAATCCGCCTGGAAGCTGAAGAGGAAACCGGTTACCGGGTCAAATCGGTGCGCAAAATCTATGACGCGTTCATGAGCCCGGGCTCAGTGACTGAGCGCCTGCATTTCTTTGTCGGGGAATACCAGCCGGAAGATCGCATCAATGACGGTGGTGGACTGGTCGAAGAAGGCGAGGACATCGAAGTGCTGGAACTGCCCTTCGATCTGGCGCTGGAGATGGTCGACGACGGCCGGATCATGGACGGCAAAACCATTATCCTTCTGCAGTACATCAAACAGCTCATGCCTCCCTCTTCCGGCCTGATGATTCTGGTGGCAGGCCCTTACCGTTCGGGCACCGGCGATGACCCCGCCTTGCTGGAAGCCAATGTACAGGCCATGCAAGCAGCCGCCGCAGAACTGCTGAATGCCGGGCACTTCCCGATGGTCGCAGAATGGGTCGCGCGACCTTTGGTGCAACTGGCGGGTTCCAAAAGCATCGGTGACGAAGTGTTCCAGAAGCATTTCCATGAATACGCGAAAAAGCTGCTGCAACGCTGTGACGGCGTATTGCGCATCGGCGGCCCTTCAGAAGGCGCGGACCTGATGATTGAACTGGCTCAGCAGCGGGGGTTGGCGGTGTATCGCGGCCTTGATGAGGTTCCGCATATTCAATAAAGGGCTGAAAACATCGGGCCTGTAGGAGCTCACCGAAGTTACGAGGCCAGCGCTGGCGCTGTGTCAGACACACCGCTATCGCAGCCTTCGGCAGCTTCTGTCAAAAATATAACTACATGAATAAAATGCGTTTTTTGTGGGAGATTCTATGTTCATCTGCAATCCCGTAGGACCGGCTTTAGCCGGGAGGGCGGTATTTCTACCGAAGGATATTTAGCGAATGTCACGACGTCCTCCCGGCTGAAGCCGGTCCTACGGGATTGTAGGCAAACATAGAATCTCCCACAGAACCGGCGCAATTCGCAGGACCGGCCGGGCGGTGTTCCTAAACAATCACCTCCTGCCGATACTCAAGTGGCGTACAACCAAACTCTCGACGAAACACTGTGTGCAAATACTGCGCAGATTTGAAGCCGCAATTGCGTGCCGTGTCTGCAATGGTCGAGTCGGTGTTCTTCAGGCCATTGGCGGCTGCCTCAAGTTTGAAGCGCAGGATTTCGTCATGCACGCTGCAGCCCCGTGCCTGGCGAAAGTGCGCTTCCAGCGATGAACGCGACACACCCACGTAAGCCGCGACTTGCGCGGTCTTGATGCCCTGGCAGGCATATTGGCGAATGAACAGCAGCGCTTGCATCACATAAGGATCCCCTAACGGCTGGTGCAGGCTCGATACCTGGACGTTGATCGAGTCCGGCGGAATCAGAATGTGCGTACCCTTGGCTGGCTTGCCGTGCAGCATTTGATGCAGCAATTGCGCGGCCGTGCGCCCCATGGTTTCGGTGCCTTGGCTTACGGAGCTCAAAGGCACGCGGGTCAGGCTACGCGTGAGCGGATCGTTATCGATGCCGATCAGCGCCACCTGCTCCGGAACAGATATCCCCGCCGTCAGACAGGCCTGCAACAATTGCCGTGCGCGGGCGTCACTGACGGCAATGATGCCGATGGGTTTAGGAAGGCTGTGCAGCCAGGCGATCTGCTGCTCGACGGCGCTGTTCCAGAGTGGCGCGCTGGTACCCATGCCGCGGTAGATCTCGCCGTGCAGGCCATCGCGCTGCATCAGCTTGCGAAAGGCTTTTTCCCGCTCCTGAGCCCAACGATTGGCTTGCGCTTCAGGCAGGCTGAAGCAGGCAAAACGGGTAAGTCCGGCTTCGATAAGGTGCTCGTACGCTAGCGTCATCAGCGCCTGATTATCAGTGGCGACGTAAGGAATACCTTGCGGATAGTCACGCTCGTTTTCATATGAACCGCCGACCGCTACCACCGGCAACCTGATCCCGGCCAGCGCCTCGCCAATCATCGGGTCATCGAAGTCGGCAATGATCCCGTCGCCCTGCCAGCGCTCGATACCTTTCAGGCGGCAGAGAAAGTCCTCCTCCAGAAACAGATCCCAGGAGGCGCGAGTACTGCTCAGGTAGTTGCCGATACCGCTGATGATGCCGCGGTCGTAGATCTTGCCGCCGTTGAACAACAGTGCAACGCGGTGAACAGGCGGTACGGTTTTCATTGTTATTGTCCTGGGCCGGCCCGAGGTTATCTAAACAGACTAGGCGCGGCGCCGCAGAATCTCAATACGCAAAATCGCACTCCGTGTTGATGATTTTCATAATCGGGAGCAACTGGACCGTTGCTAGTATCGAAGCACCGACAAGAGCAATCGATTAGAACATTCGATTAGAACAACCGATAAAAACAAAAAGGACATTGCGAATGCCATATTTCCCCGATATCGACCGAATTCGCTACGAAGGCCCCGACAGCGATTCGCCCCTCGCCTTTCGCCACTACGATGCGAACAAAATCATCATGGGCAAGCCGATGCGCGAGCACCTGCGCATGGCGGCCTGTTACTGGCACACGTTCGTCTGGCCCGGTTCCGATGTGTTCGGCGCAGGCACCTTCAAACGCCCATGGCAGCGCCCCGGCGACCCGCTGGAAGTGGCGATGGGCAAGGCGGAGGCGGCATTCGAGTTCTTCACCAAACTGGGCATCGACTACTACTGCTTTCACGACACCGATGTCGCCCCGGAAGGCAGCTCGCTCAAGGAATACCGCAATAATTTTGCGCAAATGGTCGACCATCTGGAGCGCCATCAAGAGCGAAGCGGCATCAAGCTTTTGTGGGGCACCGCCAATTGCTTCAGCAATCCGCGCTTTGCTGCTGGCGCTGCGAGCAATCCTGATCCGGAAGTCTTCGCCTTTGCCGCTGCGCAGGTGTTCAGCGCCATGAACGCAACCCAGCGTCTCGGTGGCGCCAACTACGTGTTATGGGGCGGACGCGAGGGCTACGAAACGCTCCTCAATACGGACTTGAAACGCGAGCGCGAGCAGCTGGGCCGCTTTATGCGCATGGTGGTTGAGCACAAGCACCAGATCAATTTCAAA
This sequence comes from Pseudomonas sp. ICMP 561, assembly GCF_002699985.1. Lineage (GTDB taxonomy): Bacteria > Pseudomonadota > Gammaproteobacteria > Pseudomonadales > Pseudomonadaceae > Aquipseudomonas > Aquipseudomonas quasicaspiana. Next base: position 171,550 of record NZ_LKBT01000023.1, on the reverse strand, counting down.
GGCGACCTGCTGATCGAGCCCAAACCGCAGGAGCCGACCAAACACCAATACGATTACGACAGCGCCACCGTGTTTGGCTTTTTGCAGCAGTTCGGTCTGGAAAACGAAATCAAGGTCAACATCGAGGCCAACCACGCGACCCTGGCCGGTCATAGCTTTCATCACGAAATCGCGACGGCTGCTTCTTTAGGGATTTTCGGCAGCATCGATGCCAACCGCGGCGACCCACAAAACGGCTGGGACACTGACCAGTTCCCCAACAGCGTCGAGGAAATGACTCTCGCCACTTACGAAATCCTCAAAGCAGGCGGGTTCAAAAACGGTGGGTTCAACTTCGACTCCAAGGTGCGTCGTCAGAGCCTGGACGAAGTCGATCTGTTCCACGGGCATGTGGCGGCGATGGATGTTCTCGCCCTGTCCCTCGAACGCGCAGCAGCAATGCTGGAGAACGACCGGCTTCAGCACTTCAAGGACCAACGCTACGCGGGCTGGCAGCAGCCATTGGGCCAGGGAGTGCTGGCGGGCGAGGTCACCCTTCAGTCACTGGCCGAACATGCCTTTGCCAAAGAGCTTAATCCGCAAGCCGTCAGCGGCAGGCAGGAAATGCTCGAAAACGTTGTTAACCAGTTCATTTATCGCTGATCGCAATCGAGGTCTACGGGCACCGCAATCCGGTTACATTCGCGCGACAAATCTGTGCTCGCGGTGCCTTGCAACTCTCTACAGTTCTACCAGCACGATATTCATCGTCAGGCAGTCGCTTCTAAAAACAACAATAAAAGGACGCACCACTATGAAGAGTTTTAAACGCACGCTACTGGTTGGCGCTTTGGCGCTGCTGTCTGTTCCGGCCATGGCCGACCCTGCTCATCCGAAAATCGGCTTTTCCATCGATGACCTGCGCCTGGAACGCTGGTCCCGTGACCGCGATTACTTTGTCGCGGCGGCGGAAAAAATGGATGCCAAGGTCTTTGTACAATCGGCCGATGCCAACGAGCAGAAGCAGATTTCGCAGATCGAGAACCTCATTTCCCGTGGCGTCGATGTCATCGTGATCGTGCCATTCAATGCCACAGTGCTGACCAACGCAGTGGCCGAGGCGAAGAAAGCCGGGATCAAGGTCGTGTCCTATGACCGGTTGATTCTCAATGCTGACATTGACGCGTACATCTCCTTCGATAACGAAAAGGTGGGTGAGATGCAGGCCAGCGGCGTGTTGAAAGCAGCGCCCAAGGGTAATTACTTTTTGCTCGGCGGCGCGCCGACCGACAACAACGCGAAAGTGCTGCGCGAAGGCCAGATGAAGGTGTTGCAGCCAGCGATCGACAAGGGCGATATCAAAATCGTCGGCCAGCAGTGGGTCAAAGAGTGGAACCCGACTGAAGCGCTGAGCATCGTCGAGAACGCCCTGACCCGTAACGACAACAAGATCGACGGCATCGTTGCCTCCAACGACGCCACCGCAGGCGGTGCCATCCAGGCACTGGCCGCACAGAAGCTGGCGGGCAAGGTGCCTATTTCGGGTCAGGATGCCGACCTCGCAGCGGTCAAGCGTGTGATCGATGGCACGCAGACCATGACTGTCTACAAGCCGCTGAAGCTCATTGCTACAGAAGCCGCCAAACTTTCGGTGCAACTGGCGCGCAACGAGAAACCCACCTACAGCTCGCAGTACGACAACGGCAGCAAGAAAGTCGACACCATTCTGCTCACGCCGACCCCGTTGACCAAGGACAACATTGATCTGCTGGAAAAAGACGGGTTCTACACCAAGGCGCAGATTGAGGGGAAGTGATCTGAGCGTAAACCTCGCTCCGGTATCCCTGACACCACGCTGTCGCGTTACAAATTGTTGGAGCGAGGCTTGCCCGCGAACCTGCCGACTTGGTGGATCAGGCACATCGCGTAATCGTTTTTCGCGGGCAAGCCTCGCTCCAACAGAAACCGTGTTTGTCTGCAACACCCCTGCTGAGCTCGCGTCAGTCCGCACCCGCTTATTTTGAGCACTCGCCATGTCCGAATACCTGCTGCAAATGAATGGCATCGTCAAAACGTTCGACGGGGTGAAAGCCCTGAATGGCATTGATATCAAAGTCAGGCCCGGGGAATGCGTCGGCCTGTGTGGCGAGAATGGCGCGGGTAAATCCACGCTGATGAAAGTGCTGTCGGCGGTCTACCCCCATGGCACCTGGGAAGGCGAAATCCTCTGGGACGGCCAGCCGCTCAGGGCCCAGTCGATCAGCGAAACCGAAGCGGCCGGGATCGTGATCATTCACCAGGAACTGACCCTGGTACCCGATCTGTCGGTGACCGAGAACATCTTTATGGGCCATGAGATGACCCTGTTCGGCGGGCGCATGAATTACCCCGCCATGACCCACCGCGCCGAAGCCCTGATGCGTGAACTGAAAGTCCCCGACATGAATGTCTCACTCCCGGTATCCCAATACGGCGGCGGCTATCAGCAACTGGTGGAAATCGCCAAAGCGCTGAACAAGCAGGCGCGGCTGTTGATCCTTGATGAGCCCTCGTCAGCCTTGACCCGTTCTGAGATCGAGGTACTGCTGGATATCATCCGCGACCTCAAGTCCAAAGGCGTTGCATGCGTCTACATCTCTCACAAGCTGGATGAAGTCGCCGCTGTGTGCGACACCATTTCAGTGATCCGTGACGGCAAACACATCGCCACCACCGCGATGGCAGACATGGACATTGCCCGGATCATCACCCAGATGGTCGGGCGTGAAATGAGCAACCTGTACCCCACCGAACCCCATGACATTGGCGAAGTGATTTTCGAGGCGCGCCATATCACCTGCTACGACGTCGACAATCCGAAGCGCAAACGTGTCGACGATATTTCATTCGCCCTCAAGCGTGGCGAGATACTCGGCATCGCCGGGCTGGTCGGCGCAGGCCGCACAGAACTGGTCTCGGCGTTGTTCGGCGCCTATCCCGGCCGCCATGAAGGCGAAGTCTGGCTGGACGGAAAACTCGTCGACACCCGCACGCCGCTGAAATCCATTCGTGCCGGACTATGCATGGTCCCCGAAGATCGCAAGCGCCAAGGCATCATTCCCGATCTGGGGGTCGGACAAAACATCACCCTCGCAGTGCTGGACTCATACTCCAGACTGACCCGCATTGACGCCGAAGCCGAACTGGACAGCATCGACAAGGAAATCTCGCGCATGCACCTCAAGACCGCGAGCCCGTTCCTGCCGATCACCAGCCTGTCGGGCGGCAATCAGCAAAAAGCCGTCCTGGCGAAAATGCTGCTGACCCAGCCCCGAGTGCTGATTCTCGATGAGCCCACACGAGGCGTGGATGTGGGCGCCAAATACGAGATCTACAAATTGATGGGAGCGCTGGCGGCCGCGGGCGTGTCGATCATCATGGTGTCTTCGGAGCTGGCCGAAGTGCTCGGCGTCTCCGACCGGGTGCTGGTTATCGGCGAAGGCCAGCTACGGGGTGACTTCATCAACCACAACCTCACGCAGGAGCAGTTACTCGCCGCAGCCCTCAGTCAAACCGCTGACCCTAACAACAATAATGATCGGAAGTCCGCGTAGATGAATCAGGTCAAACAGCTCTTCACACGCTACAAAATGCTTGCGCTGGTCATCGCCGTGGCGGTTATCTGGCTGTTCTTCAGTTGGCAGACCGACGGTGGATTCCTGACCCCGCGCAATCTTTCCAACTTGCTGCGGCAAATGTCCATCACGGGAATACTTGCCTGCGGCATGGTGCTGGTGATCATCAGTGGCGAAATCGACCTGTCGGTCGGATCATTGCTCGGGCTGCTCGGTGGACTGGCGGCCATTCTTGACGTGGTTTATCACATCCCACTGTTGGCCAACCTGAGCCTCGTCGCGCTGTGCGGGCTGATGATTGGCCTTGCCAATGGCTACATGACGGCGTACCTGCGCATCCCGTCGTTCATCGTCGGTCTGGGCGGCATGCTGGCGTTCCGCGGCATTCTGCTGGGCATTACCGGCGGCACAACTATCGCCCCGGTCTCGCCGGAACTGGTGTACGTCGGTCAGGGATATCTGCCGCATTCGGTCGGAACGGGACTGGGCATCGTGCTGTTCGCGCTGACGCTTTACCTGACCTGGAAACAACGTCGCAATCGCGCCGTCCACGGTCTGGCGGCACATTCATTGGTGCGGGACGTCTTGCGTGTCCTGTTGATCGGCGCGGTGCTGGCCGGATTCGTCCAGACCCTCAACAGCTACGACGGCATTCCAGTGCCGGTGCTGCTCTTGCTGGTTCTTTTGGGTGTGTTCAGTTACGTCACCAGCCAGACCGTGTTCGGCCGACGGGTTTATTCGGTGGGCAGCAATATGGAGGCGACGCGGCTGTCCGGCATCAATGTGCAGGCCGTCAAACTGTGGATCTTCGGGATTATGGGCGTGATGTGTGCGCTAGCCGGCATGGTCAACACCGCACGCCTGGCGGCGGGCTCGCCTTCTGCCGGAAGCATGGGCGAACTCGACGCCATCGCCGCCTGCTTCATCGGCGGCACCTCGATGCGCGGCGGCTCCGGCACCGTTTACGGCGCGCTGCTCGGTGCACTGGTCATCACCAGTCTGGACAACGGCATGTCCATGCTCGACGTGGACAGCTACTGGCAGATGATCGTCAAAGGCAGCATTCTGGTATTGGCGGTTTGGGTGGATGTCAGTACCCGGACGGGGCGGCGTTGATCGCGCATGTGGCTTGAAATGCATTCCCGGTAGGAGCCAACTTGTTGGCGAGGCTTAATTCCTGACGATGCAGGCCTGACGTCTCGCCAACAAGTTGGCCTACAGGTCAGCCGTTTGGCCTATCACGAGGCATTACGCCTCAATGCGCACCCAACTCACGAATATTCGCCTTCAATTCCTGGAAGTCATACTCGGACAAGCCGACGTAATCGAGTACCAGGTGGCTGATGGAATTCCACTCATGATCGGCGCTTTCCTTGCCCAGTATCCGGTAGGACTCGCAGATGTGTTCGGCCATTTTCAGAATCGACAGCAGGTTCTTCACCTGACTGTGCTGCCCCGAATCATCACTGAACACCGCGTAGGCGTTGTGATGCCGGGCAATGGTCGTTGACATGTGTTCCGGCAACCGCCAGGCCTTGGCGGTGTAGTAACCCACTACGGCGTGGTTGGTATTGAAGGCTTTGTTTTCCACGTCGACGATGCGCTGCTGGTCACTGGCGCCCGCATACCCCTGCTCCAGCACCGACATGTAGCCCGGGAATTTCTTGTACATCAGGGGCACGCCGCAATCATGGAACAGGCCCAGGGCGTAGGCTTCATCGACGGCCTGCGAGCCAAGCCGTTTGGCCAGCGCCAGACACGTCATGGCGATGTCTTGCGCAGTGTCCCAGAAGCGGTTGAGGGTCACGATGGACTCATCGTTCATGCCGCCGCGGATGGACAAGCCGTTGACGATGTTGATCACCGAACGACTGCCCAGCAGATTTACAGCACGCTGAATCGACGAAATCCGATTGCTCAAACCGAAGTAACTGGAGTTGACGATCTTGAGCAGCGCCCCCGCAATACCGGGGTCCTGGGAAATCAAGCGGGCGATCTCGGCCAGATCGGGGTCCGGCATGTACTGCTCGATCTGCAGGTCCACCAGAATCTGTGGTTGCGGCGGCACGATGATGCCCTGCAAGGCCTGTTTGACTTTCTCGTCGGTAAACTCGGGCTCTGATGACATACGCTTCCCTGGACACTCACTCAATACGTGATATGGCCCGACTCTAGCGAATCGAAAAGACATTTGCGATGGGGCATTACCTGATTGACAAAGCCACCGGCTGCTGACGATGGTTATGGAACTGATACCACCCGACAAAAAACCCGGCAATCAATGGAAAAAAGTTCGTTAAGCCGTTGTTTTCCCGTAGTCTCGGCACACATAACTTTACACAGCCACCACTCGGGATTGTCAGCACTTCAACTTACTTATGCGTACATTTTTCACTATTGCCATTGGCTTCGTACTCACGGCTGCGCTTGTCGGCTACGGCTTCTGGACCGAGCAGCGTCCTGTGGGACACTACTTGTCCGACCTGCGAATCAAACTCGTGGTCGACGAAGGCCAACCCAGTGAGCGCGGCAATCTGCTCGGCATTCAGCCGGAACTGTTCCCCGCCGATTATCAAAGTATCCAGCGCCTGCATCGCAAACTTGCAGCCTATCTGCAACAGGCTCGCGAGCAGGGTTTGATCAACAGCCGAACCATCGTCGTGCTGCCCGAACATGTGGGCACCTGGCTGGTTGCCAGTGGTGAGAAAAACGAGGTTTACCAGGCCGCCAGCATGGACGAAGCGCTGACCTGGATATCCCTCAGCAATCCGCTGAAATTCCTCGGTGCACTGCTTGGTGCCAAAGGTGACAGTCGGCTCGACGACGCCCACTTGCGCATGAAAGCCCCCGGTATGGCCGAGCAGTATCAAACGCTGTTCGGCGGTCTGGCCAAAGAGTTTGGCGTCACGCTGGTCGCAGGCTCCATCGTGCTGCCTGAGCCGGCCATCGACAACGGGAAACTGAAGCTCGGCAGCGGCCCGCTCTATAACAGCAGCGTGACGTTCGGCAGCGACGGCCAACCCCTCGGTCAGCCGCAACGGCAGTTGTTCCCGATGGCTTATCAACGCCGCTACGTGCACCCGGCCACTGACCTGAATGTACTCGACACTCCCGCTGGAAAGCTGGGCATATTGATTGGCAGCGACAGCTGGTACCCCGGCAATTACGCCAGCCTGAATAAACTGGGCGTCGAGCTGATTGCAGTGCCCGCCTTTGTCATTGGCACCGGCCACTGGGCCAGCCCGTGGCGCGGCTATCGCACCCCGGACCTGATCGGCGCAACAGGGCTGAACACCGGCAATATCACCGAGGGTGAAGCGTGGCAGCGTCTGACCCTGACCAGTCATGCACCGCTCAGCACCGCCAAAGCCGGAGTCAGTGTGTTCATGCGCGGTCAGCTATGGGATCAAGGCAGCTCGGGACACAGCTTCGCCAGCCGCGATGGCCAGCACATCGTCGAGCCATCGCCGGATGACAAGGCCCACCTGGGCGCACGCCTGATTAATATCTGGTTATGAGCATGACCCCATCGCCCACTCGTCTTGGTGATCTGTCGGTGGGGTTTGTTCACAGCCTGGCCAATGCGGTGCGCAGTTTCGGGCAGGATCCGCAACCGTTGCTGGAGCAGTACGGCCTGGATCAGGCAAGGCTGGCCGAAGCCGGGGCGCGTTTGTCCATTCCACGTTATATGCGCCTGGGTCATGCCGCGATTCAACTCACCGGGCAGCCTGGCCTTGGTTTGCGCATGGGCCGTTCAAGCCATATCAGCCAGTGCGGTCTGGCAGGTGTGACCGCGGCGCAAGCCCCTAACGTCCGCGAGGCCGCTCGCACGCTGATCCGCTTTGAGGCGCTGTACGGTTCCAATTATCGCGGCCAGTCGAGCTTTCACGAAGACGCAGAAGGTGCCTGGTTGCGGTTCTATTCGATCAGCCCGTACAACGGCTATAACCGCTTCGTGGTGGACTCGATCATCGCCAGCTGGCTGCAGCAACTGTCCAGCCTTAGCGAAACTGAAGTGCGAGCGGAAAAGATCGAGATTGAGTTTGATGCGCCCGACTATGCCACCGAATATGCCGACCTGAGCGCACAGCCCATTACCTTTGCCGCCGCCACCAATCAGCTGCGTCTGAACCAGCACACGTTGAGCCTGCGCAACCCGCAGCATTGCCCCAGTACCTGGACCCATCTGCTGCAGCTGTGTGAAAAAGAACTTGAGCAACTGACCCGCACCCGCAGCTTGCGAGAGCGCATCACCCGTCTGCTCGGGCCTTTGCTCAATGGGGGAAGGGAACCAAATCTGGAAGAAATTGCTGCCAGACTGAAACTGCCCGCCTGGACTTTACGCCGCAAACTGGCCGACGAAGGCACAGGCTTTCGCACTATCCTCAACGATACGCGGCGCGATCTGGCGATGACGTATATACGCGACACCGATCTGGCATTCGGTGAAATCGCTTACTTGTTGGGATTTGCTTCCGCAGAAGCCTTTCAACGGGCTTTCAAACGCTGGACCAGCCAGACGCCTGGCGAATTTCGGCGTAGCCAGCGTGGACAGGGTTGAATAATCCGCCCGGCAAATACTGACCTGTAGGAGCTGCCGAAGGCTGCGATAGCAGTATGTCAGGAAATTTGCTTTCGCAGCCTTCGGCAGCTCCTACAGAAAAGAAGTCTGCTCAAACACTCACAACTCAGTCGCATCATCCGCTGGCTCTGGCGGATCTAGTTCAAACGCTTTGTATTCCAGCAGTTCTTCTTGATAGTCGTCCATAACGCGTGCCCTCTTGGCTGTTCTTTAAATGACGTCATTCACTGACCACTGCCCTCACCATAAAGTGCCAAGGTGAAGGAAAAATGACTTCATCATTAAAGATACGAGGCTCGGCAGACGTAATTTAGAAGGTACAACCATTCCCGTAGGACCGGCTTTAGCCGGGAGAGCGGTATTTATAACAATGAAGATGTAGTGGCTGTACGGGCCTCTTCCCGGCTGAAGCCGGTCCTACGACAGATATTGCAGGCCTTGACTTGATCGGAGCATACGCAATAGTCTTCAAGCCATGAACGTAACCAAGCATTTCGCCGGCCAGATTATTATTACCGCCATTCCAGTCATGGCGGGTTAGCCGACGCGTGCACCCAACCCGCCCAAGAGGCGGGTTTTTCTTGTCTCCTGGGCTAAAAAAGCAAACCGGGAGTCAGACATGATCAGCATTCAAACCGCCCTCTTCGCTTCTCAGGCTCAGCGCATCGCCCTCCATCACAAGGGGCCGACGCGATGACTGACCTGCTCAATCACTACGCCCGTAAAATCCTCAACTCTCGCGTCTACGACGTGGCCGTGGAAACCCCCTTGCAGGGCGCCCGTCAGTTGTCCGAAAGGCTTGGCAATCAGGTGCTGCTCAAGCGCGAAGACTTGCAGCCGGTGTTCTCGTTCAAGATTCGTGGCGCGTATAACAAGCTGGCGCAGCTAAGCCCGGAAGAGCTGGCCCGTGGCGTAGTGACAGCGTCGGCAGGCAACCACGCGCAAGGTCTGGCACTGGCGGCGAAAACCCTGGGCGTTGAAGCGACTATCGTGATGCCCAAGACCACGCCTGAAATCAAGGTCGAAGGCGTGCGTTCCCGGGGCGGTAAAGTGGTACTGCACGGCGATTCCTTCCCTGAGGCACTGGCTCATTCGCTGAAACTCGTCGAAGAAATGGGCTTCGTTTACATCCATCCCTATGACGACCCCGACACGATTGCCGGGCAAGGCACCGTGGCCATGGAGATTCTGCGCCAGCATCAGGGGCCACTGGACGCGATTTTCGTCCCGGTGGGCGGCGGTGGTTTGATCGCCGGTATCGCGGCTTACGTGAAATACCTGCGGCCGGAGATCAAGGTCATCGGTGTCGAGCCGGATGATTCCAACTGCCTGCAGCAAGCCATGGCGTACGGCGAACGCGTTGTGCTGCAGCAGGTGGGGTTGTTCGCGGACGGCGTGGCGGTGGCGCAAATTGGTGAGTACACGTTCGACATCTGCAGGCATTACGTCGACGAAGTGATCACGGTCAGCACCGATGAAATCTGCGCGGCGATCAAGGACATTTACGACGACACCCGCTCGATCACCGAGCCGTCAGGGGCCCTGGCGGTGGCGGGGATCAAAAAGTATGTCGAGCAGGAAGCCGTCAGCGGCCAGACATTTGTCGCCATCGACTCGGGTGCCAACGTCAACTTCGACCGTTTGCGTCACGTAGCCGAGCGCGCCGAACTGGGTGAAGGCCGCGAAGCCATCATCGCCGTGACCATTCCCGAGCAACCGGGCAGCTTCAAGGCGTTCTGCGAGGCCATCGGCAAGCGCCAGATCACCGAATTCAACTACCGTTACCACACCGACCGCGAGGCGCACATTTTCGTCGGTGTGCAGACGCATCCCTATACCGACCCACGGAAAGATCTGATCACCAGCCTCACCGAGCAGGGTTTCCCGGTGATTGACCTGACCGACAACGAACTGGCGAAGCTGCACATTCGGCACATGGTCGGCGGGCATGCCGAGCGGGTCAGCGACGAAGTGGTATTCCGCTTCGAATTCCCGGAACGCCCGGGCGCGCTGTTCAACTTCCTCAACAAGCTGGGCGGGCAGTGGACGATTTCAATGTTCCATTACCGCAACCATGGCGCGGCGGATGGCCGTGTGGTCGCGGGGCTGGTGGTGCCAGAGGATGAACGGCATCTGGTCCCGGCGGCACTGGCCGAGATTGGCTACCCGTATTGGGATGAGAGCAAGAATCCGGCGTATAAGTTATTTCTGGGCTAATACAATGATCCCGGTAGGAGCGAACTTGTTCGCGAGAGGACAAGCCTGCGTACACAGGTCCATCGTCTCGCGAACAAGTTCGCTCCTACCGGTGACGCGGCGCATCTCTGGGTTATAGGGTGAGGCGGATGGTCGGGAATTGGCTGCCCGGCGCATAGCTATTTTTGGGCCAAGGCAATGATCCCGGTAGGAGCGAACTTGTTCGCGAGAGGACAAGCCTGCGTACACAGGTCCATCGTCTCGCGAACAAGTTCGCTCCTACCGGTGAGGCGGCGCATCTCTGGGTTATAGGGTGAGGCGGATGGTCGAGAATTTGCTACCCGGCGCATAGCTGTTTTTGGGCCAAGGCAATGATCCTGGTAGGAGCGAACTTGTTCGCGAGAGGACAAGCTTGCTTACACAGGTCCATCGTCTCGCGAACAAGTTCGCTCCTACCGGTGACGCACCTCATGGTTATTGCGCTGGAGCGACTTCCGGCTCGGCTTGCGGGGCTTCCTCCGCAGGAGCAGGTGCCGGTTCAGCCTGAATCGACTCTGCTGGCGCTGCCGGTGCAGGCACTGGCTGACTGGATTCAACTGCAGGCGCAGGTGTGGGCTCTGCTACCGGGGCGGGAGCGGCAGCAGGTGCTGGCTCAACCAATGCTGCCGGTTTCGGCGCAGGCACCGTTTGCTCAGGCACGCCCAGCGCAGCTTTCGGGGTTTCTTTGATGTTGGCGACTTTCTTCACTTCAGGCGGCATGAAGTTGTCCACCAGCGTAAAGAAGCGATCGTAGAACTTGTCCGAAGCAACCGTCTCGCTCGCGACCTTGACCATCGAATCGTCAGTGGAACCAATCGGCATCGACACCGAACCCAGAACGCCAACACCCAGGCTGGCAGAGTTGTTGGTTTTCTTCAGCGCGTAGCGATCCTGCAGGGCATTGGCAAATACAGTCGAGCTCTTGTCCGTGGCGTCATCAGCAGCACAAACCACATTGAAGCTGATCTGCATGTGAGTCTCGCCGGTTTGCTGGAAACTCTTGTTGCCGCTGATCATCTTCGGGTCACTGCTGGTGATGATGTAGCCCTGGCTCAGCAAGGCGCGACGCGCCGCTTCGCAGGAGGCTGAATCACTGACCGGGTAAGTCCTCGAAAACGTCCCCGCGTCGTCAAAATTCTCGTGCTCGTAGACTGCGGTTTTTTTCGAGGAACAGCCCGCGATTGCCAACAAGGCAACGGCGCAGCATGCGGTACGAAAGTTAACTAAGTTAGGCATCAAGGATCCTGGGTAGAAACGGTCCGCAAGACGGCGGACTGGAAAACGTCGGTAAGTCTGCAACAAGGCACGCGCAGGATCAACGCGCAGATGGAAAGGATCTTGTTACAAACCGCCACGTCACGACCTTTCAAGATAGTGGCACGACGCCAAAGAAATGATCGTTTCAATCACGAATGAATGAAACGATCAAAATAGCTTGCATTTTATGATCGTTTTAATCATTGTGGATCTCACTAAGAATAAAACGAGAATCCCACCATGCAATTTCGCGGCATTATTCCAGCCTTGGTCACGCCTTTCACCGCTGATCAGCAGGTTGACCATCACGCCCTCCGCGCTCTCGTCGAAAACCTCATTCAAGCTGGGGTACATGGGCTTTTTGTGCTCGGCACCAATGGCGAGTTCTTCACGCTATCAGAAGCTGAAAAGCTGGAAATCGCCCGCGTCACCGTTGAGGCAGCGGCAGGTCGAGTGCCGGTTGTGATCGGCACCGGCGCTTTCGCCACCCGCGAAGTGATTGAAATGAACAAAAAAGTGACGGACCTCGGCGCAGACGCCCTTTCCGTCATCACGCCTTACTTCAACGCCATCAGCCAGAGCGAGCTGATCAAGCATTACGAAACCATCGCCGACGCGTCGAGCCTGCCCCTGATGATGTACAACATTCCGGCCAAGACCGGCATGTCCATCGGCATTGGCGCCGTCACCGCCCTGCATCAACACCCGATGATCAAAGGCATCAAGGACAGCGCCGGTAACTTCGACGCTCTGGTACAGATGATGAAATACCGCAGCGACGACTTTGCGGTCTTTGCCGGTACTGACTCACTGATCTACTGGAATCTGCTGGCCGGTGGCGATGGCGCGATTGCCGCGACCGCCAATGCAGTGCCGGATCTGGTCATGTCGATCTGGAACCACTTTCAGGCCGGTAATCACGACGCTGCAAGGGTTGCTCAGGAAGCCTTGCGCCCACTGCGCGACGCCTTCGCCATGGGCACCATGCCCGTTGTGCTGAAAAAAGCCACCGAGCTGCTCAATCTCCCGGTCGGACCTTGTCGCGCCCCCGTGCAGCCGCTGGATGCTGCCGCCGTGCAAAAACTGGAAACCCTGCTCGCGGTTTACCGCTGACTCGCCAGGAGATGCGCTGATGTCGACTTACCATTTCCAAACTGTCAAACACGTCATTCACGGCCCTGGCAGCCTTGAGCAACTGAGTGAAAAACTGCCGCTGCTCGATACCCCACTACGCAATGTCGTGCTGGTCACGCAAAACGCCATGCATAACCTGGGCGTCACGGAGAAAGTCAGCGCACAGCTGAATGCCGCCGGCATTGCCGTGCACATGATCGACAACGTCGAAATCGAACCGACCCTGGAAAACATAGAGCGCGTCTTTCGTGAAGACGTTGCACCTCACGCACCCGACGCATTGATCGCCATTGGCGGCGGCAGCGTGCTGGACGCAGCCAAGCTGTTTTCGGTGATGCTGACCAACGACACGCCGCTGCGCGATTTGCTGGGTGTCGACAAAGTCAGCCATCCCGGCAAGCCCATGGTGCTGGTACCAACCACTTCGGGCACCGGCTCGGAAGTGACACCCAACGCCATCGTCACCCTGCCCGACGAAGAGCTTAAAATCGGTGTGGTCAGCCGTCACTTGCTGCCCACGCTGGTGATCCTCGATCCACTGCTGACGATCAGCCTGCCACGTAGCATCACCGCTGCGACCGGGATGGATGCCTTCGTGCATTCCCTGGAATCGTTTATCTCCACCAAGGCCAACCCGATCAGCGATGCCTTCGCGCTGGAATCCATGCGTCTGATCGCGGGCAGCATCGTTGAGGCCTATCAGCAACCGGATTCGGTTCGGGCACGCGGCGATATGTTGCTCGGTTCGATGTATGGCGGCCTGGCCCTGACCGCAGCAGGCACAGCGGCCGTGCATGCCATGGCCTATCCGTTGGGCGGCAAGTTTCATGTCACTCATGGCGTGGCCAACGCCATGCTGCTACCGCATGTAATGGCCTTCAATCTGGACAGTTGCGCAGATCGTTTGAAACGCGCCGCCTGTGTCTGCGGTGTTGCAGAGCAACAGGACAGCGATGAAATCGCCGCGCATAAGCTGATTCAGCAGATCCGCCAATGGACCTCCACCCTGAACATTCCTCAAGACCTGCGCGAGTTTGGCGTCGGCGAGGAGCATCTGGCAGACATGGCGATAGCCGCATCAAAAGTCACCCGTTTGATGGCTAACAATCCCAAGGCCCTGAGCCTGACCGACATCGAAACGCTTTATCGGTGCTTGCTGCCATGAGCGCCTTGAAGCTGTCGGGTTTGTTGATCATTGCTGACGACTTGTCCGGAGCAGCCGATTGCGCGGCGGGTTTCGCCAAACGACTGTCGACCGAGATTGTGCTCGATACAGAGACGGCTTCATCAACCGCAGCAGTGGTTGCTGTGGACGTGGACTCTCGACGACTCGATCCGGGCGCGGCAGCGAAAGCCAACAGCGCGATATTGCAGCAGCGTCAGTACGCCAAAAGAGCGTTGTACAAGAAAATCGACTCCACCTTGCGCGGCAATGTCGCTCGCGAAATCGCTGCGTTGCAGGCACTTCGGGGCCTGGCCATCGTCGCCCCGGCCTTTCCTGCCATGGGCCGCACCACACAAGATTCGGTGCAATTGATCAACGGCATCTCGGTGGCCTTGAGCGATGTATGGCGCAATGAAAACCTGCTCGGCACCGGCAACCTGCTGGAAAGCCTTAGCGCAGAAGGCTTGCGCTGTGTCTCCATTAATCTCGACACCCTGCGCGACGAAACGGCGCTGAGCAACGCGCTGGATCAAGCGCTACGACGCAATGTGCAGGCGCTGATTTGTGATGCCCTGACCGACACAGACCTGCAACGTCTGGCCCGCGCAACCGCGCCGCTGTATCGCCAGCTGTTCTGGGTCGGTTCGGCAGGTCTGGCCCATCATCTGCCAGAGGCGTTGGGTCTGCCCGCGTCTGGCGAAATGAACGCTCAAGGCCGCTCGCCGGTACTGACAGTGGTCGGCAGCATGTCTCAGCATTCGCAGCAGCAGGCCAGAACACTGGCCGGGCACAGTGGCTGTTTCTGTCTGGAAATAGATGCCGCCACGCTGCTCGATCCGGCTCGCCATGAACAGCGCGAACACCTGATCACCCTGCTCTATTTGCGCCTGGCCAACGGTGAAGACTGCTTGCTGACCTTGAGTCAGGAAAAGCGTGATCCATCCGTCGCCGCGCAACTCAGCAGCGCCCTCGCCGCATGGTTAGAGCCTGCAATCGCCGTGACGGGATCGCTGATCGCTACGGGTGGCGAAACTGCCCGGGCCATTCTCACTGCAGCAGGCATTGGTCGTCTTGAGGTTCAAGGTGAACTGGCCCCCGGCGTCGTGCTCTCCCGAACTGAAACAGGCTTGAACGTGGTGACCAAGGCCGGTGCCTTCGGCCAGCCGGACACCCTGCTAACCGCCTGGCAACAGCTTCATGGCCGCAGCACATCCACTGCGGACACGCCCCACATTAAAAAGGAAATCCATCATGTCTGAACGTCCCGTGATCGGGATCACCATGGGCGATGCCGCCGGTGTGGGTCCGGAAATCATCATGAAAACCCTGGCCCACCAATCGGTGTACGACAGCTGTCGGCCGCTGGTGATCGGGGATGCCAAACGCCTTGAAGATGCCAACCGGATTGTCGGTGGCAGCCTGCGGGTCAACAGCATTGCCTCCCCCGCCAGCGCCCGCTTCGAACTGGGCACGGTGGACTGTATCGATCTGGGCCTGATCCCGGCGGACATGCCTTACGGCAAGCTGTCAGCCGTGGCAGGCAACGCAGCGTTTCGCTACATCGAGCGCACCGTCCAACTGACTGAAAGCGGCGAGCTGGATGCGATCTGCACCGCACCCCTGAATAAGGAAGCGTTGCATGCAGGTGGGCATATTTTCCCCGGCCACACGGAAATGCTCGCGCACCTGCTGGGCATCGAAGAAGTCTCGATGATGTTGATGACGCCAACACTGCGCGTCATTCACGTCACCACCCATATGGGCATCATTGATGCCATCGCCAAAATCGAGCCGGGGCTGGTCAAGCGCACCATCGAGCGCTGCCGGGAAACCCTGACCCGCGCAGGGATCGAAAATCCGCTGATCGCGGTCTGCGGCATCAACCCGCATGCCGGTGAAAACGGCCTGTTCGGCTACGGCGAAGAAGAAACCAAGATTCAACCCGCCATCGATGAACTGCGCGCCCGCGGCTGGCGTGTGGAGGGCCCGCTGCCTGCTGACACGCTGTTCTTCCGCGCCGGCCGCGGTGACTTCGATGCGGTCGTGGCCATGTATCACGACCAGGGCCACGGCCCGGTGAAAGTCATGGGTCTGGAAGCCGGGGTCAACGTCACCGTCGGCCTGCCCGTGATCCGCACTTCGGTCGACCATGGCACCGCGTTCGACATTGCCGGTAAAGGAATTGCTGACGAACGCAGCCTGATCGAAGCCCTGCGTCAGGCCGTTGAGCTTGCGACCCGCAAGCGGGAGACGCGCCAGTCAGTGGCTGTTTGAGCCACGCAATCTTTCACACCAATCCCTGAAGTCCTCTGAAACAACGCGCCACAAAAACAACAATGGAGCGAAATGATGGAAACCTTCAACTCGCAGGACACTGCGATCATCATCGGCATGGTCGTCGTTTACATCGTCATCACCACCTGGATGAGCCTGCGACTGCGCAGCAAAACCAGTGAGCAATACATGGTCGCCGCACGCACCATGCCCGCCTTTGTCGTCGGCATTCTGATGATGTCGGAATTCATCGGTGCCAAATCCACGGTCGGTACGGCCCAGGCCGCGTTCGAAAGTGGCTTCGCCGCCTCCTGGTCGGTGATCGCAGCCGCCATCGGCTTCCCGCTGTTCGGCCTGCTCATGGCCCGCAAGCTCTACAACTCCGGCGAGTTCACCATTTCCGGGTTCATCGCCAAGAAGTACGGCAACTCTACCAAGCTGGCCGTTTCGATCATCATGATCTACGCCCTGCTGTTGGTGAACGTCGGTAACTACGTCAGCGGCGCAGCAGCGATTGCCACCGTGATGAAGATCAACCTGCCTACTGCAGCGTTCATTACTGCGGTTATCAGCACCCTGTACTACGTGTTCGGTGGCCTGAAAAGTGTGGCTTACATGAGCATCCTGCACACCGGCGTGAAGTACATCGGCGTGATGATCGTGCTGTATGTGGCCCTGAATTTGACGGGCGGATTCACCCCGGTGATTCAGAACATGCCTGAACACTACTTCACCTGGGATGGCGCCATCGGCGGCTCGAAAATCATGGCGTGGATCATCGGCACCGTGGGTGCGATCTTCTCTACCCAGTTCATCATTCAGGCGATTTCTTCGACGCCTGACTCGAAAGCCGCCCAACGCTCCACCTTCTACGCCTCGTTGCTGTGCATTCCGATTGCGCTGGCGTTGGGCTTTATCGGTGTGGCTTCCAAATACCTGCATCCGGACATGGGCAGCCTGTACGCCCTGCCTGTTTTCCTGCAGTCAATGAGTCCGGTTCTGGCGGGTGTAGTGACCATTTCACTGGTCGCCTCGATCTTCGTCAGCGTCAGTACAGTAGCGCTGGCAATCGCCTCGCTGGTGGTCCGGGACTTCTACGTGCCAATGCGCAAGCCTTCCGTAGATCGCGAACTCAAGGCGACTCGCTTCATTGCTTTGATCATCGGCTTTGTGCCGCTGTTCTTTGTGTTCTTCGTGCCTGAAATCCTCAACCTGTCGTTCTTCACCCGTGCGCTGCGCCTGTCCATCGCCGTGGTGGCCATGATCGCCATCTACCTGCCGTTCTTCGGCTCCGGCCGTGGCGCGACCCTGGGTCTGATCGCCTCATCCATCACCACGAGCGTCTGGTACCTGCTGGATAACCCGTACGGCATCGATAACATGTATATCGCCCTGATCACCCCGGCCATCGTGATTGCCGTGGAGCGTCTGTTCCCGCAATCAATCGCCCGCAGTCAGGATAAATCCGGCAACGACAAACAAGGGATTTCCCATGCCAATCAGTGAACAACGTCAGGACGCCTTCCTGCCGACGCCATACGCACAGAACCATGCCGCAAACCTGCATGAACTGGCCGACGGTACGGTGCTGTGCACCTGGTTCGCCGGAACACAGGAAGGCATGGCCGACATTTTCGTACTGCTCTCGCGCCGCGACCCGCAGACCGGCGTCTGGAGCGAACCGGAGAAACTGTCTCAGGATGACACTCGCTCCGAGCAGAACCCGATCCTGTTCCAGGCCCCGCAAGGTCCTTTGTGGCTGATCTGGACCGCACAGATTTCCGGCAATCAGGAAACGGCGATCATTCGCCGTCGCCTGTCTGAAGATCAAGGCAAGACCTGGGGCCCGGTGGAAACCCTGTTCGACGAAGCGGGCACCTTTGTGCGCCAGCCGCCGGTGGTGCTGGATAACGGCGACTGGCTGTTGCCGGTCTGGTATTGCATCACCCACCCCGGCGAAAAATGGGTGGGTAATCACGACGTCAGCGCGGTGATGATTTCCAGTGATCAAGGGCAAAGCTGGTCGCGCCATGACGTCCCGGACAGCACCGGCGCCGTGCACATGAACGTTCATCAAGTGGCCGACGGCAGCTTGCTCGGCCTGTTTCGTAGCCGCTGGGCCGACTCGATCTACAGCAGCCGCTCAACCGATCGCGGCCGAAGCTGGAGCGTGCCCGTCGCTACAGAACTGCCCAACAACAACTCTTCGATCCAGTTTGTGCGGCTCAACAGCGGCGAACTGGCGCTGGTCTACAACCCGGTCAGCGCCGAAGGCCACAGCCAGCGCCGGGCTTCGCTGTACGACGAAATCGAAGATGAAGGCGACGACCGCGTGACACCGGGTCAAAGCGCAGATGGCAAAAGCGCGGTGTGGGGCATCCCCCGCGCGCCCATGAGCCTGGCGTTGTCCCATGACGACGGGCGAAGCTGGCCGGTCCGCCTGGACCTGGAGTTGGGGGATGGTTTCTGCCTGACCAATAACTCTCAAGAAAAGCTCAACCGCGAGTTTTCCTACCCGAGCATTATTCAGGCACGGGATGGCAGTCTGCACGTGGCGTTTACGTACTTTCGGCAGAAGATCAAGCATGTGCATTTGCCGCTGGCGGCAGTGCGCTGAATGGTATTAACCGCCTACAAAACAAACCCAACATTCTGAGTTGAAATGCATTTCCTGTAGGAGTGAGCTTGCTCGCGATAGCGTCAGATCAGGCGATAATTTATCGATAGAAAAATCGAATCGCGAGCAAGCTCACTCCTACAGGACCCGCGTGTATGACGGAGCGGCACCTTTTATGACCCCGACAAAAACCGCCGTACTGACCGGCGTCAGTTCCGGCATCGGCATGGCCATCGCTCAGCACTTGCTGGCTGATGGCTGGCGCGTGCATGGCCTGAGTCGTCGCCCTGCCGATATTGATCACCCTCTCTTTCACTGGACTGAATGCGACCTGAGCGATTTACACGCACTTGAACAGGCCTTGCAGCCCATCCACACACTGGACGCCATAGTTCACGCGGCAGGCTTCATGCGTACCGCACCGTTGGGGCAGTTGAACCCGGACGATGGACAGGCGATGTGGCAGGTTCACGTCGCGGCGGCCAGCCATCTGGTCAACACCCTGCATGGCAGGCTGCGGCCCGGCGCAAGAATCGTGATGATCGGTAGCCGCACCATGCAAGGTGCCCATGGACGCAGCCAATACGCGGCAACCAAGGCGGCATTGCAAGGCATGGTTCGCTCCTGGGCCATGGAACTGGCACTCAACGGAATCACCGCTAACCTGATCGCCCCCGGCGCGACTGAAACCCCCATGTTGCTGGACCCGGCCCGCAGCGGCACGCCGCCCAACAAACCGCCGATTGGCCGCTTCGTGCAGCCGTCTGAAGTCGCTGGCATGGCGGCGTTCTTGCTCGGACCGGACGCAGGCGCCATCACCGGGCAAAGTCTGGTGATCTGCGGCGGCGCCTCGCTATAGACTCACCGGTTCTGCGGTTGCATTGCACCGCTGTTTAATGTGATAACCCCTCTTTCCTCGCTCAATACCAAGGCTGTTCATGAAAGTCGCAAATCGCCGTCAATCGATACTGGAACTGGTCCTTTCAGGAAAGTCGAACGTCGATGAACTGTGCGCCCGGTTGGGCGTGTCGGAAGCGACAGTCCGCCGGGATCTCACCGCGCTGGCTGAAGAAGGTCTGGTGATCCGCACCTATGGCGGCGCGGCACATGTCGGCATGCGCGAGCCGGAAACCTCGGTGGAAGAACGCCGCCAGCAACACAGCCAGGAAAAGACCGTTATCGCCCGCGCCGCCTTGGCGCATATTCAGGATCACGACACGCTGTTCCTTGAAGGTGGCACCACTACCAGCGCACTGGCTCAGCTACTCAATCAGCGTCGCGGCCTGCATGTTATTACCAACAACCTGATGGCCCTCGCTGATCTGGCACTGATCCCCGAGGGGCGCATCACGGTGCTCGGCGGTGATTTGCGTAGCGCGAGCATGTCGACCTACGGCGTGGCCGCGCAGGCTGCCCTTGAACACCTGAGCGCCGACAAGGTATTCCTGAGTGCTGATGGGGTAGTGGCCGAACTGGGCTTGTGCGAAGCCAGCGCCGAGCAGGCTTACCTCAAGGAAACCATGATCGCCCGCGCCGCCCACATTTATGTACTGGCCGACGCCACCAAGCTCGGACGCGCGCGCCAGCAACACTGGACCCCGCTGCGTCAGCCCTGGACGCTGATTACTCACGAACTGGATGATCCTTCGTTACTGGCACCCTTTCAGTCGCGGCGGTCTGTGACGGTTGAAGTTGTGCAACTCTGATCGCGAAACAGATTAATAGGCAAAATACTCGCCGTGGCGGTACACCGCTTTCCTGCAGAGAATCTACGTTTTTCCTGCATCCAGTTACTGCGCCTTAAAAACACTCTCCTACTTCAGGAATGAGCATATTAGCGGCACTAAATAGTCGCGCGCCTTCGCCTGAACCCGTCGATTAATCTTTCAATGCTCGCTGCTTTAAATCGTCGTTTTTTCGACGTCAAAATATTTGGCGAGCCAGCCAAAATGCACGGCCCAGAGCTTCCGACGAACGGCACGGAACCTTTTAAAGTTCCATTCGATAGAGGCGATAAGGGAATTAGTGAATATCGTTTTGCCATCAATCATTGCGGCGTGATCGAGTTGAGCATCCGCTCTCGGTAATTACAACATCTAAAAAGCCATGGAGCGGCTTACCCAAGGATCGACAGCATGTTCGATAAACTCAGCATTTCGCAAAAGCTCTACTTCAGTTTTTTCGCCATCATCGCCCTGATTGCCATTCTGGTAACAAGCGCATACCGAGGGTTTGAAGAAGTTGAGGACGCCACTAACAGCAATGTTCACACCTATCAGGTCCTGAGCGAAGCGCAGCTGGCACTTGAGCAGTTGATCAATATCGAGACAGGGATGCGCGGCTTCGTTATCGCGTCGAAGGATGCCTTTCTTGAGCCCTTGCAGGCTGGCGAAAAGAAATTCAGCGAAGAGCTTGAGTCGCTTAAACGCCTGACCGCCGATAATCCGGAACAACAACGACGCCTGGCCTCTCTGGGGGATACTCAGAAGCGCTGGCTTGAAGAAGATGTCAAACCGATCATTGCCCTGCGCCGTGACCTGACGGCGCGCAATGAGCCCGATGACGAACTGGACAAGCGCATCACAACCGGGGCTGACAAAGCCAAAATGGACAGCATGCGCGCTACGTTGGCCGAAATCAGCGCCGCGGAAAACAAGCTGTTGGTGACCAGAACTCAGAACATGGTCGATGCCAAGCATTTTGCGCTCATGGTCCTCGTCTGCGGTGGCATTGGCGCAGCGATACTCGCACTGATTCTGGCCTCAATACTCGGCCGCAGCACGACCAAACGCCTGCAATTGGCAATTGATGCTGCCACGGCTATCGCCAACGGCAAGCTGGACACTGTGATCGATACCAGCAGTCACGATGAACTGCCAAAAGCCTTTGACCGCATGCAGAACCGCCTGCGCGAGATGATTCAGCAGATCAGCCAGGCCGCTAACCAATTGGTTGTCGCAGTCCAGCAAATCTCCGGTGCATCTCAACAGCTGTCCGGCGCTATGCAGGAACAATCCACATCTGCTTCGGTAATGGCAGCCACCATCGAAGAGCTGACGGTCAGCATTCATCACGTGTCCGAGAACGCCAACGAAGCGCATGAAATCGCCAGTCGGTCGGGTCAGCAGTCGAAAGATGGCGCTCAGGTCATTGAAGGTACCCTTACGAGCATGAACGGTATTGCCCGGACCGTGCAGCACTCTTCGGCACAAGTAGCCGACCTCGGCCAGCATTCCGAACATATTTCATCGATCATCAGCGTTATTCAGGGCATTGCCGATCAGACGAACCTGCTGGCGCTCAACGCAGCCATTGAAGCCGCTCGTGCAGGTGAACAAGGTCGCGGCTTCGCGGTGGTAGCCGATGAAGTGCGCCTGCTGGCACAAAATACCGGCAAATCGACCAAGGAAATCGCTGGCATGATCGAGAAGATTCAGGCGGGTGTGCGGGAGACGGTTGAAAGCATGCGCGGTGGCGTGCAGGAAGTGAACGATGGCGTAGCAATGGCCGGGACTGCCGGACAGGCAATCGTCGAGATCCGCGACAGCTCAAACAAAGTGCTGCAGGTAGTCGATCAGATTTCCTTCGCATTGCGCGAACAGACTGCCGCCAGCCAGGATGTGGCACGCAACGTTGAACGCTCGGCGCAAATGGCCGAACAGAACAATATGTCCGTTCAGGAACTGCTCAAGACCAGCGGAGGCCTGCAGACCCTCGCCAGCAGCCTGCAACGTGAAGTGGGTAAATTCCAGCTGTAAACCAGGATCGTTTGATTCAGGAGATATCGCGGTAGCAGCACCCGTCGTACGCTGCTACCGCGAACGCTCCAAACAACTTGTTTTTCTTGCGTGGCTTAAAGCACCGCACTCACATCATGATAGCGCTCTATTACTTAATATCATGCACTGTTGGAGGCGGTCGACATTGCATGTATAACACTATCAAGTTCGCGATCGATTATTAAAATCAGGATATTATTGCCCACCTTTTTAGCGACCCAGCTAACGGGATGATCCGGCTCGAGCCTTTCTAATTTCAGCGTACATTCTTCTACCCCATGAAGTGCCCTGCCACTTCTTCCAAGCGTGCCCATTCTATATTCTACAAACTGCCTCATGCTTGAACTTCCCTCCACATTGTAGATATCGAGATCTACACCAGAGATTAATTCAGGACATGCCCTGGCCTGCTCTAATACTTCGACGGTATGTAGAGCCAAGTCGTCAATTTTTAATGTGTTTTCAATGGAATTCTGATTGATTTTTTTCGAGCTCATTTGGATTAACCTCTGATCCCCGGATCGTAATACAAAGTTATTCACGTCAAGCCCTGCCTTCACATCGAAATACTGGCCCTGAGACCGCAGGTCTGACTCCCCTCCCCCCGCTAATCAGCGACTACTTTTCTTATCAAATTCGCGACTTCAGCCTTAAGCATCTCATCGTCAAATTCATACGCGTCTCTTGACTTGTCCGGTTCGTACATATCCGTAACACAGAAGATACTGGACAAGCACTCGCTCAACGAAGGCTCATCCAGCTGAAGAACGTTCCTGTCTCGCTCAATCTTCCAAAGCTCGCTATACGCCTCAGAGAAAATTTCTGATGTCAGCCTTCCCGCGACATACGACTTTGCAAACTCCAAAAGCGTGAGACTCATCTCAGCACTCCGTTTTCAATAACATTATCAAGCGGCTGAGTTACCGGGCGCACACCGCTTTTCTCTGGCGGTCCGCCAGCAGCGTCGGCCACGTTCTCTTCATATCCGCTTCAAGCTCGCAACCAGCTCATCCCAAAAGCGCAATGCCTCTTTATCGCTCTGAAAACTTAAACCACGATCAAGTGTGCTCATTTCAATGACCGTGTAAGGCTCCATGCTGGACTCCGGTGTGCCCGGGTATTCAAGCCGGAAGGAATAGAGTGTCCTACCCTCGACCTTCGCCTTGAGCAATAACTCTTCGAACTTTAATCCGGCTACTATTTTCTTTGACTTTCTTAGCACGGAAGTTTTGGACAGAACGCTCGTCAATAACGATGTCAGGACACCCGACGTCCTTTCTTCGTAACGCGTCAGAAGGCTCGGCTCTGGCTCACCGATACGCTGAGTATCAAACGTCAAGTGAATACCGGGCATGGATGATACAGGTAATCCGATCGAGACTTGCTCTTCAAACTCATCAAGGGGTAAAGTGAGATACCCCGCCTCAATGGCGAATGTCCCGGTTGGCGGGCGCTCAGCCGGGTTGCGATCATGACTGAGCGTATTGATCTCTCTTGCAAGTGCAATGGCTTTGTTTATTCCCGCTGAAGAAATAGAACCTACAGATTGCCTATATAACGTATTACCCTTGGTCAAATAAAATATATCCATAGCGTAATTGGTTAATTTGGACACAACAATGGCACCCCCTCCGTCCAGCTTGACGGTTCGCTCATAATCTGCAGCACCCGACTCATGGAGTATATTTATTTTTTTAATCTTGTCGGAAACCTCCGCAATGAGGTCGCGCTTTCCATCATGGCTAACGAGTTGTATTTTCGTGTCAATGACCTTATAGGCCGACCAAATATTCGCGCCATCGGTAGGCACCTTAAATGTATACCTGCCGAAATAAAATGGTTTTTTTGTGGTAGGCATATCATTGGCTTCGCTATCGACACTGGCTAAGAGCGCAAACATTAAAACACCTGCGGTATTGAGCAAGCTTATATGTTTTTTGTATTGGAACATGTTGTAAGTATCCCTACCCGGCCAGACAGCGTTGCATTTTGTATTCTTACGCCAGTGTACCGGGCTCGAATGAGATCTGAAACGCATCGAAAATAAAGAGAAGCCCGTTCGCGAACAGCACGCTTAAATACGATCCCAGACAGGCTCAGTACCGAAGCGCTGCGCAAGAAAATCGAGCATGGCGCGCAAGGCTGACGACATGTGCTTGCGTGAGGCATACACCGCATATATCCCCAACTCCATGGGCTGGTATGACGGCAGCAGCGCAACCAGTTGACCTTGTTGAATCAGCGGCGACGCCAGGTAGGTGGGCAACAGCGCCACTCCTGCCCCACACAGGGCTGCCTGCATCGTGGTGATCGAATCATTGCTGGTGAGATTACCCTTCACTGCGACGCTTTTCGGCAGGCCTTTATGGGTGAAATGCCAGAGACTGCTGCTGTGATAGGTATGCGTCAGGCAGTTATGCAGTGTCAGGTCTTCGATAGCCTTTGGCGTCGAATGCCGCGTCAGGTAATCCGGCGAGGCACACACCACCGAACGACAGGTGGTCAGCCGGCGAGCGATAAGATTGGGGTCCAGTTCATTGGTGATGCGAATTGCCAGGTCCATGCGCTCATCCACCAGATTGACGGTGCGGTCGAGCAGCACCATGTCGACGCTGACTTGCGAGTAGCGCTCGACAAACTCGGTCACCGCGAGCATCAGTTGCGCTTGACCGAACGAGGTGCTGGCCGTCACGCGCAACAGTCCTTTCGGCTCATCCTCTGGCGCGGCGACTACTGCACGCATGTCGTCGGCCAGATCGAGCATTCGCCGACATAAAGGCAGGACTTCAGCCCCTGCCGCGGTGAGGTTCAGACGTCGCGTGGTGCGGTGCATCAATCGGGCGCCGGTCCAGTCCTCCAGTTCGGCAAGGAATCTGGAAATGACGGGCCTTGATATCCCGAGTTTATCCGCCGCAGCGGTCTGGCTCCCGCAATCCACGACGGTGACGAAAGCCTGCATTGCCGCCAATTTATCCATGATTCGACCGGTTTCAGAAACAAACTTGCGTCTAATCTAGCGTTTTTCGATCTATAAATCCCAACTAACCTGCGGACTCTTTTCACTGCCACGATGGAGCTCGACATGATTTCGCTGTCCGCACGCCGCTTTTTAGCCACTTTCGCCCTGCTCGGCTTTGCGGGTGCCAGCCAGGCCGCGCAACCCCTGAAGCTGGATGTCTATAACCCGGGCGAAGAAGCCATCTTCCCGGTCTCTTCAGTCCTGGTGACAGGTGAGAAAGACGCGGTTCTGGTGGATGCGCAGTTTTCGAAAACTCAAGCCGAGCAGATCGTCGAGAAAATCCGCAAGAGCGGGAAAAATCTGACCACGATTTATATCAGCCATGGCGACCCGGACTACTACTTCGGCCTGCAAACCATTACCTCCGCCTACCCAAAAGCCAAGGTTGTAGCCAGCGCCCAGACAGTCGCACACATCAACGAAACCAAGGATGCCAAGCTGGCCTACTGGGGACCCAAGCTGGGCGCGGCCGCACCGGGCAAGGTCATCGTGCCTGAAGTACTGCAGGGTACTGAACTGAAGCTGGAAGATCAGAAACTGCAGGTCATTGGCCTGGACGGTCCGCAACCCGACCGTAGCTTCGTCTGGATCCCGTCGATCAAGGCCGTGGTAGGCGGCGTGGTGCTGTCCAGCAACATTCACGTGTGGATGGCTGACACCCAGAGCGCCAAATCCCACCAGGACTGGCTGGCGACCCTGGCGACAATAGAGAAACTCAAACCAGCCACCATTGTGCCGGGCCACTTCCTGCCGGGCGATCAAACGGCTCTTCAATCACCGACATTCACAGCGGGCTATATCAAAACCTTTGATGCCGAAACGGCCAAGGCCAAAGACTCTGCCGCACTGATTGCAGCGATGAAAGCGCATTACCCGAAACTGGCGGATGACTCGTCACTGGTGCTGAGCGCGAAAGTGGCCAAAGGTGAAATGAAGTGGTGAGTGAAGCCGTCAGCGTCACTTACCTCTTCGATCCACTATGCGGTTGGTGCTATGGAGCCTCGTCAGTGATACAGCGCCTTGATGCGCTGGACGAGTTCAGCATCACGCTTTCCCCTACCGGCTTGTTCGCGGATAAAAACTCGCGGGTGATGGACCTAGGCTTTGCAGATTATGCCTGGTCCAATGACCTGCGAATCGGCACGCTGACCGGACAGCCTTTCAGCGAGGCTTACCAACGCCACATACTTGGGGATCACACCCGTCGTTTCGACTCCGGGCCTGCAACCCGGGCGCTCAGCGCGGTGGCGATGACGGTGCCGTCGCGCGAACTGGAGGCATTGGCAGGCATACAACGCGGCCGCTATGTTGAGGGGCTGGATATCACCGACCTTGAGGTTCTTGCTCGCATTCTCACGGGCATGGGACTGAGCGAGGCTGCCAGCCTGTTGCTTGCGCAGGATGATGGGTTACCGAGTCATTCCCGTGAGCGGGTCAAGGTAGCGCAGGCGTTAATGGGTCAGATGGGCACGAGCGGCGTTCCTGCGCTTGTGCTCGGGGCTGGCAAGCAAAGACGCCTGATCAGCTCAAATGCGCTGTTTGGCAGCTGGGAGGCGTTGCTCGAGGGTTTGCGTGCCGATAAATAGGCCGTAGGAGCGGCACTGTCTCGCAGTAAACAAAGACCTTTCAAACACAATGCATTTTGCAGGCTGAACCCATTCCTGTAGGAGCTCACCGAGGTTACGAGGCCAGCGATGGCAGAGTGTCAGACAAACCGCTATCGCTGGCCTCGTAACCTCGGTGAGCTCCTACAGGTCCGATGGTTGCGGCCAAAGATAGTGACGCCATGGATACCCCTACGCCCACATGATATGCATTTCAATCAACGGACGGCATTTCCCGGAGGACTTCAGCCGCGAGGGCGTCACACCTGAACATAAAAATCAGGCAAAAAAAAAGCGACCCTTTAAGGTCGCTTTCTTTCGCTTCAAGGAGTTCAAGGGCCTCGAAGCTATGTATGGCGCAGCGGACGGGACTCGAACCCGCGACCCCCGGCGTGACAGGCCGGTATTCTAACCGACTGAACTACCGCTGCGTATCGCTCGGACTTGCGTCCGTTTGAATCGTTGAAGCAGGCTTTCGAGAACCTGCTTCGTTGTAACCCTGACCGAGAAGCCTTGAGGCTTTTCAATCGCAGACCAGACTGATCTGATCCGTCAAATATGGCGCAGCGGACGGGACTCGAACCCGCGACCCCCGGCGTGACAGGCCGGTATTCTAACCGACTGAACTACCGCTGCTTGTCGGTGGACTTACGTCCGGTATCGCTATGTAACCTTTCAATGTTGCAACATTGAAACTCACGAAGTGGTGGGTGATGACGGGATCGAACCGCCGACCCGCTGCTTGTAAGGCAGCTGCTCTCCCAGCTGAGCTAATCACCCTTTGCTTCGTTGAGGCCGCGAAATTTACGCACCTAACGAACCTAAGTCAATACCCTGCTTGAAGTTTTTTTTAAGAGCAGCTTCCAGCCGCAAGTTTCAAGCTCCAAGCCAAAAACAAAAAAGCGAACCCGAAGGCTCGCTTTCTCTTGCAGCTTGCAGCTTGAAACTCGCCGCTGCTACAGATAAATCATCTTCTTGCTCATACCACCGTCCACCACGAACTCTTGCCCCGTGACGAACCCGGCATTGCGCGACAGCAGCCAGGAGATCATCGCTGCCACATCATCCACCGTGCCTACCCTGCCCGCCGGATGCTGAGCGTGATCAGCATCCGATAACGGCTCAGCACGCCGTACAGAAGGATCCCGGGCGTCAATCCAGCCAGGGCTGACCGCGTTGACGCGAATCTCGGGCCCCAGGCTGATGGCAAGCGAATGAGTCAACGCCAACAGGCCGCCCTTACTCGCTGCATAAGCTTCGGTATCGGCTTCTGACTGGCGCGCGCGGGTTGAGGTCAGGTTGATGATACTGCCCGCGTGAGCGCGCAAGTAGGGAGCGCAGTGCTTGGCCAGCAGCATCGGACCACTGAGGTTGATCCCCAGCACCCGATTCCAGTGCGCCAGGCTCAGGCTCTCAAGCGTGGTGTTATGCGGATCGGCAATCGCGGCGTTACATACCAGTGCGTCGAGGCGACCGAACTGGCCAATGACCTCGGCCACGCCTGCCGCTACCTGCTCTTCGCTGGAGACGTCCATGGCAATGAAGACCGCGTTATCGCCCAGCGCCTGAGCGACCAGAGCGCCTCGCTTGCGATCCACATCAACCAGAACAACCTGCCAGCCCTCGGTAATCAGCCAGGCAGCAATGCCCAGACCGATCCCTCGTGCAGCACCCGTTACCAGGGCCACCCGCCCATTGCTGGTGCTGGCGGCCTCCATCACCCAATCATTCACAGTGCCGCAAGACCACGCGCAAGATCCGCCTTCAGGTCAGCGACATCTTCCAGGCCTACAGCAACCCGGATCAGGCTGTCGCGGATGCCCGCAGCTTCACGCTCCTGAGGCGCCAGACGTCCATGGGAAGTAGTGCTCGGGTGCGTGATGGTGGTTTTGCTGTCACCCAGGTTGGCGGTGATCGAAATCAGGCGTGTCGCATCAATGAAACGCCACGCGCCTTCTTTGCCACCCTTGACCTCGAAGCTCAAAACCGCGCCGAATGCCTTCTGCTGACGTTTTGCCAGAGCGTGTTGCGGATGACTTTCGAGACCGGCGTAATGCACCTTCTCGATGCCGTCCTGCTGCTCCAGCCACTGTGCCAGTTCAAGAGCACTGGCACAGTGAGCGCGCATGCGCAGGTTCAGGGTTTCGAGGCCCTTGAGGAAGATCCACGCGTTGAATGGGCTCAGCGTTGGTCCGGCAGTGCGCAGGAAGCCGACCACTTCTTTCATCTGTTCGCTGCGACCGGCAACCACACCGCCCATGGAGCGGCCCTGGCCGTCAATGAACTTGGTGGCGGAATGCACGACCATGTCAGCACCCATCGCCAGCGGCTGCTGGAGCGCTGGTGTGCAGAAGCAGTTATCGACTACCAGCAGGGTGCCTTTGGCGTGAGCGATTTCTGCCAGAGCGGCGATATCGACCAGTTCGGCCAGAGGATTGGACGGTGATTCAACAAACAGCATTTTGGTGTTGGGCTTGATAGCGGCATCCCAGCCAGCCAGTTCGGCGAGCGGCACGTAATCCACTTCAACGCCAAAACGCTTGAAGTACTTCTCGAACAGACTGATGGTCGAGCCGAATACGCTCCGGGAAACCAGCACGTGATCGCCAGCGCTGCAAAAGCTCATGACCACAGCCATGATCGCGGCCATGCCGCTTGAAGCGGCAACGGCCTGCTCGGCGCCTTCCAGCGCTGCGATACGTTCTTCGAAAGAGCGCACCGTCGGGTTGGTGTAGCGCGAGTAAACGTTGCCCGGCACTTCGCCTGCGAAACGCGCAGCCGCATCGGCGGCTGAACGGAACACATAACTTGAGGTGAAGAACAGCGGATCGCTATGCTCGCCTTCCGGCGTGCGGTGTTGACCGGCACGCACAGCGAGTGTGTCGAAACCAACGCCCTCAAGGTCGCTGTCCAGCCGACCGGCATCCCATTCCTGAGTCATGCGCCCTCTCCGTGATGATTAGTTGTTGTACAGATCGATGATCGCGCTGACCGCCTGGGTCTTGACCTTGGAGGCGTCATTACGCGCCGACTCGATCTTGTTCAGGTAATGCTCGTCGATATCACCGGTCACGTACTTGCCGTCGAAGACCGAGCAATCGAAGTTGTCGATTTTGATCTTCTTGCTGCCACTCACCGCTTCGATCAGGTCGTTCAGGTCCTGATAGATCAACCAGTCGGCACCGATCAGATCAGCAACGTCCTGAGTGCTACGGTTATGAGCGATCAGCTCATGAGCGCTTGGCATGTCGATACCGTAAACGTTCGGGTAACGAACGGCAGGTGCCGCGGAGCAGAAGTAAACGTTCTTGGCACCGGCTTCACGGGCCATCTGGATGATCTGCTTGCAAGTGGTGCCACGCACGATGGAGTCATCCACCAGCATGACATTCTTGCCGCGGAACTCCAGCTCGATGGCGTTGAGCTTCTGGCGTACGGATTTCTTGCGCGCGGCCTGACCGGGCATGATGAACGTACGGCCGATGTAGCGGTTCTTGACGAAACCTTCGCGGAACTTGACGCCCAGATGGTTGGCCAGTTCCAGTGCCGCCGTGCGGCTGGTGTCCGGAATAGGGATAACCACGTCGATGTCGTGATCCGGACGCTCGCGCATGATCTTGTCAGCCAGCTTCTCGCCCATGCGCAGACGCGCCTTGTAGACCGAGATACCGTCGATGATCGAGTCCGGACGCGCCAGATAGACGTGTTCGAAGATGCACGGTGCGTACTTGGGATTGGTTGCGCACTGACGAGTGTGCAGCTTGCCATCTTCAGTGATGTAAACCGCTTCGCCCGGCGCCAGGTCGCGGATCAGGGTGAAGCCGAGCACGTCCAGTGAGACGCTCTCGGAGGCAATCATGTACTCGACGCCTTCATCGGTGTGACGCTGACCGAAAACGATCGGACGGATAGCGTCCGGGTCTCGGAAACCGACGATACCGTAACCGGTGATCATCGCAACCACGGCGTAACCGCCACGGCAGCGTTTATGCACGTCAGTGACAGCAGCGAAGATGTCTTCTTCGGTTGGCTGCAACTTGCCGCGCACGGCCAGTTCATGAGCGAAAACGTTCAGCAGCACTTCCGAATCAGAATTGGTGTTGACGTGGCGCAGGTCAGATTCGTAAATCTCCTTGGCCAGTTGCTCAACGTTGGTCAGGTTGCCGTTGTGCGCCAACGTAATGCCATACGGCGAGTTGACGTAAAACGGCTGGGCTTCAGCTGAAGTCGAGCTGCCTGCCGTTGGATAGCGCACATGACCAATACCCATGTGCCCGACCAGACGCTGCATATGGCGCTGATGGAACACATCACGTACCAGGCCGTTGTCCTTGCGCAGGAATAACCGGCCGTCGTGGCTGGTTACGATACCGGCAGCGTCCTGGCCGCGGTGCTGGAGGACGGTGAGCGCGTCATACAGCGCCTGATTGACGTTCGACTTACCGACGATACCGACGATGCCACACATGCGACACAACCCCTACTTAGTGGAACTGGATTTACCGAGCACTTCCTGCGGCATTGTAGGCGGCAGGAGGTGTTCCTTGAACGGCAGTTCAGCAGGTACGCTGACTCCGCTGGCGAGCCACTTGCTGGACATCCCGAGAATCAGGTTTTTCGACCAGTCAGCGACCATGAGAAATTGCGGCACCAACCTCGATTGCTGCCACCATTGATCCTGTTGTACCGGCCCCAGGCTCAACAGCCCGACGGCCACTACTACAAGCAAGCCTCCGCGCGCTGCGCCAAAGACCATGCCGAGAAAGCGATCGGTCCCGGAAAGCCCGGTGACACGAATCAGTTCCCCAATAAGAAAGTTGATCATTGCGCCAACCAGCAAGGTGGCGACGAATAGAATAGTACAGGCCGCAATAACCCGAAACGATGGTGTTTCGATGTAGTTGACCAAATAACCTGATAATCCCGCGCCAAACATCCAGGCGACGACGCCTGCAATGATCCAGGTCACCAGAGACAGGGCTTCCTTGACGAAGCCGCGCTTGAGACTGATCAGAGCGGAGATAGCGACGATCGCGAAGATCGCCCAGTCGACCGGGGTAAAGGGCACGTTTGAGCCTGCAAACAGATAAGGCGGCGCATTTTAGCAGAGCGCCAGCCTGCCGGTAAGCAGCATTTCCGGCAGCTGTGCAATCATCTGAAAAGCATCAACCCTGCTCAGGCTGAAAGCGCACCACAATGCCCTTGAGCTTCTGCTGCTTGTCGAGCTGATCACGCAAGCGATCAGCTTCTGCACGCTCGATCAATGGACCCACAAACACCCGGTTCACGCCGCCTGCGGTACGGATGTAGGCGTTATAGCCCTGAGTGCGCAGGGTCTTCTGCAGGTTGTCGGCGTTGGCACGGTTGGACATGCTCGCCAATTGTACCGACCAGCTTACCGACAGACCGTTAGCGTCGACACCTGACGGCGTGGCTGGTTTGGCAGTCGCTTGCGCTGCAGGCGCCGCCGGGACTGGCGCTGGCGTCGGTGCTGGCGCCGGAGCTGGCTTGGCGGCCGGTTTGGCGGCAGGCGGGGTCGCAGTCTTCACTTCAGGCGGAGCCGGAGCGATAGGCATGGACGGTGCCTGGCTTTGCGCAGCTATTTCATCGTCGCCAGGGATAGGCTCCTGAGTGGGAACCTGAGGCTCAGGCACCGGCACTGGCTGAACCTGCACTTGAGGCGCTGCAGGCGCTTGCGGAGCAGCGGGCGCATCGACCTGAACGTGGCGCGTCTCATCCTGACGCGTGAACAGCATAGGCAGGAAGATCACAGCCACGGCGATAAGCACCAGGGCACCGACCATTCGCTGTTTGAATACGTTATCCAGCAGAGCCATTTGCAGCTTCCTCTATGGCGTGCCGGGTCAACCATTCCAGGGCCTCGGCAACACAGTAAAAAGACCCGAACAGCAAAATCTCGTCATCGGCTGTAGCGTGCGCGCATTGGGCTTCAAGTGCCAGCGCAACACTCTGATAGGACGTCACGTGCGCACCAAGGTTCTCAAGTGCCACGTGCAAATCATTTGCTGGTCGGCTGCGCGAGGTCGGAAGCGGTGCAACAGCCCAGTCATCGATACTGGAAGCCAGCTCGGCAACGACACCTTCCAGCTCCTTGTCAGCCAACAGACCAAAGACCGCCAAGCGCTTTCCTGCCACCGGACGCTGAGCCATGCGTTGCGCCAGAAACTGCGCAGCGTGGGGGTTGTGCCCCACGTCCATCAGCAGATTCAGCCGCTTGCCATGCCAGTTGAAGGCGCGACGATCCAGACGACCGATGATCCGTGTATCGAGCAATGCAGCAAGAATCAGCTCCGGCTGCCAGGCAATATCCAGCAATAGATAAGCCTGCAACGCCAAGGCTGCGTTTTCCATAGGAAGGTCAAGCAATGGCAAATCAAGCAATTCAACCTGCTGCCCCTGCCCGTCTCGCCCCGTCCAGCTCCAGTTCCGCTCATTGATCGTCAGATCGAACTCACGGCCGCGCAGCATCAGCGGGCAATTGAGTTGTTTGGCCTTGTCGAGAAGTGGCGCAGGAGGATCAGGATCACCGCACAGCACTGGGCAACCTTCGCGGAAAATCCCCGCCTTTTCGAACGCTACGGACTCGCGGGTATCGCCCAGCCAGTCCGCGTGATCGATACCGATGCTGGTCACTACCGCCAGATCGGAATCGATCAGGTTGACGGCATCGAGACGACCACCCAAACCCACCTCAAGCACCGCGACATCAAGCGCCGCCTGCTCGAAAAGCCAGAAAGCCGCCAGAGTCCCCATTTCGAAATAGGTCAGCGTGACATCGCCACGCGCAGCCTCGACAGCGGCGAACGCATCGCAGAGTTCTAAATCAGTGGCCTCAACGCCCTGCACTTGCACACGCTCGTTGTAGCGCAACAAATGCGGAGAACTGTAAACACCGACCTTAAGACCCTGAGCGCGGAGCAACGAAGCCAGAAAGGCGCAGGTCGAACCTTTGCCGTTGGTACCGGTTACCGTAATCACCCTGGGCGCAGGCCGGGTCAAACCCAATTGCTGCGCTACCTGTCGCGACCTGTCCAGCCCCATATCAATGGCAGAGGGATGCAACTGCTCCAGATAGGCGAGCCAATCACCCAGGGATCCTGGCGTCATACGTTGGCGGGCGCCGGAGGAACGATGATTGGCTCGATAACCGGCGCGACGAACTTGGGTGTCGGCAGGTTCATCATTTGCGCCAGGAGGTTACCCAGACGCTGACGCAGTTCCTGACGAGGAATGATCATGTCGATAGCGCCGTGGTCCAGCAGGAACTCACTGCGCTGGAAGCCTTCCGGCAGTTTTTCACGAACGGTCTGCTCAATGACACGAGGACCGGCAAAGCCGATCAGAGCCTTTGGCTCAGCGACGATCACGTCACCCAGCATGGCCAGACTCGCGGAAACACCGCCGTAAACCGGGTCGGTCAGTACGGAGATGAACGGCAGGCCTTCTTCGCGAAGACGCGCCAGCACGGCCGAAGTCTTGGCCATTTGCATCAGCGAGATCAACGCTTCCTGCATACGCGCGCCACCGGAAGCGGCGAAGCAGATCATCGGGCAGCGTTTTTCCAGCGCATAGTTGGCAGCCTGAACGAAGCGCTCGCCTACGATCGCGCCCATCGAACCGCCCATGAAGGAGAACTCGAACGCCGAGACCACAACCGGCATGCCCAACAGGGAGCCGCTCATGGAAATCAGTGCATCTTTTTCACCGGTCTGCTTCTGGGCACCGACCAGGCGATCCTTGTACTTTTTGCTGTCGCGGAACTTGAGACGGTCAACCGGCTCCAGATCGGCACCGATTTCGGAACGACCTTCTTCATCGAGGAAGATATCCAGACGAGCACGCGCGCCGATGCGCATGTGGTGGTTGCACTTGGGGCAAACGTCCAGGGTCTTTTCCAGCTCTGGACGATAAAGCACCGCTTCGCAGGATGGGCATTTATGCCAGAGGCCTTCAGGAACCGAGCTCTTCTTGACCTCGGAACGCATGATCGAAGGGATCAGTTTGTCTACCAACCAGTTGCTCATGCTTTATATCTCCAGTACCGGTGGCTCGAACGCCGGGTGACTCAGCACCCTGCGCATGCCCTTTTAACTAATTCGTAAATGAATTGAAGCAGCTTGTCGGTGGCTGCCAAATATCGTGGCGTGCCAGCCGCACAGCTTCAATCGCGATTCAACAACCGTGGCGAGGCATTCGAACCTCACCCGTAAAAAATCTGCCCGCTTATCCGGGACTGCCTGCCTGTCGCACAGACAGGATTATGGACGGTGGCCGACGAAAACCCGTCACATCGAACCGCCATCAGCAGCCGTGCACTGCGCTCATGAACGCACGAATCTTGTCATGATCCTTGATGCCCTTGCTCTTCTCAACACCGCCGCTGACGTCTACCGCGTAAGGCCGAACCTGGGTAATGGCCTGAGCCACGTTGGCAGAGGTCAAACCGCCGGCCAGGATAATCGGCTTTTCAAGACTGTTCGGGATCAGCGCCCAGTCAAAGGTTTCACCCGTACCGCCTGGAACGCCTGCGACATATGTGTCGAGCAGGATACCGCTGGCCCTGGAGTACAAACGGCAACTGGCAGCGATATCGTCACCGGCCTGCACCCGCAATGCCTTGATGAACGGACGATGATAGCCATCGCACTCCTCAGGCGTCTCATCTCCGTGGAACTGCAGCATATCCAGCGGCACAGCATCCAGAGTTTCGTTGAGCTCACAACGGCTGGCATTGACGAACAAACCCACCGTACTGATAAACGGCGGCAAGGCGGCAATGATTGCCCGCGCTTGTTGAACGCTCACTGCCCTTGGGCTTTTGGCGTAAAACACGAAGCCGATGGCATCGGCACCCGCCTCGACGGCAGCCAATGCATCTTCTATGCGGGTAATCCCGCAGATCTTGCTGCGAACGGCTGACATGTAAAGAAAACCTCAAGCCTTTCGGGAAAGGCCCGGATGTTAACAAATGCTGTTACAGGCGTCAGCCGTCAAGTTCCGAGAAGCCCGTAAGAAAGTGCGGCCCGATATAACGCTCAGGCAGCGGAAACTCGTCGCGATACTCCACCTGTACCAGATAAAGCCCGAACGGGTGCGCGGTTACCCCGCCCGTTCGACGGACCTTGCTTTCCAGCACCTCGCTCGCCCACTCAACCGGCCGCTCTCCTGCACCGATGGTCATCAGCACGCCAGCGATATTGCGCACCATGTGGTGCAGAAACGCATTGGCGCGTACATCGATGACAATCATCTTGCCGTGCTGTGTCACCCGCAGATGATGCAGCTGTTTGACCGGCGACTTGGCCTGACACTGCCCGGCACGGAAAGCACTGAAATCATGAGTCCCGACCAGGTACTGCGCTGCCTGCGCCATCCGCTCGACATCCAGCGGGCGATGGTTCCAGGTGATTTCCTGATTCAGGTGCGCCGGACGAATCTGGTCGTTGTAGATGACGTAGCGATAACGGCGCGCGATGGCTTTGAAGCGCGCGTGAAAATCTGCTGGCATGACCTTGGCCCAGCTGACACTGATGTCATGGGGCAAATTGATGTTGGCGCCCATCACCCAGGCCTTCATCGAGCGCTGGGCCTGCGTATCGAAATGCACGACCTGCCCGCACGCATGCACACCGGCATCGGTTCGTCCGGCGCACATCAACGAGACGGGTGAATCGGCGACTTTTGACAGTGCGTTTTCGAGGGTTTCCTGAACCGTCAGCACGCCGGATGCCTGACGCTGCCAACCGGAATAACGCGAGCCTTTGTATTCGACCCCGAGCGCAATTCGGGAAAAGCCTTCAGCGGCCATTTCGGCTGCCGGGTTATCTATGTTCGCCAAGAGGTAAAAGCCTGTCGGATTGCAAAATGGCGGCCATTATAGGGCCGTCGAAAAAAGACGCCATGTGCCCGACGCTATAAATGCAAACGGCCGCATAAGCGGCCGTTGCAGCACAGCGGTAATGAATCAGACCAGACGAGAGAGCATATCCCGCGCTTCGGTTTTCTGACCGTCATTACCCTCGGACACCACTTCATCGAGGATATCGCGAGCGCCGTCGCTGTCACCCATTTCGATGTAGGCGCGTGCCAGATCGAGCTTGGTGGCGGCTTCGTCGGTGCCGGACAGGAAATCGAACTCCGGCTCATCATCCATCGACGCCATGTCATCCGCGGTGAAGCTAGGCGTCTCGAAAGGCTCTGCCATCGGCGGGTGCTCAAGATTC
Source organism: Pseudomonas sp. ICMP 561 (assembly GCF_002699985.1). Classification (GTDB taxonomy): domain Bacteria; phylum Pseudomonadota; class Gammaproteobacteria; order Pseudomonadales; family Pseudomonadaceae; genus Aquipseudomonas; species Aquipseudomonas quasicaspiana. The sequence goes on along the minus strand of NZ_LKBT01000023.1, from coordinate 134,047 downwards.
TGCGACAAACGCTCCAGTTCGGCGTTGACGTCCTCAATCTCGGAAGCGAATGCCTGGGCGGCAGGATCAGACTCGATTTCGTCAGACAGTGACAGGTCGAAGTCATCCGGCAAGTCCAGATCGTGCTCCAGCTCAGGTTCAGGTTCGGCTGCCACTACAGGAGCAGGCTCACCCAGGTCCAACGGCTCTTCGTCGAGGCTGAGCAAGAAATCATCTTCCGTGGTCAGCCCGGGTTCGTCTTCCGCCAGATCCAGATCGAAATCGTCCAGGTCGTCAGGCGTGCTGACCACGGGCGCTTCAGTCTGCTGCTTCAGGAGCGACTCAAAGCTCGGCTCCTGCGGCTCAGGCTCAGGTGTTGGTGCATCCAGCTCGAAATCGCTCACCTCTGCCGGCGCGGTCAGATCGACCACGTGCTCCGGCGAAGCCTGTTCCAGATCGTCAAGGCTCAGATCGAAATCCTGCTCGAAGTCATCAACCTCAGCAGCCGGAACTTCAGCTTCAGGGACTGACGCTGCGACGACTGGCTCAGGTTCCAGTTCCGGCTCTGAAGCCAGCTCTGGCTCTGGCTGTACCTCAGCGACAGGCTGCTGCTGCTCTTCTTCATCGAGCAGCAGCTCCTCAACGTATTTCGCATCCAGCTCGGCTGCCACTGCTGCTGCCGTCGCTGTTGCCGCCGCAGCCACAACAGCTGCGGTAACCATGGTCGGGTAACGACTCTTTAGCTGCTCGACCTCAGCTTCATGCTTTCCCCGTGCCACCACTTTGCGCTCGTGCGCGGCGAAAGCTTTGGTGTTGCCCTGCTCGGCGTAGATTTCCATCAGCTTCAGACGGATATCATCACGAGCAGGATCTTCTTTAACAGCCTCTTCCAGAAGTTCGACCGCCTGATTCATACGGCCGTAAGCGATATGGATTTCAGCCTGAACCAGCGGATCAGCCGGACGCTCTTTCGGACCGCCAGCAGCAGGCGGTGGCGTCATTGCCACGTTAGGCGAAGCAACGCCCAACCCTTCGAAACTGGCTTGCGGCACGTCCATATCCATGTCGGACACAAAGTCAGACTCTTCAGCCAGAGCACGCGCCATGCGCTTGTGCTTCTCGGCCTCGGCCTTGGCATTGCGACGACGGGCCAGGAACAGCATCAACAGAAGCAGGAACAGCACTACAGCGCCGCCGATGATGCCAAGCACAATCGGATTATTGAGCAACTGTTTGAAGGCGTTATCCGCGTCGGACTCCGGCGCGACTACCGGCTCAACGGCCAACGGCTGATCTGCACCAGGCGCGGTGACCTGAGCGGCACCAGCCGGTAGCGCATCTTCCGGGGCAATCTCACCTGGCGGTTTGGCAGCAGCCTCAGGCGTACCCGGCGCGCCAACCACTGTGGCGGGCATGGCCGAGTCAGCAGGTTTTGCGGCCGCTGCGGCATCAGGCGTCGCACCCGGCGTCGCAGGCGGAACTACGCCTCCGGCAGCCTGCATCTTGGCCAATTGATCGCTTTTCAGCTGAATCAGACGCTGCATCTTGTCCAGCTGGCTTTGCAGGTCGTTCATGCGGCTCTTGAGCTCCGCGTTATCACGACGTGCGGTGTCCAGATTTTCCTGAGCCACGGCCAGCTTGTTGCTTAATTCTTTTTCGCCTGCAGAGCCTTTGCCCGCAGTATTTGAACCTGCAGATACCAGACTCAGGTTATCGCCCGCTTCCACCCGGGAAGGTGCCTCACCGGCACGATCGCGACGGGTTGCATCAACCTGACGCGTGCCGGAAGGCGTTCTACGCCCCTGACGCCACGCCTGATTCTGCGCAGCCACTTCGGTGATTGCTTGAGGCTGAGGCAAGGTCGTTGACTGCGAAGGCGTCGGCAAACGCAATACCTGACCTTTCTTAAGTCGGTTGATATTGCCGCCAATGAATGCGTCCGGGTTCAGCGCCTGAATCGCCAGCATCGTCTGTTGCACGGTGCCGCCATTGCGATTTTTCTCGGCAATTTCCCACAACGTGTCGTTATTGCTGGTGGTGTACGAAGCCTGCCTGGCACTGCTGTCCGCGACTGGCGCTGGAGCGGCCGGCGTCTCTGCGGCTGGCGTTGGCGCCGGGGCAGCCGGTTGCTCGGCAGCCGGTGCCGTAGAAGGCAACTGGGTCGCAGCAGCTGGAGCTGGCGCGGCCGCTGCAGCAGCGGCTGCCGCTTCCGGGGAATATTTAGGCGGATCAAGCAGCAGGCTGTACTCGCGCAGCAAGCGGCCGTTTGGCCACAACACTTGAACGAGGAATTTCACAAAGGGTTCGCGTACCGGCCTGCTGGAGGTAATACGCAAGACACTCTTGCCGCTGGCGTTGATCACCGGGGTAAACGTAAGGTCGTTGAGAAACGCCTGCCGAGTGACACCGGCCTGAGCGAAATCGGCGGTGGTTGCCAGACTTGGCACCACTTGCGAGGCGTTCAGCCCCTGCGCTTCCGTCAGTTCGATTTCGGCTACCAACGGCTGGTTCAGGGTCGACTTGACCGACAATTCCCCAAGCCCCAGCGCATGCGCCATTCCAGATGACAGCGCGGAAGCCGCAGCAATTGCTAAAACCAGTTTGCGAACCTGAACCATAGCCCATCCCTTGTTAAAAAATTCCTCGGCATCCGAGAGGTAAAAAGTACTCATCTCAGGAGCTTGGAGGACACGCCTGGCTAGAATGATTCTTCAAATTGCCGCCAAGTATCTTTTACACATAGTCTTTTATCAACAATTCAGCGAGCTGCACAGCGTTGAGAGCTGCACCTTTGCGTACATTGTCCGACGTGACCCACAGATTTAACTCACAAGGATCATCGATCCCACTCCGGACGCGTCCTACATAAACAACGTCCTGCCCTACAGCATCGCCGACCGCAGTCGGGTAATCACCAGCTTCGACCAACTCGATTCCAGCCGCAGACTCCAGTGCCTTGTTGACCGCTCCGAGATTCACAGGTGCCGCCGTCACTAACGAAACCGTGAAGCTGTCGCCAAAAAACAACGGTGCCTGCACGGTTGCCGCAGAAACCTTCAGTAAAGGCAGAGCCAGCAACTCTCGCAACTCCGCGACCAGACGTTTTTCCAGCGGTACATGCCCTTCTGCATCTGGCGTACCCACTTGGGCCAGCAGGTTAAAGGCCATTTGCCGATCAAAAAAGCGCGGCTCCAGCGGACGAACATTGAGTAACTCTGTCGTCTGACGCGCCAGTTCAGCGACGCCTTCACGCCCTTGGCTCGATACCGCCAGACAAGCCGTGACGCTGATTCGCTGAATGTCCAGCACCGCCAGCAAAGGTGCCAGTGTCAGCGCCAACGCTGCACCGGAAGAACTTGGGCTGCCCACCTGAAACGGTTTGCCGTACGACTCGATCAAAGCGCCATTGATTTCGGGAACGACGTTCGGCGCTTCCTCTGGGGACAATCCACCAGACAGGTCAATAACCGAACATCCGGCGGCGGTCGCACGGGCAGCATAGCTGCGGGTAATCGCCGGACCCGCTGCAAAGAACGCAACCTGCGCCTTGCTGAAATCGAACTCGTCGACTTCGCGCACGCGCACATTTTTGCCCCTGAACGGCACGGAATGACCTGCCGACTCGATACTGGCCAGCAAATGCAACTGCGCAACCGGGAAGTTACGCTCTTCGAGAATCTGGACGATGGTTTCGCCGACAGTACCGGTGGCGCCGATAACGGCAATATCAAAGGACTGATTCATGCAAAAACCTCAGGTAAAACGGGGAGCGGCACTTTAACCGCCGAGTACAAAGCAAGCAATTGAGCGGCAACTTATTGATTTAAGGCTCAAGGCCTATGGGAAAGAACTCTCCGTGACTCCAGACGCCCAGCCAGCGCTGACCATCAATGTCGCGGGAAACGGCCAGCTCCACCAACTGGTAGAACACGTTGCGATGAATCAATGCTTCAAGGTTGGCCCGCACATGGATATAGGGGGCCGGCTCTTCAGTCCGGGGATCGACTATCACGCGTAAGGGGTGATCCGGGCCAGCTTCGGTATCGTCCTCGACATTGGTCGAGAAGCGCAAAATCTGCTGCTCGCCCTCGCCCTCCACCACCAGACTGACCGCCACGAACGGTGCGTCATCGACGCGAATCCGGACCTTCTCCACGGGAGTAATCAGGAAGTAATCATCGCCATCGCGACGCATGATCGTGGAAAACAACCGGACCATGGGTTTGCGGCCAATTGGCGTACCCAGGTAGTACCAGGTGCCATCCCGCGCGATACGCATGTCGATATCGCCGCAGAAATCCGGATTCCACAGATGCACGGGTGGTAATCCTTTGCTCTTGGGGATCTGCGCGAACAGATCATTGGCCTTGCCCGGACCGGTCATTTTTTCTCCTTAGCGACTCAGACCCAACAGGCTGCGAGCATATTCCTCAAGCGGCGGGCCGAGCAGGTCTTCTGGTTTATTGTCGTAGAACGTCAGCAATCCGCCACGAATACGAATACGGGCGGTGTCGATCAGGTAGCGAGTGCTGGTTTCAATCAGCATCAACTGGATCACGCCGTTATCAATACCGAGCCTATCCAGCGCTTCCTGGTCGGACCACTCATCCGTATTGCCGATCCGATCGTCAGCCTTGGCAAAACGAGTGTAGAGCAAGTAATGCGCCCCGAAACCACGGGCTTCGGTCATTGCCTCATCCAGCCCCAATGGCGTACGGGCGCGACGAACCATCGGGAAATATTCAATGAAGCCGTTAAAGGCTTCTTCAGCCACTACGTTCTGCTTGGGATGGGGACTGGAATTAGGCGGTACGAACGCGCCTTGAGCGATATAGATGAACGAGTCAGCCTGTATGCGCCAATTGCCGATACGACGGGTTTCGCCGTGGTCGAGAATCCCGGCATCACTCAGTTGATCCTTGGTGCCCTGGGCCAGATCGCTGACACTCATGCAACCACTCAACGCCAACAGCGCCAGTAACAGAACCAGGCTACGCATTATTCCCCTCCCAAATGCCGGTGACGGAAAACCGGCGAATGGTCGTCTGATGCAGCTTCCGAGCCAGAGCGCGCATGGAAGCTGAATAATGCGGCTTTTAATGTACAGCACGCCTGAAACAGAGCCTTGGAGCAGCCCGGTTACTGATCTGTGGAATCTGCCTTGGGATCGGCAATTACATCTGTATCGCGCTTGCGCTTGTTGCCCATGCGCACACCGATATCCATCAGGAATTGAAAAAAGCCTTCCTGATCTTCAAGCACATTGCTCCAAAACGGCGAGTGGTAGAGCGCAACCGCGCCATGCACCAGAGCCCAGGCAGCGCAGTAGTGGAAATACGGCGGGACGTCTTCGAGCTTGCCTTCATTGATCCGCCCTTTTATCAGCAGCGTCAGGTGTTCGAAGTTCGAGGCGCGGATCTTGTGCAGTTCCTCGACCAGTTCTGGCACCTGATTGCCTTTGACGACCTTCTCTTCCAGACGATCAAACAGGCGATAACGCTGTGGATCACGCATGCGGAATTCGAAGTAGGCGCGGGAAAGCGACTCCTTGTCCTTTTCCAGATCCGCTGAATGCAGTAACTCGTTCAGATCACGCTCGTAGTCGAGCATCAGGCGCAAATAGATTTCCGCCTTGGATTTGAAGTGCTTGTAGATGGTGCCTTTGCCAATACCGACGGCGTCCGCAATCATCTCGACAGTAACGCTGTCTTCGCCTTCATCGAGAAATAACTTAAGCGCCGTGTCGAGGATTTCCTGCTCACGGCGGCGAAACTCACGGACCTTACGAGGTTCTTTTTGCATATTAAGAAGGTCTGCACGGCTCAAAATCGAAGCTCTGCATTATGCCTAACCCGCGCGAAATTGCACGGATCATCCGACCATGGTGCGTTAAATGCGTGAAGTGCGGGTTTTGACGGGAGAGTGTCGGACAATCCGGGAACTCACTTCGGGGAAAGAATGGTGTTGGTCTCATCGCGAGCAAGCTCGGCTCCCACATGAAAACCACGCTCCCCCTTTTGGAGCGAGGCTTGCCCGCGAAGAACGATGACGCGGGTCATCTGACACACCGCACCAACTGATTCGCGGGCAAGCCTCGCTCCAACAGGCAATGCGATCTCGGTCCCAGGCAGCATTCCAGAGGTGTGGCCGTAAATCATAGATAAAACGGACTCAACAACCGCGGCGCTATTCCAAATCTGTTTAAAAAACGTACAGAAGCGACTGGACGCCAGGCGAGCATGACCAATACTTAGTACGTTGGCGCGACATCTCCCCCAAGTGACGCGCCAATAAAGGTGCAGATGGATAGCGCACCTTTGTTTTACTCCTAATGGTCTTAACCCGGATTCACCCCCCAGAACCCGGGTTTTTTTTGCCTGCGATTCGTCAAGCCTTCAGATGCGCCAAGGGGAACAGTCGGGCAAAGTTGGCAGTCGTCATTTCCGCAAACTGCTCGTAAGACTCACCGCGCAACATGGCCAGAAATTCGGCCACTTCACGCACGTACTGAGGCAGGTTGGGTTTGCCCCGGTATGGGATTGGCGCGAGGTAAGGAGAATCCGTTTCCACCAACAACCGATCCGCTGGCACCTGACGCGCCACGTCACGCAGCGCATCGGCGTTGCGGAAGGTGACGATGCCAGACAGGGATATGTAAAAACCAAGATCCAGCGCCGCCTTGGCCATGTCCCAGTCTTCGGTGAAACAGTGCAGCACCCCGCCCTGAGGCAATGCAGCCTCGCGCAGCAGGCTCAAGGTGTCGACCCGCGCGCCGCGAGTGTGAACGATGACCGGCTTGCCGGTGATGTTCGCGGCTTGCAGATGCAGTCGAAACGACGCCTGCTGCAACTCCGCCGCTTCGGGCTCGTAATGGTAGTCCAGACCCGTTTCGCCAATCGCCACCACCCGTGGGTGATCCAGCTCTTTGAGCAGCCAGTCCAGCGCTGGCGTTTCGCCTGGTGTCAGGTCCAGTGGATGGATACCCACTGAGCAATCAACATCATCGTATTGCTCGGCAAGCGCCTTCACTGCTCCGGCGTTTTCGGCGCTGACGCCGATGCACAGAAAGTGTCCGACACCCCGGCCACGTGCAGCCTCAAGGGCAGCATCCAGTGATCCGGAATGCTCGGCAAGGTCCAGGCGGTCAAGGTGGCAATGGGAATCTACAAGCATGGAAATAGGCAACTACATCGTGTGAGTGGGACGGTCGGACTTCAAAGCACCGGCCAGATAGGTTTCGATCATGGTACGGGCGGTCGTGTCGCCGTCATTGAATTGCACGCCGACGCCAGCCGCGCGATTACCTTGCGCGCCCTTGGGGGTGATCCAGGCTACTTTGCCCGCCACCGGAATTTTTTCCGGTTCATCCATCAGGTTCAACAACATGAACACTTCATCCCCGAGCTTGTAGCTTTTACTGGTGGGGATGAACAGTCCGCCATTTCTGATAAAGGGCATGTAGGCCGCGTAGAGAACGGACTTGTCCTTGATAGTCAGAGACAAAATGCCATTTCGTGGACCGGAACTCGGCGGCAGGCTCATGACAACTCCTATCAAAAAACATAACCAACTGAATTTAAATGCATTTCCGTCTGACGACTAAACGCTAGCGCTGACTGATCAGCCCCGACCATTGAACCAGCAAGGCCTCAAGCAGTAATACCCTGTTCAGGTTGGCCTTGGACATGACTTTCTGACGCTGGGCCAGAATCCAGTCCTGAATCTCGAGCACCTTGCCCTGCGCGGACTTCTGCGCCAGATACTGCACTACTTTGCGCATATCCTCCAAACCCAGGCCTTGTTCGTCCCCGGTCAGTTGATAACGCAGAATCAGGTGCGACCAGTCGCAGAACCAGTCAAACAGCAACAGCAGCGGGATATCTTTCCAGCCTTCAGCCAGTTGGGTTGGCGATTGTTGCTGCTTGAGCAGCTTCTTTACGCCATCCACCACCTGAGCACGCTGCTCGCGCACGCCCTGGGTCTGAAGGCTGACAGCGGCAAGCGGCGAACCGGCGGCGAGGGTCAGCAACTCGCTCCGCTCCTCCTCGCTGCTCTCAGGCAATGCCTTGGCAAGCCATGTGAGACTCATCTCCTCACTGGGCAGCGGGCAGGCCTGTTGCACGCAACGGCTTTTGACCGTCGGCAACAGTCGGCTGGGTTGATGACTGACCAGCAGCAAAACGGTGTTGCCCGAAGGCTCTTCAAGGCTTTTCAACAAAGCGTTGGCGGCATTGATGTTCATCGACTCGACCGGCTCGATCAACACCACTTTGCGGCCACCCATTTGTGCCGTCTGCACCACAAAACTCACCAGATCGCGGACCTGATCGACCTTGATCGCCTTGTCCGCCTCTTCCGGCTCCAGCACGTAATTGTCCGGGTGACTTCCCGCCGCCAGCAACAGACAGGATTTGCACTGACCGCACGCTTCCAGACCTTCCGGTCGCTGGCACAGCAGACTGCCCATCAACCGCTCAGCCAGTGCTCGCTTGCCAATGCCAATAGGCCCATGCAGCAAATAAGCGTGGGCGTGTTGAGCACGACCCGCCAATTGCTGCCAGAGCTGCTCCTGCCAGGGATAAGCTTCAGCCACGGTGCAGACTCAACAATTCAGGCAATAATGCGTCGAGAGAACGCTGCACGTCAGGCAGGGATTGCGCCGCATCCACCAGACGATAACGTCCCGGCTCGGCTTTGGCGCGATTCAGATACGTACTGCGCACCGCGTCGAAAAAGGTCCTGCCTTCCTGCTCGAAACGATCCAGCCGCCCCCGCGCAGTGGCCCGCGCCAGACCCACTTCTACCGGCAAATCGAACACCAGAGTCAGGTCCGGGCGCAAATCGCCCTGTACGAAATTCTCCAACGCAGCGATCCGCTCGTGGGACAAGCCACGACCACCACCTTGATAGGCGTAAGTTGCATCCGTGAAACGATCACACAGGACAACCGCGCCACGCGCCAGTGCCGGACGAATCACTTCAGCCAGATGTTGCGCACGAGCAGCAAACACCAACAGCAACTCGGTATCGGCATGCATGGCTTCGTCGCTGGGTGCCAGCAACAGTTCACGAATGCGCTCAGCCAGCGGCGTACCGCCCGGCTCACGAGTCAGCAATACGTCGATGCCTTCAGAGCGCAGTTGCGCTGCAAGGTATTCACGGTTGGTGCTTTTACCGGCACCTTCCGGGCCCTCGAGGGTGATAAACAGGCCGGTCACAGGGTGTACTCAATAAAATTCATTGTGATTTTTGCTCGCTCGGCGCGGTGTCTTGTTCTGCTTTCGCTTCATCAGTCGCCGCCGGATTGGGCTCGACCGCCGGGACGGGCTCCGCAGGAGTCGCGGGGACTACTGGAACTGCGGCCGGGGCCGGACTCGATCGGTAGTCAGCACGACGCTTGAGCTGAAACTCGCGAACCGCGGCGTTGTGCGCGTCCAGGTCATCGGAAAATACGTGACTGCCATCGCCCCGGGCGACGAAATAAAGGCTGCGCCCCGGCACCGGGTTGAGGGCAGCGTGAATCGCTTCACGGCCGACCAAAGAAATGGGCGTAGGTGGCAAACCGGAGATGACGTAGGTGTTGTAAGGCGTGGGCTCTTTCAGGTGAGCGCGGGTCAACTTGCCGTTGTAGCGCTCGCCCAGACCATAGATGACTGTCGGGTCCGTCTGCAGCAACATGCCCAAGGCAAGCCGGCGGACAAAAACGCCGGCGATCTGGCCACGCTCCTGCGGGACACCAGTCTCCTTTTCAACCAGGGACGCCATGATCAGCGCTTGATAAGCATCGGTATACGGCACATCTGCTGCACGCTTGGCCCATTCCTCTTCCAACACGTCGTCGAGACGCTTGTAGGCCTGTTTGAGAATTTCAGCGTCAGTCATGCCGCGGACGTAGCGGTAAGTGTCAGGGAAGAACCGGCCCTCGGGAAAAACATCCGGATGACCGATTTTAGTCATCAGCTCAGCGTCGCTGAGATTAACCAGTGTTTGCTCAAGCTTGGGCTGCTTGCCGAGTGCTGCACGCACCTGACGGAAATTCCAGCCCTCGACCAGCGTCAGGCTGTATTGGACGACTTCACCGCGCTGCCACAGACCCAGCAAGGACTGCGCGTTCATGCCCGGCGTCATGCGGTATTCGCCGCTGTGCAGGGCTTCACCCGAGAGGTTGAAGCGCCAGTACAGCCTTAGCCAGAATGCGTCCTTGATCACACCGTCGGTTTGTAGACGATTGAGCAAACCACCCGGCGTCGAACCGGCAGGAACGTCGAGCATCTGTTCCTGGGTGACGTTCAAGGGTTGATGCAGGGCCTCGTTCTGCTGCCAGTAGGCATAACCCAACGCCAAACCTGCCAGGACCAGGCCCGTTTCCAGCAACAGCAAAAATTTTCGAATCACTAAGCGATATCCAGAAGGGCAAGAGCTTTGCGCTGCAGTTTACGGGTGAGCGGTCCAACCGACCAGCTCAGCTGTTCGAAGCCTCGCACCGGCCAGACGCCATAGACACTGTTGCAGACAAATACTTCGTCAGCATGTTCCAGATCAGCCATATGCAGATCACGAACTTCGACGTGAATGCCAAGCTCCGGAGCCTGCTCCAGCAACGCACCGCGCATGACACCCGCGACGCCGCTGCGACTCAGGTCAGCCGTGAGCAACACGTCATCGCGGACCATAAACAGATTGCTGTAAACCCCTTCAATAACACGACCGGAAAGATCACGCATCAGCCCTTCGGCAAACTCGGAGCCCTGCCATTCCGAACGGGCAAGCACTTGTTCGAGACGATTCAAATGCTTCAAACCTGCCAGCAAGCGCTGCTCGGCCAGACGTGTGACACAGGGGAACAAGTAAATGCCCTGCTCCGCATGAGCAGAGGGATAGGCAGGCAGCGGGCTACCTTGAAGAATTCTTACAGGGTGAGAATGGGTATCAGGGGCATAGCCACGCTGGCTGTCGCCACGGGTAAGGATCAGTTTCATGACCCCTTCGTCGAGTTGCCGGGCAAAGGCCAGCAGCTCGTCACGAATCAAAACCAGATCAGCAGCAATGCCCAGACGATCACAGCCTCGTTGCAAGCGCTGCATGTGCTGATCCAGCAGCGATGGCTGCCCTGCCCTTACCGCGATGGTCTCAAACAGCCCATCGCCATAAGCCAGCCCTCTATTTTTGACAGAAAGCGTGTCGGCTGGACGTCCATCGACCCAGCCTGGCATCACTCGGCGAACCGGCGGAACACCAGTGAGCCGTTGGTTCCACCAAAACCAAAGGAGTTGGAGACCACCACGTCGATGGGCATGCTACGTGCCTCGTGCGGCACGAAGTCCAGATCACAACCTTCACCCGGCTCGTCCAGGTTGATGGTCGGCGGTGCCACCTGACCGTTGATCGCCAGCACACTGAAGATGGCCTCGACAGCACCGGCCGCGCCCAATAAGTGACCGGTCATGGATTTGGTGGAGCTGACCGCCAGCTTGTAGGCGTGATCGCCAAACACACTCTTGATCGCATTGGCTTCGGCAAGGTCGCCCGCCATGGTCGAGGTGCCGTGGGCATTGATGTACTGAACCTGCTCAGGGTTGACCTTGGCGTCGTTCAGCGCGTTGCGGATGCAACGGGCAGCACCGGCGCCGTCGTCTGGCGGCGAAGTCATGTGGTATGCATCGCCGCTCATGCCAAAGCCGATCAGCTCGGCATAAATAGTCGCGCCACGCGCCTTGGCATGCTCAAGCTCTTCAAGCACCAGCGCACCGGAACCGTCGGACAGGACGAAACCGTCACGGCCTTTGTCCCAGGGACGGCTGGCGCGGGTTGGATCGTCATTGCGGGTCGACAGCGCGCGGGAAGCACCAAAGCCGCCCATGCCCAGCCCACAGGCCGCCATTTCAGCGCCACCCGCAATCATCACATCGGCTTCGCCGTAGGCAATGTTGCGTGCAGCCATGCCAATGCAATGCGTGCCCGTGGTGCAGGCAGTCGCAATGGCATAGTTAGGTCCCTGTGCACCCAGATGGATCGACAGGAAACCGGAAATCATGTTGATGATGGAACCCGGCACGAAAAACGGCGAAATACGCCCCGGCCCCTGCTCGTGCAGAGAACGGCTGTTGTTTTCGATATTGGTCAGGCCACCGATTCCAGAACCCATGGCAACGCCAATGCGTTCACGGTTTGCATCGGTGACTTCCAGGCCGGAATTACGCACAGCCTGAAAGCTGGCAGCAAGACCGTACTGAATGAATAGATCGAGCCTGCGAGCCTCTTTGGGCGCCAGATACTCTTCGACGTTGAAGCCCTTGATCGAACCGCCAAAGCGGGTCGTGTAAGCCGAAAGGTCTGTGTGTTCGATAAGGTTAATGCCACTGCGACCAGCCAGAATGCCCTGCCAACTGCTCGGCACATCCGTACCCAATGGCGACAGCATACCCATACCGGTGACCACGACGCGTCTACGCGACACAGGACTCTCCTTTTCTCTCATTGACTACACAGGACATCGTTTTAAAGAAAAAACCGCACGCCGGTAAGGCAGTGCGGTTTTCCCATGACCCAGCAACGATTACTAAATGTTACGCCTGGTGGGCAGTAACGTAATCGATAGCAGCTTGAACAGTGGTGATCTTCTCGGCTTCTTCGTCAGGGATTTCGGTCTCGAATTCCTCTTCCAGAGCCATTACCAGCTCAACGGTGTCAAGGGAGTCGGCACCCAGGTCTTCAACGAAGGAAGCAGAGTTGATCACTTCCTCAGGTTTGACGCCAAGTTGCTCAGCAACGATTTTCTTGACGCGCTCTTCGATGGTGCTCATACCGTGTTTTAACTCCTAGTAGACAAATTCAGGCAGCTGGCCGATGGGTAAGTGTATAGAAGAGGATTTGCGAATTTCAAGCTTAACGCAATTCCCGATACGCCCATCACCCCTCTGCCCATTAAAAGATTTCAGCTTTATAACGGATTTTAGACAGCCCGTATTACATTTTTTTAAAACGGGCGATCACATATACATGCCGCCGTTAACGGGGATTGTAGCCCCGGTAACGTAGCCTGCACCTTCCGAGGCAAGAAAAGCGACAACATGCGCAATCTCTTCTGCCTGCCCCAGGCGACCCAGAGGAATCTGCGCCGTCAGGGAATCTCGTTGCGTCTGAGGCAGCTCGCGGGTCATATCGGTGTCGATAAAACCAGGAGTTACCGAGTTCACGGTTACCGCACGCGAACCCACTTCACGCGCCAGAGCGCGACTGAAACCTTCCAGACCCGCTTTCGCGGCGGCATAGTTTACTTGGCCTGCGTTGCCCATGGCACCCACAACAGAACCAATACTGATAATTCGACCCCAACGCGCCTTGGTCATACCACGCAAAACGCCCTTGGACAGACGGAAAAGGCTGTTCAGGTTGGTGTTGACGACATCATTCCACTCGTCGTCTTTCATGCGCATCATCAGGTTGTCACGAGTGATACCGGCATTATTGACCAGAATCAACGGTGCGCCAACGCGCTCCTGAATCTGCGACAGCACGGAGTCCACGGACTCGGCGCTGCAGACGTCCAGCATCAGGCCAAAACCTTCGATGCCGTTTTCCTTGAACGTCGCGCTGATGCGCTCGGCACCCGACTCGGAAGTCGCTGTCCCGACCACTACAGCACCATTACGACCCAATTCCAGGGCAATGGCTTGACCAATACCACGACTGGCACCAGTCACCAGTGCAACTTTACCTTGCAGGCTCATGCAAGCTCTCCTAATCAGGCCAGTGCCGCACGGGCGGCGGCGTAGGCGTCTGGGGTATCCAGGTTGTAGGTCGTCACGCCTTCGGCGCAACGCTTGTTCAGGCCGGCAAGCACTTTGCCGGGACCACACTCAACCAGCTGGGTAGCGCCATTTGCAGCCAGCGCCTGGATCGACTCGACCCAACGGACCGGCTTGTACAACTGTTGCAGCAAATCGGTTTTCAGCGTGGCGAGATCGGTCACGACACTGGCGCTGACGTTCTGCACCAACGGAATCTGTGGGGCCTGCCACTCGATCGCTTCGATCGACTCGGCAAAACGCTCGGCCGCTGAACGCATCAGTTCGCAGTGCGAAGGAACGCTCACCGGCAATGGCAGCGCGCGCTTGGCACCACGGGCCTTGCACAGCTCCATGGCACGCTTTACAGCCTCGGCGGAACCGGCGATGACGACCTGGCCCGGCGAGTTGAAATTGACCGCGCTGACCACTTCGCCCTGAGCCGCTTCGGCGCAGGCAGCGATGACATCGGCATCGTCCAGACCGAGAATGGCAGCCATGCCGCCCTGACCGGCGGGAACCGCTTCCTGCATCAACTGACCACGACGCTCGACCAGTTTGACCGCATCAGCCAGGCTCAGGCTTTGTGCCGCGACCAGCGCGCTGTATTCACCCAGGCTGTGACCGGCGACAAATGCAGGGACAGCACCGCCTTCAGCCAGCCACACATGCCACAGGGCAATCGACGCAGTGAGAATTGCCGGCTGGGTCTTGTCGGTCTGATTGAGCGACTCGACCGGACCTTCCTGAGTCAGCGCCCAGAGGTCATAACCCAAGGCATCGGAGGCCTGCGCGAAAGTATCGAGGATCAACGGATGGTGCGCGCCCTGATCGGCGAGCATGCCGAGCGATTGCGATCCTTGACCCGGAAAGACGAATGCGAGGGATGCAGACATTAAACAAGCCCCTGATTATGGTCGTCGAAATAAACGCCCGGCCTTCTGGGCCGAGCGCGAGAAATTCTAATTACAGCCACTTGCCGGTTTTGATGACCGGTCAGTCAGCAGCGTCACATTCTAGCGGACCCGCGCTGCAAACGTCGCTATGGAAAGCCTATAACAGCTCGCCAAGGCGCCCGTGCAAGCGCTGCGGCAGGTTTTCCTGAATCTCGATCAGCGCACGCTGAATCGCACTCTGAAAGCCCTGCACACTGGCAGAACCATGACTTTTAACCACAATGCCCTGCAAACCGAGAAAGCTCGCCCCATTATGCCGCGCAGGCGCAAGATCAGCCTGGAGACGCTTGAGCAGAGGCATTGCCAGCGCGCCTACCGTCCTTGACAGCAGATTCTGCCTGAACAAGGTTTCAATTCGTGCAGCAATCATGCTCGCCAGCCCTTCGCTGGACTTGAGCACGATATTGCCGACAAAACCGTCACAGACCACCACATCAGCCTCGCCGCGATACAACCCGTCACCTTCGACAAAACCTGTGTAGTTCAAGCCAGGCGCAGCCTGCAGCAGACTCGCAGCCAGCTTGACCTGCTGATTACCCTTGATGTCTTCGGTACCGACATTGAGCAGCGCGACTTTTGGCCGCACCACACCTAGCGCTTCTGCCGCCACGGACCCCATCACGGCAAACTGATAAAGGTTTTCAGCACTGCAATCGACATTCGCCCCAAGATCCAGCAACTGACAATAGCCACGCTGGGTAGGAATCGCCGCAACCATTGCCGGGCGATCAATACCTGGCAGGGTTTTCAGGACAAAGCGCGAAAGCGCCATCAATGCACCAGTATTTCCGGCACTGACGCACGCCTGAGCCTGCCCGCTCGCCACCAGATCCAGCGCCACGCGCATCGAAGAGTCAGGCTTGCCACGCAACGCCTGGGACGGCCGTTCATCCATGGCGATCACTTCGCTGGCGTTCACAACGCGCAGACGTGAGCGATCCACACCAGAATGGCGGGCAATGAGTTCTTCAATAAGGGGGGCTTGACCCACAAGGATCAGATGGAGCGAGGGCGTAGCAGACAGGCACGCAAGACTGGCCTGAACAATGTTGCGGGGACCGAAGTCCCCGCCCATTGCGTCGATCGCGATGATCGGAGCGGACAAGAAATTACTCGTCAGCGCCCTTGTCGATCACTTTACGACCACGGTAAACACCTTCCGGCGAAACGTGGTGACGCAGGTGAATTTCACCAGTGGTCTTTTCTACCGACAGAGTGCTTGCCTCAAGAGCGTCGTGCGAACGACGCATGTCACGGGCAGAGCGGGATTTTTTGTTCTGCTGAACAGCCATAATTGATTAACTCCTAAACGTTTGGGTCACGCTTTAACTGCGCCAATACACTGAACGGGTTGGACCGCGTTACCTCGTCCACGCTCGGTTCGGGCTCATCGAGACCCGCCGGCTGCTGGCATTCTTCCGGATGATGAGCAGGCACAATGGGCAAGGCGAGCAAAAGCTCCTCCTCGATCAATGCCAGCAGATCCAATGGATCTTCGCCCAGTTCCAGCACGTCATAACCTTTCGGTAACGACTGGGTATTCGCACCCTCCTTCACCACAGCGTAACTGCACTCGCTGTGAATCGGCAGGGTGACCAGCTCAAGACAACGCTGGCAAACCATTTTGACTTCGACGTCAATTGCACTGTGGATAACCACGGAGCGACGTTCGTCACGCTCAAAAATGAATTTGGCCTGCACCGAACCGACAGTGTCGGAAAGCGGGTCGCAGAGTCTCTCCAAATCAGCCAGCAGCACTTCACCTTGAAGGGTAGTGCCACGATCAGCCAATTTGCGCGGGTCAACGTGAGGTGGAATCGGGTCATTCAACATAGGCGCAGCATTCTAGGGACGACCCCAAGGCATGTCAAAGGAAATTCAGGCCAATAATCCTGCACGAGACTGATTAGAATCAGTTTTCACTTTTTGGAGAACCGCATGTTGCCTTTGCTTCTTGCTTCCAGCTCACCTTATCGCCGGGAATTGCTCGCCAGACTGCGGCTGCCGTTCGTCTGTGCCTCGCCTGATATCGATGAAAGTCACTTACCCAATGAGGGGGCGATTGAGTTGGTTCGTCGTTTGGCTGAGGAGAAAGCCCGGGCCCTTGCGGCCGCATATCCTGGCCATTTGATTATTGGTTCGGATCAGGTGGCTGTGCTGGACGGCAGGATTCTTGGCAAGCCTCACACTTTTGAGCGTGCTCGGGAGCAGTTGAGTGCGGCCAGCGGTTCCAGTGTGACGTTTCTGACTGGCCTTGCGTTGCTCAACAGTTCGACAGGTGGTTGTCAGGTTGATTATGTGCCGTTTACGGTGCATATGCGTACGCTGGATCAGGTCGGTATTGAGCGTTATTTGCGTGCGGAGCAGCCGTATGACTGTGCGGGTAGTTTCAAGGCTGAGGGGTTGGGTGTCAGTCTGTTTCGGAGTACTGAGGGGGGTGATGCTACGAGTCTGGTTGGGCTGCCGCTGATTCGGTTGGTGGATATGCTTATAAAGGAAGGTGTGCAGGTGCCGTGATTGCGCTTCAGCTCCACATCCTCTCCTCTTATGTACATATCCGTTACCGCAGGCATGGCTGATATTGGTTGCGCTTTTACAGCGCGTCACTTTCGAAAAGCGCGAAAGTAACCAAAGCGCTCTTGCCCCACCACTCGGCACCTCGCTGTCGCTCGGTGTACCCGAACACAGATCCTGAACCGTGGGCCGCCGCAACGGGCCATCCATGGCCCAATGCGGCTAACCCGGCGTCCTGCCGGGTTGCCCACGGTTCAGAATCTGCGTTCGGCCAGCGTGTTTAATGGGGCGCCCAAGATCAAAATCAAAAGCGTGGCGGCCTGACAGCCGACCTGAATGCGCGAGCTTGCCGAGCTATTGGCGTCAGTAGTGGTCGACCGCTGCGGAATAAAAAACCCGACCAATGGTCGGGTTTTTGTTGGCTGCGATTCGCAATCAGCGAAGCGTCGGCCCTTTGAAGCCGGCCCACATTGCGATTTGATCTGCGACGCTGGCGCCCAGTTTTTTCGAGAAGCGATCGAACGGGGATTCCTGAACGGTGAAGTCGACCATTTCTTTTTCGCCGATGACTTCACGTGCGACGTAGCTGGAGCTGCCCAGGCCGTCGATCAGGCCCAGCGGCAGGGCTTGTTCGCCCGTCCAGACCAGCCCGGAGAACAGTTCAGGATGATCTTTGTCCTTGAGGCGGTCGCCTCGGCCCTGTTTTACGCTGGCGATGAACTGGCGGTGGGTGGTGTCCAGCACGCTTTGCCAGAATGCGGTTTCGTCTGCTTTTTGCGGCTGGAACGGGTCCAGGAACGACTTGTGCTCGCCTGATGTGTAGGTCCGGCGATCAACACCCAGTTTTTCCATGGCGCCGACAAAGCCGAAGCCTGCTGCGGTTACGCCGATAGAACCCACCAGGCTGGCCTTGTCGGCGTAGATCTGGTCAGCCGCGCTGGCAATGTAGTAAGCACCCGAAGCGCCCAGGTCGGTGATCACGGCGTAGACCTTGATCTCCGGCTTCTCGGCGCGCAGGCGACGGATTTCATCAGCGACGTAACCCGATTGCACAGGACTGCCGCCAGGGCTGTTGATGCGCAGGATCACGCCCTTGGTTTTCGGGTCTTCGAACGCTGCGCGCAGGCTGCCGACGATGTTATCGGCGCTGGCAGGCTCCTTGTCAGCGATCATGCCTTCGATCTGGATCAGCGCGGTGTGATGGGCACTGCCAGAAGCGCTTTTCTCGAAATCACCCAAAGGCGTAAACAGAAACAGTGCCCCGATCAGATAAAGGAAGGTCAGGCATTTGAAGAAAATCCCCCAGCGGCGCGAACGACGCTGTTCCTGAATCCCCGCCAGCAGGGTTTTTTCCAGCAATTTCCAGCTCTTCGCATCAGCCTTGCTGTCTGCGACTTCGTCCTCGTCACGGGAAACCGGTGCTTTCCATTCGTCCGACATTTATTTACGACCCCAACAATGAAGACTGATGGCTGCGATCACCCAACCAGGTGCGCAGCTCGGAAAAATGCTCGATAGCCAACTGCGGCTCATAAGTACGCAGTGAATCCAGCGACTGCGCGCCATAGCCCACTGCCACGGAATCCATACCCGCATTACGCGCCATCAGCAGATCGAAAGAGGAATCACCCACCATCAACGCCCGCCCCGGCTCAACGCCGCAATGCTGAAGAATTTCATTCAGCATCAGCGGATCAGGCTTGCTGGCGGTTTCATCCGCCGCTCGGGTGATGTCGAAATAGTCGAGCCAGTCATGAGCCTTCAAAACACGATCAAGACCGCGACGCGCCTTGCCGGTGGCCACGGCCAGTTTGTAACCCTCGGCGCGCCAGCCTTCAATGGATTCGCGCACAGCTTCGAACAAAGGTGAAGCTACGTCATTGTCCATGGCCATATAACTGTCGGCGTAATGCTGACGGAAATCGATCAGGTCATTGGTTGTGATATCCGGATAAAGCGTGCGAATCGCTTCGGGCAAACCCAGACCGATAATGCCCTTGATGGAATGCTCGTCACGCTCCGGCCTGCCACTCTCGACAGCCGCAGCGCGCATGGCGGCAACGATGCGGCCGATAGAGTCAGCCAGCGTGCCATCCCAATCGAAAATCAATAAATCATACTTCGAAGATTCAGAATCAGGTCGCACTCAAACGCTCCACTGTCTTGGCCCACATTTCATCAACGGGGGCCTGCAATTTAAGCTCGCCACCATCCTGCAGCGGCACGGTCAGCATATAAGCGTGCAAGAACAGGCGCTTGCCGCCCAGATTGCGAATCTCGCGACTGAAGTCTTCGTCGCCGTATTTGGTATCACCGGCAATGGCGTGCCCGGCGTGCAGCGTGTGCACCCGGATCTGGTGCGTACGACCGGTCACCGGCTTGGCTTCGACCATGGTGGCGAAATCACCGAAGCGGCGCAGCACTTTGAAAATTGTCAGTGCCTCCTTGCCTTCGTCGTTGACTTCGACCATGCGCTCACCGGACCGCAGATTGCTTTTGAGCAATGGGGCGCTGACACGCTTTTGAGCGGTATCCCAGCGACCGCGTACCAGTGCCATGTAGCGCTTGTCGACACCGTCGCCGCGCAAGGCCTCATGCAGGTGGCGCAACATGCTGCGCTTCTTGGCAATCATCAACAGCCCGGAAGTGTCGCGATCCAGACGGTGTACCAGTTCGAGCTCCTTGGCATCCGGGCGCATCTGGCGGAAAGCTTCGATGACACCGAAGTTCAGGCCACTACCGCCATGCACGGCAATACCGGCAGGCTTGTTGAGCACGATCAGCGCCTTGTCTTCATAGACAATCGCCGCTTCAAGGCGCTGCAAAAGCCCCTGAGCCACAGGCACAGGTTCGTCACGCTCAGGCACGCGCACTGGCGGGACACGGATGATGTCGCCTGCCTGCAACTTGTACTCGGGCTTGATCCGCCCCTTGTTCACCCGCACTTCGCCTTTGCGCAAAATGCGATAGATCAAGGTCTTGGGCACGCCTTTGAGGAAAGTGACAAGAAAGTTATCAATACGTTGACCGGCATATTCCGGCGCAACCTCTACCAGCTGGACGCCGGGGGTTGGAGGGGTGATATTCGTCATGGCGCAAATCATAACAATTTTTTATGGATTTGAAGCACTTAATGATTGCTGCTATAGTCGCGAACGCCGCCAAAAGCGGCCTGGACAGCGGACAAACGGTTTATGACCGACCCTGCCCTACGCAATTCACGAGGACGCGAGGCCGTCCTACGGGGCTTTCGGTGACAACGGATGGGCTGCAAACGTTACAAGCGCAGGTGACATGAGGCCTGATACACGCCAGATCGCAGAGTTATCACTCGCCTTCAGAGCTAATAAATCACGGCCAGTTCACAAAGTGCAGTCGTTTACAGACGGTCCGGGCGAATGCTTCGGAAACAAACGCCTTAAGCCATGATGCGCAACCTTCCCTCTGGAAGGCTGCGGTAAATGCCAACCCGTTGCGGATTCTGCGCGCGGCAGCACCCGAATTATCAGGGATACGTGTAGGGTGGAGACGCACAACCATCGGACTGTGTAGCACAAGGCTTGTTTTAGACGCTTCATCTCGTCCGCTACCGATGGTCGATTCCTCCTCCTGACAAAGCTTTTGCTGAAAGGGTGTCTTTTGTCACCACAGCAAGCAGGAAACGTCGTCGCGACTCCGGCCCCGTTGGCCGGTAATCTCGCTAGACACTGGAGTGTCCAACCACTCCTGACGTGCCCTGACACCGACCGTGAGAAGTCGTGTGTGCCGAACGCCGTTTCCGGCAGCCCGGAAACCGACGGTACTACATGAAAAGAATGCTGATTAACGCAACTCAACCCGAAGAGTTGCGCGTTGCACTGGTAGACGGCCAGCGCTTATATGACCTGGACATCGAGTCCGGTGCCCGCGAGCAGAAAAAGGCCAATATCTATAAAGGCCGGATCACTCGCATCGAACCCAGCCTTGAGGCTGCCTTTGTCGATTTCGGCTCTGAGCGCCACGGCTTCCTGCCTCTGAAAGAAATCTCCCGCGAGTACTTCAAGAAAGCCCCTGAAGGCCGCGTCAACATCAAGGACGTCCTGAGCGAAGGCCAGGAAGTCATCGTTCAGGTCGAGAAGGAAGAGCGCGGCAACAAAGGCGCAGCCCTGACCACCTTCATCAGCCTGGCCGGTCGTTATCTGGTCCTGATGCCGAACAACCCGCGTGCAGGCGGTATTTCCCGTCGCATCGAAGGCGAAGAGCGCAACGAACTGCGCGAAGCGCTGAACGGCCTGATCGCTCCAGCCGACATGGGTCTGATCGTTCGCACTGCCGGCCTGGGCCGCAGCAGCGAAGAAATGCAGTGGGACCTCGACTACCTGCTGCAACTCTGGACCGCTATCAAAGAGGCTTCGCTGGATCGCGCTGCTCCATTCCTGATCTACCAGGAAAGCAACGTCATCATCCGCGCCATCCGCGACTACCTGCGCCAGGACATCGGCGAAGTGCTGATCGACAGCATCGAAGCCCAGGAAGAAGCACTGACCTTTATCCGTCAGGTGATGCCGCAGTACGCCAGCAAGATCAAGTTGTACGAAGACAGCGTTCCGCTGTTCAACCGTTTCCAGATCGAAAGCCAGATCGAGACCGCCTTCCAGCGCGTCGTTGAACTGCCTTCCGGCGGCTCCATCGTCATCGATCCGACCGAAGCCCTGGTGTCCATCGACATCAACTCGGCGCGCGCCACCAAAGGCAGCGACATCGAAGAAACCGCCCTGCAGACCAACCTTGAAGCGGCTGAAGAAATCGCCCGTCAATTGCGTCTGCGTGACATCGGCGGCCTGATCGTCATCGACTTCATCGACATGACACCGGCCAAGAACCAGCGCGCCGTGGAAGAAAAAGTGCGCGAAAGCCTGGAAGCCGACCGTGCCCGCGTTCAGGTTGGTCGTATCTCGCGCTTCGGCCTGCTGGAAATGTCTCGTCAGCGCCTGCGTCCATCGCTGGGCGAAAGCAGCGGTATCGTCTGCCCGCGTTGCAACGGCACCGGCATCATCCGTGACGTTGAGTCGCTGTCGCTGGCCATCCTGCGTCTGATCGAAGAAGAAGCTCTGAAAGACCGCACTGCCGAAGTCCGCGCTCAAGTGCCGATTCCGGTTGCGGCTTTCCTGCTCAACGAAAAACGCAACTCGATCACCAAGATCGAACTGCGCACCCGTGCCCGCATCATCATCCTGCCGAACGATCACCTCGAAACGCCGCACTTCGAAGTTCAGCGCCTGCGTGATGACAGCCCGGAAGCACACACCCTGCAGTCCAGCTACGAAATCGCTGCCGCCGCTGCTGAAGTTGAAGAAGTTCAGCCAGCCGCTGCAACACGCACCCTGGTTCGCCAGGAAGCCGCCGTTAAAACCGCTCCGCCGCGTGCCAACGCTCCGGTTCCGGTTGAAGCCGTTCCCGCCGCACCGGCTCCGGTCGCTCACGAGCCAAGCCTGTTCAAAGGCCTGGTCAAATCCCTGGTGAGCCTGTTCGCCACCAAGGAAGAGCCAGTTGCCCCGGTTGTGGTTGAAAAACCGGCTGCCGAGCGCCCTGCCCGCAACGAAGAGCGCCGCAACGGTCGTCAACAGAGCCGTGGCCGCAACAACCGTCGCGATGAAGAACGCAAGCCACGTGAAGAACGTGCCGAACGTGCTCCACGCGAAGAGCGTGCACCGCGTGAGGAACGTGCGCCTCGTGAAGAACGCGCACCGCGCGCTCCACGCGAAGCCGTTGTTGAAGAAACCAGCGCAGCACCACGCGAAGAGCGTCCGGCCCGTGCCCCACGTGAAGAGCGTGCGCCTCGTGCAGCACGTACACCTCGTGAAGACCGCAAGCCTCGTGAAGAGCGTGTTCGTGAACTGCGCGAGCCGCTGGATGCCGCTCCGGCAGCCGATGCAGCGCCTCGCGAAGAGCGTCCTGAGCGCGCTCCACGTGAAGAGCGTCAACCACGCGCTCCTCGTGAAGAACGCCAGCCTCGTGCCGAGCAGGCCGTTACCGAGGTCAGCGAAGACGAAGTGCTGACCAACGAAGAACTGGCAACCGAAGATCATCAGGACGGTGCAGAAGGCGATCGCCCTCGCCGCCGCTCCCGTGGTCAGCGTCGTCGCAGCAACCGTCGTGAGCGTCAGCGTGATGCAAACGGCAATGTGATCGAAGGTTCGGAAGGCTCTGAGGAAGAAGGCAGCGAATCGGGCAACACTGAAGTGGCAGCAGGTCTGGCTATCACCGCAGCGACCGCCGCCGTTGGCAGCAGCGTCATCAGCGCACCTGCCGAAGCCGAAGCGCACCGTCAGGCCGAGCGCGCAACTGCAACCGTTGACTCAGCTGACTCCTCGTTCGTCCCGGAAGCTGTGATCGAAACCCCTTCGATCCAGACTCCAGCGTTCGAAGCGCAAGCCGTTGAAACGCCCGCTGTAGAAGCACCGGTGGCTGACAATGCGCCGAAAGCTGAAACCGCTCCGGACGTAGAAGTGCAGCAGGTCGTTGAAGCAGCTCCGCAAGTGATCGCAGAAGCACCAGCCCTGGCAGCACAGACAGAAATGTTCGAAGCGCCACACGCTGAACGTGTTGTACCGTTCACACCAACGCCAGAGCCGACCACACCTGCACCGCAGGTTGAAGAGCCCGCGCCAGTCCGTGAAGAGGCTCCGGCCACTGAATCGGCTGAGCTGCCAACTCCTGCGGCAGTGGTAGCTGAAGAGCCTGCGCCTTACGCTGCTCCGGAAGTCGTTGCAACTCCACCTACCGCAGATGCAGCAGTGGCTGTTGCCCCTGAAGCCCCTGCACTGCCGGTGAGCAGCAACGGCCGCGCGCCAAACGACCCTCGTGAAGTGCGTCGCCGCAAGCGTGAAGAAGAGCGTCTGAAGAAGGAAGCTGAAGAAGCCGCAGCCAACACCGCTGCAGCCCCTGTAGCTGACGAAGTCGAAGCAGTTCAGCCCGCAATTGAAGCAGTAGAACCTGCTCCAGTCGCTGACGAGAACTCGCACTCGACGGATCAGGCATTCACGCAGCACCACGAAGCCAAGGAAGAAAGCAACGAGCCTAAACCTCTCGTTTGATCCTTGGTTGAAAAAAAGCCCCACCTGTGAAAGCAGGTGGGGCTTTTTTGTGGACGGTGGGAATTTGCATTAATGATGGAATCTACCTTCGCTTACATTGACGCCATCGCGAGCAAGCTCACTCCTACATAGGATCGGGTTGCAACTGTAGGAGTGAGCTTGCTCGCGATGGCGATGCTCCAGGCATAAATCAGCGTACAGATGGACGTGTATGCCCTATAAAGGAACAAACACCAACCGCTCTGGCACATCTACATCCCACAGCACACCCGGGTCATCGACCTCTACCTGCTGAACGCAGCCATCCTTGAACAACCGTCGTGCGCCCTGATCGCCAGTCAGCTCCATCAGCGCGGGACCATATTGACGACCAAAACCCACCGGATGACCCCGCTCGCCGTTCACCACAGGCACAGAAATCTGACCGTCCTCCATTGAGGCAACGACGCTATGCAGGGTCTGAGGCAGGATGAACGGCATGTCACCCAGAACGATCAACCAGCCACGATGATCAGGCTGGGCAGCCACCGCTGCAGCGATGCTGTCACCCATACCCGCCGAAGCCAGCATGGACAGCTCGCAGTTGTATTGATGGGCAAGTGCGATGACTTGTGGACAATCCGGCTGGGTAATCACCAGAACCCTGTCGACAACCCCCTGCAGGTTGACGAGGGCCTGTTCCAGCACCGGACGCTCGACTCCGTCACGGCCGATGCAATGAGCCAGCAGCTTGCTCTGACCTTCACCGGCAATAGCTTGAAACCGACGGCCTTCTCCGGCAGCGAGCACAATGGCGCACACAGTGTTGGTCATGGTTACTCCCTTCCAGGGTATAGGTGATGACTACACAACGCTTAGAGTAGTTTTTGTGTGCGCAGACGTAGATTCTGTAGGAGCGCACGAGCACCGCGAGGCCGCGATGGCGTCCTGTCTAAAACACCGCTATCGCGGCCTCGCGTTGCTCGTGCGCTCCTAAAACCATCCTTTTTAATTCAGCTCAATAAAGATTAGGTTCCATTTCAAGCTCGACCCCAAAGCGCTTGGCAATGTCCGCTTGAATACGCTCGGCCAAAGCATGCAACTGCAAGCCCGTGGCGTGGCCGTAATTGACCAGCACCAGCGATTGCAAACGATGCACGCCAGCGTCGCCTTCACGGTAGCCCTTCCAGCCAGCCTGCTCTATAAGCCAGCCTGCTGCGAGTTTCACCTGACCGTCAGGTTGTGGATAACCCACCAGCGCGGGGTGCTTGATGCGGATCTGTTCAGCCAATGCGGCAGGCACCAGCGGATTCTTGAAGAAACTGCCCGCGTTACCCAGCACCGCTGGATCCGGCAGCTTTTCACTGCGAATGGCACAAATAGCGTTGCTAACGTCGCGAGGCGTCGGTTGCTGAATGCCCTGCTCTTCCAGGCGTTGGCGCACAGGACCGTAGTCCAGATGCAACTCGGCACTGAAATTGAGGGTGAAGCGCACACGCAGAATCAGCCAGCGGCCGGTTTCATGCTTGAACAGGCTGTCGCGATAACCGAACGCACATTCCTCAAGAGAGAATTCGCGCAGCTCGCCAGTCTGGCGGTCAAGCGCAGTCAGGCTGTGAAACACATCCTTGATCTCGACCCCATAAGCACCGATGTTTTGCATGGGCGCAGCACCGACCGTACCGGGAATCAGACTGAGATTTTCCAGCCCGGCGAGCCCCAAATCCAGGCACGACTGCACGAACGGATGCCAAGGCTCGCCTGCTTCAGCCTCAATGACCGCGTGCTTGCAATCCTCCCGGACGATCCGGATACCACGGCTGGCCATGCGCAGCACGAATGCCTGAACGTCACCGGTCAGCAGCAAATTGCTGCCACCGCCGATGACCATCAATGGCAGGTCGTGCTCCACGCTATAGGCCAGAGCCTCGCGCACATCGTCGTCGTTATGGGCTTCGGCAAACAGCTGCGCAGTGACATCAACGCCAAAGGTGTTAAACGGCTTGAGTGAAACAGCGGACTGCAATTGCAACGTCAAACCTCCAGCAGGCGGCGCACGCGCTCAAGGTCTTCCGGGGTATCAACACCGGCTGGCGGGGCTTCCAGCGCGTCGGCAACGTGAATTCGTATGCCGTGCCAGAGCGCACGCAGCTGCTCGAGATTTTCCGTGTCTTCGAGCCAGCAAGGGCCCCAACTGACGAAATCATGCAGGAAGCCTGCACGATAAGCGTAGATACCGATATGCCGACGATAGGGTACGCCCGCAGGCAATTGCTCACGATCTCTGGCCAAGGCATCCCGCGCCCAAGGCAACGGCGCGCGACTGAAGGTCAGCGCCAGACCATTGATATCGGACACCACTTTTACGACGTTCGGGTTGAACAGCGCCGCCACGTCATCAATAGGCTCTGCCAGGGTGGACATGCGCGCTTCAGGGTGAGCCGCAAGATTGGCAGCGACCTGATCAATCACCGCAGGCGGGATCATCGGTTCATCACCCTGGACGTTGACCACGATGGCGTCCGCTTCCAGGCCCAATTGCGTGGCGACTTCCGCCAGGCGATCAGTGCCGGAGTTGTGATCCTCACGGGTCAACAGTACTTCCGCACCAAAAGCCTTGCAGGCCTCAACGATACGCGCATCGTCAGTGGCGACCACAACCCGCGCCGCGCTGCTTTTACGTGCCTGTTCCCAGACATGCTGGATCATCGGCTTGCCAGCAATCTCTTTGAGCGGTTTGCCCGGAAAACGGCTGGACCCGAAACGCGCCGGGATGACAACGGTGAACACTGCGGTCATTTGTCCAGACGCTCGTCGGTGGACAGCGTGCGCGCTTCACTTTCCAGCATCACCGGAATGCCGTCGCGAATCGGAAAAGCCAGGCCTGCGCCTTTGCTGATCAGCTCGGTTTTATCGGCACTGAGTTTCAGCGGCCCCTTGCAGACAGGGCAAGCGAGGATGTCGAGTAATTTGGTGTCCATAAGAAATCCTGAGCGAATCATGGCAAAAGACGTAACAACTGCGAATCGAACCAGCTGACAAAAGCATCCGATGGCACGGCATCCACAGCCAGGTACCACCAGTCGTCCGCCGCGAAGGACCGGCATTTCACGGCATCCTTCTCGGTCATGACAACAGGCAGCGCCGGGGAAAAGGTCAGCGCCTGAGCACTGAAAACAGCATGGTCGGCAAACGCGTGGGTGACCGGTCGCCAGTGTAGCCCTTCAAGGGTATTGAAGAAACGCTGGGGATTACCGATACCGGCCACGGCGTGAATCGCCTGCCCGGCTGGGAAGAAGTCCAGCGCCTGGCGCTCGCCGCTGCGCAGATTGACCAGCGCCGACGGTTGCAGCTGAAAGGCATAGCCATCGTTCCGATCAGCACTGGCTCCGTTGTAGAGCAAGGCATCGACGCTCTGGAGACGTTCCACAGGTTCGCGCAGCGGACCAGCGGGCAGACATCGTCGGTTACCCAGCCCACGGGCAGCATCGATCAGCACCAGCTCAAGATCCCGCGCCAGCCGATAATGCTGCAAGCCGTCATCGGAAAGAATCAGGTCCAGCGGCTCACTGTCGAGCAGTGCTTGCACCGCACGACTGCGATCCGGATCAATCATCAACGGTACGCCGCTGCGCTGCACGATCAGCAGGGGTTCATCCCCCGCCTCTGCAGCGCTTTGCTCTGCGGTCACGCGCCACGGCAGGCTCGGCGGTTTGGCACCGTAACCACGGCTGACCACGCCGACCCGCAAGCCGCGGCGGTGACAGTGTTCGATCATCCACAGGATCAGCGGGGTCTTGCCGGTGCCGCCAATAGTGATATTACCCACGACCACGACAGGCACAGGCGCCTTGTATATCTCGCCCTGCCCCGCCAGAAAACGCTCACGCCTGCCCTGCACGACTCGCCGATAAAGGCTCTCCAGCGGACGCAACAGCGTCAGCGCCGGATGGCCTTTGTACCAGGCGTCGAGCAAACGATCAGAAAAGGCCATCAGTTAGCGGGTGCAGCTTCGACCGTGGTCATGCGCAGGTGGCTGAAACCCAGCTTGCCTGCAGCGTCCATGGCGGTGATCACCGACTGATGCGGGGTTTTACCATCGGCACTGATCGACAGCGGCAGACTGGTATCACCGGCAGATTCACGCTGAAGCGCATCGATCAGGGTCTGCAGGTCGTTTTTTGGTAGCAACTGGTTGTTCACCGAAAAGACGCCGTCAGCGTTGATGGTGATGTCCAGATGCTTGAGATCGGCATCGGTTTCCGGAGCGCCGGTCACCGCTTGCGGCAGGTCGACGCGCAACTGGGTTTCGCGAGTGAAGGTAGTGGTCACGATGAAGAACAGCAGCAGAATGAACACCACATCGATCAACGATACGAGGTTGATGTCGATGTTCTCTCTGGCCTTGCGACGACGAAACTTCACTTTTTACGACCCTCGCCCCGGGCCTGCGACTTGAGGTCAATTTTCGGATCGTTCAGGTCGACTTCGCGATCGCCCTGCACCACTTCCACCAGCTTGATGGCTTCCTGTTCCATGCCGACCACCAGCTCGTCGACCCGGCTTTGCAGGTAACGGTGGAAGAAGATCGCCGGAATCGCGACGATCAGGCCCGACGCCGTACAGATCAGCGCTTTGGAAATACCGCCAGCCAGTACCGAGGCATTGGCTGTATTGCCGGTGGCGTTGAACGAACCAAAGATGTCGATCATGCCCAACACCGTACCCAGCAGGCCCAGCAAAGGGGCCATGGCAGCGATGGAGCCAAGCGCACTGAGGTAGCGCTCCAGATCATGAATGACCCGTGCGGCGGCCTCTTCAATGCACTCTTTCATGATTTCGCGGCCATGCCGTGAATTGGCCAGGCCTGCAGCAAGGATTTCACCCAGAGGGGAATCTGCACGCAGTTGCTTGAGTTTTTCCTTGTCGAGTTTCTTGTCCTGAATCCATTGCCAGACTTGCCCTACCAGATGCGGCGGGGTAATGCGGCTAGCACGAAGGGTCCAGAGGCGCTCGATGATAATGCCGACCGCAGCAATGGAACTCAGAATGATCGGCAGCATCATCCAGCCGCCAGATTTGACCAGTTCCCACACAGTGACGACTCCCTCGAAAAATTGGCGCCACTCTAACATAGGGTCGGCGACTCACCGAAGCCTGCGATCGATATCCTTGCGTCAGTCACGCCAGAATCGCCTCTCGGCCCGCTGTGAACGGGGTTTGTCGAACGTACCGAGTTGCAGGCTGATGGCCCCCAGGTCGGCGCTGTCCCAGGTGGGAATACCGAACCATTGATAGCGCGCCATGACCAGCGGATGCGGGTGCCCGAAGGCATTATTGCGCCCTCGGGAGATCAACACACCATCAGGAGCGACCGCACGCAGAAAGCTTTTCGAGGAGGAGGTTCGGCTGCCGTGGTGCGGCGCTTGCAACCAGTTGGCACGTACATCAAGACCAGTGTCGATCAGGGCCTGTTCGGCTTCGGCATCAATATCCCCTGTCAGCAACAAACGTTCGCCCCGGGCATCGACCATTAACACACACGAAGCCTGATTCCCCTCTCGGGCATCACTCCAGCGCCAGGTTGAAAACACCACACCGTCCCACTCCCAGCGTTCGTCATTGACGCAGAGTTGCGCTTTCAGCGACGGCGGCAGCCTTTCCAGCTCGCCCCCCAGCACCCGCTTGACCGGCAAGCCTTGATGAACCGCCTGCGCACCACCGGCATGGTCGGCGTCGGCATGGCTGATCAGCATCACATCAAGCTGGCGCACGCCGCTCTTGCGGATGGCGGGCAACACCACCCGTTGACCTATATCAAACTCACCAAAGCGCGGCCCGGCGTCGTACAGCAGCGCGTGATGCCGGGTGCGCAAGAGGATCGCCAAGCCTTGGCCGACATCCAGATGCAGGACGTCGACTTGACCATGAGGCACGTCTTTCAAGGGCGGGAACACGCAAAGCAGCAACATCGGCCAACCCAGCCCTCGCAACGGCACGCCGCTGGGCAACAGCAACAACACACCGCCCAGCAGACTCAACACCCAGGCCCATAGCGGCATGGCAGTCGGCACCCAGGCAGGCAGCCACTCGGCGACCCATCCGAGAAACCTGAACAACCACTCCAGCGCACCACCCGCCAGCCACAACAGCCCTTCACCCAGATAAGGAACCGGCAGCAGCAAGGTTCCAAGCAGCGCTGGCGGGAGGATCAGAAAACTCACCCAAGGTACCGCGACAAGATTGGCAAACGGACCACTCAAACTGATGGGCAGATTCAGCGCCAGCAACACCGGCAACAAACCAATGGCGATCAACCACTGGGCGCGGGTCCAGCTTTGCAGCCAACTCCAGGCACCCAGCCGCCCGCCAAATATCAGAATCAGGATTGCGACAGCGATAAAGGACAGCCAGAAACCCGGCTGCAAACTGGCCAACGGCTCGAACACCAGCACGGCATTCAGCGACAGCAGCAGCGGCAAGACAGCCCCTAGATGCCGAAAACGCAACCGCCAAAGCAAGACCATGCCGACCATCACGCACGCCCGGCGTACCGGCACTTCAAAGCCCGCGAGCAAGCCGTACCCCAGCGCAGCAATGAACGCCAGTCCGCACGCCCATGGCAACCAAGGCAGCGCGCGCGGCCATAATCCCCAACGTGCCAGGCCAGCGATCAGCGCGTACATCACACCCGCCAGCAAGCCCACGTGCTGCCCGGAAATAACCAGAAGATGCACAGTCCCGGTGTCTTGCAGTATCTGCCAGTCGACCGCGCTGAGTCCCGAGCCATCACCCAGAACCAGTGCGGCCAGACCACCTTCGCGCCCCTGCGCATCAACCGCCAGCAAACGCTGGCGTATCAGATCCCGCCAGCCTGAACGGGCAGATACCAGCTGCTGTCCATCGGCAACTGTGCCTGTAGCGCCAATACGCTGGGCCAGCAGCCAGGCCTCGTAATCAAAAGCATGTGGATTGGCCAATCCGCCGGGGCGCTTGAGCTTGACCGCGAGACGCCAGCGCTCGCCACTGCGGATTTCCGGGCCGCCATACCAGGCCACCCGCATGCGCTCCGGCAATTTAAAGCGTCGAGATTGCAGGTCTTCCAGCTCAAAGCGCACTACGCCTTCGGCAACGGCAGGCAAACCGACGACCTTCCCTTGTAACCACACGGTCTGGCCGTCCAGCCGTGGTGAAAGACGATCATCCAGTGCCCATTGAGCCGAAACGCATGCCCAGGTGAATCCAACTAAAAAGAAAGCCAAGGGGTACGTGCGAAAGGGCAACAGCATCAAAGCCAGCACCGGCATGCACAACAACACCCAGACCGGCGGCAATGCCGGTAAAAAGCGTAAAGCCAACAAACCCAAGGCCAGCGCGAACATCCCTGTGCGCATAAGAAGCTCATCCCGATAACGTCGAAGGTCCCTTTACGGCTTAGCTCAGCCAGGTGAATACGTCGGGATCAAGTGTCACAAGGTCTTAGGCGGCATATGTCGGGGGCGAAAAAAAACGCCCGTCTTGCGAGGGGCGTTTCTTCTGACTGCTGAGGTTTACTGCGGCTTGCGACGACCGAAACCCGGGCGCTGACCCGAACCCGATGCCGGACCACGGCGTTTGCCGGACGGCGCGTCATCGACCAGGGTGATACCCGGACGTTTCGGCGACGGCTTGGCCGGACGCTTGTTCATGTCACTTGGACGCTCAGCCACTGGCGTGCCACGGCTGTTGTCGTTGCGAGTATCACTGCGACCATTGGCTGGACGTGGCGTGCGTGGCGCCGACTTGTTAGGGTCGTTGCGCTGACCACGGCCGGAATCCGTACGCGGTGCGGCTGGACGCTGGGCGCGATCACGGTCACTGCCGGTCACTTGCGGCTGACGTGGAGCACGCTCGCCAGTCGGAGCACCGTCCTTGGCCGGACGCAGGGTGCGCACGCGCTCGCCTTTGCCCAATGGACGAGACGACTGACGCTGCAAGCGCTCCATCTTGTCCTTGGTCTTGGCGTTCATCTGCGGCTGAGCCACGGGCGTGAGGCCCACTTCAGCGCTGAGGATGTCCACCTCGTACTGACTCATTTCGCGCCAGCGACCCATCGGCAGGTCGGAATTGAGGAACACAGGTCCGTAGCGCACACGCTTCAGACGGCTGACCACCAGGCCCTGGGATTCCCAGAGACGACGTACTTCACGGTTACGGCCTTCCATCACCACGCAGTGATACCAGTGGTTGAAGCCTTCACCGCCCGGCGCTTGCTGGATGTCGGTGAAACGAGCCGGACCGTCTTCAAGAACAACGCCAGCCTTGAGCCGCGCGATCATGTCATCGTCCACTTCGCCACGTACACGCACAGCGTATTCACGGTCCATTTCGAAGGACGGGTGCATCAGGCGGTTGGCCAGTTCACCATCGGTGGTGAACATCAGCAGACCGGTGGTGTTGATGTCCAGACGACCGATGTTGACCCAGCGGCCTTCTTTTGGACGCGGCAGGCGATCGAACACCGTCGGGCGACCTTCAGGGTCGTCACGGGTACAGATTTCACCGTCCGGTTTGTTGTACATGATGACGCGGCGCACCGTTTCGGCGGCCTCTTCGCGTTTGATGACGCGGCCGTCAACGGTAATCGCATCGTGCAGATCGACGCGTTGACCGAGGGTCGCGTCCTTGCCATTGACCTTGATACGGCCCTGGCTGATCCAGGCTTCAACGTCGCGACGCGAGCCTACGCCAATACGTGCCAGAACCTTCTGCAGCTTTTCGCCTGCGGGTCCGATTTCCTGGCTGTCCTGCTTGTCTTGTTCACTCATCTGGGCACCTCCCGGTGTGTCGATTCAGGGGACGCCGAGGACCGGCGCAACCTGTTGCCTGGGCTGTGGATAGCCACGAGGCGTAATACTGAAAAACTTCTGGCGCTAAACTCATCACGAGCAGAATCGCCAAAAGGTCGCGAATGATACGCTCACATAACGCTTTGCGCATTAGACGCTAGACGAAAATTTGCGCCTTACTTCTTTTTCCGCCGACCGGCACCTTTAAAAGCCTTCATGCGAACGGCAGCTTCTTTCAGCACGTCACGGCGCTCGTCCTTGTCCATCTTCTTCCAGGCCTTGATTTCTTTCTTGCTGCGGCCACAGCCGATGCAGATATCGGCGTCGAATTTACAAAGGCTGATGCAGGGTTTCTTGGTGTCGCTCATGAGTCGTGCCCTGTTGGAGCGAGGCTTGCCCGCGAAAAACGATAATGCGGTTTACCGGTTAGACCGAGGCGATCGATTCGCGGGCAAGCCTCGCTCCAACAGATCTGCTTTCAATCGGGATCGGTAGCGTCCTCGGTCTTTTCATCCGGCAGCAAATCATCAAAGTCGATCTTCAGACCCTGCTCCATCGAGTCGAGTTCGACCAATAAGCTGCGGAAGCTGGTTTCGTCCCTCGGCGGCTCGGGCTCGGCGTCAGGATCGGCGCTGGCGTCCGCAAGAGCTTGCAGATGCGCGGGCACCGGAGCGTCTTCAAAATCCAGAACCGGGTCCGGCTCCAGCTCACGCAGATCAGCCAGCGGCGGCAGGTCGTCGAGATTTTTCAGGTTGAAGTGATCAAGAAACGCCTTGGTGGTGGCAAACATCGCAGGCTTGCCCGGGACTTCGCGATAACCGACCACCCTGATCCACTCGCGCTCCAGCAGAGTCTTCACAATATGGCTGTTGACTGCCACGCCGCGCACATCCTCGATTTCCCCCCGAGTGATCGGCTGGCGGTAGGCAATCAACGCCATGGTTTCCAGCATGGCCCGGGAATAGCGCTGCGGACGCTCTTCCCAGAGACGACCGACCCAAGGGGAAAACTTTTCGCGAATCTGCAGGCGATAACCGGAAGCCACTTCCTTGAGCTCGAAAGCCCTGCCCTCGCAGGATTTGCCCAGCAATTGCAGGGCTTTCTTGAACACCGGCGGCTCAGGGCGCTCGCCCTCTTCGAACAACTCGTAGAGACGCTCCAGCGATTGCGGCTTACCCGAGGCCAACAGAAAAGCTTCGAGCAGCGGAGCCAGCTCGCGGGGTTCGTTGAGATTCATTGATCAGCTCTTATTCGGCTCGCGCCCGCACATGGATGACTGCAAACGGTTCGTTCTGTACCAACTCCACCAGTGACTCCTTGACCAGTTCCAGAACGGCCATAAAAGTCACGACGACACCCAGGCGCCCCTCTTCGGCAGTAAACAGCTCGGCAAACGGCACAAAGCCGCCACCTTTGAGTCGTTCCAGCACATCACTCATGCGCTCACGGGTGGACAGGGCTTCGCGGCTGACCTGGTGGCTTTCAAACATGTCGCCACGGCGCAAAACCTCAGCCATGGACATCAATAACTCTTCGAGGCTGACTTCCGGCAACAGCTTGCGGGCCCGCGCTTCAGGCGCATCAAGTTTGGGCACGACGACGTCACGACCGACACGGTTCAACTGGTCGATACCTTCGGCGGCCACCTTGAAACGCTCGTACTCTTGCAGACGACGGATCAGCTCGGCGCGCGGATCGTCTTCCTCCTGCTCGGCCTCGGCAGAACGCGGCAGCAGCATGCGCGACTTGATCTCGGCCAGCATGGCGGCCATCACCAGATATTCGGCAGCCAGTTCCAGGCGCACCGTCTTCATCAGCTCGACGTAGCCCATGTACTGCTTGGTGATTTCGGCCACCGGGATATCAAGGATGTCGATGTTTTGCTTGCGGATCAGGTACAGCAGCAAGTCCAGCGGCCCTTCGAACGCCTCCAGAAAGACTTCCAGCGCATCCGGCGGAATGTACAGATCCATCGGCATCTGCGTGACCGCCTGGCCGTAGACCATGGCGAACGGCAGTTCCTGCTGAGCGTCGGCCTGACTGTCGACGGCTTCTACGCTGGTCATTAAACCTCGACACCGAAAGGTGAAGGGTCGCCGCAACCGACACGGACCACTTCAGGCTCGTCACCGGTCAGATTGATCACTGTCGAGGCAGAAATACCGCCCATGCCGCCATCGATGATCAGATCGACCTGACGCTCAAGGGTCTGGCGCATTTCATAAGGATCGCTCATCGGCACGCTTTCCCCCGGCAGGATCAGGCTGACACTCATCAGCGGCTCGCCCAGCTCTTCCAGCAACGCCTGAGCGATGGGGTGCTTCGGTACCCGCAGGCCGATGGTCCGGCGCTTCGGGTGCAGAATCAGCCTCGGCACTTCGCGGGTGGCGTTGAGGATGAACGTGTACGGGCCCGGCGTATGGGCCTTGAGCGCCCGAAAGGCACCGGTATCGACTTTCGCGAACAGCCCCAGCTGGGACAGATCACAGCACATCAACGTGAAGTTGTGCTTGTCGTCCAGTTGCCGAAGACGGCGAATGCGCTCGATGGCGCTTTTATCGCCGAGCTGGCAGCCCAATGCGTATGACGAATCAGTGGGATAGATCACCAAACCGCCCGCTTTGATAATTTCCACGGCCTGTTTGATCAGGCGCGCTTGCGGGTTCTCCGGGTGGACCTGGAAAAATTGACTCACGGTATCTTCCTGTTCAGAAGGCAGCAGTAGACTGATCATGTTTGAACCGGGACCAAAGGGGCGGCAGGTCTTCGGGCACAGGACGATAGGTGCCTATCTCGGACCAGCCACCAGGAGCATGGAAGTCACTGCCGGCAGACACCAGCAGGCCAAATTCACGCGCCAGAATGGCCAGGGTTCCAACCTGTTCGGCAGGTTGCAGGCCATTGACTACTTCAATCGCATGACCGCCCGCTTCAATAAACGCGGCGACCAGCTTACGACGCTTACTACGGGTGAAATCATAATGCACGGGGTGCGCAAGACTGACCCAGGCCCCGGATTCCCGCAAGGTGCCGACGGTTTCTTCCAGCGTAGGCCAATGTTGTTTCACATCGCCCAGTTTGCCCGCTCCCAGCCATTTACGAAAAGCCTCGGCGCGGTCCTTGACGAAACCGGCGCGCACCATGAAGTCCGCGAAGTGCGGACGAGCCGGTGCATTGCCGCTGTCGCCGAGCTCCTGCTGGATGGCCCGAGCACCTTCCAGCGCCCCGGGCATACCTTTGATCGCCAATTTGCGACTGATTTCTTCGGCCCGCAACCAGCGGCCGTCATGCAAACGAGCAATAGCCGCCACCAGAGCCGGTGCATCCATCGCAAAGCCGTAGCCCAGAATATGGATGGTCGCACCGCCCCAGGTGCAGGAAAGCTCAACCCCGTTTACCAGTTGCATACCCAGTGAAAGCGCCGCAGTACGGGCTTCTTCCAGGCCTTCGAGGGTGTCGTGATCCGTCAGGGAAAGGACGCGCACGCCATTCTCGTAAGCACGGGCAACCAGAGCCGTAGGCGCAAGTGCGCCATCGGAGGCGGTGCTGTGGCAGTGCAAGTCAACATTCATAGGTAGCGCTTTCGCTGTCATTGATGTTTGTTATTATGCCGTCACATCCTGCTTCTGGCTGCCATTGTGAAACAATTCATCGACTTCATCCCGCTGCTGCTGTTTTTCATCGTCTACAAAATAGAGCCTCGTGCTGTCGAAATCCTCGGCAACACTTACACGCTGGGCGGTATTTTCAGTGCGACCGCCATGTTGATCATCAGTTCGGTGGTGGTCTACGGCATTCTGTTTTTCAAACAGGGCAAGCTGGAAAAAAGCCAGTGGCTGACACTGGTTGCCTGTCTGGTGTTCGGTAGCCTGACCCTGGCCTTCCACAGCGAGACTTTTCTCAAATGGAAAGCCCCGGTGGTGAACTGGCTGTTCGCGCTGGCATTTGCCGGTAGCCACTTCATCGGCGACCGCCCGTTGATCCAGCGCATCATGGGTCACGCGCTGAGTCTGCCGAAGCCAATCTGGACCAGACTGAACATCGCCTGGATCATCTTCTTCCTGTTCTGCGGTGCGGCCAACCTTTATGTGGCGTTCACTTATCAGGAATTCTGGGTGGACTTCAAAGTATTCGGCAGCCTGGGCATGACCCTGGTGTTCCTGATCGCTCAGGGCCTGTACCTTGCCAAACACATGCAAGACCCGGCCTCCCCGCCGCCAACGACAAAAACCGAGGACTGACATGCTCTACGCAATCATTGCCACAGACGTCGAAAACTCCCTGGAAAAACGCCTGAGCGTACGTCCTGCCCATCTGGATCGCCTCAATGCGCTCAAAGATGAAGGCCGTCTGATTCTGGCAGGCCCCAACCCGGCGGTGGACAGCAACGACCCTGGCGCAGCAGGCTTCTCCGGTAGCCTGATCGTTGCCGAGTTCGAATCCCTGAGCGCGGCAAAAAGCTGGGCCGAGGCGGATCCTTTCGTAATAGCTGGCGTGTACGCCAATGTCGTCGTGAAGCCTTTCAAGAAAGTGCTGCCTTAAGCATTCCCGCCTGCATCGTGTCGTAATCGCTGCCAGCCCAGGGCAGCGATTACAGATTCTCCCCCTCTGACGCTAATCATTCTCAACGCCCTGCCGACAACCTGCTGAATGTTCTATAAAAATACTGCCGCCCAGAAATGCGGTCGTCGAAAACACGGACGCGGAAACAGGAGTTCAGATGCGGGCATGTCTGCTGATTGCTGTATTGGTAATGGGTGCCACGGCGGCCCAGGCCGAGGAAACAAGTGGTTCGGGTAACTCCTATGCGTTGCCGCTGCCGACCACTGCTGCTCAGATCAGTGATCTCCAACAGCGTCTCAAGGAAAGTGAGCGCCAGCGCGAAGATCTTCTCAAACAGGTACAGAACGCCGACGCCGCCCGCGAGAGCGCCCAGCTCACTCGTCTGCGTCAAGAGAACCAAAGGCTCAAGTTGCAGCTCAAAGAAGCACAATCGGCTGAACCGCAACGTATCCTGAGTGAACAGCAACAATGGTTCGTCACCGGAGGGGGTGTTGCGCTGATAGCCCTCCTGTGCGGTATCTTTGCCCGCGGTGGACGTAAGCAGCGTCGACAGTGGCTAAATTGAGTGAGACATGAGCGAGCTGTTACTTATTGATGATGATCAGGAGCTGTGTGAGCTTCTGAGTAGCTGGTTGAGCCAGGAAGGTTTTCTGGTTCGTGCCTGCCATGACGGCCAAAGTGCCCGTCGCGCCCTCGCCGAATCCGCGCCAGCGGCGGTGGTTCTGGACGTCATGCTTCCGGACGGCAGCGGCCTGGAATTACTCAAGCAATTGCGCAACGATCACCCTGATCTGCCGGTATTGATGCTCTCGGCCCGTGGTGAGCCGCTGGATCGGATTCTGGGCCTGGAACTGGGCGCGGATGATTACCTGGCCAAACCCTGCGACCCTCGCGAACTGACCGCTCGCCTGCGCGCCGTGCTGCGTCGCAGCCATCCGACGGCCGTGTCGACCCAGCTTGAACTCGGCGACCTGAGTTTCAGCCCCGTGCGCGGTGTGGCGATCATCAACGATCAGGAACTGGTCCTTACCATGTCGGAAAGCCGTTTGCTCGAAGCGTTGCTGCGCCAACCGGGTGAACCACTGGACAAGCAGGAACTGGCGCAACTGGCGCTGGGGCGCAAACTGACCCTTTATGACCGTAGCCTGGACATGCACGTGAGTAACCTGCGCAAGAAAATCGGCCCGCATCCTGACGGCCGTCCGCGAATAGTGGCGTTGCGTAGCCGGGGTTATTACTACGCGGTCTGACGACCAAGCTGCAAGCTGCAAGCTGCAAGAAGAGCATGGAGCACATGAGCTGTACCTCTTGAAGCTTGTAGCTTGAAACTGATAACTGCT
Source organism: Pseudomonas sp. ICMP 561 (assembly GCF_002699985.1). Classification (GTDB taxonomy): domain Bacteria; phylum Pseudomonadota; class Gammaproteobacteria; order Pseudomonadales; family Pseudomonadaceae; genus Aquipseudomonas; species Aquipseudomonas quasicaspiana. The sequence goes on along the minus strand of NZ_LKBT01000023.1, from coordinate 95,025 downwards.
CCCCTCCCTCTTTACCAAGGCTTTACAGTAGCCTGACCGCTCTTGACCTTGATCTCCCTAAACTGGCCTCAACCGGCAACGAGCCGGATTCGAGACAAGGAGATACACCATGCGCAAGACTCTGATCGCTTTGATGTTCGCTGCTGCCCTGCCTACCGTTGCAATGGCTGCACCTGGCGATGGCCCTGGTTTCGGTCCAGGCCCTGACGGTCCACGTGCTGGCATGCACCATGATCGCGGCCCCTTCGGCAAGCTGGACCTGACCCCCGAACAGCGCCAACAGATTGGCAAACTGATGGGCGAGCGAATGCACGACCGCAAGGACATCACTGAAAAGTATCTGGCCAAGCTGTCGCCCGCTGACCAGAAAGCCATGAAAGACGAACTGGACGCCAAGCGCACCAAAACCGATAGCGATATCCGTGCGCTGCTCAAGCCTGACCAGCAGAAGGAATTCGACGAAATGCAGAAAGAGCGCGCAGCAAAAATGGCCGAACGCGCTGAATTCGAAGCGTGGAAGGCGCAAAAAGCGCAAAAAGCCCAGTAAGCCCAGTAAGCTACTGATACACCTGAACCCGGCACTCCCCAAGCGTGCCGGGTTTTCCTATTTGAGGTTGTCCCGTGCGTTCATTGTTCTGGCGAATTCTGGCTAGCTTCTGGCTGGCCATTGCCCTGGTTGCAGGGCTGTCGATCCTGCTCGGCCACATGCTTAATCAAGACGCGTGGATCCTCAGCCGTCACCCGCTGCTGAGTCATCTGCCGCAGACATGGACCGAGCAGTATGAAAACCAGGGTGCGGATGCCGCACAGGACTACCTGCAAAGCCTCAAACGCAAAAAACACATAGATGTTCAGGTCCTCAACGACAGTGGCGATCCGGTGGTGCGGGGTACTCTCTCACCTCGTGCTGCGGCACTTGAAGCCCGTCAGGGCGATAATCCAGGACCGCTTCCGTGGCGTCGCCTGACGACGGAATACACCAGCGAAAAAACCGGCGAAACCTACCTGTTCATCTATCGCATCCCTCACCCGGAGCTGGATGCGTGGCACCGCGACAGCCTGATGTGGCCGCTCAGCGCGCTGGGTATTGCCCTGGTGGTGCTGACCTTGTTCAGCCTGCTGGTGACCTTGTCCATCACTCGCCCCCTCAGCCGTTTGCGCGGCGCGGTGCATGATCTTGGGCAAACCACTTATCAACAAAACAGCCTCGCGCAACTGGCGAATCGCCGGGATGAATTCGGCGTGCTGGCCACTGACTTCAATCGCATGGGCGCGCGGCTGCAGAGTCTGATCGGCAGTCAGCGCCAGCTGCTGCGCGATGTGTCCCATGAATTGCGCTCGCCACTGGCCCGTTTGCGTATCGCACTGGCGCTGGCAGAACGGGCGGAACCGGCCGAACGGGAAAAGCTCTGGCCACGCCTCAGCCGCGAATGTGATCGTCTGGAAGCGCTGATCAGCGAAATCCTCGCTCTGGCACGCCTTGATGCGCAACTGAGCAGCGCTGAGCCTATTGATCTCAACGCGTTGCTTCTGCGCCTCAAGAACGATGCAAATCTGGACGGTGACGATCAGCAAATCGCCGTGAGCGTTGAGCCCAATCTGTCTCTACAGGGGTGGCCTGACATGATTGAGCGGGCCACTGACAATCTGTTGCGTAACGCATTGCGCTTCAATCCGGCCGGCAAGCCGATAGACATTCAGGCAAAACGGGTCGGCGACCGGCTGCAATTGAGTGTGCGCGATCAGGGGCCAGGCGTAGCGGCTGAGCACCTGACGCAACTGGGCGAGCCGTTTTACCGAGCCCCCGGCCAGGCCGCACCGGGTCACGGCCTGGGGCTGGCAATTGCTCGTCGTGCCGCGCAACGTCATGGCGGGGAATTGATTCTGGGTAATCATCCCGAAGGCGGATTTCTGGCGATTATTGATTTGCCAGCGGAGCCAGCGGGTTCGGGGGTTTAGATCGTGTTCTCCAAAACCCAATGACGCCATCGCGGGCAAGCGCGCTCCTACAGTCACAAACCGCGTTCTAACTGTAGGAGCGCGCTTGCCCGCGATGGCGATTTGAACGCGCAAAAAAAATCATCAGAAACGCTAACGATTGCTTAAAGCACTCAGCCCTGCCACTCACTCACAAAATCTACCACATCCACTTTCGCAGCAACCCGTGGCGGGTTCTGTGGCGTGCCCAGATACAGGAAGGCGATCACTTCCTCATCATCCGCCAGGCCGAAACCTTTGGCGACGAGTGGCGAATACGACAACTCGCCGGTACGCCACACCGCCCCGACGCCCAGCGCGTAGGACGCCAGCAAAACGCTATGGGCCGCACAGCCCGCAGTAATCAGTTGCTCAGCCTTCGGCACCTTGTAGTGATCCTGCAGGCGGGCAACGACAACCACCACCAGCGGCGCGCGTAATGGGCCAAGACGTGCCTTGTCCAATGCTTGCGGGGTCACTTCCGATCCGCTGGCCTGCAGCGCCTGGGCAAGCAAGTCCCCCATACGCTCACGGGCTGCGCCTTCCACGGTGATAAAACGGAATGGCCGCAGCTGGCCGTGATCCGGCGCGCGCATGGCGGCACTGAACAGTATTTCGCGCTGGGCTGCATCCGGGGCCGGGTCGATCAATCGCGGGACCGAGACACGATTGAGCAATACGTCGAGCGCCTCCATGGGCTACCTCCTTGAAAAATGATGGGCCATTCTAGAGCCTGTGCACCCGGATAACGAACTGCCGAGGCAATTACTTACACACTGCGGCGTACAGGCCACGGTTTACTTGCCGTGGGCCGCAGGTAGAATGGCGCCTTTCCCCGAACTAGTCAGAGTGACTGCATGGCGTTGCCGACCCTTCGCATCATCGGTTTCATTATCGGCATATTCCTGATCACCCTGGCCATCGCCATGGTCGTGCCCATGGTGACCCTGGTGATCTACGATCGCTTTGAAGACCTGCGATCTTTCCTGTGGGCCAGTCTGCTGACGTTCATGGCCGGTCTTGCGTTGATTACTCCGGGACGACCGGAACACGTGCATCTGCGTCCGCGAGACATGTACTTGCTGACGGTATCCAGCTGGATCGTCGTCTGCGTGTTCGCCGCCCTGCCGTTTCTGCTCACCCAGCACATCAGTTACACAGACTCGTTCTTTGAAAGCATGTCCGGCATTACCGCGACCGGTTCTACCGTGCTCAGCGGCCTGGACACCATGTCGCCGGGCATCCTCATCTGGCGCTCGATGCTTCACTGGCTGGGCGGGATCGGCTTTATCGGCATGGCGGTAGCCATTCTGCCCCTGCTGCGTATCGGTGGCATGCGCCTGTTCCAGACCGAATCTTCCGACCGCTCGGAAAAGGTCATGCCCCGCTCGCACATGGTGGCCAAGTTTATCGTACTGGCCTACGTCAGTATTACCGCGCTGGGCAGCCTGGCCTTCTGGGCCGCGGGCATGAGCCTGTTCGATGCGATCAACCACGCCATGTCGGCTATCTCGACCGGCGGGTTTTCAACCTCTGACCTTTCCCTGGCCAAATGGCCGGAACCTGCCGTGCATTGGGTCGCCATTGTGGTGATGATCCTCGGTAGCCTGCCGTTCACCTTGTATGTGGCAACCCTGCGGGGTAACCGCGGCGCCCTGTTTCGTGATGAACAGGTTCGCGGGCTGTTGGGTTTGTTGCTGGTTACCTGGCTTGTACTGGGCGCGTGGTACTGGGCGACCACTGATCTGCCATGGTACGACGCACTCCGTCACGTGGCCCTGAACGTGACATCCGTCGTAACCACCACCGGTTTCGCCCTCGGCGATTACAGCCTGTGGGGCAACTTCGCGCTGATGTTTTTTTTCTACCTGGGCTTTATCGGTGGCTGCTCCGGCTCCACCGCTGGCGGCGTGAAAATATTCCGCTTTCAGGTAGCCTACATTCTGCTCAAGGCCAACCTCAATCAGTTGATCCACCCGCGTGCAGTGCTCAAGCAGACGTATAACGGCCACCGCCTGGACGACGAAATCGTCCGTTCGATCCTGACGTTCTCGTTCTTCTTCACCATCACGATCTGCGGCATCGCCCTGTTGCTGTCGCTGCTGGGGCTCGACTGGATGACGGCACTGACCGGCGCTGCAAGTACCGTGTCCGGCGTAGGTCCTGGCCTGGGTGAGACCATCGGCCCGGCAGGTAACTTCGCCACCCTGCCAGACGCGGCGAAGTGGATTCTGTCAGGAGGCATGCTGCTGGGACGTCTTGAGATCATTACCGTGCTGGTGCTGTGCATTCCGGCATTCTGGCGTCACTGATCGTAATGGCGTTTAATGTCAACTGACGCAAAGCCAGCTGACATTAAACCCAATAGCGCCAACGATCAGGAACTCCAGCCATGGAAACCACCAAGTCGTTTATCCGCTTCGCCGATTTCTACCCTTACTATCTGCAGGAACACCGCGACAGCGCCTGCCGTCGTCTGCACTTCGTGGGCACCAGTCTGGTTATTTTCCTGCTGGCGTTTGTGATTGGCAGCGGCAGTTGGAGCCTGATCTGGCTCGTGCCGCTGGCGGGATATGGCTTCGCCTGGGTTGGCCATTTCTTCTTCGAGAAAAACCGCCCTGCCACGTTCAAGCATCCGCTTTACAGTCTGCTGGGCGATTTTGTGATGTACCGAGACATGCTGACGGGCAAGGTACCGTTCTAGACCACCGGTTCGCTGGCCTCAAGCGCTTCCTCAGCAAGCGGTTCCTTGTGCTTGAGATGAGCATCCGCGAGCCGAAACAGCTCAATAGTGCCGTCCAGATGCTCGATCAACGCCGTACAGGATTCGACCCAGTCACCGCAGTTCAGGTATTCCACTCCACCGACCCTGCGCATCTCGGCATGGTGGATATGCCCACATACCACGCCATCCAGGCCGCGCTTGACGCACTCATGGGCGATGGCTTCTTCAAAGTCACTGATGAAACTGACGGCAGTCTTCACCTTGTGCTTTAGATAAGCCGATAAAGACCAGTAACCGTAGCCATACTTCGCCCGCCAGTGGTTCAGCCAGCGGTTGAGTGTCAGGGTGAATTCATAGGCCGAGTCGCCCAGAAACGCCAGCCAGCGGTGATAGCGGGTAATTACGTCAAACTGGTCGCCGTGGATAACCAGAAAACGACGCCCGTCAGCAGTGACATGCTCGGCTTCATCCACCAGATGGATATTGCCCAGAATCAGTTTCGAATAGCGGCGCAAAAACTCATCGTGGTTGCCGGTGACATAGATCACCTCGGTGCCGCGTTTGCTCATGGTCAGCAAGCGGCGGATCACATTTGTGTGAGCCTGTGGCCAATACATGCCGCCCCGCAGCTTCCAGCCGTCGATGATATCGCCGACCAGATAGACCTTGTCAGCCTGATAGCCTTTGAGGAAGTGGGTCAGGTGTTCCGCCTGGCAATCCCGCGTGCCCAAATGCACATCGGAAATCCACAAAGTGCGAACGCGTTGCTTACGGCTGGGTTTGGCAAGCTGAGCACTGGTCATGAACCATCTCCTGCTGGGTTTGCATGAGAGTGCCCGGTGCCGGTTAATCGAATGTGACCGGGTTGTGGCAATGTCATGACAATGCACAGGAATAGTTGGACTGAATGCTTCAGGGCGGGCGCTGGTAGACTGCTTTCGATTGGCACAGAGGGGTGGTTGCAGGAGTCAACTTGTTGGCGAGACGATGGACCTCCAAAGTCAGATATACCGCCTCGCCAACAAGTTGGCTCCTACCGGGATACAGGTTCCAACCCGATGATTGATGCGTTCGTCCTCATGAACCCCAATCGCAGCCTTCGGCAGCTCCTACATTACCGTGCAATAAGGATCAGCATGACTCCCCGCTCCGCCTTGGGCGCCTTGCATATCGGCGCATTGATGTTTGGCCTGACTGGCGTCTTCGGCAAACTGGCCAGCGCATCACCTTCCGTCATTGTCTTCGGTCGCGGAATCTTCGCCGTTATAGCCCTGGCGTTCTTCGCCCGCTTTGCCAGCAATACTGCATGGAAAACCTTGCAGCGCGCCGATTGGGCGCGCCTGTTACTTGCAGGCGTGTTGTTGGCCGCGCACTGGGTGAGTTTTTTCATCGCGGTGAAAGTTGCCGGCGTCGCCGTCGCCACGTTGGGCTTTGCCAGCTTCCCGGCCTTCACGGTGATACTCGAAGGGCTGCTGTTCCGTGAACGCATCCGTAGCAATGAAATCATTCTGGTGATGCTGGTCAGTGTTGGACTGGTGTTGGTTACACCCGAATTCAATCTGGCCAGCGAGGCCACCAGCGGTCTGTTATGGGCAGTTTTTTCCGGACTGACTTTTTCGTTGCTTTCGCTGGTCAATCGCGTCAGCTCGAAAAACGTCCCGCCGGTGCAGGCTGCGCTGTATCAGAATCTGATCGTTGCAGCTTGCCTGCTGCCGATGGCCGCGCCTGAACTGGGCAGTGTTCCTGCGCTGGACTGGCTGTGGATAGGTCTACTGGGCGTGTTCTGCACCGGCCTGGCTCACAGCCTTTTCGTGGCCAGTCTGGGAGTGATCAAGGCGCGGACTGCAGCGGTGGTTTTTGCGATGGAGCCGGTTTACGGCATCACCTTCGCCTGGCTGCTATTTGCCGAAGTTCCCACCCTGAGCATGCTGCTGGGCGGTGCACTGATCATCATCGCCATTGTGGTTTCAGGCTTGATGAGCAGTAAAACAAAACCTCAGGCAGCCACGACTCACTGACCCTGCGTGGTCTTGTCGTTGTGCCCCAGGTTACGCTGAGGATCAATCTGATCACGAACCCGCTGCTTGAGTACCTTTGCCTCGGGGAATCCACCATCGGCCTTTCGCTCCCATAACTGCACGCCGTCACAGGTGATGATGAATACACCGCCAGTCCCGGGTTGCAGTGAGACCTTGCCCAGGTCATCGGAAAAGGTACTGAGCAACTCCTGAGCCAGCCATGCTGCGCGCAATAGCCACTGGCATTGCGTGCAGTAGGTGATGACGATTTCAGGTTTCACGGTAGACATGGAAAGAATCTCAGGGACTAACTACAAATTGAACTAACAGCGGTTCTGTTGGAGCGAGGCTTGCCCGCGAAGAACGATAATGCGGTGTGTCTGACTTACCGAGTCGCCCGGTTCGCGGGCAAGCCTCGCTCCAACAGCATCACTGTCTGCTTCTCGACAGCCTGGAGCCATTAACACTGGGACGGCGCCTACAAACCGGCCAGGAGATCACGAGCCGTCTGTTGGTGTTCGTCATCAGACTCATCAATCACTTGCTGCAGCAGCTCGCGAGCGCCCTCGATATCGCCTTCATCGATCAGCACTTGAGCCTGATTGACCTTGCTCAGCGGGACCTCTTCAAGATCAAGCAGGTCGAACTCGCCCGACTCATCCATGAAGCCATCCAGGAATGAGTCGTCGAGAGCGTCACTGTTTGACTCGATGATCCCCTCTTCTTCAGGGAAATCACTGAGGAAACGATCATCCGGAATTTCCTCCACGCCGGGCAGCTCGGTGAGATTCGACGAGAATTCGGGCTCGTGAACCGTAACCTCCTCTGTCGGTGCTTCAGCTCGCACAGCCACCGGCTTGTCGAATGGATCCACCAAATCCCAGTCGGCATCCATCGACAAGTCATCCAGGTTCAACTGAAAATCATCGAACGCAGGTTCAGGATGGACCGCTGCGGCGGCATTTTCATCAAGCTGGGCGGGCTCTTCGTTCGCAACTGCTTTAGCAACTTCGGCCGCAACAACTGCTGCAGCTACGGGCGCTGCGGCAAGTACCGCCGGAGTGACACTGGAAGCCTCCTCGGCAGGCTTGAGCTGTGGATAACGCGAGCGAATTTGCTGAACCTGCTCGGCCTCCACGCCATTCTCGAGAGCAAGCAGTTCTTCCTGAGCAAAACCTGCTGAGTCACCCTGCTCTGCCAACAACTCGAGAATACGCACACGAATATCCGTACGCTCGGGCTGCTTGGCCAACGCATCGCGCAAAATCCCCATGGCCTCGGCGAATCGACCATAAGCAATGTAGATACTGACGCCATCCAGCGCATCGGTACTGCCTGCGGCCGCACGGGCCGGGGCCGGGCGGGCAGGCGCCGGAGCCGTGGCAACGGGCGTCGTCACTCTGACGGCTGCGGCTGCCGTGTCGTAAGTCGGGACAGCCGGCTCACGGGCCGGGTTACTCAAGGTTGGGTCTACGACGGCTGGCTTGGGAATGGATTGCTTGCGCCGGTTACGTTGCACCGACCACGCAAGCACGAGCAGCAAGAGCAGAATCGCCAGAGCACCCAACAGCAGCGGCGAGGTCAGCAAAGAATCCTCCTGCGGCTGTGGACCGGCAGCCGGCACTGCGGCAGGCGTATCGACCGGTGCGGGTACTGCCGGAGCAGGCTGTGCCGTGGTGCCACGACTCTCCGCCAACTCGGTCTGCAAGCTGACTATCTGCTTGTCCTTGCTATCAATGGACGCCTGCATGCCCTCCAATTGAACGCGCAGGTCATCCACGGTCTTGGTCAGCAGCTGATTTTCGATGGCTGAAACGGCGAGCTGCTCAGCGCCACGCTGGGCCTGCGCCGTTGGTTGCGGAGCTGCTGCTGTTGATGCGGGCGCAGGATTACTGTTGGGCAAAACTGCTGCATCAGGCAGCAACAAACTCTGTCCGACCTTCAGCGCCGTGCTGTCGCCGTTAGGAAAGGCCTGAGGATTGAGCGCCTTGATACCGTCAGCAAGTCGTCCTGCCGAAGCACTGCCGCCCGATCCCTGCATGCGTCGTGCGATGGAGTTGAGCGTATCTCCGCCCACCACCGAGTAGCGCTTCCCTTCCAGTGCCACGGGTGGTGCAACCGGCATTCGTGACTGCTCGGCGCCTGGTGTCGCGGACGCCCGGGGCCTTCCCGCCACCGCAGCACGTCCCTGCTCAGACGTCGCCGGGTCCAGCAGCAACGTGTATTCATGCAGCATGTCGCCGCCTGGCCGAATGACTTGTACCAGGAACTGCAAGTAAGGCTCGGTGACCGGTTTGCTTGATACCACGCGAATCACGCCACGATTACCGCGGATGACCGGCGTGAAGCGAAAATCATTGAAGAAGAACACCCGATCGACACCCGCCCGGGCGAATTCTTCCGGCGAGGCCAGTCTTGCGACGATGTCATCGGCACTCAGGCCTGCGGTTTCCACCAATTCGATTTCAGCATTCAGCGGCTGATTGAGGGCCGAGTGCAGGGTGATATCGCCCATGCCCAATGCGGATGCCAACGTCGAGTACAACATCGATGCCGAAGATAAAGCCGCGACTATGAAGCCGCGACGTAAAGCGGTCCTGGCAAAACCTGATCGTGTAGCCGCCTGAGAGCTGTTGCGCATACGAACCCTTATCGAAACCTGAAAAGGCTTCATTGCATATTCAATATATGGCGTGGACTTCAATGTCTTGGCTGCAAGTATGAGCGAGAAGCAGCGTGTGTGCCTCAGGATCTTTCGAGGTTCGCGAGGATACGCGTATGAACGCGCATGCAAACCCGCAGCTCCTCTTCATCGATACCCGCAAACAGCTCGACCCGCAATGCTGTGGCGATGGCTTCGATCTTCTGGATCAAAGGCCAAGCGGTATCGCACAGGACGATTTTCTTTGCCCGGCGATCTTCAGCTACCGCATGGCGCTGAACCAGACTCTGCGCTTCAAGGCTGTCGAGCAAACGTGCGAGTGTCGGACCTTCAACACCCACACTCTGCGCCAGTTCGCGCTGCGTTGGCGGCTCCTGAAAACGGGCAAGATGCAGCAGCACCAACCAGCGCGCCTGAGACAGCCCAAGATCGGCAAGGCGTCGATCCAGCTCAGCACGCCAGCCTCGGGACATATGAGCCAGTTGCATACCGAAGCGATGTTCATCTGTCATTGGCATAGAAAACTCGTGGTCGATACTAATTATTAGTCAGCTAACCATGGCGTCAGGATTGAGGCAAGTGAGGGGTTGTAAGTAGATGAATTGGGCCGGGATCGTCCAGATCTGTAGGACCGGCTTTAGCAGGGAGGATTGAAGACCTGACAACACAGATGTGGCGTGTGCACAGATCGGCTCCCGGCTAAAGCCGGTCCTACAGAATTTCCTGCATCTGGCGCACGGCGGCATCCTCGCCAGGAATCAAACCTCGAACTCAGCCTGCAGCGCAGCGCGTACACAATACAGAACACCCTCAGGCACGCGCCCGGTGAACTGTTCGGCGATGGCGGCCACGGGAGGTAACTCGCCCTCGCCGTCGAGAAATGCATCCTGAATTTCGCCAAGCAGATCTTCCGGCAAATCCAGTGCCTGCTCCAGCGAAAGCTGCTGCTTGCCGATGGCTTCAGCCAACATGCTGTAGACGTTCTTCTCGGTGCACTGCAACTGTCCGGCAATCTGTGCAGGGGTCATACCGGCGCGGGCCAGACTGATGAGTTCGTGGCGCACATCAGCCACGACTTTCGGCGCTTCGGCAGCACCGCCCAGCACTTCAAGGAAGGCCTCGCCGTAACGCTCCAGTTTGCGTGCGCCGACGCCGCTGACCTGGGCCATGTCGGACATGGTTTCCGGTTTGCTGCGCAGCATTTCCAGCAACGTCGAATCCGGGAAAATAACGTAAGGCGGCACGCCGTGCTCTTCGGCCAGCTTGCGACGCAAGGCACGCAACGCTTCCCACTGTTCGCGCTCTTCGCCTCGCACCAGTTGACTAGCCGGGCTGCCGGAGCTGCTTTTTGCGGTGGTCTGCGGCTTCAGATCGCGACGCAACTCCAGCGTCACTTCGCCCCGCAACAGTGGGCGACAGGTGTCGCTCAGACGCAGGCCGCCGTAGCCTTCCAGATCGATATCAGCCAGCCCACGGGCAACCAGCTGGCGGAACAACGAACGCCACTCACCCTCGGCGCGCGCCTTGCCAACGCCAAATACCGAGAGGTGTTGATGGCCGAAGCTTTGTACCTTCTCAGTGGATTTACCCAGCAATACATCGACCAGATGACCCACACCATAACGCTGGCCGGTGCGATAGATCGCGGATAGCGCCTGACGCGCAGGCTCGGTGGCATCCCAGGTCTGAACGCCATCAACACAGTTGTCGCAATGACCGCAGGGCTGAGGCATGTCTTCGTCGAAATAGGCCAACAGCGTCTGACGACGGCAGCGCGTCTCTTCGCACAGCGCCAGCATGGCATCCAGCTTGTGATGCTCCAGACGCTTATGCCGTTCGTCGCCCTCGGAGTTCTGCAGCATCTGCTTGAGCATCAGCACGTCTTGCAGGCCGTAGGCCATCCATGCATCGGCAGGCAGACCATCACGCCCCGCCCGACCGGTTTCCTGGTAATACGCCTCAAGCGACTTGGGCAAGTCCATGTGCGCAACAAACCGCACGTTGGGCTTGTCGATGCCCATGCCGAACGCGATGGTCGCAACCATGATCAGGCCTTCCTCATTGAGGAAGCGCTTCTGGTTGGCGGCTCGGGTTTCTGAAGGCAAACCGGCATGATAAGGCAGCGCCGGATAACCGTTTTCACACAGAAACGCGGCGACTTCGTCGACTTTTTTGCGCGACAGGCAATAGACGATACCGGCATCGCTGCGACGCTCGGACAAAAAAGCCAACAGCTGCTTGCGCGGCGACTCCTTGGGCACGATGCGATAAAAAATATTCGGCCGGTCAAAGCTGGACAGGAAACGTTCGGCGTTCTGCAAATGCAGCCGGGTAACGATTTCCTCACGGGTACGCTTGTCTGCCGTAGCGGTCAGGGCAATACGCGGCACATCGGGGAACAGTTCGGCCAGTTGGCCCAGCTGCAGGTATTCAGGGCGGAAGTCATGGCCCCACTGGGATACACAGTGAGCTTCATCGATGGCGAACAGGGCAATCTGCAGATTCTGCAAAAAGGCCAACATGCGCGGCTGGACCAGACGTTCCGGGGCCAGATACAGCATCTTGATTTCGCCCAGACGAATCCGGTTGGCCAGTTCGCGCTGCTGGTCCGCGCTCAAGGTCGAGTTCAGCGCCGCCGCCGAAACGCCCAGCTCTTCCAGGGTCGCGACCTGATCGTCCATCAGGGCGATCAACGGTGACACCACTACCGCCAGGCCGTCACGCAACAGGCCGGGCACCTGAAAGCACAGCGACTTGCCACCGCCAGTGGGCATCAATACCAGCGCATCACCGCCGCTGGCCACGCGTTCAATAATGGCACCCTGGCGACCACGGAAGCTGTCATAACCGAAGATGTCTTTAAGTACGCGTTGCGCCTGTTCGAGCATAAAAACCCCAGAATGTCCTGCTGCACTGCTAAAGCGCGGCAGTATACCCGACGTGCCACAGGCAAGGGGTGGCATGGATATAAGCGGTCGAAATTAAGCTATAGCGTAATGCGTCTGCCTCCGCGCTGGCGCCCGGGACGCTCAGGGCCTAGAATTCAGCATCGTTTATTTTCAAGGTAGCCTGTCAATGTCCTTCGCTGAGCAACTAAACCGCCTCCAAGTCTTCCTCGATGCAGATGAACTGCATGACGAGGCACTGGACTACGTGGCCGCTCATGGCTACCTGACCGCCCTTTCGATCTGTGCTGAAAGCGTGCCTGAGCGTGAGTGGATCGATGCGCTGTTCTCCGAGCCACCCCATTACGCCGATGACGCCCAGCGCGAAGAGATCGAAGGTACGCTGATCCAGTTGCAGGCGCACATCGCTCGCCAACTGGCTTCAGACGAAGAATTCGAACTGCCATGCGACCTGGATCTGGGCGACGAGCCGGACGATTCCGATCTGCGCGGCTGGTGCATCGGTTTCATGGAAGGCGTGTTCCTGCGCGAAAGCGCCTGGTTCGAAACCGCCGAGGAAGAAGTCAGCGAAATGCTGTTGCCGATCATGGTCGGTTCGGGTCTGTTCGATGAGCAGCCTGAGTTCTCCGATATCGCCGCAGATGCCAATCTGATGGACGACATGATCGTGCAGATCCCGGAAGCTCTGACAGCGCTGTACCTGCTGTGCCAGGCACCGGACGAGAAACCGGCAATCCTCAAGCCCCGCCACCACTGAGTCTGCGCCTATGGCGCAAGCCTCACCACGCACGAGCCCTAATCGGTTCGTGCGGTATACCTTTCTTGGCGTTGGCTGGATAAGCGTGACGTTGGGGGTGATCGGGATTTTCCTGCCGATTATGCCCACCACGCCTTTTCTACTGCTTGCCGCCGCCTGCTTTGCTCGCAGCTCTCCACGCTTTTATAACTGGCTGGTCAATCACAAACGACTGGGCCCGTGGATTCGTGGCTATCTGGAAGGCAACGGTATTCCGCTCAAGGGCAAGGTCTACGCGATTGTCTCGATGTGGATCAGCATCGGGTTTTCCTGCTATCTCGTGCCCAACATTTGGGCAAGGGTATTTATGTTGACCTGTGCGGTTTTGGTCACGGTTTATATCCTGCGGCAGAAGACACTGCACAAGCCTTGATTCACGCCCAGCCAACCCTTTGATACCCGACAGATCTCATGCGTTTTTTTTCGGTATAAGCGTTATGAGAAAAACGTCTTGGCGACTCCCAAAGTTGTTCTTAGCTGTGATGTTACAAACCTGATACGGTTTTAAACGCATAGATCGTCAGTTTTTTGGCAAACAAGAACAGACTTACTTAGGGAGAAGTATTCATGCGCGATTTGACCCCGCTCTACGGTGCTGTCGTATTGGCGGTAGCCAGCTTTCAAGGGCAGACCATGCCGTTGGCCGATTTGATTCAGAGCATCCCCGACAGGCAGCACAAAGATGTCGTCGAAAGCAGTTACCTGCCCGCAGTTGAAGTGGCCCGTAACCGGAGTAATGAATCACAGATTCTTCAAGGGTAACTGTGGCAACGCAGGCCTCTTTCGGAGCCTGCAAGGGGTGACAGGTTTTAGATGATGTGAGGCCGGCTTCAGCAGGGAAAGCGGTATTGCTGGCGACCCATTATCAGCGACCTTTCTGGCCTCATCCCGGCTAAAGCTGGTCCAACTCCCTTTGCACCATCTGTGGAAGCTTCTATGTTTGCTTGCAATCCCGTAGGACCGGCTTTAGCCGGGAGAGCGGTATTTCTGACGAAGAATATGTAGTGAATGTCCCGACGCCCTCCCGGCTAAAGCGGAACGCCGCCCGGCCGGTCCTACGGAATAGCGCGGTCTATGTGGGAGCTGAGCTGGCTCGGCTCCCACAGATAGCCCGGCGCGTCCTATTTCTTCTTGTCTCGGGCAAACGCCGCTTCCAGTGCCTCATTCAGCGTGCGCAACACCTTCACTCGCGCCCAGCGTTTGTCATTGGCTTCAACCAGTGTCCACGGCGCGATTTCAGTGCTGGTGCGGTCCACCATGTCCCCCACCGCCTCACGGTACTGCGGCCACTTTTCGCGGTTGCGCCAGTCTTCGTCGGTGATCTTGTGCCGTTTAAAAGGGATCTTTTCCCGGGCCTTGAATCGCTCCAGTTGGGTTTTGTCGTCGATGGCGAGCCAGAACTTGACCACCACAATCCCGGCATCGGTCAATTGCTCTTCGAAGTCATTGATCTCGCCATAGGCCCGTAACCAGTCGGCCTCGCTGCAGAAACCTTCCACACGCTCCACCAACACCCGACCGTACCAGGAACGATCAAAAACAGTGAATTTGCCCCGCGCCGGAATCTGCCGCCAGAAGCGCCAGAGATAAGGCTGGGCGCGCTCGTCTTCACTGGGTGCCGCAATCGGTACGATGTTGTATTGGCGTGGATCGAGTGCCGCAGCGACACGCCGGATAGCACCGCCCTTTCCCGCCGCGTCATTGCCTTCGAACACAGCAACCAAGGCATGCTTACGCATGCGCTTGTCACGAATATTGCCCGAAAGACGCGCCTGCTCGGTAATCAACTGCTCTTCGTAATCGTCCTTCTCCAGGCTCAAACTCATGTCGAGGCTACCTAGCAGGGTCACGTCGTCGTGGTTATGCGCCAGTGGTCCAACGCTCAACGGCTGAGCGTTGGGCTCGGGAGCGTTCAGCGCCGCCTGCATACCCTCAAGCAACAATCTGCCCACAGTCAGGCTGCGGTAATACGGATCAACGCCTTCAATGACATGCCACGGCGCATACTCCCGGCTGGTACGCCGCAAAACGCGCTCGCCGTATCGAACGAACTTGTCGTAGGTTTTTGATTGTTGCCAGTCCAGCGGGCTGATGCGCCAGCTATGCAGTGGGTCATCCTTGAGCTGCTTGAGGCGCGATTTCATCTGTTTCTTCGACAAATGAAACCAGAATTTGAAAATCAGCGCGCCTTCATCGGTGAGCATTTTTTCAAGACGCTCGGAACCGTTAATGGCCTGATCCAGCACCGCATCCTTGAACAACCCATGAACCCGCCCCTGGAGCATCTGGCTGTACCAGTTGCCGAAGAAAACGCCCATACGGCCTTTGGCTGGCAATTGCCGCCAATAGCGCCAGGCGGTGGGATGCGCCAGCTCTTCATCGGTTTGCTGATCGAAGGTGCGCACTTCGATGAAACGCGGGTCCATCCATTCATTCAACAGCTTGACCGTCTCGCCCTTGCCCGCGCCTTCAATGCCATTGATCAGCACGATGATCTGACGCTTGCCCTGCTCATGAAGGTCGTATTGCGCCTCCAGTAACGCTTCACGCAATGCGGGCACTTCAGCGTCATAGGTTTCCTTGGCGATGGCGTGACCGATTTCAGCGGATTCGAACATGCATGACTCCTCTCTGGCCTGGACCCTGTAAACATCTGGAACGACGTTAATCTCTGTAGGAGTGAGCTTGCTCGCGATGCGGTTTGTACGTTGATAGATATCGTCTGACGTAACGCTATCGCGAGCAAGCTCACTCCTACAGGTCCTCCGCCTGCTTAAGACCGGGTGATAACCCTGAGACCAATCCATCCCCGGCAAAGTTGCCGGAGATGGGTCAATGAATCAGAACCATTGCTGGCGCATGTTATTGGTTAGCTGTTCCAGCAAGGCTCTTTCGGCCGCGTTCAAACTTGCAATCAGGGCTCGGCCCTGTCGGTCGTATTCATCGTTATCAATTGGCGGATTGGCTATCAGTTGTTCAAACTCAAGATTTTCCCGTGCCAACGCTTCCAGATCGTTCGTCACGTGGGCAGCGACCAGACGTGCGTTGACCTCACCGCGCTGACGTAGATCTTCGGCAATATCGATAGGTGGGTGCTCCTCAAGGGCATCCATTTGCTCTCTGATAGACGCCGTCACCCGTGCCAAATCAGTTTGATGCTCCGTGCGCAAACGCTCGGTCCAGCGACGATCAGCCAGTGCGTACTTCACAAATTCGTCACCTGTTTCGCGCTCCAGCACTACGCGTCGTGCCGCGAGAATCGCCTGACGGTCCACCGAGGCCAGTCGGCTCCAGGCCATGCTCAATGGCTGCCCTGGCAAGTTCAAATCGCCAGCCAGACCGATTCGATACGCCATACGAACTTCGGCATGGTCAACGTGAACGCCGCGACTTTCCCTGCTGGCAATTTCCAGATCGGCAATGGCCTGTACCTCATTCAGGCGAAACAGGCCACGCATAACCCGAAACAGCACCTCGGTATGCTGCGCCTCGGACACGCCTTGCAACTCCCTCCGGGCATAAACCGCAACCTGAATATCGCTGAAAATAAGCCTCGCGCCGTCCTCACAGGTCTGATCAGCGCCGAACAGCCGATCATTGGCCATGACTTCCAGCTCAGCGCGCAGCTCAGGATTCGCCGCGGCGGCCTCAAGCACCCTCATCACGTCATTGGCCAGTTCTTCGTGAAAGCGCTGAAAATCCGGGGCCTCTTGAAGGCGCTGCAGCAATACCAGCAAGTTGGGTGCATCCGCCGCCTCTTCCACCGCTTGCCAGGCAACGTTCAATCTTGAATTCAGTTCAGTGCGTCCTTCGACCAGCCAGATATCGGCCACCGGCACCGGCGGCGCGAGGGGCGTATGACCGGCGTTGTGTGTATGCCAATCGACATCGTCATCCGACGAGGCTTCATCATCACTGGAGGTGGTATCCACCACCAGATCGCGGATTTCCTCCGGGAAGTCGTATTCAAGGCGATAGGTCATGTCGTAACCGCGATCATTGATCCAGAACCTGCGCAGTTCCTCATGATCGATAGGGTTGCCATAAGCATGGATGGTCATCTGCGATGGCTGCCCCACACTGTTGTCGAGGATGTAGTCCGGCAGATGCACAATCTGGTTGTCGCTGATATCCAGCGTATGCAGGGGAAGGCTGTCGATCCAGGAGGGCCACTGGGTCAATCCCGTTTCGTTGAGCCAGAGTGTCGACACATGCAGGCGACCGACATCGGTGATTTCCCCGAGTACATTACCGGTCAGATCCAGGTCGTCCAGGGCTCGTACTCGCATGAACAGATCCATGGATTGCTGATCGATCGTCAGCCCCATGCCTTCGAGGGACAGATGAACCAGATCCCCCATTCCCGCAACGCCTTCTGGTATTTCAGTCAAGCCACGGCCAAGTATTTCCAGCCGGTTCACCGCGGGAAAACGTCCCAGAAGGCGGTTTATATCCTCTGCTCCACCCGTAACGGCGTTCAGCGTCAGATAATGAATCTGCGCATAGTGAGCCGGTAGCTCGGGCATATCGGAAAGCCCGGTAAGATCGAGGTTTTCCAGCAAAAGGTTCCTGGAGTGCATGGGCGACATCGGGTCGCTGTATCGCCAGGCACGCCCTAGCGCATCGGCGATGGACTGGCGAACGGCCAATCGCTGGTTGGTAATTGACGGCCCCGGACCACTGGGGTTTACCCAACCTTCCAGAGCACTGCGCAGCATCTCCCAGGACTGCAATCGGCTCCGGGTTGCCTCCACCAATTGCGGGATGCTCCAGCCCCGGAACATCAGATTCTGCACATGGATTGGCAAGCTGGGAGCCTCTGGATACAGGATGCTCAGCGCTGTGATCAACTCGACAGACTCAACCGGCAGATCGGGTAGCGCCGCGCCCCGGCCGCTCAACTCATAACCCAGACGCCGATCCGCCAGACGTGTCGGGCCACGAAAACCGGGGCTGATTTCCTTGAGGCCAAGCGTCTTCGCAACTCTCCTGCGTTGCGCGGTTGCGTCGCTGACAATGCGTCTACGCAGCGTAACGGCATCAGCGACGCCGATGTCACGTGGTACATCGACAGGCAAAGCATTGAAGACCGACGCGAAGAATTCATCTATAGATGCGAGCTCTTTACCTGCTGCATCACAAGGCAGGTAGCGATTGCCCTGCTTGATCAAAATCCTGCGCCGGGTAGTCGAACCTTCGCCTATGCCCTCCAGCAAGGGACCGCCGAACGTACCCTCCCTGATTTCAATCCGCAGGTCTTCGGGCCATCCCGGCAGTTGCTTCAACCCCTGCAAGGACAGTTTCAGCGTGTCAGCGCTGCCCGACCGCGACTGCAGAAAGAAGCCTTCAAGGGCCTGGTTGATCCGGGTTTGCTGCAGGTAACCGCGTGCCCTACCCGCCATCTCGACAGGGATGGATTGTGTCGTTTGCAGGGTCGCCAACTGCTCGGCGCTGGCTTCGAGCAGCAACTCGCGAGCGGCCGCGCTGGTCATGCCCGGAAAGTCCCTTTTGATGAGCTGCACCATGGGGTCATCGCTGGCTTCGCGCACCTGATTGAGGCGCTCGAACAGCAAATCCGGGTGCTCGGCATTCATCTGCATCACACGCTCGTTCAGCGCAAAACGTTGAATGGCGTCCGTCAACGCTCCGGGAGGTGGCTGACTCTCAAGATGCAACGTAGTAAGCAACGCCTGATCGGCCCCCGTTACGCTCAGAATGTCTTCAGCGACTTGCACGGACAAATCCGCCACCGGGTAGCCCAGACGCCGGAACGAGGTTTTCAAATCCCACAGCAACGGGTTTTCACCTTCATGCCGCCAGGCGCCTGCGCCGTTGTGCTCCAGTTTTGGAGAAAAACGCCTGCCGCGCGGCATTCTGATTCGCCATTTATTCAGCGCAGTGTCCAGCTCTACCCGATAGAACCGTCCTTGCAACCCTATGTATTTAACCCCCTGATGTTCGAAGACACCCTCGGCACTGGGCTTGATACCTTGCGGCAGGACGACATCGGCGGCGAAGGGCTTGAGGTCAACTGACCACAGTCGCGCCTGACCATTTTCCAGTCTGACGGGAATCATCTTGCCCACAAACGAAGAGTCCTTGATCGCTGGCAGTTCGTCTGGAGTCGCAGCTTTACCTGCGGCGGCAAAGACCGCGAGCATCGCCAGGTTTTCCGCAACGCTGGCCAGATGTTCAAGCGCCTGATCCATATCGCCAAGCGCCCATGCCTCAACCCCCTCAAAGGTATCGACCAACAATTGCGCACCTGCGACCACCATCATGACCTCGCCCAGCACCGGCACAAATAAAGCTGCCAGGTTGGCCACATTCATGCCCATTGCCAGACAATGAGCCAGCCGCGCGCGACGTGAGGCTTCATCCTCATCGCCGGTGGGCACAGCCAATGCCCTGGCGTCATCCTTGATGCGCAACATTCGCTGAAAATACAAATACTCCAGCAGCGGATAAGGAAGGGTCTCGGCGACCGGCTTCAGATCGGCATGTTCATCGACCTCTGGCACCCTCCACATTCTGGGTATCAGCCCCGTATCTCCGGGTATTCGACGGTCGCGCATAGGCGTCAGGCACGCGCCAAGCGTGTTGAGAAACTCGGCTCTGCGACGTTGCGCGATAAACCCGGCGAAATAGCGTTGGTATCCAGCGTTTCTCAGCTTTGCGCGCAGCTCTCTCACGAACTGGTCCAGTGACTCGTATTCCTTGAGGGGAGCAGTCGGGTCGCCCGGCACGTACACCACACAGCCGCTCAGGCTGCGGGCCTGGAAAACCAGAACGTCGCGCACGGCAAAACCGAGCAGTGTCAGATGCTGGATATCCAAGGCCTGCGTCCGTCCCTGATCCGCCCAATGCCCGCTGGCCGCCAAAACCGAGCGGTAAGCGTCGCCGGACAGCACCTCGCTCCCTTGCATGTACGCAAGGTGCGCCTGGACGTACAAAGCATTGCGCGCCTGATGACACAGCGCATCCTTGATCTGTGTGGTGCTTAACGCCCCCGTCGCCAACGTGCTTGAAACTGGCTCCAGTACAGACTTGAGATGATTCTGGTATTGGCCACCAATATCCAGGGTGCGACATAGCGCCATGAACTTCGCTGGCGACACCTTCAGGGCATGAGGGTAACTGCTGCCCGAAGCGAAGTTCGCCAGATTGGGCTTGCCGTGATAAATCACCGAATCGGCGGTGACTTCATCGACTTCCTCCTGGTGAAAATTCTGCAGCGCAGCTTCCAGTAAAGACTGCACGGTAAAGCTGCGCTCCACCAACTCACTGGGCAGTGGCACCCAGGTATCGGCGAAGCGGACATGGCGAAAGTGATCACGGTCGACATCCAGGCCAGGCCCGAATGCCTGCGTCAGCGCCCTGGATAACAACGGCCTGGCGAACGCCATAAGGTCTTGCATACTGCCCAGAAACTTCTGTACCTGGCTGCGCAGGTGGTGGCTGCGCAGCATGTCGCGATGCAATCGCTGACGCGATTCCGCGGTTGCATAGACATACCAGGAGGGCAGGTTTTTTTTGATGTGGTGCTGGTGGGGATGGATTACAGGTTTGCTCATTGCATGACTCCTATAAAAGAGTCTGCACGTGATCAGGTTTGGTCGTGCCTCAGGGGGTAGATAGTTAATACCAGCAGCAGGCGCTTCTGCTTCATGCCAGGCGATACAACCCGCGCCTACAGGTCCGCTGCTTGCTGCGTTAACATGCACGCCCCCGCACACAAGCCGAGCCAGACTGTGACCATCACCCGCCATGCCCAGCTCGACTGGGACGAACAGGGTAACCCCCATTCCCGGGAGTTTTCCGACGTCTACTTTGCGACGGGAGCAGGCCTTGAAGAAACCCGACACGTATTTCTGGTGCAAAACGACCTGCGCGATCGTTTCAGCGCATTGCCGCAAGACGGTCGGTTGGTGATCGGCGAGACGGGATTCGGTACGGGACTGAATTTTCTCTGCGTCTGGCAGCTGTTCGCCGAGTGCGCACCTGCGTCTGCGAGACTGCATTTTGTCAGCGTCGAGAAATTCCCTCTCAGCCAGTCAGACCTGCATCGTGCGTTGAATCTCTGGCCGGAACTGTCGCCTTTTTCAGGCCCGCTGCTGGAACAATATGTGGCTGTGCATGAGGGTTTTCAGCGTCTGGTGTTCGACGGCGGACGCGTGACGCTGACCCTGCTGATCGGCGATGTACTGGACATGCTGCCGCAACTGGATGGGCAGATTGATGCATGGTTCCTGGACGGCTTCGCCCCGGCAAAAAATCCGGAGATGTGGACTCCTGAACTGTTCGCCGAACTGGCCAGACTGGCCGCACCGAATTCGACCATCAGCACCTTCACCAGTACTGGCTGGGTCCGTCGCGCCCTGAACGCTGCGGGCTTCAAAATGAAGCGCGTGCCGGGCATTGGACACAAGTGGGAAGTGTTGCGCGGCGCCTTCCTTGGCTGGCCGGAAGATGCCACGCCAGCGCCAGCGATAAAACCCTGGTTCGCTCGCCCCGCGCCACTCAATGGCGAACGCAAGGCCATGGTCATTGGCGGCGGAATGGCAGGTTGCACCACCGCTGCAAGCCTTGCGGCAAGAGGCTGGCAAGTGACGTTGATAGAGCGTCACAACGACCTCGCGCAGGAAGCGTCGGGTAACCCGCAGGGTGTTCTTTATCTGAAACTGTCCGCCCACGGCACAGCGTTATCGCAACTGATACTCAGTGGTTTTGGTTATACCCGCCGTATTCTCGAACGCCTGCAAAGGGGCGTCGACTGGGATGCTTGCGGCGTTCTGCAACTGGCCTTCAACGACAAGGAAGCACAACGTCAGGCACAACTGGCAGCGGCCTTTCCAGAAGAGCTGCTGCATCTTCTGGACAAGCCGGCCGCCGAAGCCCGCAGCGGTGTGCAGCTAGAGAACGGCGGCCTGTTCTTTCCTGAAGGGGGCTGGGTGCATCCCCCTGCGTTGTGTCATGCGCATGTCGGTCATCCAAATGTTCGCGTGCAACTGCATCACAACGCCGTCGAGCTGCGTCGTGAATCCGGCCAGTGGCAAGCCTGGGATGGCGACGTGTTGCTGGATCAGGCCGAGGTCGTGGTTCTTGCGGGTGCCGCCGATATCAAGCAATTCCCCTTGAGTGCGGCACTACCGCTCAAGCGTATTCGAGGACAGATCACGCGCCTGGCGCAGACTGAGGCCAGCAAAGCGATGAACACGGTGGTGTGCGCCGAGGGCTACGTTGCTCCGGCACGGCTGGGTGAACATACACTGGGGGCCAGTTTTGATTTCACTAATGAGGATTTGAGTCCCAGCACCGCCGATCATCTGGGCAACCTGCAGTTGTTGCAGGAAATCTCGGCAGACCTGAGTGAGCGTCTCGATATCGCTCATTTGCCGACGCAACAGTTGCAGGGTCGGGCGGCGTTTCGCTGCACCAGCCCGGATTATCTGCCGATCATCGGGCCGTTGGCGGACAAGGACTCGTTCGTCCAGGCCTATGCTGCACTCGGCAAGGATGCTCGGCAGATTCCCGAAACGCCCTGCCCTTGGCTGGATGGTTTGTACATCAATAGCGGTCATGGTTCTCGCGGCCTGATTACCGCGCCACTGTGCGCCGAGTTGCTTGCTGCCTGGCTTGATAACGAGCCGCTGCCATTGCCCCGCAGTGTGGCTGAGGCGTGTCATTCGAATCGGTTTATGTTGCGGGAGTTGATTCGGGGGAAGTGATATGTGTCTCCCGGTCTTCGGAGATATGCGGTGATTTTTGCGTACATATCCATTGTTGGGGTAACGGCTGATATTGGTTGCGCCCTTACGGCGCGTCACTTTTGGGGCCCAAAAGTAACCAAAAGGCTCTTGCCCCACCACTCGGCACCTCGCTAATGCTCGGTGTACCCGCCCGCAGATCCTGAACCGTGGGCCGCCGCAACGGGCCATCCATGGCCCAATGCGGCTAACCCGGCATCCTTGCCGGGTTGCCCACGCTTCAGAATCTGCGTTCGGCCAGCGTGGTTTAACGGGGCGCCTAAAATCAAAAGCAGATCAAAAGCAAAGCGAATACACGGGGGGCACGGTAGGAGCGAACTTGTTCGCGAGACGTCAGCACAGCCAACACAGACGTCGTCTGACACATCGCTTCGCAGCCTTCGGCAGCTCCTACAGAAAACCGGAAAACCCACACAACCAGGTCGGCTCTCAGGCCGCCGCGCTTTTGATTTTGATCTAAGGCGCCCCGTTAAACCACGCCGGCCGGAATTCGACATTGCTGTGTGGGGCAAACCGGCAGGGATGCCGGTTTAGCCGCCTCAGGCCATGGATGGCCGGTGGCGGCGGCCCCACGCAGCAATGTCGGATTACGGGCATGCCGAGCACCAGCGAGGCACCCAGTGGTGGGGCAAGAGCGTTTTGGTTACTTTTGCGCTCCATCAAAAGTGACACGCTGTAAAAGCGCAACCAATAGTAGCCGTGACCATAAAAACGGATATGTACACAATATTGCTATCCTCCCCCTACAAACCCGCCAATCGAGCCCCCCATGCTTGAAGTAAAAAACGTCTTCAAGAGCTACGCCACCGCCCAAGGTCCACTGGCAGTTTTGCGTGGAGTGGATTTATCTCTGCAGAAAGGCAGCAGTCTCGCCTTGATGGGCGAATCCGGCAGCGGCAAAAGCACGTTGCTGCATCTGGTGGCTGGCCTTGATCAGGCCGACGAGGGGCAGATCGAAATTGCCGGGCAGCGGCTGGATCTTATGAGCGAATCACAACTCGCCAACTGGCGCCGTACCGAAATCGGCCTGGTGTTCCAGCAATTCAACCTGATTGGCAGCCTCAAAGTTGAAGACAATCTGGCATTTCAGGCGCGGCTGGCCGGGCGTTATGAGCCGCAATGGCAGGCGCAACTGGTGGAACGACTGGGACTTGGGGACTTGCTCAAGCGTTATCCGGAACAACTGTCCGGCGGCCAGCAACAGCGGGTTGCCATTGGCCGGGCGCTGGCATCGCGGCCCGGCCTGCTGCTGGCCGATGAGCCCACCGGCAACCTCGATGAAGCCACCAGCGATGAAGTCCTGCAATTGCTGCTGGACCTGCTGGCCGACAGCGCCACCAGCCTGTTGATGGTCACCCACAGCCCGCGGGTTGCCGAGCGACTGGCTCAGAAAGTGATCCTGCACCACGGCCGTCTGGCAACCGAGAGCGATCGCTGAAGTGCGGGTTTTCTACTGGACATTGCGCGCGCTGCTCAGCCACTGGCGACGTCACCCGGTGCAGTTTTTCAGTGTACTGACAGGACTTTGGCTGGCAACGGCGCTACTGACCGGCGTTCAGGCACTCAATAGTCAGGCTCGGCAAAGCTATGCCCAGGCCAGCCAGTTGATCGGCGGCGAACCGCAAAACAGTCTGGCTACCGCCAACAACGGGGCATTCTCCCAGGATGTGTTTATCAGCCTGCGCCGTGAAGGCTGGCCGGTGTCGCCCGTGGTGCAGGGCAGGATCTCTCTTCAAGGGCTGGAAGACCGCCGTGTGCAACTGATGGGCATTGAACCGGTGTCATTGCCCAGCGGGACAGCGGTGGCTGGACAGACCCTTGATCTGAACGGGATCGTTGATTTCCTCACGCCACCCGGTCAGACCTGGATCGCTACCCAGACACTGCAAGCGCTGGGCCTCCATGAAGGGCAACAACCGCTGACCAGTAACGGCCTGCTCCTGCCACCGTTGCACAGTCGAGTCGATATGGCACCCGGCGTGCTGCTCACTGATATCGGCTTCGCTCAGCCACTGCTGCAGATGCCCAATCAAGTGTCACGCCTGCTGCTGCCCAAAGACTTCGCCGCGAGCAATCCGGCATTGCCAGCGGAATTGAACGGACTGATTCAACTGAAGAAAAGCGGCGAAGAGAACAATCTGACGCGCCTCACCGAAAGTTTCCATCTGAACCTGAACGCTCTGGGCGTGCTGGCCTTCATCGTCGGTCTGTTCATTGTGCATGCGGCCATC
Source organism: Pseudomonas sp. ICMP 561 (assembly GCF_002699985.1). Lineage (GTDB taxonomy): Bacteria > Pseudomonadota > Gammaproteobacteria > Pseudomonadales > Pseudomonadaceae > Aquipseudomonas > Aquipseudomonas quasicaspiana. The sequence continues at coordinate 69,943 of NZ_LKBT01000023.1, read as the reverse complement.
GGCCTGGCACTGGAGCAGCGGCGTGGACTGCTACGCAACCTGCGCGCCTGCGGGGTCAGCGCCAGAATGCTGATTGCAGCGCTCGGTATGGAGTTGGGGGTTCTGGCCTTGCTCGGCGGGCTGCTCGGGGTTGCCAGCGGTTATCTGTTGGCGAGCCTGCTACTGCCCGATGTAGCTGCCAGCCTGCGCGGTTTGTATGGGGCGGAGGTCGCCGGGCAACTAAGCCTGAGCCCGATCTGGTGGCTGGGCGGCCTTGGCCTGAGTGTGCTGGGTGCGTTGCTGGCTGGGGCGAACAGTCTGCTTCGCGCGGCGCGCCTGCCCTTGCTGGCGCTGGCCAATCCACAAGCCTGGCATCAGGCTCACGGTCGCTGGTTGCGCCGACAGGCCTGGGTTGCGGGCGGCGCGGCAATTACTGCACTGGCCGCGCTGCTGCTCGGCGACAGCCTCGCCGCAGGTTTCGTATTGACGGGCGGTCTGCTGCTGGCTGCGGCGCTGGGTTTACCGGTGCTCCTCAATGGTCTGCTCAACGCTTTGCTGGGACGCAGCCGTTCGGTGCTGGGCCAATGGTTTCTGGCTGATTGCCGTCAGCAATTGCCCGCGCTGAGCCTGGCATTGATGGCTCTATTACTGGCGCTGGCGGCCAATATAGGCGCGGGGAGCATGACGTCCGGGTTTCGGCAAACCTTCGGCAACTGGCTGGAACAACGGCTGACCGCCGAGTTGTACGTCACGCCGCAAAATGCTGCCCAAGCCCCTGAAATACAGGCCTGGCTTGTGCAACAGCCCAAGGTCAGCGCTGTGCTGCCGAACCGACAAGTGTCGATCCAACTGCAAGGCTGGCCTGCGGACCTGTTCGGCGTGGTGGATCATTCAACCTATCGTGAACACTGGCCGCTACTGGAGGCCGCCAGTGGTGATCCGTGGGATCAACTGGTGCAGAGTGATAGCGTCATGATCAGCGAACAACTGGCCCGCCGCCTCAAACTGAGGGTCGGCGAAAGCCTGGAAATCCCTGCCCCTGACGGCCAATGGACGCTGCGCATCGTGGGTATCTACGCCGACTACGGCAATCCCAAGGGCCACTTGCTGGTCAATGCCGAACACTTGCTGCGCCACTGGCCGCAACTGGCTGCCAACCGCTTCAACCTGCGCATCGATCCGGCCGCAGTGCCCGCTCTGGTGAGTGAACTGCAACAGCGCTTTGCTCTGGACGATAATCACATCATTGATCAGAGCCAGCTCAAAGGCTGGTCTACGCAGGTTTTCGAGCGCACCTTCGCCGCCACGGCCGCCCTCAACAGCCTGACGCTGGCGGTGGCGGGCATCGCGCTGTTCATCAGCCTGCTGACCCAGAGTCAAAGCCGCCTGGGCCAACTGGCGCCGTTGTGGGCGCTAGGCGTCTCGCGACGACAATTAATGCTACTCAATCTTGGCCAGACCTGGTTGCTGGCGGTGCTGACGTTGATTCTGGCGTTGCCACTGGGCTTGCTGCTGGCGTGGTGTCTGGACGCAGTGATCAATGTGCAGGCCTTCGGCTGGCGCTTGCCGCTGCATATCTTCCCGATGCAGCTCCTGCAATTGGCCGCGCTGGCACTGCTTGCGACCCTGCTCGCCTCCGCATGGCCGCTGTTGAAGTTATCCCGCACTCGCCCTGCCGACCTGCTGAGGACGTTTGCCAATGAAAATTAACTGCCTGTTCCTGCTGATTTTGCTGACCCTTGCTGGCTGCGAACAGTCAGAAGAACCCGAGCAGGGTTTCGCCGGGATGGGTCATCAGGCCGAACAGTTCACCCCGGTTACGCCGGGCCGTGAGTTCACTTTCCCGGAGGATCACGGTCCGCATCCGGGATTCCGCATCGAGTGGTGGTACATCACTGCCAATCTCAAAGACGAGCAAGGACAGAGTTTCGGCGTGCAATGGACGCTGTTCCGCAATGCGCTACGGGCTGGCAGTCAGGGATCCGGGTGGAACGACGGCACGATCTGGATGGGCCATGCCGCCGTGACTTCAGCCACGCAACACTACGCGGCAGAGCGTTATGCCCGAGGTGGCGTTCAGCAAGCGGGTGTAAACCTTGCGCCATTTTCCGCGTGGATAGACGACTGGAAGCTGCACAGCGATTCGACTGAAACAAATCCACTGACCGACATGCAATTACAGGCGAAAGGTCCGCAGTTCGCTTATCAACTTCACCTGACCTCCAGCAAACCGCTAGTGCTGCAAGGTACACAGGGTTTCAGCCAGAAATCCGAACAGGGCCAGGCCTCTTACTATTACAGCCAGCCCTACTTCAAGGCCGAGGGCGAACTGACCATTGCTGGCAAACGCTATCAAGTCAGCGGCCCGGCGTGGCTGGATCGAGAATGGAGCAGCCAGCCGCTGACTGCCAATCAGACCGGCTGGGACTGGTTCTCAGTGCATCTGGACAGCGGCGAAGAGTTGATGCTGTATCGCATGCGGCAAAAACAGGGTGAGCCCTATCTGACCGGCACATGGATCGACGCTGACGGCAGCACCCAGTTGCTGACGGCCAAGGACATCAGCCTTTCGCCATTGGCCAACACACGTGTTGCAGGCCACGACATGCCGACCCGCTGGTCGGTAAAAATTCCCGGCAAGGGTCTGGAAATCACCACCGAAGCACTGAACCCCAAGGCTTGGATGGACCTGCAGATCCCCTACTGGGAAGGCCCGATTACCTTGAGTGGCAGCCATAAGGGTGTGGGGTATCTGGAGATGACGGGGTATTGATGGCTGGCCCGTAGGACCGGCTTCAGCCGGGAGAGCGATGTCTCTATCGATAAAAAATGCATCGCCTGAATGACCCTCTCCCGGCTAAAGCCGGTCCTACGGATCTCATACACCTCCCCTGCTTATAACCGATTGATCTAAAACTCCCCCGTTTCCCATGGGTCAGTTCATGGGTGGCTGCATTTTCTCAGCCACCTTCCCCAACGGAAAACCGGTAAGGACTTATGTGCGGACTAGCAGGTGAACTACGTTTTGACCATCAACCAGCGGATCTAGCCGCTGTTGAACGCATTACCCATGAGCTGGCGCCTCGCGGCCCGGATGCGTGGGGGTTTCATAGCCAGGGGCCGATTGCCCTTGGTCACCGCCGCCTGAAAATCATGGACCTGTCGGACGGCTCGGCGCAGCCGATGATCGACAGCCACCTTGGTCTGTCCATGGCCTTCAACGGTGCGGTGTACAACTACCCCGAACTGCGTACCGAGCTGCAAGGCCTGGGTTATCAGTTCCATTCCGACGGCGACACCGAAGTGTTGCTCAAGGGCTATCACGCCTGGGGCGTTGATCTGCTGCCCAAGCTGAACGGCATGTTTGCCTTCGCGATCTGGAATCGCGACAAGCAGGAATTGTTCATCGCTCGTGACCGTCTCGGCGTCAAGCCGCTTTATTTTTCGCGTACCGACAAACGCCTGCGCTTCGCATCAACGCTGCCTGCACTGCTGAAAGGCGGTGACATCAGCGGCATGCTCGACCCGGTAGCGCTCAATCACTACCTGAACTTCCACGCCGTAGTCCCTGCCCCGCGCACGCTGCTTGCCGGTGTCGAAAAGCTCGCACCGGCCAGCTGGATGCGCATTGACGCCCACGGCAAGACCGAGCAGAAAGTGTGGTGGCGTCTGCCTTACGGGCCGCACGCTGACGAGGCTAACCTCACTCTGGAAGACTGGCGTGATCGTGTGCTCGACAGCACCCGCGAAGCCGTGGCGATTCGTCAACGTGCCGCAGTAGATGTGGGCGTACTGCTTTCGGGCGGTGTGGATTCGAGCATGCTGGTTGGATTGCTGCGGGAAGTCGGCGTCGAAAACCTGTCGACCTTCTCCATCGGTTTTGAAGATGCAGGCGGTGAACGTGGTGACGAATTCCAGTACTCCGACCTGATCGCCAAGCATTACGGCACCAATCACCATCAACTGCGTATTCAGGAACACGAGATCATCGAGCAATTGCCTGCGGCGTTCCGCGCCATGAGCGAACCGATGGTCAGCCACGACTGCATCGCGTTTTACCTGCTGTCCCGGGAAGTCGCCAAGCATTGCAAAGTGGTGCAAAGCGGCCAGGGTGCAGACGAATTGTTCGCCGGTTATCACTGGTATCCGCAAGTCGATGGCGCCGCCGACCCGGTCGCTGCCTATCGAGATGCCTTTGTCGACCGCAGCTATGACGAGTACGCCGCCACCGTCCAGCCTAAATGGCTGACTGCCAATGACGCAGCGGGCGATTTCGTCCGTGAGCATTTCGCTCAGCCAGGTGCTGATGCGGCGGTAGATAAGGCGTTACGTCTGGACAGCACGATTATGCTGGTTGATGACCCGGTCAAGCGCGTTGACAACATGACCATGGCCTGGGGTCTGGAAGCGCGTACACCGTTCCTCGACTACCGCCTTGTTGAACTGTCGGCGCGTGTTCCCGGCAAATTCAAGCTGCCCGATGGTGGCAAGCAGGTACTGAAAGAAGCTGCGCGTCTGGTCATTCCTTCGGAAGTGATCGACCGTAAAAAAGGCTACTTCCCGGTTCCGGGCCTCAAGCATCTGGAAGGGGCCACGCTGGGTTGGGTACGTGACTTGCTGGTAGACCCAAGCCAGGATCGCGGCCTGTTCAACCCTGCCATGATCGACAAACTGTTGACCAACCCGGAAGGTCAACTGACTCCTCTGCGCGGCTCGAAGTTGTGGCAGTTGGCGGCGCTGAACCTGTGGCTCAGCGAACAAGGACTCTGATTAAATGAAACAGCATTCGACGACGTACAGCCAGCGCCTGCTGCGCGGTCAGTCGCCCTCCTATGAACGTCTTCAGGCGCGATTCGCTGAAGACGGCAGCGACACTGAAGCCAAGCCGCTTGCGCTGCACTGCGGCTGGGGGCGACTGCTGATCGGTCACACCTACCCCGATCCGGCGACGCTTGCCAATGAACTGCTCAATGAAAAACCCGGAGAACGCGACATCGCGTTGTACGTCGCTGCGCCGCAGCAAGTACTGGCTCAATCACCACAGCAGCTGTTTCTCGATCCGTCGGACACACTGCGCCTGTGGTTCAGCGATTACCGCCCGGCGCAGCGCGTATTTCGTGGCTTCCGGATTCGTCGCGCCCAGAACAGTACTGACTGGCAGGCGATCAACAATCTGTACATTGCTCGAGGCATGTTGCCCATTGATCCTGAACTGTTGACCCCTCGTCATCAGGGCGGTCCGGTGTACTGGCTCGCGGAAGATGAAACGACTAACGCGGTGATCGGCAGCGTGATGGGCCTCAATCACCACAAGGCGTTCCACGATCCGGAAAACGGCAGCAGCCTCTGGTGCCTGGCGGTAGACCCGCAATGCACCCGACCCGGGGTTGGCGAAGTGTTGGTTCGACATCTGGTTGAGCACTTCATGAGCCGTGGCCTGAGTTATCTGGACCTGTCGGTGCTGCATGACAATCATCAAGCCAAGGCTTTGTATGCCAAGCTCGGCTTCCGTAACTTGCCGACTTTCGCCATCAAGCGCAAAAACGGTATCAATGAAGTGCTGTTCCTCGGCCCGGGTCCGCAGGCGGACTTTAATCCTTACGCACGGATCATCGTCGAAGAAGCTCATCGGCGCGGTATTGAAGTGCAGGTTGATGATGCTGAAGCTGGGTTGTTCACGCTGGCTTATGGCGGCCGCCGGATTCGCTGCCGGGAATCGCTGAGCGATCTGACCAGTGCTGTCAGCATGACCCTGTGCCAGGACAAAAGCCTGACCCACAAAGCCCTGAAAGCGGCAGGTTTGAAGCTGCCAGCTCAGCAACGGGCTGGTGACGAAGACGCGGATCTGGCGTTTCTTGAAGAACATAAACAGATCGTCGTCAAACCACTGGATGGCGAACAAGGCCAGGGCGTCGCGGTCAACTTGCGCACCCCCGAAGAAATGCGCGGAGCCATCGAGCGCGCCAGACAGTTCGATACGCGGGTAATTCTGGAAAGCTTTCACGAAGGCCTTGATCTGCGCATTGTCGTGATCGGATTCGAGGTGGTGGCTGCCGCTATTCGCCGCCCGGCAGAAGTGGTCGGCGATGGCCGCCATACCATCGGGCAATTGATTGAAGCCCAGAGCCGTCGCCGTGCCGCCGCAACCAGTGGTGAAAGCAAGATTCCCGTGGATGAAGAAACCGAGCGCACGGTACGTGACGCAGGTTATGAGTTTGACAGCATATTGCCGATGGACGAGCGCCTGGCCGTTCGCCGCACTGCCAACCTGCACACAGGTGGCTGCCTTGAAGATGTCACGTCGATTCTGCACCCGGTGCTGAGCGACGCGGCTATCCGCGCAGCCCGCGCGCTGGACATTCCGGTAGTAGGCCTCGACCTGATGGTCCCTGCCGCTGATCAGCCCGAGTATGTATTTATCGAGGCCAATGAACGGGTCGGCCTGGCCAACCATGAACCGCAACCCACGGCAGAAAAGTTTGTTGATCTGCTGTTTCCGCACAGTTTGCCTGCACATAGCTGAGAGCAGCCTCAAGCCTCAAGCTGCAAGCCAAAAGCGGACCCGGTCCAGCTTGTAGCTTGCGGCTAATAACTTGCAGCTGCTCCGAAGGAGCTCAAATGACCACTGCAAAAAATATCCCCGAACCGGATCTGAACTACCTGCAGAAAGTCCTGTTGGAAATGCTCGCGATCCCAAGCCCGACAGGTTTCACCGACACCATCGTGCGCTATGTCGCCGAGCGTCTTGAAGAATTGGGCATACCGTTCGAACTGACCCGTCGCGGCACAATTCGCGCCACGCTGAAGGGCAAACAGAACAGCCCTGACCGTGCAGTCTCTGCGCATCTGGACACCATTGGCGCCGCCGTGCGAGAGGTGAAAGAAAACGGTCGCCTGTCACTGGCGCCGATTGGCTGTTGGTCGAGCCGCTTCGCCGAAGGCAGCCGCGTCAGCGTGTTCACTGATCACGGCGTGATTCGCGGCAGCGTGCTGCCGTTGATGGCATCCGGTCATGCGTTCAACACTGCAGTTGATGAAATGCCCATCAGTTGGGATCACGTCGAGCTGCGCCTCGACGCCTACAGCACCACCAAGGCCGATTGTGAATCCCTGGGCGTTGGCATCGGTGACTTCGTCGCCTTTGACCCGCTGCCCGAGTTCACTGAAAGCGGCCATATCAGCGCTCGACATCTGGATGATAAAGCCGGGGTCGCCGCGCTACTGGCGGCACTCAAGGCCATCGTCGACAGCGGCGCCGAGCCGCAGATCGATTGCCACCCACTGTTCACCATCACCGAGGAAACCGGCACCGGTGCTGCAGGTGTACTGCCTTGGGATGTCAGTGAGTTCGTCGGCATCGATATCGCTCCGGTTGCTCCCGGTCAACATTCCAGCGAACACGCCGTGAGTGTCGCAATGCAGGATTCCGGTGGCCCTTACGACTATCACCTGTCCCGCCATCTGCTGCGTCTGGGCAGTGAGAATGAACTCCCGGTACGTCGCGACATGTTCCGCTATTACTTCAGCGATGCCCATTCGGCGGTCACCGCAGGCCACGACATTCGTACCGCATTGCTCGCGTTTGGTTGTGATGCCACTCATGGTTACGAGCGCACTCACATCGACAGCCTCGCGGCACTGAGCCGTCTGCTGGGCGCTTACATGCTCAGCCCGCCGGTTTTCGCCAGCGACGCACAGCCCGCGCAATCTTCGCTGGAGCGCTTCAGCCATCAGATCGAACACGACGCACAGATGGAAACCGATACCCGCGTGCCGAGTGTCGACAGCCTGCTTGGGCAGCATAAGGAAGAGGTGGAGTAGCAATCTTCGGCTTGAAATATGTCCTGTCTGAGATTCTATGTTGGCCAGCTAGCACGCATGCGGGGTAGTGGAATCTCAGGATGGTCACGGTCATGTGGGAGCCGAGCTTGCTCGCGATAAACGATAACGCGGTACACCTGCCTATCGCGCTAGACTTATCGCGGGCAAGCCACGCTCCCACAAGGGCATCGCGTTTCAAATTTACTGGCGGGGATAATCCGCGATTATTCCACCTGCTTTTTCCACACATCGGCACTATCATCGCCGGGAATTGATGCGAGAACGCCCATGCTGATTCCTTACGACCAACTCGAAGCCGATACCCTCACCCGCCTGATAGAGGACTTCGTCACGCGTGACGGCACCGACAACGGCGATGAAACGCCGCTGGAAACTCGCGTACTGCGCGTCCGGCATGCATTGAGCAAAGGCCAGGCGGTGATTTTTTTCGATCTGGAAAGCCAACAGTGCCAGCTCATGCTCAAGCATGACGTGCCCAAAGAATTTTTTGACTGATCACGACTTAGTGTCCGGGAGCGCCCGGCTCGCTTTTGTTGCCTGCTGTGAAACCCTTTGAGCGATGCGTTTATAAACTTCCGCACGGTGCACTTTGACGTGCCTGGGCGCTTCGATTCCCAATCGTATCTGATTACCGTGAATAGCCAGAATCTGAATGGTGATGTCATCACCAATAGAAAACACTTCTCCTGCGTCGCGCATTATTACCAGCATGTCCCTGCTCTCTTATTGTTTACCAGAGGGCAGAGTGCATGGCCCGTCCACGGTCATCAATTGGTCAGGTAAAATTCAGTAACGTCCTTCGTCTCCGCCGGAATTGGTCGAAGGAAATGTCTTACATAACTGCGACCGACGTAGGAAATTTACTGCGCTGACCAGCGCGGACCGAACAGAATGATGCTCGCGCCAATCACACAAAGTGCCGCGCCCAGCCAGTCCGATGACAATGGTCTGACCCGCTCGATAAGCCCCAGCCAGGCAATGGAAGCGACAACGTAGATCCCGCCATAAGCCGCATACGCCCGACCGGCATACGCCGCCTCGACACGGGTCAGCAACACGGCAAATAACGTCAGACTGATCAGCGCGGGAATCACCCAAAGCGCACTCTTGCCCTGCCGCAGCCACATCCAGAACGCATAGCAACCCGCGATCTCAAACAAAGCCGCCAGAAAAAACCACAGGTAATTGAGCACGGAGAATCTCATCAACGGTTGAAATGATGGCGGCAACCGTATCAGAAAACCGGGGCTGTAACGAAAGGCATGCAGTCCAAAGAGAGCACTTATGAACACCACGCCGGTTGAACCGGGACGCGGTCATGTGGGAGCCGGGCTTGCCCGCGATAAAAGCACCTCGATCTATCCTGAATTGCGTCCAGCCTTATCGCGGGCAAGCCCGGCTCCCACATAGATCAAATTCACAGCTGGTAATTTACTCCCTGGCCTGCCGCGCCTTCGCCCGCATTTTCTCGCACATGCTCGCCATCTCGTCGTACAGCGCCTGTGGACTTTTCTGTTTCAGTTGCCAAGCCATACGACCTTGCTCATGGGGCAGGATCATGAATTCGCCTTGCGCGACGTGTTCGTAGATGTAGTCAGCGATCTCCGCTGCCGTGATCGGCGAGCTTTCCAGCAATTTGCCAACTTGAGCTTTCATGGCTGGCGTCGGTCCACGGAAAGAATCCAGCAGATTGGTCTGGAAAAACGACGGACACACGACGTGGACACCGACTTCCTGCTGACGCAATTCCACCAGCAGACTTTCCGATAAGGCCACCACTCCGGCTTTGGCGACGTTGTAATTGCTCATCGCGGGACCCTGCATGAGGGCAGCCATGGACGCGATATTGATGATCTTGCCCTTGCTCGCTTCCAGCATCGGCAGGAAAGCCTTACAGCCTTTGACGACGCCCATAAGGTTGATCGCGATCTGCCAGTCCCAGTCTTCAAGGGACAGCTCTTTGAAAAAACCACCCGACGCCACACCCGCGTTGTTGACGATGATGTCGACACCGCCAAACTTCTCTTCGCACGTTTGGGCCAATGCGGTCAGTTGACTGTAGTCACGCACATCGCAGCGCTGCACGAAGCCATCGCCACCGGCCTCGCGCACCTGTCTGAGGGTTTCCTGCAAACCGGCATCGTTGACGTCAGACAGTGCCAGACGCCAGCCTTCCCGGGCCCAGCGTAAAGCGATTTCGCGACCCAGGCCCGAACCTGCGCCGGTGATCATGATGCGATTGTGCATAGCAAACGCCTTGTGGTTAGGGGCTCATGTTTTTACAACGTGAGCCCAGTGTAACCACGGAAATCGTCGCTTCGACCCACCATCAAGACGCTGAATGACACGGGCAAACCCATGGCCTACGCGGGCTTGCGCCATAAGCGAATGACGAGCCAGCAATACACGGCAAGGTTGCTCACCACCACTATCGCACCCAGCCACAGCTGGATCTGCGGGGTCAGGCCTGCGGGATAAATCAACGCGACCAGATAGTGTTCGATGAAGCCTGCCTCGTACCCCTCGCCACCTGCGCGAACCCGAAGCGCGTTTTCCAGGGGTGTCAGCGGGCAGTAAAGGTGAAAAAACTCTACCACGGCTCCCCAGAGCATCGCGGGTATGTGCAACACCATCACCCATCGCCAGCGTAAAACCAGCAGCCCGCCAAATAAAACAAAGACGATGAACAACAGATGGACGACCAGTACAGCATCAGCACCCAGACGATAAAGCATGAAAAATGTCCTCAGCGCGAGTAGACGAAAATGAAAACAGTTGTCGGTGCTCAAAGTTCAACCTGATTGTGGCAACTATAAACTTTTTTCAAAATGTAAACTTTCTCGCGATTCCAACGGACTTTTTCCGAACGCCCACAGTCGGATCATTCAAGCAGCACAAACTTTATGCCATCGGGCGGAAGCTTGAACTGTTCTAGCCATCTACCAAGAACTAAGGAAGGAATTCATCATGGGCATCGGCACTATTCTTATCATCGTCCTGATCCTGCTGTTGATCGGCGGTCTGCCAGTATTCCCGCACTCCCGCAGCTGGGGCTACGGTCCATCGGGCATCATCGGTACCGTTCTGGTGATTCTGCTGATTCTGGTGTTGCTGGGACGGATATAACGTTCCCACGCCAGCAGTAAAACAGCCCCGCTTATAGCGGGGCTTTTTATTGGCCTGACAACTAATAGCTTCCAGCGCTTAACTATCAAATCCCCTTTTCATCTAACCACTTGATGGCAAAGTGTCTGACAATCCTCCATCACCGCCGTCGTAAACTCCGATGACTTCTATCAAACTAAATTCAACTACCTGATTTGGAATGCGTTTTCTGCAGGCGCTGCCGAAGGCTGCGAAGCATTATCGTGACACACAGCCATCGCAGCCTTCGGGCGCTCCCATCAAACAAATGCAACCTACTGACTAAACGGAGTTTTCCTGTTGGAGCGAGGCTTGCCCGCGAACCAGTCGACTCAGTAGGCCAGACGTGCCCCCGTCATCGTTCTTCGCGGGCAAGCCTCGCTCCAACAGATCAAGTGTTTGATGCGCGACAGCGCGGCGTCTGGATGACCCGGGTGTTCCTACTGCTGCCCCCCCTGTCCTGTGAGCACAGAACCCGTGTTCAGGTGAAGATTCCCGCGGCAATAAAAAAGCAGCCCGAAGGCTGCTTCCTGTAGAGCACTTACTACTGTTTAGTGCGACACCGCACCGCTGGCACCCAGGCCAGTCTGCGAGCGTACGAACTGCGGATAGAACAAGGCGCGCTCGCCCTCTGCCGCTTTCGACTTGTCGGTAATCGAGAAGAACCAGATACCCACGAATGCGATGGCGATGGAGAACAGCGCCGGGTATTCGTAAGGGAAGATGGCTTTCTCGTGATGCAGGATCTGCACCCAGATGGTTGGACCCAGAACCATCAGCACCACGGCGCTGATCAAGCCCATCCAGCCACCAATCATGGCGCCACGGGTGGTCAGGTTTTTCCAGTACATGGAAAGCAGCAGAACCGGGAAGTTACAGCTGGCTGCGATGGAGAACGCCAGGCCCACCATGAACGCGATGTTCTGGCTTTCGAACGCGATGCCCAAGAGGATTGCCACGACTGCCAGAGCAATAGTAGTCATCTTCGAGACACGGATTTCGTCCTTCTCGTTGGCCTTGCCAGCCTTGATCACGCTGGCATAAAGGTCGTGAGACACCGCCGAAGCACCCGCCAGGGTCAGACCGGCAACCACTGCCAGGATGGTCGCAAACGCTACTGCCGAAATGAAGCCCAGGAACAGACTGCCACCGACCGCATCCGCAAGGTGCACCGCTGCCATGTTGTTACCACCCAACAAAGCGCCCGCTGCATCTTTGAACGCCGGGTTGGTGCTGACCAGCAGGATCGCGCCGAAGCCGATGATGAAGGTCAGGATGTAGAAGTAACCGATGAAGCCAGTGGCGTAGAGCACAGACTTGCGGGCTTCCTTGGCATCACTCACGGTGAAGAAGCGCATCAGGATGTGCGGCAGACCTGCGGTACCGAACATCAGCGCCAGGCCCAGAGAGAACGCCGAGATCGGATCTTTCACCAGACCGCCCGGGCTCATGATCGCTTCACCTTTAGGGTGAACCTTGACCGCCTCGGAGAACAGCATGTTGAAGTCGAAGTTGACGTGCTTCATCACCATCAGCGCCATGAACGACGCACCGGAGAGCAGCATCACTGCCTTGATGATTTGTACCCAGGTGGTTGCCAGCATGCCGCCGAACAGCACATACAAGCACATCAGGATACCGACCAGAATTACCGCAACGGTGTAGTCCAGGCCGAACAAAAGCTGGATCAACTTACCGGCACCCACCATCTGCGCGATCAGGTAGAACGCAACCACCACCAGCGAACCGCAGGCAGACAGGGTGCGAATCTCTTTCTGCTTGAGGCGATAAAACGCCACGTCAGCAAAGGTGTATTTACCCAGGTTACGCAGGCGCTCGGCGATCAGGAACAGAATGATCGGCCAGCCCACCAGGAAGCCGATCGAGTAGATCAGACCGTCATAACCCGAGGTGTACACCAGCGCGGAAATCCCCAGAAAGGACGCGGCCGACATGTAGTCACCCGCAATCGCAAGGCCGTTCTGAAAACCGGTGATCTTGCCGCCCGCTGAATAGTAGTCCGACGCTGTCTTGTTCTTTTTCGAGGCCCAGTAAGTGATGTACAGGGTGAAAGCGACAAAGACCACGAACATGACGATCGCGGAGATGTTCAGTGGCTGTTTCTGCACAGCGCCGGTCAACGCATCTGCCGCCCAGAGGGACGGTGCAAAAGCGGCCAGGCCGAATACTGCTGATAGACGCCCGATCATTGCTGTGCCTCCTTCAGGATGGCGTTGTTCAAGTCATCGAATTCACCGTTGGCACGGCGAACATAGATGGCTGTCAGCACAAAAGCAGACAAGATCAGGCCGACCCCAATCGGCATTCCCCAGGTAATGGTCGATGTCGGGCTAAGTTTCGCGCCCAGAATGTGTGGTCCGTAAGCAATCAAAAGGATGAAAGCGGCATAAAGCCCGAGCATGATCGCTGAAAGAATCCAGGCGAACCGCTCCCTTTTGGATACCAGCTCCTTGAAGCGGGGGCTGTTTTGAATCGAGAGGTAAATGCTGTCGTTCATTGTTTTTGTCCTCGCAGCACAGATGAGATGTCACGTATTGCACTTTAGTCCGGTCTGGCAAGCTCTCCAGACGACCTTAGTATTAGAACGAGACTGTAGGACTGGCTTTAGCCGGGAGAGCAATATCACTTGGCGACGACGTCCTCCCGGCTAAAGCCGGTCCTACGGGATTGTGCAGAACCTGTGGGAGATTCCATGTTCGCCTTCAAGCATGATTTTGATCTTGTAGGACCGGCTTTAGCCGGGAGAGCGGTGTTTCTGCCAAGGAAAATTTATCGACTATCCCGTCGTCCTCCCGGCTAAAGCCGGTCCTACGGGATTGTGCAGAACCTGTGGGAGACGCAATTGGAAGACATCCCCTTTATCGTTTATAGCCCGCACAAAAAACCGCCCGGTCGTTAACCGGGCGGCTCAGGATGTTACGTCAGACGTGGCCGTTTATTTACCCGTCCATTCCTTCACGCGCTCAGGGTTCTTGGCAACCCAGGCCTCGGCTGCTGCTTCAGGTTTGGCGCCGTCCTGAATAGCCAGCATGACCTCACCGATTTCATCTTTGGACTTCCACTGGAACTTCTTCAGGAATTCGACGACTTCCGGAGCCTTGGTCGCCAGCTCTTTACTGCCGATGCTGTCAACGGTTTCAGCAGCGCCGTAGACGCCCTTTGGATCTTCGAGGAATTTGAGCTTCCACTTGGCAAACATCCAGTGCGGTACCCAGCCGGTCACTGCGATGGACTCCTTCTTGTTCTCAGCACGCGTCAGCTCGGCAATCATCCCGGCGCCGGAACTGGCCTGTAGCTTGTAGCCGTCCAGCCCGTAATCCTTGATTGCCTGATCGGTTTTGATCATGACGCCCGAGCCTGCATCAATACCGACAATCTTCTTCTTGAAGGAAGCATCGGTCTTGAGATCTTCAATGCTGTTGGCTTTCACGTACTCGGGCACGATCAGGCCGATCTTGGCGTCCTTGAAGTTGGCGCCATAGTTCACGACATTGTCTTTGTTCTTCGCCAGATACTCGCCATGAGTAACCGGCAGCCAGGCCGACAGCATCATGTCCAGCTTGCCAGTCGCAACGCCCTGCCACATGATCCCGGCCGCGACCGCTTGCAGCTTCACGTCATAACCCAGCTTCTGCTTGATCACCACAGCGGCGACGTTGGTGGTCGCAACGCTGTCGGACCAACCGTCTACGTAACCGATACTCACTTCTTTGGCATGTGCCAGCGTGGAACTGACAGCAAGCGCCAGAGCGGCACTCACGCCCAGGATTTTTCGCATCTTCATCGTTACTTCCCCGGTAGTCTCGCGCCCGACAAGAGGGTCAGGCATCGTTAACGTTTTTATAAAGACCGCAGTCCGCGCCCAGCCTTGGAGCACCGCGCACTTTTTCACGCCTCAATGACTCGGCGAATGATGGCCAGCATCGTATCGCCCGTTGATCATCAACCCCCAAGGCAATCCGACATGCTCTGTCAGCGACATCAAGACACGGAGAAACGACATCGGCGTGCCATCAGCGACAACGTTGTCGTAAAAGCAACCGCCTCCGTCCGGAAATTGCATGTCGAATAGCATTCACCTTTACTGCCGCTTTCGAAGAACCAGCAATTGGTCATGGCCAGTACACCGCATCGGCTTACCCCACTCCACGTGACAACGAGCGCTACCGGGTAACGCACGTTGATGACAGGAGTGTTACCGCCAGCCCTGCAACCGCTGTAACAGCGTGTAACACGGGAACATATCGCCCCTCCCCTATCACCTCTCTCGACCCAATAAAAACATAAGCCATTGATTTTAATATAATTAAAAAAGTTGGCACAGCTTCTGCTATATCTCTGGCATAACAAGAATAAAAATGCGGCATACCTAATAAGAACAAGACGTATCGGCTCTGACATAACAAGAACAAAGGCACAGAGACGCAGCTAACAGATTTTTTTGGAGTGGATCAGCTTCACAGAGGCGCCTTCGGGCTCTCGCAACCGGGCAGAGAACAATAAAACTACCTTCAGGTAGCTCCCGAACTGGTTGGATCGCAAGGTCGAAGTGAGTCAGCGCTCAAAAAAATACGTTTGCTCTTGATCCCGGATGGGGATCGAACAAGAACGCAGTAAAGGGATCGGTCGCCAAAAACAACAACAGGCCACCCTAAAACAATAAAAAAAGAGCACGTAAAACCATTTAAAGGGGAGCCTCGGCTCCCCTTTATGCTGTCTCTGGTTTGGTGATGTGACCGTTAACTCTTTGACCTCAGTCGCGCGCCGTCACCGCGCTGTCGCGCAAATACCATGAACCTGTAGAAGCGAGCTTGCTCGCGATTCGGTTTGTTAATCGACAAATTCATCGCCAGACCTGACAAAATCGCGAGCAAGCTCACTCCTACAGTGTCAGCGCACGCCGCGAGACAGCAAGGTGTCATGGAGACCGGAGCTCATTCAGATAATGAATTCAGCCTCTCCACCAAATCCCGCCCCGCACACGATAAAAAACCACACCACTGCTCTCTTGACGCCAGAGAACGTGTATTGTCTCGATCTATTTACAAAGGTTCGCTTGCGAGTAGGGCACTTTGGCACTACACCGATGGTCATAGCCCGCGTATCTCATCAGCACTTCTTTCCCAAGGGATCTAGTCATGCTCCGTTTCCTGCGCTTCGCTGCCATTGTTGGCGGCCTCTGTTTGAGTGCGTCCGCTATGGCGGTCGATGTCGACCCCGCCACGTATGGCTTTCCTTTAAAGAACCCTTTTGAAGCGACCATTGCCACCACGCCTCCTGACATGCGTCCAGAGTTGCCCGCCGACGATGACATCGATCAGGATGACTACACCCTGAATCTGCGTCCGGAGCGCGAGTTCACGCTGCCAGACAATTTCTGGGCAGTGAAGAAACTACGTTACCGCCTGGCCAAGCAGGATCATGCTGCCCCCCTGATCTTCCTGATCGCGGGTACTGGCGCACCGTATAACAGCACCATCAACGAATTCTTGAAGAAGCTTTACTACGGCGCGGGTTATCACGTCGTACAGCTGTCGTCGCCAACCAGCTACGACTTCATGAGCTCTGCCTCACGTTTCGCGACACCGGGCATTTCTACCGAAGATGCTGAAGATTTGTATCGCGTGATGCAGGCGGTGCGAGCACAACAAACCGAGCTGAAAATCACCGATTTCTATCTGACGGGCTACAGCCTCGGCGCGCTGAACGCTGCGTTCGTCAGTCGTCTGGATGAGACACGCCGCAGCTTCAACTTCAAGAAAGTCCTGCTGCTCAATCCGCCGGTCAACCTTTACACCTCGATTTCCAATCTCGACAAACTGGTGCAGACCAACGTCAAGGGCATCGATAACAGCACCACTTTCTACGAGCTGGTACTGGCCAAACTGACCCGTTACTTCCGTCAGAAAGGTTACATCGATCTCAACGACGCTCTGCTGTACGACTTCCAGCAGTCCAAGCAGCACCTGACCAATGAACAGATGGCGATGCTGATCGGCACCTCGTTCCGCTTCTCGTCGGCTGATATCGCCTTTACGTCCGACCTGATCAACCGTCGCGGTCTGATCACGCCGCCGAAGTTTCCGATCACCGAAGGCACCAGCCTGTCGCCGTTCCTGCGTCGCGCGCTGCAATGCGACTTCGATTGCTACCTGACTGAGCAAGTCATCCCGATGTGGCGCGCCCGCACCGACGGTGGCAGCCTGCTGCAACTGGTGGATCAGGTCAGCCTGTATGCGCTGAAGGATTACCTGCACAGCAGCTCGAAGATCGCCGTCATGCACAACGCTGACGACGTGATTCTCGGCTCTGGCGACCTGGGCTTCCTGCGCAAGACCTTCGGCGATCGCCTGACCGTTTACCCTTACGGCGGCCATTGCGGCAACATCAATTACCGCGTCAACAGCGACGCCATGCTGGAGTTCTTCCGTGGCTAAACGTCTTTTACTCCTCGCTGCCCTGCTCTGCGCAGGAACCGTCCAGGCTGCCGACGCCGTCAACAGCAACATTGCTGAACACCCGGCCACCGTGCTTCGTCAGGACGATGCCGACGGCTTTACCCAGCCACTCAAGTCATTGCAGTTCAACCCGGGCCTGGATCAACGGGAATTCGAACGCGCCACACTGTCGGCACTGGAAGTCTATGACCCGTTGGAGTCCTGGAACCGTCGCGTCTACCACTTCAACTACCGCTTTGACGAGTGGGTGTTCCTGCCTGTGGTCAATGGCTACCGCTACGTAACCCCAGGTTTCGTGCGTACCGGCGTCAGTAACTTTTTCTCCAACCTGGGTGAAATCCCCAACCTGCTGAACAGCCTGTTCCAGTTCAAAGGCCAGCGCTCGCTGGAAACAACAGGTCGCCTGCTGGTTAACACCACCATCGGAGTTGTCGGCCTCTGGGACCCGGCCACCATGATGGGGCTGCCACGCCAGAGCGAGGACTTCGGTCAGACGCTGGGCTTCTACGGCGTACCGGCCGGCCCCTACCTGGTGCTGCCGCTGCTTGGCCCGTCCAACCTGCGTGACACCGGTGGCCTCCTGTTCGACTTCACGGCCGAATCGCAGATCAACTTCCTCAACGTGGCTCAGGTCAGCAGCGATCACCCGGAGCTCCTCCTGCTTCGCGCCATTGATCGCCGCTACAGCACCAGCTTCCGCTACGGCCAGATGAACTCACCGTTCGAATACGAAAAAGTGCGTTACGTCTACACCGAAGCCCGCAAGCTGCAGATCGCCGAGTAACACTACGGCGATCAAGAAACGGCCAGCCGGAGTAATCGGGCTGGCCGTTTTTTTGTGAGCGCATAAATCTCGTAAGGCTGTTGGAGCGAGGCTTGCCCGCGAAGAGCGATGACGCGGTATGCCTGACCAGACGCGGTGCCTGATTCGCGGGCAAGCCTCGCTCCAACAGAACCCATTTCAATTTAAGACATAAGCATCTAGCGAATAGATCAATCACCCGCAAAATCCTCACCCATCAATCGATCAAACAGGCATAGCATGGTCGCCATTGATGAGGAGAAACCCCATGAGCCAATTCCGCAAAGTACTGTCCATTCAAGCCGGTCAACCCGCGTCCGACGGTGCCGGTGTAAAGCTGACCCGCGTCTTCGGAGGACAGGGTGTTGAGCAGTTCGATCCGTTTCTGATGCTGGACGAGTTCGGTTCCGACAAGCCTGACGACTACATCGCAGGTTTCCCGCCGCATCCGCATCGGGGTTTCGAGACGGTGACCTACATGCTTGAAGGCCGTATGCGCCATGAAGACCACATGGGCAATGTCGGCTTGCTACAGGGCGGCGGCGTGCAGTGGATGACCGCAGCACGGGGCGTTATCCACAGCGAAATGCCGGAGCAGGAAGAAGGTGTGATGCGTGGCTTCCAGCTGTGGCTGAACCTGCCGGGCAAGACCAAGCTGAGCGACGCGAGTTATCAGGATATTCAGCCGGAGAACATTCCGCGCCTGACCACTAGCAATGGTGTTGAGGTCGTGGTGATCGCCGGGCAGTTCGATGACGGCCAGGTGCAGCAGGCCGGTGCCGTACAGCGTCCAGACACCGAACCGCAGTATTTCGACTTCCACATGCCCGCGGGCAGCAGCATCAGTCCGCGTGTTCCTGATGGGCATCGGGTGCTGCTGTACGTCTACGAAGGCAGCCTGGAACTTGCAGGCCAGCCGCAGACAGTCAGTACCAGCCGAATGGTGCGCTTGTCCGAGGAAGGCGAATTGCAGCTGAGCACCGCAAACGGAGCCCGAGTGCTGTTGATCGCAGGCAAACCGCTGCGTGAACCGATCGTGCAATACGGACCGTTTGTGATGAACACCCGGGAAGAGATAGAGCAGGCACTGCGCGATTTTCGGGATGATCGGTTGACGGCGTGAATGCTGCTTTGGGTTATCGAAACTGACACCCTCTGGGCAACCGCACCTTCGGGAAATAGGGGATCAATTGCAGGAGCGAGGCTTGCCCGCGATAAGGCTGGACGCGATAGACCTGATATCTGCGGTGCTCTTATCGCGGGCAAGCCTCGCTCCCACAGGATTTATGCCATCCCGGATACTGGACGATGTTGCCGACAATACGTTTGACTTCAGGATAAAAGAACAGGATATTCGCGCTTGGTTGTGCTCGATTATGATTGATCTTGAAGGGTTTGAAACATGGTCTCCACACTTGAAGCGTTCCCTGGAGAACGCCAGCAATTAATTCAAGAGCGCCTGGGAAGGCACGGGCGTGTTATTGCGACGGATCTGGCGAGTGAGTTCGGTGTTTCCGAACACTCTATAAGACGTGACCTGAGTGCCCTGGCGTCGGCAGGGCTTTGTAAACGCGTCTATGGTGGGGCGATCCTGATGCGTGAATCGGAGGATCCGATGGACGTCCGGGTACTTCAGGACTCGTCGCGCAAGGAAAGACTTGGCAAGACTGCCGCCTCGTTTTTGACCTCAGGACAACATGTATTCATTGACGCGGGCTCCACGAATATGGCGATCGCCTGCGCCATTGATCCCAAGTTGCAACTGACCGTGGCGACTAACTCACCATTGATTGCAGTGCAATTGATGAAACTGCCACGCGCCGAAGTCATTCTATTGGGGGGTCGCCTGAATCCGATGACAGGAGGTGTGACCGGATTAAGATCAGTCCAGCAATTACAGCAGTTTAACTTTGACTGTTGCTTTATCGGAGCCTGCGCCATCGACCCTGATAATGGCGTTACAGCATTCGAATTGGAGGACGCCGATTTTAAGCGCGCGGTCATCGCGGCGAGCGGCCAACTGGTTGTCGCTGCGACGAATGAGAAGCTCTCTAGCGTCGCGCATTATCAAGTCGCGGAGTGTCGCGAGGTAGCGGCCCTGGTGGTTGAACATGACGCGCCACAAGAAAGGCTCGAGCCTTTTTTTGCAAAGATTTCCAATGTCGTCACGGCACACTGAAATCGCCGGAAGCCAGCGCCATGAAGTGCCGGTACCGAATTGTCTATCAACGTCAGATAGTCAGCCTTCCCGGCTCACTCAATCCGCAAAAAGCGCTTCAACTGTTCACCTTGCGCCATGGCGTCATAGCGCCCCAGCTCAATCAATTCCCGGCAATAACCCGCCTCAAACAGCAGATAGCTGAGCACACTGGCACCGCTGGTTTTGGTCGCGCCCGGCCCACGCAAAAACGTGCGCAACGCTCTAGGGAGTTCATGGCGGTGACGGGCAGCGATCTGGTCGATGGGCTGGCTCGGAGCAATGATCAGGACCTCCACCGGAGCGAGACCTTTCTCGCGCACACGATGCTCGCAGGGCAGCATGTCACTGACCAGATTCATACGCTCCAGCACTTCGATGTCGCTTTCAAGGTTGTCGATGAAGGTGCTGTTGAGCATGTGTCCGCTGATCTGCGCCAGGGTCGGCTGCTTGCCATTCGTGACCCGCTGCACCTGCCTGTTGGCATCGGCACCTCGCGGATTGCCGCTGACACCGACTACCAGGACTCGATTGGCCCCCAAATGCAGGGCGGGGCTGATCGGTGCGGACTGTCGCACCGCGCCGTCGCCAAAGTATTCCTGATCGATTTTGACCGGCGCGAACAGCAGCGGGATCGCCGAGCTGGCAAGCAAATGATCGATGGTCAGTTGCGTCGGCACTCCGAGTCGACGATGGCGCAGCCACGGATCGATGGTGCCCTTGCCCTGATAGAACGTAATGGCATGGCCTGACTCATAACCAAACGCAGTCACTGCTACCGCCCGCAGGTGTTTGGCAGCGATTGCCGCATCAATGCCTGTCAGGTCAAGCCGTTCAGTGAGCAGGTCTCGCAGCGGCGAGCTGTTGAGCAGGGCAACTGGCACTCGCGAGCCAATCCCCAGCAGGCTGTTGCCGAAGAAACGCCCTGCCTGACTCATCACCCCCGGCCAGTCGCTGCGCAGCACCTGATGGCTGCGAAAGCCCTGCCAGAACTCGGTCAATTGATGCACTGCAGTACGGAAGTGCAACGCGCCGCTGGCCAGCTTTACTGCATTGATCGCCCCTGCCGAGGTACCGACGATAACGGGGAACGGATTGGGCGCGCCGGGAGGCAGCAAATCGGCAATCCCCGCCAGCACCCCAACCTGATAAGCCGCCCTCGCCCCACCACCAGACAGAATCAACCCGGTAACGGGTTCTACATCATTCACTGCATCCATTGCGATGACGGGTTCGAGCATTTAGCTGCGCCTCAGTTGATCACGTACGCTTTTTATAGATTTTTGGCTCGCCCGGAGGTCGGCTTTTGAATCGACGGTGCGCCCAGAGATACTGTTCCGGACACTCCGTAATGGCACTTTCTACCCATTGATTGATGCGCAGGCAATCAACTTCATCACTTTCGCCAGGAAAGTCCTGTAAAGGCGGATGAATAACCAGTCGATAGCCACTGCCATCCGCTAGCCGCTGCTGAGTAAAGGGCACAACCTGAGCGCGCCCCAGCTTGGCGAATTTGCTGGTGGCCGTCACGGTGGCGGCCTGAATGCCGAATAACGGAACAAAAACACTCTGCTTTGCGCCGTAGTCCTGATCCGGTGCGTACCAGATGGCACGGCCCGCGCGCAGCAGCTTGAGCATCCCGCGGACGTCTTCACGCTCTACCGCGAGGGAATCCAGATTGTGACGCTCACGGCCGCGACGCTGGACGAAATCGAACAACGGATTTTTATGCTCGCGGTACATGCCATCAATAGTGTGTTGCTGTCCCAGCAGTGCAGCGCCCACTTCAAGCGTAGTGAAATGCAGCGCCATGAGAATCACGCCCTGCCCTTGCTGCTGTGCGGCCTGCAGGTGTTCAAGGCCTTCGATGTGCGCCAGTTTGGCTAGACGCTCCTTCGACCACCACCAGCTCATGGCCATTTCGAAAAAGGCGATGCCCGTAGACGCGAAATTTTCCTTAAGCAGACGCTTGCGTTCATCGCTGGTCAGATGCGGGAAACACAGCTCCAGATTGCGCGAAGCAATGTATTTGCGATCAGCGGCAAACCGATACATCACCGCTCCCAGTAGCCGCCCGATGATCAATAGCGCGCGGAATGGCAGTTGAACAACCAGCCACAATAGCCCAAGCCCCAGCCACAGCGGCCAGAAACGGGGGTGAAGAAAATAAGCTCGAAAACGCGGGCGATCCATTAAAGCGTCCATCAAAACCATGGCCGCGCATTCTACAACGGTTCGACCCCGCTTGCGGCTAGCGGGCGTTATCGTTATAAGTCTCGGCACTTTTAGCGACAAGCCGTTGTATGCCGACCATGAGCCAAAACGAATCGCAAGAACTGGAACCCGTCTTCCAACTCAAGGGCAGCATGCTCGCCATCACTGTGCTGGAGCTGGCCCGTAACAACCTTGAGGCCCTCGACCGCCAATTGGCGGCGAAAGTGGCCCAGGCACCGAATTTCTTCAGTAATACCCCGCTGGTGCTGGCCCTCGACAAACTTCCCGCCGACAGCGGCGCCGTGGACCTGCCCGGCCTGATGCGGGTGTGCCGTCAGCATGGCCTGCGCACACTGGCGATCCGCGCCAACCGTATCGAAGACATCGCTGCAGCCATCGCAATCGATTTGCCAGTATTACCGCCTTCAGGCGCCCGCGAGCGCCCACTGGATCCGCTGGAAGGTGAAGCGGCAAAGAAAAAAGTCGAAACCCCGCCAGAGCCGACCGTCAAACCAACCCGTGTGATCACTACGCCGGTGCGCGGCGGCCAGCAGATTTATGCTCAAGGCGGCGATCTGGTGGTGATTGCCCCGGTCAGTCCCGGTGCGGAACTTCTCGCCGACGGCAACATCCATGTTTACGGTCCATTGCGCGGCCGTGCGCTGGCAGGGATAAAAGGCGACACCAAGGCGCGAATCTTCTGTCAGCAAATGGGTGCTGAACTGATATCCATCGCCGGGCAATACAAGGTTTCCGAAGATTTACGCAGGGATCCACTCTGGGGTACGTCGGTACAGGTCAGCCTGTCAGGTGACGTGTTGAACATCATCCGGCTTTAACGGATACTGCGCCATTTTCAAAGCATCCCTGATTCGTCGCGAAAACGTAGCAAAGGCAGTAGGAAATCCGGGAGCATCCATCGCTCCTGGCAAATCGCTCCCAAGGTAGGATGCCTGGCAGCTTTCAATTTCCATCATTGTTCGACGATCGCCGCTTCAAGGGACGCTATTCAGGACTAACTGTCCTTTTCCTCTAGGGGTGATACACCTTGGCCAAGATTCTCGTGGTTACATCCGGCAAGGGTGGTGTGGGCAAGACCACCACCAGCGCCGCCATCGGTACCGGTCTCGCACTGCGCGGCCACAAAACTGTCATCGTCGACTTTGACGTCGGCTTGCGTAACCTCGACCTGATCATGGGCTGCGAGCGTCGTGTGGTGTATGACTTCGTCAACGTGGTGAACGGCGAAGCCAACCTGCAACAGGCTCTGATCAAGGATAAAAAGATCGAAGGCCTGTTCGTGCTGGCGGCCAGCCAGACCCGCGACAAAGACGCGCTGACCAAAGAAGGCGTGGAAAAAGTCCTGATGGAACTCAAGGAATCCTTCGAGTACATCGTCTGCGACTCCCCTGCTGGTATCGAAACCGGTGCTCACCTGGCGATGTACTTCGCTGACGAAGCCATCGTCGTGACCAACCCGGAAGTATCGTCGGTACGTGACTCGGACCGTATGCTGGGCCTGCTGGCCAGCAAATCGCGTCGTGCAGAGCGCGGCGAAGACCCGATCAAGGAACACCTGCTGCTGACCCGCTACAACCCGGAGCGTGTGAGCAAGGGCGAGATGCTGGGCGTCGACGACGTCAAGGAAATCCTCGCGGTGACTCTGCTGGGCGTGATCCCGGAGTCCCAGGCAGTATTGAAAGCTTCCAACCAGGGCGTACCGGTCATCCTCGACGATCAGAGCGATGCTGGTCAGGCCTACAGCGATGCGGTTGATCGTCTGTTGGGCAAAGAGCGCGAGCACCGTTTCCTGGACATTCAGAAGAAAGGATTTTTCGAACGCCTGTTCGGGGGTAACTGATGAACATTTTCGACTTCTTTCGTGCCAGCAAAAAAGTCAGTACCGCGTCGGTTGCGAAAGAGCGTCTACAGATCATCGTGGCGCATGAACGCGGCCAGCGTACGACTCCGGACTATCTGCCAGCCCTGCAAAAAGAGCTGGTCGAAGTGATCCGCAAGTACGTCAACATCGAGTCCAACGACGTGCAGGTTGCCCTGGAAAACCAGGGTAGCTGTTCGATTCTGGAACTCAACATTACCCTGCCAGATCGCTAGATCCGGCGGTTGCCTGCGGCGGCATCAGCACCATTCTTACGACTGGGGCTGATGCCGCCGTTGCGTTTAGAGGCCGTTAAATGCCGTTGTCCAACATCCGCATCATTCATCAGGACGCTGCCGTTCTGGTGATTGATAAGCCGACCCTGCTGCTTTCCGTTCCCGGCCGTGCCGAGGACAACAAGGATTGCCTGATCACCCGCCTGCAGGAAAACGGCTACCCGGAAGCCCGCATCGTCCATCGTCTGGACTGGGAAACCTCCGGGATCATTCTGCTGGCCCGCGACCCGGATACACATCGCGAGCTGTCCAGACAGTTTCATGACCGGGAAACCGAAAAAGCCTACACCGCGCTGTGCTGGGGCGAACCGACGCTGGACAGCGGCAGCATCGACCTCCCCTTGCGTTACGACCCACCCACCAAGCCTCGGCATGTGGTGGATCACGAAGCAGGCAAGCATGCGCAGACGTTCTGGAAGGTACTGGAGCGCTGCGGTCATTACAGCCGTGTCGAACTGACGCCGATTACCGGGCGCTCGCATCAGTTGCGGGTTCATATGCTGTCGATCGGGCATCCATTGCTGGGCGATGGTCTGTATGCACATCCGGAAGCCTTGGCGGCTTATCCGCGCCTGTGCCTGCATGCGAGCATGTTGAGCTTTACCCATCCGCAGAGCGGCCAGCGGTTGCGGTTTGAGTGCCCTGCGCCGTTTTAGGTTTTGCTGTGAGTTTAACGACGCCATCGCGGGCAAGCGCGCTCCTACAGAGAAACCGCCGTCACCTGTAGGAGCGCGCTTGCCCGCGATGACGATGTAACAGGCAACCATAATTAATGGGGACAACCCCAACACAAAGCACACCCGCAACAGCACTACACACACCAATACGGTAAACTCCCGCCATTGCTGTCTGGAGTGACTTATGCGCGATGAGCTGAACAAAGGCCTGATTGATTTCCTCAAGGCCTCTCCTACCCCTTTCCATGCAACCGCTACCCTCGTCCAACACCTTGAAGCTGCTGGCTTCCAGCGCCTGGACGAGCGCGAAACCTGGGCCACCGAAACCGGTGGCCGGTATTACGTCACCCGTAATGACTCGTCTATCGTGGCGTTCCGCCTGGGTCGTCAGTCGCCTTTGACCGGCGGCATCCGCATGGTCGGCGCTCATACCGACAGCCCATGCCTGCGGGTCAAGCCACAACCTGAACTGCAACGCCAGGGTTTCTGGCAACTGGGCGTCGAAGTCTACGGCGGCGCCCTGCTCGCGCCATGGTTCGACCGCGATCTGTCCCTGGCTGGCCGCGTTACTTTCCGCCGCGATGGCAAGGTCGAAAGCCAGCTTATCGACTTCAAGCAGCCGATTGCCGTGATCCCCAACCTGGCGATCCACCTCAATCGCACCGCCAACGAAGGCTGGACGATCAACCCGCAAACCGAGTTGCCGCCCATCCTCGCTCAGGTTGCGGGTGATGAGCGCGCCGATTTCCGTGCCCTGCTCACCGACCAGCTGGCCCGCGAACACGGCCTGAATGCTGATGTAGTGCTTGATTACGAGCTGAGTTTCTACGACACGCAAAGTGCTGCCGTCGTTGGATTGAATGGCGACTTTATCGCGGGCGCACGCCTGGACAACTTGCTGTCCTGCTATGCCGGTCTGCAAGCCCTGCTCGGCACGGACACCGATGAAACCTGCCTGCTGGTCTGCACCGACCATGAAGAAGTCGGCTCGTCGTCGACCTGCGGTGCTGACGGGCCGATGCTGGAGCAGATCATTCAGCGCCTGCTGCCGGACGGAGCAGATTACGTGCGTACGATCCAGAAATCGTTGCTGGTCTCCGCCGACAACGCTCACGGCATTCACCCCAACTACGCCGAGAAACACGACGCCAACCACGGCCCGAAACTCAATGCAGGCCCGGTGATCAAGGTCAACAGCAACCAGCGCTACGCCACCAACAGCGAAACCGCCGGGTTCTTCCGCCATCTGTGCATGGCTGAAGAAGTACCGGTGCAGAGCTTCGTGGTGCGCAGCGACATGGCCTGCGGTTCAACCATCGGCCCGATCACCGCCAGCCACCTGGGTGTGCGCACTGTAGACATCGGCTTGCCTACGTTTGCCATGCACTCGATCCGGGAATTGGCGGGCAGCCAAGACCTGGCGCATCTGGTGAAAGTATTGACTGCGTTTTATGCGAGTCATGAGTTGCCTTGAGCCAAAGCTAGAGTGCCCATGCCTGCAGCGAAATAACTGAGCTGGCATGGTCACTCGTTTCACAACGCATCATGTTTAACCATTTCGACTGCAAAGATATAAACATCACTGGCTAGTTTAAATAATTTTAACGCTTACCCGATCCGACTCTCCCTTGTCCGTGCCGTGTAGCTTTACTGAGTAATGTACATCAAGGAATTCCCAGCTCACTAAATCCCCAACGTGGGCCAACCTAAAGACCCTCGGCGCAATGGCAATGACCTCATGGGTCTGGGAAAGAGGCACAGCCCCATCATCGGGGACTGCTTTTAGATGCAGGGTAATCTGATCCCCTAACGCCATAAAGTCATAAACAGCAATTTGAACATACCCGCCCGTCTGCTGGATATCCTTCCTGCTTAACTTCCCGTCAACGGCCTGAGACAGTACGGGCGCCGCCAGGTTTTTCGTTTCTTTATTACTCATGATAGCTCTCCTTAGAACAATATGGGTTTTTAAACCCGAACCTTTCAACAACCATAATTATGAGCAACCCTACTTTTCGATCGCCCACCTCCAACATTGAAACCCAAAACAACAACCCCTAACTTGTCTTCACGCCCGGGCTATATAAGCAGTACAACGGCATGCCCCCTCAGCATCCTGCCTAATACTATTATCATCAACCAGGCCATCTTCCACCCAAGACCTGTATTATTTACGGGCTTACAGTTTCGACTGCAAGACCTAAACGTCGCTGGCGAGTTTAAATAATGCTAACGGTTACCAGATCCGATGTTCCCTTGTCCGTCCCTTGTTTGTTGATGACTTCGTAATGCACATCAAGTGTTTCCCAGCTCACGAGATGCCCGACATAAGTCATCTGAAAGTCTATCGGTGCGACGGCAGTGACATCTTTGATCTCAGGAAAAGTAATAGGGCCTTCATGGGGTTCTCCTTTCAGATGCAGAGTAACCCGATCCCCAATAGCCATGAAATCATAAACAGGAACCCGAACATGCCCACCTGTCTCCTGGATGTCCCTTTTACTTAATTTCCCGTCAACTGCCTGAGGCAGCATGGGGGCCGCAAGATTTTTCGTTTCTTTATAACCCATGATAGTTCTCCTTAATGAATTAACCCCTTCCCCTATTCCCTGGCCTATTTAAAAAAAAACAAAGTTAGCGTCTTTTTGCTTTCCAGACTCTATAAGCAATAAAACCTCGTACCGCAGATCCGGGTCAGCACACCCCAGCTCCTGCTCCGGATACTCGAAATTCAATGCCAACCCAGTGCCGCAGCCAGGCCAAACCGGACACCAATAGTGTTGTTCCATGAAAGGAAAGGGCCTTTGATAAAGCCGAACCATTTCATCATGGGGACGCTGTTCATAAGCTTTATATTCGCTCCCCATAGCCTCAAACATTTCAACAGCCTGGACGTGAGTACGAGGTGTGGCAGTGTGAAGCAATACATACACATTGGTGACGACTACCGGAAACGACACAACACGGGAACTCTGATCCGTCACAACAATGATCGCATCACCGCACCCAACACCCCGAACTTTGCCATCTGAATCCACCTGAGCGATTGAAGTATCGCTCGACGAGAATGTATAGGGCGCACTGCCCCCCGTCGGTAGTCGTATTTGAGTATTGCCGGGAGAATCATTTTCAGTTCGGGCCCATCCCATGTAAATCGAAAACCCGTCCAGGCGCATGGGTGATGTATCGATCAGCAACGGATTATTAATGACCGTGAACTCCCAGGGCGGGGATTCCAGTTGACTGATGACCTCTCTGACTCTGAAGCGATGAAAACCTGACTCCAGACCGCGCAGTGATTTACTCCAGGTACCGCTTAGCGTTGCTTGTGTGGTACCCCAAGATGTAATTTCATCAAGAATCTCAACAGTAGAATTCGCTTCAGCCGTCCCAGAGAGGCTGATATCTGTATCTTCAGTGATCCCGCCATTCACAATATCCCGGCCTTCCGAGTCACGTACCCTGAGTATCTGGGGCGCTACATCGGTGGACTCTACGTTAAACGACCACGGTGGGGACTGCTGTCCATCAATACTATTTTTCGCCGTAAATCGATGACTGCCCAGCTCCAGTCCGGCCAAACGTTTGTTCCAGGTCTGATTGCCCGCAACCTGCGCTGTCCCCCAGGATCTATTCTCGTCCAGAATTTCCACCAGAGGCTCGTCTGCAGTACCGAATAGCGTGACGATGGTGTCCTGAGTGCTGCCGTTATCTGCAACCGGGTTTCCGCGAGAATCCTGCACATGGGATATAACAGGGCGCGCTGTTGCAGTGACAATTGTAAATGTCCAAGGCTCAGAAACAAGCTCATCTTCAACAGCCCGAGCGGTCAGCTCGTGAAAACCCTCTGCCATGGGCTCTTGCAACTTTTTCGCCCAGTCACCGCCCTCTTCAGCCTGAACAAAATCTATGCGATTTTCCCCGTCATAAATAGTGAGTGTCATATTTGATCGGGCGATGCCTACGACCACAAAGTTCCTATCCTCTGTGGTCCCGCCATCATCAACTTCGCCATGATCACCCAATACCTGAGTAATGCTGGGTTTGTCTTGGTTAATATTCATCTATCACCTCCATGGTGAAGAATCATTTCTCCGCTGGTTTAATCAGCGCTGTTCAAGTCCAAAAAGTACAATTTCGGGCTCGTAGGGTAGCGTCCCTTTTTGCCTGATCATGAGTACTTGATACTCCAGATTCGGGTCCGCACAGCCCAGTTCCTGTTCTGGATATCGAAAAATAAGTGCCAATCCATTGCCACAGCCGTCCACTACCGGGCACCAGTAATTTTCTAAATCCACAAAGGGCCGCTGGTACACCCTGACGAGTTCATCGTACGCATGCTGATCGAAGGCCTTATATCTACTGCCCGCTGACTCAAGCACCTGCATTGCCTCGGAATGAGGGTGGGCATAGGGGGAATGGGCCGGCATATAAACGTTGGTAACAATGACGGAAAAAGTCACCACGCTGGATTCTTGATCTGTAACGGAGATGATTGCCTCTCCCCAACCACGTCCTCTGACCTTCCCACTTAAATCCACTTCGGCGGTAGTGAAATCGCTCGTTGAATAAGTATAAGGGCCGACTCCCCCCGTGGGCTGTCGACGCTCCGTATTTCCCGGAGACTCATTACCCGTTCTGACTCCACCCGACATCCAGATGGTAAAACCATCCAGGTGCATGGGCGAGGTATCAATAACCAGTGGGTCATCCTCCCTGACGGTAAACTCCCAAGGTATGGACTCCAGTTGACTGCTCATGCTTCTGGCCCTGAAGCGATGATTTCCCAATGCCAAACCGGCTAACGGCTTCGTCCAGGTCCCGCTTATGGAAACCTGTGCCGTCCCCCAGGAAATGTTGTCATCAAGCACTTCAACTCTGATGTTCGGCTCCGCAGTCCCGGACAGGGTGACACTGGTATCCTCTGTAAAACCGCCGTTTGTGATGTCGGCACCCTCCGAGTCCCGCACTCGTGATATGTCTGGAGAAGTCTCCACAGAAACCACCGTGAATGACCTCGGCAGCGACTCTGCATGGTCGCTCATGTTCCTGGCAATGAACGCGTGCAGTCCTGCCTCCAGCCCGGCCAGCGGCTTATGCCACGCGTTATTTTGTTCGATCCGAGCTGTACCCCATGAAGTTGTTTGATCCAGTATTTCAACTATCACGTCATCTGAAGTACCTTGTAGCGTGACAAAAGTGTCCTGAGTAAATCCACCGTCCGGGATAATTCCTCCACTCGAGTCACGTACAAGAATTATCTCAGGACGGTTACCGATGGCGTCAACAACAAAAAACCGGTACTCCGCCGACATCAAGTCAGCGCTGGACTGCGAAGCTGTCAAACTGTGCATCCCCATCGACAGTCCGTCTAGCCGCATCGTCCACTCGCCTCCTTCTTGAGTTTGAACAAAATCGACATAGTTCAAATTATCATATAAGTTCAGACTGACATTAGAGCCTGATGTACCGCTTACAACAACATCGACATCCCGCGTAACTCCCTCACATGGAACCCGACCACGCTCATCAAGAACCTGTATTATTTCCGGTTTATCTTCATTGATAGCCATTAATCGCCTCCATTGGTTTACACCGAAAACACAAAAGAAATAAGCCTCCAGATTTAAACTCCCCCTTATTCCCTACGGCAGAGCTTTCACGTTAGGTATATAAACGACAGATCGATAGCTGTCATAAATGACAGTTAAACGTTTCAGCCAAATCAATGCACTCTAAAACACCCGCTGGATCAGCTTCAATTAAATAGCTATATAACGGCGCCCTTACATCGCCATAAACACTATCGGTTCTGCGTCATCGACAGAAGAACGAAGTCAATAAATACCTCTTCCGTCCTGGCTAATAGAGAGCTGTGATGAAGGGCCAGCATTGGCCCACATAAAACTGATGCCCCCCCCCCCAAAAAACCGAATGGACTGGATCCATCAGCACTCTGGAGATGGGAAGTCATGGACGCGTTTTTCTCGATTCCACTACGGATTCCGGTCGGCATGTTTATGCTTTGCACTGGCTACAACTATCAAGAGCGCAACAGCGGCGTGTTCATGATCTGGCTGGGGATGATCGAGATTCTGGGCACTGTCGTGTTCAATCTCCTGCAGAGACTGACCTGAGCGAAGCAGAAAAGTCTAGCTCAGTGGAAACTCAACTCGTAGGACCGAATTTATTCGGGAAAGCGATGCTTCAGGCGATAAAGATGCAGCGTCTGTGCCGGCCCTTTCGCGGATAAACTCGCTCCCACGGAGCCTTGGCTCATCTGACCTCAAATATCCCGCACCACCGCACTCACGTGTATCGCGTCATGTCGCCAATACTCCAGATCACAGTCAATCAAGCGCTCGCTCTGATCGAAGTTGACTCTCGCGATACGCAATCCAGGGCTGCCCAGTGAAACCTTGAGCGCCGCAGAGGCTTCTGCGTGCAAGGCGGTGGGGACCATTTCGAAGCGCACCTGGCCGTAGCGCAGGTCATAGCGGCTGGCGTACAGCTCGGTCAGTGATTGATTGAGGTCGTAATCGAGGATGCCGGGGAAGTATTCGGGATTAAGGTAATGCTCAACGTACAGCACCAGACGCCGATCAATACGTCGCGCACGGCAAATCTGGATCACGCTGGACAGCGCAGGCAGTTGCAGCATTTCGCAGATCTTTGCCGAGGCCGGCTGCAGGCGCGCCGAAATGACCAGGGTATCGGCAACCCGGCCTTGGGCCTCGACCATGGCGTGAAAGTGGCTACGGCGCATCAAGTCGTATGCCAAGCGTGGCGGTGAAATAAACCACCCGCGCCGTTCCTCTCTATAGATAAGCCCCAACGCTTCGAGCTGTACCAATGCCTCACGCAAGGTGATGCGAGTGGTATCGAACACCTCACTCAATTTACGCTCGGCAGGCAACTTGCTGCCAGGCGGCAAAAGACCATGCTCGATCTGCTCTTGCAGGGCATTACAGATCGTTGTGACCGCACGGGGCACTTCTTCGCGCATCAGGCTTCCTTTCTGGACTAGACCAGCGCCAAAACAGCGCGCTGTTTATTCTCGTTGCACACGATGGTGCATGGAAACAGCCTACGGAGTGTAGATGACTGCTCCATGACAACGCCCATCACAAACCATGCCAGCCTCACGTAAAAAACCGCTGAAGGCCTTTCAGATCAAGGCTTGCATCTTGGTCTACGCTTACCCCGCGCAACGCTGACTGACCGCGCGCCAAGCGACCAATGCGCGTCGCCAACATAAAAATGTCATCGAAAAAGCTTAACTTGGCTCAGGTATTGCTGACCTAGACCAACCAACCCGCAACGATCACTTCTAAAAAGATCTTTCAGAAGTGCACAAGGAGCTTCGAATGAAACACCTTTTGCTGGCATCACTCCTCGGTTCCGCTATCGCTCTCAGCACGTCCGTCATGGCGGCAGACGCTGACCTGAAAACCCTTGAAGCAGCCGCGAAGGTTGAAGGCGCAGTCAACAGTGTTGGCATGCCGGACGACTGGGCGAACTGGAAAGACACCTGGGCTGACTTGCAGACCAAATACGGCCTCAAGCACATGGACACTGACATGAGCTCGGCCCAGGAGATCGCCAAGTTCGATGCGGAAAAAGACAACGCCAGCGCTGACATCGGCGATGTCGGCGCGGCCTTCGGCCCTATCGCTGCGGCTAAAGGCGTGACCCAACCGTACAAGCCAAGCACCTGGGATCAGGTCCCGGACTGGGCCAAAGACAAAGACGGTCACTGGGCACTGGCCTACACCGGCACCATCGCTTTTGTAGTCAACAAAAAACTGCTGCACGGTTCTGAAGTACCCACCAAGTGGGCTGACCTGAAGAACGGCAAGTACAAGGTTACTGTGGGTGACGTGAGCACCGCAGCCCAAGCCGCCAACGGCGTTCTGGCCGCTGCGATTGCCATGAAAGGCGACGAAAGCAATATCGCGCCAGGCCTGCAATTGTTCACTGAACTGGCCAAGCAGAAGCGTCTGGCCCTCAACAACCCGAACATCCAGAGCATGGAAAAAGGCGAAGTTGAAGTGGGCATCGTCTGGGACTTCAACGGCCTGAGCTACAAGGCCAAGATGACCAACCCGGATGACTATGTGGTGCTGATCCCGTCCGATGGTTCGGTCATTTCCGGCTACACCACCATCATCAACAAATACGCGAAAAACCCTAACGCCGCCAAACTGGCTCGAGAGTACATCTTCAGTGATGCCGGTCAGATCAACCTGGCCAAGGGCAACGCACGTCCGATTCGTGCCGAGCACATCAAGCTTCCCGCAGACGTTCAGGCCAAGCTGCTGCCAAACGAGCAATACAAAGGCGTAACGCCGATCAAAAACGCCGCAGCATGGGAGAAGACTTCAAAGGCACTGCCACAGCTGTGGAACGAGCAAGTCATCGTCGAAATGAACTGATGCACCAAAGGCCTCAAGGACGAGGCCATTTTTTTATCTTTACGCCCAAGTATCAGCCTGTGACACACCCAGCCGGAGCGATTGGCTCATGAAACACAATGTCATCCTCATCGTGCTCGACGGCCTCAACTTCGAAGTGGCCCGACATGCGATGGGCCATCTGCAGGCTTATGCCAACGCAGGTCGAGCCTCGCTTTACAAGCTGGAATGCGAATTGCCGGCACTCTCGCGCCCGCTGTACGAATGCATCCTGACGGGCGTACCGCCGATTGAAAGCGGCATCGTTCACAATCAAGTGTCACGCCTTTCCAACCAGCGCAGCATGTTCCACTACGCCACCGACGCCGGGCTCAGTACCGCTGCGGCGGCCTATCACTGGGTCAGCGAACTGTATAACCGCACGCCGTTCGATGCCGCCCGTGATCGCCACACGGATGACGTGAAATTACCGATTCAGCACGGACACTTTTATTACGCGGACCATTACCCCGATTCGCACCTGTTTGCCGACGCAGAGAGTCTGCGCGTCAGGCACGCGCCGAATCTGCTGTTGATTCACCCCATGAACATCGACGACGCCGGGCACAAGCACGGCCTCGACAGCCCGCAATACCGCAACAGCGCACGTAGCGTTGACATCATCATCGCGGATTACCTGCAAGGCTGGCTCGACGCCGGTTATCAGGTATTGATCACCGCTGACCACGGCATGAACAACGATCGCTCCCACAACGGCCTGCTGCCCGAAGAACGCGAAGTCCCGCTGTTCGTGCTGGGCGATGCGTTCAACCTGAACCCTGAGGCGACGCCCAGGCAAACCGAGTTGTGCGGCACTGTCTGCGAACTGCTCGGTGTGCCCCACGACAAACCGTTCTGCCGGGAGATTCTCAAGTGAGCACCCAAAATCGCGGCAAATGGCTCGGGCTTCTCTGCCTGCTGCCGTTTGCACTGTTCTTCTTCGTGTTTCAGATCGCGCCGCTGGGCTGGGTAGCGATCAACAGCCTGCATTCCGAAGCAGGCTGGGGCCTCGAAAACTTCATCAAGGCTTTCGACTCGCGGTTCTATCGTCAGGCCATGCAGTTCAGCCTGGAGATCAGTTTCTGGTCCAGCCTGTTTGGCATCATCATTGCGGTGCTGGGCAGTTACTCGCTGCGCAACGTGGATTCGCGCCTGCGGGACTTCGTCAATTCGTTCGCCAACATGACCAGCAACTTCTCCGGCGTCCCTCTGGCCTTTGCGTTCATCATTCTGCTGGGCTTCAACGGCGCCGTGACCTTGATGCTCAAGCAGGCGGGGATCATCGAAGACTTCAACCTGTATTCGAAAACCGGGCTGATCATCCTCTACACCTACTTCCAGATCCCCCTCGGCGTATTGCTGCTTTACCCGGCCTTCGACGCACTGCGTCAGGACTGGCGTGACTCGGCGTCGTTGCTCGGCGCCAGCAGCTTTCAGTTCTGGCGTTACATCGGCTTGCCAGTGCTGACCCCGGCCCTGCTCGGCACCTTCGTCATTTTGCTGGCCAATGCCCTGGGCGCTTACGCCACGGTGTACGCCCTGACCACCGGCAACTTCAACGTGCTGCCGATCCGCATTGCGGCCATGGTCGCAGGCGATATCAGCCTTGACCCGAACATGGCCAGCGCGCTGGCGATGATTCTGGTCGGCCTGATGACACTGGTCACCGTCGTTCACCAGTGGTTGCTTAAGAGGAGCTACCATGTCTCGCGTTGAAAGAGGCCCAGCCCGGTTTTACCACCGGGCGGTCGTTTACCTGCTGTTCTTCATCCTGCTGCTGCCGCTGGCCGGTACGCTGCTGTACTCGCTGGCCACCAGTTGGTCGGCAAGCATTCTGCCCAGTGGCCTGACCTTCAAATGGTACGTCGCGCTGTGGAGCGATCCACGTTTCCTCGCTGCGTTTGGTCAATCGCTGCTGGTCTGTGTGGGCGCGCTGATTCTCTCGGTGGTGCTGATCCTGCCGCTGCTGTTCGTGGTGCACTACCACTTCCCGCGGCTTGATGCGCTGATGAACATCCTGATCCTGCTGCCCTTCGCGGTGCCCCCGGTTGCATCGTCCGTGGGCCTGCTGCAGTTGTATGGTTCCGGGCCGTTCGCGATGGTTGGCACGCCGTGGATTCTGATCGGCTGCTACTTCACCGTTGCCTTGCCGTTCATGTACCGGGCGATCAGTAACAACCTGCAAGCGATCAATCTGACCGACCTGATGGACGCGGCGCAGTTACTCGGAGCCAATACCTGGCAGGCAGCGTTTCTGGTGGTGCTGCCCAACCTGCGCAAAGGTTTGATGGTCGCCCTGCTGCTGTCGTTTTCCTTCCTGTTCGGCGAGTTCGTGTTTGCCAATCTGCTGGTCGGCACACGCTACGAAACCTTGCAGGTGTACCTGAACAACATGCGTAACAGCAGCGGTCACTTCAACAGTGCGCTGGTGATTTCCTACTTCCTCTTCGTGTTGCTGCTGACCCTGGCCGCCAATCGTTTGAATAAGGACAAAGACTGATATGAGTTTTGTCAGCGTCGAAAACCTGCAAAAGAATTACGGCAGCACGGCAGTCTTCAGTGACATCAACTGCACCATCGAGCGCGGTGAATTCGTCACCCTGCTGGGCCCGTCCGGTTGTGGCAAGTCCACCCTGCTGCGCTGCATCGCCGGGCTGACCTCGGTGAATAGCGGGCGCATCCTGCTGGACGGCGTGGATCTGGTGCCGGTCACCCCACAGAAGCGCAACATCGGCATGGTGTTCCAGAGCTACGCGCTGTTTCCCAACATGACTGTGGAGCAGAACGTCGCCTTCGGTCTGCGTATGCAGAAGGTCAACGCCGACGACACCCACAAGCGGGTTGCCGAGGTGTTGAAGCTGGTGGAACTGACCGATTTCGCCAGCCGCTATCCGCATCAGATGTCCGGCGGCCAGTGCCAACGCGTGGCCCTTGCCCGCTCGCTGGTGACTCGCCCGCGCCTGTTGCTGCTGGATGAACCGTTGTCGGCGCTGGATGCCAGAATTCGCAAGCACTTGCGCGAGCAGATTCGTGCCATTCAGCGTGAGCTGGGCCTGACCACCATCTTCGTGACCCACGATCAGGAAGAAGCGCTGACCATGTCTGATCGCATCTTCCTTATGAATCAGGGTCGTATCGTGCAGAGCGGCGATGCCGAAACCCTTTACACTGCCCCGGTGGATGTTTTCGCCGCAGGCTTCATTGGCAACTACAACCTGCTCGAAGCCGAAGACGCCAGCCGGTTGATGCAACGGCCGATCAACAGCCGTATCGCGATTCGTCCGGAGTCCATTCAACTGAGCCTGACCGGCGAACTTGAAGGGCAAATCCGCAGCCACAGCCTGCTGGGTAACGTAATCCGCTATCGGGTCGAGGCCCGCGGTGTGGAGCTGGTGGTGGACGTGCTCAATCGCTCGGCAGAGGATTTGCTGGCTGACGGGACGCGGGTGACGTTGAGGATTGATGCTTCGGCACTCTGCGAGGTGGCTTAGCAGCTACACCGCTCATATCAAACAAAACATAACAATCTGATTTGAAATGAGGTCTCTGTAGGAGTGAGCTTGCTCGCGATAGCGTCAGCTCAGGCAATATGTTCTCCAATTAACGAACCAAATCGCGAGCAAGCTCACTCCTACAGGCCCCCGTTTGCTGCGCAACAGCGCGGTGTCAGGGATACCAAGAGACCTTCTACGGAATAACCTGCACTTACTGAGGACAGCTTTAAATGGCTTTAGCAATTTTTGACCTGGATGAAACCCTGATCGCCGGTGACTGCGCCAGTCTGTGGAGCGAGCAGATGGCCAGGCTTGGCTGGGTTGACTCAGCGTCATTCATCAAACGCGACCACGAATTGATGCAGGCTTACAGCGAAGGCAAACTGGCGATGGAGGACTACATGGCCTTCAGTCTGGAGCCCATGCTGGGCCGTACCCCGGAAGAAGTCGATCATCTGGTCGGACCGTGGGTCGAGGATTACATCGAGCCGATTATTTTCAGTGACGCGACCAAGTGCATCGCCGAACACCGCGCTGCAGGTGACCGAATTCTGGTGATCTCAGCGTCCGGGGTTCATCTGGTGAAACCGATCGCGGAACGCATCGGCATTGATGAAGTGCTGGCCATCGAACTGGATGTGGCGCACGGCGTTTACAACGGCAAGACCGTGGGCACCCTGACCTACCGCGAAGGCAAGATTACCCGCCTCATGGAATGGCTGGACGCAGAAGGTGAAAACCTTGAAGGTGCGAGCTTCTACTCTGATTCACGCAATGATCTGCCGCTGCTGCTCAAGGTGGATCACCCGCATGTGGTGAATCCCGACCCTACCTTGCTGGAGCATGCGCAAAAGGCGGGGTGGCCGGTGCATAGCTGGAAGTAGCGCCTTTCACTGACGACCTCGCGGATAAATCCGGCCCTACGGATTCAATCGAATCCGGTAGGAGCGAACTTGTTCGCGAAGCGTCGGTTCAGACACAAAAGTGTTTGCTGACACACCGCCTCGCCAACAAGTTGGCTCCTACCGGTTCTGTGCACTGGCTTTAAACCAGGCTCTCGTCAATCACCAGCACCAGCTTGCCATTGACCTTGTTGCCCGCCAGCTCGGCATAAGCCGCTTCAGCGTCTTTGATCGGATAGCTGCGGGCCAGTTGGGGCTTGAGGCGGCCTTCGGTGAACAGTGGCCAGACGTGCTGCCCGAGATCATGCAAAAGATCAGCCTTGAATGTGTCGTCACGGCTGCGCAACGTCGAACCCAGTAACTGGATGCGTTTGCCCAGAACCTGTGCCATGTCCAGTTGTGCCTCGCGGCCACCCATCAAACCAATCAGCACCCAGCGACCATCGACACTGAGGAGTTTGACGTTGAGCTCGGCATAGTTGGCGCCCACTGGATCAAGAATCACATCGAATGGCGCGAAATCCTTGAGGCTGTCCAGGCTTTCATTGCGCACGACGCCGCCCTGCGCGCCCAACTCGATGCAGTACTCCAGACGATCTGCCGACCCCACGCTGACCCAGACAGGGTTGCCAAACGCCTTGCAAAGCTGAATACCAGCTGAACCAACTCCACTTGCCCCTGCATGTAACAACACTTTCTCGCCGGGTTTGAGACCCGCGAGCTGAAACAGGTTAAGCCATGCGGTGGCATAGACTTCCGGAATGGCGGCGGCCTCGGCCAGTGACAACCCTTCAGGAACCGGCAGGACATGCCGCCCATCAACCACCGCTTCTTCGGCCATCGCCCCGCCAGCCAGCAGCGCACAGACTCTGTCGCCCACTTGCCAGGACGCGCCGGGACCGACTTCGGCGATCACCCCAGAACACTCCATTCCGAGAATTTCACTCGCCCCGGGAGGCGGCGGATAGAGCCCCGCACGCTGTAATAAATCGGCCCGATTCAAACCTGCAGCGGCAACTTTGATACGAACTTGCCCCACATCCAGAGCCGGACTTGGCTCATCGACCCATTCCACACGACCTTCAACGCCTTGCAATGCCTTCACAGTGCCTCCATAGTGAGTCTGGACTGAGCCCGAAGCTGAAACAGCACGGGCTTTCTTGCATTATGCGACCGGATCCGACGGAACCGGCGACTTCCAAAGACGGCCTAATATGCGTTATCAATTGTCCCCGCGTCGAATCAGCATGAAGCATTTCTTACCAAGTACCGCCCTCGCGCTGGTTGTGGGTCTCAGCATTTTGCCGATGTCCGCCAGCTCCTTCGCCGCCAACAGCTGGGATAACCTCCAGCCTGATCGCGACGAAGTTATTGCCAGTCTCAACGTGGTTGAGCTGCTCAAACGGCACCATTACAGCAAGCCTCCACTGGACGATAAACGTTCGGTCATCATCTATGAAAGCTACCTCAAGCTTCTGGACCCGGCGCGCAGCTATTTTCTCGCCAGCGATATCGCAGAATTCGACAAGTGGCGTACCCAGTTCGACGACTTCCTGAAAAGCGGCGATCTGAATCCTGGCTTCACCATCTACAAGCGCTATCTGGATCGCATCAAGTCGCGTCTCGATTTCGCCCTGGCTGAATTGAACAAAGGCGTCGACAAGCTTGATTTCACTGCCAAGGAAAGCTTGCTGGTGGATCGCAAGGACGCCGCCTGGCCGAAGAACGAAGCCGAGCTGGATGATCTGTGGCGCAAACGTGTCAAAGATGAAGTCCTGCGCCTGAAGATTGCCGGTAAAGACCCGGCGAAGATTCAGGAAACTCTGACCAAGCGTTACAAGAATCAACTGGCACGTCTGGGCCAGACACGTGCTGAAGATATCTTCCAGGCATACATCAACACCTTCGCCATGTCTTACGATCCGCACACCAACTACCTGTCTCCGGACAGCGCGGAAAACTTTGACATCAACATGAGCCTGTCGCTGGAAGGCATTGGCGCCGTGTTGCAGAGCGACAACGACAACGTGAAGATCGTGCGTCTGGTACCGGCCGGCCCTGCCGCCAAAACCAAGCAAGTCGCACCGGCCGACAAGATCGTCGCCGTCGCTCAGGGCGACAAAGAGATGGTCGACGTAATCGGCTGGCGTCTGGATGAAGTCGTCAAACTGATTCGTGGTCCGAAGGGCTCTGTTGTGCGCCTGGAAGTGATTCCGGCCAGCAATGCGCCGAATGACCAGACCAGCAAAATCGTTGCTATCACTCGCGAAGCGGTGAAGCTGGAAGAACAGGCTGCGAAGAAATCGATCTTGCACCTGAAACAGGATGGCCGCGACTACAAGCTCGGCGTGATCGATATTCCGGCTTTCTATCTGGACTTCAAGGCATACCGCGCTGGCGATCCGCAGTACAAGAGCACCACCCGCGACGTGAAGAAACTGCTGACCGAATTGC
The DNA here is from genome assembly GCF_002699985.1 of Pseudomonas sp. ICMP 561. Lineage (GTDB taxonomy): Bacteria > Pseudomonadota > Gammaproteobacteria > Pseudomonadales > Pseudomonadaceae > Aquipseudomonas > Aquipseudomonas quasicaspiana. The sequence goes on along the minus strand of NZ_LKBT01000023.1, from coordinate 29,131 downwards.
AGGCCGAAAAGGTCGACGGTGTGGTTCTGGATCTGCGTAACAACGGTGGCGGCTCGTTGCAGGAAGCGACCGAACTGACCAGCCTGTTCATCGACAAAGGCCCGACCGTTCTGGTGCGTAATGCCGACGGCAAGGTCGATGTACTTGAAGATGAAGACACCGGCGCCTTCTACAAAGGCCCGATGGCACTGTTGGTCAACCGCCTGTCAGCCTCGGCTTCGGAGATTTTCGCCGGCGCCATGCAGGACTACCACCGCGCGCTGATCATCGGTGGCCAGACCTTCGGTAAAGGCACCGTGCAGACCATTCAGCCGCTCAATCACGGTGAGCTGAAACTGACCCTGGCCAAGTTCTACCGGGTTTCCGGGCAGAGCACCCAGCATCAGGGCGTCGTGCCGGATATCACCTATCCGTCGATCATCGACACCAAGGAAATCGGCGAGAGTGCGCTGCCTGAGGCAATGCCATGGGACAGCATCAAACCGGCGATCAAACCGGCTGTTGACCCGTTCAAGCCGTTCCTGGCCCAGCTTCAGTCGCGACATGAGACCCGTTCGGCCAAAGATGCGGAGTTTGTGTTCATCGAAAATCGTCTGGCCCTGGCCAAGCAATTGATGAATGAGAAAACGGTCAGCCTCAACGAAGCCGACCGCCGTGCCGAGCACGCCTCCATCGAAGGCAAGCAACTGGCACTGGAAAACGCCCGTCGCAAAGCCAAAGGTGAAGAGCCGCTGAAAGAGCTGAAGAAAGAAGACGAAGATGCGCTGCCAGTAGAAGACGAGAACGCGAAGCCGGAGGACGACGCGTATCTGTCCGAAACCGGTCGTATCCTGATCGACTATCTGGGCTTGAGTGCTTCGGTTGCCAAGAAGTAAACAGCCCGGTGACATCGGGTATGCAGTGTGGGAGCGAATTCATTCGCGAATTGGCAGAGCAGGCAAACCATTATTGCCTTGCAGGACGCTTTCGCGAATGAATTCGCTCCCACGGGAAGTCACGGATCGAAATGGCTATCTGATGGCAATCGTCATCAAACAGTCATGAAGCTGTCGTGAAATAGGGGGCTCAAGCGCATCGTCGCTTGGCCCCCTTTTTCTTGCCTCGAGATTGCCATGACCATGACAGAACAGCTGAGCGCGTTGAGCTCGATTCTCGCTCATAGCGATCTGCACAGCCTGTTCCAGCCAATCGTGTCGCTGACCGAACGACGAATTCTGGGTTATGAAGCCCTGACGCGCGGCCCTTCCAACAGCGCCCTGCACTCCCCTGTCAACCTGTTCGCAGTCGCCCGCCATGCCGGACGCCTGAGCGAGCTGGAAATGGCCTGTCGCGAAAGTGCCTGCCGTCGATTCAGCGAACAGCGACTTGAAGGCAAGCTGTTTCTCAATATCTCGCCGGAATCCCTGCTGGAGTCCTCACACCCACCCGGCCGCACGCTGGAGTTGCTGCAACGCTACGGCATTGCGCCCAACAAGGTGGTGATCGAGTTGACCGAGCAAACCCCCACAGAAGATTTCGAGCTGCTGTATACCGCTCTGCATCACTACCGGGACATGGGGTTTTCCATCGCCATGGACGATCTCGGGGCGGGCTACTCCAGCCTGCGCCTATGGTCAGAGTTGCGCCCCGAGTACGTGAAGATCGACCGTCACTTCATCGACGGCATTCATCAGGACGCGGTCAAGCGTGAATTCGTCGGTTCCATGCTGCAAATGGCCAAGGCCTCACGCGCTTCGGTCATCGCAGAAGGTATCGAGCTGCCGGAAGAACTCGCGGTATTGAGCGAAATGGGTGTAGATCTGGTCCAGGGCTATCTGCTGTGCCGGCCGCAGGAACAACCTCCCCGCGACACCCGCAAGCTGCTGCCAAAACTGGACGCTGTGGCGATGCCCACGTTGAACGACGAAGGCAGCGACCTGAGCGCTTTACTCAATGAGCAACCGGCCGTCGAGCAAAGCACTCCGACCGCTTCGGTGCTCGAAGCCTTTCGCAAGCAGGCGGCCTTGAACTCCATGGCCGTACTGGATGATCAGGGTCGACCGTGTGGCATCGTGCACCGGCATTCGCTGTCTGAAGTGTTGCTCAAGCCCTTCGGCACCGAGCTGTTCGCGCGCAAGCCGATCAGCCGTTTGATGAGCGATGACTTCCTCGCGGTTGAACTGAACCAGTCACTGCAAAAAGTCAGTCGTTTATTGACCAGCCGGGCCCGACAGCGCATCGAGGAGGACTTCATCATCACCCTGAACGGCAGCTATCTGGGGCTTGGCCGGGTGATCGATGTGCTCAAGCTGATTACCGAGCTGAAGATCCAGCAAGCCCGTTATGCCAATCCGCTGACACTGCTGCCCGGCAACGTCCCGATCCAGCAATGTCTGACTCGCCTGCTACAGCAAGGGCGCGAGTCGATGATTTGCTACGTGGACATCGACAGCTTCAAACCTTTCAACGATATCTATGGTTACGGCCGTGGAGACGAAGTATTGCTATGCCTGGCGCAGTGCCTGAATGATCGCATCGACCCTAGCCAGGACTTCGTGGGCCACATCGGCGGCGACGACTTCCTGATGGTCCTGGGCTCAGAGGACTGGCGCAAGCGCCTGAATTTGCTGCTGGAAGACTTTCAGAATCAGTGCCGCCGCTTCTATCGCGCCGAGCATCTGGAAGCGGGCTGCTTCATTGCCTCCAATCGCCAGGGCCAGCGCCAGGAGTTTCCCCTGCTGTCGCTGTCCATCGGCGTGATTCATTTACACAGCGAATCCTGCAGTGAACTCGATGCAAGCCAGTTGGCCGAGCTGGCTTCAGAGGCCAAGCATCACGCCAAAGACATTGTCGGGGCGAGCGTGCATGTGATTGATACGCGGGAATTAGGCTTGGCTCAGGTGGGCTGATGACTTACACATCCCGTAGGACCGGCTTTAGCCGGGAGGACTTCGGGAAATACGCCATATATCCATCGGCAGAAATACCGCCCTCCCGGCTAAAGCCGGTCCTACAAGTTCAAGGGCTACGCTGTAGGCAACCATACATCTCACACAGGACAATTCTGTCCCAGCTGCGGTTACTCGGGATAACTGAACTCAAACACCCGAACCACTTCAGAAGCATGCCACGACGCGGCAGCAACGCCATCCGAAGGCCCTGAAAACCGCCCCAGACGCTCAACGCACTCAAAGAAACCGGTACGCGGCAACCGGCTCGCGCCCTGGCTGATCACCAGCGAACTGCGCAATGGTTGCTCGGCCTTGGCGTCAATAGCCGCGAGATGTTCCAGCGCAGCGGTCAGGGTCTGCATGGCCGGGCTTGGCAACTGCAAGCGCTCCAGCAATGCACGATAGGTCAACAGATGACGCTGGCGGCGCGCTTGATCCAGCTCGGCCAGCAACCCGTCCCAATGCTGACGGCTGATGCGCACACTCATTGCTCACCTCGCCAGCCCGTCAAACCCATTTCCCACGCCAGGCTGCGAAGAATCGCGGCGTCAGGTATACGCTCGCCACGTTCGATCATTTCCAGATACGACGGGCTGATGCCGACGGTTCTCGCCAATTGCGCGACTTCAAGCCCTTTGGCGGCACGTAACACCGCTAACTGATCAAGACCCGGCAGTTCGGCAACCTCGCCAACAGAAACGGCCGGGGCGGGATTTGGCTGAGCCTGCGAGTGACCAGAAATACCGGCGGCCTTGAGCAACGCCTGATACTGAGCCCACGGCAGAACAGCGTACTCCGGCTCACCATCGCGAGAAATAACCTGCAAATCCATACAACCCCCATGTAGGACAACTACACACATCGAGTAGGTTTATTCCCATGGCCGCAGTTTAACAGCGGTCATGGGCGACTTGCCCACCCCGAATGCGCCCCCCAGCATCTGATCGGGTTGAGAGGACTGATCGGTCAATCCTTGGCTTTTTCCTGTTCAAGCAAAGCAGCAGTGGCAGGCAGACGCTCGACCACAATCAGCTTCTCCGGTGATTGACGTGCACGCCACTCGCGGAACGCATTCAACTCGCCATCAAGACTTTTCATGATCCAGGCCAGAACGGCAATGTCATCGAACATGCCCAGCCCGGGGATCCAGTCAGGTATCGCATCAAGCGGGCTCAGGAAGTACATCAGCCCTGCCACGATGGACAGGAGCGCTTTGGGGCTGATCGATCGATACTCGCCACGCCAGTAAGCCAGACACAGAGCCTGAAGCAGACGCAGGTCATCTTTTATCTTGCCAAGGCGACTGCCTTCAGCAGAGCCCTTGCGTGCAACGGCGAATAGCAAGGCCGGCAAGCGTCCGGCAGCGATCAATCTTCGCGCCATAGGTAGATATCGAAGCAAATTCCAGGGTGCTTTCATGTCCACTCCCGTTGAACGACGTTTGTTGCCGATAAACACCGTCCATACAAAAGTCGGTGCCTGATACTCAAAAAGGTTATCCACACATCTTGTGGATAACCTTGTGAACAGAGGCGTTTTTTCTGGCCACAACCCTTGTTTTACGGGGTCCGGAGTCAAATCGGGCGTTTTTTAGTCACATAAAAAAAGCTATAAAAATCGTTGACTTAAGCCTGCCCAGAAGTTACCCACAGCCACTGTCACAAAAATGTTGGATCGTCAGACAAAGCACTCGGCTTCTACAGCCCGTTCATCTTACTCGGACTGCGCTCATCCGAATCCGTTCGACCAGAAACGACAACGCCCCGTCGAAACGGGGCGTTGAGGTCAAACCGGTGCGTCGCTTACTTGGAAGCGGGAGCCGCCGGCTCTTCTTCGGCGTCAGGTGCGCCTGCAGCAGCAGGGTCCTTGATGCCCAGCAGTTCAAGATCGAACACCAGAACCGAGTTGGCAGGGATTGTCGGGCTTGGGCTCTGTGCGCCGTAGGCCAGATCGCTCGGGATGTAGAGCTTGATCTTCTCGCCAACGTGCATCAGTTGCAGACCTTCGACCCAACCTGGGATCACGCCGCTAACCGGCAGATCAATCGGGCTGCCACGCTCAACAGAGCTATCGAAAACCTTGCCATCAGTCAGCTTGCCTTCGTAGTGAACAGTCACTACGTCAGTTGGCTTAGGCTGAGGGCCATCGGCTTTCTTGACGATTTCGTACTGCAGGCCAGAAGCGGTAGTTACTACACCTGCCTTCTTGCCGTTTTCTTCGAGGAATTTCTTGCCGGCTGCAGCCGACTCTTCGCTCATTTTGGCCATCCGCTCTTCGGCACGCTTTTGCAGCGCTGCGAAGGCTTCAACCAATTCTTCGTCCTTCAGTTTCTGGTCTTTCTTGCCAACGGCATCTTCGATACCGAGAGCTACTGCTTTGGAGTCAAGGTCATCCATGCCTTCCTGAGCCAGGCTCTTGCCCATGTTCAGACCAATGCCGTAAGACGCTTTTTGTGCCGGGGTTTTCAGCTCAACAGTGCTGGCTTGCTTATCACAACCTGCGAGTACCAGACCGACCAGGGCAATCGCCGCTGCCAACCGATGCTGTTTCATTCTGATTCCTTGTTCATGCGCCAATAGGGCAAACGAGTAAAGCCGCGAGCTTATCAGGGTGCCGCGATCAATGGCTACCGGCATGAGAGGCAGAAAATGCAGATAAGTTCAGGTATCCAAAGGTTTTCTTGGCAAGAGCACGGGATGTTCAGTTGGGGTTCAGGTCTGGGCGGCACTCTGGCTGGCAGAGACCTCACCTTCGGATAGTGCATTTTGGTGTACAGATCCGTTTTGGGGTAACGGCTTAATATTGGTTGCGCTTCTTCAGCGCCTCACTTTTGATGGAGCCGGAAGCCGGCCCAGCCAAAAGTAAGCAAAACGCCCTTGCCCCGTCACTGGGGGCCTCATCGTCGCTCGGCATACCCGATCCCCATTTTCAACATTGATTCTCATTAGCATTAAAACCTATACTCCTCCCCCCGCGATTCAATCGGTCTCAGGGTGACTTAATGTTCGATCTGGAAAACGTCAGCCTCAACGTCACCGAGCGCACTCTGCTCCAACCCCTCAGCATGCAGCTGCCCCATGGCCAGATGATCGGCCTGATCGGTCACAACGGCTCGGGCAAATCGACCCTGCTCAAACTGTTGGCCCGTCAGCTGCAACCGTCCTCAGGAACGATCAGCCTGGACGGCAAGCCGCTCAGCAGCTGGAACAGTCGCGATTTCGCCCGTCAGGTCGCTTACCTGCCCCAACAATTGCCGCAAACCGACAGTTTGAATGTCCGCGAACTGGTCGCTTTTGGGCGTTACCCCTGGCATGGGGCGCTGGGTCGCGTGACGCGCGAAGACAACATGCACATTGATCGCGCGCTGGAATTGACCGACACCGACACCTTTGCCGAACGGATGGTCGACCAGTTGTCCGGTGGCGAGCGCCAACGGGTCTGGCTGGCCATGTTGCTGTCGCAAAACAGCCGTTTCCTGCTGCTCGACGAGCCGACGTCTGCACTGGACATCGCCCATCAGGTGGAAGTGCTCGGCAGGGTCAAGACCCTTAGCCGCGAACTCAACCTTGGGGTGCTGGTGGTCTTGCATGACGTCAATATGGCAGCTCGTTATTGCGACCATCTGCTGGCACTGCACGGTGGACGTTTGCTGGCCCAGGGCAGTCCAGGCCAACTGATGCGCAGTGAAATCCTGCAAGACATTTATGGCATTGCGATGGGCGTGCTGCCCAACCCTGTCGACGGCTCACCGATCAGCTACCCAATCTGACCGATTGAGGTGACTGATTGACGTGAACAACTGAGCGCTGCGCGGTGGTTTACCGCCCGGCAGCGCCAAGGGCGGCTAGAGGGTGATCATTTCCGGCGGCGGCTCGTCGATCAAAGGACAGTTATCACAATGAGCCAGCGTGTCCAGACGATAGCGAATGCAACAGACTCGCCGTTGACGCCAGCGTCCGTCGGCGCGCAGGTCACAGGACACGGGTTCGTAGCGAATCGGTAAAAACAGCGGATTGCGTGAGCCGTCAGGGCGCCATTCGGTTTCCAACAGTGCCTTGCCATCCGCCAATAGATGCGGCGGCAGCGGCACTCGCGCCATTTCACCGATAAACCACTCGAAATAGTTACCGGCGTTGCTCCACAGCACTTTGGGTGAGAGCTTGACCTCACTGGCCAGGCCCTGCACAAAAGGCTGCAAATGGGCGTCGATCAGGTCACTGAAACGTTGGAACGGATCGCTCGGCGGGCTACTGAACACCTCGCCGTCGCCCTTCAGTTTGAAGGCTTCAGGCAAGCCCTGTGCATCAAGCACCACCTCGACGTCAGCAAAGTCCAACGGCAGGCGACGGCCAAGTACCAGAGCAGCAGCCACCACCGGTGGAATCAGTTTGACCAGATAATACTTCGACCATTGTGACGCCAGGGCGCGACGGTCCTGGCCCGCGTGTTCCGGTGAAAAACGCTGCAGCACAGGCTCCAGATACTCAGGCTGCAACAGGCGCGTGGAAGCAATCGAGGGCCGAGGGTCATCACGCGTTACCAGCACGTCGCGATAGCTTGCGAACTGCCCAATGAACAGCGGCGCGAGGGCAGCAATCATGCTTGCGCCCCGCGCTGCCTGGAGTCGGGATTGATCACGGCCAGGTGAAATAACGTCAACATAACCGGCATTGCTCGAAGAACACTTCGCGGCTCTGCACCATCAGCGCAGCCAATGACCACAGTGCGAAATCAAGCTGTGACGGCTCGCGATCATGCGGCACCCGCCAGACATCGCCGTCACGCGCCACTTCAAGCAGCGGCTTATCGTCTACCAGAAACATAAGGAAGCGCTCGCCTGCATCGGCGAACAGTCGGCGCCCGTCGGGCAGTAACAACGTTCCGTTAGTAGAGTTGCAGGACATGGCAGGACCACCTCGGGCCGCGAAAAAGATGCGCATTGAAAAACAGCGCCCCAGGTTCGTATGACGCTCAGGGGCGCTGCGGATTTAGTCCGGATGTGTAAATCACACCGCAATCACAGTCGCTCAGGCACTTTGTGCCGCCCGGCTCTTCGTATCGCGATTGATGCTTTTGCCACCCTGTGGCTGGTCGAAAATCGATGCAGCGATTTCCGCAGCACGCATCGGCAACACCGACAGCAGCGTGTCACTAAGGCCGTGGCTGTCCTGGCTGAAGCCCTGCATGTAGATGCCTGCACGCAGTCGCGGATCGGTTTGCAAACGGTAATCGCGACCCACTTCATAGTCGCCAAGGTAATCCTTGAGCGGCGCGAGCAGCTCGCGATGGGAGCTGCGCTGATAACCGGTAGCCAGAATCACCACGTCATAACGGCGTTGCTCGGTCGCGCCGGTGGCGCTATCGCGCAGGGTCAGTTCGATGCCATTGCTGTCGGCACCGGCCAACTCGACAGTGCGCCGGCTAAGAAACGCATGACGCTGCTGATTGGCAACTTTCTGTCGGTAAAAAATCGAATAGATCGACTCGATCAGGTTGAGGTCCACCACTGAATAGTTGGTGTTGTGGTATTCCTGAATCAACTTTTCACGCTCTGCCTGCGGCTCGTTGAACACCAGATCGGTATAGCTCGGCGCGAAGATTTCGTTGACGAAAGGGCTGTCATCCGCTGGTTTTAGCACCGCTGCACGCAGAATCATGTCGACCTGCGCCGACGGGTAGCTGTCATTAAGGTCAATGAACGCCTCGGCCGCACTCTGCCCGCCGCCAATCACCGCAATGCGCATCGACGGGTTCTTCAGGCATGGCTGTTTGGCGATACTTTCCAGGTAGCGCGAGTGGTGGAACACGCGCGCGTCGTTACGCAGATGACTGAACGCCGCCGGGATGCGCGGCGTCCCACCGGTACTGACGACCACGGAGCGCGTCAGACGGAAACGCTCCTGACCCCGCACATCGGTGGACAGCACTTTGAGCAGCTCTATGCCATCAGGACCTTGCACGGGCTCAACGCGGGAAACCTCTTCGCCATAGGCGCACTGCTCGGAAAATTGTCGGGCTACCCAGCACAGATAGTCGTTGTATTCCATACGGCACGGATAAAGTGTGCCCAGGTTTATGAAGTCGATCAGTCGGTCGTGTTTGTGCAGGTAATTCACGAAACTGAAAGGACTGGTCGGGTTACGCAAGGTGACCAGATCCTTGAGGTAGGAAATCTGTAACTCGCTCTGGGTGACGAGGGTGTTGCCATGCCAGCGGTAGTCGTGCTGCTTGTCGAGGAACAGCGCCTGATAATTGCGCCCCTGCTGCAGAGCCTGTTCCTGCAAAGCAATCGCCAGCGCCAGATTGGACGGACCAAAGCCAATGCCAAGTACGTCGTAGGTCGGTGAGATCAACTGAGTCATGATGCCAGTGTCCTGTTTCACGGTAGCTGTGGAGCACGACGCGGGCCGGAATAAATCGTCCTCACCCTGAGGGTGGCGTTACTCCGCCTTCACGGCGCAGCCTGCCTTTTCCAACACCTGCGCATCGGCCAGAAGAAGCGCTTTCAAAAGTGCATTCAAAGGTAGTGACGAGAGCGCTCAGAAAAACTTTAGTAATGTTTCTCATTTGCGTATCTGACCGCAGAAGTGAAGCGCTCAACCAAAGCGCAGTCGACCCGCCCTCGCAGGCAGTATCGGAAAGTGATTCGCTTTATCACTGGAATGCCGACTTCCCGGATGAATTCGGTCCCGGTCAGGGCAGTGCCGGCTGCGCAACAGCGCGGAGTCAAAGACGCCGCTGCCCCGCTTATCAAACACAGCATAAGCCTATGAATTAATGCTGTTTTCTTACAGCAGCGAGACTGCTCATGACAGGGCTGGCTCAGACGAAGAATCCCGCACCAAAAAAGGCTAATTGCCAGTATGCAATTTTTCTTAAATTTTCCTTCGCTCACTCGTCTTAACAAAAATGATTCGGATTGGCTTTGCCTCTCAGGGCCAAAGCACCGATCAGCCCTTGAATTCCAGCGTGCCCGACGGTGGCCGCAGAGCCTAGGAAAAAATGATGCAGACTCCCCCACAAAGCACCCTTGGTGAGCTTTTCAAGCTACTGCGGCCGTTCTGGCCACAGTTGCTGATGGCGACGGTCCTCGGCATCATCGGCGGCGCCAGCATCACTGCGCTACTTGCCACCATCAACCACAGCCTGAATGCCGAAGGTGGCATGCAATCAGGCTTGCTGGCAGGGTTTGCCGGCCTCTGCGTGCTGGCGCTGGTGGGATCGATCATTTCTGACATCGGCACCAACTATGTCGGGCAGCACTCCATTGCACGGTTACGTAAAGAGCTGGGCAGCAAGATCATCTCCGCCCCTATCGAGCAGATCGAGCGCTATCGCAGTCATCGCCTGATCCCGGTACTGACGCACGACATCGATACCATCAGCGACTTTGTGTTCGCCTTTGCACCGCTGGCGGTATCGCTGACGGTCTGCCTGAGCTGCCTGGGCTACCTGGCGGTCTTGTCTCTACCGATGTTCCTCACCACGGCGGTCGCCATCATCATTGGCAGCGCCATCCAGTTTCTGGTGCGCAGCCGTGGCATCCGTGGGTTCTTTCAGGCTCGCGAAGAAGAAGACGAACTGCAAAAGCACTACCGTGCCCTGGCGGAAGGCGCCAAGGAGCTGCGTATCAGCCGCCCGCGCCGCTTCCAGCACTACAACGAGCGCCTGCAAGGCACCATTGATCGCATCTGCGATATCCAGGTTCGTTCGATCAACCTGTTTGTGGTCGCCAAAGGCTTCGGCTCCACCCTGTTCTTCATCGTCATAGGCTTGGCTCTGGCCTATGAGTCAATCTGGCCGAGCACCGATAGAGCCACCCTCAGCGGCTTTATTCTGGTGTTGCTGTACATGAAAGGTCCGCTCGAGCATCTGGTCGGCAACCTGCCCATCGTCAGTCGTGCCCAAGTGGCTTTCCGGCGCATTGCCGAGCTGTCGATTCGCTTCTCTTCTCCGGAGCCCAACCTGCTGTTGCGCGACGATGAGCGCAAGACCCTGGACATTGAGCAGATCGAACTGCGTGACCTGAGCTATCACTACCCTACCGAAGACGGCAGCACTGGTTTTGGTGTCGGTCCGCTCAACCTGACCATCCAGCGCGGTGAGATTCTGTTTATTGCGGGCGAAAACGGCTGCGGTAAAACCAGCATGATCAAACTGCTATTGGGCCTTTATGTGCCACAGAGCGGCCAGGTATTGATTGATGGCAAACCTGTCGACGACAGCAACCGTGACGACTATCGCCAGCTGTTCACGACTATTTTTGCCGACTACTTCCTGTTCGAAGACCTGCTCAAGGACAGCGCTGAAATCCCCGCCGAAGCCAACCGCTATCTGGAACGGCTGGAAATTGCCCACAAGGTCTCACTGAACGACCACAGCTACTCCACCACCGACCTGTCCACCGGTCAGCGCAAACGTCTAGCTCTGGTTCAAGCCTGGCTCGAGAAGCGCCCGGTGCTGGTGTTCGATGAATGGGCCGCAGACCAGGACCCTGAGTTCCGGCGCATTTTCTACACCGAGTTGCTGCCGGAGCTGCGCGCCCAGGGCAAGACCTTGATCGTGATTTCTCACGACGATCGCTACTTCGATGTCGCCGACCGATTACTGCGGATGAGCGCAGGAAAAATCGTCGAGGTCCAGCGCAAGAACAAGGATACCTCGTCAACCAGCCCCGACGTCGCACTCACCTGATCCGTCACGGCGCCCCTGATTACAGTGGCGCCGTAGTTGTAAAAAGCTGTCTGTCATCGCCAACACAAAAAACTAAAAAAACTAAAAAAGTTTTATTAAAAACCAGTATTCAGGAGCGCAAAATTTGATCAGTAAAAGCAATACCCCAACCCTCAAACACCCGATCAGCCATCTGGCAATGTTGATCAGCAGCGCCGCCCTGGGTCTGGCGCTGACCGCCACCAACGCAATTGCCGCGCCGGTGCGCATCGATATTCCGGCGCAACCGCTGGGTTCGGCGCTGATCAGTCTCGGTACACAGTCTGACTTGCAGATCGTGTTCAACCCGGATCAATTGCAGAACCTGCGCAGCCCCGAGCTGCACGGCGAAATTGAACCAACGCAAGCACTGAACTCGCTGCTCCGTGGGACGGGCATCCAGTATCAGATAGAAGGCAGCAGGGTCACCTTGCTTGCCGCAGCACCGACCAGCGGCCCACTGACCATCCCCGACCAGATCATCTCCGGTCGCGCGGCGGTGCCAGAGGGTTACGAGAGCTACGTTCCGAAAACCAGCAACAGCGCCAGCAAGACCAATACGCCGCTGATCGAGATCCCGCAGTCCATCTCCGTGGTCACCCGCAAGCAGATGGAAGACCAGGGCGCGCAAACCGTCACGGATGCGTTGCGTTACGTCCCGGGCGTCAAAGTCGAAGCTTATGGTCTGGATCCGAAAGGTTTCGACTGGCTGTACATTCGCGGCTTCAACGGTCAGTCCACCAGCGATTACCTCAATGGCCTGCGTCAGCAGAACAACAGCTATGCGTTCTTCCGCAGCGAACCTTATGCGTTTGACCGTATCGACGTGGTAAAAGGCCCCTCTTCGACCCTGTTCGGCCAAGGTGACGCTGGCGGCATCATCAACCGCGTCAGCAAGAAACCCGAAGTCAACCATGTCAACGAAGTACAGCTTTCAGTCGGCAACTATGACCGCCGACAAGGCCAGTTCGACCTCGGTGGCGCACTGGACGATCAGCAACACTTCCTCTATCGCGTCGTCGGTTCGGTACGGGACTCCAACACGCAGGTGGACTACGACGATGGCCACGAAGTCAAAGACGACCGCCTCTACATCGCGCCATCCTTCACCTGGGCACCGGACGAAGACACCAGCCTGACGTTCCTCAGCGACTTCCTGCGTGACCGTAACGGCGGCTCGCTGTTTGCTTACAGCACGCCAAACGGGCACACCACCGATACGCTGATGGGTGATCACAGCTTCAACCACCTGAATCAGGATCAGTACAGCTTCGGTTATGAGTTCCGTCATCGTTTCGACGACACCTGGGAATTCCGCCAGAACGCCCGCTATGGTCAGGTAGACGTGATCTTCCAGAACCTGCTGCCGTTCAGTGTTGATACCAGCACCGGAAACACCATTCGTGGCGCAGACCGTTTTGATCAGCACATGAACACTTTTGCGCTGGACAACCAGTTGCAGGCTGACTTCCAGACCGGCCCGTTCACGCACAAGCTGCTGACCGGCGTGGATTACACCTGGCAGGACGCCGACGTCACTCGCTGGCGCGTGCGCGGCCCGGACCTGAACGTCTACAACCCGGTCTACGGCCAGCCGGTGACCCGCCCAACCAAGGCCAACAGCATCGGCTCGATCGACTATGACCAGACCATCGAGCAGATCGGTGGCTACATTCAGGACCAGATCAAGTTCGACGATCACTGGATCCTGACAGCAGGCGGTCGCTACGACTATGTGCGCAATGACCTTGACAACCACGTCGCTGACCCGACGAACCAGAAAGACAATGCCTTCACTGGCCGTCTGGGCCTGACCTACCTGACCGAGTTCGGCCTGGCGCCGTACGTCAGCTATTCCGAGTCTTTTGCGCCTAATACTGGCCTGGACAGCAGTAACAACGCCTTTGATTCGAGCGAAGCGCACCAGTGGGAAGCGGGTGTCAAATACCAGCCTACCGACGCGATCCTGATGACCCTGGCAGCCTACGACCTGACCAAGACCAACGTACTGACCCAGGATCCGGGCAATACCGCTTTCTCGGTCGCCAATGGCGAACAGCAGTCGCGCGGTATCGAAGCCGAGGTCAAGGCCAAACTTGACCAGAACTGGGACCTGATTGCGTCCTACACCTACACCAAGGCCGAGATCACCAAGAGCAACCGTGGCGACGAGGGTAATCGTCCGGCCAACGTGCCCAAGCACATGGCTTCAGCCTGGCTGAACTACACCTTCCACGACACGATCCTCAATGGCCTCAGCCTGGGTGGCGGCGCACGTTATACCGGCGTGCTCTACGGCGATAACGCCAACACCTTCCACATCGACAACTACACCCTGTTCGACGCGAGCGCGAGCTACCCGCTCAACAAGAGCGTGACTGTCTCGCTCAATGCACAAAACCTGCTGGACGAGAAATACTCAGCCACTTGCGATGACTCGTACGAGTGCTACCCGGGCATGCGCCGCACCTTGCTGACCAGCGTGAAATACAAATGGTGATCAACGCCTGATCTTTCACAGGTATGCGTCTGTCCGCGCCGCACAATGCTGCGTCGGGCAGACAGTATCTGTCAGTGCGTTGCTGAGCTCTCAGCCGGGCTCCTTGGATCAAGGGGCCCGGTGTCGTTTTTGGAGGATCACGATGAGCCGTTACCACCGAGGAGGACGAACATGCCTCTGACCCGCCGTCACCTGCTTAAGCGATTTGCCGTGGGCGGCCTTGCGCTGACCAGCGGTCTGCCCACCATGAGCCTTTTCGCCGCCCCGCTGCAACGTATCATCGCCATCAACTGGGCTGCCGCCGAAACGCTGTTGACGCTGGGAGTCACGCCACTGGCGATCTCCGACGGCAGTTATTACAGCCGACGCATGCCCACTGCGCCACTGCCTCCCGAAGTCCTCGACGTGGGCCCCTACTGGGAACCCAATCTTGAATTGATCAAAGAACTGTCCCCGCAATTGATCCTCAGCGATCAAATGCCGCCTGCCATCGCCCGCTCGCTGCAGGGCATTGCGCCTACCGAAGTGGTCGATCTATACCCCAGCGCCCTTAGCGTATGGACCAGCGCCACTGGCTTCATGACCCGGCTGGCAGCCCGTATCGACCGCGAGCAACAGGCCGCAAGCTGGATCGCGGCAGGTGAAACCCGTCTCGCTCAACTGCGCGCACAACTGGCGCAACGCCCTCAGCCGCCGATCTGTGTGGCAGTGCTCAATCAGGACGGTCGCCATGCGACGGTCTACGGCAAGAACAGCATGATTCAGGACGTGCTCGACCGGCTTGGTCTCGTCAATGCCTGGCAAGGCCCAAGCAGCGCCATGGGCATTTCCCTGATTGGCGTCGAACGACTCGCCGAAACCCCGGACGCGCACCTGCTGTACATCGAAATTCCGACGACGTCGGCGCGCCTGCAGAGCCTGCGCCAGACCAATGCGCTGTGGGAAAACCTGCCCGCAGTACGACGCGGCAACACCCTGGCGCTGGGCAAATTCTTCCCGTACGGCGCGGCTGCCTCGGCACTCAACCTGGCCGAATTGATCGGCACGTACCTGAGCCATCGCGGAGAACAAGAGCATGCTTGAACCGGCTATCGGCCTGGCGGCCCCTCGCCCTGCGCTGTTCCAGGGACCTCTGCCCTGGGTTCTGGTGCTGACCTTGCTGGCGATGCTGATCGCGGTGCATGGCTTACAGGCCCTGCTGCCCAGCGCGCTGTGGTGGCAGGCACTGTGGACCCCAGACCTGGACGATGGCCGTCAGGTCCTGCTGCATTTCAGCTTCGCACCACGCCTGCTGGTCAGCCTGATGGTAGGGGCTGCGTTAGGCCTGGCGGGGACGCTGTTTCAGCAGATTCTGCGCAACCCGCTGGCCGAGCCGGTCACGCTCGGCGTGGCGGCCGGAGCCAATCTGGCCCTGTCGATTGCCACTATCGCCGCACCAGCCCTGCTGCTGCATGGCCTGGAGGGAGTGACGCTGGTCGGTGCCGGGCTGGCCACGCTGGCGCTGTTCGCCTTCGCCTGGAGCCGCACGATGTCTTCGCTGCGCTTTATCCTCGCGGGCATGGTGATCAGCCTGTATTGCAACGCCATCAATTCACTGCTGGTGTTGTTCAACCATGACTACCTCGTCGACCTGCTGCTCTGGCAAGCCGGCTCACTCAACCAGAGTGGCTGGGAAGGCGTGACTTACCTGGCGCCTCGTCTGGCCGTCGCCGCACTGATTGCCGGTTTGCTCGCCAGGCCTCTGGCCGTGCTGGGGCTTGAAGACCAGAGCGCGGCCAGCCTTGGGGTTTCGCTGCGGACCACGCGCACCCTGGGGCTAGTAGTCGCCGTGGCACTCAGCGCCTTCGTTACCAGTGCCGTCGGCATCATCGGTTTTGTCGGCCTCGCAGCGCCAGCCATCGCCCGCCTCAGCGGCGCGCGCACGTTGCGCCAAAGGCTAATATGGGCACCGTTGATGGGCGCAGCGCTGTTGTGCCTGGTGGACCAGTGCGCGCGTGAGCTTTCACGATTTGTCGGTGAAGTGCCGGCCGGCATTCTCACCGCCGTGTTTAGCGTGCCGCTGTTGCTTTGGCTGCTCAAGCGTCAGCGCAACGGCGGCATCGTCGCGCAGCAGGGCAGCACGTGGCGCAGGCTTCACAACCCTGGCCGGTACATCAGCGTCGGTGCAGTACTGCTCTTGTTGCTGGTCATACCGGCAATCAGCCTGGGTATCGGCTTGCACGGCTGGCACTGGAGCGGCCCGGAGCAATTCGACAGCGCGTTGCAATGGCGATTGCCACGGGTAATGGGTTCGCTCAGCGCTGGAGTCATGTTGGCGGTGGCTGGTTTGCTGATCCAGCGCCTGACCGGCAACCCGATGGCCAGCCCGGAAGTACTGGGTGCCAGCTCCGGTGCAGCGTTGGGGGTGATGGTGCTGTTCCTGTTGGTGCCACAGCCACAGGCTTTGATGGTGCCAGCAGCCTGCGCCGGTACCCTGCTCACACTCGGCGCACTGTTCTGGTTCAACTGGCGCAGCGCCTTGAGCCCGGAGCGCCTGTTACTGACCGGGGTCTGCCTGACAACGCTGATGGGGGCATTGAGCACGCTGCTGATGGCCAGCGGAGACCCGCGCATGACCTTGCTGTTGAGCTGGATGACCGGTTCGACCTATCACGTCGACGGTCCGGCCGCGCTGACCGCGCTGGTGGTCGCTGGCGTCATGCTGCTGGTCAGCCTGTTGCTTTCGCGGCCGCTGGACTTGCTGACCCTGGGTGGCGCCACGGCCTCGGCCCTCGGCTTGCCATTGCGTCTCAGCCACCTGGCGATTCTCGGCGTGGCAGCAGTGCTGACCGCAACCGCCACGCTGATCGTCGGCCCGCTGAGCTTCGTTGGTTTGATCGCGCCGCACATCGCCCGCCAGCTCGGCGTGCACCGTACTGCGCCGCAGATCTTGCTGAGTGCAATCATCGGCGGCTTGATCATGCTCTTAGCCGACTGGCTGGGACGTAATATCGCTTACCCGTGGCCGGTTTCTGCAGGGTTGCTGGCAGCCTTTATCGGTTGCCCGTACTTCCTCTGGCTGATGCACCGCCAGCGGCGCTGATCGGTTGCACTGCCAATCGTGGCATAGGTATCTACACAACTTTCATGCAGCAATTCTTGTGTACATATCCGTTAACGCGTTAATGGCATGTATTGGTTGCGCTTTTACAGCGCGTCACTTTTGATAGATCCGGAAGCCGGCCCAGACAAAAGTAACCAAAACGCTCTTGCCCCACCACTGGGTCCCTCGCTGTCGCTCGGCATACCCGTAATCCGACATTGCTGCGTGGGGCCGCTGCCACCGGCCATCCATGGCCTGAGGCAGCTAAACCGGCATCCCTGCCGCCCCCTCCTTCAACAAGAGCCCCCACGCAGCAATATCGAATTCCGGCCGTCGTGGTTTAACGGGGCGCCTGACATCAAAATCAAAAGCAGATCAAAAGCAGAGCGAAAACGGCGGGATCGCCTCGGCCGGTAGGAGCGAACTTGTTCGCGAGATGTCACCACAGCCAACGCATTTGTTGCCTGACACTCCGCTTCGCAGCCTTCGGCAGCTCCTACAGAATGTCGGCAAACCCAAGAAAACAGGTCGGCTTTCAGGCCGCCGTGTTTTTGATCTGGGGCGCCCCGTTAAACCACGCTGGCCGAACGCAGATTCTGAACCGTGGGCAACCCGGCAGGACGCCGGGTTAGCTGCACCGGGCCATGGATGGCCCATTGCAGCGGCCCACGGTTCAGGATCTGCGGGCGGGTACACCGAGCGACAGCGAGGGGCCGAGTGGTGGGTATGAGCCTTTTGCTTACTTTTGGCTGGGCCGGCTTCCGGCTCTTTTCAAAAGTGAGGCGCTGTAAAAGCGCAACCAATAGAAGCCCTTAACGCGGTAACGGATATGTACGCAAAAATCCCTGCATGGAAAAGATGTGTAGATACCTATACCAATCGTGGTGAAACCTGAACAGAGCCCTGTTCAGGCTTCACTCGATGTTTACCAGTGACGCGAGAGAAACTGCGCCGCTTGCCGGAAGTAGCTGTCCACATCGGACACCAGCCCGCCCATCCTCAGAAAGTCATGGGTCATGCCATGACACAACTGCGCGTGCACCGAGACGCCCTGTTCGCGTAACGCTTCGGCATAGGCCAGGCCCTCGTCCAGCAGCGGGTCGTATTCCGCGGCATACAGCAAGGCAGGCGCACTGCCGCGCAATGCATCAGCCGCATAGAGCGGTGAACAACGCCAGTCATGACGCTGTGCCAGATCCGCTGCGTAGTGGTGATAGAACCAGTCCAGGCTGGCGGTTTCCAGCAAATAACCTTCCGCAAACAGCTCTTGAGATTCGCTACGCCGGGTTGCGTCAGTTGCCGGGTAGAACAGCAATTGCGCTCGCGGCTGCGGCCCACCCTCGCTGGCCAATTGGGCGGCCAGCACACTGGCTAGAGTGGCCCCGGCACTGTCACCTGCGACAGCAATGCGCTGCACGTCGAGGCCGTAAGACGCGGCATTCTTTTGCAGCCAGTCCCAGGCGTCGCGGGTGTCATCCAGCGCTGCCGGGAATGGCGCTTGAGGCGCCAGCCGGTAACCCAGTGCAAGCACCGCACAGCCACAGGCCTGGGCCAGCGAACGGCACAGACCGTCGTGAGAATCCAGACTGCCCACCGTGTAACCGCCCCCATGCAGATACAGCAATACCGGCCTGAGTGCCGACGCGTCGGATACCGGTTGGTACAGACGCGCTGGCAATTCATGCCCTTGCCGCCCAGGCAACAGCAAACTCTCGACCGGCATCAGCGGCGCACTGGCCTTGAGCGCCTGCGAAGAGGCTTCGAACTCTTCCCGCGCCTGCGCGACGCTCAGTTCATGAAGCGCCGGACGTCCGGCCTGGCGGCCGTCGTCAACCATATCGAGAAAGGCAGAAATATCCGGGTGCAACATACTCACCTCATTAACTAATGTCCGGCTCATACCGGCATCTGCTCGCGTTCAGCGACCTGTGCGCAACAGTGCTGGATCAGGCCTTGCAGTTCCTGGCGGTACAACGCCATCAGTTGTTCGACGGTCGTGGTGCGGAACACCCGACTACTGAACAGACAACGTAATGCCAGCTCACCGTCGTAAACCTGACCGATGATCTCCAGCCAGTTATTCAGCGGTGCACTGGCGGCATACGCATCGCCGGGGCGCTCTTGCAGCGGCGCAAACAGCGCCTTGTCATCAAAGCTCTGGTCGAATTGCCCCAGGTAGTTGAAGGTCACACGCGGTTGCACCCTGCCTGCCAGCAAGCGGCGCGTCTGGGCATCACCCAGGTAACGCAGCACGCCATGCCCGATACCTTTATCAGGCACCGCACGCAGTTGCTCGCGAGTGGCAACAACCGACTCGGCATAACCGCCCTGCCCCGGCGTCAGGCGCAACGGGAACAGACTGGTGAACCAGCCAAGCGTGCGACTGTGATCCAGTCCTTCGAAAATGTCCTCGCGGCCATGGCCCTCAAGACCGAGCAACACCGACTCGCTGTCACTGAAGCGACACAGCACGCGGCCCAACGCCGTGAGCAGCAAATCGTTGATCTGCGTGCGGTACGCCTCGGGTGCAACTTTCAGCAATTGCGCCGTCAAGTCGCGGTCAAGGCGTAACTGCACCTGTTGCATATGCGCTACACGCTGGCTTCCACGCGGGTTATCCCGCGGCGGCTCGCCCAGGCCCGCAGGCTCGGTTTGCTGCAACCAGTACGGCAGCTCGGCCAGCAGACGCGGATGCGCGGCATATTCGCGCAAACTTTGCGCCCATGCCCGATAGCTGCTGGTGCGCGCACTGAAGCGCGGCACCTGGCCGTTGCACAGCTGCGTATAAGCCTGTTGCAGGTCTTCAAGCAGGATCCGCCACGAGACACCGTCGATACCCAAGTGGTGAGCCACCAGCAACAGCCGTTGACTGCCGTCGGCCAACTCACTGTAAACCGCCCGCAGCAAACGTCCGTTGGTAATGTCCAGACTGCGCTGGGCCTGGTTGGCAATCGCAAGCGCGGCCTCGCTGTCCAGTGCATCACGCAGCCACAACACCGGGTCGGCGCGCAGTCCGTCCTGCAGTTCGCTCAGCTCGCAGTAGCGCTGGCGCCACTGGCCATCGTTGCCGCGAACAAACGCCAGGCGCTGGCTGGCGTGCTCGCTGAGCACCGCTTGCAACGCCGCAGCCAGATGCACCACGTCCAGCGGTTCGCGGCACTGCAAAAGGATCGCCTGGTTGAAGTGCTCAGGTGCTTGCAGGTCCTGCTCGAACAACCATTGCTGAATCGGGATCAGCCCGAACGCTTCATCACCGACACTTTCGGCCACCGCCTGTGGCTCGGCAGCATCCGCTTCGGTGCTCCCTTGGGCGCGCTCCAACAGACCGGCAATGGTCTGGTATTGCAGAAGATCACGCAGACGGATATCAAGCCCAAGGCCTTCGGCCTGACGCACCCGGGAAATCACTTGCAGACTGAGAATCGAGTCGCCACCCAGATCGAAGAAGTTATCGTGAATGCCGACTTGCTCAACCTGCAGCACCTCTTGCCAGATCGCGGCCAGAACCTGCTCGGTGTCATTACGTGGTGCAACATACGAGCTGCCGCTGTTCCATTGCGGCTCCGGAAGCGCTTTGCGATCGAGCTTGCCGGCAGGCGACAACGGCATGCGTTCCAGCAGCATGACCTGCACCGGCACCATGTAGTCCGGCAGCCGTGCGCGCAGGTAACTGCGCAAGTCGTCGCCAGTCAGCGCAACGCCTGGGTGGTTGACCACATAGCCGATCAGTTGCTTGCCGCTATGGCCGTCGCGGGCGACGACCAGCGCTTCACGAACCTGCGGGTGCTCCTGCAGACGCGCTTCGATTTCCCCGAGTTCGATACGGAACCCGCGAATTTTTACCTGATGATCGATACGCCCGACATAGTCGATCACGCCATCGACTCGGCCACGCACCAGATCGCCTGTGCGGTACAAGCGGCCGCCGTCTGTGCTGAACGGGTCAGCCACGAAACGCTCGGCAGTCAAGTCAGGACGCTGATGGTAACCGCGAGCGAGACCTTCGCCACCGATGTACAGCTCACCCGCCACACCTAATGGCACCGGGCGCAGGTCCGGATCGAGGATATGCAGTTGACGTGCACCTACGCTTTTACCAATCGGCGCATACGCCGCATCGCAAGCCGTGTTTGCGTCGGCTTTCCAGAGCAGCGGGGTCACCACCGTTTCGGTTGGCCCGTAACCGTTGGTGATGCACTGTGGACGCAGCGCCTTTTTGGCCAGTTCAAAGCTGGCGTTCGGCACAGCATCACCACCGAAGCAGTAGATCCGCACCGGTGGCGGATTACCGTCACGCAAGGCGTGCTCGGCCAGTTGTTGCAGATAAGCCGGCGGGAAGGCAACCACATCAATGCGCTGCTCGTGCAGCACCGTGTAGACCTGCTCCGGTGTCCACAACTCTTCACCACGCAGCACCAGACTGCCCCCGTGTACCAGCGTGGTCAGCCAGCGCTCGTGAGCACCGTCGAACGCGAACGACATGAAGTGCAGCTCGCGGGTCGAGCTGTCCATTTCATATAGCTCGCCAATCGCCGCGCAATGCATCGCCAACGGGCCGTGGGCCACGCTGACGCCCTTCGGCTGACCCGTGGAGCCCGAGGTGTAAATGATGTAAGCGAGGTTTTCAGGCTCCAGTTTTACCGCCGGCACATCGCTGCGTTCGGTGCTCAGATCCAGCGTGTCGAGCTCCAGACACAGAACTCCGTCGGGCAGCGGCAAGCACTCACGCAGTCGGCTGTCAGTAATCAGCAACGCAATTCCGGCATCGGCCATCTGGAACGCCAGACGCTCACGCGGGTAATCCGCGTCGAGCGGCACGTAAGCCCCGCCCGATTTGAGCACTGCCAGCAGTGCCAGCGGAATCGCAACCCCGCGAGGCAGCACCACGCCGACCCGCACTTCCGGCCCGATACCCAGGCTGATCAAATGATGCGCCAATTGATTGGAGCCAAGCTCCAGCGCGGCGTAATCAAGCTGTTCGGTGCCGCACAGCAAGGCAGTTGACGACGGACGCAAGCGCGCCTGATCTGCAATCGCCAGATGCACAGGCGGCGCTGGCAAGCGAGCCTGATGCGGGCCACGGCAATTGCTCAAGGCACTGCGGTCAGCCTCGGACAGGCATTGCAGATCGCCAATAAAGCGCGCCTGACCAGCGACCATGGCGTCGAGTATCTGCTCCATGTTGCCGCGAATACGCTCGACCGCCACCGCGTCGAAATGGCTGCGCAGGTACTGGTACTCAATCTCCAGGCCTTCACCCACACGTATAGCCAGGTCCATCGGCACGTTGGTCACGTCTTTCAGGCTCAGCTCGCCAAAGCGCGGGCCGTTACCGGTATCACGGCGCAGAGCCTCGTCTACCGGGTAGTTCTCGAACACGATGATGCTGTCGAACAAGGCCTGACCGCTGTGCCCGGCCCAACGCTGAATGTCATACAGCGGCGTGTGTTCAAACTCGCGTACTTCGGCGTTGTAAGCCTGCAACTGACGCAGCCATTCGCCCAAATCATCCTGAGCCTGGGGTGCCTGGGCAATCGGCAAGGTATTGATGAACAGCCCGAGCAGGCTGTCGATACCCGGCAGTTGTGCCGGACGCCCTGCCACCGTGGCACCGAACACTACCTGTTGCTGCCCGGTGTAACGCTGCAACAGCAACAGCCAGGCACTTTGCAGCAAGGTATTGAGGGTGATGCGCTGGCTGCGCGCATAGGTTTTCAGGCGTTCGGTAGCGGTCGCATCGTAGTGGCTGTAACTCAGGCCGTGACCCTCACCTTCTGCCGGGCGCGAGAGGCTGTCGGCGAGTAGTGTCGGCTGCTGCACCTGGGCCAGATGAGCACGCCAGAACGCTTCGGCGGCCACACCATCCTGGCGTTGCAGCCAGCCGATGTAGTCCGCATAACGCGCACTGACCGCTGGCAATTCGGCGCCTGCATACAGTTGCAGCACTTCCTTGATCAGTTGCGCGCCGCTCCAGCCGTCCATCAGCAAGTGATGAGTGGTCCAGATCAGATGCTGGCGACCCTCACCCAGATCGATCAGCGTCAGGCGTTGCAGTGGCGGCCGGGCCAGGTCGAAACCTTCCAGACGATCCGCTTCTGCGAAGGCGACGATATCCTGCACATCGTCACGCAGGCGCAACTGCGCCGGGGCAGTGGCATACACCACCTGCAACGGTTCACGCAGGCCGCTCTGCCAGATGAAACCACTGCGCAGCGTGTCGTGGCGAGACACGGCGCGGCGCCAGGCCTGGGCGAAGCGCGTGCTGTCGAGGCCTTCTACCGGCACGCTGATCTGATTGACGTACAGACCGGATCCCGGATTGTCCAGCGCATGGAACAACATGCCCTGCTGCATCGGTGACAGCGGGTAAAGGTTCTCGACCTGATTCAGGTCCAGTCCCAGCTTCTCGATCTGCCCGGCGTCCAGACGCGCCAGCGGGAAATGCCCAGTGTGTGCAGGCGTCGAGTCGCTGACACTATTCGCTGCAGGCGCGCCCACAGCAGTGATCACCTGTGCCAGCTGGGCGACGGTGGGGTGCTCAAACAGTTGTCGCGGGCTGAGTTGCAGCCCGGCCTGGCGTGCGCGGCCAGCCAACTGGATAGACACGATGGAGTCGCCACCCAGCTCGAAGAAGTTGTCGTCGATGCCAACCTGTTTTAGACCCAGTACCTGTTGCCACAGCTCAGCCAAACGCAGTTCCAGCTCGCTGCGCGGCGCCTGATAACGCTGTTGCAAACTGCTGAAATCCGGGTCTGGCAAGGCCTTGCGGTCGAGCTTGCCATTCGGCGTCAGTGGCATGCGTGTCAACACCATCACCTGTGCAGGCACCATGTAGTCCGGCAATTGGGCCTGCAACGCAGCGCGCAGCTCTTCGGGCCCGATAGCGGCCTCGCCGTCAGCGACGACGTAGCCCAGCAGTTGCTTGCCCAATGGAGTTTCGCGGGCAATCACTACCGCTTCACGCACCCCGTCGCACGCCAGCAGGCACGACTCGATTTCGCCCAGTTCGATACGGAAACCACGCACTTTGACCTGATGGTCGATACGCCCGAAATACTCCAGCACACCGTCCTGACTCCAGCGCGCCAGATCACCGGTGCGGTACATACAACCGCCCTGCGCGTTGAACGGATCTGCTACAAAGCGCTCGGCAGTCAGCCCCGGCCGTGCGTGATAACCACGTGCCAGGCCGTCACCGGCGATATAAAGCTCCCCGGTGACACCTGCTGGCAGCGGGTGCAGTGCCGCATCCAGAACGTACAGTTGGGTGTTGGCAATCGGCTTGCCGAGCAACGCCCGACCGCCACGAGGGATACGCCAGGCCGCTGACCAGATGGTGGTTTCGGTCGGACCATAGAGGTTCCACAGCTCATCCGCCTGGGCACTGAGCACCGCCGCCAACTCGACTGACAGCGCCTCACCACCGCAGAAGAAACGGCAGCCCTGCAGGCGCGAGAAATCCTCATGGGCGCTGAGCAGCGTCCAGGTCGACGGCGTCGCCTGAATCACTGTCACACCTTTTTCCAGCACGGTGGCCAGCAGCCGCGTCGGGTCACGGGCGCAATCACGGTCCACCAGTTGCACGCTGCCACCCACCAGCAACGGCAGGTACAGTTCCAGGGCGAAAATATCGAAGGACAGCGAAGTCAGCGCAAGCACCCGGTCGCGGCCTGTCAGGCCCGGTTCCCGAGCCATGCTTGACATGAAGTTGACCACCCCGCCATGACGCACGGCCACGCCTTTGGGCTTGCCCGTGGAACCGGAGGTGTAGATCACATACGCCAGGTCGTCGATGTTCACTGGCCGTTGCAATTCGTCCGGGCGCAGGTCGTGCTCGGCCAGACTGTCCAGTTGCGACCAGTCGCGGTCAAGGCAGAATACCTGCGCCTGGCTGTCCGGCAGTTCGCTCAATAAATGCTCCTGGGTCAACAGCAAGCGCACTTCGCTGTCGGCCAGCATGTGCGCCAGACGCTCAGCAGGGAACTCAGGGTCCAGCGGCACATACGCAGCGCCAGCCTTGAGCACCGCCAGCAACGCCACAGGCAACTGCACAGTACGTTCCAGTGCAACACCGACCGCACAATCCGGGCCTGCACCCTGAGCACGCAACCAGCGGGCCAGACGATTGGCCCGCGCATTCAACTGCGCGTGGCTGAGCCGGGCACTGCCGTCGTCCAGGGCCAGCGCCTGGGGATTGAGCGCAGCCTGTTGCTCGATCAAATGATGCAGGCAGGCCTGACGCGGATAGTCCATGGCGCTGGCGTTGAAATCACGCAGCACGCGCTGACGGGCGCTGCTGTCCAGCAAGCCGATTTCCCCCAGCGGCTGGCGACCGTCGGCACAGAACTGCCAAAGCAGGTGCAACAGTTGGTCGCCGATGCTCTGCACGGTGTCCGCGTGGAAATGGCTGCAACGGTAGTCAAAGTTCAAGCGCAGTCGCTCGCCCTGAGCAACCATCAGCGTCAACGGGTAGTTAGTGTTTTCCTGCGCCTGCATGCCGGAAAAACTCAAACCGCCCGGAGCCTGACGCAAGGCCTCGGCAACCGGGTAGTTTTCGAACACCAGCAGGCTGTCGAACAGCGCCTCGCCGCCCTGTGCAAAGGCTCGCTGGATGTTGCTCAGCGGGGTGTGTTCGTGTTCACGCAGTTGCAGGTTCTGTACCTGCAAAGCTTGCAGGTAATCTGCCAATGGCTGTTCGGCACGCGGGCTGACCACCACTGGCAGGCTGTTGATGAACAGGCCCAATTGTTGCTCGATCCCGGCCAGCTCAGCCGGACGCCCGGCCACGGTCGCGCCAAAGACCACAGTGGACTGGCCACTGTAGCGCTGTAGCAGCAACGCCCAGGCCGCCTGCAACACGGTGTTGACGGTGACTTTGTGCTGACGGGCAAACGCACTCAGGCGTGCGCCCTGCTCAACGGTCAACAAGCGTTGTACCTGGCCAAAACCGTCCTGCGCAGTGCTCTGCGGCACACATTCTGCCAAGCGGGTCGGCGCGTCCAGCACCGCCAGTTGCGTCTGCCAGAAAGCCTCGCTGGCGGACGCATCACGGCCCTGCAGCCACTGAATGTAATCGCGGTAATGACCACTGGCTACGACGGCTTGCCCGGCGTAGCGCTGCAACACTTCGGCAAACAGCTGCGCGTTGCTCCAGCCGTCCATGAGGATGTGGTGATGGGTATAGATCAACTGGTAACGCTGCTCGTCACACCGCACCAGCACCAGCCGTAGCAATGGCGGCTGATCAAGGGCAAAACCTGCGGCGCGTTGCGCCTGGGCCAGCGCCTCAAGGCCGATGGCCTGATCGTCGCGATGGCGCCAGTCGAGCACTTCCAGCGGCAGTTTGAGTTGCCGATGAATCAATTGCAGCGGTTGCGCCAGACCTTCCCAAAGGAAGCTCGCGCGCAAATTGTCGTGGCTGTCCAGCGCAGCCTGCCACGCCGTACGGAAGCGCTCGGCATCAACACCGTCGATGTCGACGCGTAACTGGTTGACATAAACCCCACCCTCGTTTTCATACAAGGCATGGAACAGCATGCCCTGTTGCATTGGTGCCAGTGGGTAAAGGTCTTCGATTTGCCGAGCGGCCAGCGGCAAGGCATCAAGCTGCGTTTGCTCCACGCCTGCCAACGGGAAGTCAGACGGTGTGACACCGCCCGCGCCTTCCTCCAGGCACAGTGCAATCAAACCCTGCAATTGCTCGAGATAAGACTGAGCCAGCGCCTCGATAGCTGTGTCATCGAACATCGCTGTGCTGTACGTCCAGCGCAGGCTCAACTTGCCGCCAAAGACCTGGCCATCGACGCTCAGCCAGTTGCTCAGCGCACCCTCGGCATCACGGTTGGCGCCCGATTTTTCGCTGGCAGGCTGGAACAAAGCATCGCTGCCAAAACTGTGGTCAAACTGCCCCAGATAGTTAAACGTGACTCGTGCCTGGGGCAGTGCGGCCAGGCTTTGCCCTTCGCCACCCAAGTAACGCAGCAGACCATAGCCCACGCCACGCTGCGGTACGCCACGCAGTTGTTCCTTGACCGACTTCAGCGTTGCTATCGGCTCACCTCCGTCGTGCAGGCGCAGGGCAAACAGGCTGGTGAACCAGCCGACCGTACGGCTTAGATCGAGGTCGTCGAACAGTGCTTCGCGGCCATGTCCTTCGAGCTGCACCAGCGCCGAGGTTTCGCCCGTCCAGGCGCACAGACTGCGGGTCAGGGCGGTGAGCAGCAGGTCGTTGACCTGCGTGCGGAACACCGCAGGGGCCTGCTGCAACAAGGCGGCGGTGGTCGCGGCATCCAGTTCAACACGGTGCGTGCGCGCATGGCGTCCGCTCAGGCTGGCCTGTGGGTCACGCGCTGGTAAATCACCGCTCGGACCTTGCAGGCTGGTCTGCCAGTATTTCAGTTCGGCGCTCATTTCGGCGCTGTGGGCATGGGCCGCCAGCCGCTCGGCCCATTGCTGGAACGAGCTGCTGCGCGGTGGCAGTTGCACGCTGACTCCGCTCGCCAGTTGCCGGTAAGCCGTCTGCAGGTCTTCCAGCAGTACTCGCCAGGAAACGCCATCTACCACCAAGTGATGAATCACCAACAGCAAGCGCTGGCTGCCATCAGCCAATTCCACCAGCAGCGCACGCAACAGTGGGCCCTGGCTCAAATCCAGGCTGCGCTGGGCCGCCTCGCAGTGCATCAGCAATTCGTCGGCATCTGCGGCCTGACGAATCCACAGCAGCTCGGGATCGTGTTCGTAGACGGCATATTCGGCACTGCTCGGCTCAGTGCCGAAACGCAGGCGCAAACCATCATGCAGTTGGCAGACGTGCCCGAGGGCGCGCTCCAGCACGGTGCTGTCCACTGTTTGCTGGCAACCAAGCAATACCGACTGGTTCCAGTGTGCGCGATGTGGCAGTTGCTGTTCGAAGAACCAGTGCTGGATCGGCAGTAACGGCGTGCGGCCGCTGGCAGGTGCGTTGACCACGGCCACACTGTCACCCTGACGCGCAACGGCGGCCAGGGCTTTGAGGGTCTGGTGCAGGAACAAGTCTTTCGGGCTCAGTTGCAGACCAGCCTGACGGGCACGGCTGACCACCTGAATCGAGACAATGGAATCGCCGCCCAACTCGAAGAAATTGTCGTCGATACCGACCCGCTCAATGCCCAGGACCGACTGCCAGATCCCTGCCAGCAGGGTCTCGCGCTCATCACGCGGCGCCTGGTATTGCTTCTGTTGCTGGCTGAAGTCAGGCTCCGGCAAGGCCTTACGGTCCAGCTTGCCGTTAGGCGACAGCGGCATGGCGGGCAGCACTAGAATCTGCGCAGGCACCATGTATTCCGGCAGGTGCTCCAGCAGTTCACGGCGCAGGCTCTCGCTGTCGCTGCCTTCAGTGCCATGAACCACCACATAACCCACCAGTTGCTTGCCTTGTGGGGTGTCGCGGGCAATCACCACGGCCTCTTCGACCGATTCCAGCCCTTGCAGGCGGGCTTCGATTTCACCCAGTTCGATACGCAATCCGCGGATCTTCACTTGATGGTCGATGCGCCCGACGTATTCGATGGCGCCGTCTGCGCGCCAGCGAGCCAGGTCGCCGGTGCGATACAGCCGTTCGCCCGCCGTGAAGGGGTCGGCCACGAAACGCTCTGCGGTCAGCCCCGGACGCAGGTGGTAACCCCGCGCAAGGCCCACGCCGCCGATGTACAACTCGCCTGCCACGCCTTGCGGCACGGGTTCCAGGAATGCGTCGAGGATGTACAGCCGCAGGTTGTCGATAGGTCGGCCAATCGGTACCTGATGCCGATCATTTTCTTCATCGCAGGCCCAGTAACTCACGTCGATGGCCGCTTCGGTCGGGCCATACAGATTGTGCAGCTGTGCACTGTGCCGTTGACGGAACTGCTGTTGCAGCTCGTAAGGCAG
>NZ_LKBT01000022.1 GCF_002699985.1 Pseudomonas sp. ICMP 561 | reverse complement strand
CTCCACAGCTACAACAACTACTTGTCGCCAATAGCTATGGAGCAGCAGGCGGCTTGATCACCGTAATCGGTGTCCGGAAAAACTTGACCAGAACAGCCCGGCTCCCACAGGAGAAAGTGATCGCCTGGCAAAGCAACGCTAGCCCGCGACGGCTTACTTCAGAGGACGCTATCGCGCAGCCAGCCCATAACTCTGTGGGAGCTGGGCTTGCCCGCGATAAGGACAACTCGATTCACCTGCAACACCGCGGCGTCTGCATCGCGGGCAAGCCCGGCTCCCACAGGAGAAAGCAATTTCCTGTCGAAGCAGTGCTGCCCGCCACAATAATCCTGTAGCCAGACTTAATTAAAATCTCAAGCCACCACCTCAAACAACTTCGGCGCAGCCACTTCTCCCGTCACAAGGCTATGCCGCACCCGCTCGGCATGCAGCCCTGATGCCTTCATGGCGCGCTCCTTAATGTGCCCGTAGCCGCGAATCTTCTCCGGCAAACGCGCCAATTCCAGCGCAGTGTGGCGATTCATGGCATTGAGGTTGAGCAGGATCAGCTCGACGTCGCTGATATACGCCTCGATCAACTCTCGCTCCTGCTGACGCTCAAGGCTGCGCCCGAATGGATCGAACGCCGTACCCCGCAAGAATTTAAACTTCGCCAGCCCGCCAAACGCCTTGAGCATCCAGGGTCCGAAACTGCGTTTACGAGGTTCTCCCGTCAGCTTGTCACGCTTGGCCAACCATGACGGCGCCAAGTGAAACTCCAGCCGGTAATCACCTTCAAACTGCGTCTGTAATTGACGGGTAAAATCGCCGTTGCTGTAGAGACGCGCGACTTCGTACTCGTCCTTGTACGCCAGCACCTTGAACAGATTGAACGCCACCGCTTCAGTCAGTACCGCCAACTGCCCCGGGAACAAGCGCATCTCGGTCTGCCGCACATTTTCAACCAGACGCGTATAGCGTTCAGCGTAGGCGGCGTTCTGGTAATCGGTCAGCGCAGCGACGTTGGCCTTGATGCGTTGCGCCAGATCAACGGGCTGCGGCGCTTCGACAATTTGCTCCTGAGGATGAGCGATGGCTTGCACTGCCGCCAGATCATGGGCTGCACGCCGTCCCCAAAGGAAAGCCTGTTGATTCAGCTCGACCGCCACGCCGTTGAGTGCGATGGCTTTTTCGATGGCTGCAGAACTGAGCGGAATGAAGCCCAACTGGAAGGCGTAGCCCAGCATGAACAGGTTGCTGGCAATGGTATCGCCGAGCAAACGAATCGCCAGATCAGTCGCTTCGATAAAGTGAGTTTTTTCAGCCCCCACAGCGTCCCGAATCGTTTGTTTCATCGCTTCGACGGGAAAAACCGCATCCGGATTACGGGTGAACTCCGCAGTGGGTGTTTGCTGGCTGTTGACCACGGCATGAGAAAAGGTCGAGTTGAGCTTGGCGATGGCATCCGGCCCCGCCGCTACCAGCAAGTCGCAGCCCAGCAGCAGGTTGGCTTCCCCGGCCGGTATGCGCACCGCAAACAGATCTTGCTGACGTGCAGCGATGCGGATGTGACTGACAACCGGACCAAACTTCTGCGCCAGACCGGCCTGATCCAGCACGCTACAGCCTTTGCCTTCAATGTTGGCCGCATAGCCCAGCATGGCACCCACAGTGGTCACGCCCGTACCGCCCACACCGGACAGCAGGATATTGAACGGTCTATCCAGACTCTGCGGGTGAGGCTCAGGTAATGTCACGAAGCTCTGCACCTGATTCGGCAGCGCTGGTTTGCGCAGCTTGCCGCCATGTACGGTGACGAAGCTTGGGCAGAAGCCTTCGACACAACTGAAATCCTTGTTACAGGCATTCTGGTCGATCTCGCGTTTACGGCCTTGGGCGGTTTCTTTGGGCAGCACTGAAAGGCAGCCGGACTTGACGCCACAATCGCCACAGCCTTCACAGACTGCGGTATTGATCAGAGCACGCTTTTCCAGGTCTTTCATCGTGCCGCGTTTGCGCCGACGACGTTTCTCCGTGGCGCAGGTCTGGTCATAAATGATCACTGAAACGCCCTGGAATTCACGCAGTTCGCGCTGCACGCTGTCCAGATCGCGGCGATGGTGAAAACTGGTGATCGGTGCAAAGCCTTCACGGCTCGGGTATTTGTCCGGCTCATCGGACACCAGCGCGATGCGCTGCACGCCCTCGTTGAATACCTGACGACTGAGCTGATCGACACGCAGCACGCCATCGATGGGCTGTCCGCCGGTCATGGCGACGGCGTCGTTGTAGAGGATTTTGTAAGTGATGTTGACGCCCGAGGCCACCGCAGCACGCAAGGCCAGATGACCAGAGTGGAAATAGGTACCGTCGCCGAGGTTCTGAAACACGTGGGGCGTGTTGGTAAACGGTGCCTGACCAATCCAGGTCACGCCCTCCCCGCCCATTTGCGTGAAGGTCTCGGTGGCCCGATCCATCCAGATGGTCATGTAATGGCAGCCAATCCCGGCCAGTGCACGACTGCCTTCCGGAACCCGGGTCGAAGTGTTGTGCGGGCAGCCAGAGCAGAAATGCGGAGTACGTTGGGTGTTGAACAGCGGCGCTTGCAAGGCTTTCTCTTTGTCAGCCAGAAACTGCAGACGCGCGTCGATTTTGTCGCTGCTGTAAAATGGCGCAAGGCGTTTGGCAATCACCCTGGCAATCATTGCGGGAGTCAGCTCGCTCAGGTTCGGCAGCAGCGAAAGGCCTTGCTCGTCAAATTCGCCGACCACCACCGGACGGCGATCTACTGGCCAGTTGTAGAGCTGACCGGTGAGTTGATCCTCGATCACGCTGCGCTTCTCTTCGACTACCAGAATCTCGTCCAGCCCTTCAGCAAAACCATGGACCGAAACCGGCTCCAGCGGCCAGCTCATGCCGACCTTGAGCACCCGAATACCGACTTGAGCACACAGCGCTTCATTGATGCCCAGTTCTTCCAGAGCCTGACGCACATCCAGATAGGATTTGCCGGTAGTGACGATGCCCAGTCTTGGCTGCGGCGAATCAATTACAACCTTGTTGAGCTGGTTGGCACGGGCGAAAGCGCGAGCAGCGTAAATTTTATAGGTATTGAGCCGTGCCTCCTGAGCCAGTGGCGGATCCGGCCAGCGAATGTGCAAGCCACCTTCAGGAATGTTGAAGTCTTCAGGAATCTGAGTGGTGATGCGCAGTGGATCGACCTCGACCACGGCCGACGAATCGACGTTCTCGGCGATGGTTTTCATCGCCACCCAGCAACCGCTGTAGCGGGACAGCTCCCAGCCGATGATCCCGTAATCAAGGATTTCCTGAACGTTACTGGGGTTGAGCACAGGAATCATTGACGCGATGAACGCATGTTCGCTCTGGTGGGCGATGGTCGACGACTTGCAGCCATGGTCGTCCCCCGCCAGCACCAATACCCCGCCATTGGCTGCTACGCCCGCCGAGTTGGCATGTTTGAACACGTCGCCACAACGGTCCACACCCGGCCCTTTACCGTACCAAAGTGCAAATACGCCGTCGTATTTGCCTTCAGGAAACAGATTGACCTGCTGGCTTCCCCACACCGCCGTCGCCGCCAACTCTTCGTTGACGCCCGGCTGAAAGTGGATTGCGTTCTGCTTGAGGTAGTCCTTGGCGTCCCACAGGCTCTTGTCGAGATTGCCCAGAGGCGAGCCGCGATAACCGGAGATGAAACCGGCGGTATTCAGCCCCCGCGCCTCGTCACGCTGCTTTTGCAGCATCGGCAAGCGGGTCAGGGCCTGGGTGCCAGTCAGGTACAGGTTGCCGGTCGCGAGCCGGTACTTATCGTCAAGACGAATATCAGCCAAAGACATTCAGGCGCTCCTTTTATTTTTATGAGCAGTGTTATGGCGGCTAATCCGCGGGGCAGGTTCTACCCGGGCGGTCACAAGCAAAATACTGCCTGTAGCAATGAGGCTTTTTCTTTCTAATTTGCCGTTTATCTGCTGAACTTCTGCATGTTCAGTTCTATAAAAATAAAAAAAGAGGTCAATTCATGCAGAACAAATTAAGCCCCATCGACCGCAGGATCCTGCGCCTGCTGCAACACGATGCCGATCTCTCGGCAGCCGAAATTGCCGAACGCGTCGAGCTGTCCCAATCCCCTTGCTGGCGGCGCATCAACCGCCTTCAGGAAGAAGGCTATATCGAACGCAAAGTCGCCCTGCTCAACCCACGCAAGCTTGGCCTGACCATGACGGTGTTCGTCGATGTGAAGTTATCCGGGCACGGCCGGCGTTTTCTTGCGGAATTCGAAGAAGCAATCACCGGCTACCCCGAGGTGCTGGAGTGCTACACGATGGCGGGCGATATGGATTTCATGCTCAAGGTGGTGGCGCAGGACATCGCCAGCTACGAGCGCTTCCTGCGGGATCATCTGCTGCAGCAGCCACACGTGCAGGAAGCCCACTCGAACATCGCCATGAGCGAAGTAAAACGCACGACAGAACTGCCGCTGGACTGACGGGCGTCAGGCGGAATCCGAATGATTTTCTATGGGGACGATAAAAAGGTTTGACTTGCAAATGATAATGATTATTATTGCAAGCAACTGGCCGCAAGGTCAGTTGGATAACTCAGAAGTCTTAGGTCGGCTTCTGGATTATCTCCTCATCAGGCTAATCACGGTTTTTGACCCGGATTTTTTCCGGGTCTTTTTTTTAGTTTTGCGGTTCGTTTCTATTTTTTTGGTGTCACTGGTGATGCAAGGTTCGGGTGCTGCGTTCTTCAGGCTAATGAAGAGGGTGTCGTTTCTACGATGGCGCGGATCATAGCAAAAAGATTGCAGAAAGGGCCTCTGAAGTTGGCTTTCGAAGGCGCTGCACCGAAGATAATCGGTAATTGAGCTGGTTTAGCACTTGAGAAAGACTCTCATATGCCACATCCAGAAAAGAAGTCCGCTGTCCTGACGGCGAACCTTGGTGCAGCAAACACACGACCCTGTAGGTAGGAGCTGCCGAAGGCTGCGATGGCGGTATGTCAGGAAGAACGCTTCGCAGCCTTCGGCAGCTCCTACAGGGCCAGAGAGATCATATAAAGCAGCACTTTTACCAGAGAAGTCTTCATCAACATCAAGCGAGGCAATCGATCATGAGTATTCAACTCTCGTCCTTCCCCGCCCTGCCTGCACGACGGACAGATGTTCCACTGAGTCTGCACGGCGAGAGCCTGCGGCGCGGTCTGGTGAAGCTTTCTCGCCGAACACAGCAGGTCTTTCTGCTCAGTCGACTGGACGGGGCTTCCTACGCCCACATCGCTGACTTGCTGAGCATCGATGTCGCACTGGTCGAGCAGGCCATGGTGCGAGTCCTGCAACACAGTCGTCGGCAAGTCGCTGCGGATGAAGCAACCGCTGTTGATCCGGTATGCGAACAGGCCAGTCGCTGGTATGTACACCTGCAAAGTCCACAGGCTACCGCCAGTCAACGTATCGAATTCCGCCATTGGCTAGATGCTGACCTTGCGCATCTCGCCGCCTTCGAAAGTACCGAGCGTCTGTGGCGTCAACTTCAAGCACCGGCTGCCGTCATAGGCGCCAGCGGCTGGCATCGCCGCAAACGTCGCAGTTATCTGTTCTGGTGTATGGCGACTGCGTTTTTGTGCAGCCTGCTCATGACGGCGGAAGCTTTTGCCTTGCTCGGTCAGACCTGAAGCACTGAGTGACCGATTCACACACCTTCACGTCGCAGCGACGCGCATTGCTTCGCGCAGGTTCCGTGTAAAGTAGCGCCATAACTGGCACTAACGTACACAGGAACTGACCGTGACCTCTCTCAGAATCAGCGCAGACTTCGATAGCGGCAATATCAAAGTGATAGACGCGAGCAACCCTGCACAGATCCAGTTGGCCATCCGCCCGGACACCCGCAGCCCGCATTTTCAGTGGTTTCACTTCAAGGTCGAAGGCCTGCAGACGGGCCAGGTCCATAGGTTCAGTCTGACCAATGCCAGTCAGTCCAGCTACAACAATGCCTGGACTGGCTACAACGCAGTGGCCTCTTACGATCATCAGACCTGGTTTCGGGTGCCCTCCACATTCGACGGGAGTGCGCTGAATTTCAACCTGACGCCCACTGGAGAGCATGTCTGGTTTGCCTACTTCGAACCCTACAGCCGCGAGCGCCATGACTGGCTCATTGGTCAGGCCCTCGAAAAAGCTGGCACTGAACTGCTGGCCACAGGCAAGAGCGTTGAAGGCCGTGATATTCCCCTGCTACGTCGCGGCAATGGCGCCGAGGGCAAGCGCAAAATCTGGATCATTGCTCAGCAACATCCCGGCGAGCACATGGCTGAATGGTTCATGGAAGGTGTGATCGAGCGCCTGCAACAGCAAGATGATCCGGTGCTGAATGCCCTGCTGGAAGTCGCCGACCTGTACCTCGTCCCGCACATGAACCCTGACGGTTCTTTCCACGGGCATTTGCGAACGAATGCCAACGGCAAGGACCTCAACCGTGCCTGGCAGGACTCCACCCCGGAAACCAGCCCGGAAGTATTCTTCGTCAAGGAACAGATGGAGAAGTATGGCGTGGACATGTTCCTCGACGTCCATGGCGACGAAGAAATTCCCTATGTGTTCACTGCTGCCTGCGAAGGCAATCCGGGTTACACGCCCAAGCAGCAACAACTCGAAGCTCAGTTCCGCAGCCGTTTAAGTGAAATCACCCGGGATTTCCAGACCCGCTATGGCTATCCCCGTTCACAGCCGGGCAAGGCCAACATGAACCTGGCGTGCAATAGCGTCGGGGAAAAATACAAGTGCCTGGCGCTGACTCTGGAGATGCCGTTCAAGGACAACGACGATGGCCCGGACCTGATCACTGGTTGGGATGGCAAACGCTCAAAACAACTGGCCAAGGATGTGTTGACCACCCTTTCGGAGATGGCAACAGTTCTGCGCTAGTACCCACCTCGGTAGCGGTGTCGGAGGACCTGTAGGAGCACTCCCGTCGTCCAGACGCCGCGCTGTCACGCAGCAAACACGGACCCTGTAGGAGTGAGCTTGCTCGCGATAACGGTAGACCTGTTGAAAAATTACCGTCTGGCCTGACGCTATCGCGAGCAAGCTCACTCCTACAGAAAAAGCGTTTAAATTCAGTTGGTTAATTTATGCTGAATGAGAGCCAACTGGTTGGCTCCTAAAGGGGAAAAACCTTTAGCTACGCCCCCGCAACATGCTCCCCAATACCTCATCGCGCCTCACCCACGCATGAAACAGCGCGGCTGCGATGTGCGTCAGCACGGTCAGAAACAGCGTATACGCCAGCCAGGTATGGGCCTGACGTAAAAAGGCGAAGGTCCCTGCGTCCGCTGCAACGATGGAAGGCAAACGCACCGAACTGCTGAGCATGACCGGATCACCGGCGGCAGAAATCATCGCCCAACCAATCAACGGCATTGCCAGCATCAATGCGTACAACACGTAATGGGACAGCTTTGCCGCCAAAACCTGCCAGCCCGGCAAGTCAGCCGGCAATGGCGGTGTCTGGCTGGACACCCGGACGATGATGCGCAGAATCACCAGCACCAGGATCGCTATGCCCAACGGTTTGTGCAGATTGAGCAACCATTCATGTCGTTCCGACACCGAGGCCACCATGCCCGCGCCAATAAACAGCATTGCGATGATCATCACTGCCATCGACCAGTGCAGCAGGCGCGCCAGAGGAGAGAAATGCTTATTGGAGCCACTCATGATTTTTTCTCCGGGACGGGGGCGGCTTTGGGCAATTGCTCGACTTCTGCAGTGCGCCGTTTGTAAGACGTCGCGTAAGCAGCAGAACGCGCGGCCAGCAGTGGGTCATCCGAGCCACTGATGCCGGATGGCAGCACCAGCGGGTCAAAGTTGATGTCACGGCAAGCGCCGCTCAACTGCGGTTGTTCGCTTTCCAGCACCAGCGTACCGGCGTTCAACGTCTGGCGATCAGCAGGCCATTGTTTGCTGGCATCGTTGACTGGATCACTGGCACCCGCGAGGGTCAGGATCAGGTTGAAACGAACGGGGCCTGCGGCCAGTCGGTCATTCAGGTCCTGCTCCAGATAATCCTTGGCGTCCGGCGCCGGTGCCGCGGGTTGCGCGGCATCCACAGGCACCATGTTCCAGCGCACGGCCTGGCGTTTGCCATCGGCACTGACCAGATAGAACGCATTGACACTGTTGTAACTGACGGTCGCGTAGCTGGCCGACGGCTTGGCGGTCTTGACCCACGCCAGAAATGGCGCGGCTTCCGGGTGACTGGCGAAAAATGCAGGGGCCTTGGTCGGGTCAGGCTTGCCGGTTTTAGGGTCTGGCGCATTGGCCTGCAACAACCCAAAGAACGCTTCCGGCGTGCCGACAGGGAATACCGGCATGGCATTCATTCCGGTACGCCACTGCTGGCCGTCTGCCTGAGTAAAGCGCAGGGCCAGACTGCGTATCGGAGCGGCACTGTCTGGCGAATAAGGGTTGCCGGTGGGCAGCGCGAATCGTCCTTCCACTGGCGTGCGGGTGGCGGTAAACAGCTGAGCACTGGAAAGATCGGCAGCAGCGCCGTTGCTTTCGAAGTAACCTGCAACGCATACCCCTTTTGGGTGATTGCGGCGATATCCGGGGAATGTACCGTTATTGTGCTCAAGGGTATTGACCAGCTTGTCAGGGGTCAGACGCTGCGGATCGAGGTAGCCTCCCACATAGGCAAATGCGGTAGCGGCAACCAGCACCACTACGCCAATGCCCACCAGACGCAGGCCCGTTGCAGTTGGACTTAATGGAGGTCTTTGCCCCTCGGGTAACGGATCACGGTCGGTCATATACAACTCCAGGTCATCGGCTATCACGCTTTATGGGCAGTAGGACGGAGCCGGAAAGTGTTTATTCCATCCGCCGAAAAAAAATTGCACGAAGGGTGGAATAACCAATGCCGGGCGTCGTCTTGCTGCTCAGACGCTTAACACGATCATAGTTGCTGCCCAGGGAATCTGCGGTCCATGAACGAGCTCGACGACCAACTCAGAGAGTTGATACCGCGAATGCGCAGGTTTGCCCTGTCGCTGACCCGCAACTCCAGCGGCGCTGATGACCTGGTTCAGGCAAGCCTGGAAAAAGCCTTGTCGGCCTGGAAAGACAAGCGAATCGAAGGCGATTTGCGCGCCTGGCTGTTCTCGATACTCTATCGCCAGTTTCTCGACGCCCATCGCCGCTCACGTCGGTACAGCCGCATGCTGGCGCTTTTTACCGGTGGCGCAGATGAGGATTACCAACCCAGCGTTGAACGCACCGTGATTGCTCAATCAACTCTTGGTGCGTTTGAGCGACTGAACACCGAGCAGCGTGCGCTGCTGTTATGGATCTCGGTGGAAGGCTTGAGTTACAAGGAAGTCGCCACGATTCTCGACGTGCCCATCGGCACGGTCATGTCGCGCTTGTCCCGCGCTCGTCAGGCCCTTCGCCAATTCAGCGATGGCGAAATCACGACCCCTTCTCTGCGGATACTGAAATGATCACCCTGCCCCCCAGCGAACTAGACCTTCACGCTTATGTGGATCATCAACTGAGCGAGGCCGACCGCCTGCGCCTGGAAACCTGGCTGGCAGCCCATCCGCAGGTCGCGTCGCAGGTCAAAGCCTGGCAGGACGACGCGAAACGGTTGCGCACTGCAATGAGTGGCGAACTGCAACGCCCGCCGAACCCGGAACTGGACCCGGTGTTTATCCGTCAGCGCATGCGGCGTAATCGTTATCGTCACCTGGCTACGGCGGCCATGTTGCTGTTAGCTGTCGGAGTTGGCGGATTCAGCGGCTGGCAGGCCAGGGAAATAACCCTGGCCAGTGCAACGCCGCCGATGGCTGATGCGTTGCAGGCCTACCGGATGTTTGCTCTGGACGACAACATGGCCAGCGACTGGAGCGCGGAAAAAACCAGCGATGCGCAGGGCTGGCTTGACCGTCATTTCACCCGGGCCAACCGGCTGCCCAATCTGGAAGCGGCGGGTTTCAAACCGGTCAGCGGACGCATGACCACCACTGAACAGGGTGCCGCTGCCCTGGTGGTGTACAAGGACACTGAAGGCCGCACCCTGAGTTTCTACATCCGCCCGCCGGGTGCAAAAAACCGCTTGCTGCCGCGAGGCACGCGACTGGACGGTGATCTGCAAGCCGATTACTGGTCCGGCGAAGGCTACAACTACGCCATGGTCACCCCGACTAAAGACCCTGCCGCCCAACTGGCCCGACAGGCGCTGCCTGGGGCGATTTGAGTGAAGAGGATTTCGCTGTTGGAGCGAGGCTTGCCCGCGAATGAGTCGATGCGGTGGCTCAGTAAAACTGCGTTATCGCTCTTCGCGGGCAAGCCTCGCTCCAACAGGGTCTGTATTCAGCCGCTAAAACAAGGGGTTTCCGTTATAGACACACGTTCAAACCGAGTTGACCGCTTCCCTTCCCGCCACACGCCTCACAATCAACCCTGCCAACGCCAACAGCGCCAGCACGATCACCACACCCCCATAGACATTGGTCGTGGCAATCAGGCCGAAGCTGTGGGCGCTCAGGCCGGCGATCAACGCCGGGATACAGAACGCCAGGTAGCTGAGCACATAGAAAGCCGACATCAGCCCCGCCCGCTCATGGGCCTGAGCCAACGGCAATAACAGGCGCAATGCCCCAAGAAAGCCTGAGCCGAAGCCGATGCCCGCAATGACCGAGCCTACGAAAAACAGCCACAGCCAGCCAGCATTGACCGCCGTCAGAATAACCGCAACGCCGACCGGCAAACCGCTCGCACCGACCCAAAGCCCCAACACCGCAGGCCGCGTGCGCAAGTTGAAAATAGCCAGCGCACCGCTGATGGTCAGCGTGGCAACGGCCAGCCCGCCGTTGATTGCAGAAGTAGTCCCGGTGGCTGCAGCAAGCAACGATGGCGACAGTGACAGGAAGAAACCACCCAATGACCAGGCTGCAATATCTACCGGCAACACCAGCCACAGCGTACGCCGGGCCTGAACAGGAACGTGCAGCGAGGGTTTCAGCGAGGCCCAGGCACCCGGTTGGCGGCTGACGGTTTCCGGAATCAGCCAAAGATAAATCGCTTGTCCGACAAACGCCGCCAACAACAGGCAGTAGGTCAATAGCAGGGGCAGCGGCGCCAGCTCCACCAGAAGACCTGTGCCTAAGGCCCCAATCGCCATGCCGAACATCGGCGCGATGCTGTTGACCAAAGGCCCCTGTTTTTCGTCGTTGTCCAGCAAGGCAGCCCCAAGCGCGCTGCCCGCCATACCTGTCGCCAGCCCTTGAATCATCCTCGCTGCCAGCAGCCAGCCGACATCAACCGCAAATATAAACAGCAGCATGGAAACAATTTCCAGTAGCAGCGCCGCAAAGATCACTGGGCGCCGCCCCAGATAATCCGACAGCGACCCCACCATCAACAGCGCTATCAGCAACGTGAACGCATACACCGCGAAAATCAGCGTCAACATCGCTGCAGAGAAGCCCCAGCCCTGCTGATACAAATGGTAGAGCGGCGTCGGCGCGCTGGACGCTGCAAAAAAGCACAGGGTCGTGAATGCCAGGAATCCCAAGGCGCTGTTTCCCCGGCCAGGGTTCTGCAAAAGACGGGACATGGGTACACTCTCCGATCAGGCACATCATTAAAGCTAAGATTTAGCGTTCTGGATTGTGCGAGCTGATGCAGCTTAAAGCAAATACTTTGTGTTAAGGTCCGCCTCATGGCTATAAAAGAAGGAATTCGCACCGGCGGTCGCAGCGCTCGCGTGCAAGAGTCAATTCACAGCGCAGTGCGCGATTTACTGGTCGAAAACGACCGCGCGGCCTTGAGCGTGCCCATGATTGCTGCACGTGCGGGCGTGACACCGTCCACCATCTATCGCCGTTGGGGTGACCTGACCACGTTGCTGGCTGATGCCGCCGTTGAGCGCCTGCGCCCGGATGAGCCTATTGACTGCGGCAACCTGCGCGACGATTTGCGCACGTGGACCGAAATGTACCTTGATGAAATGAACTCGGCCCCCGGCCGGGAGATGATGCGCGATGTCGTCGCCAGCAGCGCAGCGACGTGTTCGGGCAAATGTGCCGGCATCACTCGCGATCAGTTGCAGATCATCATCGACCGGGCTCTGGCCCGCGGCGAGAACGCACCGGACGCCAATGAGCTGATTGACACAGTGGTTGCGCCGATGATCTATCGCATTTTGTACGCAGAAGCGCCCCCCAGCCTGGAGCGCGTCCACCTGTGGGTTGATCGTTGCCTGAACCTGCCCCCTGAAACCATGGGTCGTGGCTGATCCATGCATACACTCGAAGACCTGCGCGCGGGCAAGCTGGCGGGTATAAAACGTTTGGACCTGTCCTGCGGGCTGAACGAATTTCCAGTGGAAATCTTCGATCTGGCCGACTCGCTGGAAATCCTCAATCTGAGTGGCAACAACCTGAGCGTCTTGCCGGACGACTTGTACCGGTTATCGCACTTGAAAGTGCTGTTTTGTTCCGACAACCCTTTTACAGAGCTGCCGGCCTGCATTGGCCGTTGTCAGAATCTGCAGATCGTCGGCTTCAAGGCGAACCAGATTTCACACGTCCCGGCCGCGGCGTTGCCACCCCGACTGCGCTGGCTGATCCTCACCGACAACCAGATCGAGCAACTGCCAGAGACGCTGGGCGAATGCCGCTCGCTGCAAAAGCTGATGCTGGCCGGCAATCGTCTGACCCGCCTCCCCGCGAGTCTGGCCCAGTGTGAACAGCTTGAACTGCTGCGCATCGCAGCCAACCAATTGACCGAATTGCCTGACTGGCTGCTGCAACTGCCCTCACTGGCGTGGCTGGCCTTTGCCGGTAATCCGCTGTGCAGCGAGCCTGAAGCAAAGTCTGTACGGCAGATCCCGTGGACTGAGCTGAGTATTCAGCAGCACCTGGGTGAAGGTGCCTCCGGGGTCATCCAGCAAGCGCTCTGGCAACCATCCCGGCAAGCAGCCAGGACAGTGGCCGTCAAACTGTACAAAGGTGCCGTGACCAGCGACGGCTCGCCGCTCAACGAAATGGCGGCGTGTATCGCGGCGGGCACTCACCAGAATCTCATTGCCGTTGAAGGCCAGATCCTCGATCACCCTCAGTCATGCGCAGGGCTGGTCATGCAATTGATTGAGCCTAACTTCGTCAACCTTGCGGGTCCGCCAAGTCTGGATTCGTGCTCCCGGGATATCTACCCGAACGGTTTCCATCCGAGCAGGGCAATCGCGTTACGCATGGCCCGTGGCATCGCATCAGCCACCGCACACCTGCATCAGAACGGCATGACCCATGGCGATCTATACGGCCACAACATTCTCTGGCACGACGACGGCGATTGCCTGTTGGGAGATTTCGGCGCTGCTTCGTTTTATTCCACTTCCGCACAGGGCGTGGCTCTGCAACGTATAGAAACGCGGGCCTTCGGGATTTTGCTGGGGGAGTTGCTGGAGCGTTGTGCCGAGCCCGTAGAAGATGCTCTGTGGGCACTGCAGGCTCGCTGTATTCAGCCGAATGTCAGCCAGCGACCGACGTTGCGAGAGGTTGAGCAGGCTTTGACTAAAGGCCCGTAGAAAATGCTGCGCGAGATCAGGCTCTGCAAATTTTGAGTTGAAACGGTGTACGTGTGGGAGTCGCCCCGGTGTCCCTGACACCACGCTGTCGCGCAGCAAACACGGACCCTGTAGAAGTGAGCTTGCTCGCGATTCGGCCTATCAGTCGATTAATATATTGCCTGTACTGGAGCTATCGCGAGCAAGCTCACTCCTACAGTAAAAAGCATTCCAAATCAGATAGTTATATTTTTTTGATAGGAGCCGGGCTTGCCCGGCTCCCACAGGAGAATGCATTTCAAATCAGAATGCCGTCAGCCCGCCAACCCCACGTAAACGTTCTGCACGTCATCGTTGTTATCGATGGCAGCCAGGAAGGCTTCAACTTCGGCCATCTGCTCGTCATCAAGGCCATCAACGGTGCTTTTCGGACGGTAGCCCAACTGGGCCGACTGCACGGTAAAACCGAACTCCGGCAGTTTCTTGCATACGGCGTCCATGTCGGTTGGCTCGGTCAGGAACAGGGTTGCGCCCTCTTCGCCTGGCTCGCAATCCTGAGCCCCCGCTTCGATGGCCGCTTCGTCTGGATCGGCGTCCGGGTTGATCGGCATTGCTTCGATCATGCCCTGATAGTTGAAATCCCAGGAAACCGAGCCTGCTGCGCCCAATTGTCCTTTACGAAACAACACGCGGATTTCAGACACAGTGCGATTAATGTTGTCGGTCAGGCACTCAACGATCACCGGCACGCGATGTGGCGCAAAACCCTCGTAGGTAAGACGTTCAAAGGTAACGTTTTCGCCCAGCAAACCGGCTCCCTTCTTGATCGCTCGCTCCAGGGTCTCCCTCGGCATCGAGGCTTTTTTCGCTTGTTCCACAACCAGCCGCAGACGCGGGTTCATGTCCGGATCTGCGCCAGCACGCGCTGCGATCATGATTTCCTTGGACAGCTTGCCGAAGATACGTCCCTTGGCATTGGATGCTGCTTCTTTATGCTTGACCTTCCACTGTGCGCCCATGCTTGCTCTCTTGATCCGATTGCGTCCTGCCCGATGCGCCAGTCCCTGTCAAAGGGGCCGACTGCAAAACCGGCAAAACGTTAAAAATGAGGTGCGTCGCTATCAACACGCGACGCCGCGCATTTTATACCCGATAACGTCGGATGAAACCCCTGCCGTCTCTCGATTTCAGGTCGAAGGTCGATTGCATCAGGGTTAATGCACTGCATGGCAACTAGCGACATTCCTCTTTAACTTGTAGTCCCTTTCCGAAAAATGCTGAAGCGATGCCCATGGACCGTGGCATTTCGTACCCTCTGCCCCCTTAAATTCAAGGTGGGAGCGATGTGGATGTCCGAAGGCAAACGAATGCCGATCACTCTGGCGATTGTCGATCACAAGATGAATCTGCCCGTCATCAGCATCAGCGGGCGGGAAGCCCTGAACGCACCCTATCGTTTCATCATTGACGTTGTCAGCAGTGATCCACACCTGAAATTCGAGGTATTCGAGCAAAAAGCGGCCTGGCTTGCGTTAGGCCCCGATCAAGGTGTTCATGGCAAGATCAGTAGCGCCACACTACTGCACGCCGGGACCGGATTGAGCCTCTATCGCATCACTTTGGGCCCGACGCTGCTCGATATGGAGCAGCGTCGGCAGCGTCGGGTATTCCAGGACCTTAGCGTGCCGCAGATAATCGCACGACTGCTCGAAGAGCACAGCATTGCTCCTGCCACCTATCGTTTCGAGAAGCTGGTGGGAATCTATCCTTCGCGAGAACAGTGCGTACAGCAAGACGAAACCGATCTGCATCTGCTGCTGCGATTATGTGAAGAAGAAGGTATCTCCATGCGCTTCGAACATCAGCGAACCCGACACTTGCTGGTCTTCGCTGACGATCCTGCCCGCTTCCCCCATCGGTCAAAACCTGCTCAATTTCAGCAGCCAGCCCTGAGAACCAGGC
This sequence comes from Pseudomonas sp. ICMP 561, assembly GCF_002699985.1. Lineage (GTDB taxonomy): Bacteria > Pseudomonadota > Gammaproteobacteria > Pseudomonadales > Pseudomonadaceae > Aquipseudomonas > Aquipseudomonas quasicaspiana. The sequence continues at coordinate 35,370 of NZ_LKBT01000022.1, read as the reverse complement.
ACGTACCGGCCATTTTGTACCTGGCTGAACAGTGGGCATTACAACTGGCACCGACGGACCACGTAACGCTCCTCCATGATCCGCTGTTGAAGCCATCGAAAAACGCGTCTGACAAGGAGGCTCTTGCCGGGAAAAAAAATGCCAGTAACCAGCGTTTCGAGGCTAGCCTGCTGTCGCGACTGCCCACTGAACACCAGGCGCATGAGCGACAGGCAAGCGCCCGGAGGCTGGAGCGCCAGCGTTGCGAGCGGCGCATCATTCGTGGGCTGAGCATTGACCTGCCGATGACACCGGGACAGATCGTGCAAGTCCTGGGACATCCCGAGGCCCGGTTCAACGATCAGTGGCTGGTAGTGGAAATCAATCACACAGCCAAACAGCCGGAGGTGCTGAGAGACCATGCGCCAGAGGATGTTGCACGGATTCTCGATGCCATAGGGCCCATTGCCGCAACCCCTGGGCGCGGCGACGGGCCAGAGGCAGGGCATGAAGAAATGGAAATCCTCAGTCATGGCTATCACAGCAGCTTCCGCGTGCTGCCTTGGGAAATGCCGTTCCGGCCAAGGCTGAAGCACCGAAAACCTGTCATGACAGGTTTTCAGCCCGCGACCTTGCTGAGTCGCTGCAACCAGACGAAAGAACAGTTGATGCACGGACGACTGCCTATTGGTTTCACCCCACATCCGGCGGGATGCGAGCCTGCCGAGCTGTGTGCCCCCATCGGTATTTCGCTGGCGCAAATGAAGGCGCTGCGTATTGGCGCTGCATTGATTGTCGGCCACTTTGACGCCGACCCTGAACGGCCGATTATCTATGGCGTACCAGACGAACATCGGGTGCCGTTCAACGATCACTTTGCACAGGATCTGCCCACCGCTGACGCAGTACATCTGAACCTGCCACAAACCCTGCACCTGACGACGGATGGGGTTTTGCAGCTCAGCACTGCAGATGGCAGATTCGACCTCACAGCCAGTTGCATTGAGATGACCGGCACGCCGCCAATAGTCACAGCGCAGGACCGTTCCTGCGGGCTGAATCAACCTGCGCAGCATCCGGCTCTGTCTTTCTTCGACGCCGACCTGCGCCTGACCGAGCACCCTGGGCTCAAGGGCGCACCGCTGGCAAATCGCCTGTGGTATATCGTGCGAATGCGCGAGCCCGGACTGCAGTTTCTCGCACGCCTGCAACCAGAACATTTTCTGTTCGAGGGCAAAACCGACCGACACGGTTATTGCGGGCTCAGTTCTGAAGAGCTGCGCGAGCTTGCTGCAGCGTATCGCAAGACCCCGAACGAGCTCTGCCTGGTCCATCCGGGACACTGCATCATGCTAAAGACGTGGTTCGAGCAAAACTGGCCGCGGAGATTGCATCAGGCATTCATCCAGCATGGCTGAGCGCTCCAAGTCGCAAGGACCACTCAACGCCCCTTGAAACGCGGCTCTCGCTTCTCGATAAACGCAGCCATGCCTTCTTTCTGGTCCTCGGTGGCAAAAGCAGCGTGAAAAACCCGGCGTTCAAAGCGAATCCCTTCGGCAAGACTGACCTCGAACGCTCGGTTCACGCTCTCCTTGACCATCATCGTCACCGGTAGCGACTTTGCAGCGATGGATGCAGCGACCTTCAGCGCTTCATCCAGCAGTTCGCTCAACGGCAATACTCGCGCTACCAGCCCGGCGCGTTCTGCTTCCTGGGCGTCGATCAAACGTCCGGTCAGGCACATTTCCATCGCTTTGGCCTTACCGACGGCGTGGGTCAAGCGTTGCGTGCCCCCCATCCCGGGTAATACGCCGAGTTTGATTTCCGGCTGACCGAACCTGGCATTGTCCGCAGCGAGGATGAAGTCGCACATCAATGCCAGTTCGCAGCCTCCGCCCAAGGCAAAACCTGCCACGGCTGCGATGATCGGCGTACGCCGGGCGGCGACGCGATCACTGTCGCTGAACAGGTCGTCCAGGTAGATCTGGGGATACTTCAGCTCAGCCATTTCCTTGATATCCGCCCCCGCCGCAAACGCTTTGCTGGAGCCGGTCAGCACGATGCAGCCAATGTCACGGTTAGCGTCAAGGTCATCCAGAGCGTGATTCAATTCGCTGATCAATTGCGCGTTCAACGCGTTCAAAGCCTCAGGCCGGTTGAGGGTGATCAGCGCAACCCTTTCTCGAATTTCTATCAAGATAGATTCATAACTCATTGATAATGCTCCTTTTTCTGATAACCATTATTCTAGAATCAACTTTAACTTAAGCCCTTATCTCATTGGACTATTGAATGATTTCTACGGCTATAGCGGTTGCTTCACCGCCGCCAATGCAAATGGCCCCAACGCCGCGCCGCAGCCCCTTACGTCGGAGAGCCCCCAGCAGGGTCACGAGAATACGTGCGCCCGACGCACCAATAGGATGGCCAAGCGCACAGGCTCCGCCATGAATATTGACTTTGTCGTGAGGCAGGTTCAGCTGACTCATGGCGGCCAAAGTCACGACGGCAAACGCTTCGTTGATCTCGAACAAATCGACCTGATCCAGGGTCCATCCGGTGCGCGTCATCAGATTGTGAATTGCCCCGATGGGCGCAACCGGGAATAGCCCTGGCTCATCCGCGAACGCCGCATGCCCATGGATCACCGCCAACGGTTTCAGGCCTCGCTGTGTCGCTTCGGAGCGACGCATCAACAGCAGCGCAGCGGCTCCGTCGGAGATGGAGCTGGAATTGGCCGCGGTCACGGTGCCGCCTTGACGGAAAGCGGGCTTGAGCGTCTGTATCTTGTCCAGCCGGGCCTTGGGCGGTTGCTCATCATGAGTCACCTGCCGCTGCTCTTTACCCACAATGACTTCCAGTGGGACGATTTCGCCGTTGAACCAGCCTTTGCTGATCGCCTCTTGTGCGCGGCTCAAGGACTCCACTGCAAACGCATCCTGCACTTCACGGGTAAAACCGTGGCTCTCCGCGCACTGTTCGGCATAAGTGCCCATCAGCCGGCCCGGTTCATAGGCGTCCTCCAGACCGTCCAGGAACATGTGATCAAGCGCACGCCCGTGCCCCATGCGGTAACCGCTGCGCGCCCTGTCCAACAGATAAGGTGCGTTGGACATGCTTTCCATGCCGCCCGCCACTACCACTTTTGCACTGCCCGCCAGCAACACGTCATGGCCTAGCATCGCCGCCTGCATGCCTGAGCCGCACATTTTGTTCAGCGTGGTGCACAACGTTGACCTGGCCAGCCCCGCGCCCAACGCGGCTTGCCGCGCAGGTGCCTGCCCGAGCCCCGCAGACAACACGCAGCCAAATAACACCTGCTCAACCTCTTCAGCCGCGATACCCGCCCGCTCTACCGCTGCGCGAATGACTGCCGCCCCCAACTGCGGCGCGGTCAGACTCTGCAGATCGCCCTGAAACCCACCCATGGGCGTGCGCACAGCGCTGACGATCACCACGGGGTCATCATTTATGGATGAATGTTCTGAAGTCATGATTAATCCCTTATCAAGTCAAAGCTTTGATTTGAGCTGCAATAAATGACCTGTACAGACTGTGTGAAAACGTAGCGAGCGACGGCAAGACAAGGCAAAAACAGGCGAAAAAGCGGAGTCTTTGTGTTCTAAATGAGCATTTTTCGCCTGTTTTTAACGCAGTATTGTGCGCGTAGCACCGAAGGTGCCCAGCCTGCAGTAGTTTTCACACAGTCTGTGTAGGACCGGCTTCAGCCGGGAGAGGGCCAGCACATACACGGCAAATTTATCGTCAGGTGAAATGCACTCCCGGCTAAAGCCGGTCCTACGGTCATAACCCAGAGCTAACGTCTAACGCGCCGCCATGCGCAAGGCACCATCGAGGCGGATCACTTCGCCATTGAGCATCGGGTTTTCGATGATGTGCCGGACCAGCGCGGCGTACTCGTCCGGCTTGCCCAGACGCGGCGGAAATGGCACGCCAGCCGACAGGGATTCACGCACCTGCGGGGTCATGCCCGCCATCATTGGCGTCTCGAAAATACCGGGGGCGATGGTCATGACCCGGATACCGAAGCGCGCCAGTTCTCTCGCCGCGGGCAGAGTCATGCTGACAATGGCGCCCTTGGAGGCAGCATAAGCGGCCTGACCGATCTGACCGTCGTAAGCGGCGACAGACGCGGTATTGATGATGATGCCCCGCTCACCGCCCTCATCCGCCGCGCCAACAGACATGGCTGCACTGGCGAGCCGTAACAGGTTGAAACTGCCGATAAGATTGACGTCGATCACCTGGCGAAAGTCAGGCAGATTGTGAGGACCTTCCTTACCGAGGATCTTTTGCGCGCCAACGACACCGGCGCAATTGATCAGCCCGTGGAGCGCGCCAAATGCGTCGACACTGGCGTCCACGGCGGCCTGTGCAGACGCTTCCTGACTGACATCAGTGACCATTGCGCGAGCATTTTTGCCCAGCTTGTCCAGCTGTATCGACAATGCCTTGGCATTCAGATCGGCGAGTACCACTCTGGCCCCGGCGTTGACCAGCATGTGCGCCGTCGCAGCGCCCAGACCTGAGGCGCCACCACTGACCAGGAAAACCTTGTCGCGAATATCCATGCGTAACCTCTATTCGGTTCTTTATTGTTGTTAACCGAAATAGTCGCCCTGCGTGCCGGTTCGGGCAATGGTCAAAACGCTCAGCGTCGATGACCGGTTTGACCAACGCCGCTCTGCACCACGTCTCGATAGTGGCCGGGATTGATCCCTGACCATTTACGAAAAGCCTTGTAAAACGAACTGGTGTCGGCAAAGCCAAGACGACTGGCGATGGTCGCCATGTCCAGATGCTCGTCAGCCAGCCAACCAATGGCCAGATCCTTGCGTACGGAATTCTTGAGGGCCTGGTAGCTTTGAGCTTCTTCGGCAAGATGACGGCGCAGGGTCGAAGCGGAGATGCACAGGCTGCTCGCCAGGTCAGCACTGTGTGGCCATTGTTCGGCAGGCAGGCTGCGCAGATGCTGGCGAATGCGACTGCCCAGACTTTGCGGATCCCGATACTTGACCAGCAGATTACCCGGCAAAGCTGCGAGGAATGCGTCAAGTTCGGCAGCGCTACGCCGAATGGGGAGATCCAGGCAATCAGCGGCAAAAATCATTCTTGAACGCGGCCGCTGAAAACGCAGATTCTCCGAGAACATGACCTTGTAGTCGTCGATGTAATCCGGCTGCGCGCAACGCAACTCAATGCCCATAATCGGCACTCGCCGCCCGCAAAGCCAGCAGGCCACACCGTGCACAATCATCCAGAAAGTGAAGTCCGCAAATGCCCGGGACACCGGGTCCTGCTCATGACCAATGACCACCTCCGCCACACTCTGCTGACGGATCAAGCGGGCACCGAAGCGCTCAAGCATCAGCCCGAGAAAGTCGAGTCCCGACTCAAGGCCTGCCACCAATGTGGGCTGAGCCATGGACGAGCGGCATAGGAACTCAAGACTGCCCTGGCGCAGCGCACGCGGATCCATACCGAAGAACAGGTCATCGGTGCGCCGTTCAATGCTTCGCCACAAGTCCGCGTAAGCACTGACCGGCACCCGTGCATCCCGATCATCAAGCACATCAATGGCAATGCCTGCCTCTGTCAGCAGCATTTGCTGAATGGGCCTGGAGAGACCGCTTTGCAGGAATGCCTCGCGCACCATTTCAACGGAAATGGTGTGTTTTTCCGTCAACGTCGCAATCGGCGGCGTAGTTTTCTGATGTCTGGGCATCCGTGACTCATCAGCATGCAGGTCCTGCAGCATAAGCCAGCGCCGGATGAAAACGAATCTCTGCGCGCACATGGGGTCTGAGCGGATAGCAGCGCCCTGTCACATGCCCAAAGGAACATACCGAATGCCCTCACGCCTGATTCGTACGCTGCTGGTCAGCTTTCTGCTTTTAACCCTAGGTGCTTGCGCCCTGTTGCCCAATCGCGATCCACTGAACATCAACGTGGTGGGTATTGAGTCATTGCCCGGACAAGGACTGGAAGTAAGGCTGGCGGTCAAGTTGCGATTGCAGAACCCGAATGAGACCGCGATCGAATACAACGGCGTTGCGCTGGACCTGGATGTAAATGGCAGGCTGCTGGCGTCCGGCGTCAGTGATCAGCAAGGCTCCATCGGGCGCTTTTCCGAAACAGTGCTGGTGGTGCCGGTCAGCGTTTCCGCGTTCGCGGCCCTGCGCCAGGCGGTGGGCCTGACGCAAATCCAAAGCCTCGACAACCTGCCTTACACCTTGCGCGGCAAGCTTGCGGGTGGACTGTTTGGCACCATGCGCTTCAAGGACAGTGGCGTCCTCAGCCTGCCGCAATCGGTTGACGGGAGCTGGTAAAGGCTCTGCATCAAGAGAGGTGTCTGGCGAAGCGTTACTTACTTGCTGGCGGCCATGAGCCGGTTGACTTCACTGCGGACCATGTTCGCGTACTCGGGCGGGCTCATGGTGTCGAGTTCGGAACGAACCCATTCGGACCATTTGCCTTTGCGCTTGGAGCGCTCGCCGAACAATCGCGCGGCGTCGCCCTTGGCTTTACCCAGATTGCTCTGCCATAGGTCAAAGAGGCGGGATTTTTCGTCTTCGAGCGCAGCACGCTCAGGAAGCGGCCGATTGGCCAGATTGAAACTCATAACGGTCACCTGTGACTAAAAACCGGAAGTATCTTACACCCGTAAGGGCACCTTTAAGAGACTGTTTCCGGCAAATCCCACAAGCGAAATGAGTGGTGACGCGCAGACTTCTGCAACTTTTCGTCAACCGCAAGACTCCATTGCTTACTGCCATCATCAACGAAAGGAAAACATCATGGCTCGTAAAACTGCCGCTCAAACTACCGCAGAACAGATCAAGGACCAGGCTTTCAGCGAACTGCAGGCCCTGATCGAAGAGTCCGACAAGCTGCTCAAAGACAGCGCTGCTCTGGTCGGTGAAGACGCAGAAACCCTGCGCGCGCAGCTTGGCCTGAAACTCAAGCAGGCCTCTGAGTCTGTTGCCAGTGTGCGTGAGCGCACCAAGCCGGTGGTTGAAGCGACCGAAACCTATATCGGTGGCCATCCATGGCAGACCGTTGCCATTTCCGCGGGCTTTGGTCTCGTAGTAGGTTTGTTGCTGGGTCGTCGCGACTAACCCTGTACATTTATTGATCTACCGTGGTTTGGGTATGTATGCAGCTTTTTTGTGTGCATATCCAATGTTGCGTTTGGGCTTGGATTGGTTGCGCCCTTACGGCGCCTCACTTTTGAAAGGAGCCCAAAATTAAGCAAAAGGCTCTTGCCCCACCACTGGGTGCCTCGCTGTCGCTCGGCATGCCCGTAATCCGACATTGCAGCGTGGGGCCGCCGCCACCGGCCATCCATGGCCTGAGGCGGCTAAACCGGCATCCCTGCCGGTTTGCCCCACGCAGCAATATCGAATTCCGGCCGGCGTGGTTTAACGGGGCGCCTAAGATCAAAATCAAAATCAAAAGCAGATCAAAAGCAAAGCGAAGACGGCGGGATCGCCTCAGCCCGGTAGGAGCGAACTTGTTCGCGAGACGTCCCAACAACCAACGCATTCTTGATCTGACACACCGCTTCGCAGCCTTCGGCAGCTCCTACAGAATGTCGGCAAACCCAACAAAACAGGTCGGCTGTCAGGCCGCCGCGCTTTTGATTTTGATCTGAGGCGCCCCGTTAAACCACGCTGGCCGAACGCAGATTCTGAAGCGTGGGACGCCCTTGAGTTGAAGAGGGGCAGGACGCCGGGTTAGCCGCACCGGGCCATGGATGGCCCATTGCGGCGGCCCACGGTTCAGAATCTGCGGGCGGGTACACCGAGCGACAGCGAGGTGCCGAGTGGTGGGGCAAGAGCGTTTTGCTTACTTTTGTCTGGGCCGGCTTCCGGATCTATCAAAAGTGAGGCGCTGTAAAAGCGCAACCAATATGAGCCATCACCCAACCCCGGATATACACACAAGACCTAAACCGAACTCCCCGGCACCAACGCCTGCAACTGCCTGGCAAAATGGTCCGCCGTAAAAGGCACCGCTTCAGACTCCTTCACGCCAATGCGCTTCTTCTCCATCCACTGCACACCTTGAGTAGCATCCACACAGATCAGCGACACCTGCTCCTGCGCATGCGGGCTCAACCCTGTGGCCGAAATCGACACCAGCCCTTTCGCCCCCATCGCGTCAGGAATCAAGGCTACCTGCCGCCCCGCAATCGACAGCGTCATGCGCTGAGTGCGAAACGGAGAGTTTTCGTCGGGATAACCTTTGCTTTGTGCAAGATGCGGCTCGAACTCCACGGTGATCTGGCCACTGTCGGTCAGCGGCTTGAGCCACGCTTCGATCTGCTCGTAAAGTTTCAGAATGCTGGCCTGCCATTGCGCCAGGCCGGTGTGGAATTGCTGGTGCTTATGTTCTTCATTGCGTTGATTGGCGCTCAGTAACTCGCCCAATCTTTGAATTTCGTCCATAACAGCGCTTCCCGGTTCACGCATCGAATGATTCGAAGCACGTGAACCGAGGGTGTCACAGCGATCATCCAGTGTCTTGCTACATTCACGGCGACAGCTGAATAGCCGTCAGGACGGCACCCGCTGAATGACCACCGGGGCGGCTTTGCGGTGGGATTTGGCGATTTTAGCCAGCAGCTCAGTGCGAATTTCTTCGGCGCGTTCCTGGCTTGGGTAAGGTCCGATCAGCAATTGCTGCTTGCCATCGATCGTCACCAGATAAGGCGGATAGCTGCGCTCAAGCAACCAGGCGCTGATATCGCTCAACGCCTCATTGGCATTGATCTGGATTTCCCATTGCGGGGCAGCCCGCGGGGCTTGTACCGCAGTCGTCGCCTGCACCTTGGGCGCGGGCGGGGTGGACTTGTCGGCATCGCAGCCAGCCAGTGCCAGCACCGCTATCATCATTGCCAAATTGCGCACGTCTGCTTGCTCCTCTCAAAAGTGGGCGCAAGTTTAGCATTGCTGCCATCGACAACGGTCCATTCACGCTGGCGACACTTCGTCGCTCTCTGGCAGCAACGAATGCCATAGATCACCCCGTCAGTCAGGCCTGGGTGGCGCGCATCTCTCAAAGACTGATACCGCAGTTACAAATTCTAACGATTGGACCTGCCGTTTTTCAGCGGCAATCGAGGTTCAACAGCGCTCTCCGGCGAACGGGCGGAACATCGTGGGCACGGGCGCTGCCCAAAAAGAGTCCGTTACGGTTTTGTAACACTGCTCAGGGAGTTTCACGCATGTGCCATCGAAATCCGCTGCATTGCATCGTCCCCCCTTACATTCTCGAGCATCTGGCTCAGTCGCCTCACGCACGGGTCAGAGCCCTGGCGATTACCAATCTGGCCAGCAGTTCGGCCTTTGTCGCTTTCCGCAGCTCAGCACGCGCCATGCCGACCTTGCTTGCAAGCAAATCGCCAGACGGTAAGAAGAGTCGGCTGGTTTACGACGCCAAGGGCACCAATAAACTGCCCGGTACGCTTGGCCGCTCGGAAGGCCAACCGGACACAGCCGACCCCGCCCTGGACGAAGCCTTCAATGGTTCAGGCGATGTTTATGACTTTTATAACGAGCTGTTCGGCCGCAATTCGCTGGATGACAACGGGATGACGCTGGTTTCCACCGTCCATGTCGCCGAGGTGGATTTTGAGGGCGGCTTCGTGCCCATGAACAACGCGTTCTGGAATGGCGAGCAAATGGCCTACGGTGATGGCGACGGAGAGGTCTTCAAGCGTTTTACCGGCAGTCTGGAAGTCATCGGCCATGAGCTGACCCACGGCGTACAGTCTTTTACCAGCAACCTGAGTTATCAGGGACAGTCAGGCGCACTCAACGAACATTTTGCCGATGTGTTCGGGATTCTGGTCCGTCAGTGGAAAGAAGGCACCAGCGCTGAAGAATCGAGTTGGGTGATCGGTAAGGAGCTATTGGTCCCCGCCCCTACCCGCCGCGGCATCCGCGATATGGAGAACCCGGGTACAGCGTACGTGAACGATCCGGACTTGGGCGATGACCCGCAACCCGCCAGCATGGCGGGCCTTTACACCGGTCCCAAGGATAACGGCGGCGTACACATCAATTCGGGCATCGCCAATCGGGCGTTTGTGCTGGCGTCCAAGGCGCTGGGCGGGAATGCCTGGGAAGTGACTGGCAGGATCTGGTATGAAACCTTGCTGCAGTTGCAGAGCAACAGTCAGTTCGCTGACTGTGCGAGGATCAGCGTACAGGTCGCGGGCGGCAAGCAATACGGCACAGCCGCGAAAAAGGCCGTCAAGGCAGCCTGGAAAAAGGTCGGCATCAACGTTTGATACTGAGGAACACCATCATGAGAGTCTGTTACGTGCAGTCCGGGGGATTTGTCGGCGCGGTCAAAAGCTGCGAGGTGAACATGGCTGACCTTGAACAGCCATTGGTTGACCAAGTGAAGCGTCTGATGGAGGAACGCGGCCTGCAAAAATCCACCGATGCGGGCTCGGAGCACGCCCGTGACCAGAAGCAGTATGAGATCACGATTGAGGACGACACGAACGCGGTTTGCATTTCTTTCGATGAGCACAACATTCCTGAAGAGGCGAAAACGTTGCTGAGTTACCTTCAGAAACGTGCGAAACCGGGGAAGCTCTGAGCTGGCCTGGACTGGTTTTAAATAACTGCTGGAGATTCTATCCTGGCCCGCGGTCCCGGCCGGTACTACGGGATTGCTGGCCAACATAGAATCTCCCACAGGGTTCTGTGCAAATCTGAATGCACACTATGTTTAATACGCAAAACAAAGTAATGGCTATTTGATGCTATCCTAGGGATCGGATCCCATCCCGCAGCCTTCCATTCCGACCTTGTCGTTGCTGGTGTGCCGATCCAGTTCAGAGGACGAAATGATCGCACCCATCCTTGCTCTGTATTTCATTTCCACGGGAATATTGGTCATGGGCGCGTTCAATGCCGCGTTGCTGGCCCGCAACAGTGGTTACACCCGAGCCTGCGTCATGTTTTCCGCGACCTGCCTGGTCTTCGCTCTGTTTCAGGTTGCCTGTGCCGTCCAGTACTCAGCACACACAGTTCAGGCGGCACTGTCAGCCCACAAATGGGTCAACTTTTTCTCGCTGTTACTGGTCCCGCTGAGCAGCTACCTGATTGCCGCGCTGGAAAACAGACCCAGCGCTTACAGGGCCTCCTGGCTGATCGCTGGCGTGGCCGCTTTTGCAATTGCCTACAACGCCTACAACCCCTTGGGTTACCGATTTGAACACTTGTACTCCAATGGCTTGAGCACGACTGCCTGGGGGGAACGGCTGTTCATCCTGGCTGGCGAGCCGTCGGCGATTTATCAGGTCATACGCCTGTTGTCGTTCACTCTGCTGATCTGGATCACTCTGTTTTCACTCAGAATCAGAAAGAAGGCGGGGCCGCTCTCGAATATTGTGATCTGGACGTCCATTGTCCTGTTGCTGACCTCTACCGTCCTGACCAGCCTGGCCGATGCCGGAGTCGTCCAGGTGCCCTATCTAGGCGCCTTTGGCTTCCTGTTTCTGGCGGTCTGGTTTTCTGTGATGGTCAAGGCGAGGGTTTCCAGAAGCCGACGAGAAAAAGCACGTACTGATCGGGCGCTTGAACAGGAGATCTACAGCCACCGGATCGCTAACAAGCGCTTCGAGCATGCCCTTCACAACGATGCCCAGACTGAGTTGCCCAATCGTGCCGGAGCACTGGTCAGGCTGCAAAGCTTGATAGCCGTCAATAAACAGAATCAAACAAGGCTCGTGGTGTTCCTGCTAGAGCTTGATCAGATGGGAATCATCAATGGCACGCGTGGACACAAGGCAGGGGACCAGTTGCTGGTCAAGATTGCACAACGCCTGCAACTCACCACGCGCGACAGCGACCTCATTGCGCGGGTCGGCACTGATCAATTGTTAGTGGGCGCCAGCGGAGTCAAAAACGAAAATGGCGTTGCTCGTTTGCAGGAAAAACTGTCCAAGGCCCTGGCGTCATCTTTCGACATTGCAGGCAGCCAGCTGAAAATAACGTCCAGTGCCGGGGTCGCAGTATTCCCGGATGATGCCTGCCAGCCCGAGGATATCCTCGGCGCTGCCGAACTGGCACTGCACGAGGCCAAGAGCTTTGGCCCAGGCAACTTGCGGGTCTATCACCCTGCCATGAAAGAAAACATTCAAGAACGGGTTGATTTCGAGGCAGCGCTTGGCCTGGCCCTTGAGAAAAGACAGTTTTTCCTGTGCTATCAACCCCAGGTGCTGGCTTCGGATGGCCGGACTGTATGCCTTGAAGCACTCATCCGCTGGCAGCATCCGGACTACGGCCTGGTCATGCCGGATCGATTCATCCAGGTTGCAGAATCCATGGGCATCATTGCCGACATGGGTGCATGGGTTATCGAAACCGCCTGCGAGCAGCTCGCCCGCTGGCACGCCATGGGTTTCACCGACCTTAAAGTGGCGGTCAATCTGTCAGTTCAGCAGTTGCTGGTCAGCGAACTTGAGGCGACGGTCACCAGTGCGCTGGTGCGGCACAATCTGCAGGGCCATCATCTGGAACTGGAGATTACCGAGTCGGTGCTCATGCAGGATCCCGAGCGTTCCATCGAGCGGCTTGCCGATCTGCGTCGACTGGGCGTGCGCTTATCAATCGACGATTTTGGTACGGGCTATTCATCGCTGGGTTACCTGCGAGTCTTGCCGGTGCATGCCTTCAAACTTGATCGCAGCTTTGTCCGCGACATTGGCAAAGGCGGCAAGGATCTGGAGATTTGCGCTACCGCTATTGGGCTGGCGATCAACCTGGGTCTCGAAATTGTTGCCGAGGGCGTTGAAACCCAAGAGCAGATCGAGCAATTGCGCGCCCTTGGCTGCCACCTTTTGCAAGGCTACTTTTTTGCCAGACCGCTCAGTGTCGAGTCTACCAGTGACTTTCTTGCAGCCGAGCTCAAACGTCTGGAGAGCATCTCCTACGCGCCTTCCATCGCAATCTGAACTTCAAACCTTGTCCTGAAGAACATCAGACGTCGGCTTGACCAGCATCAGGAAGAGTCAGCCAGCAATAATGGCTTATTGGCATGTGAACGTCAGTCAGCGCCCGCGGTCCATCTTTCATGCCATTAAAAGGAACGGCTGAAAAATGGAGCCATATGCGCGTCAAAAAGGTATCTTCTCGCCCTTCGTTCTCTTGCGTTATTCTCCCCGGCCCGCGGCGTAGATGAGCACCACCTTGGCTGACACCACACCCTCTAACGATCTGATCATCTGCGAACATTGCGATTCGCTGTACGAGGCTGTTCCCCTGCAAAAGGGCGAGACGTCATTTTGCGCGCGTTGCGGTGCAGTTCTGGCACGCGCTCATCGCCTGAGTCTTGAACAATTACTGGCATTGACCATCGCCGCCGCAGTGCTGTTCGTCTTTGCCAACCTGTTCCCGGTAATCAGCATCAGCATGAAGGGCCTGAGTAATGAGGTCACTCTGTGGTCGTCCGTGGAGGCTCTTGCCCAGGGACGCATCACATTGATTGCACTGGTTGCCGGCCTCTCGATCATCTTTGCCCCCATGCTGCAGATCATTCTGCTGTTCTGGGTGTTGCTCCATGCGCAAAAGGGCCAGATAGCTCCGGGCTTCAAGAGGTGCATGCGTGCGCTGGAACATCTAAGGCCGTGGAGCATGCTGGAAGTCTGCATGCTGGGCATTCTGGTCGCGATCGTGAAACTGTCGGGCATGCTCGACGTGCATGCAGGCGTCGGCTTGTGGGCCATGGCCATGCTGATGGTGCTGATCATTCTGATCGCCGGTAAGCACACGCGTCGCCTTTGGACCGAACCGGGAGTGCCACGTTAGTGAACGGCATACCCTTCGCCCACGAACACGGCCTGACGCTTTGTCACATCTGCGGCTACGCTTGCCCGGAGAACAGCCACGAATGTCCGCGTTGTGAATCCCCGGTTCATACCCGCAAACCCAATAGTATTGCTCGTACCTGGGCGTTTTTGATTGCCGGACTGATTTTCTATATTCCGGCCAATGCCCTGCCCGTGATGTACACCACGATGTTTGGCAACAGCAGCCAGAACACCATCATGAGTGGGGTCATCGAATTTTTTAAAAGTGGCTCGTGGGATATTGCGCTGCTTATCTTCATCGCCAGCGTGGTGGTGCCCAGCATCAAATTCTTTGTCCTCGGCTTGCTGCTCATTACTTGCCAGCGTCGCAGTACCTGGGCCATGCGGGAGCGGGCAAAGCTGTATCGGTTTATCGAATTGATCGGCTACTGGTCGATGCTTGACGTGTTGGTGGTGGCGTTAGTGGCCGCCCTTGTGCAGTTTAATGAGCTCAGCACCATTGAGCCCAGAATCGGCATTCTGTTTTTTGGTCTGGTAGTGGTGATGACGATGTTCGCCGCCATGAGTTTCGATCCCCGGCTTATCTGGGACGCAGAGGTTGAAGATGTCTGACAATACCCTCCCCCCTTCTTCATCGGCCCCGAGCCGCCCGGATATAAAACGGCGGCGCCTGCGTGTTTCGCTGGTCTGGCTGGTGCCGATCGTTGCCGCGCTTATCGGGATCTCCATGGCGGTCAATAACTGGATGTCACTCGGCCCCAAAATCACTGTGAGCTTCCTGACCGCCGAGGGGCTGGATGCCAACAAGACCCAAGTCAAGTACAAGAATGTGGTCATCGGTATGGTCACGGATATCAAGCTCAGTGAAGACCGGACTCATGTTCTGGCAACGATCGAGCTGAACAACTCTGCGGGGCCGTTCACACGAGAAGACACTAACTTCTGGGTCGTACGTCCACGGATCGGTGCACAAGGCGTATCGGGCGTCGATACGCTATTGTCCGGTGCCTTCATCGGTGCTGACGCTGGCAGGTCGGAGAAAACCAAGACTGACTTCACCGGGCTGGAAACGCCCCCGCCTGTGGCCTTCGGGGAAAGAGGCAAGCGTTTCAAACTGCATACCGACGACCTTGGCTCACTGGACATCGGCTCGCCGGTTTACTACCGCCGCATTCAGGTCGGACAAGTCGTCTCTTACGAGCTGTCCAAGGACGGCAAGGGCGTCGACATTCAGATCTTTATCAACGCGCCCAATGATCAGTACATATCCACCGATACCCGTTTCTGGAACGCCAGTGGCGTGGATGTCACTGTGGGCACTGCGGGCCTGAAAATCGACACTCAGTCCATGGCTTCGATATTGTCAGGCGGGATCGCGTTCCGCGAACCGAACTGGAGCCCGGATGCCAAACCCGCGGACGAAAATGCCGAGTTCAAGATATTCGACGACCAGGCTTCTGCCCTCGCCCCACCCGATGGTGAGCCGAACTATATTCGTTTGCGTTTCAACCAGTCTCTCAGAGGCCTCGCCGTCAATGCGCCAGTGGATTTTCTGGGGGTTAACATTGGCCGCGTAGTATCTGTCGACCTCGATTATGACCCCGAGTCCCAGACGTTTCCGGGCGTGGTCGGTGCAGTGATCTACCCCAAACGCCTTGGCGCTGCACAAGAGAAACTTCAGCAAATGGGCGGTAGTGGTGACGTTGACGAACAATCGGCACGTATCCTCGGAGCATTTGTTGCCCGGGGCCTGCGTGCGCAGATCCGGACGGGCAACCTGCTGACGGGGCAGTTGTACATTGCGATGGATTTCGATCCGAAAGCGCCCAAGGTTGTGTTCAATCCTAAAAACCGCCCACTGGAAATACCTACCGTGCCGGGCAGCTTCGACAAGTTGCAGGAACAGTTGCAGGCCTTCGTCGAGAAACTCGGCAGACTGCCTCTCGATGACCTGGCGAAGAATCTCAACGGTAGTTTGAGTGAATTGCAAAAAACCCTGAAAACCGTAAACGGCACAGTCTTGCCGGAGATGCGTGGCACGCTGCAACAGGCGAAGAAAACACTGGGCACGGCGAATGACACGCTGTCCGAAGACTCTCCGGCACGTCAGCAACTAGGCCAGGCCATGGACGAGGTGCAGCGCACCGCGCGCTCGGTCCGGGTACTGACCGACTTCCTCAGTCGTCATCCTGAAGCATTGCTTCGTGGCCGTACTGGCGACGCCGCGCCGGGCTCTTACAAAGCCCCTTCATCATCCCGTGCCATCGACCTGGAGCCACAACAATGAGTTTGCGTTTGAAATTCATGGCCTTGGCAGCCGCGCTGGGGCTCAGCGCTTGCTCCTCGACGCCTACCCACTACTACACGCTGATTGCACCCATGGCTTCGAATCCACAGCCGATTGCGAGCCCGGCCCCATTTCAGTTCGAAATGCTCCCGGTGCTGATGGCCGTTCAGGTCGATCAACCGCCGCTGGTGGTGCGTCAGGGCAATGGCAGCCTGGCGATTCTGGACGCCGAGCGTTGGGGATCGCCATTGGGTGACGAATTCCACGATGCGCTGACCGGACAGCTGGAGCGTCGCTTTGGCAGTCGCGACATGGCGGGTTTGCCGAAGGATGCTTCAAAACCCGTCTTGTCACTGCGTACGGATATCCGCCGTTTTGAGTCAGTGTTAAGCCAATACGCACTGATTGATGTTGTCTGGACGCTGGGTTTGCGCAACAACGACGCAAAACGACAGAGCCTGACATGCAGCAGCATCATCCGCGAGCCTGCAGGCCAGGGCATGGAAAATCTGGTGATCGCTCATCAACGAGCAGTTTCACGACTGGCAGACAGCATCGCCAGAACCGCAGCAACCTGGTCGCAACAAACCAGCACACGCTGCCCTTGATACATTGAACGTCCTTTCGCGGCCCCTCAGTGGGCCGCTGTCATGGCATCCATTACGATGCACATTTATCGTTAACACCTCTGATTGATACTATCCTTCAACTAATTAACGTCTTTGGATCCACTTGAGTTGCATTTCGCTGTATTGTTAACATTCTTCAGGTGGAGTAAAACCACCGGACTGTCGTATCCGATTGATTTCATTATCTTTGCTGTAAATCTGGATCAGTCATATTCAACCCTGACAAGTTGCCGCCCTCAGGCGTGGCAATCCTCATGAATAACTGCTCGGAAAACCGCCATGACTAAAATCGGTCAACGTTTGAAAGAAGAACGCCTGCGCCTCAAACTGTCACAAAGTGCGCTGGGCTCGATTGGCGGTGTTGAAACAAATGCGCAAGGCAATTACGAAAATGGCTTGCGATACCCCAGAGCCGATTATCTATCCCGAATCGCCAACGGTGGCATTGATGTGGCCTATGTGGTGACAGGCCTTCGTTTGCCCCCCTTCAACGGCGATTCAGGCGTCAACGCACTGTCCTCAAGTCTGCCTGCTCGCGATGGCTTGTACGGCAGTGATCGTCTGGACAGCCTGATCGAACGCCTGCAAAACAACCTGCACGGCATCACCACCGACTTGTATCAAATCAGTCGGCTGGCTGACGCCAGCAGTGAATCAGGCAAGGCCGATAGCAGGAATACCCAACTCGAAAACATCAAGGGCGAGGCTGAAGCCATCGCACTGGCGACTCTACGCCTGATCTTCGTTACCTCACGTTTGAATTGATCAGATACCCTCATTTGAAGTTATTGTTGTAACGATTATCGCAAATAGATATATCCGTCTATTAATTAAGTTACTGCAGTAGTTAACGGGGCGTTGTCAGCGGTTCATAAGTCCGGCAAGCCCCACTGATGGATGGACATCCCGGCATTATTGAGCAGCACTTACCATCGCTCGCAGCAGCACTGCGCAGCCAGCCGCCAGATCTTCGGGTGTCGCGTTTTCGATTTCGTTGTGACTGATACCGCCTTCGCACGGCACAAAGATCATCCCCGCTGGTCCCAGTTCGGCGATAAAAATAGCATCGTGCCCCGCACCACTGACGATATCCATATGGCTAAGCCCCAGTTGCGCAGCTCCCTGGCGAACAGCGTCGACACACAGGCTGTTGAAGTCCAGTGGCGGAAAGTCTGCCGTGGGTGTCAGCTCATGGCTCAGGCCATGCTGGGCGCAGGTGCTTTCGATCACTTGCCGCAGCTCATCAACCATTGCCTGCAGCTTGTCAGCCTGAAGGTGCCGAAAATCAATGGTCATCTTCACTTCGCCAGGGATTACGTTACGTGATCCCGGATGGATATTCAGACACCCGACGGTGCCACAGGCATGAGGCTGACTCTGCAACGCAATGCGGTTGACCGCACTCACGACCTGCGCGGCCCCGACCAGTGCATCCTTGCGCAGGGACATGGGCGTCGGCCCCGCATGGGCCTCGACGCCGGTCAGGGTCAGATCAAACCATTTCTGTCCGAGACAGCCCATTACCACGCCGATGGTTTTTGCCTGATCCTCAAGAATAGGGCCTTGTTCGATATGTGCTTCGAAGTAGGCACCCACCGGATGACCGAGCACCGCCCTGCTCCCAGCGTAACCAATACGCTGCAGCTCTTCACCGACTACCAGACCTTGCTCGTCCTGCTTGGCCAGCGTCTCGGCCAGATCCAATTGGCCTACGAACACCCCCGAGCCCATCATGCACGGGGGGAAGCGCGAGCCTTCCTCGTTGGTCCAGACTACGACTTCCACCGGTGCATCGGTTTCCAGCCCCAGATCGTTTAGGGTGCGGATCACTTCCAGCCCGGCCATCACACCGAAACAGCCGTCGAACTTGCCGCCCGTAGGCTGAGTGTCGATATGGCTGCCAGTCATCACCGGTGCGCGATCCGGATTGCGTCCGGGACGCCGGGCGAAGATATTTCCGATGGCATCGACGCTCACCGAACAACCCGCCTCCTCGCACCATTTGACGAACAGATCCCGGGCCTGACGATCAAGGTCAGTCAGCGCAAGCCGACACACGCCGCCCTTGACCGTAGCGCCTATTTGCGCGAGGTCCATCAATGATTGCCAGAGGCGCTGACTGTTGATCAGCGGAGCATTGGAAGTAAGCAATGTTGTCGAGGTGAACGGGGTGGTCATGATGGTTTCTCCAGTGGGAAGCAACACCCTGGCAGGACCGGCTTCTGCCGGAGGACGGGATGTGTGATAAACGTGTCGATATGGGCTGGCCTCCTCGCGGCTAAAGCCGCTCCTACGGTTACATTTAATTAATTCGTAGGAGCGGCTTTAGCCGCGAGCGCATCAGCGATTCAGGATGTGTAACCGGCAATCTTCACCGCCAGCTTCACCAGGCTCAGATCACTGCCTACCGGGCCCATGAGTGAAATGCCCAGCGGTGCCCCGTCTTTCATCGTTAGCGGCATGCTCAATTGCGGCGTACGGCACAGCACAGATATCGCCAGCAAGTGATGGGAAATGCGCCGGGTCTCTTCGATCTCTTCATCCCTGGCACTGAGCAACGGCGCGATATCCGGGACGGTGGGCATCACCAATACGCGATTACCCAGCAACGATTGCCAGTGCGCCGCAAACCGTTCGCGCAACGCACAGGCGTCGTTGTACTGCTCGTCAGTGACCGCCTTTGACCAGGCGAAACGTGCCGCGACATCCGGGCCTAATGCCAGGCCTTCACGCTCGATCAACTCACCCTGCGCCTGCCAGGCCTCACGCCCCTGAATGTAACGGAACGCCCAATAAGCTTCGGTCAATGAGGGCAGCTCACCTTCGAGCTTTTCCAGGGACCCGCAACTGGCAGTAATTTGCGCAATGGCCGGTGCCAGTGCATCCAGCGATGCCTTGGGCAACAGGTCGAATAACGCCTCGCTGATCACCAGTTTCGGTGCCTCCGGCAATCGCGCCGAATCCTCACCCAGCAAGCACTCTCCTACCAGGCCGAACACCTTGGCGTCGCGGGCAAAATACCCGGCGGTGTCCATGCTTTCGCACAGCGCCTGAGTATTTGCCAGCGACACCCGGCCATGGCTCGGGCGCAATCCGAACAACCCGCAGTAGCTGGCCGGGGTTCGCACCGAACCGCCGGTGTCGCTGCCCATGGCGAAATCACACAACTTGTTCGAGACTGCCGACGCCGAACCCGACGACGAGCCTCCCGGAATCCGGTCGTGGGCAGCGCCGTTGCGTGGGGTGCCGTAGTGAGCGTTTTTGCCGCTCATTGAATAAGCCATTTCATTGGTGTGCGCCTTGCCCACCAGTTCGGCACCAGCGTCCAGCAAGCGCTGGATGGTCGGCGCAGTCAGCGTCTTGATCCCGGACATGGCCAACACATGGGGGTTGCCACCTCCGGTTGGATAACCCGCTACGTCAAACAGGTCTTTGGCGGCAAAGGTGTAACCCGCCAACGGGCCGCTGGCCGCACGGGGTACATCAACGTGGGGATAGGGCATGAAAGCAAACGCAGAATCGGTCATGTCATGGACTCACAAACGGAATGAACGGGGGCCTGACTCCAGTGATGGCAGCTCACGGAGTGCTCAGCAAAAATGTCCTCGATAGCCGGAACTTCGTTGCGGCAAATTTCACTGGCGCGCGGGCAACGCGGGGCGAAGGCACAGCCTGTCGGCAGATTAGCCAGATCAGGAGGCGCGCCGGGAATGCTGATCAAGCGTTCGCCTTTACGCAGGCCATCTTTGGGACGGGTACCGAGCAAGACCTGGGTATAAGGGTGCCGGGGGTTCTCAAGCAATTCGGCCAGAGGCGCCTGCTCGACGATGCGCCCGCCATACATCACTGCCACACGGTCCGCGACCTCAACGGCAGCACCAATGTCGTGGGTCACGAAGATGATCGAAAGGCCCAGTTCCTGCTGCAATTCGCGCAGCAGGATCAGAATCTGGATCTGCACGGTGGCGTCCAGCGCTGTGGTCGGTTCGTCCGCGAGCAAAATCTGCGGTTTGCAGGCCAGCGCCAAAGCAATCATCGCCCGCTGGCGCATCCCCCCCGACATCTCGTGGGGGTAGGCATCCAGACGCTGCTCGGGGCTGGGAATGCGCACATTGCGCAAGGCCTCAAGTGCCGCCGCGCGGGCTTCGGCTTTGGACATCGGCCGATGACGGCGCAGCGCTTCGACGATCTGCTGGCCAATGGTGTAAACCGGATCAAGCGCCAGCAACGGTTCCTGAAAAATCATTGACGCCACAGGGCCGCGCAGCGCCTGCAACTGGCTGCGGGACAGTTTCATCAGGTTCTGCCCGGCGATATCAATCTGTCCCTCGATGGTGGTCGAGCGCTCGGAATGCAGGCGCATCAAGGCTCTCAACGTGACGCTCTTGCCCGAACCGGATTCACCGATCAGCGCCAGGACTTCACCCTTGGCCACTTCCAGGCTGACGCCATTGACCGCTGATAACGTCTGCCCTCCACGTTTGAAACGGACCTTGAGGTCACGCACGGCAACCATGGGTTGTTCGCTCATGCCAGTGCTCCTCTGTGAATCAACTGCGCCGATGGACTGCGGCTGTGCCCTGCTCCCGGCTGGACCATCAGGCATGCCGCCTGATGCTCGTCCCCCGTGTCAGTCAGCACCGGAGCGGTCTGCGCACAAATCGCTTCCGCGTGTGGGCAGCGGGTGTGGAAACGACAGCCTGACGGCGGATTGATCGGGCTGGGCGGATCGCCGGACAACGGCGATACCAGCGTTCGACTGGCCGGATCCATGGATGGCATGGACGTCAGCAGCGCCTGGGTGTACGGGTGCTGGGCATCCGAGAACAACGCTTCTGCGGGGCCGATCTCAACGATCTCGCCCAGGTACATGACCATGATCCGGTCGGATAAATAGCGCACCACGTGCAAATCATGACTGATGAACACGTAGGTCAGTTGCAGGCTGTCCTTGAGGTCCAGCAACAGGTTCAGAACCTGCGCCTCAACGGACTTGTCCAGCGCCGAAACGGCTTCATCGAGGATCACCAGACGCGGGTCCACCGCCAGTGCCCGGGCGATGTTTACCCGCTGACGCTGCCCGCCGGAAAGCTCGTGGGCATAGCGACCGGCAAAGCGCGTCGGCTCCAGTCCCACCCGGCCCAGCAGGTCGCGGGCGCGAAGCAAGGAATCCTTCTGGCTAACGCCGTGTACGGACGGGCCGAACGCTACGGATTGCTCCATGGTCAGGCGCGGGTTCAGGGAGGAATAGCTGTCCTGAAAAACCATTTGCACCTGACGCCGGTAGTCTCGCAACGGCAATTGGAGCCCACCGACGCTCATGGCGTCGAAGACCAGTTCGCCGCTATCGTGCTCAATCAACTGCATCAACAGCCGAGCCGTGGTGGACTTGCCGCAGCCGGACTCACCGACCACACCAAGGGTTTCGCCCTTATGGACCACAAAGTTGATGCCATCCACGGCACGAACCACGCTGCGTTTACCCAACGCACCTTTGACCGGGAAATGCTTGACCAGATTTTCCACTTTCAGCAGTGGCTGCGCTGGACCGCCAATATCGCGCTTGGTCATCGTCAGCTCCTGATTGCCATGGCTGCCCGCAAACGGTCGGCGAGCACGTTGAAAGAGATCGAAGTGATGAAAATCATCGCGCCCGGCAACGCCGAAACCAGTGGCTGGGTGTAGATCGCAGTACGCAGGGTGTTCAGCATCAGGCCCCACTCAGGCTCCGGTGGCGTGACGCCCAGCCCGAGAAACGACAGGCCCGAAGCAAGGATCATCGACACGGAAATCAGTCCGGTGGTGAACACGAAAATCGGTCCCAGCACGTTGCCCAGCACCTGGGTGCGAATAATCGTGAATGAACCCGCCCCCGAGGCACGTGCCGCTTCGATGTAGTCCCGATTGCGCACCTGAGTAGTGACACTTTCGGCAATCCGCGCCACTTGCGGCACGAACACCAGTGTCAGTGACAGCAAGGCATTGTTGACCCCGGCCCCCAAGGCGCCCGAAAAAGCGATCGCCAGCAACACCGAGGGAAATGCGTAGAACACATCCACCGTGCGCATGATCAGGCTGTTCAGCCAGCCACCGAAGTAACCGGCAATCACCCCGATCGCGCCACCGATGAAAAAAGCGAAAATCACCGGTGTGATGCCCATGAACAGCGACAAGCGCGCGCCCAGCATCAGCCGCGACAGCAGATCACGGCCCAACTCATCGGTGCCCAGCGGAAAGCTTTCGGTGCCGATTGGCTTCAGGCGCTTGAACATGGAGGTGGTAAACGCGTCCCCCGGAACGATCCATGGCCCGAACACGGCCAGCAGCAGCAACACAAAAATGATCGTGCCCACGAATAACGCCACCGGATCCCGGCGCACGCGGCCGAACACTTCACTCCAGTAACCCGGCGAGCTCTCGACGGGTGCAATGACCGGCGCGGCCGGTCGCAATATCGACAGGTTCATGCTCAGCCCCTTTTGATACGTGGATCGAGCAACGTCTGCAGGATGTCCACCAGCAGATTGAGTGCCACGAAAAACAGCGCCAAAACCCAGATCGTGCCCTGCAGCAAAGGCAAGTCACGCTGGAAGATCGCGGAGTTGAGCAGCAAGCCGGTACCGGGCCAGGCGAATACCGTTTCCACCAGAATCGAGCCGCCCATCAAATAGCCGATCTGCAAGCCCATGACGGCCATCGCGGTGGGCGCGGCGTTTTTCACCACATGACGAAACAGGCCCCACTCACTGAGGCCTTTTGCACGCAAACCGATGATGAACTCCTGCGACAGTGTTTCCGCTACTTGAGCCCGCACGGTACGGGCAATGATCCCGGTGGGGATGACCGACAAGGTGATCGCAGGGAGAGTCATGAACTGCAGATGCGCCCAGTCCCATGCCCACGCGGCCTGCCCCAGCGGTCCGCCACCGGTCGCCGGCAGCCAGCCCAGTTGTGATGAGAAGATGATCACCATCAGCATGCCCAGCCAGTAGTGCGGCACGCTGACGCCCACTGCGGAAATGGCCGATGCCACACGATCAAGCCAGCTGTCCTGAAAGTAGCCGCCTACGAAACCAAACAGGCTGCCAAGGACAAAGCCGATCAACGTTGCCAGTAACGCCAGCCGCAAGGAGTAACCCACGGCGCCCATGACTTCGGCAGTGACCGGACGGCCGCTGGCAATCGACATTCCCAGATCACCCTGAACGGCGTGCCATAGCCACAGGCCAAACTGCACCGGCAGAGGTTTGTCGAACCCGTAGGCCTGGATCAACTGCATACGCAGCGCTTCGGACGCGTCCGGTGGCATCACAGAAACCAGCGGGTCGCCGGGTGCCATTTGCACGAGCATGAAGCACACCAGCGCCACGCCGAGCAAAATCGGCGTCGCCAGCAAAATGCGCCGCAAGATATAGGAAAGCATAAGGTCGCCTCACACAGGTAAAACACAAAATCCTGTTGGAGCGTGGCTTGCCCGCGAAGAACGATGACGCGGTGTATCTGATTTACCGCGTCGACCCATTCGCGGGCAAGCCTCGCTCCAACAAGTATTGCTTCAGGCTTCTCAGTCCTGTTTGGAGACCAGCGTCAGGTCGATGAACCAGCTCTGCGCAGGCACAACGCCTTTGATTTTTGGCGAAATGGCGCGTGGCCCGACGTCGTGCGCCACGTAGAGGAACGGAGCCTCATCAACGATGGCGGCATTGAGCTTGCCAGCCGCTTCATCCAGCGCTTTCGGATCGAAAGAGTTGCGCACGGTGGTGATCAACTTCTCGACTTCCGGGTTGGCGAAGTAGCCCCAGTTATTGGAGACCGGCGGGAACGCCTTCTCGCTGGCGAAGCGCACCATACCGAAGTACGGGTCCATGACCGCTGCGCTGACGTTGATTGCGTTAGCACCCTGCGCCGCAGGATCCTTGGCGCCCAGACGCCAGCCACTGAACAGGGTGTTCCACTCAGTGACGGCGATTTCCACATCGAAGTAGCAACCCTTGAGGCTCTGCTGAATGTATTCGTTCATGGGCAATGGCTGCATTTGCCCCGATCCGGACGCCGAAGTGAGGACCTTGACCTTGATCGGCTTAGCCTTGCTGTAACCCGCCTCGGTCATGAGTTTCTGCGCGGCTTCCTGATCGTATTTGATCTTGAATGCCGGGTTGCCGTACCACGGCGAATCTTTCTCATAGGTACCCGTGGCTTCCTGCATGTAGCCGCCCAGATAAGCCTTCAGTTCGCTGCGGTCCAGGCACAGGTTGGCAGCCTGACGCACGCGTTTGTCCAGCCACGGCGAACCCGGTGCAAAGGAGAACTGCCACGGCCACAGATGCGGCTGAGCATTGGAATAAATCTTGAAGTCCTTGCTCTTGATCTGGTCCATGGCGTCCGGTGCCGGTGCTTCAATCCAGTCCACCTGACCGGACAACAGCGCCGCTGTGCGGGCGTTGGCTTCTGGTAACGGGATCAATTCGACGCGATCAACCTTGGGCACACGCTTGGGGTCC
This sequence comes from Pseudomonas sp. ICMP 561, assembly GCF_002699985.1. GTDB lineage: Bacteria > Pseudomonadota > Gammaproteobacteria > Pseudomonadales > Pseudomonadaceae > Aquipseudomonas > Aquipseudomonas quasicaspiana. Next base: position 10,122 of record NZ_LKBT01000022.1, on the reverse strand, counting down.
CAATAGTCCGGGTTCTTGTCCAGAACCAGTACCTGACGCGGCACCATACGGTTCATCTTGAACGGGCCGGTACCCGAAGAATGGCTGGCGAACGCGGTCCAGGCTTGCTTGGAGCGCTCGGCCGGGTCAGTCGTGGCGGCTGGAACGGCCGCGAAATCTTTCTGCCAGGCCACGGGCGAAGCCATGAACAAGTTAGTCAGGTTGTACGGCAGCACGGCATCCGGCTCGCTGGTCGTCAGCTCGACGGTCAGGTCATCGATTTTCTTCGCGCTGCGCAGAGTTGGCATACGGGAAACGGTTACGCCAATCTGCCCAGGGGCGTACTGCGGAGCCTGCTTGTCGAGCACCTTGTTGACGTTCCAGACCACTGCATCAGCATTGAATGCCGAGCCGTCGTGGAACTTCACGCCCGGACGCAGCTTGAAGATCCACTTGGTGTGGTCATCGGGATTGACCGCCCACTCGGTAGCCAGCCCTGGCACTAACGCGCTGGGCTTCTCGCTCTGGGACAGATCCCACTCAACCAGCGAGTCAAAGATCGTGATCCCGGTAAAACGGTTGCCTTCATACCCCTGATCCGGCTGGCCATGGGTCAGCGGAATGTCCGCTGCTGTCATGGCGATCCGCAAGGTGCTATCGGCCATCGCGGCCAGTGGCGACAAGGCACCGATCGCTACCGAACAGGCCAGTGCCAGTCGGGTAAAACTACGTGCGCGGGTTACTGAAGCATGCGTCATGGCGAGTTTCCCATCAGTCAGGTAAGGAGAGCTGACAGGTGCAACGCAATGGACATACCAACTTTTTTCTCTGCAAATCGTGAAAGACCAATCGCGCAGAAAAAACTGATTACTTTCAGCAAGTTAAAAACCATTAAAAATCACTGAAAAATATTACCCAAACGTTTGGGTAGTGTTGCGCAGCGGTTCGTGCAATCTTTTGGTACGCAGCGCTCCATGCTGGCGCAACTGTCCTGATCTCATGGAAGCACAGGTCATGCTGCGCATACCCGTCGGCGAAATACGCGTTACGAGGCCTACTCCATGAACAGACGTCCCGCCACACTTCGCGGTATTGCCCAGCAACTCAACGTACATGTCTCAACGGTCTCGCGAGTGCTCAACGGCACCCTTGACCATGCAGGCAGGGCCGCGTCCAAAGACACCATCGAACGCATTCGCGCCCTCGCCGCCAGCCTTGATTACCAACCCAACACCCACGCCCGCACCCTGAAAACGCGGCACAGCCGCGAGATCGCGATTCTGGTTCCGAGGCTTTCCGACCTCGTGCTGGCCACGGTCTATGAAGGCATCGACGAAACCGCCAGCGCGCGACGCTACACCTCATTTGTTGCCAACACCTTCGACCGTCCGGAACGCCAGCGGGAACTGGCAGAGCGCGCGTTGGCGCGCAATGTTGAGGGCTTGATCATCAGTGACGTGCACTGCACCCCGGAGCCGGGGTTTCTTGAGGAACTGGCGGAGCGGCATGTGCCCTTCGTACTGGTTAGCCGCCGACGCGGTCAGCATTGCTCGGTGACCTCGGACGACGAAATGGGCGGTCGCCTCGCGGCCGAGCATTTATTTGCACAGGGCCATACAAACGTCGCAGTGATTGCCGGCGAAGTGCACAGCAGCAACTCAAGCGAACGTACCGCCAGCTTCGTGGACTACTACCGCGAGCGCGGCATCGACATTGCGCCGAAATACATTGTCCCCGGTCAGTTCGACAGCCAGGTGGGGTTCAGTACGGGAGAATATTTGCTGAACCTGCCGCAACCGCCAACGGCGATTTTTGCCGTCAACGATTTTCTGGCCATCGGCCTGTTCGGTGCGCTGCGCAACCGCGGCCTGGTGGCCGGACGGGACATCGCCGTGATCGGCTACAACGACACGCCACTGGCTGCTCACCTGCAACTGACAAGCATCAGCACCAGCATGCATGCCCAAGGCGTACGTGCGGTTGAGACCCTGCTGCAACGCATAGCGGGTGAACCGGTGCAGTCGCATCGGTTTCCGGCAGTGTTGATCGTGCGGGATAGTAGTTGTTGTCAGGAGCATACCCAATACTGACTTGAAACACGCCTATCAAACAGTATTCAACCATATGATTTGGAATGCTTTTTTAACTGTAGGAGCGCGCTTGCCCGCGATTCGGTCTGTCAGTCAATAAATGTATCGGCTGTGCCAACGCTATCGCGGGCAAGCGCGCTCCTACAGGTCCAGTGTCAGATGCGCGACAGCGCGACGCCCAAAGGAAAAGCGTTCCAATTCACGCAGTGGACTTGCCGGTGGTCAGCGTCACCCAATAACGCGTCCGGGTTTGCACTCGCAATGGCAGGGTGGCGGCAAGCAGGAACAATATCTTGTCGGTGTCATCAAGGCGGAAAGTGCCGGTGACCTTTAGCGACTCCAGCGCGGGCTCCCAACGCAGAACGCCCGGACGGTAGCGGCTGAGCTCCTCCAGAAAACGTCCCAGTGGCTGATTTTCAACGCTGAGTACGCCCTGACGCCAGCCGGGCTGACGGGTATCAAAAGGCTGCACAGAGGTAATCGATTCGGCGCTCATGATGGCTCGTTGGCCAGCCTGTAGTTGCATGGACGGGCCCTGTTGCGGCGTGAGTTCCACCGTGCCGCGCCACACGGAAACCTGACAGCTTTGCCCGTATTGACGAATACACAACTCCGCACCAGTGGCGAACACCTGCCCTTGAGCCGTCTTTATGGTCATCGCCGGAACATTATCGGCCAGGTTAAGCGCCATCTCGCCCTCGACCAGCGACAGCAACCGCCTGCCCTGCTCCAGATCCATGTTCAACGCTGATGCGGTACTCAGCTGCAGCAGGCTGCCATCCGGCAAACGAAGATCCCGCCGCTCGCCCGACGCAGTGCGAAGATCAGCGCGCCAGGCGGCAACCGGGGTCTGTTGAGCCAGCAACCAGCCCGCAGGCAACAGCGCGGCGACAATCAAGGCGCGCTTGAGAACGGCACGGCGTCCGGCGTCAGGGCGGTCAAGGCTGGCCATTGCCAACTCAGGTGGCAGCCCGGCAAACCGCTGACGCAAGCCCTGGGCTTTCTGCCAGGTCTGCTCGTGATGGCTGGACTGCTCACGCCAGCGCTGTAAACGCGCCCGGTCGTCGGCATTGGCGCTACCGGACTCCAGCAGGACCAGAAAGTCTGCTGCGTCTTCAGCAATCTGCCGGGACGGCACCGCGCCGCTCATAGCTCGACCATCAGACAGTGGGTGTAGGCCTGAGCCATGTAACGTTTTACCGTTCGCTCGCAGACCTGCAAGCGTTCTGCAATCTGTGCGTAGCTGAGACCCTCGAGTTGCGCCCAGAGAAACGCCCGGCGTACCGGCAAAGGCAGCGCATCGAGCAATTCATCCAGTGCCTGCAGGGTTTCCAGCAAGACCCAGCGTTGCTCAGGTGAAGGAATCACGTGTTCAGGCAACGTCGCCAGCGCCTGGAGATAGGCCTGTTCGACGTTGCGACGCTGGTAATGGTTGATCAACAGGCGCTTGCCCACCGTCAACAGGTAGGCCCTCGGCTCACGCAATGAAGCCAGAGGTTCGCTGTGCTGGCTGGCCAGTACCTTGACGAACGTATCCTGACTTAAATCGGCAGCATCCCATGCATTGCCAAGGCGACCGCGCAGCCAGCTTTCCAGCCAGCTGCGGTGATCGCGGTAGAAACTTTCCAGGGTGGGCTCCAATGGCCCTGCTGCTTCCCTCATCGTCAACCGCTCACTGTGAGTCACTACTTAAAATGAGAATCATTCTAAGTAGTTCAGAGGCGAGCGCCAACTTTAATTTATTGAGGGGGGTTGGGTTTGTAGAAGGAGTTTGCAGTGCGAGCCTGAACTTGCGGAGCCTGAATCGCTGGCAAGCCAGGCTCACAAGTTCTGCGCAATCACGTAGGACCGGCTTCAGCCGGGAGGACGTCGGGACATTCGCCAGATATTCTTCGGCAGAAATGCCGCCCTCCCGGCTGAAGCCGGTCCTACGAGATCAAAACCAAGCCTGCAGGCCAACATGGAATTTCCCACAGGAGGAACGCGGTCTCATGCTGGAGCCTGGCTTGCCAGCGATGCAGGCACTAAGGTCTATCTGCAATCACCGCCTCAGCGCCGCTTCATCCGGTCAATGATCACCGCGAGCAACAGAATCGAACCGCGAATCACGTACTGGTAGAACGTATCGATATTCTTCAGGTTCATCGCATTTTCGATGATCGCCAGGATCAAAACGCCGGCAATCACGTGGCGAATCATGCCAATCCCGCCGCTCAGCGACACCCCGCCCAGCACACACGCCGAAATCACTGTCAGCTCAAAACCCTGGCCAATCATCGGCTGACCGGACGTCATCCGCGACGCCAGCACGACGCCCGCCAGCGCACCGATCAGACCATGTACCGCAAAGATAATGATCTTGGTGCGATCAACATGCACACCGGCCAGCAATGCTGCTTCCTGGTTACCACCAATGGCCAGCGAATTACGGCCGTAAGTCGTGTAATTCAACAGCCAGCCGAAAAACGCAAAACACACGATGGTGATCAGAATCGGCACCGGCACGCCGTACAGCTGGCCGTTACCGAACACGAAGAAGTCTTCGTTTGAAACACCCACCGCCTTGCCGTTGGAAAAGATATACGCAAGGCCACGAACAATCTGCATCGTCGCCAAGGTCGCGATCAGTGCGTTGATGCGCAGCTTGGCAATCACAATGCCGTTGATCAGCCCCACCACCAGCCCCATGGCCAGGGCGGCGGAGATACCGAGAAACAGGCTGTCGGTATCGCGAATCACAATCCCGGCGATCACCCCTGAGCAGGCCAGCACCGAGCCGACCGAAAGATCGAAATGCCCTGACGCCAGACAGAACAACATCGTGCAGGCAGCGATGCCCACCGTGGAGATCGCCAGCCCCAGGCCGCGCATGTTCAGGGGGGACATGAAGTTATCGATGAGAAGCGTGCAAAGCACGAAGATGCCAACGGCGGCCATCAGCATCGCCCAGTCATCAATGAAACGACGCACGTTAAGGCCCTGACGTGGAGCCGTCAGACTGGATTCGGTAGACATACGCACCTCTTTCTTGTTTTTCATTCTTGTTTTTCTGCTTGTGCTACGCGTAGCGGGTCCATGTCAGACACGGGTTCGCGGCAAGGCCAGTTGCAACAGACGCGCTTCATCCGCTTCGTCGCGATTCAGCTCGCCGGTGATAGCGCCTTCACTCATGACCAGAATCCGGTCGGCAATACCCATGACTTCCATCAAATCGCTGGACACCACAATCACTGCGATACCGTCGGCTGCCAGGTTATGAATGATCTGGTAGATCTCGGACTTGGCGCCGATATCGATGCCTCGTGTCGGCTCATCCAGCAGCAGGACTTTCATGGGCATCGACAGCCAGCGACCGAGAATCGCCTTCTGTTGGTTGCCCCCGGAGAGAAACAGCATCTGCTGATCCGGCGAAGGCGTTTTGACGTTCATCGCCTGAATCTGATGTTTGGCGTTGCTCTTCTCCCAGCGTCCCTGAATCAGGCAGCCCATCGTCACATGGCGTGGACGCGCACCAATGTTGATGTTTTCGGCAACGCTGGAGAGCGGCACGATGCCTTCTTTCTTGCGGTCTTCTGGGCATAGCAGGATTCCCGCGGCAATCGCATCACGAGGGGAACGCAGTTCGAGGTTCTTGCCGTCAATCTGCAACGTGCCGGCCTTGCTGCGCGTCAGGCCCGATAACATGCGGAACATCTCGGTACGACCAGCACCCACCAAACCAAAGAAGCCAAGCACCTCACCTTTTTGCACGGCGAAAGTGACGGGTTCCTGCAAACCCGGGCCAAGCAATCCAGTGACCCGCAAGCCGGGCCCTTGATGCTGTCGCGGCCGGTAGTTGTAGATATCCTGAATATCCCGGCCGACCATGCAGGTCACCAGCCGGTCGTGATCCAGTTCAGCCATGTCTTCGAAGGTGCGCACGAAGCGCCCGTCCTTGAACACTGTGACCGCATCGCAGACCCGGAAGATTTCTTCCATGCGATGGGACACATAAAGGATCACCCGGCCTTCATCCCGCAGCTTGACGATGATCGCCATCAAACGATCGATTTCCCGTGCCGACAGACTGCTGGTGGGCTCGTCGAATGCAATGACATGGGCGTTACGCGACATGGCCTTGGCGATTTCAACCAGTTGCCGTTGGCCAAGGGACAAGTCACCGAGCCGGGTCGACGGATCAATCTCGTCGGCCAGCCCTTTGAGCAGCTCCCGCGCCTGACGCAACATGGCGCGGCGGTTGACCATGCCCCAGCGGCTCGGCATGTGCCCGAGCAGCAGGTTCTCGGCCACGGACATCTCGGGGACCAGTTGCAGCTCCTGGTGAATGACTGCAATACCTGCGGCAATGCTGTCGGCAGTGGATTTAAAGTTGTAGGCCTGGTCACCTATCGACAAATTGCCGCTACTCGGCTGATAAGAGCCGCCCAGTATTTTCAGAAGCGTGGACTTGCCCGCTCCGTTCTCGCCCATCAGCGCATGAACGCTGCCGGGACGCGCTTCAAAGGTAATCTCCGACAGTGCGCGCACGCCGGGAAAGGTCTTGCCGATGCCGTTGAAGCGCAGGCTGCCTGCGGGTAGTTGTTGCTCAATGGCTGCTGGTTGCATGGAACCTCCTGTCCGGATCAAGCCGCGATTCCCTGTAGGAGCTAGCTTGCTTGCGATGGCGCCGGGTCAGTCAACACTTCATTTGCTGATACACCGCTATCGCGAGCAAGCTCACTCCTACAGGGTTTCCGGGTGCTAGAGAGTGCGCACCTCGCACACTCTCACTTCCAGAGACCAATCTTGGTCAGCACTTCCTGGAAGTTCGCCCGGGTAATCAGTGTCACGTCATCCATTGCCGTGTATTTAGGAGGCTCCTCGCCGGTGGTTACCCACTTGTACATCTGCAGCGCGGTGTTGTAGCCCTCTTTATCCGGGCTTGGCAGCATCGAGCCGAAGAAGCCGCTTTCTTTCTTCTTCAATTCATCGATAGCGTCAGTGCCATTGATGCCGATGCCAATCACATTGGCAGGCTTGAAGCCCGCGCCAGCCGTTGCACGCACACCACCTAGCACGGTGTTATCGTTCATGCCGCCAATGATCAGGTTCTTCGCGGCTGCAGGCAGTTTAGCCAACGCCGATCCGGTGGAATCCATACTGCCAGGTACGTCGAGGGTCTTTTGCGCAGTAAAGAGGATATGGTCTTCCGGGAAGCCGGCTTTCTTCAGCGCATCCACCGAGCCTTCGGTACGCTTCTTGCCGGTATCCAGCTCGTTGTAGGTGTTGATAATCGCGTAGGTTTCTTTCCAGTCCCAATTACGATTCTTCGCTTCAGCGGCCATGGCTTCGCCCTGTTTCTGGCCGACCTCGTACGCGGCCATGCCCAGATACGGGACGTCTTCCATGAACTTGCCACTGGCGTCGACAAATCGATCATCCACGGCCATGACTTTCAGGCCATTGGCTTTGGCTTTGGCAACAATTGCAGGGCCAAGGGATACATCGGGCGGGCAGATGACGAAGCCTTTGGCACCGTTGGCGGCCAGGCTGTCGATAGCGGAAAGGGTTTTTTCACCGTCGGGCACGGCAATTTTGATCACTTCGAAACCATGGTCCTTGCCTGCTTTTTCAGCAAAGGCCCATTCGGTCTGAAACCACGGCTCTTCGGCCTGTTTCACGAGGAAACCGATTTTGACTTTGTCAGCGGCAGATACACCACCCGACAGACCCAGCACAGCAGTGGCAACAGCGGCACAGCAAAGGGAACGGATCCCATGACGACTCAACATAGCTAACTCCTTATTTTTATTGAATAGCTACAGCGTCCAGCAATGAGTTGTGTTGAGGTCATCCGCACCCGAAGGTAATCCGGAACGACATCAAAACAAGAACAAAACAGTCATATCATATTATCAATGACCGGAATGTAACCTAGTGTCACGCCTCCTAAAGCACCGACATGGAACGCTCCTTTTCAGGTAATAAAACAAGCTTTTTGCTTACAACCGTCAGCCAGCGAAACGCGTCGATGGCAAACCCTTGATACCGACATTTGTCGCCAATAGCGCACCGTCAAATTGACCATGCGCATCGCCCGGCTCCGCGCTGGTGACATACAGCGTGGTCATATCAGGACCGCCAAACACGCAGCTGGTGGGATGACTGACCGGCAACTCTACGATCCGGTCAACACTGCCGTCCGGCGCAAAGCGGATCAGGCAATTACCGCCCCAGCGTGCATTCCATACGTAGCCATCGACGTCCATCGCCGAGCCGTCCGGAACGCCGCGGGCATGCTCCGCAGCCCAGATCGAGCGCACCCCAAGATTTCCATCGACAAGGATCGGGTAGCGATAGATCACCCCATCAAGACTGTCGGCGCTGTAAAGCTCATCGCCCTTCCCACTCCATAACAGGGTGTTGACGATGCCTTGGCCTTCGAGCAAAGACGTGACGGAGCCATCGGTATCAATTCTGAACAAACCGCCAGAACGCCGGGTGATCGCCAGATCACCGCCCTCCTCGTCGAGATTGTTCTGCATGGACCCCAGCCACAAGCGGCCATGGTCATCGCAACGGGCTTCATTGGCGCGATTACCGTCAACCGGGTCGGCCTTGCAAAACAGGGTGAGGTTTGGCGTATAGCCAGGAGAATCCAGGTCAAGGCGGTAGACGCCGCTGGCCAGCGTTACCAGCGCATCGCCCCGAAGAGTAGGGATAAAGGCCGAAACAGGTTCGGGCAGATGCCATTGCTGATACTGCTCTTCGAACAGGCGACAGGCCAGTCGGGCCGCGATGTCGACCCAATACAGGGTCTGGGTTTCTGCGTCCCAGAACGAGCCTTCGCCCAGCATGAAACGGTGCGCTGAAACAGGCAGCCATTGCATATGAAAGTGTCCTTTATTCTTGTTTTTTATAGGTGCTTCTTGGTACGTCTTATAAATGCATCAGGGTGTTCGGTCATCAGTACAACGTTAGTCGGTGAAGCTGTTTGATGCCAAAGCCTGCCGGGCAAACGATTCGGCAATCACCCCGGCAGCCTGCTCGATCAACGTCATGCAGGCCCACACGCCGCGCGCTGCATCACGACTGGCAATCGCGTCGGAAAGATCCTTATGCAGTGGCAAGGTTTTACCCAGCTCACCCGGTACCGCCGACGACACTTCGAACGACACGGCCAGCAACGCCCCCAGCGCAGGCAGCATTTGCTCGATGAAGCGGTTATGGCTGGCTGCCAGAACCGCCTCATGGAAACGTCGGTCAGCCAGGTTGTAATCGCCCATGTCCGCTACCGATACTGCCAATGCCGCATACGCCGATTGAATCTCGCTGATCTGCTCAGCGCTGGCCCGCTCGCACGCCCAACGCACCGCCATGGGCTCGATAGTCCTGCGCAAATCCAGCAGGTCCTTCACAAAATCTTCCGGCAGACCTTTGCGCGCCAGCCAACTCACTACTTGTGGGTCGAACAGATTCCAGCTGCGCAACGGCAAAACCCGTGTGCCCACCTTGGGCCCTACTTCCAGTAGTCCCTTGGCAACCAGTGTTTTGATCGCCTCACGAATCACCGTACGGCTTACACCCAATTCTTCAGCCAACACCGCTTCGACTTTCAGCACCTGACCCGGCCGCACATTACCCGCCGCGATCCACGCCCCCAGCCAATCGACTGTAGACGCATGAAAATTACTGCTCATGTGATGCGCCTCACTACGCGGCCATTCCGCGAATTGAGGCTAATCATCACATGATTGGCTGTCAAACCTTAACCAGCACCGCCACACATCTCCGTAGGAGCGGCTTCAGCCGCGAGGGCATATTCATGCCGACACACGTGCATCGGCAGTGCGGGCCCTCTCCCGGCTGAAGCCGGTCCTACGATAAACGTTGCCTGATCACCGTCGTAGGAGCGGCTTCAGCCGCGAGGGGATATTCCCGCCGACACGCCTGCATCGGCAGTGCGGGCCCTCTCCCGGCTGAAGCCGGTCCTATGTATGGACTCGCCCCTACTTTCAACCCGCTTTTTGAACACTGCTACCCGGTTGCATCTATGTATAAGGCCTATTCGAGG
>NZ_LKBT01000021.1 GCF_002699985.1 Pseudomonas sp. ICMP 561 | reverse complement strand
TCCACAGCTACAACAACTACTTGTCGCCAATAGCTATGGAGCAGCAGGCGGCTTGATCACCGTAATCGGTGTCCGGAAAAACTTGACCAGAACAGGCTTGCCCGCGATACATGAGACGCGGCTGGAAGACACACCGCGTTATCCTTTATCGTCCGCATGCGGCTCGGCCCAGGCGCCGCTCAGATATAGGTACTCACCTGTAGGAGTGAGCTTGCTCGCGATGAACGATGACACGGTCTAGCTGACAAACCGAGTCGTCTGCATCGCGGGCAAGCCTCGCTCTCACAGGTTTACAGGCCAACATATAACCTCCCACAGGGATTGTGGTCAGGACCCGAAAAGAGTCGCCAGAGTTCGCTCAAAACGGCACTGCATCAAGTAATTCGAGCTAAGCACAGCGAAGGCAGTCACGCCCTGCATGCTTGGCGGAGTAAAGCGCGGCGTCAGCGGCACCGATCAAGGCTCCGGCGCTGACGTGAGGCGCGACGGCGTCCGCGACTCCCAGGCTGATGGAGACTCGAGCACCTTCGCCCAGTGCCGGGTGTGGTACATCGAGGGCAGCGACTGCCGCTCGCAGCCTCTCCGCTAACGCGCTGGCTTTGGCGAGATCCGCATTCAGCATCAACACCAGAATCTCTTCACCGCCAAAACGAAACGTCAACGCCCCCTCTTTTTTAGCAATCTGCTGAATAGCGCCACTCAACTGTTTCAAACAGATATCGCCCTGCGGATGACCATAACTGTCGTTGTAGATTTTGAAGTGATCTATATCCAGAAGGATGACCGCGACTTTCTTGGGCGAGCGCGCCGCGTGATCCCAGACCGATGTCAGTACTTCATCCTGATACCGGCGATTGAACAATTGGGTCAGCGCATCAGTGCGGGCCATTTCCATCAATTGCACCTGCAACAGACGTCCTTGCAAGGCGAACAGATAGCTCATCCGGCTACCACGCTCAAGAAAATACGATGCCATCAACAGCAGTGCCACTGTCGAAACAAACAACAACGCATTGGCTTGCCAGATCAGAAAATCAGCGATATCTGCCATGTAGGTCGTTACAAGCTGGATGACCAGCATCAGGCTCATCGCCAGCGCGGCGTAACGCAATGGCAGTTGCTGGATCATGGTGCAATAGACCATGAGCAGCAGCATTCCCAACTGGTAGTGAAGCCGATACGGACTGTCGCTATAGATCATCACGATCAGTGGCATCAGCGAGGCGACGACAGTGCCAGTCGCCGCAATGGCTTCCAGCGCCCAGCGCTTTTTCAGCCGCTGGATCCACAACAGGAAGACGATAAACATCGGCGTGATCAGGCACAGCCTGCCGAGTGCTACGTAAGCAAATACATCGCGCAGTGTCAGCCAGTCGCTGATCAGGAACAGGTTGTAAACCAGTCCTCCTCCAATGCCGACGATGGTGATGAATTGACGCCGCTGTTCCAGTGTTTCGGCCTCGTAGCGTTGCTCAAGATCGTCACTGAAGCGCAATGCACGCACCCCTGACGCGATGGTCTGCTCGACCTCGATCAGAATTTGAGGATCCTTGGCACTTGGGCGATCCAGGAGGGTATTGAGCATGGGGCACCGGAACAGCAAAGAGAATTCGGTTGGATAGCGCAATGCAGCCTGCTGCTACCCTGATAACCGGAGCGATCTGTAAAGACGACCGCTCCGTTCACACGTCATGAGATGAGTGTTGTCAGCCACGTTCTACATCTTGAAACGTGACACCACCATTCGTAGCTCACCTGCCAACGTCGACAGCTCGTTGGCAGTGACGGCGTTATCTTCTATCTCTTCCCTGAGCGCTTCGCTCCCGTTGCGAATTTCGGTGACGTTACGGTTGATGTCTTCAGATACCGCATGCTGCTGTACAGCCGCACTGGCGATCTGGGTATTCATCCCGACAATCCGCTCGACACCCTCGTTGATTTCATCAAGGCTGGCCGCTGCCTGATCTGCAGAGGCAATACAATCCTGCGCCCGGTGCCTGCCGGCTTTCATTTGCTCCACCGCCGCGGTTGTCGCCAGTTGCAACTCCTGGATAATCCGGCGGATTTCTTCTGTCGAATTCTGCGTGCGTGAAGCCAGGGTCCGAACTTCATCAGCAACCACCGCGAAGCCACGGCCCTGCTCCCCTGCACGGGCAGCTTCGATGGCAGCATTCAGCGCCAACAGGTTGGTTTGATCGGCGATGTTGCGGATAACCTCGATCACGCCGCCGATTTCCTGGCTGTGCACGGCCAGCGCAGAGACCTTCTCGGCGCTGACTTCAACTTCACTGGCCAGTTCTTCAACGGTCAGTCGGGTGTCGCGCATGACTGCAAGACCTGTGCTTGACGCCTGGCTGGCTTGCTCGGCGGCACGTGCGGCGCCCTCGGTGTTCTGCGCAACATCCGCAACACTCGCGGTCATTTCATTGATGGCCGTGGCAACCTGTTCGGTCTCACCCTGCTGGGAGGTCATTGAGTGTCTTGCTCGCTCGATTGACAATCCGAGGCGTTGAGCTGCGTCCGATACGGATTGTGAGCTTTGTTCAACCTGAGTCAGCGATGTGCTGAATGCCTGTGCCATATGGTTGAGGCCATTGCCAATGTCCGCCATCTCATCTTTGCCCTGCACTTTTGCGCGGGCCGTGAGATCGCCTTGCGCAATCAGTTGGGTAGCGCTCAGCAAGCTATCGATCGCCCGGCGCATGGAACTGTAGATTCCGCTGAAACCGTAAATCAGCAACAGCCCCATGAACGCCAATGCGCCCAGAATCAGCATTCTTTCGCCTGACTTCTCTTCGATACGCTGATCCAGCAAAGCCGACAGAGAATCCTGCAGCATGTCCTGGGCCTTGTACAAATCGGCCACTACAGCGTTGCCTTTTGCTGGCAGGTCCTGCACGCCACTGATGGTGTCGCTGGTCGAAGCGATCAGCGAATCAAGGTCATTACGGAAACTGTCCAGATTCACCAATGCGTTGGTCACAGGGAGTTGAATCCGGTCAGCCAGAGCGGGTTCCTTGCGACGCAACAGATTGAGGCTCTGTTGCAGTTCTATGCGGATCTGCGCTTCAAGCTTCAGCAGTGACTGCAGCGTAGAACGTGTGCCGTCAGTCAACGGTTGCCCGTTGCGCAGACCGCTGGACAAGCCCCGTAGTTGTCCCACTACGTTGATCTGGCGAGGTAGCCTGATTGTGCTCTGGTCGATCATGAACAGCGAAGCGTAATCCTCATCCAGGACCATGCCGGAAGTGGCAGAGACGAAATAGATGAAGTTCAGCGTCTGAACAAGCTGGTCATTCCAGTCATCGAATGCCTTCCCTGGGTTGGCACCCGGCCTGGCCTGATCGATGAGCCGCTGAGCCCCGGCGCGCAAACGTTGCACGCGGTCGCCGGTTTCCAGCGCCATATTGTATTGACGGTCAGTGGAATCAAGCTTTGAAAAAGCATCCAGCAGCTTCGCCTGGTTGGCCGAGAAATCAGCCTGAACCGTCGGGTCGCCACTCAGCAAGCGATTGGTAAGCGCACGTTGCATCATCGATAGACGAAGCACCGGGGTGACGTCCATCAAATAGCGCTGCCCCACCTGTTCGGAATGCACACCATCAATGCTGGCATTGATCTGACTGACGATTCGGCCACCCAGCAGCGACAAGGGAATGAGGACTATTAATGCAAGTAAGGCGAATTTTGCGGGAAAACGTAAACGGCTGGACAGGTACACGGCAGGTGCAAGGATGTTCATGAAGATTCTCACAGCCCTGATGGGCAATATTTTCTTGATGGGGGTGAGAACGATCCGTTTCTCTAAACAATCAGGGACTTCTTTGGCCCCTTGAAGCGCACTTCGAACGATTATTTCACAAGCTAACTAAAATGCTGGCCATGAGACATCATTCAGGTTACAGCTCCGACTCGCGGATTCTGTAAAAAGTTGCGCGGCTTGATTATGTTTCGGCTGGATTTCGATTTTTATTGATCTTTATCGACGAATGGCTATGTGCCACCTCGAATATTTACAATCAGGGTGCTGCTGCCCATGCGCGGGAGTATTAGGTAGAGCGCTGTTATACGCATCGCAATTTCATCAATTACTTTCATATATTTTCTTTATAAAATGCCGATAAAGAATAATATCAATATTCCAAAAAAGCATTTCCAACGATTTTATTATGCAAATACTATCCAGTGCAGACGACATCGTTCCAGCTTTCACACCTTTCTATCAGGCCAACTCATCTGCACCCTCGCCACGGGCCAGTGCCAGTTCAATGGACACCGCCCGACATGACAACGACGCTCGCAGCAAGCGCTGCCAAAACGTATCCGCTTTTAACACTCGCCGCTGCTCTGTTGCTGGGGGTATTCTCGCCAGTGGCCGATGCCGCCGACGATGAGTCCAGGCTCAGTACAGTGACAGTGATCTCCACCGGCGTACGCGGGCAACAACGAACAGTGGCGGACAGCCCGGCGCCTATCGACATCATCAATAGCGAGCAATTACTCAAGACCGGTCGCGCTGAGCTTTCGGAAGCCATTGCGAAACTGCTGCCCTCTTTCAACTTCGGCACCAACATTGCGGGCTATAACTCGGTCACCCGGCCATTGAGCAACCGCAGCCTTGGCCCCGCCTACACACTGGTACTGGTTAACGGCAAGCGCCGCCACAACGGCGCAACAGGCCAGCGCGGCTCTATCGATAACAGCGGTGCCAATGCGGTGGATATCGACCTGATCCCGGTCAGCGCCGTGGACCACATCGAAGTGCTCAAAGACAGCGCTGCGGCTCAGTACGGTTCCGATGCAGTCGCCGGGGTGATCAACATCATTCTCAAATCCGGTGATTCTGGCGGACACTATGAAACCACCTACGGCAAGCTGTTCTCCGGAGCCGGGGAAACCATCAAGATTGCTGGCGACCAGGGCTTCACCCTCGGTGAAGAAGGCTTTTTCCACTTTTCTGCCGACGCTCGCAAACGTGGCGAGGCGTCCTGGAACAACAAGGCTGACAGCAGCGTTCGCGCGTTCAGCGACCCGGTAAAAGAGGCGGCCTGGGATCGGGTCGCGATCAAAAACGGCGATCCGGATCTCAAGGCCTTCAACCTGGCCTACAACGCCGAACTGCCCCTGGAAGACCTGACGCTGTATTCCTTCACAACTTACGGTGAGCGTGACGCCGAGGCTGCCAATTACTTCCGCTTGCCCACCGGCACCGCAGCAGTACCGGAAGTATTCCCCGACGGTTACTACCCGCTGAACAACATCAAGGACACGGATTACCAGTTCCTGTTCGGTGGCAAGGGCGAAGTGGCTGACTGGAACTGGGACCTGAGCACCACTTACGGGCGCAACAACGTTCATCACTCCAGCGACCTGAATATCAACCCGTCACTGGGCACCGCGTCGCCCACCCGATTCGACAACCTGGCGACGTTTCGCTTTGAGCAATGGGTCAACAATCTGGACTTTACGCGTCGCTATGACAGCCTGTTCCAGCTGACCTCCCCGGTTCAGGTATCGGCAGGCCTGGAACATCGCTGGGAACGTTTCAGCACCTTTGCCGGGGATCCCGAGGCTTATATCACGGGCACCTATCCAGCTGCATCGGGCGCGCAAGCGGCAGTCACTATTCGTCCGGAGGATGAGGTCAACCTGATTCGCAACAACTACGCGGGTTACCTGGATCTGGGCTTTGATCTGACCGATCGCTGGTTTCTGGACGTCGCAGGACGGGTTGAACATTACGACGATGATTCAGGCAACACCTTCGGCCTGAAAGTGAACTCCCGCTATGAACTGACCGATTCGGTCGCTGTAAGGGGCACGGTCGGCACCGGTTTCCGGGCGCCCTCCCTGACCCAGATCGGTTATACGGTTGCAGACAACCGGGTCGCCGTCGACGTGAACGGTAACGTTGTACCCGCCGTGACCCGGCTTACTCCGTCAGGCAGCAACCTGGCCAAAGCCTTGGGCGGCGATGATCTGAAGCCTGAAAAATCGCGCAACCTTGGCCTGGGTTTGACCTGGCAACCGGCACCACGCACCAGCGTCACGGCCGATGCCTACCTGATCGACATTGATGACCGCATTGCCCTGACCAGCAACATTTATGATCAGGGTAATGGCGTTATCAATGGCATTCTCGCCGCTCAAGGCGTTCCTTCGGGAACCTGGGTCAACTATTACACCAACGCGTTCGACACCCGCACACGGGGACTGGATATCGTTGCTGACCACACCACGCCATTGAATGGCTGGGGTGATGTGCGCTGGAGCCTGGGGTTCAACTGGAACAAGACCACTATAGAGGGGGTTACCGACACCCCCGCCGCTCTGGCCAACTCCGGCGTAACACTGGTAGGCCGGGACCGCGAAGGCGACCTGACCGAAGCCTCACCCAAAACCAAATGGATTCTGGGTGCCAACTGGAAAGTCGAAGACCTGGCGGTCAACCTGCAGACCAGCCGCTACGGGGCCGTCAAGACACTGGCCGTCAACCCAGGAGGCGACCGGAGTTTTGGGGCCAAATGGATTACCGATCTGGATATCAGCTACACCTTTATTGACCAACTGACGGTGAGCATTGGCGGCACCAACATCTTTGATGTGCGGCCGTCGAAAAACGCTGTTTACAGCAACCTTGGTCTGGCACCTTATGGCAACCCGCCGTTCTACCCGGGTGGCGGTTACTGGTACACCAAGCTGGCTTATGATTTTTAGTTGATTAGTGATACTGCGCTATTTATCTGCGAATGAGGATCTGTGGGAGCAGAGCTTGCTCGCGATAAGGCTGGAGGCGGTCCAAAGTGAATCGCGTCCAGCCTTATCGCGAGCAAGCTCTGCTCCCACAGGATTCTGCGCAACTCCGCAAACCATCGGATTATTACTGGCAGAGACATACTCAATATCATTCCGAATGATATTAACTTTTGTTTCATTCGATTCGTGCAATACAACCCTCAAGAACAGAATCCGCCCATCTTAATATTCCGGCGGACATTCCCATGGCTCAGAAATTCAATCAATTGCGCTTCCCTCTCGCCGCGTTGGCGTTGGTGGTGATCAGCGCTTGCGGCGGAGCACCTGAAGCGACGGTCGCGCCTGCTGCCGCTAAAGTCAGCGTGGCGAAAGTGCTGGAGCAACCCGTCAACGAATGGGATGAATTCACCGGACGCCTCGAAGCACCGGAAACTGTTGAAATCCGCCCGCGGGTTTCCGGCCAGATCGACTCAGTGGCTTTCACTGATGGCGCACTGGTCAAGAAAGGCGATGTGCTGTTCCAGATCGACCCTCGCCCTTTCCAGTCTGAAGTTCGCCGCCTCGAAGCTCAGCTGCAACAGGCTCGCGCTACTGCAAACCGCAGTGACAACGAAGCCCAGCGCGGCGAACGCCTGCGTACCAACAATGCCATTTCCGCCGAACTGGCCGACTCGCGTACCACCACCGCACAGGAAGCCCGCGCCGGGGTAGCCGCCATTCAGGCGCAACTGGATCTGGCAAAACTGAACCTGAGTTTTACCCGCGTGACATCGCCGATCAGTGGCCGTGTCAGCCGCGCCGAAATCACTGCCGGTAACATCGTCACCGCTGATGTCACCCCGCTGACCAGTGTGGTTTCCACCGACAAGGTCTACGCCTACTTCGACGCTGACGAGCGTGTCTTCCTTAAATACACCGAGCTGGCGCGCAAAGGCCAACG
The DNA here is from genome assembly GCF_002699985.1 of Pseudomonas sp. ICMP 561. Lineage (GTDB taxonomy): Bacteria > Pseudomonadota > Gammaproteobacteria > Pseudomonadales > Pseudomonadaceae > Aquipseudomonas > Aquipseudomonas quasicaspiana. The sequence continues at coordinate 49,179 of NZ_LKBT01000021.1, read as the reverse complement.
TGGCCAGGCCACCCCGGTGTACTTGGGTCTTTCCAATGAAGTGGGTAACCCGCATCAGGGCCAGATGAACTTTGTCGACAACCAGGTCAACCCGCGGACCGGCACCATTCGTGGTCGCGCTGTGTTCGACAACAGCGATGGCAGCTTCACTCCAGGCCTGTACGCACGGGTCAAGCTGGTGGGCAGCGGCGTTTACTCAGCGGTGCTGATCAATGACGAAGCGGTGGGCACCGACCTCGGCAAGAAATTCGTACTGGTCATGGGTCAGGACAACAAGCCGACGTATCGCACAGTCGAACTGGGTCCGAAAGTCGAAGGCCTGCGAATCGTACGCAGCGGCCTGAGCAAAGACGACACCATCGTGGTCAAGGGCCTGCAACGCGTCCGCCCCGGTCAACCGGTCACACCGGAAGAGACCCCGATGGCCAGCGCCGAGACGCTCGCTGCACTGCTCAAACAACGCCAGGCTCTGGAAGCCAGCAACCTGCCGCAAGTGAAGCCTAAAGCACCTGAAAAGGTTGCCGGCATCTCCGCGCCACGCGGTTAAGGGAAACCACTGATGAACTTCTCTCAATTCTTTATTTCGCGTCCGATCTTCGCGGCAGTACTGTCGCTGTTGATTCTGATCGCAGGCTCCATCTCGCTGTTCCAGTTGCCGATCAGTGAATACCCCGAAGTTGTGCCACCTACCGTCGTCGTTCGCGCCAACTTCCCGGGCGCCAACCCAAAGGTCATCGGCGAAACCGTAGCCGCTCCGCTGGAACAGGCCATCACCGGCGTCGAGAACATGCTGTACATGTCCTCGCAATCCACCGCTGACGGCAAGATCACCCTGACCATCACTTTCGCACTGGGCACTGACCTGGACAACGCGCAGGTACAGGTTCAGAACCGGGTCACCCGGACCGAACCGAAACTGCCTGAAGAAGTGACGCGCATCGGTATCACCGTGGACAAGGCGTCGCCCGATCTGACGATGGTGGTCCACCTGACCTCGCCGGATAAACGCTACGACATGCTGTACCTGTCCAACTACGCGATCCTTAACATCAAGGATGAGCTGGCGCGCCTTGGCGGTGTCGGTGACGTGCAGTTGTTTGGTATGGGCGACTATTCGCTGCGGGTCTGGCTGGATCCAAACAAGACCGCCTCGCGCAATCTGACCGCGACCGACGTTGTGAACGCTATTCGCGAACAGAACCGTCAGGTCGCTGCGGGTCAGTTGGGCGCGCCGCCCTCGCCTAGTGCTACCAGCTTCCAGATGTCGGTCAACACCCAGGGCCGCCTGGTCAGCGAAGAAGAATTCGAAAACATCGTGATTCGCTCCGGAGCTGACGGCGAGATCACTCGTCTGCGCGATGTCGCCCGTGTCGAGCTGGGTTCCAACCAGTACGCCTTGCGCTCATTGCTTGATAACCAGCCTGCAGTGGCGATCCCGATCTTCCAGCGCCCTGGCTCCAACGCCATCGACATCTCCAACGAAGTTCGGGCGAAGATGACGGAGCTGAAACAGAACTTCCCGGAAGGCATGGATTTCAGCATCGTTTACGACCCGACAATCTTTGTTCGCGGCTCGATTGAAGCGGTTATTCATACGCTGTTCGAAGCGTTGATCCTGGTTGTGCTGGTGGTCATCCTGTTCTTGCAAACCTGGCGGGCCTCGATCATTCCATTGGCAGCTGTGCCAGTGTCATTGATCGGTACATTCGCCGTCATGCACATGTTCGGCTTCTCGCTCAACGCGCTATCGCTTTTCGGACTCGTGCTGGCCATCGGTATCGTGGTCGACGACGCCATCGTAGTAGTGGAAAACGTCGAACGGAACATCGGACTCGGACTGAACCCCGTTGAAGCCACCAAACGGGCCATGAAAGAAGTGACAGGACCCATCATCGCCACGGCGCTGGTGCTCTGTGCGGTATTCATCCCGGCTGCGTTCATCTCCGGATTGACGGGGCAGTTTTACAAACAGTTTGCCCTGACGATCGCGATTTCCACGGTGATTTCGGCCTTCAACTCGCTGACCCTTTCACCGGCGTTGTCCGCCGTGTTGCTCAAGGCTCACGACGCGCCCAAGGATCGCTTCTCACGTGGCCTCGACAAAATGTTCGGGAGTTGGCTGTTCCGCCCGTTCAACCGTGTGTTTGAACGCGCCAGTAATAGCTACGTGGGGATTGTCGGGCGTGTAATTCGCAGCAGCGGCATTGCACTGGTGCTGTACGGCGGCCTGATGGTGCTGACTTACTTCGGTTTCGCCACCACACCGACCGGTTTCGTACCGCCGCAGGACAAACAGTACCTGGTAGCTTTCGCCCAGTTGCCGGACGCTGCCAGCCTGGACCGTACCGAAGACGTCATCAAACGCATGTCCGACATCGCCCTCAAGCAGGACGGCGTGGAAAGTGCGGTAGCGTTCCCGGGCCTGTCCATCAACGGCTTCACCAACAGCCCGAACGCTGGCATCGTGTTCGTGACCCTAAAACCTTTTGAGGATCGCAAAGACGCCAGCCTTTCGGCAGGCGCCATCGCGGGTGCACTGAACGGCAAGTTCGGCGAAATTCAGGATGCCTACATGGCGATCTTCCCGCCGCCACCCGTACAAGGTCTGGGCACCATCGGCGGCTTCCGCCTGCAGATCGAAGACCGTGGCAACCTGGGTTACGACGAGCTCTATAAAGAGACGATGAACATCATCGCCAAGAGCCACAGCGTGCCGGAACTGGCCGGGCTGTTCACCAGTTACACCGTGAACGTACCGCAGGTCGATGCTGCCATCGACCGTGAAAAAGCCAAGACCCACGGCGTGGCGATCAGCGATATCTTCGACACGCTGCAGGTTTACCTGGGCTCGCTGTACGCCAACGATTTCAACCGTTTCGGCCGTACTTATCAGGTCAACGTTCAGGCTGAACAACAGTTCCGCCAGGACGCCGATCAGATTGGTCAGCTCAAGGTGCGCAACAATCTGGGCGAAATGATTCCGCTGGCAACCTTCATCAAGGTCAGCGACACCGCAGGGCCGGATCGAGTCATGCACTACAACGGCTTCATCACCGCCGAGATCAACGGCGCTGCGGCTCCGGGTTACAGCTCGGGTCAGGCTCAGACCGCCGTGGAAAAACTGCTCAAGGACGAACTGCCTAACGGTATGACCTACGAGTGGACCGAGATCACGTATCAGCAAATCCTGTCCGGCAATACAGCACTGCTGGTGTTCCCGCTGTGCGTACTGTTGGCCTTCCTGGTACTGGCTGCTCAGTATGAAAGCTGGAGCCTGCCACTGGCGGTGATCCTGATCGTACCGATGACATTGCTGTCGGCCATCACCGGGGTGATTCTGTCGGGTAGCGATAACAACATCTTTACCCAGATCGGACTGATTGTTCTGGTGGGACTGGCCTGTAAGAACGCGATTCTTATCGTCGAGTTCGCCAAGGACAAGCAAACCGAAGGCATGTCGCCGCTGGAAGCCGTACTGGAAGCGTGCCGCCTGCGTCTGCGTCCGATTCTGATGACGTCCTTCGCGTTCATCATGGGGGTTGTGCCTCTGGTGTTCTCCAGCGGTGCCGGTGCAGAAATGCGTCACGCCATGGGTGTAGCGGTGTTCTCGGGGATGCTCGGGGTCACCTTCTTCGGCCTGCTGCTGACGCCGGTGTTCTACGTGCTGATTCGTAACTATGTCGAGCGCAAAGAGGCCCGCAAGGCGGCCAAGGTACAACGCCTGCAAAACCTGAACCCGGAGGCGCATTAATGAATTCGTTAAAGCTGTTCATGCCCAGCCTGCTGGTTCTGGCGCTGGCGGCGTGCGCTGTCGGCCCTGACTACAAGGCTCCCGACACCGCCGCTGCCAAGGTCGCTTCGGCGACCCAGGACAAGTTTGACCGCAGTCATCAGGAAACCATCTGGTGGCAGCAGTTTGAAGATCCAACCTTGAACCAGTTGGTCGCCAAATCGTTGAATGACAACCGCGAACTACGTGTCGCCTTCGCCCGCCTCAAAGCGGCTCGGGCAATCCGCGACGACGTCAGCAATGACGCCATGCCTGTTGTTACCAGCCGGGTCAGCAGTGACCTGGGCAAAGGCCAGCAGCCAGGCATCACTGAACGCCGGGTCAGCAGTGAACGTTACGATCTGGGCCTGGACATGGCTTGGGAGCTCGATTTGTTCGGCCGCATTCAGCGTGAGCTGGAAGCCAGCGAAGCCGATCAGGACGTTGCCGAAGCCAATCTGTACCAGCTTCAGGTCACGCTGACGGCCGAAGTGGTCGACGCCTATGGGCAGTTGCGTGGTGCGCAATTGCGTGAGGCCATTGCTCGGGAAAACCTGAAAAACCAGCAGGAATCCCGCGGAGTTACGGCACAACTGCGTGACGCCGGGGTAGGCAACGAGCTGGATGTCATGCGTGCCGATGCGCGTCTTGCCGCCGTCGAAGCCTCGGTTCCGCAATTACAGGCCGAACAGGTGCGTCAGCGTAACCGCATTGCAACGTTGCTGGGTGAGCGTCCGGAAAGCCTGAGTGTCGACCTGAGCCCGGCGAAACTGCCGGCGATTGCCAAGGCGCTGCCTATTGGTGACCCGACGCAGGTGTTGCGTCAGCGCCCGGACATTCGCGCCGCTGAACGTCAGCTGGCCTCCTCCACTGCGCGTATTGGTGTGGCGACGGCTGATTTGTTCCCGCGCGTCAGCCTGAGTGGTTTTCTGGGTTTCACCGCTGGCCGGGGATCGCAAATCGGTTCGTCAGCCGCCAGAGCCTGGTCGCTGGGGCCAAGCATTTCCTGGGCTGCGTTTGATCTGGGGAGCGTGCGGGCACGGATTCGTGGCGCCGATGCCGATGCTGAAGGCGCGTTGGCGAATTATGAGCAGCAGGTGTTGTTGGCGCTGGAGGAGTCGGAGAACGCATTTAGCGACTATGACAAACGTCAACAACGCCTGGTCTCGTTGATTCGTCAAAGTGAAGCGAGCCGCGCTGCGGCTAATCTTGCCTCGATTCAGTATCGGGAAGGCACCGCAGACTTCCTGGTGCTGCTGGACGCAGAACGCGAGCGTCTGGCGGCCGAGGACTCGCAGGCTCAGGCCGAGATTGAGCTATATCACGGCATCGTCGCTATCTATAAAGCACTGGGCGGAGGCTGGCAGCCACAGGCTTGATGGATTGAATGCTTAAACCAAAAAGCCCCGCTCCTGGGGCTTTTGGGTGTCTGGCGTTTGGTTATTCTTGGGTACATATCCGTTACCGCGTTATTGGCTTCTATTGGTTGCGCCCTTACGGCGCCTCACTTTTGATAGATCCGGAAGCCGGCCCAGACAAAAGTAAGCAAAACGCTCTTGCCCCACCACTCGGTCCCTCGCCTGGGCTCGGCATGCCCGTAATCCGACATTGCTGCGTGGGGCCGCCGCCACCGGCCATCCATGGCCTGAGGCGGCTAAACCGGCATCCCTGCCGGTTTGCCCCACGCAGCAATATCGAATTCCGGCCGTCGTGGTTTAACGGGGCGCTTAAGATCAAAAGCAGATCAAAAGCAGCGATTTCACCTCGGATCGGTAGGAGCGAACTTGTTCGCGAGACGTCACCACAACCAACACATTCGTCGTCTGACACACCGCATCGCAGCCTTCGGCAGCTCCTACAGAAGCCCGGAAAGTTCACAAATCAGGTCGGCTGTCAGGCCGCCGCGCTTTTGATTTTGGGCGCCCCGTTAAATCACGCTGGCCGAACGCAGATTCTGAACCGTGGGCAACCCGGCAGGACGCCGGGTTAGCCGCACCGGGCCATGGATGGCCCATTGCGGCGGCCCACGGTTCAGGATCTGCGGGCGGGTACACCGAGCACCAGCGAGGTGCCGAGTGATGGGGCAAGAGCGTTTTGCTTACTTTTGTCTGGGCCGGCTTCCGGATGTTCAAAAGTGAGGCGCCGTAAGGGCGCAACCAATAAAGGCCAATAACGCGATAACGGATATGTACACATAAATCACTAAATGGAAGAGCTATAGATACCGGTCACTCAACATACATCGTTTGACACCAAGCCATCCCTCCACGAAGCTGCAAGCCGTAAAGAAATGGATATCGGTACTCTCATGCCTGTTCGAGGCTTTTTTTCAAAAACATCGGCCCGCCGCCGCATAGCACTAATCGCCGGATTAATCCTGATTGCGCTGATCGGCGTCGTTTACCTGACACGCCAATGGTCCGTCCCGCCTGCTCCCCCGGTGCTCAGCCAGACTTACGGTGAAGCCCTGGAACTGGCGCATAACGGAAAACCTGGCGCTGCAAGGGTCCTCTACCAACACCTTGCCCGCAACGACCTTTCCGATATTCGTCGCGCTAGCCTGCTGGCCGAGCTCGCCAACTACCCGAGCCCCCAGGCACTTAAACTGCTGGATGCCGCCCTGCAGAGCGACTCAGTCCTCATCCGTCAGGCAGCGATTGAAGTCACCACAAAAATGCTCCCCGACGGCAAGCGCAGTATCTTGCTGGGGCCATTGCTTGAAGACCCCGAGGCGGCGGTTCGTCTGGCTGCGACCATGGCCTTGCTCGACTTGTCTCCCGACGAACTCGGCCTGTACTTCGCAGCCTTGCAACACAGCGTCGACCTCTGCACGGCCAGCCTCAAAGCGCAGCCCGCCACGGGCACGAACCAACTGCAACTGGCTCGTTTACTGACACACAGCGGTGAAAAGACTACTGCGCTCTCAGTGTTGAAGGCCGCAATGGACGCCGAGCCGAAAAATCTGGATGTGGCCATTGCCTACCTCGATCAACTCGACCAGCAAGGGCAAGCCGAGCGCGCACGTCAGTTGCTTGCACAACTACTGGCGCAACACCCGCACTCCTCAAGGCTTCAGCATGCCTTGGGTATGTGGCTGCTGGTGCACGACCAAACCGAATATGCCTTGCTGGCACTGGCCAAGGCTGTTGAGCTGGAACCTGACAACACCGACTATCGCTACGATCTGGCCGTGGCGCTTCACGACCTGGAACAGGTAGAGGCAGCACAGAAACAATTGGCTGAAATCCTCCAGCGTCAGCCAGCCAACCGCAAGGCACGGATTTTATTGATTCGATACTGGAAGGAAACCGGACAATTGCAAAACGTTCAGGTACTGCAAGCCGGGCTTGAACAGCAGAACCCCGACGACCCCGCGCTGCAGCAGGGGCTATAGCAGAAACTGTCGCCTCGAGACCCGTTTTGACGATAAAGCCGGTCTATTTCTGTGGCCGTCTAATATCAGAAATAACTTACAGCCGACTTCATCAGATAAGACAACATGAGTAGCGTCGCGACCAACTGTAATCATCCATGCGCCTGGTTAATCGCATCAAAACTATTTTCTAAGTCAAAAAAAAAGTGCATGATTTACCCGCTACAGATTACAACTACCTTTTTTCATCAAAACGAAAGCGACAGGAAGCTCCCATTTTCATCAGGACAAAAACGCGCTTTGGATTCCCCAACGGAGGATCGAATACGCGTGTGAGCCCTAGTTCTTGTCATATCGTTTTGTGACGCTGGTAACAGCCACTCACCGTTGGAGTATGTTATTTGTCCAGACTTGCAGAGTTTCGCGCAGCAGAAAAAGCCCTTCAGGAACAGCTGGCTCAGTTGGAGTCCTTGAAGAATGATGCGGGCCTGAAGAAGGAGATCGAGTTCGAACAGAAGCTCCAGGCTTTGATGAGGACCTACGACAAGGGGCTACGCGATATCATCACGATCCTCGACCCTAAAGGCTCTTCGTCCCTGCCGGCAGCCGCAGGGCCAAAGCGCCGTCGCGCACGCGTCGTAAAGGTTTATCAGAACCCGCATACCGGCGAACTGATCGAGACCAAAGGTGGTAACCACCGCGGTCTGAAATCCTGGAAAGAGCAATACGGCGTAGATACCGTCGACTCATGGCTTCGTGCTTAATCAAGTTCGTTGCATAAAAAAGCCCTGCACAGCAGGGCTTTTTTATCGGAGTGACAACTCTCTGGCGTCAGATATAATTCTTCCGCATTAACCGCTTTCTTCATACCGGACCGCGGTTCAATATCGTTCAATAAAGTTCGACCACCCTCGCCGCGGTCACGACATCCACTACAGTTAATGCCTCGGGCAGCGATATCTATTTATATACCCCAGGTATCACCAATAATGATTGAGCCATAACCGCTAAAGGGAATCGTCAATCATTGCTAATAACGACGAGTTTTATCATACGAACTTGTCAGACTATTCCGATATTTATAAGTACGAGCGTTCCAGATTTTTCTCACGAGATTCACGATTTTTTCACAGGCACTATCCCAAGATAGAGGCTGCTAAAGGATTAGCGCCCCAATGCCCGCTTCGGCGGGCTTCTTTTTGCCTGAAATTCGTGTTCCGCGATCATTGCGCACCGTCCAGGCGCAGCGTGCTGCGGATCTGTAAGGCCTCGTCCTTCGTCTCCGCGTAGCCGGCCGCAGAACCGGCGTAAGACAGCGACCACGCGGTATTGGCTGTCGCCGCTGCTACCAGCGTCTGGGTCATGACGTGCACTCCGTTCTGGGTAATCGTACACGTCGTCTCAACTGCCGGAATTTTGCTCAGCTCCGTGGCACGCACTCGGGTACACACACTCTGGAAACCGCTGCGGGCAAAATTGACCTGCACGGCCTTGCGCATCTCCAGCAATACGCCCTCTACATTGACCTGGTGACCTGACGCCAGACGCGACTGCGTAAGTTCCATCACCATCACTGGATTGCCTGCCTGATCATTTTTGGCAGCCCGCTGCCGGGACTGTAGTGAAGGCTGAACTGAATCGGACTGCCCTGCGCTAAGGTCTTCGACCTCCCATCCGCTGGGCCATAGGATCACCGCGTCACTCGCATGAGCGGCACCAGCAATCAGTACCAGGCAAAAACCAATGAATGAATATCTGTATCGCGGGTCAATCATGAGCGGCGTCACCGAAGTCCATAAAAGCCATTACCGAGTGCATAAACGATGAAGTCTGCCCGCCCGGCTCCTCAGTAACAAGGCCCGGCGCACTTCATTTGCCACACAGGTTTGGCTTCGACGCGGGTGGCCCGTATCATTTGTGCATACAGAAGACCTCAACCGGAGATATCCATGAGCCTGCAAGACCTTAATACCTTCCCTGGCGTGACCGCAGAGCCGGAAGCTGCGACCCGGCAATTCGTGTTCAATCACACCATGCTGAGGGTCAAGGACATCACCGCTTCACTGGACTTCTACACCCGGGTGTTGGGTTTCAGTCTGGTTGAAAAGCGCGATTTTGCTGAAGCCGAATTCAGCCTGTACTTCCTGGCGCTGGTGGACAAAAGCCAGATTCCGGCAGACGACGCTGCTCGTAACGTATGGATGAAATCGATCCCGGGCATCCTCGAGCTGACGCACAACCATGGCACCGAAAAAGACCCGGCGTTCGCCTACCACAACGGCAACGCCGATCCTCGCGGCTTCGGTCACATCTGCATTTCCGTGCCGGACGTGCATGTTGCCTGCGAACGTTTTGAAGCACTGGGCGTGGACTTCCAGAAGCGCCTGGCTGACGGCCGTATGAACAGCCTGGCGTTCATCAAGGACCCGGATGGCTACTGGGTAGAAATCATCCAGCCAACACCGCTGTAAGCTAAAAGCAAAAAGGGCCTCATGAATGTTCATGAGGCCCTTTTTTATCGCCTGAAGATTTGCTTAGGCCGGTGCGGAGGTCCGGATCAAGTGATCAAAAGCGCTGAGTGAGGCTTTGGCGCCCTCCCCCAAAGCAATGATGATCTGCTTGTAAGGCGTGGTAGTGACGTCACCTGCAGCGAAGATCCCGGGAATGGACGTTTCGCCACGTGAATCCACAACGATTTCACCGCGTGGCGACAGCTCGATACTGCCTTTGAGCCAATCGGTGTTAGGCAGCAGACCAATCTGCACGAAGATACCTTCCAGCTCCACCGTGACTTCTTCACCATTCACACGGTTCTTGTAACGCAAGCCGTTGACCTTCTGCTCGTCACCAGTGACTTCAGTGGTCTGCGCATTGGTGATGACCGTAACGTTCGGCAAGCTGGTCAGCTTGCGTTGCAACACCGCGTCAGCACGCAACTGCACATCAAACTCCAGCAGTGTGACGTGAGCCACGATACCCGCGAGGTCGATGGCCGCTTCAACGCCCGAGTTACCGCCGCCGATGACCGCGACGCGCTTGCCTTTGAACAGTGGACCGTCGCAGTGCGGGCAGTAAGCAACACCCTTGTTGCGATATTGCTGTTCGCCAGGAACGTTCATCTCCCTCCAGCGTGCGCCAGTAGCAAGGATCAGGGTCTTGGCCTTGAGGCTTGCCCCGCTTGCAAACTTCACTTCATGCAATGCGCCGTCTTTACCAGCAATCAACTGGTCAGCACGCTGCAGGTTCATGATGTCCACTTCGTATTGCTTGACGTGCTCTTCTAGAGCAACGGCGAGCTTTGGACCTTCAGTGTGTTGCACGGAAATGAAGTTCTCGATCGCCATGGTGTCCAGCACCTGACCACCGAAACGCTCCGCCGCCACGCCGGTACGAATACCTTTACGGGCTGCATAGACAGCCGCTGCAGAACCGGCCGGGCCACCGCCAACGACCAACACGTCGAAAGCATCTTTGCTGTTGAGCTTCTGTGCCTGACGATCACCGGCACCGGTGTCGATCTTGGCCAGAATTTCTTCCAGGCCCATGCGGCCCTGACCGAACAGCTCGCCGTTCAGGTAGATGCTTGGCACCGACATGATGTGGCGATCAGTGACTTCGTCCTGGAACAGCGCGCCATCGATAGCGACGTGCTTGATATTAGGGTTGAGCACAGCCATCAGATTAAGTGCCTGGACGACATCCGGGCAGTTCTGGCAAGACTGGGAGAAATAGGTTTCGAACGTGAAATCGCCTTCAAGAGCGCGAATTTGCTCGATAGTGTCCGCACTGGCCTTGGATGGATAGCCGCCTACCTGCAACAGCGCCAATACCAGCGAGGTGAATTCGTGGCCCATCGGGATACCGGCGAAACGCAGGCTGATGTCTTGTCCCGGGCTATTGAGCGAGAACGACGGAGTACGCGCGTCGGTGCCGCTGTCGTTGAGCGTAATGTCTTTCGAGACGCTGATCACGTCGTTGAGCAACGCCAGCATTTCCTGGGATTTCGCGCCGTCATCGAGGGACGCGACGATCTCCACCGGACGGGTAAGCCGTTCCAGGTAGGATTTCAGCTGGGCTTTAAGATTGGCGTCCAACATGCGGGCGATTCCTTTTTGCTGTAGTAGAAAAAACAACGCCCAGGCGATGGTCGCCCGGGCGTTTTTTAGGGGCGATGCGGTTTACTTGCTCAAGAGCTCAGCGCCCCCAGCCGATGCATGCGGCTTAGATCTTGCCGACCAGGTCCAAAGATGGAGCCAGAGTGGCTTCGCCTTCTTTCCATTTAGCCGGGCAGACTTCACCTGGGTGAGCAGCGACGTATTGGGCAGCTTTTACTTTGCGCAGCAGCTCGGACGCGTCACGACCAACACCACCATCGTTCAGCTCAACGATTTTGATCTGACCTTCAGGGTTGATCACGAAAGTACCGCGGTCAGCCAGGCCAGCTTCTTCGATCAGTACGTCGAAGTTACGGGACAGGATGTGGGTCGGGTCACCGATCAACGGGTACTGGATTTTGCCAATGGCTGGCGAAGTGTTGTGCCATGCAGCGTGGGCAAAGTGGGTGTCAGTCGACACGCCATAGATTTCAACGCCGAGCTTTTTGAAGTCAGCGTAGTTGTCAGCAAGGTCTTCCAGTTCGGTTGGGCATACGAAGGTGAAGTCTGCTGGGTAAAAGAAGACGACAGACCATTTGCCTTTGAAGTCAGCTTCAGACACGTCTACGAAAGAGCCGTTCTGGAATGCAGTGGCTTTGAACGGTTTTACCTGGCTGTTGATGATAGGCATCGGTGGTTCTCCTAGGGGGTTGTTAATTCGATGGAACAGAGCTTACGCATAATGACCTATGCAGGCTCATTGGCAAACCTGATGTAGTCGATTGGTTTTCTCTATAACAGCAGCTTATTAATAGAAGGAAATGGTATGCCCGTAAATCCAGGCGTTGTGCCTTCATCTGACAAACACTGAACCTGTAGGAACGGACGCTTCGTTCAGACGCCGCGCTATCGCACCGCCAACAGTGGATCTGTAGGAGCGCACTAGCACCGCGAGTCCGCGATGGCGGTGTCTCAGGCAGGACACCTTCGCGGCCTCGCATTGCTCGTGCCCTCCTGCGAAATAAAACTCCATTCGATATAATTTCAAATTTAGTATGTAATTACAGGGTACATACCACAGTATGAAATAAAGGCGATCAAAATGGCCCGGGGCGGCGTAAGCAAGGCATTAGTACAGACGGCGCGCCTGGCATTGATGGCCCGCGGCGAGCACCCGAGCATCGATTCGGTACGTATTGAAATGGGCAACACGGGCTCTAAAACAACGATTCATCGCCATTTAAGAGAGCTGGACGCAGCTGACCGGGCAGGTACAACCCCGGCTGATATCAGCGACGAGCTGACCGGGCTGGTTACCCGCCTTGCCCATCGCCTGCAAGGTCAGGCACAAGAAACCATAGACGACGCACGGTCGCGCTTTGACGCAACCTGCCAGTTGCAACAGGAAGAATTACTGAAGACCCAGAATCAACTTGCAGAAACCAACACGCGACTGGAACGCAAGACAGAACAACTCAAGGAGCAAGCCGCCACCCTTCTCGCAACTCGCGAACGACTGCAGATCGAGCAGACCCACAACGCCCGGCTGACTCAGATCAATCAGGATGCGGCGACGCGCCTGGCTGAAAAAGATGAACAAATCCGCTCACTGGAAGAGAAAAACCTGGACGCCCGCGAATCTGCGAAAGAGCAGCGTGAGCTATCGCTGCGGCGTAACGACGAGCAGGAAGCAGAGCTGCGTCAGGCGAAGAAGATCGCTACGCAGCATCAGGTAGAAATCACCCGACTCACTCGTGACAACGAGCGCCTGCTGGCAGAAAACCGCAGCGCCCAGCGTGAACTGAACAGTCAGAATGATCAATTGGACAAAAAAGCGGCTCAGGTAGCAGGCGCCATTGAACAGCTCCAACAATTGGAAACCCGCTGCGCCCTGCTGGAAGAGCGTGCCCGAGCGGCACAACAGGAAAGTGCGGACACTCGCCAGCAACTGACTGACCAATTGCAGCAGAACCGAGTAGTGGAACTGATACTGATCAAGACCGAACTGGCCCTTGAAAACCTGCGAGCCACTCAGGCGAAGGCCAAGCCAAAACCTTCAAAACCCGCAAAATGATCAGGCTTGCTCACGCTGCTCAAGCATGGTTCGCACGCGCAATCCCAGCTCATCGACAGTAAAGGGCTTGGTCATCATGTCCATTCCGCTCCCGAGAAAGTCTCCACGGACCTGAGCTTCAGGTGCATAGCCGGTCACGAACAGGACGCGCAACCCGGGCCTGTATTGCCGGGCTATTTCGGCCAACTGACGCCCGTTCAGCCCCGGCAGCCCCACATCACTGACCAGTAAGTCAACGCGCTTCGAGCTCTGCAAGTAAGATAATGCGGCCTTGCTGTCAGCCGCTTCCAGGGTCGAATATCCCAGCTCCTGCAACACATCGACCATCAGCATCCGAACCGGCTCTTCGTCTTCAACCACCAGCACGCACTCGCCATTGACTGCGCGCGGCGCTTGCGGCCCATCAATGACGACCGGACTGCGCTCACTCACATCGTGGTGGCAAGGCAAGTAAAGCTGCACCGCCGTACCCTGCCCCTCAGCGCTGTCGATCACAACGTGACCTCCAGTCTGCTTGATAAAACCGTAGACCATGGACAAACCCAGCCCGGTGCCCTGCCCAATCGGTTTAGTCGTGAAGAAAGGGTCAAAAGCCCGGCCCAGAACATCGTCAGACATACCTGAACCAGTATCACGGACACTTAGACGAACATACTCACCCGCCGAAATCTCGCTCGATCGACCCTCAACACTGACGTGCTCGCTGGACACGGTCAGCTGCCCCCCATCAGGCATCGCATCCCGGGCATTGATGACCAGATTGAGCAATGCGTTTTCCAACTGGTGCTCATCCGTACTGGTCAGTTGCAGGCCATCGTTCAGTTCGATACGCAACTCGATGCTTTCCCCGATGGTTCGCGCCAACAGTTCCTGCATAGACGCCACCATCCGATTGACATCGACAGCACTATTGTTCAGCGATTGCCTACGGGCAAAAGCGAGCAGACGATGAGTAAGGGCTGCAGCCCGATTGGCAGAGGTCATGGCGGCCGTGATGTAGCGATCAATTTCATTGCTACGGCCAGCGGCAATGCGCCGCTGCATCAGATCCAGCGCACCCAGTACGCCGGTCAGCATGTTGTTGAAGTCATGGGCGATACCACCGGTGAGCTGCCCAATGGCGTCCATTTTCTGCGCGTGCCGCAACGCCTCTTCAGCCTGCTCACGCTCGGCCATTTCGATCTGCAGCAATTCATTGATACTAGCCAGTTCGCGGGTACGTTCGGCCACTCGCAACTCAAGGCTTTCATTGAGCTCACGGAGCGCTTCTTCAGCATTGACCTGGGCAGTGATATCGGTGTGAGTCCCGAGCCAGTGGGTTATGTGTCCGTGCTCATCGCGAATCGGCAAGGCCCGCGCCAGGAACCAGCTGTATGCACCGCTCTTGCTGCGCAACGGGAACGTGTCCTCCCAGATCGAGCCGGTCGCGAAACAGTGCGTGAGCCGCGCCGTCACCCGGGCGACGTGCTCCGGATGATGCACCGAACGCCAACCCAATGCGCGCATGGCCTCGAGAGAGGCCCCGGTATAGGTATACCAGCGCTCGTTGTACCAATAGATATTTCCGGCAGAGTCCGCTGTCCATGCTAACTGACTCATGTTGTCAGCCAGGCTGCGAAACTGCCGCTCACTCTCAAGCAACGCATCAATGTTGCGCATAGAACCTATATCTTGCTCGTCGAAATTCAATGGCATCGCCGCCCAAATAAATTGACTGCTCATTGCGGGTGTCCTTCCTGGAAAGTGGAATCAGCCCGGCCTTCATCCTGAATCCCGGGCATATATCATTTATGGAGCGAACGCTTAACGGTCCACCGGTGAGCGCATGGTGACGAACTCTTCAGCCAGTGTCGGGTGCACGCCAATCGTGTCGTCAAACTGGCGCTTGGTGGCACCAGCTTTCAGGGCAATAGCCAATCCCTGAATGATTTCACCTGCCTCCGGACCGACCATATGGCAACCCAGCACCTTGTCTGTTTTGGCATCGACCACCAGTTTCATCAGCGTCCGTTCCTGATTATCGGTCAGCGTGAGCTTCATGGGGCGGAAGCTGCTTTCGAAGATCTTGACCTCATGACCCGCCTTGCGGGCATCTTCTTCCGTAAGGCCGACGGTGCCAATGTTGGGCAGACTGAAAACAGCGGTTGGAATATGCGTGTATTCAACCGCCCGGTAATCTTCAGGCTTGAACAAACGTCGCGCTACAGCCATGCCCTCAGCCAGCGCCACCGGTGTCAGTTGCACACGACCGATGACATCGCCGATGGCCAGAAT
The DNA here is from genome assembly GCF_002699985.1 of Pseudomonas sp. ICMP 561. Lineage (GTDB taxonomy): Bacteria > Pseudomonadota > Gammaproteobacteria > Pseudomonadales > Pseudomonadaceae > Aquipseudomonas > Aquipseudomonas quasicaspiana. Next base: position 33,595 of record NZ_LKBT01000021.1, on the reverse strand, counting down.
CGACGGTTCGCTGCTTTGGTAATTCTCATCAACTTCGACAAAGCCTTTTTCGTCTAGCTTGACGTTGACGTGCTCCAGCCCGAGGTTATCGAGCATCGGACGACGCCCGGTAGCATAGAACACGCAGTCGGTGTTCACCTGCTCACCATTCTTGAGGAGTAGCTGAAGACTGCCATCAGCCTGCTTTTCGATGCGCTCGATGTCCGCATTGAATCGCACATCCATGCCGCGCTTGGTCAGCTCCTCGTGCAAATGAGTGCGCACGCTGCCATCAAAGCCGCGCAGGAACATTTCCCCGCGATACATCAGCGTGGTGTCAGCGCCAAGGCCGTGGAAAATCGAGGCGAACTCGACCGCGATATAGCCGCCGCCGACGACTACGATACGTTTTGGAAGCTGGTTGAGATGAAACGCCTCGTTGGAGGTAATGGCGTGCTCGCGACCGGGAATATCCGGCACCTGTGGCCAGCCACCGACAGCAATCAGAATATGTTCAGCGGTGTAGATCTGACCGTTGACTTCAACCTCATGGGGCCCTTTGAGCGCAGCATGCCCCTCAAGCAACGTCACTCCGCTGTTAACCAGCAGGTTGCGATAAATGCCGTTGAGGTGCTGGATCTGGCGATCCTTGTTGGCAATCAGCGTTTGCCAATCGAAGCCCGGCTCTCCGGTCGTCCAGCCAAAGCTTTTTGCCTGCTCGAAATCTTCAGCGTAATGCGCACCATAAACCAACAGTTTTTTCGGCACGCAGCCTACGTTGACGCAAGTGCCGCCCAGATAGCGGCTCTCGGCGACTGCCACGCGCGCACCAAAACCAGCAGCAAAACGCCCGGCGCGCACACCGCCAGATCCGGCACCGATGACAAAAAGGTCGAAGTCGTAAGCCATGCAAATCTCCTAAACAGAGCTACAGCATATCAGTCAGAAACGACAAAGCCACCCGAAGGTGGCTTTGTCCAGCAAGCAAACCTGAGGAATTCCCGGTTGCTTAACTGCCTTTCTTGTAGAAGTGCTCGAAGCAGAAGTTGGTTGCTTCGATGTACCCTTCAGCGCCGCCGCAGTCGAAACGAGTGCCTTTAAATTTGTAAGCCAGGACGTTGCCTTCTGCCGCCTGCTTCATCAAAGCGTCGGTGATCTGGATTTCGCCGCCTTTGCCTGGCTCAGTCGCTTCGATCTTCGCGAAGATGTCCGGCGTCAAAATGTAACGACCAATGATCGCCAGGTTGGAAGGCGCATCTTCAGGCTTCGGCTTTTCGACCATGTCAGTGACACGGAACAGGCCCGGCTTGATTTCTTCACCCGCGATAACGCCATATTTGTGCGTTTCGTTGGCAGGCACTTCCTGGATTGCAACAATCGAGCAGCCATAGTGCTTGTGCAGTTTGACCATCTGCGCCAGCACGCCTTCACCTTCAAGATTGACGCACAAGTCGTCAGCCAGCACGACAGCAAATGCCTCATTACCGATCAGTGGACGACCGCTGAGGATTGCGTGGCCCAGACCCTTCATTTCAGTCTGGCGAGTGTAGGAAAAGCTGCACTCGTCGATCAGTTTACGAATGCCAACCAGGTATTTTTCCTTGTCCGTGCCCTTGATCTGGGTTTCCAGCTCGTAGCTGATGTCGAAATGGTCTTCCAGCGCGCGCTTGCCACGACCGGTGACGATGGAAATTTCATTAAGGCCTGCAGCAAGAGCTTCTTCCACGCCGTATTGGATCAGCGGCTTGTTGACCACTGGCAGCATCTCTTTGGGCATGGCTTTGGTCGCTGGCAAAAAGCGAGTGCCGTAACCGGCTGCGGGGAACAAGCATTTCTTGATCATAAAAGTCCTTTATAAGGGCTGTTGGCGTTAGCGGCGCAGTCTAATCAGGCGGCGATCACCTTACAATGGTCCGCCTCTGGCCTTTCAATGCCATGGTAGAGGAATCCTCGAGCAGATAGTTCCGCTCGATTTCAGATTTAAAGAACATCAAAGCGCCTTTGAGCACCCGGTTTCACACCCGCCGGATTCACTTCCTGCCAGCGCAAATACTCCGTTTTGATCAACAGAGACGGTGATTTCAGCAAGCATCCAAAGGTCACGAAAGCGTAGCCGAACACGGTTTAACTTGTAGGATTTATGTCAACGCAAAGCGCAGGAGACAGCCACCCAACTGACGCTTTATGATGCGCAACTGCATAGCCACCCACGAGACCGCTGCAATGTCATCAGTAAAAAACATAAACGGTTACCTGATCAAAAAGCTTCAGGATGGCCAGTGGTGGGCCTGCTCGGCCGAAGATGAAGCCATCGCGGGCCCATTCGCCAACGAAGAGGCCGCTATTGAAGTAGCCGCGGTCTTACAGGACCAGCCAAAAGCTTCACGTCGACGCACCGGAAACAAACCCTGATCGAAGCATATCGAATGATGTCGGAACGATGGCTCTCTGTGTCTGTCATAGCATCAAACCCTTGAACCTACTCCCCCGCCTTTCCTGAAGAAGTACAAAGACATGATCAGAGTTTTGTCCATTATCGCTGTACTGGGCCTTACTGGCTGTGCAACCGCATCCAACACGTACTTGAAGAACGGCAAACAGGGCTTGAACATCGACTGCTCGGGCGAAGCGATGTCTTGGGCCAGTTGCTACGAAAAAGCAGATGCTTCCTGCGCAGGGACTGGCTACGAGATCGTCGGTACCGATGGCACGCCACGGCCCCCCGAAAGTGAAAAGACTCTCGGGGTCGATGTGGGCAACTACAAGAACCGCAGCGTACTGGTCGTGTGCAAGTAAAGCGTCTTAGCCCGAAATACAGAACGTCGCAGCATGCTGTACGTCCTTGGGACGGATCGGCATATTGGACAGTCGTTCGTAAACTTTGATCGTGCTGCCGCCTGACCGGTTTTCAACGTCCAGAATCGCTGCAGGATCTTTGCTGAATTTCTGCGCAACGATCACCCGCAGGCCGTCATGGTGAGGTTCGATCAGAGGCGGCTTGCGGCTGTTGGCGATTTTGCCAACGAAGCAGTCGGTATATTCCTGCGGAGTTTTGCCAGACATCACGTTCATGGTCGCTGGGGTATGTTCGATATCTTCGACGGTGGCGCAGCCAGTCATCGCCAGAGCCAAAATCACGACAGCCAATTTCATACAATCCTCCCGGTAAAGGTGCTACGACAAGCCTGAGGGGAATTAAATCCCTGATAAAGTCGTTTTTAGCGAGATGACCGCAATAAAACCTTAATCGCTGATAAATGCGGACCTGCACCATGTTATCGTTTTGATTTTTTGAAAGAAGCCTTACCGTCGGAGACATCCATGAAATTCGTACACCAGCGTGAGCACCTCAATGAAGACGATCTGGTCGTCATTGAGTGTTCTCAGCTCTGCAACATCCGCCTGATGAATGACTCGAACTTCCGGACCTTCAAAAACGGCGGACGTCACACTTACCACGGCGGTGCATTCGACAAGTTCCCGGCCAAAATCGCTGTTCCGAGCACCGGCTTCTGGAACATCACCATTGATACTGCCGGTCGCAAGATGGATACCAACGGCGGGCGCAAAACCAATTTCACGCATTCGATCAAAATAGTCCGTCGTTCGACGTCTCGACTGAGCTGATCCCCACCAAAAATCAGGAGCCAACGTGAACACGCCTGCCCCGAGAACCACCAAATACGCCGTCAGCTACAAACTCAACGGCGAACGCCGCTTCGAATTCGCCCAGTTACAGTCTGCCTCCGTTGAAGAGGCAAGAAGCGCGCTGGAAAAAATGCACGGTGAAAGCGGCGATGTGATTAGCGAAGTGAAGGTCAGTAAGGCCCTGTAAACCCTTCACCGGCCAAGATAGCGCAAGATATGTCCCGGCACTGATCCTGCAGGAACATCCCGGTGTCCCTGACACCGCGCTGTCGCGCAGCAAATATAGGACCTGTAGGAGCGCACGAGCACCGCGAGGCCGCGATGGCGGTGTATCTGACAGGAAGCCATCGCTGCCTCGGGAAGAGGTCGGCACATCCCCCACATCATCGTCGTCGGGAATGCCGCCTTCCCGGATGAATCCGGTCCTACCAATCCTATGTTTGCCGCGAGACAGCAAGCTGCCATGCACATCAGAGCCCCTCAGTACTCTGAAGGATTTCCCACTCAATGAAACGGCAAAGCACGACGCCAATCACCTTCGACCTGTTCGCCGAAGAGCCCCCGCAAAGTACCGCCATGGAGCAGATCGGCCCCTGCTCCTGGGTACTGCGCGGCTTTGCGCTCGCGGAAATTGAGCGTTTGCTGCCCGCACTGGAAGACACGCTCAGCAAAGCCCCCTTCCGGCACATGGTGACGCCGGGCGGCTTCACCATGTCGGCAGCCCTGAGCAGTTGCGGCAGTTTTGGCTGGATGACTGACCGTGGCGGCTACCGCTATACCCCAATCGATCCGCAGACCCAACTGCCATGGCCCGATATACCCTCGGCATTCATGGCGCTGGCGCAACGTGCGGCCGGAGCCTGCGGCTTTGCGGATTTTGTTCCCGACGCCTGCCTGATCAACCAGTACATACCCGGCGCAAAAATGTCCCTGCATCAAGACAAGGACGAAAAGCACTACGAGTGGCCGGTGGTCTCAGTTTCCCTCGGGCTACCTGCAATCTTTCTTTTTGGTGGCCATCAGCGCAATGACAAAACCCAACGCGTAGCGCTGTTGCATGGCGATGTCGTGGTCTGGGGTGGTGAAGACCGTTTGCGCTTTCACGGTGTCCTGCCGATCAAGCCCGGCCGTCACCCATTGCTGGGGGAGCAGCGAATAAACTTCACCTTCCGGCGCGCCCATTAAGCTAAAGGGCAGCAGACTCATTGGCAGCGCGTGATTTGACCGGGCAGACCACCCTGTGCAGGTTGAGGGCGGTGTTGATAATGCCGATATGGCTGAACGCCTGAGGAAAGTTGCCCAGCATGCGCTTTTCCCTGGGATCGTATTGCTCGGCGAGCAAACCCAGGTCGTTGCACAACCCACACAGACGATCAAATAACGCCGATGCCTCTTCCTCACGACCCATGAGCACGTAAACGTCCGCCAGCCAGAACGAGCACACCAGAAACGTTCCTTCGTGACCGGATACACCATCAACGCTGCGCTCAGTGTCGTAACGCAACAGCAGACCGTCCTGAATGAGGTGCTTCTCGATGGCCGCAACCGTGCCAATCACTCGCGGATCATCAACCGGCAAGAAACCGGTCAGCGCAATCTGCAACAGACTGGCATCCAGCGCCGAGGAACCGTAGGTCTGCGTGAAACTGCCCATGTCCGGGTCGTAACCGTTCAGGCAGACATCCGCGTGGATGTCGTCGGCGACCTTGCGGTAGTGAACCGCCAGCGCCCGCTCCTTTTCGGTTTGCGCCGACTCCGCAAGCAACGTCGAATTGCGGTCGAAGGCGACCCAGGTCATGACCTTGGAATGAGTAAAATGGCGCGGCTCGGAGCGAATTTCCCAGATTCCCTTGTCCGGCATATGCCAGACTTTTTCCAGAAACGGCATGATCACGCGAGAAATCGCGATGCTGCGCGGCGGACGCGGCAAACCACCTCTGATAGCCTGAATCATGGCGTCAGCGACTTCGCCATAGACGTCCAGTTGCATCTGCGTCGCTGCACCGTTGCCGATGCGCACAGGGCGCGAGCCTTCGTAGCCATTCAGCCAGGGCAATTCGAACTCTGACAGTCGTCTCTCACCGCCAAGCCCGTACATGATTTGTATCTGTTCAGGATTACCAGCCACCGAACGCATCAACCACTCGCGCCATGCAGCCGCCTCCTCGAAGTAACCGAGATTCATGAACGCCAGCAGCGTCATCGTCGCATCACGTAGCCAGCAGTACCGATAATCCCAGTTGCGCTCACCGCCCAGTTGCTCAGGCAGCGATGTAGTGACCGCCGCGACAATGCCGCCCGTGGGCTGATAGGTCATCGCCTTCAAGGTGATCAGTGAGCGTTTGACCTGCTGTGTCCAGGGGCCGACGTCAGGGCAGCGATCAGAGAATTCAAGCCAGAAATACTCGGTTTCGGCCAGCGCCGATTCAGCGTCGATGGCGTCATGAAGGCTTTCAAAAGACGCCTGATGCGTCAGGACGAACGCCTGGCGCTGGCCTTCGGCGATCTCGAAATGGCAGCCCGTGTGGTGATCGAATGCGCGCAACGGCTCAGGGGCACGCAGCACCAGCATTTCAGGGCCCGCCACTGCCGTGAGGGTCTGGCCGCCTTTGTTCTCCACCCACGGCACACTGCTGCCGTAGTCAAAGCGAATCGCAAGGTCCATCTCGAAAGACACCTGCCCACTCAGGCCAACGACCATCCGAACCACGTGACTGCCTTCGCCCGGCGGCATGAAGTCAATGAGCATGGCGCGTCCGGTGGAGGTTTCGAACAGTGTCTCAAGAATCAGGGTACCTTCCCGATAACGCCGCTCGGTATTGACCAAAGGTTGGCTGGGAGCGAGCTTCCAGCGCCCGTTGTCGACGTCACCCAAGAGCGCGGCGAAACAGGCAGGTGAATCAAATCGCGGGAAGCACAGCCAGTCCAGCGAGCCATCTCTGGCGACGAGCGCGGCAGTTTTGCAATTGCCGAGCAATGCGTAGTCTTCGATCAATGCAGCCATGAACAGCATCCATCATCGGGGAAACATCAACAGCCGTTCAGCGCGGCAGCATGTAGCGCTCAATGGCGCTGGCAACTCCATCTTCCAGATTACTGCCGGTGACGACATCCGCCTGACTGCGAACGCTTTCCTCAGCCTGCCCCATGGCAACTGAAAACCCGGCTTTATGGAACATCGCGACATCGTTGCCGCCATCACCCAGTGCAGCGGTGTGCGCCATGTCGACGCCCAACTGCCCTGCCAGGGTGACCAGCGCATTGCCTTTGTTGGCATCCAGCGCAGTCACATCCAGATAGTAAAGCTGCGAACGTGCAGCGAAGGCTTTTCCTTCAATCATCGGGTTGAGGGTTGTTTCGAGCTGCTTCAAGAGCTCGAAATCGGTACTGGCGGCGACGATCTTGTCGACCCGATCCAGCCACGGCTCGAAGCTCTCAACCTGGACCGGCTCGTAACCAAGAGTCGTGCGTTCGTGCTCGACGTAAGCGCCCTGCGGATCGATCAGAAACCACTGATCATCGGCGAACACCCACACGGCTACGTCGTATCCGGCGAACAGCTCGATGCAGGTCCGTGCAGCTACCGGGTCAATGCGGTAAGCAAACAGGACGCTGCCGTCCGGGGCAACGATATTGGCACCGTTGAAGCCTGCGGTCGGTAGATCGACGCCCAGGGCTTCAATCTGTTCGCGCATGGCGCGCGGCGGACGACTGCTGGCCACGGTGAACAGGATTCCGGCATCACGCAGCCGGGCTACGGCATCGATCGTCGCCTGACTCAAGCTGTGATCGGGACGCAATAAAGTCCCATCGATATCGGAAAGCACGAAACGAACTTGCGGTGTCTTTACTTCAGGCATTGATATCCCGCCATTCTCGACCGTCTTTGCCCAGCAATGTATCCGCAGAAGCAGGTCCATTGCCCCCCGCGGGATACAGCTCGACCTGAGGATTGTTCTGCCAGGCATCCAGGAACGGCTGCACCGCCCGCCAACCGTTTTCAATGTTGTCGGCGCGCTGGAACAGGGTCTGATCCCCGGTGAGGCAGTCGTAAATCAAGGTTTCATAACCCGTAGACGGCTGCATCTCGAAGAAGTCTTTGTACTCAAAGCCCAGCTCGATGTCTTCCATTTGAAGGGTCGGACCGGGACGCTTGGCGTAAAGGTCAAACCACATACCCTCATTGGGCTGGATATGGATGCGCAGGTAGTTGGGCTTGATACGGTCGACTTCGGTATCGCGAAACTGCGCATAGGGCGCTGGCTTGAAGCAAATGGCAATCTCGGTGCTGCGCATGCTCATGCGCTTGCCGGTGCGCAGGTAAAACGGTACGCCGACCCAGCGCCAGTTATCGATCATGACCTTGAGGGCCACGTAGGTTTCAGTGGTACTGGCCGGATCAACCTTGTTTTCCTGACGATACCCGGGCACATCAGCGCCATCCCTGGAGCCTTCCGAGTACTGACCGCGAACCGAATTGGCCAGTGCCTCCTTTTCAGACCAGGGGCGAATCGCACCGATGACCTTGGCCTTCTCGCCGCGAACTGCATCGGCTCCGAAGGCTGCCGGGGGCTCCATGGCAACCATGGCCAGCAACTGGAACAGGTGATTGGGCACCATGTCCCGCAACGCACCGGTGTTTTCGTAAAAACTGCCGCGTGTCTCCACCCCTACCGTTTCGGCGGCAGTGATTTGCACGTGGTCGATATAGTGATTGTTCCAGAAGGATTCGAACAAGGCGTTGGAGAAACGACTGACCAGAATGTTCTGTACTGTCTCTTTGCCCAGATAGTGATCGATCCGGTAGATCTGCTTCTCGGTCATGACCTTGAGCAGGCACTCATTGAGTGCAACGGCGCTGGGCAGGTCGGAGCCGAAAGGTTTTTCGATGACGACCCGGCGAAACTGGCCCGGTGCTTCACTCAGCAAGCCCGAAGAACCGAGGCGCTTAGCGACTTCGCTGAAGAAGCGCGGAGCAGTTGCCAGGTAGAACACCGCATTGCCGGTGCCGGTGCTTTTGATCTTTGCGGCGATATCGCTGTAAGTGGAGTCGTCGAGGAAGTCGCCCTGCACATAGCTGATACGGCCAGCCAGTTTGCTCCACAGCTCCGGATCCAGAGGATCCTTACCGTCATCAGCAACTTTGCTGGCTGCCTCCTGACGAATGAAATCCTCGAGCTTTTTCGCAAAATCCGCATCGCTGATCGCGTTGTGGTCAACGCCAACGATATACAGGTTTTCATCAACCAGACCGTCCCTGCTCAGGTTGTACAGCGCCGGCATCAACAGGCGCTTTACAAGGTCCCCATGGGCACCGAACAGGAACAGCGTGGTGGGTGGCGCAACTTCAGGCGTTTGCCGGGTAGTGCTGCGCGATAAACCCATTATTTAGGACCTTCCTTGTGACCGCCGAAACCAAAGCGCATTGCCGACAGCATTTTGTCTGCGTACGAGCTCTTCTGCCGTGAACGGAAGCGGGCAAACAGTGCACTGGAGAGTACTGGGACAGGAACGGCTTGCTCCATGGCAGCCTCGATGGTCCAGCGCCCTTCACCGCTATCGGCCACAGCACCGGAATAAGCGTCCAGTTGCGGGTCGGTTGCCAATGCATCGGCAGTCAGGTCCAGCAGCCATGAAGAGACAACGCTGCCGCGACGCCAGACTTCGGCGATATCGGCCATGTTCAGATCGAAGCGTTGCTCGACCGGCAGGTTTTCCGAATTCTTCTGCTTGAGGATATCGAAGCCCTCGGCAAAGGCTTGCATCATGCCGTACTCGATACCGTTGTGAATCATCTTCACGAAGTGACCGGAACCGGCCGGGCCTGCGTGGATGTAGCCACGTTCAGCGCGGTCATCGGCAGAGTTACGACCTTTGGTGCGCTCGACAGAGCCCATGCCCGGAGCCAGCGTCGCGAAAAGCGGATCAAGGCGTCTCACCACTTCATCTTCGCCACCGATCATCATGCAGTAGCCGCGCTCAAGACCCCATACACCGCCGGACGTACCGACGTCGACATAATGTAGCCCCTTGGCTGTCAGCGCCTGAGCACGACGTACGTCGTCTTTATAGAAGGTGTTGCCGCCATCAATGATCACGTCGTCTGCATCAAGCAGGTCGCTCAGGACATTGATGGTTTCTTCAGTAGGCTCGCCTGCAGGGAGCATGACCCAGATGGCGCGAGGCTTGTCCATGGCTGCCACCAGCGCAGGCAGATCGACTGCGGCAGTCGACCCTTCCTTGGCAAGGGCGCTGCGAGACGCTTCATCACGGTCGTACACCACGGTGGTGTGGCCATTGAGCATGAGGCGTCTTGCGATATTGCCGCCCATGCGGCCCAGTCCGATGATTCCAAGTTGCATGCTGGTGCTCCGTAATTCGCGATAAAACAAAAAAATGTTACCTCATTGTACAGCTCACTCCGTCGTGAGCCAGCCATGAGCATGATTTTTAAAGCGGCAAATTCCCGCTATCCCAAGCGCTGCGGGGGCTGCAAGGTGGCCAATGGACACCATTCGAGAATCACAAGCAATCAAGAACAAGAAACGTTCGCGACCCTCCAAAATAAAAAAGTTCCATTTTTGCGCAAAAGAAATCAGAATTGTGGCCGATAGAGAGGTAAGCAGAGGCGAGTCGGGGATCGCGATAGTCATTTGCCAAGACCTTTCATGTTGAATCCGCCATTTGCGAGGTGAGCAATGGGCACTGTACTACCGGCAACCGCACCACAAACTCTCTATGTCACTATCCGTCGTGACGAACTGCGCCAACTTAAAGAAGAGCGCGAACAGTTGCTCAGCAAGGTCGCTAATTTGAGCCTCATGCTGCAACAATCGCAGTTGATGATCTCCAGCAACGCACTTCAAGCCTGACCCCCCACTCGTTGCCTCTGGGCAACGCAGCGTGACGAATAGCGGCAAGCCCGATCAGCTGGCTTGCCCGTGGCAGCACCCTCCTCCGAATTCCTTTCTTTTCTGCTCTAAAAACCATTCTCAATTCGAGTTTTTAATCAGCACTGCCTGCTGGATTTGAAACGTATTCTGTAGGAGCCCACGGGCACCGCGAGGCAGCGATTGCGTCCTGTCTGATACACCGCTATCGCGGCCTCGCGGTGCTCGTGCGCTCCTACAGGTTCTAGGTTTGCCTCAAGACAGCGCGTTGTCAGGGACACCCGGACACCTCCTACAGGGCTGGCGCTGTACGTGGGACAGTGCGGCAACTCTTACGAACCAATCGTTCCAGGCTCCGCTGCCGGGGTGTTTCACCTAAAAATCCGACCGGACACCCTGTCTAACGTTCAAACCCTATGCGGGTTTAGCGCGATTACAGTGTCTTCTGCCAGAACATGGCCTTGCCCATCTGCGGATCCAGCTCATAGCCCGCGAAGCCGAGTTTGCGATAGGCGCCCTGGGCGACAACGTTGCCTTCCAGCACTTCCAGGGTCAGCTTGCAGCAACCACGTTGACGGGCGATTTCTTCGACCTTTGCCAACATCTTCTGACTGATACCCAAACCTCGGTATTTACCCAGAACTGCGACGTCATGAATATTGACCAATGGCCGACACTGAAAGGTTGAAAAACCCTCGAAGCAATTGACCAGCCCCACCGGCTCGCCAGCGATGAAGGCCAGGACACTGAACGCGTGAGGACGCTTCGCCAGCTCAATGGCAACTTGCTGCTGCGTATCAATCGATAACGGCTCACCACCGCCCATGACATCTTCGGCGTACTGACTGAGCATGAAGCCGATCGCTTGCGCATGCACCGGGTTGGTGTAGCTGGCTTGCAGTACCAAAACTTCAGGGCTATCCATTACATCCTCTATACGACTGCGTGATCACGAATATGGCTGACTCGACCGAGTCAGGCCTCCGATTCTATCCCGACGTGCGCGAAAATGTTTCGATCAGAGATCAGGATAATTCTACGAGTGCCCCAGGAATAAGCGACACACGCACCAAGAAAAGGCCGTAGTCGTTGTAGGAGGTTATTTTTGCCCCACGTAGGCACGTGCCACACGCCCGCCTGAAGCCCAAGAGCACTATCGTCTAACAATCCGACGGCCGGTCATTGGCATGCCCCATGGGATTTTTTTCCGCTCTAACATAGAGCAGTGCGGCATTTCGCCACATATAACGGATGATATTGCCCCCGTGTAATCAGGCTCCGAACCCTATCCCAGACATTTCCCACAAAAAAAGTCGAAACTTTCCAATCAACGCACAGGTCATCTGATAACAGCGCCTATGCTGTTGGCTAAGCCCGCGTTTTTAGCACTACCTGTCTGTCCGTGAAGAACGCAAACAGTAAATGGGTACTGATCTTGCGTAGTGCTTGTGTGCCCGGTCATAGGACATGGCCAATAACAAATCTGATGCAGTACCGATACTGTATTGAATGGGGAGAAATCGATGATTAGCGCCGCTGTCAAAACCCAGAAGGGAGAGAGTTTTAATCAGCCGGCCAGCGAGCTGACTCATCTGCCAGGCTTCGCTACGACGAGCGTTCCACTGCTGCAACTGCCTGCCGTTACACAGCCTGTGATCGTGTCGAGCAATAGACGTAAAGTCCTGTTTGTCACGTCTGAACTGGCTGACCTGGTCAAGACCGGGGGGTTGGGTGATGTTTCTGCCGCGTTGCCGCGCGCCATGCGCCACCTGCACGACGTCAGAGTGCTGATTCCCGGCTATCCGCAAGTGCTTAACAGTGGTAACCCGATTCACGTCATCAGCCAATTGGGTGGCCACGCAGCCCTGCCGCCTTGCAAGATCGGCCGGATGGACATGAAAGACGGCCTGGTGATTTACGTGCTGATCTGCCCAGAGCTGTATGAGCGTGAAGGTACGCCTTACGCCGACAGCCAAGGACGTGACTGGTCCGACAACCATATTCGCTTCGCCCGACTGGGTCTGGCGGCGGCTGAATTTGCAGCCGGCGCAGTAAAAACCCAGTGGAGCCCTGAGCTGGTTCACGCTCATGACTGGCCTGCCGGCCTGGCACCCGCCTACATGAAATGGCGCGGACAGACCACTCCTACGATCTTCACCATTCACAACCTGGCTTATCAGGGCACTGTCAGCACGGCGTCCGCCCGGGAACTGGGCATTCCGGATGAAGCGTTGAGCGCTGAAGGTATGGAGTTCTACGGCAAGCTGTCATTTATCAAGGCAGGTATGGCTTACGCCAGCCACATCACCACGGTCAGCGCGACCTATGCCAAGGAAATCACGACCCCCGAGTTCGGTTGCGGCCTTGAAGGTTTCCTGCAGCATAAAGCCAACCGCGGCCAGCTCAGCGGTATCCCGAACGGGATTGACGCCAGTTGGGATGCAGCGACCGACGAACACTTGATTTGCCACTTCGCGCCTAATGAATGGCAGCGCAAGGAAATCAACGCCGACCACGTACGTGAATTGTTTGAACTTGAGCCGTCCACAGGCCCGCTATTCGCCGTGGTTTCGCGTCTGGTCTACCAGAAGGGTCTGGACCTGACCATCGGTGTTGCTGAACACATCGTTAACAATGGTGGCCAGATCGCGATTATCGGTCGTGGCGAGCCCGAAGAAGAAGACGCCATGCGCGCCCTGGCAGAACGCTTCCCGGGGAAAATCGGTGTACGTATCGGCTTCAATGAAACCGACGCCCGTCGCATGTTCGCAGGCAGTGACTTCCTGCTGATGCCGTCGCGTTACGAACCTTGCGGTCTGAGCCAGATGTACGCCCAGCGTTTCGGCTCTCTGCCGGTCGCTCGCAACACCGGCGGCCTGGCTGACACCATCGAAGATGGCGTCACCGGCTTCCTGTTCAACGAGTCAACGGTCGAAAGCTATAAAGAAGCATTGAACCGCGCCTTCAAGGTGTTTTCCAACTCAGCACTGATCAACGCCATGCGTTGCCGGGCAATGGCAGCCCCGTTTAACTGGCACCAAGCGGTAGAGCCTTACGCAGAGCTCTATCAGGACCTGTTGAAAAAGAACGTGGGAACTGCACTTCATTATTGATTAAGGGGTCAACGGATGCCTCTGCGTACGGACGAGAACTGGCGCCACGGCGCCGTATTACTGGATTCTGGCCACACGCGGTTCGCCCTCTGGGCACCCGACGCCTATTACGTCAGTGTAGAAATCGAGGGTGGCCAGTCTCTGGCCATGCTCCCGCAAAACGAAGGATGGTTTGTACTCGAGGCCCGCTGTCCGGCGGGCACTCGCTACCGGTACAACATCGACGGGGAACTCGAAGTCCCTGATCCTGCCTCCCGCGCCCAATCCTCTGATGTCCACTCACATAGCGTAGTGGTCGATCCCCTCGCTTATGAATGGCAGAACACTGGCTGGCAGGGTCGCCCCTGGTGCGAGGCTGTCATTTACGAATTGCACGTCGGGTCACTGGGCGGCTATGCCGGGGTCGAAGCTCATCTGGAGCGTCTGGCAGCGCTTGGGGTCACAGCCATCGAGCTGATGCCTATCGCGCAATTCCCTGGTGAGCGAAATTGGGGTTACGACGGTGTGTTGCCTTACGCACCACAGTCCTCCTACGGTACACCGGAGCAACTCAAGCACCTGATCGATACTGCCCACGGCCACGGCCTGATGGTGATCCTTGATGTGGTCTACAACCACTTCGGTCCGGACGGCAATTATCTGGGGCGCTACGCCAAAGGATTCTTCCGCAACGATGTGAAGACCCCTTGGGGTGACTCCATTGATTTCCGGCGTCGGGAAGTCCGCGATTTCTTCATCGACAACGCTCTGATGTGGCTGCTTGAATACCGGTTCGACGGTCTGCGGATGGACGCCGTACACGCGATCAAGGACGACACCTTCCTGCAGGAGTTCGCGCAGAGGGTTCGTGAGCAGATCGACGCGCCGCGCCATGTCTGGCTTAACCTGGAGAACGAGTTCAACCAGGCCAGCCTGCTGGAGCAGGGCTACGATGCGCAATGGAACGATGACGGTCACAACACCCTGCACGTGCTGCTGACTGGCGAGACCGATGCGTATTACACCGACTTCGCTCACGAGGCCACCGAGAAGCTGGCGCGCTTGCTCAGCCAAGGCTTTGTCTATCAGGGCGAACCGACTCGCCACGGCCATACCCGCGGCGAATCCAGCGGCCATCTGCCGCCCAGCGCGTTTGTCCTGTTCCTGCAGAACCACGATCAGATTGGCAACCGGGCCTTTGGTGAGCGTCTGCCGCAAATCTGCTCCGCACCTGCGTTGCGGGCGGCCACCGCCTTGTGGCTACTCTCACCGATGATCCCACTGATGTTCATGGGCGATGAATGGGCGGCCAGTGAGCCGTTTCTGTTTTTCACCGATCATCATGGCGAACTGGCCGATGCCGTGCGTGAAGGCCGACGCAGTGAATTTGCCGACTTCGCAGCCTTTGCTGATGAAGAGAAACGCGAACACATTCCCGACCCCAACGATCCGGCAACCTTCGAAGCCTCCAGACCGGCTTTTGATGCGGTGTATCTGGAAACCGACAAAGGCAGCGACCACCGCAACTGGCTTGAGCTCTATCGCCAGCTGTTGGCGCTTCGTCACCAGCACATCGTCCCTCGCCTGCCAGGCAGTCACGCCTTGGGCGCTGAAGTGCTGAGCGAAGGCGCGGTGTCTGCGCGCTGGAGGATGGGCGACGGCGCGTTGCTGCGCATCGATATCAATCTCACTGAACACGCGGTCACCGCCCCTGAATGGAAAAGCGGCAGCGTTGTTTTCGAAACCCTGCCACATGCGGCAGAACTTTCCCGGCGAGGCATCCTCAATCCATACACGGCCATTGTCAGCCTGATAGCAACCGATGTTCTGGAGGAACGGGATGAGCAATGAGCAAATAGAGAGTCTGGCTGCCGAAGCAGGCTTGTCCGTGGACTGGATTGATGCAAACGGAAAGGCGCAAAGGGTCAGCCCTGAAGTGCTGAGCAAGATTCTGGGCTGCCTGGGTTTTCCGGCTGACGACAATCTGCAGATAGACGCCAGCCTGCAACGCCTGAAGCTTGCCCATCACCAACCCACACCTCCGCCTTTGCTGACCGTCGACCATGGCAGCAACCTGGATCTGAGTGCCTGGTTTGAACCGGGCACGCCTTTCGTCCTGCATCTGGAAGACGGCGCCACCATCGACGCCAACCTGACCGCTAATGCCAGCCTGCCCGCCCTGGCTTCAGTGGGCTATCAGCAACTGAACATTGCCGGTCAACACCTGACCATCGCTGTTGCTCCGAAGACTTGCTTCAGCATGGCCATGGCGACCGACAGCCGCGTGCCGCGTGCCTGGGGGCTGACCGTTCAATTGTATGGCCTGCACCGCGAAGGCGACGGCGGTTTTGGCGATACCCAAGCGCTGGAAAGTCTTGCTCGCGCTGCCGGAGAACGTGGTGCTCACGCGCTGGCGATCAGTCCTGTGCACGCGATGTTTGCCAATGACCCGCATCGCTACAGTCCTTACTCGCCCTCCAGCCGCCTGTTTCTCAACAGCCTGTATTGCTCGCCCGGCGCTATTCTGGGTGAGCGCGCGTTGCGCATGGCCATTGAAGAGTCCGGCCTGAGCGATGAGCTCAAACGCCTTGAAGCGCTGCCGTTGGTAGACTGGCCTGCCGCCGCCAGCGCCAAGTGGAAAGTGCTGCGCAAGCTGTATGACGCTTTCAGCGGGAGCGATCATCCGCTGCACGAGGACTTCAACAGCTTCCGCCACAGCGCGGGAGAAGCACTTGAGAATCACTGCCGATTCGAGGCCATCCGCGATGAATGCCCGCGTCTGGGCATGAGCGATAACTGGCATGAATGGCCAGAAGAGTTCAAGAATCCACGCAGTGAGGCCATCGCCCGCTTTGCCGCCAATCACAGCGAGCAGATTGGCTTCTACGCCTTCGCCCAATGGCTGACGGCCCGTGGTCTGGAGCGTGCACAAGTTGCTGCCCGCAGCAGCGGCATGAGTGTAGGGCTTATTGCCGACCTCGCCGTCGGTGCAGATGGCGCGGGCAGTCAGGCATGGAGTCGGCAGGATGAATTGCTCTCCGCGCTCAGCGTCGGTGCGCCGCCGGACATTCTCAACCGTGCCGGACAAAGCTGGGGGATTTCCGCTTTTTCTCCTGAAGGCCTGAAGCGTAATGGTTTCCGTGCGTTCATTGAAATGCTGCGGGCCAACTTCGCCCATGCAGGCGGCCTGCGCATCGACCACATCATGGGCTTGCAACGTCTGTGGGTAGTGCCACTAGGCTCACCCGCCAGCGAAGGTGCCTACCTCAACTATCCGCTGGACGACATGCTCCGGCTGCTGAGCCTTGAATCGTGGCGACACAAAGCGATCGTGCTGGGTGAAGATCTGGGCACTGTTCCTCCCGGCCTGCACGAAAAGCTGGCTGCCCGGGCAATCCTCGGCATGCGCGTGCTGCTGTTTGAACAGAACAACGCGAACTTCAAGCCGATCCTCGACTGGTCCGATCAGGCCCTTGCCACCACCAGCACCCACGACCTGCCGACACTGGCGGGTTGGCTGGCGGAGAACGATATCGCCTGGAACCTGCGTCTGGGCATGGTCAACGAGCAACAAGCGCAAGACTGGAGCGCAGACCGACATCGCGAACGCGAGGGGCTGCGTCAGGTCTTGAGCCAGAACTCCACTAACTTCAGCGACGGACGTCCGGATGCAGAACAAATGATCGACGCCAGCATCCGCTATATCGGCCACACCCGTGCGCCTCTGGTGCTCCTGCCAATGGAAGACGCAATGGGCCTGACCGAGCAGTTCAACCTGCCTGGCGACACGCCGCAACACCCCAACTGGCGCCGCCGTATTCCCGGCGAAAGTTCGACACTGATGGACAACGAAGCCGTTGCACGACGGGTTGAGCTGTTGTGTCAGGCACGCCTGCAAGCTGCGGAGCGTGATCAATGAGCCCGCGCCTGGAAACCCTGCGTGCCACGCAGCGTCTGCAATTTCATAAAGACTTCACCCTGGATGACGCCGTAGCGCTGGTGCCCTACTTCGCCAGCCTGGGTATCAGCCATATCTACGCCTCGCCGCTGCTAAAGGCTCGCGCGGGTTCGATGCATGGTTATGACGTGGTCGATCCGCGGGTCATCAACCCGGAACTCGGTGGTGAACCAGCGCTGCGTCGTCTGGTCAGCGCTCTGCGTGAAAAAGGCATGGGCCTGATTCTGGACATCGTGTCCAATCACATGGCTGTGGGCGGTAACGATAATCCTTGGTGGCTTGATCTGCTCGAGTGGGGACGGCGCAGTCCCTACGCTGACTTCTTCGACATTCAGTGGCACTCGCCGGATCCGTTGCTCAAAGGCCAACTGCTTCTGCCGTTTCTCAGCACTGACTACGGCACTGTATTGCAAGCCGGTGAGATTCCGCTGCGCTTCGACCCCGACCATGGCGTTTTCTACATCGAGCATTACCAGCACCATTTCCCTATCAACCCTGGTACTTACGGGCCATTGCTTGAATCCGATGAGAATCCGCTTCTGGACGAATTGAGCAAGCGCTTTGCCGCACTTGATCAATTCCCGCAGGCATGGGAACGAGCCAGACAAGCCCGCGCCGAACTGGTCGAGCTGGTTAAAGACAAATCGATCATGAAAGCCATTGAGCTGGCGATGCAGCGCTACGACTCGACTACACCCGAAGGCTTCGATCGGCTGCATCACTTGCTGGAGGCCCAGCATTACCGTCTGGCTAGCTGGCGCACCGCAGGCGACGATATCAACTGGCGGCGCTTCTTCGACATCAACGAACTGGGTGGCTTGCGAGTCGAGCGCTCCAATGTATTTGAAGCTACCCACGGCAAGATCTTTGAGCTGATCAGCGAAGGTCTGGTGGACGGTTTACGCATCGACCACATTGACGGCCTGGCAGATCCACGCGGCTACTGCCGGAAACTGCGCCGCCGGGTCAACACCCTGCTCGCTGCACGTCCTGCGGGCACCGAACTGGCGCATTTACCAATCTTCGTCGAGAAGATCCTTGGCCCTGATGAATCGTTGCGTCAAGACTGGGGTGTCGATGGCACCACCGGTTATGAATTCATGAATCAGGTGTCGCTGCTGCAACATGACCCCAAGGGTCAGGAGCCTCTGGCCGAGCTGTGGAGCCGCATCAGTGAACGCACCGCTGACTTTGATCAGGAAGTGCTTGAAGCACGTGATCTGGTGCTGCACGGTACTCTGGCGGGTGACTTTGAAAACGTCGCGCAATCCTTGCTGCAAGTAGCACGCAGTGACCTGATGAGCCGCGACCTGACGCTGGGGGCGATTCGCCGGGCCTTGCTGGCGCTGGTGGTGAACTTCCCGATTTATCGGACCTACATCAGCGTGTGCGGGCGCTCTGCGGAAGATGAGCGTTTCTTCCAGCAAGCCATGCAAGGCGCACGCACCATGCTCAGCGAAGCTGACTGGCAAGTGCTGGATTACTTGCAGCGCTGGCTGGGTGGAGAGTCCTGGCGCAAGTTGCCACGGGGCAAGCAACGCAAGTTGAACAAAAACGCCTGTGTGCGCTTCCAGCAACTCACCTCGCCGGTGGCCGCCAAGTCTGTGGAAGACACCTCGTTCTATCGCAGCGCAGTATTGCTGTCGCGCAACGACGTAGGCTTTCATCCGCAGCACTTCAGCGCGCCGGTTCAGGATTTTCACGATGCTTGCCTGGCTCGCATCAAAGCCTTCCCGGACAACCTGCTGACCACCGCGACTCACGACCACAAGCGCGGTGAAGACACCCGCACTCGTCTCGCCGTGCTCAGCGAATGCGCCGGTTGGTACGGCGAGCAGGTGGAGCGCTGGCGCCAGTTGGCGGTACCGCTCAAAGGCGAAGAAAACCCGATCAGCCCTGGCGATGAGCTGATGCTGTATCAGGCCATGCTGGGCAGCTGGCCGCTGGACATGCAGGAGGATGAGTTCGAAAACTACGCAGAGCGCCTCATCAAGTGGCAGGAAAAGGCCCTGCGTGAAGCCAAACTGCAGAGCAGCTGGAGCGCGGCCAATGAACCGTATGAGCGCGCATGCCGGGAGTTCCTGCAGAACATCCTGCTCAGCCCTCAGGGGCTCGCGTTGCGTCAGTCGCTAGGCGCCACCGCTAACCGCATTGCTACCAACGGTGCATTGAACAGCCTGGCGCAAACCTTGCTTCGTATGACCGCGCCTGGCGTTCCTGATTTGTATCAGGGCACCGAGTACTGGGACTTCACTCTGGTCGATCCGGACAACCGCCGCCCTGTTGATTACGCAGATCGGCAGGACGCGCTGAGTCAGGCGTCCACTGTCAGCGACCTGCTGGGCTCCTGGCAGAACGGCCGGATCAAGCAAGCGCTTATCCATCAGGTGTTGAACCTGCGGGCCGGGCACTCCGAGCTGTTCAGTCGCGGCGACTATGTGCCGCTGGAGGTGCTAGGCACCCATGCTGACAAGGTGATGGCATTTGCCCGTGTTCTTGATGCAGAACAGGCTATCGTTGTGGTGCCACGCTTGTGCAATGAACTATTGGGTACTGCCCAAACTCCATTCATCAATGCAGAAAATTGGGGGGACACGCGGGTCGTTCTACCGTTCGCGGATGCAAATCGAAGTTGGAAGGGACTTTTTTCAGACGCCGTAGTCACAACTGACAAGGAGTTGCTGCTCAGCGCAGCACTCGAGGAATTTTCTGTAAACCTGTTTATTCAGACTAAGTAAAACCTGGGAGTGTCGAGATGAGTGCCGACGAAAAGCGAATTCGCGAGTTTGCGTATCAGATATGGGAGTCGGAAGGTAAACCTTCCGGCCAGGACGCACGTCATTGGGAAATGGCTCGCAAGCTGGCTAAAGCTGAAGCACTGGCTCCGGATAAATCCACCGCCCGCAAGGCAACCAAGCCGAAGCTGCCAAAGGTTGAAGCCAAGCCGGCGGCTGATAAAGCCAAGCCTGCTACGGCAAAGTCCGCTCCGAAAGCTGCCCCAAAACCGGCCAGCAAGCCAGCGGCGGCACCTGCCGCTAAACCGGCTGCCAAGCCCGCAAGCAAGCCGGCTGCCGTAAAGAGCAAACCGGCTCCAACGGCGACCCAGGCCGAACAGCCTGCAAAGCCAGCCCCTAAAAAACCAGCAGCCAAGCCAGCAGCAAAAAAACCGGGCAAACCATCAGCGCCTTGATTCCTCCAAAGCGCCGCACCAACTCCGTACCGCAGGTATCACGTTCTTAACCGTCGTGACCTGCGGTAACCCAACATTTTTTACTTCGACTTTTTTGTTGAAGCGCTCTCGCTTCGACCGCGGTTTCGGCCGCCCCGAAAAACACCAGCCGTCAGGAACGCACAATGAACACGCAGTCCAAAACCTCAAAGAAAGACAGTCCACAAGGTGCATCCGCCAAGGCCGATCAAGTCGAAGCCAGCGTGTCACGTATTCGTGAAGGCCTTCCCTTCCCTCTCGGCGCCAGCTGGGACGGTCTGGGCGTCAACTTTGCGATCTTCTCGGCCAACGCTACCAAGGTTGAGCTTTGCCTGTTTGATTCCACTGGCGAAGTTGAACTTGAACGCATCGAGTTGCCGGAATACACCGACGAGATTTACCACGGTTATCTGCCTGACGCCCACCCGGGGCTGATCTACGGCTACCGTGTCTACGGTCCATATGACCCAAAAAATGGCCATCGCTTCAACCACAACAAACTGCTGATTGACCCGTACGCCAAACAATTGGTTGGCGAACTGAAATGGTCCGAAGCGTTGTTTGGCTACACCATCGGCCACCCGGATGGCGACCTCAGCTTTGACGAACGCGACAGCGCGCCGTTCGTGCCGAAAAGCAAAGTCATCGACCCCGCCTACACCTGGGGTCGTGACCAGCAGATCAGTGTGCCGTGGGACAAGACCATCCTGTATGAAACTCATACCCGTGGTTTCACCATGCGTCATCCGTCGGTGCCGGACGAACTCAAAGGTACGTTTTCCGGTTTGATGGTTGCTGATGTGATCGATCACATCCGCAAGCTGGGTGTGACCTCCGTCGAGTTATTGCCGATTCACGCTTTCGTCAACGATCAGCATCTGTTGCAGAAAGGCATGACCAACTACTGGGGTTACAACAGTATTGCGTTCTTTGCCCCTGATCCGCGCTACCTCGCTCACGGCAAAATTGCCGAGTTCAAGGAAATGGTTGCGCACATGCACCATGCCGGGCTGGAAGTCATCCTCGACGTGGTTTACAACCACACCGCGGAAGGCAACGAACTCGGCCCGACCCTGTCCATGCGCGGCATCGACAACGCCTCGTACTATCGTTTGATGCCTGACGACAAACGGTTTTACATCAACGATTCCGGCACCGGCAACACGCTGGATCTGAGCCACCCTTGCGTGCTGCAAATGGTTACCGACTCCCTGCGTTACTGGGCTTCGGAAATGCACGTCGACGGTTTCCGCTTCGACCTGGCAACCATTCTCGGCCGTTACCACGATGGCTTTGACGAGCGTCACAGCTTCCTCGTGGCTTGCCGCCAGGATCCGGTCCTGCGTCAGGTGAAACTGATTGCCGAGCCGTGGGACTGTGGTCCAGGCGGCTATCAGGTCGGTGGTTTCCCACCAGGCTGGATGGAGTGGAACGACAAGTTCCGCGACACCGTGCGCGCATTCTGGAAAGGCGATGAAGGTCAGCTGGCGGATTTCGCCGGGCGCATGACTGCGTCGGGCAACATGTTCAACCAGCGCGGTCGCAGGCCTCAGGCGTCGGTGAACTTTATCACCGCTCACGACGGCTTCACCTTGCATGACCTTGTCTCCTACAACGACAAGCACAACGAAGCCAACGACGAAAACAATCAGGACGGCAGCAACAACAACCTGTCCTGGAACCACGGCGTGGAAGGCCCGACAGAAGATCCCGAAATCAACGCGTTGCGCTTGCGCCAGATGCGTAACTTCTTCGCAACCTTGCTGCTGGCCCAGGGTACGCCGATGGTGGTTGCCGGTGACGAGTTCGCCCGCACCCAGCACGGTAATAACAACGCCTACTGCCAGGACAGTGAGATTGGCTGGGTAAACTGGGATCTGGACGAAGACGGCAAGTCACTGCTCAAGTTCGTCAAGCGCCTGATCAAGCTTCGTCTGACTTATCCGATCCTGCGTCGTAGTCGCTTCCTGGTAGGCGATTACAACGAAGAAATCGGCGTCAAGGATGTCACCTGGCTGTCGCCGGATGGCAACGAGATGGGCATCGAGCAATGGGAAGACGCACACGCCCGTTGCCTGGGCATGTTGATGGACGGCCGTGCCCAAGAGACCGGCATCCGTCGGCCTGGCGCTGACGCGACCTTGCTGCTGGTAGTCAACTCGCACCATGACGGGGTCAACTTCACCCTGCCACAAGTGCCTGAAGGCGAGCACTGGACCTGCCTGGTCGATACCAATCAGCCAGACATGAAAGCCAGTGAGCAATTTGGTTTTGGTGATCACTACACCGTCACTGCTCGCTCACTGCTGCTGTTCGAACTGCAGCACGATGAAAACGCATGAGTCAGGCGCTCAGTGAGTTCCTCGACTGGCGCAAGCACGGCTATGCCGATACGCGAGCGCTGGGCGAATGCTTGCAGGCGCTGATTGACGAAGGGCTGGATCAGCTCCCCTTTCCTGCCAGCGGCCAGATACTTGAGCGCTGGCAAGGACTGGCCTGCGTTGCCGGGCATGATCTGGGGTTGTGCAAATTGTATGAAGGCCACACCGATGCGTTGGCCATCATGCATGAGGTGGGTGTCAACGCACCGGAAGCCGGGACCAGTTGGGGCATGTGGGCGGCCGAGCCGCCCCAGGCCAGGGTTAGCGTGCAGCGCAAAGGCGATAACCTGCACATCAGCGGTCGAAAAGCCTGGTGTTCGGGCGCGGCGGTACTCAGCCACGCATTGATGACTGCCTGGGACGAAGATGATCAGCAACAGCTGGTCGCCGTCGATCTCAGGCAACCCGGTGTCAGCATTACTCAGGAAGGTTGGCGTGCCGTGGGCATGGGCGCAACTGGCAGCGTTGAGGTGGTGTTCAAAAGCGCTCTAGGCGTCGCCATCGGTAAACCCGGTGATTATCTGGCCAGACCCGGATTTTGGCAGGGTGGCATCGGCATCGCAGCTTGCTGGTACGGGGCGTCCACAGCTCTGGCCCAGCGCCTGTTGCAACAAGGCTGCAAATCACAAGAGCCACACACCATGGCCCATTTGGGCGCGGTGGATGTGGCAATGCACAGTTCCTGGGCAGCCCTGCAACACGCGGCCCACCGTATCAATAAAACACCCATCGCCGACGCACAGGTGTTAGCGCGTCGCAGCCGAGCAGTGATCGAACACAATGTCGAGCAGGTGATTCTGCATGTGGGCCGCGCCTTGGGCGCAGGCCCTTACTGCAAAGATGCGCATTTCGCGCGGATGATCGCTGACCTCCCGGTTTTCCTGCGCCAGAGTCACGCCGAGCGTGACCTGGCAGCCTTGGGTGATCTGACAGCCCGGCAGGCTGTGATCACGCCATCACGGATGTGGCAACTATGACTGACCATAACCCCATCGTCGGCAGCGGTACTTCGCTTCAGGCCTGGAACGGATCGAAAAAACTCGCGCAGCTCGCGGCAATCAGCGCCGATGAGCTGGTTCCGCCCAACTCACGCGCGGTGATTATCGCACCTCACCCTGACGATGAAGTACTCGGTTGCGGCGGCCTGATGCATCAACTGGCGCAACTGGGTCGACCACTGAAACTCATTTCGGTCACCGACGGCAGCGCCAGCCATCCCGGCTCGTCCACCTGGCCGGCCGAGCGGCTCAGTGTGATTCGCCCCCAGGAAAGCGCTGAAGCCTTGCGCCGCCTCGACCTGCCCATGCACAGCCTGCAATGGATACGGGGTGGTTTCGCTGACACCTCCGTGGCCCAACAGGAAGATCAACTGACGGCTTTTATCGAGCGCTACCTTGAGCCAACGGACGTGGTGTTTACCACGTGGGCCAACGATGGGCACAGCGATCATGAAGCAGTTGGTCGCGCCAGCGCACGTGCTGCCCACGCCGTTGGCGCACATTTGCACGAGGTGCCGATCTGGGCGTGGCACTGGGCTTCGCCTGAAGATGACCGCTTGCCTTGGGAGCGTGCGCGCAAGATCCTCCTGGAACCCGCCGATATCGCGCGTAAACGTCATGCGGCTCATGCATTTGCCAGTCAACTGGAAGGCGATCCCCGGATCGGTCTGCCACCGGTATTGGCCGCGGATGTGCTGGAGCGTTTGATGCAGCCGTTTGAGGTGGTTTTTCTGTGAGTGTCGATGACAGCTACTTCGAACGACTTTTTCAGGAAAGCGACGACCCGTGGGCGTTCAAGAAACGCTGGTACGAACGCCGCAAGCGGGCGTTGACTCTAGCCGCCCTGCCCCGTGAGCGTTACGCGTCGGTATTTGAACCTGGCTGTGCGAATGGCGAGCTCAGCGCGGATCTGGCCACGCGCTGCGATCGATTGCTGGTCTGCGATACCAACCGTTCGGCGGTTGAACTGGCACGTCAGAGGCTCGCGACGTTCACACAGGTAGAAGTCATGCATGGGCGTCTGCCTGAGCAATGGCCAGACGGCCGGTTTGATCTGATCGTGTTCAGCGAACTGGGCTATTACCTGGACGAGCAGGACCTCAATAGCTGGATTGATCGCGCTCTGGCGTCGCTGACAGATGATGGACAAGTACTTGCCTGTCACTGGCGACCACAGATTGATGGCTGCCCTATGGATGCGCAAAAGGTCCACGCGATCCTTGCGGCACGCCTGGAAATGCCCCGGATTTTCAGTCATGAAGAGGCAGATTTTTTCCTCGATGTCTGGAGCCGTGATGAAAGATCCGTCGCAGAAAGGGAGAACCTACGATGATTGGCGTGCTCATACCGGTTCACAACGAAGAACTGTTGCTCGGTCAGTGCCTTGAAACCCTGTTACGTGCGAGTAGGCATACCGCATTGGCTGCCGAGCGGGTTGTCATTCTAGTGGTGCTGGACAGTTGCACTGATGCTTCGGCGAGCATTGCGCGGCAGTATGGCGTGGACACTGTCGAGGTCAATGTACGCAACGTGGGTCAGGCGCGGGCTGCAGGCGCAGCACTGTTACTGGAACAAGGTGCCCGCTGGATTGCCTGCACCGATGGCGACAGCACGGTGGCCGAGGATTGGTTGGTAGAACAACTGGCGCTGGACGCCGATGCCGTCTGCGGGACAGTAACGCCTGGCGTCTGGCAGGACGGAATTCCCGTTGAAGCGCAGATTCGCTATCAACAGCATTATCAGCATCGTGACGGTCATCGCCACGTTCACGGGGCCAATATGGGCATCAGCGCGGCGGCTTATCGTCTGGCAGGTGGCTTCCCGCCGCTGGCTTGCCATGAAGACGTTCAGTTGATTCGGCAACTGGAGTTGAACGGGGCTCGTATCGCCTGGAGCTGCCGACCTCGCGTGACCACCAGCACCCGGCTGGAAGCACGTGCAGCGGGTGGTTTTGCCGATTTCCTGCGTTCGCTGACGGCGACAACCGGCTGATCATCAGGGTTGTTCATGATGGGCTGTTTGCATTCCCCCGGCGCCCAACTCCGGCATGCCCAGCGCATTCTCGAAAAAACGCACGGCCTCGGCACTCAGGTTGCGATGAATGTCTTCCCGGTCGACACCTTCACGGTCATTGCACATGACCGGTGAGGTCGCCCTCAACTCATCGCTGCAGGGTGCCATGAACACGAAATGCCCTGCCCCCGCCAATAACTTGTAGTCCGGCGTCTGCGGCAGCTTGCGCGCCAGTGCTTCGGCATTCTGGTCAACGGCCAGCAGTTCGTCACCATCGCCGCTGTACAACAATACCGGGACGTGAACGTCCGCCAGAGTATGGCGGCCAAACATCAGTGTCAGCGGTGCCATCAACATCAATGCGCCAACCCTTGGATCAGCTTGTGCGTGCAGATCATCTCGATCTAGCAGCAATTCGCCTCCGGTCTTGCAGGCATCCCGATCATCAGGGCGTTTGGTGCAATACGTTTTCAGGCGCTGCAGATCAGGTTCCGCACCGGCCAGGATCAAAGCTGTTTCGCCCCCTGCCGAATAGCCAATGACGCCCACTTGATCGGCGCGGATATAGGGCGCAAGCGACGGATCAAGCAGTGCAGTGCTGATTGCTTCGGAGATTTGCAGGGGTCGGCCATACAGATTGCTGACGCTGCCCAGTCGGCTGTGGTCAAGGTTGTTATCGCCGGGATGAATCACCGCAACCACGACAAAACCCTGCCTGGCCAGTGAAGTGGCCAGGTCATGCAGCGCGAGCGGCGTACCGGTATTGCCATGGGAGAGCAATACCAAAGGAAAACGTCCCAGGGCTATCGGCGCTTCGAGCGCAGCATCAACGGTGTAGCCCTGAATAGTGCTGGTTTGCTCCACTGCCGTAGAAGGATAAAAGGCAATGGCCTGCATCGGCTGGGAGTCCAGCGGATCGGGGAAGCTGAGGCGGTGGTAGCCGACACTCCAGTCGTCGTCGGCCAAGGCCTGCACCGAAATCAGGCTTTGGGTCAGGCACACCAGCAATAATGCACAGATACGTACCATCGTGCGATCCAACCTATGCAGGTCCGAAAGTAATCCATCCAGCGGTATCAACCGGTCTGGAGCGAGCTTCATGCTCTGCCGTGAACTCGTGTAACGAATTCTGTTAACAAACCATTAACAAACCCTGGTAACAACTGCTTACAGGTATCAGAGTCGCGACTTTGAAATTAGTGCACAACCCACGCCAAAATTTGGCGAAAACTTTATGGGTGATGCATTCCTACACCTACAGCATGACTTTAAACCTGCTCATTGACACATCTCCACCTCAAGGCTTACGTTAACGTAAAGGTCATAGCGACTCATCCAAAAATAACAAGGAACGCTAACCATGAGTTACCCCAGCCTGAACTTCGCTCTGGGCGAAACCATTGATATTTTGCGCGACCAGGTGCAATCGTTTGTGGCTGCCGAAATCGCCCCACGCGCTGCGCAGATTGATAAAGACAACCTGTTCCCTGCAGACTTGTGGCGCAAGTTTGGCGACATGGGGCTGCTCGGGATCACGGTCGCTGAAGAGTACGGGGGCGCTGGACTGGGTTATCTGGCCCACGTCGTGGTCATGGAAGAAATCAGTCGCGGCTCTGCGTCTGTTGCGCTGTCTTACGGCGCGCATTCGAATCTGTGTGTGAATCAGATCAATCGCAATGGCACTGACGCGCAGAAAGCGAAATACCTGCCCTCCCTCATCAGCGGGGAGCATGTCGGGGCGCTGGCCATGAGTGAACCCAACGCCGGCTCAGACGTGGTTTCGATGAAACTTCGAGCCGAAAAACGCGGCGACCGCTTCGTCCTCAATGGCAGCAAGACCTGGATCACCAACGGTCCGGATGCGAATACGTATGTGATCTACGCCAAGACCGACCTTGAAAAGGCGGCTCATGGCATCAGCGCGTTTATCGTCGAGCGGGACTGGAAAGGTTTTTCCCGCGGCAGCAAGTTCGACAAGCTGGGTATGCGCGGTTCGAACACCTGTGAATTGTTCTTTGACGATGTGGAAGTCCCGGAGGAGAACCTGCTGGGGGCGCTGAATGGTGGCGTGAAGGTCTTGATGAGCGGCCTGGATTACGAGCGTGTCGTGCTGTCGGGAGGACCAACCGGAATCATGCAAGCGTGTATGGACGTGGTCGTACCCTACATCCATGACCGTAAACAGTTCGGCCAGAGCATCGGCGAGTTCCAGTTGATTCAAGGCAAGATCGCCGACATGTACACCCAGCTCAACGCCAGCCGCGCTTATCTGTACGCCGTGGCTCAAGCCTGCGAACGTGGCGAGACCACACGCAAGGATGCGGCCGGGATCATCCTCTACAGCGCCGAGCGCGCTACGCAGATGGCTCTGGAAACGATCCAGATTCTGGGCGGTAACGGCTACATCAACGAATTCCCGGCCGGACGACTGCTGCGCGACGCCAAGCTTTACGAAATTGGCGCAGGCACCAGTGAAATCCGGCGGATGTTGATTGGGCGGGAATTGTTTAATGAGTCGAGATGATGTGACCCACAGGCGACGAAAACCCAACTGATTCACACCAATCCCTGTGGGAGATTCTATGTTTGCCTGCAAGCGAGTTCTTGATCTTGTAGGACCGGCTTTAGCCGGGAGAGCG
This sequence comes from Pseudomonas sp. ICMP 561, assembly GCF_002699985.1. Classification (GTDB taxonomy): domain Bacteria; phylum Pseudomonadota; class Gammaproteobacteria; order Pseudomonadales; family Pseudomonadaceae; genus Aquipseudomonas; species Aquipseudomonas quasicaspiana. The sequence goes on along the minus strand of NZ_LKBT01000021.1, from coordinate 4,789 downwards.
GTATGTCGCCAAAGAAAATTTAGCGAACATTCGGACTTCCTCCCGGCTAAAGCGGAACGCCGCCCGGCCGGTCCTACGGAATAGCGCGGTCTATGTGGGAGCGAGGCTTGCCCGCGATGCAGGAGACGAAAGTGGCAGACGCACCGCGGAATCTTTTATAGCGCGCAAAAAACCCGGAGTAGCCATGACCACCCTCCAGACCCGCATCAACACCCGCTCCACCGAATTCGCCACCAACAGCGCTACCTTGCTGGAACAGGTCAACGCACTGCGTAACCTGCTCGCGAAAATCCAGCAAGGTGGCGGACCAAAAGCTCAGGAGCGTCACACCTCTCGGGGCAAACTACTGCCACGGGATCGCATCAATCGCCTGCTCGACAGCGGATCGCCGTTTCTTGAAATCGGTCAACTGGCCGCTTTGCATGTGTATGACGAAGATGTGCCCGCTGCCGGAGTGATCGCCGGGATCGGCCGCGTGGAAGGCGTGGAATGCATGATTATCGCCAACGACGCCACGGTCAAAGGCGGTTCGTATTACCCCCTCACGGTCAAAAAGCACCTGCGGGCTCAGACCATCGCCCAGCAGAATCGCCTGCCGTGTATTTATCTGGTCGACTCAGGCGGTGCCAATCTGCCGCGACAGGATGAGGTGTTTCCGGATCGCGAGCACTTCGGGCGGATCTTCTTCAATCAGGCCAACATGAGCGCGCTGGGAATCCCGCAGATCGCCGTCGTCATGGGCTCCTGCACTGCCGGTGGCGCCTATGTACCCGCCATGGCAGACGAAGCGATCATGGTTCGTCAACAGGCGACCATCTTTCTCGCCGGACCTCCTTTGGTCAAAGCAGCGACAGGCGAAGTGGTCAGCGCTGAAGACCTGGGAGGTGCGGACGTGCATTGCCGCACCTCGGGGGTTGCAGACCATTACGCCGAAAACGATGAACACGCACTGGAGCTGGCACGCCGCAGCATCGCCAACCTTAACTGGCACAAACTCGGCACTTTGAATAACGCAGCCCCCATTGCTCCGCTGTACGCCGCTGACGAGCTGTATGGCGTCATCCCTGCTGATGCCAAACAACCTTTTGATGTCCGCGAAGTCATTGCCCGCCTGGTGGACGGCTCGGTGTTCGACGAATTCAAGGCACTATTCGGCACCACCCTGGTGTGTGGCTTCGCAAGGCTGCATGGCTATCCCGTCGCGATCCTCGCCAATAACGGCATCCTGTTCGCCGAAGCAGCACAGAAAGGCGCGCACTTCATCGAACTGGCCTGCCAGCGCGGGATTCCGTTGCTGTTTCTGCAGAACATCACCGGCTTCATGGTCGGACAGAAATACGAGGCCGGCGGCATCGCCAAGCACGGTGCAAAGCTCGTGACAGCGGTGGCCTGCGCCAAAGTCCCGAAATTCACCGTGATCATTGGCGGCAGCTTTGGTGCGGGTAATTACGGGATGTGTGGACGCGCATACGACCCCCGCTTCCTGTGGATGTGGCCCAACGCGCGGATCGGTGTCATGGGTGGCGAGCAGGCCGCTGGCGTCTTGGTCCAGGTCAAACGCGAACAGGCCGAGCGCAGCGGCGAACCGTTCAGTGCCAGCCAGGAAGCGGCCATCAAACAGCCGATTCTCGACCAGTATGAACATCAAGGGCATCCGTATTACTCCAGCGCCCGGCTATGGGATGACGGCGTGATCGATCCAGCACAAACCCGGGACATCCTCGGTCTCGCCCTCTCCGCCTCGCTGAATGCGCCTATCGAACCGACGACCTTCGGTCTGTTCCGCATGTGATCAGGAAACCCTCATGACTGACTTTCAAACCGTCGAACTGCTGCGAGATCCCCAAGGCTACGCCACGCTCTGGCTGAATCGGCCTGAGAAAAACAACGCGTTCAACGCGCAAATGATCCGCGAGCTGATCCTCGCGCTGGATGCAGTTCAGGCTGATGCCAGCCTGCGCTTCCTCCTTATACGCGGCCGCGGCAAGCACTTTAGCGCGGGGGCGGACCTGGCCTGGATGCAGCAAGCAGCCGATCTGGACTACAACACCAACCTGGACGATGCCCGCGAACTGGCCGAGTTGATGTACAACCTCGCCAAACTGAAGATTCCGACATTGGCGGTAGTACAGGGCGCAGCATTCGGCGGCGCGCTGGGTCTGATCAGTTGCTGCGACATGGCCATTGGCGCCACAAACGCTCAGTTTTGTCTATCAGAAGTGCGCATCGGCCTGGCACCGGCGGTGATCAGTCCATTCGTGGTTCAGGCCATCGGCGAACGCGCAGCCCGCCGCTATGCACTGACCGCCGAACGCTTTGACGGTGTGCGTGCCCGGGAAATCGACCTCATTGCCGAGTGTTATCCGCCGCAGGAACTTGAGCAACAAGTGGAGACCTGGACCGGCAATCTGCTGCTGAACAGCCCCCAGGCCATGCGAGCCAGCAAAGACTTGCTGCGCGAAGTGGGCAATGGTGCACTGACGCCGGCCCTGCGTCGCTATTGCGAAAACGCTATCGCCCGGATTCGCACCAGCCCTGAAGGTCAGGAAGGTCTGCGCGCCTTTCTGGACAAGCGTCCACCCGCCTGGCAGACCGAGCAGCCCAAGGAGCCACGCCCATGAGCGCTTCCCCTCTAACGACTGTATTGATTGCCAACCGTGGCGAAATTGCCTGCCGCATCATGCGCACCGCGAAAAACCTGGGGCTGACCACCGTCGCTGTTCACAGCGAAACAGACAGACACGCCCGCCACACTCGGGAAGCAGACATTAAGGTCAACCTGGGGGGCAGCAAAGCCGCCGACAGCTACCTGCAGATATCCAGACTAATCGCCGCAGCACTCGCCAGTGGCGCTCAGGCGATTCACCCCGGTTACGGTTTCCTCTCCGAAAATGCCGAATTTGCTCGCGCCGTTGAAAGCGCCGGCCTGATCTTCCTCGGCCCGCCCGCCTCCGCCATCGACGCCATGGGCAGCAAGTCCGCGGCCAAATCGTTGATGGAACAAGCTGGTGTGCCGCTGGTACCGGGTTACCACGGCGAGGCTCAGGATCTGGCGACCTTTCGCGATGCAGCCGAGCAGATTGGTTACCCGGTACTGCTCAAGGCAACTGCGGGCGGGGGCGGTAAAGGCATGAAGGTTGTCGAGCGTGTCGAAGATCTGGCCGACGCACTGGCCTCGGCGCAGCGCGAAGCCGCGTCATCCTTTGGCGACTCGCGCATGCTGGTCGAGAAATACCTGCTCAAACCTCGCCATGTGGAGATTCAGGTGTTTGCTGATCAGCACGGTCATTGCCTGTACCTCAACGAACGCGACTGCTCGATCCAGCGTCGTCATCAGAAAGTCGTCGAGGAAGCGCCCGCGCCGGGCCTGAGTCCGCAGTTACGCAAGGCCATGGGCGAAGCTGCGGTTAAAGCGGCGCAGAGCATTGGTTATGTCGGCGCGGGAACTGTGGAGTTTCTGCTCGATGCCCGAGGCGAGTTTTTCTTTATGGAGATGAACACCCGCTTGCAGGTTGAACATCCTGTGACCGAAGCCATTACCGGTCTGGACCTTGTGGAATGGCAATTGCGAGTCGCACAGGGCCAAGCGCTGCCGATGACTCAGGAGCAAGTGCCTTTGATGGGCCACGCCATCGAAGTGCGGTTGTACGCTGAAGATCCAGACAATGAATTCCTGCCCGCTACCGGGACGCTGGCGCTTTATCGCGAAAGCTCGCAGGGCGCAGGGCGCAGGGTCGACAGTGGCGTGGCGCAGGGCGACAGCATCTCACCGTTTTACGATCCCATGCTCGGCAAGCTGATTGCCTGGGGGGAAGACCGCGAGCAAGCCCGTTTGCGTCTCCTGGCGATGCTCGATGAGTTCGTTGTGGGTGGGGTCAAAACCAACCTGCCGTTTCTGCGACGCATCATCGGCCACCCGGCATTTGCTGCTGCCGAACTGGATACTGACTTCATTCCGCGCCATCAGGCGCAACTGTTGCCGCCGCCTACTCCATTGTCGGAAGAGTTCTGGCAAGCGGCCGCTGCTGCGTTCAGTCAGAGCGAGCCTGCCCGCGTGCGTCAGGATGATGCCCACTCACCCTGGTCGTCGATGCAGGGCCTGCGCTTTGGCATGCCCAGTGAAGTGGATCTGCACCTGGCCTGCGATGATCGGGAGCAAGTCATCAAACTGTACGATGACAGCGCAGCGTCATTTCAATTGATTGGCGATCAGTTATTGATTGAGCGAAACGGCGTGCGTCAGCAACACCTGGCGCTGCGTCGCGACGACACCCTGTTCCTGAAATGGGCAGGTAACCTGCATGCTGTCAAACGCTTCAATCCCATCACAGCAGCAGACGCCAGCCACGCCCCTCAAGGCGGACTGACCGCGCCCATGAATGGCAGCATCGTGCGGGTTCTGGTCGAAGCTGGCCAGAACGTTGAAGCGGGTACGCTACTGGTGGTGCTGGAAGCCATGAAAATGGAACACAGCATCCGCGCTGACAAGGCCGGAGTCGTTACTGGCGTGCATTGCAGCGAAGGAGAGATGGTCAACGAGGGAGTGGTCTTAGTGGCAATTGAAGTGCTGGCTGAGTGACGATGCCGGAAGACCGTCCTCCAGGCTGAAGCCGGTCCTTCGAGAACCTGTGGGAGCTGGGCTTGCCGCGACAAGGACAACTCGGTTCACCTGCAACACCGCAGGGTCTGCATCGCGGGCAAGCCTGAACTGGCTTAATGATCCCGGACACCTCTTAAGGGCGATATGATTCGCCCAATCAGGAGGTTCCATGCAAGAGCGAAAGACCTA
>NZ_LKBT01000020.1 GCF_002699985.1 Pseudomonas sp. ICMP 561 | reverse complement strand
CCGAGGCGCGCATTCTACAGCAGCCTCTGTATCTGTCAAGCGGTTATTTTAAGAAGTTTTCAAAGTTTCCTTATCAACTTCAACCACTTGCGCTTCGATCAACATCACGTTGCTCGTTAGCGGGAGGCGAATTCTACAGCGTTACAACCTGCTGTCAACTGCCTTTTTTCACCGCTTTCGATCAACTTCATCGAAGCCTCTTCTGAGCCAACCGAATCGTCCAACTCATTGATTATCAAGGAGTTTTTCGTTCTGTCTGCGCCAGAAGAGGTGCGAATTATAGAGAGATTAGAGAGGCCGTCAACCCTTAATTTCACTAAATTGTCATATCTTTCTGAAACCCCATAAAACAAAGGGGTGAGCCTGACGGCTCACCCCTCTTCCAAGACGTCTTAGAGACTAGGAAAGGCGAACTGCGACGCCTCGTGGCTCGCACGTTGCGGCCAACGCTGGGTAATCGCCTTGCGGCGCGTATAGAAACGCACCCCATCCGGCCCATAGGCATGTAGGTCACCGAACAGTGAACGCTTCCAGCCACCGAAGCTGTGGTAGGCAACCGGCACCGGCAGTGGAACGTTGACCCCAACCATGCCTACTTCAATCTCATCACAGAACAAACGTGCAGCTTCTCCGTCTCGAGTGAAGATGCAGGTGCCATTGCCGTACTCATGATCATTGATCAGTTGCATGGCCTGCTCAAGACTGGCAACTCGCACGATGCACAGCACCGGCCCAAAGATCTCTTCTTTATAGATACGCATCTCTGGGGTCACCTGATCGAACAGGCAGCCACCCATGAAGAAGCCATCTTCATTACCGGCAACACTCAAGCCGCGACCATCAACAACCAGTTTGGCGCCCGCTTGCACGCCGTCTTCTATATAGCCGCTGACTTTGTCGCGATGCTGACCAGTGACCAAAGGCCCCATGTCCAGCCCGCACGTTGTACCGGCACCGATTTTCAGGGAGGCAATTTGCGGCACCAGTTTGGCGACCAGCGCATCGGCAATCTGATCACCCACACATACGGCCACCGAGATCGCCATGCAGCGCTCGCCGCACGAACCGTAAGCAGCGCCCATTAACGCACTGACCGCGTTATCCAGGTCAGCATCCGGCATCAGCACCGCATGGTTTTTCGCGCCACCCAAGGCCTGCACTCGTTTACCGCGCGCAGCGCCTTCTTTATAGATGTACTCGGCAATCGGCGTTGAACCCACAAAACTCAGCGCTTTGACTTCCGGAGCTTCGATCAGAGCATCCACCGCAGCCTTGTCGCCATGGACGACATTGAGTACGCCTTTAGGAAGACCGGCTTCGTGCAGCAATTGTGCGATCAGCAGCGTGGAGCTTGGATCGCGCTCGGACGGTTTGAGGATGAAACAGTTACCGCAAGCGATCGCCAGCGGGTACATCCACAAAGGCACCATCGCCGGGAAGTTGAACGGCGTAATACCCGCGACGACACCCAAAGGCTGGAAGTCGGACCAGGCATCAATGTTCGGTCCTACATTGCGGCTGTACTCACCCTTGAGAATTTCGGGAGCAGCACAGGCGTATTCGACGTTCTCGATGCCACGCTTGAGTTCACCCGCAGCGTCTTCGAGCGTTTTGCCGTGCTCTTCGCTGATCAACTGAGCGATACGGCCTTCGTTCTGCTCCAGCAGTTGCTTGAAGCGAAACATGACCTGAGCACGCTTGGCCGGTGGCGTGTTGCGCCAGGCCGGAAACGCTGCCTTTGCCGAGTCGATGGCTTGTTGCACCGTTTCGCGGCTGGCCAACGATACCTTATGGATAGCCTGACCGGTCGACGGATTGAACACGTCGGCAGTACGGCCGTTGTCGCTGACCAGTTGGCCGTCGATCAAGTGTTGAATGGTGCTCATGAAATGACTCCAAAGCAGGCGCGAACGAATCCGCGCCTGTCACCTATATAGAAGGGTTTATCAGTCGATCTGGTTCAGCGCTTCGCCAACCGCATCGAACAAACGATCCAGGTCTTGCGGCTTGCTGTTGAAAGTAGGTCCGAACTGCAAGGTGTCGCCGCCAAAACGCACATAGAAGCCAGCCTTCCAGAGCTTCATGCCTGCCTCGAATGGGCGAACGATCGCGTCGCCATCTCGCGGCGCAATCTGGATAGCGCCAGCCAGGCCGTAGTTACGAATGTCGACGACGTTCTTCGTACCTCTGATGCCATGCAGTGCGCTTTCGAAATGCGGCGCCACCTCAGCAACCTGTTGAACAAGATTTTCCCGCTGCAGCAAATCAAGTGCTGCGAGACCGGCAGCACATGCAACCGGGTGCGCGGAGTAGGTATAACCATGCGGGAATTCCACCGCGTACTCAGGCGTCGGTTGATTCATGAATGTCTGATAGATCTCACTGCTGGCGATCACGGCCCCCATCGGAATCGCACCGTTGGTGATTTGCTTCGCAATGCACATCAGATCAGGCGTCACACCAAAGCTGTCTGCGCCAAACATTGAGCCGGTGCGACCAAAGCCCGTAATGACTTCGTCGAAGATCAGCAGGATGTTGTGCTGATCGCAGATTTCCCGCAGCCGCTTGAGGTAGCCCTGAGGCGGCACAATCACACCGGCCGAACCGGCCATTGGTTCGACGATGACTGCAGCGATGTTTGAGGCATCGTGCAACTCGATCAACTTCAGCATTTCATCCGCGAGAGCAATACCGCCCGCCTCCGGCATGCCTTTCGAATAAGCGTTGCTGGCCAGCAAGGTGTGCGGCAGATGATCCACGTCCATCAACTGGCCAAACATCTTACGGTTGCCGTTCACCCCACCGAGACTGGTCCCCGCAATGTTCACACCGTGATAGCCACGCGCACGGCCGATCATTTTGGTTTTGGTTGCCTGCCCCTTCAAACGCCAGTAGGCACGCACCATTTTCACGGCGGTATCGGCGCACTCGGAACCTGAGTTTGTGTAGAACACGTGATTCAGATTGCCCGGCGTCAGCTCGGTGATTTTTTCAGCAAGCTGAAAGGACAGCGGGTGACCAAACTGGAAGCCCGGGGAGTAGTCCAGAATGCCCAACTGCCTGGAGACAGCTTCCTGAATCTCCTTGCGCGTATGACCCGCACCACAGGTCCACAGACCAGAAAGCGCATCATAGATCTTGCGTCCCTTGTCGTCTGTCAGATAGCTGCCATGCGCCGCGACGATCAAGCGCGGATCACGCTGGAAATTGCGATTGGCGGTGTAAGGCATCCAATGAGCATCAAGCTTCAATTGGCTGGCAATAGACATCTCGGACGACTCGAAACTGTTCATCGAAACGGACCTCGCTGGAGCGCTGGGCGGTTGAGTGACTGCAAATACTTGATGCAGCTACGGTGCCACGGGGATAAAGTCGGAAAAACTCAACTTTTACGATCTTCAGTTAGCCGATGACTAAACTATGAGCAGCCGTCGCCCCGATCCACTGGCACAAGTCAGCGATTTTGATATCCGATTGCTGCGCATCTTTCGAAGCGTAGTTGAGTCGGGAGGATTCTCTGCCGCCGAAAGCGCACTCGGCATAGGACGCTCGGCCATCAGCCAGCAAATGAGTGATCTGGAGCAACGCCTGGGCTTACGCCTTTGCCAACGTGGACGTGCCGGATTTTCGCTTACCGAAGAAGGCCGGGAGGTTTACCAGTCGGCGTTACAACTGCTGAGCGCACTGGAAAGCTTCCGCACTGAGGTCAACGGCCTCCACCAGCATCTGCGTGGTGAGTTGAACATTGGCCTGACTGACAATCTGGTCACCCTCCCCCACATGCGCATCACTCACGCACTGGCTCAGTTGAAAGAGCGTGGACCTGATGTGCACATCAACATCCGCATGATTGCGCCCAATGAAGTGGAACAAGGCGTACTCGACGGTCGGTTGCACGTGGGTGTCGTTCCTCAAGCCAGTGCATTGTCGGGCCTTGAATATCAGCCGCTGTACAGCGAGCGCTCGCTGCTCTACTGCGCGGTGGGCCACCCGCTTTTCTATATGGAGGATGCTGCGCTGGATGACGGGCGTCTTGCAGAACAGGACGCCATCGCGCCGACTTTCCGATTACCCGCAGAGATTCAGGCTCATTATCAGGCGCTCAATTGCACCGCCAGCGCGTCTGACCGGGAAGGCATGGCGTTTTTGATCCTGACCGGGCGTTACATCGGCTATTTGCCGGATCACTATGCGAGTTTCTGGGTGCAACAGGGTCGCCTGCGGGCACTGAAACCGGCATCGCGCTTCTATGATCTAAGCCTGGTGTCGGTAACCCGCAAAGGACGCCGCCCTCATTTGGTGCTGGAAAGTTTTCTGCAGACACTGGCTGCTACACGGTGAGACATGGCGCCCAGTTGCAACCTACCGCCCCGTAGGAGTGAGCTTGCTCGCGATAGCGTCAATTCAGCGGATGAATTCGTCGACCAATAGACCGAATCGCGAGCAAGCTCACTCCTACAGATCATGAGTTTGCTGCACGACAGCGATGTGTCAGGCACGTCGGGGCGGATCCTACAGATATCCGCCAAACACTAGCCCTCAAAAAAACCTGAGCACTTGGACAGCTTTTTGCACAGTGGTTGTATTAAACGACCCGCGAGAGCACGACATGCAGCCCGACGCCTCACCCAGCAGCGATCTGATCTACGGCCTCGATGATCGGCCCAAGCCACTACCGGCCATACTTGCTGCGCTGCAACACGTGCTCGCCAGTTTCGTCGGCATCATCACACCGCCGTTAATCATCGGTTCTGCACTTGGGCTGGGCGCCTACATGCCTTACCTGATCAGCATGGCATTGATGGTTTCAGGCGTAGGCACTTTCATCCAGGCACGTCGGCCATTCGGAATTGGCGCAGGGATGATCTGCCTGCAAGGCACCAGCTTCGCTTTTCTCGGCGCAGTCTTGTCTGCGGGCTTTCTGGTCAAACAACGCGGCGGGAGTCCTGAAGACATTCTGGCGATGATTTTCGGGGTCTGTTTTTTCGGTGCGATGGTGCAGATTGTGTTGAGTCGCTTCATTGGCCAACTGCGCAGAGTCATTACGCCGCTCGTGACCGGCATCGTGATCACCCTGATAGGCGTCAGCCTGATCAAAGTCGGGGTGACGGACCTGGGCGGTGGATTCAACGCTCCAGACTTTGGCGAACCGCTGAACCTGGCGTTGGGCGGTTTTGTGCTGGTCGTTATCATTCTGCTCAACCGGTCAAATACTCCCTGGATACGCCTGTCGGCGATCATCATCGGCCTCGCTGCAGGCAGTCTGGCAGCGTGGTTCAGCGGAAAGCTGGTCCCTCATTCCGTTGGCGACCTGCCCCTGATCAGCGTACCGGTCCCGTTCAGGTTCGGTTTCGCCTTCGACTGGACAGCTTTCCTGCCCGTCGCGCTGATTTATCTGATCAGCACCATCGAAACAGTCGGCGACCTGACCGCCAACTGCATGCTCGCTAAAAAGCCCATAAGCGGCCCCACGTACATTGCCCGGCTTAAAGGTGGCGTATTGGGCGACGGATTCAGTTGCATGATCGCTGCAACCTTCAGTGCCTTCCCCAATACGACTTTCGCGCAAAACAACGGTGTGATTCAGCTCACCGGCGTGGCCAGTCGTTATGTCGGTCTGTACATCGGCGCAGTCCTCTTCATGCTCGGCCTGTTCCCGACCATTGGCGCTTTGCTGCAACAAATCCCAAAACCCGTACTGGGTGGAGCGACTCTGGTCATGTTCGGCAGCGTTGCTGCTGCGGGCGTACGCATTCTGGCTCAGGCACCGCTGGATCGGCGCAGCATGCTGATCATTGCAACGTCTTTTGGCGTTGGTTTGGGCATCGCTTCCCAACCGGCATTGCTGCATCACCTGCCTAAACTGGTACAAAACCTGTTCGACTCGGCAATCACCAGCGGCGGCATCACCGCCATTGTGATGTGCCTGTTATTGCCGGAGGACAAGACAAGCGTTGCGGGTACAGAATCTGCAACCGAAGCTGAGCCATCGACACACTAACTACTGATAATGCTGAACACCTGATTGGGTCAGGTATTCAGTGTTGTATCCCCATGATCTGTCCGGAACGGCCCCATGATCCTTGAAGTCCCTGCGCACAGTAGTCACGGCACCAAGCCCGCCAGTCGCATTCGTCAGAAGAATGAAGAGGCCATTATCAAAGCCGCCGAAGACGAGTTCGCTCGCCACGGCTTCAAAGGCACCAGCATGAATACCATCGCGCTGAACGCCGGGCTGCCCAAGGCCAACCTTCATTACTACTTCACTAACAAACTCGGGCTGTACGTCGCGGTACTCAGCAACATCCTCGAGTTATGGGACAGCACCTTCAACAACCTGACCGTCGAGGACGATCCGGCTCTGGCATTGAGCCGATACATTCGAGCCAAAATGGAGTTCTCGCGTCGTCAGCCTCAGGCATCGCGGATTTTCGCCATGGAGATCATCAGCGGCGGCGAATGCCTCAACCAGTATTTCAGCCAGGATTACCAAGCCTGGTTTCAAGGCCGGGCCTCTGTTTTTCAAGCGTGGATCGATGCGGGCAAAATGGACCCGGTGGATCCGGTGCACCTGATTTTCCTGCTGTGGGGCAGCACGCAGCATTACGCCGACTTCGCTACGCAAATTTGCCAAGTGACCGGACGCACTCGATTGACCAAGCAAGACATGGAAGTTGCGGGCGATAATCTCATTCGCATCATCCTCAAGGGTTGCGGCCTGACGCCTCCAGGCGCTTAACTGGCGACATCTGTTTACAGCTGGAACCCACGCATGCCCTTTACTCTGGTTGGCCCTTGTGAATTTCGCGAAGAGATTCGCAAGAGCCGCTTTATCACTCTCGCCGCGCCCATTTCCAGCGCCGCCGACGCACAAGCGTTTATCGAACAGAACAGCGACCTCAACGCGACGCACAATTGCTGGGCCTGGAAACTGGCCGATCAATACCGCAGCAATGACGATGGCGAACCTGGCGGTACAGCAGGACGACCGATTCTGGCCGCCATCGAAGCCCAGGAATTTGATCAGGTCGTGGTGCTGGTGATTCGCTGGTACGGCGGCATTCAACTGGGTACCGGCGGCCTCGCCCGGGCCTACGGCGGCGGTGCCAATAAATGCCTGCAACAGGCTGAGCGTCTAGCGTTGGTTACTCGGGTGCCATTGAGCCTGTCGTGCAGCTTCAGCGAACTGGCGCTGGTCAAATTGCGGGTCGCCGAATTGAACGGATTGGTGCAGAACGAAGACTTCACGGCTAATGGAGTGGACCTTGCGATTGCGGTTGGCCCAGAGCAGGTCGAAGTGCTGCAGCGGCAGTTGGCGGATTTGAGCCGGGGGCGGATTGTTTTGAGCAAAGACGGGGAATGATTTCACGTTGTCGTGCGCCACATGCAGGCTCATTCGGGAGATTTCTGTTTGCCCGCAATCCCGTAGGACCGGCTTTAGCCGGGAGAGCGGCATTTCTGTTGACGTAAGTGCAGCGCAGGTACCGACATCCTCCCGGCTAAAGCCGGTCCTACGGGATTGCGCAGATCTGTGGAAGCGCGAACTCGGACTGCACACATTTACTGTGCATCCGGCTGTGGACAAGCTGAGTACATGCCTCCGCAAGCCTTGCCACGCTTAGCTTCCAGCCAATTGATTAGTTTTTATACAAAACTGTCACATACCGCTAAAAGCATCGTTAAAACAGCGCGTTACGATCTCTTATCGTCAGACGCTACTAGCGACTGCCCGCTTATATCGCACTTTTGAGCTTGCTCACATTTACTGTGGAGGAACCTGTGGATAACAGGTGCAAGGGTTGCGGTGACGCCGGAGTTGCCTGACTCGACAGCGACTGTATGTTTTTTACTCAGACAGGCTGGTCGAAATTGAATCATTAAATGTCCGAAACGCCCTGATCTGGTGCCGATGCTGGCGATCAGTTGCACCACAGGAGCCACCCTATCGCTCTTGCGACATCGTCGTTACAAGCAAATCAGCATTTACCCGCAAAAACCTGACTGCCTGGCCAGGAAATTGCTTTATCCACAGGCGATCCTCTTACCTTGAGCCTGTCATGCCAAACCCTGTGACATCTGCACGCCTGCAGCTGCGTGCCATCAGCAAGCGCTATCCCGGCTGCCTGGCCAACGATGCCATTTACCTGAATATCGCCCCCGGAGAAATCCACGCCCTGCTCGGCGAAAACGGCGCAGGCAAAAGCACCTTGATGAAGATCATCTACGGCGTGACGCAGCCCGATTCAGGCGAAATCGTCTGGCAGGGACAGGCTCTGAAAATGCGTAACCCAGCCCAGGCCCGCAGCCTGGGCATTGGCATGGTGTTTCAGCATTTCTCATTATTCGAAACCCTGACCGTAGCTCAGAACATCGCGCTGGCGATGGGCGGCGCGGCCGGTACGCCAAAGCAATTGGAACCCAAAATCCGTGAAGTCTCCCAACGCTATGGCATGGCGGTCGAGCCGCAACGACTTGTCCACAGCCTGTCGATCGGCGAGCGGCAGAAAGTCGAGATCATTCGTTGCCTGATGCAGGACATCCGCCTGTTGATTCTCGATGAGCCGACTTCAGTGCTGACGCCGCAGGAAGCCGACGAACTATTCGTCACCCTGCGCCGCCTGGCCGCTGAAGGCTGCAGCATTCTATTTATCAGTCACAAGCTGGGTGAAGTCCGCGCCTTGTGTCATAGCGCGACGGTATTGCGCGGCGGCAAAGTGTCCGGGCACTGTATTCCGGCACAATGTTCGGATCTGGAGCTGGCGCGGTTGATGGTCGGCGATGCTGAAGGCCTGACCGCGCAGCATCCAAAAGTCGCGGGGCATAAACCGTTCCTGCAGGTGGAAAAACTCTCCTGGCATAACCCCGATCCGTTCGGTTGCTCTCTGGTCAATCTCGATCTTGAAGTGCGCAGCGGCGAAATCGTCGGCATTGCGGGCGTCGCAGGTAATGGTCAGGACGAGCTGCTGGCCCTGCTCAGCGGCGAACAAACATTAAGCAACTCGCTGTCATCCAGTATTCGCTTTGCAGACTTGAACGTTGGTCATCTACGTCCCGATGCACGGCGTAAAAACGGCCTGGCGTTTGTTCCAGCGGAACGACTCGGGCACGGCGCGGTGCCGGACTTGAGCCTAAGCGATAACGCGCTGCTGACGGCATTTCAGCAAGGACTGGTCAGCAAGGGCCTGGTCCAACGCGGCAAGGTCCGAAGCCTGGCCGATGAAATCATCAAACGCTTCGCAGTGAAAACTCCGGACGCTCAAGCGCCCGCTCGAAGCCTGTCCGGCGGTAACTTGCAGAAATTCATTCTGGGCCGCGAGATCTTGCAGAACCCGAAACTGCTGGTCGCCGCGCATCCAACGTGGGGCGTCGATGTGGGGGCCGCCGCAGCGATTCATCGCGCGTTGATTGCCTTGCGCGATGCGGGCGCAGCGATTCTGGTGATTTCCGAAGATCTCGACGAACTCTTCCAGATCAGCGACCGCCTTGCCGCGCTGAGCAGTGGCAGGCTCTCCCCTCTTGTACCGACCGGGCAGACCTCGCCCGTGCAGGTCGGCGGCTGGATGGCCGGTGAATTCGATGCACCGCCTGGCACTCAACCTCAATTCCAAGCCGCCGCGCTTAATTAACGGAGTTTCCGATGCTGCTTTCTCTGGAACCGCGCGGGCAACAATCGCGGGCCATGCTGTGGTTTTCGCCGCTGCTGGCCGCTGTATTGACCCTGATCTGCGGCTCATTACTGTTTATCGCCCTGGGTCTGGACCCTTTGCTCACTCTGCATAAGTTGCTGATTGCACCGGTCAGCGACTGGTATGGCGTATCCGAATTGATGGTCAAGGCGCTGCCCATTCTGCTCTGCGCGCTGGGTTTGGCAGTGGCTTACCAGGCGCGTATCTGGAACATCGGTGCCGAAGGCCAATTGTTGATGGGCGCGCTGGCTGGCAGCGCACTGGCAGTCAATATCATCGACATGGAAAGCCGCTGGGCACTGGTGCTGGTTCTGCTGGTTGGCACACTCGGTGGCGCGGCATGGGCGGGCTTGACCGCCTGGCTGCGCACCCATTTCAATGCCAATGAAATCCTGACCAGCATCATGCTCAACTACATCGCGCTGAACCTGCTGCTGTTCTTCGTGCATGGACCGTTGAAAGACCCTGCCGGGATGAATTTCCCTGAGTCAGCGATGTTTGGTGACGCTAGCCGCTTGCCACTGCTGACCGAGGACGGCCGCGTGCATGCCGGTGTGTACTTCGCCTTGCTGGCTTTGGTCGCAGTCTGGGTTTTGCTGCAACGCAGCTTTGTCGGTTTCCAGATCAAAGTGCTGGGGCTGGATAAACGCGCTGCAGGTTTCGTCGGGTTTCGCGAAAAACGTCTGGTCTGGCTGGCCTTGCTGATAAGCGGCGGCCTCGCAGGATTGGCCGGGGTAAGCGAAGTCGCCGGGCCCATTGGTCAGCTAGTACCGCAAGTGTCGCCGGGTTACGGCTACGCAGCGATCACCGTGGCCTTTCTCGGCCGCCTGAATCCAATCGGGATTCTGTTCGCCAGCTTGCTGATGGCGTTGCTCTATCTGGGCGGCGAAAACGCGCAAATGGCTCTTAACCTGCCGCAAGCCATCACACAGCTGTTTCAAGGCATGATGCTGTTTTTCCTGCTGGCCTGTGATGTGCTGATTCTCTATCGCCCACGCCTGAATGCGCGCTGGGCCAAACGTCAGATGGCACCCGCTGCCACGGGAGCTGTGTGATGGATATCGATCTGCTGAGCAATATTTTCTTCGCCATGGTGCGTTGCGGGACTCCGCTGCTGCTGGTCGCACTGGGCGAATTGATCTGCGAAAAAAGCGGCGTTCTCAATCTTGGGCAAGAAGGCATGATGCTGTTCGGTGCGGTGATCGGTTTCATCATCGCCTTGAGCACCGGCAACCTGTGGCTCGGTGTGCTGCTGGCGATGATGGCGGGCATGCTGCTGTCGGGATTATTCGCGGTGGTGGCGCTGGTCTTCAATGCCAATCAGGTCGCAACAGGTTTGGCGTTGACTATCTTTGGCGTTGGTTTGTCGAGCTTCGTCGGCGCAGCCTGGGTGGGTAAACCGCTGCAAGGTTTCGAGCCAATTCTGATCCCCTACTTGAGCGACATCCCGTTGATCGGCCGCATGCTGTTTGCCCAGGACATTTTGGTGTACCTGTCCTTCGCGCTGTTTGCCCTCGTGGCCTGGACGCTGCTGAAAAGCCGCGTCGGATTGATCATTCAGGCCGTTGGCGAGAACCCGGACGCAGCCAGCGCCATGGGCTTGCCGGTGCTGCGCGTGCGAACTCTAGCAGTGCTGTTCGGTGGTGCCATGGCCGGACTGGCCGGGGCTTACCTGTCTCTGGCGTACACGCCGATGTGGGCCGAAAACATGAGTGCCGGTCGTGGCTGGATCGCCCTGGCGCTGGTGGTGTTCGCCAGTTGGAGAGTGTGGCGCCTGTTGTTGGGTGCGTACCTGTTCGGCCTCGCCAGCATCCTCCATCTGGTGGCGCAGGGTATCGGCCTGGCGATCCCGTCCAACCTGTTGGCAATGCTGCCTTACGTGGCGACCATCGTCGTGTTGGTGCTGCTGTCGCGCAATGCCCTGCGTACACGTCTTTATGCCCCGGTTTCGCTAGGACAGCCCTGGCAGGCGGGGCATTGAGAATCCTGGAAATGACTCGGCAAGCATGCATCCCGTAGGACCGGCTTCAGCCGGGAGGGCTTTGCTCCAGGCCATGACAATATGGTGGATGTACTGGCCGCCTCCCGGCTAAAGCCGGTCCTACGTCGTCGTACGTTGAGCGGACTGGTAATAACTGCAAAACCGCCCACATCAATTCCATGACCAGGAATCCCGTCAGCAGCCACGTTGCCCCCTGCATCAGGGCATAGGCCTGCCACGTCGCGAAGAGCAGTCGACCTGCCGCGTCGTAACGTCCGAAAATCATCTGCGGATCGCGAATCCGAAGCACTGACCACACGCAAACAATCGAACCCAGCAAGTTGGCCATCAACATATGCATGGGCTCGAACGGTGGCAGCGTGCCGGGAACATTCCAGGCTTGGCTCACACTGGATAGCAGCCCGTGCAAGGCGACAAAACTCCAAGGCGTTACAAAAGCGGCCGTGACGATCAGGTCGTACCAGCCACTGGCACGGACAAGTTGGCGATAGTGTTGCGGTTGCCACATATAAACACTCCAGAGGATTTAACATTCCAACAGGCTAAAGGCTGGAGTACGCTCCAGGGTCAACCCCAAGGAACGGAAAAATGCGCATTGGTGAATTGGCTCAAGCCACCGCGGTCAGCCGCGACACTCTGCGGTTCTATGAGCAGCGTGGTTTGATTGCAGCGCAACGCAGCGATAACGGCTATCGGCACTATCCTGCGGAGATGGTGCAACTGGTGCAGTTCATCAAAACCGCGCAGCGCCTGGGTTTCAGCCTGAACGAAATCGGCCACAGCGTTGCCGAACTCTGGAAGGCCCCAGCGCCAGACCTGGCCATTGCTCAATTACTTCGGGACAAACTCGTGCTGATCGAGACACGCATCGCTGAACTCGGCGAACTGCGCATCGAGTTACAGAATCGTCTGGGCCAGAGCTGCCCGCTGAGCCCCTGATAACTTTTCAAGGAGAAAACTCTTGTCCACTCAAAAAACTGCACTGATCGTCGGCGCCTCTCGTGGCATCGGCCTGGGACTGGTCAAACGGCTGACTGAACAAAACTGGAACGTCACTGCCACCGTTCGCGATCCACAAAAAGCAACTGATCTCAAAGCAATATCCGGCGTCCGTATTGAGACTCTTGATCTGGATGACGTCGCATCTCTGGATGCTCTGAAAAACAAACTGGAGGGGCAAGTCTTCGATGCGCTGGTCATCAATGCCGGGATCATGGGGCCGAGGCCACAAAGTGCCGAGCAGGTCACCACGGCGGAACTGACTCAATTGTTCCTCACTAACGCTATAGCACCTATCCGGCTGGCTGAACGCCTCGTTCAGCAGATCCGGCCCACTACAGGTGTATTGGCTTTCATGAGTTCCCGATTTGGCAGCGTTACCTGTCCGGACGGGGCAGATGCTTCGCTGTACAAGGCGAGCAAAGCAGCCCTCAACTCCCTGACCAACACTTTCGTCCTGCAGTTGCCAGCGCCTCGCCCAACCGTTTTGTCTTTACACCCGGGCTGGGTGAAAACCGATATGGGCGGCGAAGGTGCGGCTATCGACGTTAAAACCAGTACTAGCGGGCTGGTGGAACAGCTCGTGGCCTATGCGGGTAAAGGCGGACATCATTTTGTGGACTACAAGGGCGAAACTATTCCCTGGTGAAGTGGCGAATCGGAATGCTCTCACGTAGGAGCGACCGCCTGGCACCACACTAACCGGTAGGAGCGAACTTGTTCGCGAGGCGGTAGACCTGAATCACCGCGTATAACCCTCTCGCCAACAAGTTGGCTCCTGCCGGGGTTCACAGGTAGAATCTCGGCCTCGCCGACGCTGCAAAGCGCAGGCGACCCTGGATCAGCAGACAGGGCAACACTGAGCTGGCTAACCTGAACCTGTCTTTCAGAGGAGCCGGCACGATGCCTGCGATCCGTATCTGGTTGAAAAATCCCCTCGCTGTTTTCACGGCCAATGCCCTCGATGCCCGAGGCGGTCTGGTGATTGAAAACGGTGTCATCGTCGAAATGCTCGGCGTGGGTCAGCAACCCGCCAGCCCGTGCGACCAAGTATTCGACGCCCGCGAGCATGTGCTGCTGCCGGGCTTGATCAACACCCATCACCATTTTTATCAAACCCTGACCCGTGCCTGGGCTCCGGTGGTCAACCAGCCTTTGTTTCCGTGGCTGAAGACTTTGTATCCGGTCTGGGCGAGGCTGACTCCCGAAAAGCTCGCGCTGGCCAGCAAAGTCGCACTGGCCGAGCTGCTGCTGTCGGGTTGCACCACAGCGGCGGATCATCACTACCTGTTTCCGGACGGGCTGGAACACGCCATTGATGTTCAGGTTGAAAGCGTCCGTGAGTTGGGGATGCGCGCCATGCTCACCCGAGGCTCGATGAGCCTGGGTGAAGACGATGGAGGTTTGCCGCCGCAACAAACCGTGCAGCAGGGAGAGGTGATTCTTGAAGACAGCCAGCGCCTGATCGAGCGCTATCACCAGCGTGGCGCGGGCGCGCAAATCCAGATCGCCCTGGCGCCATGCTCACCCTTTTCAGTTACGCCGCAGATCATGCGTGAAAGCGCAGCGCTGGCGGAAAAGCTCGACGTGCGCCTGCACACTCACCTGGCCGAAACCCTCGATGAAGAAGATTTCTGCCTGCAGCGTTTCGGCCTGCGCACGGTGGATTATCTCGACAGCGTTGGCTGGCTGGGGCCGCGGACCTGGCTGGCCCACGGCATTCATTTCAACCCTGACGAAATCGCCCGACTGGGCGCAGCAGGCACCGGTGTTTGTCATTGCCCGAGCTCCAACATGCGCCTGGCTTCCGGCATTTGCCCGACACTGGATCTGATCGCAGCAGGCGCGCCGTTGGGGCTTGGCGTAGACGGCTCGGCCTCCAATGACGCCTCGAACATGATCCTCGAAACGCGGCAGGCGCTGTACCTGCAACGTCTGCGTTATGGCGCAGAAAAAATCACACCCGAGCTGGTGCTTGGCTGGGCAACAAAGGGCTCGGCGCAGTTACTCGGCCGTAGCGACATAGGTGAGCTGGCAGTCGGTAAACAAGCGGACCTGGCACTGTTCAAGCTGGATGAACTGCGCTTTTCCGGGAGCCATGATCCGTTATCGGCGCTGCTGTTGTGCGGCGCTGATCGTGCTGATCGGGTGATGATTGGCGGCCAGTGGAGAGTGATTGATGGTCAGGTCGAAGGGCTCGATCTGAAGGGGTTGATTGCTGATCACAGCCAGGCAGCGCGAGAGTTGATTCGCGGCTGATCAACGCGTTCCTGTTGGAGCGAGGCTTGCCCGCGAATGATACGCCTGGATTCTACCAGAACGACCGCATCATCGCCCTTCGCGGGCAAGCCTCGCTCCAACATATTCAGCCAGTGGTGCGTTAATTCAAGAAAGCGCTATAACCCCAACAACGACAGCATGATGAACGTCGCGAACAACACAAAGTGGGTCATGCCCTCTATCGCGTTGGTTTCACCATCATTCAGGTTGATTGCGCTCACCAGCAGGGTGATGAAAATCATCACGGTCTGCACCGGAGTCATTGCCATTTGAAACGGTTGGCCGCTGTAAAGTGCCATGGCTTCCATGACGGGTACGGTCAGGATCACGGTCGATAGCGACGCACCCAGCGCGATATTCACCACCGATTGCATGCGGTTTGCCAAAGCAGCGCGCAATGCAGTCAGAATCTCCGGCGCGGCAGAAATGGCCGCCACCAGAATCGCCGTCATGACCGGCGGTGCGCCAGTACCTTCAAGCCCTAGATCAACGGTCTTGGACATGACTTCCGCCAGTGCACCAATCACCACCACGCCCAGCATCAGAATCCCGATCGACAGCGTCAGATTGACCGGTTCGCTCTCGGCTTCAGGTTGATCCTTGCGCTTCTTTTTCTCTGGATAGCTGTAGCTGAAAAAGTAGCTGTGCGGCCCGACCTGCATGCGCAGGAACAAGGTGTAAAGCAGGATCATCGCGCCAATGGTGAACGCCGAATACAGCTTCCAGTCGCCTTCGGGGATGAACTCGGGAACCACCATGGAAACGCCCATCGCGGTGAGAATCATCACGCTGTAAGTGCGGGCTGAATCGTCGTTGTAGGACTGTTCGCCGTGCTTGATACCGCCCATCAGGGCAGCCAGACCAAGGATGCCATTGATATCGAGCATCACTGCGGAGTAAATCGTGTCGCGCACCAATGTTGGCGACGGCTCGTTACTCATCATGATCGCCAGGATGACCACTTCGACCAGCACCGCCGAAAGGGTGAGGATCATGGTGCCGTAGGGATCGCCGACTTTCTCTGCAAGCAACTCCGCATGGTGAGCCACGCGCAACGACGCGCAGACGATAAAACCTACCAGCGCAATCCCCGCCGTCAGCGCAACGCCCTGCCCGTTATTGAGGAACGAATGCTCGAACACGTAGGCGACAACTGTCGCGATGATCGCGAGCAGGAGAAATTTTTCTTGCTTGAGTATTGAGCCCATTGACTAGCCTTTAAACCTTCCTGGGTGAAACGTCCGGATAACGTGTTCAAGGCGTTGAGAGTGCCGAGTGTAAGCAAAGGTTTCAAAATGGGTGAGATCTGATGTCGCGCATTCCTGTAGGAGCTGCCGAAGGCTGCGAAGGCGATCCGACTGACACGCTGTCATTCGCAGCCTTCGGCAGCTCCTACAGATCATGGGCGCACCAGTTAGCAGCAACGTTGGGCTGGAATGCACCGTCCGGTGTCGTCTGTATCGCGGGAAAGCCATCGCAGATGAAGCCCTGTCATTAACTGTCCAGTTGGTCAGTTTTTTGCATTGTTCGAGCAACCCGCTTAGACGGCCGTGCCAACAAGACCAAAAGGAGCTAGACCCGATGCACTCCACCACACACCCGCGTCGCCCCCTGAAAAAATTGCTGTGTGCCATGGCCGCGGTCGTTGGCCTAGGTTCCAGCCTGCTGGCATCAGCGGCAGACCCGTTGAAAGTCGGCTTCGTCTATATCGGCCCGATCGGCGATCACGGCTGGACGTATCAGCATGAACAGGGCCGCAAGGCCATGGTTGAAGCTTTGGGCGACAAGGTCACCACCAGCTATGTCGAAAACGTGCCGGAAGGCGCAGACGCTGAGCGCGTGATCCGCAATATGGCCAAAGGTGGCTACGATCTGGTCTTCACCACCTCGTTTGGTTACATGAACCCGACGTTGAAAGTCGCCAAGCAGTTCCCGAAAGTGACTTTCGAGCACGCGACCGGCTACAAGCAAGACAAGAACATGGGTACCTATCTGGCGCGCACCTATGAAGGTCGCTACGTCGGCGGGTTTCTTGCGGCAAAAATGACCAAGACCAAAAAGATCGGTTACGTAGCCTCGTTCCCGATTCCTGAAGTACTGCGTGACATCGACGCCATTCAGCTGGCATTGAACAAATACAACCCGGGCACCGAGATCAAAGTCGTGTGGGTCAACTCCTGGTTCGATCCGGGCAAAGAAGCTGACGCCGCCAACGCACTGATCGACCAGGGCGTGGACGTCATGTTCCAGCACACCGACAGCCCGGCGCCGATCCAGACGGCTGAGCGTCGTGGCGTCTACGCCGTGGGTTATGCCTCGGACATGGCTCACTTCGGCCCGAAAGCGGTGCTGACCTCCATCGTCAACAACTGGGGACCGCATTACATTCAGGCCACAGAAGGCGTGATCAACGGCACCTGGAAATCTCAGGATTACTGGGGCGGCCTGAAGGAAGGCACGGTTGAGTTGCCGATCAGCGATATCGTCCCGGCGGACGTCAAGGCAGAAGCCGAGAAGATCATTGCCGACATCAAAAGTGGCGCGTTCCACCCGTTCACCGGCCCGATCAAGGATCAGACCGGCGCAGTAAAAATCCCGGAAGGCAAGGTTGCGACCAATGCAGAACTGGCCTCGATGAACTATTACGTCGAAGGCATCAAGGCGGAATTGCCGAAGTAACTTGGAACAAGTTACGTAGGACCGGCTTTAGCCGGGAGGGCTGCATCTCTGACGAAACAAATTCAGCGGATGCACCTTCCTTCCTCCCGGCTAAGCGGAACGCCACCCAGGCAGAGTCCTACGGCACGCGCACGCGCGCCCACAACAAAACTATCAGGACAAACACCGTGAACCAACTCCCCATCATCGACATCGCCCCGCTCTACAGCGATGACCAAATCGCATGGCAAGACATTGCCAGGCAAATCGACCAGGCCTGTCGGGAGTGGGGTTTTTTCTATATCAAAGGACACCCGATCAGCGCTGAGCGGCTTGAACAAGTGGTCGGCACGGCGCAGCAATTCTTCGCCCTGCCCCAGGCTGAAAAGCTCAAGATCGACATCACTCAAAGCCGTCACCATCGAGGCTATGGCGCTATCGCGACCGAACAGCTGGACCCGAATATACCGAGCGATCTCAAAGAGACCTTCGACATGGGCTTTCATCTGCCCGCCGATCACCCTGAGGTCGTCGCTGGAAAACCATTACGCGGTCCCAACCGACATCCCGACATGCCGGGCTGGGAAGCCTTGATGGAACAGCACTATCTGGATATGCAGGCACTCGCGCAGAAGTTGCTTCAGGCGATCACTGTCGCGCTGGGCATCGAGCGTGACTTCTTCGACAAGCGCTTTTTCGCCCCCGTGAGCGTGCTGCGCTTTATCCATTACCCGCCGCGCCATACCGCCACCAGCGCCGAACAACAAGGCGCGGGCGCACACACAGACTATGGCTGCATCACCCTTCTGCATCAGGACTCTGAGGGCGGACTGCAGGTGCGAGATGTGCGCGGTCAGTGGATCGACGCGCCGCCGATTGAAGGCACGTTTGTGGTCAACATCGGCGACATGATGGCGCGCTGGAGTAACGACCGATATGTGTCCACGCCCCATCGGGTGGTCAGTCCACTGGGCGTTGATCGCTATTCGATGCCGTTTTTTGTCGAGCCCAACCCGGACACTGAAATTGAATGCTTGCCCGGCTGCAAGAGCGAAACCGAGCCAGCACGCTACCCTGTGACTACTTGCTCGGCATTTTTACTGTCGCGTTTCGCCGATACCTATGCCTATCGACGGGAGCAAGAGGCCGGGTAAATTTGAACCGCTTGGTCAGGTTTTGCCCATCCCGAAGCACGACTCTGTAGAATGCCGGGCATCTGCACCTGATGAGAAAAGCACATGTACGACTGGTTGAACGCCCTGCCCAAGGCAGAACTGCACCTGCACCTTGAGGGCTCTCTCGAGCCCGAGTTGCTCTTTGCACTCGCCGAACGCAACAAGATCGCGCTGCCGTGGAATGACGTCGAAGCCCTGCGCGGCGCTTACGCCTTCAACAACCTGCAGGAATTCCTCGACCTCTATTACCAGGGCGCAGATGTACTGCGTACCGAGCAGGATTTCTACGACCTGACCTGGGCGTATCTGGAGCGCTGCAAGGCCCAGAACGTGATTCACACCGAACCGTTCTTCGATCCGCAAACCCATACTGACCGGGGTATCCCTTTCGAAGTGGTACTGAACGGCATCACGGGAGCCCTGAAAGACGGTCAATCAAAGCTGGGGATCGGCAGTGGTCTGATTCTTAGCTTCCTGCGCCACTTGAGCGAAGAAGAAGCAGAAAAAACCCTGGACCAGGCGCTGCCGTTTCGCGATGCGTTCGTCGCCGTGGGGCTGGACAGCTCGGAAATGGGTCACCCTCCCAGCAAGTTCAAACGCGTCTTCGACCGTGCCCGTAATGAAGGTTTCCTGACTGTGGCTCACGCCGGTGAAGAAGGCCCGCCTGAATATATATGGGAAGCACTGGACCTTCTGAAAATCCAGCGTATCGACCACGGTGTACGCGCGATCGAAGACGAGCGCCTTATGCAGCGCATCATCGACGAGCAGATTCCGCTGACGGTCTGCCCGCTGTCGAACACCAAGCTCTGCGTCTTCGATGACATGGCAAAACACAACATCCTCGACATGCTTGAGCGTGGTGTGAAGGTCACGGTGAATTCCGACGATCCCGCTTACTTCGGCGGCTATGTCACCGAGAACTTCCATGCGCTGTATACCCATCTGGGCATGACCGAGGATCAGGCGAAACGTCTTGCACAAAACAGCCTGGACGCACGACTGATCAAGCCTTGAGCTGACTCCCTCTCAAGCGGCAGCCGCGATCTTGTCGATCTCGCGCTGCCCGCTGGACGAAACCTGCAGGGTGCTCGACTCCTCTGTAATGCGTAGCCAGCCCATCTGAATAAAAAGCTGCAACAAACCTGCCCCTAACGCACCGCCCAAATGCGGCGTGACCTCGTTCCTGTCGGCACAGGCACAAACAGTCTCGCGTTGGCGCAACGCAAGTGCGGGCACGTAAATCCCCCTCTCCGCAAACCTTGCCACTCCCACACTGGTGACTTCGACACGATGTTCCTGTTGCTCGATCCAACCCGCCCCCAGCAGCCGCTGATACAACTCCGCGGCCATATCACCGCCAAGGTGATCACAGCAAATACGCGCCTCACGCAAAGGCATGGAAGGCAAAGGTTGCGCAACATTACGGTTGATCTGTTCTGTACTCGCGGCAGAGGCACATGCAAGCGCCTGGAGTGCCGTCGCCACCTGTGGACCCGCCAGACGGAAAAAACGCTTTCGGCCCCGCACTTCCTGCTTCAATAAACCACCAGCAGCCAGACGCGCCAAATGCGCTCCGGCAGATGATGTCGTCAAGCCCGCAAGCAGAGCCAGCTCATTGGCGGATCGAGCAGTACCGTCCATCAAGGCCCAGATCATTGCACTACGCTTCGGGTCAGCCAGCAATGTTGCAACGTGGCTGATGCAAGGTGCATATTCCATATGTTCACTCCCTGTTGAAACATCGTCTATCGCGATGACATGGTGGCAGTAATACAGTTGTAACCAAGAAGCAAGACCGCCATAGTCGAGGCTGTAATGAGCCAGTGAAGTAGAACACCTCAGGTAACTGACGGCCTTTAACCTGGAAAAAGGCCTTAAGGCACCCACGGCATTGATTACTGCATCGGTACGGTTTATCGACTTACGCACAGATCTAATGTGGAGCTCGTAAACAAGGCAACGGCCCGATGATAGATCGGGACTTACATAACTATGGATCCAACCAACTCCGGACGATCAGTATAAGCCTTGGAACCTTTCCCTCGATCAGGCAAACAGACCGTTACATCAAGAGCATCCAGAGTTTCCTGATGAACCTTGGCCAATCTTTCACGCGAAGAGCATTCCTGAAAATATCACAAGGACGCCCACCGAACCCCGGCTACAAAGGCCTGCATCCCTTCGAACAGAAAATCCGCCATATCGTGCACGGCATTTTCCTACAACATGGACAACTAGAAACGCTCAATAAAATAAGACAAATAGTAGAGCCCATGTTCGCAGCTAACGACCATCAATCATATTTACACTCGTCACTTTCCGAAAAGTCCGTAGGATAAATCTACAATACCCGTGGCTTCTAACCTGTAACACTGAGGGAATATAAACAGTATTCACCTCAACATTGGTTATCGGCACATGGACAATCAATCTGCATTCATTTGGCAATGGATACAGTGAAAGCGATCGACTGGGGCTTGGTTGATATAAATGGGTCGGCTCCCGCACATGCGCGGGAGCATCAATCAGGCCTGAGTTACTGACGCATCACGCTTTTGCTGCAAGCGACGGGTCAGCACAGACATAGTGACCGCCAGCCCGCCACATAGACTGATGACCAGAGCCATGGGGACGGCAGTGCCATCGTGCAACACACCGACCAACGCCGCTGCACCGGCAGCAACACTGAATTGCAGACACCCCAGCATCGCCGATGCACTCCCGGCACGCGCCCACTGGCCGTTCATCGCACAAGCCGATGCGTTGGGGATGATGCAGCCCAGGCTGGCAATGCAAATGAACAATGGCACCAGCAACGGCCAAAGCTGCTCGGTACGCAAACCGGTAATGGCCAGCAACGTCAGAGCCGCAGTCAGATAAATCCAGACTGTACGCGACAGCAGAAACGCAGGACCTTTCTTGCCTACCAGCCGTGCATTGAGCTGGGCGACCAGTATGAAGCCAGCAGCGTTGGTGCCGAACAGCCAGCCATAATGCTCAGCAGGCACGCCGTACAGTTTGATGAATACGAACGGCGAACCCGCGATATAGGAAAACATGCCTGCCATGGCGATGCCGCCCGTCAATGCATGCCCCAGGAAAATCCGGTCTCCCAACAAACTGCGGTACTGCTTGAACGCCCCAGCCAGTGGCTGACGCGGATGGCTGGCCGGCATGCTTTCAGGCAACCCGAGCGCCACCGCCAGCGACGCCAGTGCGCTGAAGGCTGTCAGGCTGATAAAGATGGATTGCCAGCCATAAAGATTGACCAGTAACCCACCGAGCATCGGCGCAAGGATCGGCGCCAGTCCCATCACCAGCATCAATTGCGAAAAGACCTTGGCAGACTGCACCGCGTCACATTTATCGCTGACAATTGCCCGGGAAATAACCATGCCCGCACAACCGCCCAACGCCTGAACGAAGCGCGCACCAATCAGCCACTCAAGATTCGGCGCGAAGGCGCAAGCCAGCGAAGCCAGAGTGAACAGGGTCACGCCGAACAGCAGTGGGATCCGCCGACCGAAGCGGTCAGCCACAGGACCATAGGCCAGTTGGCCGATGGAGAGGCCCAGAAAGTAAGACGCCAGGGTCAGTTGAACGTGTTTCTCGTCAGTGCCAAACGCCAGAGCGATGGCCGGGAAACCTGGTAAGTAAAAATCGATGGCCAATGGGCCGAAGGCGCTGAGCGCCCCGAGAATCAGGATGGTGCGAAGGTTCATGAGGCGTCCAGACAGTACTCTTGCAGCCCGACAGTTTAACCGGGCCTGTGCGGGCTGAGTGTCAGGAGAAGGTAATTACTTCAAAAAGTTTCACGGCCGCGCCTCGTAGGAGATTTCACACTGTGGGAGATGCTTGCTCGCGTTAAGGCTGGATGCAGTTCACTTTAGATCGCGTCCAGCCTTATCGCGTGAAAGCAGCGCCCACATAGGCCGCGCTATTCCGTAGGACCGGCTTTAGCCGGGAGGGCGTCGGGACATTCGCTAAATATCCTTGGCCAGAAATACCGCTCTCCCGGCTAAAGCCGGTCCTACAACATCAAGATCATGCTTGCAGGCAAACATAGAATCTCTCACAGATCGAGTTCCAACCCACTCAGGTATGGGCGATTTGCGCCTGATACCCCTCCTCGGAAATCAAGCCAATCACCTGCTCGCCGGTCAGGTCGCTTTCTACAATGACTTCGCCAGTCGGCAGATCGACTTGCACCAGCGCGCTTGGGTCCTGGTCCTTGATGGCAGTGGTCACCGCTTTGACACAGTGGCCGCAAGTCATGCCTTGAACGTTGAATCGTTGCATGGTGCTACTCCTTCAAACAGGGCTGTAGGTGACGATTACGCCATGTTTCACCTTCCCATCGTGGCAAGGTCAAGTTTCTCGTTTGTCTGCCGGGCTGGTATTCGGCGCAATGCTCGGCCAAGCTGCATCATCACCGTCTACATCAGGAGTATCAGCGATGCGCTGGTCAGCATTGAGCCTCTTCGGCATTCTCGGCCTGTTGGCTGCTTCCCCGGCAGTTCAGGCTGATCAGGATTATGGCGTTCTGATCATTTCTCGCGAGCGACTGGAAGTCGCGACGTCCTGCGAGATCGGCATCTACATTCAGGACCAGCTCGCGGGCCGCTTGTTCCAGGAACAGTCCGTATCCTTCAACCTTCCCGCGGGTAATGTCGCCATTCGCCTGCGTGTGCTGCCAGGTGCAGTGTTCGGTTGCGACCCCGGCATGGAGGCCCAGAGCAACACCAATATCAAGATTCAAGCCGGCGATATTCTCAAATACCGAATCGCCAGCAGCCTCAATGGCATGTATCTCAAACGCGCCGATCTGAATTATTGATCTGGACTTGACCTTGTCCTCGTGGAAAGGTTGATCCTTGCAGGCAACTGCCTTCAGGGAGAATGAACATGCTCAATCCGCTCAACTTCGATCTGCCGATTTCCGGCATGACCTGCGCCAGTTGTGCAGGTCGGGTCGAGCGTGCGCTGAACAAAGTGCCAGGGGTGAAGACCGTCAGCGTCAACCTTGCCAATGAACAGGCGCACA
Source organism: Pseudomonas sp. ICMP 561 (assembly GCF_002699985.1). GTDB lineage: Bacteria > Pseudomonadota > Gammaproteobacteria > Pseudomonadales > Pseudomonadaceae > Aquipseudomonas > Aquipseudomonas quasicaspiana. Next base: position 33,975 of record NZ_LKBT01000020.1, on the reverse strand, counting down.
TCGAGACGGACGGCGGGCCGGATACCGCCACCCTCATCGCGGCAGTGGAAAAAGCCGGATATACCGCTACTGCGCATCAAGACCCGATTGCGAAAGCCGACCAGCAGCTTCGCACGCTGACCCGAGAGCGCTGGGCGCTGATTCTGGCAATTCTGTTAGCAGTCCCGTTGATTCTACCCATGCTGCTCCAGCCCTTCGGGATTCACTGGATGTTGCCCGCCTGGGCGCAATTCGCACTGGCCACCCCGGTCCAGTTCATTTTTGGCGCACGATTTTATGTAGCGGCCTGGAAAGCCGTGCGTGTCGGGGCAGGCAACATGGACCTGCTGGTAGCACTAGGCACCAGTGCCGGATACGGCTTGAGTGTTTATGAGTGGGTCACTGCCGCCCCAAGCGAAATGCCGCATTTGTACTTTGAAGCGTCGGCGGTAGTGATTGCTTTGGTGCTACTGGGCAAATACCTGGAAAGCCGTGCCAAACGTCAGACCGCCAGCGCCATTCGCGCGCTGGAAGCCTTGCGACCTGATCGCGCCCTGCGAGTCATTGACGGCCATGAACACGACGTCGCCATCAGCGCTCTGAATCTGGGCGACCTGGTGCTGGTCAAACCGGGCGAGCGCTTCCCGGTAGACGGTGAAGTGATCGAAGGCCAAAGCCACGCCGATGAAGCCCTGATCAGCGGCGAAAGCCTGCCGGTGCCCAAACAGGTCGGCGACAAGGTCACCGGCGGCGCAATCAATGGCGAGGGGCGCCTGCTGGTCCGAACCACAGCGCTAGGCACCGAAACGGTTCTGGCACGCATTATTCGACTGGTTGAAGACGCTCAGGCAGGCAAGGCTCCCATTCAGAAACTGGTGGATCGGGTCAGCCAGGTGTTCGTCCCAACCGTTCTGGTCATCGCCTTTTTTACGTTTGCCGGCTGGTTGGTGGCGGGCGCGCCGATGGAAAGTGCGCTGATCAACGCCGTTGCGGTATTGGTCATCGCCTGCCCCTGCGCGCTGGGGCTGGCAACGCCAACGGCAATCATGGCCGGAACCGGCGTCGCGGCGCGCTACGGTATTTTGATCAAGGATGCCGAGGCACTGGAGCGTGCCCATGAAGTGACAACAGTGGTGTTCGACAAGACCGGTACGCTGACTTCCGGCACTCCGCAAATCGCCCACTTCTGCGCCAAAGGCGGCAATGAAGAACAGGTACTGGAATGGGCGGGCGCACTGCAACGCGGCAGCGAGCATCCGTTGGCCAAGGCGGTGCTGGACGCCTGCCGGGATTGGCACCTGCATCCGGCCAGCATTGAAAACAGTCGGGCCCTGCCTGGCGTCGGGATTGCCGGGACGCTGGACGGCCGCGATCTGGCCTTGGGTAATCGCCGAATGCTTGAGCAAAGCGGTTTGCACATGGACGAGCTGGCCGACGCAGCCCGTGCCTGGGAAGCCGAAGGCCGGACCTTGTCATGGTTGATCGAGCAAAACCCGAACCCCGCGGTGCTGGGCTTGTTCGCCTTTGGTGACACACTCAAGCCCGGAGCGCGGCAAGCCGTTGAGCAATTAGCCGCACGCAACATCAGCAGCCACTTACTGACGGGTGACAACCATGGCAGCGCCAGAGTGGTTGCCGAGGCACTGGGTATTCGTGACGTTCATTCCGAAGTGCTGCCTGCCGACAAAGCCGCAACAGTGGCGGATCTGAAGCGATTTGGCGTCGTGGCGATGGTCGGTGACGGCATCAACGATGCGCCCGCGCTAGCTGCCGCCGATATCGGCATTGCCATGGGCGGTGGCACTGACGTCGCCATTCATGCGGCAGGGATTACGCTGATGCGCGGCGACCCGGCCTTGATTCCGGCAGCGCTGGAGATCAGCCGCAAAACCTACGCAAAAATCCGCCAGAACCTGTTCTGGGCCTTCGTCTATAACCTGATCGGAATTCCGTTGGCGGCCTTCGGCTTCCTCAATCCGGTACTGGCGGGCGCGGCCATGGCACTGTCCAGCGTCAGCGTGGTGAGCAACGCCTTGCTGCTTAAAGCGTGGAAGCCAAAAGATCCGGGAGCAAACTCATGAACATCGGGCAAGCGGCGAAACAGAGCGGGTTGAGCGCCAAGATGATCCGTTATTACGAAGCCACCGGCCTGCTGCAGGCCGCGCACCGCAGTGACAGTGGTTACCGCCTGTACGGCAAGGATGATCTGCACACACTGGCCTTTATCAAACGCTCGCGGGATCTTGGGTTTTCGCTGGAAGAAGTCGGCAAGCTGCTGACGCTCTGGCAAGACCGGCAACGCGCCAGCGCCGACGTCAAAGCCCTGGCCCGCGAGCATATCGCTGATCTGAACCAGAAGATCGAGGAAATGGTGAGCTTGCGCGACACCCTGCAGGAACTGGTCGAGCACTGCCAGGGCGACGACCGCCCGGATTGCCCCATTCTCAAGGACCTGGCTTCGGGTGGGTGTTGTGGGTAGGTGGTCCTCCTTTCTCTGTTGGAGCGAGGCTTGCCCGCGAATGACGAAGACGCGGTTTACCTGAATCACCTCATTTACTGATTCGCGGGCAAGCCTCGCTCCAACAGAGAAAGCATAAACCCTCAAAAATTTTTAATGCCCACAAAAAACCCGGCCGAAGCCGGGTTTTTATTAACTGCCGATCACTGCATCCAGGGCGGGGGCGGTTCTTCGGCAGTTTTGCTCGGTGGAGCATCGTCGGCAGCGCGGGCGGCCTGGCGACGATCTTCGTCCAGACGCGCGGCTTCGATTTCCCGCAAAACGCCACCCACATCGGCCTCGTCTTCCGGTTCATCAAACTCGCCGGTCAACACTGTCGCTGGCGATAAGGTCCCTGCTTCGTAGTACGACCACATTTCCTTGGCGTACTTCGTTTTACGCAACTCAGGCGCAAAGCGGCCGAAGTAGGAAGCCATGTTGCCCACATCACGCTCCAGCATGCTGAACGCGTGGTTGTTACCCGCTGCGTCGACAGCCTGAGGCAAATCGATGATCACCGGGCCAGTCGGGGTCAACAGCACGTTGAACTCCGAAAGGTCACCATGCACCAAACCGGTACACAACATCAGTACGATCTGCTCGATCAAAAACTTGTGATATTCCCGAGCCTGATCCGGCTCCAGAACCACATCATTCAATCGCGGTGCGGCGTCGCCATACTCGTCGGCGATCATCTCCATGAGCAACACGCCTTCAAGGAAGTCGTATGGCTTGGGAACCCGAACGCCAGCGCCAGCCAGCCGGAACAGCGCCGCCACTTCGGCGTTCTGCCAGGCGTCCTCTGTTTCCTTGCGACCAAACTTGGAGCCCTTGGCCATCGCCCGTGCCTGACGACTGTTACGTACCTTACGGCCTTCCTGATACTCGGATGCCTGACGGAAACTGCGTTTATTTGCCTCCTTGTAAACCTTGGCACACCGCAGCTCATTGCCACAGCGCACCACATAAACAGCTGCCTCTTTACCGCTCATCAGCGGGCGCAGCACCTCGTCCACCAGACCGTCCTCGATCAGGGGTTCAATGCGTTTAGGAGTTTTCATCAGCTTTTATTGTGGGTCCTTCGTTGCCAAACACGCGATTGTTGCCCGTTATACGGCAATCCTCTGCCAGCGAGTAGTAGGAGCTGACGTTTGATGTGGATAGTTTCTGTCGGAAAAACCCTCATCGCCCCGATATAAAGCAGCTTTCATGCCGTTAGAGAGCAAAAAAACAAACCTGGATCTCAAGGTAAGAAACTTCAGCCACTGCACGCATTGCGTAAGGTAATCCGGTCAATTACTGCTTGAACAGTTCACCGGGAGTGAACCCGAACAACCCCTTGAAAGCCGCGATGAACGCCGAAGTCGAGTCGTAACCGCAGGCCAGCGCCGTATTGGTTACGCTGTCACCATTCTCCAGCGCGCCAAGGGATGAAAGCAGCCGCGCACGCTGCCGCCAGCCACGGAAGCTCAAACCCGTTTCGCGCTGGAACAGGCGCATCAAGGTTTTCTCCGAAGCGCCCAGACGTACTGCCCAATCGTGCAACGTGATCAACTGGCTCGGGTTTTCGATCAGTTCATTGCACAGCTCCAGCAAACGCGGGTGACGAGGCAGGGGCAGCGAGAACCCCACCTCAGGCAAATGCGCCAGCTGGTCCATGAGCACTTGCACCAGTCGCGCTTCGCTGGTGTCACCCAAGGGATACTCGGCGGGTAAATGACAGAAGCTTTTGATCAGCTCCCGAGCCAAAGGCGTCACTTCCAGAACCCGACAGCGCTGCGGTGCCCAGCCGGAATCCTCTTTGCGCACATACAGGCTGCGCATTTCTGCGCGCATGGAGGTCACCACTTCATGCTCCAGCCCCGCCGGTATCCAGACACCCCACTGCGGGGGGGCAAAGAAACTACCTTCGGCGGTATGCACGCCCAGAACACCACTGATAGCGTAGGAAAACTGCACCCACTCATGACGATGTGGCGGCGTCCACGATCCAGCGATCAAGCTCTCGGCGCGGGCATACAATGGACGCGGCAATTCGCTCAATGCTGGAATCTGTCGCTCGCTGCCTTGACGATGCATATGAATTTGTCCGTTAGCCGTTATGGAATGGCCTTATGTCGCAAGACGGAAGTTTACGAGTGCGTTAGCCTTCGGACATCTATTTTTACAAACAATTGCCGAGCGCTTATGTCTGTCCTCAAACATCTCAAACGCGTCGTCACCGACTGGTTCCTCTGCGGGATGGTCCTGGCCACGGTTCTGGCCTACTTCTTCCCGGGCTTTGGTGCCACGGGTGGCGGCATGCATGCTGAATACGTCATCAACATCGGCGTGTTCGTGGTGTTCTTCCTGCACGGCGTCAATCTCTCCAGCGAGCAGATCAAAAACGGCCTGAAGAACTGGCGCCTGCACATCATGGTGCAGGTCTTCACGTTTGTGGTGTTCCCCATTATCTGGCTGGCCTGCGACAAGGCATTTGGTGCCTACGTTCCGGCATTGTTGATGCTGGGCTTCCTGTACCTGTGCGCACTGCCCTCGACCATTTCCTCTTCGGTGGCATTGACCGGCAGTGCAGGCGGCAACGTCCCTGCGGCGATTCTCAACGCCAGCATGTCCAGCGTGTTCGGCATTTTCATGACGCCGTGGCTGGTCAGTCTGGTCGTTGGTACCGGCTCTGGCGGCATCGACCTGGGTTCCACGTTGCTGAAACTGAGCCTGATGTTGCTGCTGCCACTCATCCTGGGCCAGTTGGTGCGTCCGTTGGTGGGCAAGTTTTTCGCCAGACACAAGAAGTACACCAACCTGATCGACAAGATCGTGATCCTGTTGCTGGTCTACGCGGCGTTCTGTAATTCGATGGTGTCGGGGCTGTGGCAAACCCAGGGCAACTCGGTCATCGCCATGGCCTTCGCAGGCAGTGCGGCATTGCTGGTAGTGATCCTGCTACTGACCACCGGCACGGCCCGCGTCCTGAAATTCAATCATGCGGACAAGGTGGCGGCGGTGTTCTGTGCGACCAAAAAGTCACTGGCGGCCGGTGCTCCGATGGCAGCGCTGATTTTTGGAAACAATCCGGGGCTGGGTCTGATCCTACTGCCGATCATGATCTACCACCCGCTGCAATTGATCGTGTGTTCGGTGATGGCCGAGAATTATTCAAACCGGCACAAGCTGCAACTGTCGGCGGAAGCGCTGGAGGAAGCCCGCGCGGCGTGAGCAAGCCCAATATCAGGTTAATACAGGACTTGTGGGAGCTGGGCTTGCCCGCGATAAGGACACCTCGGTCTATCCTAGATCGCATCCAGCCTTATCGCGGGCAAGCCCAGCTCCCACAATGCATTCCAATATTGGCAGTTGTGTCCATTCTCATCACCGCTCAAGAATCGCCGTAACCCCCTGCCCGCCAGCGGCGCAGATGGAAATCAATCCCCTCCCTTCCCCTGCGACACTCAACAACTTGGCCAGGTTGGCGACGATACGTCCGCCCGTGGCGGCAAACGGGTGACCGGCGGCCAACGAGCTGCCTTTGACATTCATCTTGCTGCGGTCAATCGAGCCCAGAGGCGCGTCAAGCCCAAGCCGGGTCTGGCAATAATCTGCGTCCTCCCAAGCCTTCAGTGTGCACAACACCTGCGCGGCGAACGCTTCGTGAATTTCGTAGTAGTCGAAGTCCTGCAAGGTCAGACCATTGCGCGCCAACAGCCGAGGCACGGCATAGGCTGGCGCCATCAGCAGGCCTTCCTTGCCGTTGACGAAATCCACCGCCGCCGACTCTCCATCACGCAGGTACGCCAGCACCGGCAAACCACGCTCTTTGGCCCACTCCTCGCTCGCCAGCAGCACCAGTGAAGCTCCGTCAGTCAGCGGTGTGGAGTTGCCCGCTGTCAGCGTGCCCTTGGCGCTGCGTTCGAACGCGGATTTCAGGCTGGCGAGCTTGTCGAGGGTCAGGTCAGGACGCAGGTTATTATCGCGGGTCAGGCCCTGAAACGGCGTGATCAAGTCGTTCTGCCAGCCTTCGGCATACGCTGCGGCCATTTTCAGATGGCTTTCCAGCGCCAACTGGTCCTGTGCGTCGCGAGGGATATTCCAGGTTTGCGCCATCAACTCGCAGTGCTGCCCCATGGAAAGACCGGTGCGCGGTTCGCCATTACGTGGCAACTCAGGCTTGAGGTTATGCGGACGCAATTGCAACAAAAGTTTAAGTTTGTCGCCCACGGACTTGGCCCGGTTAACCTGCAGCAAAATGTTACGTAAATCTTCGTTCACGCCAATCGGTGCATCGGAAGTGGTATCCACCCCGCCCGCAATACCGCACTCGATCTGTCCCAAGGCGATTTTGTTGGCCACCAGCAACGCCGCTTCCAGCCCGGTGCCGCAGGCCTGTTGCAGATCATAGGCAGGCGTCTGCGGGGACAGGCGCGAGCCCAGCACGCACTCGCGGGTCAGGTTGAAGTCCCGGGAATGCTTGAGCACAGCACCGGCAACGACCTCGCCCATGCGCAAGCCATGCAGGTTGAAACGCTCGATCAAACCCTCCAGCGCGGCGGTCAGCATGTCCTGATTGCTCGCGGTGGCGTAAGGGCCATTGGAGCGAGCGAATGGAATACGGTTACCGCCGACGATGGCGACCCGGCGTGGCTGATTCATTGAAAACTCCCTTTATTGATACGGATTCGCTGATGAGCAGCGTAGGGGATACTCGAACGAACGTCGCTTGAGTGTGGTCAACTCCTTTGAACCCCGACTCAAGGAGAGTGTTCCATGCCGTCTGATCGCTACATAGATTTTGCCAACTCTGACCTGGGCAGCCGCCTGGTTGGCGCTGTTGGCCTGCCTAAACCGGTCAGACTGGAACGCTGGCAGGCCGGACGTCTGCGCCCGATTGAAGGCTCGCTGCTGATCAGCGCAGGACCACTGGCCGATCAGGTCAGGCTATTTGCTCCTCGCTTGACCGAGTCGATCTACAGCTTTGGCTCGGAGGTACCCGGCGCAACCGCCTGGGTTGCCGATCAGGGCCCGAAAATCAAAGCGGTGGTCTTCGATGCCAGCGCTTTTACGCGCACCGAAGACCTCAAGCAATTACGCGAATTCTTTCAGCCTTTGTTGAAAAAGCTCGATTACAGCGCGCATGTAGTGATTCTCGGCCACGCACCCGCAAGCCTCAGCGAGCCGCTTGCCGCCAGCACCCAACAAGCACTCGAAGGCTTCGGCCGTTCGCTGGCCAAAGAGATGCGCAACGGCGGCACCGTGCAACTGCTGCAAGTGGACAATGGAGCGGAGGATCAGCTCGAAGGTGCGCTGCGGTTTTTCCTGTCACCCAAGAGCGCGTTTATCTCCGGCCAGGTTATCCGCCTGAGCGCTTGCCCATCACAGGTTCAGGACTGGAGTCGGCCGCTCAGCGGTCGCAGAGCTTTGGTAACCGGCGCTGCACGCGGTATCGGTGCAGCGATTGCCGAAACCCTGGCTCGTGACGGTGCAGAAGTGGTCTTGCTCGATGTGCCTCAGGCCAAATCAGACCTTGATGCTCTGGCAGCACGACTGGGCGGCAAAGCCCTGACGCTGGACATTGGCGCGGCCGACGCGGGCGCACAATTGATCGAACATCTGCAGGGCGGCATCGACATTCTGGTGCATAACGCCGGGATCACCCGGGACAAGACGCTGGCCAACATGTCTGCCGATTTCTGGGATTCAGTGCTGTCGGTCAATCTCAACGCGCCTCAAGTACTGACTGAAGCGCTGCTGGACAGCGGTACCCTGCGCGACAACGGTCGCGTCATTCTGCTGGCTTCGATCAGCGGACTTTCGGGCAATCGCGGCCAAACCAATTACGCCACCAGCAAGGCCGGCCTGATCGGTCTGGCGCGGGCAATGGCACCCACTTTGAGCGAGCGCGGCATCAGTATCAATGCTGTGGCTCCCGGCTTTATCGAAACCAAAATGACCTCAAGCATGCCGTTTGCCCTGCGCGAAGCGGGCCGCCGCATGAGCTCGCTCGGTCAGGGCGGTTTGCCGCAGGACGTGGCTGAGGCGGTTGCCTGGCTGGCACAGCCGGGTGCCGGTGCGGTCAGTGGTCAAGTGCTGCGGGTCTGTGGTCAGAGCGTCATCGGCGCATAAAGCGCGAGACAATAAACAAGAGCAAGGAGATGCACGATGAGCGCTCACTGGCGATACCTGGATTCCCTGCCGACACTGCCGAACCTGTTCGTCCAGGCCGCGCTGCGGCGCAAGGTGACCGGCACTGAACTGCCTGATATCGGCTTGCGTTGCTGGACGTCCGTGGACCCGCAAAAGCTGTCTCAGTACCGCGAAGTGTGTGGTTTCAGCGAAAACAGCCTGCTGCCGCCCACTTATCCACACGTGCTGGCGTTCAATCTGCAAATGCAATTGATGACGGCCAAGGACTTCCCCTTCCCGTTGCTGGGGCTGGTTCATCTGGCTAACCGGATCAGAATTCATCGGCCGCTGGGCAGCGTGAACAAGGTGTACATCGGTGTAAAAGCTGAAAACCTTCAGCCTCACGACAAAGGCGCCACGTTCGATCTGATCACTCAGGTTGAAGACTCAATGGGTCTGCTCTGGGAAGAAGAAAGCACGATGCTGTGTCGGGACGTGAAACTGGAAGGTGCAGCGAGTGGCGATTATCAGCCTGCGGATATGCCCATGACAGAAGTTGCACGCTGGCGTGCGGCGGCGGAAATTGGCCGACGTTATGCCAAGGTGTCCGGCGACTACAATCCGATCCACCTGAGCGGGCCAAGCGCCAAACTGTTCGGCTTCCCGAAGGCGATTGCCCATGGCATGTGGCTCAAGGCAAGAACCCTGGCCTTTCTGACCAATCATCTTCCGGCGTCGAACGTCGATATCAGAGTGCAGTTCCAGAAGCCGGTGCGGTTGCCCAGCGAGATTGTGCTGTCGGCCAGCGCAGCGGGTTCCCATGGCCAATTCCGCCTGGAAGGTGCACCGGGGTTGGTGCATATGGTGGGGGGTTGGCAGCCGGTGACGGAGGTTGTCGAATAACTGTTGGAGCGAGGCTTGCCCGCGAAGAACGATGACACGGTGTGTCTGACATATCGCGTCGTCTTCTTCGCGGGCAAGCCTCGCTCCAACAGGGAAAACTTACATCAAGGCTTCTTCTTGCGCGGCCCTGTGTTGAACACCGGGACTTTACGCACGGGCTTGGCCGACGGCGCTTCCGGCGCGGCGTCGCCACTGTCGATCCATTTGCCCAGGTTACGTTTGCCGCCACCGGAGGTTTTGGGTTTCTTCGGTTTTTTCGGTTTCTTCAGGATCTGGCCGCTGGCATCGGTGGTTGGCACGCGGTGTTCCGGTGCGAAATCCGGTTCTTCTTCACGACGCAACGTCTGACGGGTCAGGGTTTCAATGGCTGACAGCAATTCCACTTCGTCAGCGCATACCAGCGAAATGGCCTCGCCCGTCAGGCCCGCGCGGCCGGTGCGACCAATGCGGTGAATGTAGTCCTCGGCAACGATCGGCAGGTCGAAGTTGACCACTGTCGGCAAATCATCGATATCCAAGCCGCGCGCAGCAACGTCGGTCGCCACCAGAATCTGTACTTCGCTGGCCTTGAAACGATCCAGCGCCCGCTGACGTGTAGCTTGTGGCTTGTCGCCGTGGATACCGTCAGAACTGATGCCCAATCCCTGCAAACGATCCACCAGTTGATCAACGCCAACGCGCGTCTTGGCGAACACCAGAACCTGAGACCAGCGCAGTTTTTTCAGCAGATGGATGAACAACTCGGGTTTGCGCTTCTTGTCGACCGTCACTACCCACTGTTTGACCGAAGACGCCGCCACATTGCGCGGGCTGACCTCAATGGTCAGTGGGTCGTCGAGCATCTGCCCGGCCAACTGGCGGATGGCGTCGGAGAAGGTCGCAGAGAACAGCAGGGTCTGACGTTTTTTTGGAAGCGCCTTGTAGATGTCGCGCAGTTCCTCGGAGAAGCCCAGATCAAGCATGCGATCCGCCTCGTCGAGGATCAGGGTCTGCAACTGGGAGAACTTCACCGCGTTCTGGCGGTAGAGGTCGAGCAAGCGGCCTGGAGTAGCGACCAGCACATCGACGCCCTTGCGCAGTTTCATCATCTGCGGGTTGATGCTCACTCCGCCGTAGACCGCATAGGTGCTCAGCGGAAGGTGTTCAGCGTACTGACGAATATTCTCGTGGACCTGCTCGGCCAACTCACGGGTCGGCACCAGCACCAGCGCACGCACCGAGTTGGGAGTGACTTTCGGGCCTTCCATGGTCAGGCGTTGCAGCAATGGCAAGGCGAAGCCGGCAGTTTTGCCAGTACCGGTCTGGGCGGCGGCCATCAGGTCACGCCCGGCCAGGACCGGTGGAATCGCCTGCGCCTGAACAGGCGTCGGAGTCTGGTAGCCGAGCGTTTCAAGAGCGCGCAGCAGGGGTTCGATCAGGCCGAGTGTGGCGAATGTCATTTGAATACCGTAGATAAATCACGCGAGATGGCGCGCAGTTTACCCTGTCCGGACTATTCCGGCCCGCACCGCCTGCGGCTTTCGCCATTAGCCCGGGTCAATCTGCTGTAGATACTGGCAACAAGGCAATAGAAGACGCCTTTAAAATCCGCGCTGGCGTTTGATGGCGTCGCTGATTTTCGCTGCGGGCACTTTTTGCAGCGTGCAGAGCAATTGGTGGGAGATCGCAGAAAGGCCATGGGTGTGGCGCAGTTCATTGGTCAGATACGCGGTGAGGTTGGCGGCCATTTCGGCGTCGGCCATGGCTCGGTGAGCCTTGCCGGTGTTGGGCAGGCGTGCATAGCTGGTCAGGGTGCCAAGCTTGTGATTGGGAGCAGTCGGCATCAGGCGTCGCGCCAACAGCAATGAGCAGGCAAAGCTTTGTTGGCGGCTGCGCTCGATGCGTGACAGCTCGTAGTCCCAGAACTTCTGGTCGAACGAGGCGTTATGCGCCACCAGCGGTATCGTGCCCACAAAATCAGCCACGTCACTCATGACCCGCTCGGCCGACGGCGCGGTACGAATCATGCTGTTGCTGATACCGGTCAGCGACTCAATGAAGCCTGGAATTCGCACACCGGCGTTCATCAGGCTTTGAAAACGATCAACGATGCGCCCCTGCTCCATGATCACCACAGCAATCTCCGTGGCACGGCAGCCCTGGCTGGGAGAAATACCAGTGGTTTCAAAGTCGATGACCGCTACTTGTTCCAACACTTGATGAACCTTTGAAAAATCAACGTAAAAGCAACGCGCCTTCGATGGGCACGTAACGAGTGGCGGCGCGAATCAGCGAGTTGGCGGTCAGCCCCGGCACGCCATAGGCAACCGCTTCGACGCCATGTTTGCTGATGATGCGCTCAAGCAACAAATCGAAATCGCCATCGCCGGAAGCCAGCACCACTTCGTCGACCTGTGGCGCGACGTCCATGATATCGATGGTGATGCCCACGTCCCAGTCACCTTTGGCCGAACCATCGCTGCGCTGGATGTAGGGCTTGAGTTTGACGGTAAAGCCGAGGTTGCGGAGGATTTGCTGGAATTGCTGCTGTTTGCTGTCGCCACGGTCGATGGCATAGGCGTAAGCCTCAACAATTTCCCCACGCTTGCTGATATCCGCCCACAACGCCGCATAGTTGAAATGACAACCATGGGCCTGCCGGACCGTGTAATAGAGGTTCTGTACATCGGCGAACACAGCGATTTTCTTCACCGGTAATCCTCATGACGCAGCAGCGCAGCCAAACGACAACGCCGATTCAGAAGTTGAATCGGCGCTTAGTATGCCAGAGCTAACAGCTCCGTAGGACCGGCTTTAGCCGGGAGGGCGATGTAGGTAACAACGCAGATTCTGTGAAGTACCGGCCAACTCCCGGCTGAAGCCGGTCCTACAGATTTCAGTGCGGCTCAACACTCAAACAAACGAATCATCATCCCCGCCATCAAAACCGCCGTCATCCCAGCCGCCTTGATCGCTGCCGTATGAATCGTTGCTGGTCACACTCTCTTGGTTATCGTTCCAGCCGCCACCGGAATCCTGAGGGCTATGATCAGCAACCTGAGCAGGCTCTTCTTTGATGACTTCGACAACTTCTTCAGGCTGATTGTGACTGCCGAACATGCTGCTCAGACCTTGCGCGAGCATTACACCACCGGCGACGCCCGCTGCGGTTTGCAACGCGCCACCGAGAAAACCACCACCGCGTGGAGCCTGCTGTTGCGGAGCGGCGTAGTTACCCTGATTACCTTGCGGAGCGTTATAAGGCGGCGGGCTGGAAGGACCACCGTCGCGCCAGCCACCACCGGACGAGGCTGGCGGCTGGGAGAAGGACTGCTGCGGCTGAGACTGCGGACGGTTGCCTCCGCCACCGAAGATGCTCGACAGAAACCCACCACCGCCCTGCGCCGGAGCCGAAGAGCCCTGAGCCTTCGCCTGCTGAAGTTCAGCCTGCAAACGCTGGATTTGCTCGTCGCGCTCTTTGACCTGCTGGTTGAGCTGATTCACTGCCGCTTCCTGCACCAGAATCGCCTGCGCCATGTAATAAGGCGCGGCGGGCTGCTGGTTGAGATGCTCCTTGATCCTGGCCTCAGCCTCGACGTCACGGGGGGCTGAACCGGTTTCGGCACTTTTCAGTTTGCTGAAAAGACCATCGATCAGGGTTTGCTCTTCGCTGTTCATGGCGACCTCGTTAGATTGCCGTTAAAAATCTTCGCCTGGCCGAATAGCCAACGCGTAAGCAAGGTAATGGGGCTAATCCAGGGCGTTTCAATAGACTGTCGTAAATGTTAAGAAGGCTCTGGCCGGTGCCTGGTTAGCCAGCTAAAGTGACCGACTGCTTTTTCTGTGACCCGATCCTAATGAACCCGCTGACCATTCTTACCGACTCCCTGTACTTTTTCCGGCGCAACCTGACGAGCATCCTGGTGCTGTGTCTACCGCTGGTCATCGTCGAGGCGCTGGCCAAGCAGGTGCTGAGCAGTTCGCTGGCGGCCAACACTTCATCGACTTACGAGTTACTGATCGGTGTGTTGTTCTACCCGCTCTACACCTGTGCCCTGATCCTGTTTCTGGATGCACGCACCCGTGGTGGTGACCAGCCTGGAACGCTTGATCTGCTCGCCATGGCATTACGCATGTGGCCGACCTTCGCCGTGCTCTCGGCGCTGAGCACGCTACTGATCCTGTTCGGTCTGTCGCTGTTTATCCTTCCCGGTATCTGGGTGATGGTCAGACTGGTGTTCTCGGAATACCTGCTGGTACTGCGCGGCCTGACGCCGCTGATGGCGATGCGCGCAAGCTTCGAGATGAGCCAGGGTCACTTCGTGCGTATCCTGACCTGCGTGCTGTGCATCTATATTCCCCTGTCGCTGCTTGAAGGAAGCGCTTATATCCTGCTCCCGGAGAAACCAAATGAGGCCGCCGTTTTGCTGATCAACGTCGTCAGCAGCTTCCTGCAACTGTTCACCAGCGTGGTGATGTTTCGCCTGTTCATGCTACTCAACGAACCGCCTGAACAACCCGAAGAGCTGGAGTAAACGAGACGAAGGCTGCCAATCATGTTCCAGTCGGGCTATGCTCGGGTTTGCACTTTTTTCGAAACCCTGCAACGCGACCTTCTGACTGAACGCAACGCGTTCTAAGCCGAGCCGATGAGCCGCTTGATCCGTTTCATGCTGATTCTTGTATTGCTGGCCGGCGTGCTGCTGGGGCTGGTCTACACCCTGACCTGGCGCCCTGTACCCCGCGAAGAACTGCCTGTCAGCTGCAGTCCTGCTGATAAAGCACCGCGTTTGATACCCGGGCAAGCGCTCAAGGTGATGACCTGGAACATCCAGTATCTGGCGGGCAAGCGTTACGTGTTCTGGTATGACGTGACTGATGGCAGCGGTCAGGACGAGCGGCCAACGCCGGAAGATGTCGCCTTCAACCTTGATGAAGTCGCCCGGGTGATTCGCGACGAACAGCCGGACATCGTCCTGTTGCAGGAAGTGAACGACGGCGCGAAGAACACCGATTACGACGATCAACTGGCGCTGCTGCAAGAGCGCGTCACCGACCTGTATCCCTGCAGCTCCGAGGCGTTTTACTGGAAAGCCGATTTCGTCCCGAATCGGCACATCGCAGGCAGCGTCGGCATGAAACTCGCGACCCTGAGCCGATTCGAAATCGACCGGGCCGAACGCATTCAGCTACCGATTCGCGACGCCAACCTGATCAGTCGACAGTTCCAGCGCAAACCCGCATTGCTGGTCAGTTACCTGCCCCTGCGCGACGGCGGTCATCTGGCTGTGATCAACACCCATCTGGACACATTCATTGAAGGCGACGACGCCATGCAGCGTCAGGTGCAGGCGACCAGCAAGCTGCTCGACAAATTCGAAGCCACTGGCACGCCCTGGCTGATCGGCGGGGATTTCAACCTGCTGCCGCTCGGTCAGTATCAACGTCTGCCTGCCGAACAGCGCTCGTTGTATCAGCCAGACAGCAAGTTACATGTGCTGTGGGACAAATACCCGATGATCCCGAACAACGTTGAAGTCGGCGGCATTGATCGCTCGAAATGGCTAACGCACTTTCCCAATGATCCGCGCGTCAGTGGCCCTGACCGCACCGTGGATTACCTGTTTTTCAGCCCGCGACTCAAACGTGTGGGGGCGGCTGTGCGCCAGGAAGATACGCTGCTGATCTCCAATCATTTGCCAGTGATTGGGCGGTTTTTGTTGCCGGTGTTGCCCTGAGTTCCTGCGAACTGGAACAGGAATAGGTGGGAGCGAGGCTTGCCCGCGAAGAACGATAACGCGGTACACCTGACTTACCTCGTCGACTGATTCGCGGGCAAGCCTCGCTCCTACAGATCACGGATTTGCCGCGAAAAGTGCGGCGCCATGTATGCAGGGTCAGCCCCTTCACTTAGTCGGTTTGATCCGCGCAGCCAGTTCGTTATTTTCCGAATCATCTGGCTGTGATTCCAGAGTTCAGGCCTGATATATGACACGTGCAAAAACGGCATATACATGAAGGTGATCAGGTTCAAGTGGGGTGTAAATGAGCGTTATTGAAAATTATTCGATTCTTGGATCGCATGATCATGGCGCCAACCTTCATGGGCTAAGTGTCTGGGAGCTGTTGCCTACCGGAGTCGCATGGTCTTTTCTTGGGTGTTCTCACAGAATCGAAAACCCCCAGAAACTGATTCCCGAATTATTAGTGGACGCTACTGGCATAGCGGTTGTGATTGCTCCCTTTGATATCAAAGAAAATGAAGCCTTGATTATCAAGCCTGACGGCGACCTGATGTGGGATGTCCGCGCGGCTGCAAAAACCGTAGTCGGCCAAGGAATTTTTTCTGATGTCTATTATGTGTCCGGGCAACTGTGCTTCTTTGTAAACATCAATAATCTGGATTACAGATTTTCGTTTGATGTTGTTTCTGGAACGGTCGGTGCTTTAACTCCGTCCTATTGAGTTCATCTCCTAACCGCGAGCTTCCAGAGTGATCGGGCGGTTTTCGTTGCCGGTATTGCCCTGAGTTCGCGCGGCTAAAGCCGCTCCTAAGAACACCACTCCACCGTAGGACTGGCTTTAGCCGGGAGAAGGCCAGTAGACCCGACACATTCTCTTCGTAAGGAATGACGCCCTCCCGGCTAAAGCCGGTCCTACGGGGCGGCGTGCGAACAGGCTCACTTCCTCGGCTTGATCCTCGCAGTCGGCTCGGCAATCAGCGGGTCATCCGGCCAATAGTGCTTGGGGTATCTCCCCTTCAAATCCTTCTTCACTTCGGCATACGTACTGCGCCAGAAGTTGGCCAGGTCTTGTGTGACCTGCACCGGACGGCGGGCCGGGGACAGCAGGTGCAGTTTGACGATCTGCCGCCCGTTGGCGATGCGTGGTGTATCGGCCAGACCGAACAGCTCTTGCAGGCGCACTGCGAGAATTGGCGGGTGTTCGCTGTAATCCAGCCGCACCGATGACCCCGAAGGAACGCCCAAGTGGTGTGGCGCCTGCTCATCCAGACGCTGGGGCAGTGGCCACGGCAGCAGATTGTGGAGGATCGACGACAGGTCCAGATTGCTGAAATGGCTGAGCCGCGACACCTTGCCCAGATAGGGCAGCAACCAGATTTCCAGCCGTTCGAGCAAACCGTTATTACTGACATCCGGCCATTCGCTGCTGTCTTTTTGTTCTAAATCCAGCGAGCGCAGCAAAGCAACTCGTGCCTGCCATTGGCGAAGTTCGGGTGTCCACGGCAGCAGCTCAAGGCCTTTACGGCGCACCAAAGCCAGCAAAGCCTGACCTTTGGCGGACTCGTCCAGCCCGGTCAGCGGCTCACGACTTAGAATCAACTCCCCCACCTTGCGCTGCCGCTCGGCACGGAACACACCTTCGCGCTCATCCCAATCCAGTTGATCGAGCTGAACCACTTGTTCCGCCAGCACTGAATCAAACAACGCAGGATCGAACTCGGCCGCCATGTAGATACGCTCTTCGCGCTGTCCCTGACGACTGCCAAGGTCGGCGATAACCAACCACGGTTGCTTCATCAACGCATCGACTTCGGCAAACAAGGCGGCACGACCATTGGCCAGCCGGTATTCCGCACCACCCGCCTTGCGTTGTTGCGCAACCCGGTCGGGATACGCCAGCGCCAGCAGCGCGCCAAGCCAGCGCGGATGGTCGGGGTCGCTGACGGGTTCAGACGCAGAACCGCGCAAATAGCCGCGATATTGGCGAGCCAGTTGTTTAGCCCGTTGCACGCCGCCCTGAGCGCCACGGGCAGCGCGCTCACTGCCATCAAGCAGCGTCAGACGACTGTGCAGATCGGCACCGGCACCACGCAAAATGTCGCGCTCGCCAAGCAGTGCAGCAACGTCGCAGGCCAGACTGCCAAGGCCCAGCGCCTGACCGCGCAGGAGCAAATGGGCGATACGCGGGTGAGCGGGCAACTCAGCCATGGCCTGACCATGAGACGTGAGCTTGGGCTCTTGCCCCGGCTCACGGGTCAGCGCGCCCAGACGGACCAACAAATCCTGAGCCTGGCCGTAAGCCGCAGCGGGCGGTACATCGAGCCAGACCAGCTGTGTCGGCGTTACGCCCCAGCGCGCCAGTTGCAAGGCTAAACCCGCGAGATCGGCCTGAAGAATTTCCGCTGCACCGTAAGCAGCCAATTGTTCATGTTGAGCTTCGGACCACAGCCGATAACACACTCCCGGCTCCAGCCGCCCTGCTCGACCCGCGCGCTGAGTTGCGCTGGAACGGGAGATGCGTTGGGTGTCGAGGCGGGTCATGCCGCTGCCCGGATCGAAACGCGGGACTCGCGCCAACCCGGCGTCGATCACCACGCGCACGCCATCAATGGTCAGGCTGGTTTCGGCAATATTCGTCGCCAGCACCACTTTGCGAATGCCTTTGGGCGCAGGCTCAATGGCTGCACGCTGGGCGCTCAAATCAAGCTCGCCGTGCAAGGGACACAGCATGATGTCGGAGCGCGAGCCCAGCGCATCCGCCAGTTGCTGATTGACCCGCCGAATCTCGGCCTGCCCCGGCAAGAACACCAGCAGGCTGCCGCTTTCATCGTTGATCGCATCCAGCACCGTCTGCACCACACGCGGCTCGATGAATTCGCCGGGCTGAAACGGTCGCCCCCACTGCATCTGCACCGGGAACATCCGACCGTCGCTGCGCACCACCGGCGCATCGTCGAGCAAACTCGACAGCCGCTCGCCCTCCAGCGTGGCCGACATCAGCAAGATCTTCAGCGGTTGCTCGTCGCGAAACAGGTCGCGGCCGTTCAGGCTCAGGGCCAACGCCAGATCGGCATCCAGGCTGCGCTCGTGGAACTCGTCAAAAATCAGCAAGCCCACGCCTTCCAGCGCCGGATCATCCTGTAAGCGTCGGGTCAGAATGCCTTCGGTGACGACTTCAATACGGGTATTGGGCCCTACCCTGCTTTCCAGACGGATCCGGTAGCCGACCGTTTCACCCACCTTTTCGCCTAGCTCACTGGCCAGTCGTTCAGCCGCTGCCCGTGCTGCCAACCGGCGCGGTTCGAGCATGAGAATGGTTTGCCCGGCCAGCCAGGTTTCCTCAAGCAACGCCAACGGCACGCGCGTGGTTTTGCCTGCGCCGGGCGGGGCTTCGAGCACCGCTTCATGGCGCTCGGACAGCGCCTGGCGCAGGTCGGGTAAAACAGCATCAATGGGCAGGGAAATCATAGCGGCTCCAGAACAGGCCGCAGATTATACGTGCCGATGGCTATTTGAGCTTAAAACGAGCGTCGCCCGTCAGTTGGTACAACAACTCGATACCCTCGGGCCAAGGACCGTAACCGGATTGTCCGTTGATGTGCCCGGCATTCTCCAGCCAGATCAACTCGCTGCCCCACGCCTCACTGAAGAGCCGGGCTCGTTTCTGGGTGACATAGGGGTCATTCGTGCTAGCCACTGTGATGCTTCGGAATGGCAGGCGCCGCGTCGACATCGGCGTGAAGCCGCTCGTACCGGGCGGATAGCTTTCTGCTTCCGTATCGCTGGGAGCCACCAGCAGGGCGCCGAGTACCTTATTCGCCTCTGGATATTGCTCCGCCCAAAGAGTGATCAAGGTGCAGGCCAGGCTATGGCCGACCAGCACGACTTCACCGTCGGTTGCCGTGATTTCCTGATTGAGACGCTCAACCCAATCCGCTGCAAACGGTGTTTCCCAGTCTTGCTGCTCTACCCTGTACAGCTCGGGAAACTGCCGCTCCCACTGCGATTGCCAATGGGTTTCGCCCGAATTGAACAGCCCCGGCAACGTCAAAACCCTGATTGTCATTGTTCGTCTCCCTTTGAGTACGTGGGCAATATGCAGTGCATGGATGGGCGAGTAAATATCGACGTTGTATTGTCGGCAAGCGATCCGTAGGACCGGCTTATAGCCGGGAGAGCAATGTTCCAACTCACAAGGATGCAGCGACTTTAAACGCCCTCTCCCGGCTAAAGCCGGTCCTACGAGGGTAACTGCTGAACCGCCGAACCGTGCAATAGTCATAGCTCTGCGTTATTTGCCTTGTATAGTTGCCACTTCAACTCCTGGAGATGTTCATGCGCATTCCTTCTCGTTTAATCGGCGGCGTTGTGGTCGCTACTCTGCTGACCCAACTCACCGCATGCGGCAGCATTTTCTATCCTGATCGTCGTGGCCAGATCGATGGCAAGATTGACCCGGCGATCGCCGTGCTCGACGCGGTCGGCCTGCTGTTTTACGTAATCCCTGGCCTGATCGCTTTTGGTGTCGACTTCGCTACCGGCGCGATCTACTTCCCGCACGGCCAGAGTGCGCAGATCGACCCGCAAAAACTGCAACCGGCTGTGAACGCTGATGGCAGTGTCGACAACAGCAAGCTGCAAGCCATTCTGGAAACCGAACTGGGTCGCACTCTGCCATTGAACGATCCACGCCTGATCCAGCATCGTGGCAGCGTGCAACAACTGGCAGCGCTGGGCCTCGCCCCGTCGGCCTGACTGTAATCTGAAGGAAGCACCATGAGCACCAGCCTCGAACACGCCCGCTTGTTGCGTCTGGCAACCCGGGCCTCGCTGGCAGTTGCCAGTACCCTGATCATTGCCAAGGCGGTGGCGTGGTGGCTCAGTGGATCGGTCAGCCTGCTAGCCGGGTTGACCGATTCGTTGCTCGATGGAGCGGCATCATTTCTGAACCTGCTGGCGGTGCATTACGCCCTGCGACCGGCCGATGACGATCACCGTTATGGGCATGGCAAGGCGGAAGCGCTGTCGGGCATGGCACAGGCGCTATTCATTGCAGTCAGTGCCTGCCTGATCGGCTTTCAGGCGGTCGAGCGGATTCAGAATCCGGAACCGATAGGCTCGCCCGGTCTGGGCATCGCCGTGATGTTGCTTTCGCTGGTGCTGACTTTTGCCCTGCTGACCTTCCAGCACAAGGTGATCAAGGAAACCGGCTCCGCCGCGATCCGCGCCGACTCGCTGCATTACCGCTCAGATATGTTGCTGAATATGGGCATTTTGCTGGCGCTGGTGTTGGCATGGTTCGGCTGGCAGCAACTGGATGCCTGGTTTGGCCTGGGTATCTCCCTGTACATCCTGTGGAGTGCTTTCCAGATCGCCAGGGAAACCGTTTCGGTGCTGATGGATCAGGAATTACCGACGGATGTCAGCGAAAGAATGCTGGAGCTGGCGTGCAGCGTACCGGGCGTACTCGGTGCCCATGACTTGCGCACCAGAATTTCCGGCAACCATTGGTTCGTGCAGTTGCATCTGGAGTTGCCGGGAAGCCTGACGCTGTCCGTCGCCCACGCTCTTTGCGATCAGGTTGAAGCCGCGATCAACAGCGAGTATCCGAAGGCCGAAGTGCTGGTGCACGCCGACCCGCAGGAAGTCGTGCGCCCAGCTACGATCTGAATCAGTTAATGGTGTAGCCGCGCCCCATCAGGCAAGCCACCATCGAACGACGGTAGACCTGAATCATCGCCGGTGCATTGTTTACATTCGGTTCGGCCGGATCAAAGCTGCTCTGTTCTACCGACCAGCGATAGCAGTCATATTTGTCCTGTGCGACCTGCTCGGCGCTCTGGCCATTGTTTGGGTAGGCGACCGGGTCATACGGGCTGGATGCAGGCGCCTGTGGCGTATAAACCGGCTCGACGTTTTGCGGCGGATAGGCCACCACATAATCCTGTGTATCTTGCTGATAGCTGTAGTACGTCCCGGCAGCCACGAAGAACAGCGAGCTGCCAATCCAGACTTCCTGAGAATAGGCCGGCAAGCTGCGTACTCGTACGCCATACGGCGGCGTCACGATCACATAGCGCGGACCTTGCGGACGGTACCAGTAGCCGTCCGAATAGTAGTAATCCAGGCCGCGATACGGGACGCGGGAATAACTGCCCGGCACTCGGTCAATCACATGGCCCGGACGATATTGCGGGCCGGGACCCCAGCCATTGCCGTGACCATCAGGACGACCGGTCCAGTGATCATTAGGACGGTTATCACCCCGACTCCCGCGATAACCATTGTTCTGGTCCTGGTAATACCCCTGACGCGGTGGCTGGGTCTGGCGCGCCTCGCCGGGGCCGCTCTGAATCGGTAGATTGTCCTGACGCTGCTGTAGCTGCTGACGATCAACCTGGCGTTGCTGCTGAATTTGCTGTTGTTGCTGGCGCTCAACCTGACGCTGTTGAATTTGCTGCTGCTGAATCTGCTGCTGTTGCTGGCGATCAACGTCACGAATCTGTTGCTGCTGTTGGCGCTCGACCTGACGTTGCTGATTTTGTTGCTGTTGAATCTGCTGTTGCTGCTGACGTTGAACATCACGCATTTGCTGATCCTGCTGACGCTCGACACCGCGCTGCTGTTGGATCTGTTGCTGTTGCAGGTTCTGTTGCTGGCGCTGCTGCATTTGCTGCGGAGCATTGGGTTGCTCGCGCTGCTGACCCGCGCCCGCGCTGCCACGAATCTGATCACGTGGTGCGTCATCCCCGGCCAAAGCCTGAGTGCTGATGCTTACACATAACAGGCTCAAACCTGCCAAATGCCAGATACGCGATTTCATGCTTTCCTCACAGGGGCGCCGGATGTATGGGGTTAAGACTGCATTATTGATGCGCCGTTCGCCGCATGCTATCAGCACGCTACTAGCGCGAACATGTTCCTGTGCGCAAACAACCATGCACAAAGAAAAAGGGGGACCTTGCGGCCCCCCTTCGAGAATTTCGTCCTGGCTCAACGCTTGTGGCGTCGGCTCACCTCATGCCGTCTTCTGGACAGTATGTAGCCCGGGGGCCGTGCCAACCCTTTTGGGCTGGAGGCCGCAGCTGGCCTGATTGGGCGAGCCGCGCTGGACGCTATGTCCGGGCAGTGATTCTGTTTAAAAGCATAGGCCTGAGGCGGTAGCAGAGGATTGCTAAAATTGCGGAATAAAACATTACTTGCGCAATTTTTAGCTTCGGATGAATAATTCAGCGCAATACAACCCAGGAAGGTGAACTTCGTGAGCAAACTCGACAGATATGATCTGAGTATTTTGGCGGAATTGCAGCGTGACGCGCGCATTTCAAATCAGGAGCTGGCTGAACGAATCGGTCTGTCCCCTTCGCCATGCTCGC
This sequence comes from Pseudomonas sp. ICMP 561, assembly GCF_002699985.1. Lineage (GTDB taxonomy): Bacteria > Pseudomonadota > Gammaproteobacteria > Pseudomonadales > Pseudomonadaceae > Aquipseudomonas > Aquipseudomonas quasicaspiana. Next base: position 11,380 of record NZ_LKBT01000020.1, on the reverse strand, counting down.
GACGCGTAAAGCAGCTGGAAGACGACGGCTACATCGTCAGACAGGTCGCACTGCTGGACCGAAAAAAGCTTGGCCTCAATCTGACAGCCTATGTACTGATCGGCATGGATCGGCATACGCCTGATCGTTTTGAGAACTTTGAAGCACAGATTCGCAACCTGCCTCAGGTCCTGGAATGCAGTCTGGTGACCGGTATGGATGCGGACTATCAGTTGAAAGTCGTGGTGGCTGACATGGATCACTATCAAAAGCTGCTATTAGGGCACCTTACCCGTATTGACGGTGTGACCAGCGTGAAATCGAGCTTCGTGCTCAATCAGGTGATGGCCAGCACTGAGCTGCCTTTGGTGCATCTGCGCAACTGATTGGCTGGAGAGCGTGATGGAGCCTGAAGTTTACGAACAATGGATGATGACAAGCCTCATCACCCTTCTGGTCGGCTTCATGGGCTTCATCGTCTGGGACCTGGCGAAGAAGTCCAAAGCCGGACGATTCGGCTCTCTGATCCTGTTCTTCGTGCTGGGCCTGGGGATTATGGCGTTTGTGATCAAGACGGTTGTGATTGCTTATCTTGAGAGCTAAAGCAATTTCATGTGGGAGCAGAGCTTGCTCGCGATAGGGCTGCACACGATTCACTATAGACCGCGTTGCCTGCATCGCGAGCAAGCTCTGCTCCCACAAGGTCTAGACCCGCTCACAATTTCGCAGGCACTTCCCGCCATTGCCCTTGATTCAGCCCTTCAATCGTCCAGTCGCCAATCCTGACCCTCACCAGCCTTAGCGTCGGCAGACCTACCGCGGCAGTCATGCGCCGAACCTGTCGGTTACGGCCTTCCTTGATGATCAACTCCAGCCAACTGGTGGGCACGCTTTTGCGAAAGCGCACCGGAGGATCGCGTGGCCAGAGTTGTGGTTCGTCCAGTTGCCGAGCCTGAGCGGGCAAGGTCGGGCCGTCATTGAGCTGCACACCGTCACGCAATTGCTGCAACTGCTCGGCACTCGGCTCACCTTCAACCTGCACCCAATAGGTTTTTGGCAGTTTGTGTTTCGGGTCAGCGATGCGCGCCTGAAGCTGGCCGTCGTTGGTCAGCAGCAATAAACCTTCGCTGTCCCGATCCAGTCGTCCCGCCGGATAGATGCCGGGGATCTCAATGAAATCCTTGAGTGTCGCCCGCCCTTCTCCATCACTGAACTGAGTCAGCACATCGAATGGCTTGTTGAACAGGATGAGCTTAGGCTCGGCGGGCGGAGCCTTGGCGACACGGCGGGTTGCACCGGCATTGGCAGGCGATGGGCGACGAGCAGGAGGACGCTGGGTAAGGGACATGACAGTTTCGGTATTCGGAAAACAGAAAGGGCCACTTTAATGGCCCTTTCGTTCATCACCTAATAAATCAACGGAACGGCGGCTCATCGAAGCTGCGCAGTTTGCGCGAATGCAGCGAATTAAGCTGAGTACGCATCAGGTCCAGTGCTGCAATACCGATCTTCAAATGCTGGCTGACCGCGCGCTCGTAAAACGCGTTGGCCGAGCCGGGCAGCTTGATTTCGCTGTGTAACGGTTTGTCCGAAACGCAGAGCAGCGTGCCGTACGGCACCCGCAAGCGATAGCCCTGGGCTGCAATGGTGCCACTTTCCATGTCCACAGCCACTGCACGGGACAGGTTGATCAGCGGACGCTCCTGAGCCCAGCGCAGCTCCCAGTTACGGTCGTCATAAGTGAGAACCGTACCGGTACGCAGACGCTTCTTCAGATCGTCACCTCGCTCGCCAGTGATCTGCGCTGCAGACTCCTGAAGAGCCAGCTGCACTTCGGCCAACGCCGGAATCGGAATATGCGGCGGAAGTACGCGGTCAAGAATCCCGTCGCGACGCATGTAGGCGTGAGCCAGCACGTAGTCGCCGATAGTCTGGGATTGGCGCAGCCCGCCACAGTGGCCGATCATCAGCCAGCAATGCGGACGCAGCACGGCCAGGTGATCGGTGATGTTCTTGGCGTTGGACGGGCCGACGCCGATGTTGACCAGCGTGACGCCATGACCGTCTTCGGCGATCAGGTGATAAGCCGGCATTTGATACCGATGCCAGACCACGCTGGCGACGATGGCCTGCGCTTCACCGTGATCCATGCTCTTCTCGACGATGACGTTACCCGGCAGAACCATGCGTACAAAACGCGGGTCTTCACGCAGCTTTTCCAGCCCGTGGACGATGAACTGGTCAACGTAGCGGTGATAGTTGGTCAGCAGGATCCACGGCTGCACATGACGCCAGTCGCTACCGGTGTAATGCACCAGACGTCGCAGGGAAAAGTCCACGCGGGCGGCATCGAACAAGGCCAGCGGCAGAGGGTCGGTGTTGGCCCAGTCGTACAGACCGTCGGCGATGCCATCAGTGGCGGCAGACAAGTCAGTGCTGGGGAAAACCCGCGCCAACGCTGCGGCCGTTACGCCAGAACCCGCCAGTTCGTCGCCCTGCTCAACCACATAGGGATACGGAATGTTTTGCTCACTGACGCCGACTTCCACCGTAATCGTGAAGTCGTTCATCAATGGCCCGAGTTGTTCGAGCAGGTATTTGCGGAAGGCTGCCGGGTGAGTCACGGTCACGCTGTAGTTGCCGGGCAACTGAACCTTGGCATAAGCGCGAGTGGTCAGCGGCACTTCGCCCTGGCAGTGATAAGTCAGGCGCAATTCTGGATAACGGAACAGGGCACGCTGCTCGGCATCAGGCTCGATCCGGTCTTTCAGATACTGCTTGAGTGCCTTACTCAGCGCACTGGTTGCGCGCTCATGCAGCTCAGCAAGGCGATCCACGGCTTGTTCAGGCGTTTCAACGACAATAAAGGTTTCAGTCACAATTAGTATCCTTCTGATCTTGCAGTGGCCCATCTTGCCTGCATCGTGAAGGGAAGGCACTAGTGGCGTATTGCGGGGGGAATAGTCGTAGGACCGGCTTTAGCCGGGAGTGCAGTATTTCTGGCGAAGGATATCTAGCAAATGCCACGGGCTCCTCCCGGCTAAAGCCGTTCTACGGGCAAGCGCGGTCTCTGTGGGAGATATTATGTTTGCCTGAAAGCTTGATCGCCGGGAGGCGCTCCGCTTTAGCCACAAGAGCGGTATCCCTGGCGAAGAAGATTTTTTTGAATGTCCTGACGCTCTCCCGGCTAAAGCCGGTCCTACGGTATCGCGCGATCTCTGTGGGAGCGAGGCTTGCCCGCGATAGGGGCGACTTGCTCTATCTGATACACCGCAGCGTCTGTATCGCGGGCAAGCCTCGCTCCCACAAGGGTCCAGGCGATCCCGGTGGGTTATGTGCCTCAGCCAACCATCGGGGTGGATCTTGCGACCAGCGCTTGCACATCAACGCCTCTTGGCAAGGTGCCATACACCGAACTCCGCGACGTCAGGCGACTGGCAATAAACGCATCACTGACCGCCGCATTGCCCACTTCAAGCAACAGCTTGGCCTGCAGCGCCAGCGCAATGTCTTCGGTCAGTTGTCGAGCCCGGTACTGGATATCACCGGTATCCCGAAACGCGGCTTTCAAGCCATCGATATGCATCGCCAGATGCTGATCGCCATGCCCGTCGCCCAACTCTGCGAACAGGGTATCAAGCACGCCCGGCTCCCTGGACAGCGCCCGCAGCACGTCCAGGCATTGCACGTTACCGGAGCCTTCCCACGTGGAGTTGACCGGTGCTTCACGATAAAGCCGCGGCAGGATGCTGTCCTCGACATACCCCGCGCCGCCCATGCACTCCGCAGCCTCATTGATCATGGCCGGGGCTCGTTTGCAGATCCAGTATTTGCCCACTGCCGTCACCAACCGGGCGAAACGCGCCTCGTGCGGATCGTCCAGATGATCAAGTGCGCGCCCCATGCGCATACTCAAGGCCAGCGCCGCCTCACTCTCCAGTGCCAGATCAGCAAGTACGTTCTGCATCAAAGGCTGTTCAGCCAAGACCCGACCGCCAACACTGCGATGAGCGCAATGATGTGCAGCCTGGCTCAAGGCCTGACGCATCAGGGCACTGGATCCGACCATGCAGTCGAAGCGGGTCATGGCAACCATTTCGATAATGGTCGGCACACCACGGCCTTCTTCACCGAGCATCCAGGCAAACGCCCCGCGAAATTCCACTTCGCTGGACGCGTTGGACCAATTGCCCAGCTTGTTCTTCAGGCGCTGTATGTAGAACTCGTTGCGGGTGTCGTCCGGACGATGGCGCGGCAGCAGGAAACAGGTCAGGCCCTTGTCAGTCTGCGCCAGCGTCAGGAACGCATCGCACATCGGCGCCGAACAAAACCATTTGTGCCCGACCAGCTCATAAGCCTGGCCCGGGCCTGACGCTCCAACGGGATAGGCCCGCGTGGTATTGGCGCGAACATCGGTGCCACCCTGCTTCTCGGTCATCGCCATGCCGATGGTCACGCCAGCCTTGTGCGCCATGCCGACATTTCGTGGATCGTATTCCCGTGCAAGGATTTTGGGCAGCCACCGGGCAGCAAGATCAGGCTGCACGCGCAGCGCAGGCACACTGGCAAAGGTCATGGTCAACGGGCATCCGCTACCGGCTTCCGCCTGACTGTGCAGATAGCTCATGGCGGCGCGGGCAACATGAGCACCAGGTTGTGGATCTGTCCAGGGTAGCGACGCAATACCGTGCTCCACTGCAGTACTCATCAACTGGTGGTAAGCCGGATGGAACTCCACCAGATCAATACGATGCCCATACCGATCATGACTGGCGAAAACCGGCTTGTTCTGATTGGCGAGAAAACCCGCCTCCATCAGCGGCCCGCCCGCCAGCGCGCCATACGCGTCGATTCGGCCCTGAGCCCAACCGGCACCAAAGCACTCCGTCCATTGCTGCAGCGGCAGATCGATGCGATAGAGATTCGCGCCGTCCAGAGGGGGCGGCTGGTTGGTGACTTCGTGGGTTTCGGCGAACTGATGCAGGTTCATGGCGATATCCTCTCTGTCGGGTGCGCTTCGAGCACAACCAGACATGAAGTGAATCACGCACACCTCGCTTTAAAAAGCGCCATACACGACGAATCCACGGCGCTTTTGCCCTGCCTCTGTTAGTCAGCGCTGTGCAGTTTCACAGACGTTTCTGCAGGCGCGAAATTCCGCGCCGCGCATCCCAGCGTCACTTTGAGCGCAAAACAACTGCCCTCTCCCGGCGCTGAACTGTGGCTGAGCCGCCCGCCATGCAACTCAATCAACTGTCGACAAATAGCCAGGCCAATGCCCAACCCGCCATATTGACGAGTCAACGAGCCGTCCACCTGAAAGAAGTGCTGATAGAGCGTCGACTCATCCAGCCGGGTGAAGCCTATGCCGCTGTCGATGACCTCAATCAACAACTGCACCTGCTCTTCGCCTTGAGCCTGCTGCTGAACGCGGATTCTGACGGAGCCGAACTGGGTGAACTTGATCGCGTTGTCCAGCAGGCATTCCAGACACTGGCGCAACTTATAGACATCCCCGATCAGACCGGCCCGCAACGGCTCCACCCACTCGACGATCAATTTAATCCCTTTGTCCTGCGCCGCGTTGGTGAACTGCCCCTTGAGCCCATAAACAAGGCACCTTAAATCAAAGGATTCAGGCACGACATGAAGCCTTCCTGCCTGCAGCTCCGTCAGGGTCAAAATGCCATTCACCATGCCCATCATGTCCTGTGCAGAACTGGCAGCGGTCTGGTGATACGAAGAGAGTTCGGGATTCAGTTCTACGGTCTGCATCAGTTCCAGCGAACCAATCACGCCATTCATCGGGGTGCGCAGTTCGTGAGTCAACGAGGCAAGGAACTCATCCTTGAGCCGATTGCTTGCCGCCAGTTGCTGGTTGGCACGCTCAAGGTTTTCCCGGGCCTCGCGCATGATTTGCGCATGTTCCTCACGGCTCTGATTGATCCGCACAGCCAATGCCATGGAAACCAGCGCAGCTTCCATCGCCGAGCCGATCTGATTGGCGTACATGGTGAAGAAGTTGTGTGGCAGATACCCCGCCAACATGCCGACGTGAATAACGCTGCCCAGCAGAAACGCTGTCCAGGCGAGGACAAAGTAACGAGCTTCACGTACCCCGTGACACATTGCAGTGATGCCAGCGACAAAAATCATCGAGGTAAAGATCAGCATCAACCCGCCATAAAGGCGAAACGCGAGGTTCAGGTTGGGTGACAAGCTCAATAGCATCACCACGCCTGCGGCGGCCATTACAAGTACAAGCGAATGATCGAGCCAAGTGCCGATTTTCCTGGTCTGCAGGAACGAACGGGCAAACTGACAAGCAAAAAGAACCGACATCATCAGCAGAAACAAGGGCGCAACGTTGGCCAGCCAGGGACTTTCCGGCCAGAGAAACTCGACACCGATGCCGTTGAGCGCCAGTTGATAAAGCCCGAGGGGGGCAATGTAAAGCACGTAATACAGATAACTGACGTCACGCACACCCAGATAGATGCACAGGTTGTAGATCAGCATCACCAGAAGCACGCCGTACAGCACACCCAACACATACATGCGCGGGGGTTGATCTTCCAGAAAGGCACTGCTGTCCCAAATACTCAGCGGGACCTGAATCGAACCAGCGCTTTTTACACGCAAGTAAATGGTCTTGTTTTGCCCGGGCTCCAGACTGACTTCAAACAGGTAATTAGCCTGTTTGATCTGTCGGCTGGAGAACGGCAGCATGTCCCCGGTCTGCCAGGCAAGGTGCTGGGTGCCTATGGCATCGGGCAAGTAAAAGTCCACGTAATCCATGGGCGGATAGGCGAGCTCTACCATCCAGTCGCGGTGCGCGGTTACGTCCTTGGGCATATAGCGCAAATCCACCCTGAGCCAGAAGGCAGAGTTGGAAAAGCCAGCGTTGAGGGTGTCACTGTCGAGGGCTCGAAAACTCGACGCCATTGCCGCCGAGCTGACATCACTGATCGTCGCTTCGCCGCTGACATCTTCAAACACCTGAACTGCACGGCCCAACGCCAGGCTGCGAGTGCTCTCGTCGAATTCGACGGCACTGGCTAGCTGCGACAACAAGGCGACCAGCATGATCAACAAATAGCGCATAAAGCCCCGGATAGATTCGTCAGTTGACGCCGCTGGCCCCCTTCCATTGGAGCGACGCTTTCTGCGATTCCTGATTTTTTTAGAGTAGCTCCAGACAGACTGAAACAACGAACTCAATGCGGGCCTGTTTGTGCAGACCTGCTCACCTCAAACAGCGGTACCGGGTTAATGCCATCACTATTTCATGCCAACGCGTTAAAGCATAGCTGCCTAATGGTCTTATGCATTAATTTATGAAAACTCCTTAAAGGCTCTATCTCGGCACTTACAGACAGGCCGACCTTTTTTCAGAGTAAATTCATGCGCTGAACGTCGCGTCAGAATCTCTATCGGCTGTATGAAAATTCCGAGTCCGCTGAGCGGTGCCCAAAAAAGTTTAGTGGTAAGCTCGCGCACCATGAATATCTATAGCTCCCGCCCTGTTGTCCTCTGCCTCTCCGGCCACGATCCAAGTGGCGGTGCCGGTCTGCAAGCAGATATCGAAGCATTGCTCGCCCAGGGTTGCCACGCAGCTCCGGCAATCACCGCCTTGACCGTTCAAGACACCGTGAATGTCACCGATTTCAGGGTGCTGGACCGCGAATGGGTGTTGGCGCAAGCCTATGCCGTACTCAACGACTCAACTGTCGCCGCAGTTAAGCTGGGTATGCTCGGTTCGCTGGAAATGGTCGATACCGTCGTAGAGCTGCTTGAAGCGCATCCGCACCTGCCGATGGTCTGCGACCCGGTGCTACGTGCGGGCGGCGGTGGACGGTTGGGCAAGGATGAAGTCGGCTATGCCATGCGTGAGCGCTTGCTGCCGCTGGCAACCATTGCGACGCCCAATCTGCCGGAGGCCCGAATTCTGGCCGAGCTGCCGGAAGGCACAGCCGACGAGTGCGCCGAGAAGCTGCTGCCATTTTGCGAGCATCTGTTGATCACCGGCGGCCATGGCGATGAAGTGGAAGTCCATAACCGTTTATATATCCGTGGTGGTGAAACACGCACCTTCATCTGCCAGCGCCTGCCTGGCAGCTACCACGGCTCCGGCTGCACACTGGCAAGCGCCCTGGCGGGCCGACTGGCGCAAGGTGAAAACCTGATCAGCGCCGTGCAGACCGCGCTTGACTACACTTGGCGCACGCTGCGCGATGCTGAACAGCTGGGTAAAGGACAATTTGTTCCCCGTCGCCTGCCCCTGGACTTCTGTTCGTAACGCCACGTGATGAGGCTTTTTCTATGAAACTACGTGGCTTGTATGCCGTTACCGACAGTCGCCTGCTGGCTGGCAAATTCCTGTCTTACGTCGAAGCCGCCCTTGATGGCGGCGTTACACTGCTGCAGTACCGTGATAAGTCTGGCGATGAATCCAAACGCCTGCGTGAAGCCACCGCTCTGCTGAGGCTTTGCGAGCAGTACAAAACCCGTTTGATTATCAACGATGACGCCGAGGTTGCGGCTCGTCTGGGTGTTGGCGTGCACATGGGTCAAACCGACGGATCACTGACCGACGCCCGCGCACTGCTGGGCCACAAGGCGATTGTCGGCGCGACCTGCCACGGCAGTCTCGCAATGGCTGAGAAAGCCAAGGCGGACGGTGCGACTTATCTCGCTTTCGGACGTTTCTTCAACTCGACGACCAAACCCGACGCCCCCGCCATCGAGCTGGACGTTCTGGCTCAGGCCCGGGCCCGCTTCAATATGCCGATTGCCGTCATCGGTGGCATCACCCTGGAAAATGCTCCGCAACTGGTGGAGCACGGTGCCGACCTGCTGGCCGTGGTGCACGGCCTGTTCGGTGCCGAAAATACTCAGGAAGTTACCCGCCGCGCCCGCGCCTTCAACGCCTTGCTTTCCAGCCGCTGATCGCGCCCGGCCCTTATTTCGATTACGTAAGAGATTTAATTATGTCCCGCTCTGAAACCTTGTTCGCCAATGCTCAAAAACACATTCCCGGTGGCGTTAACTCGCCCGTACGGGCCTTCAAAAGCGTCGGCGGCACGCCGCTGTTCTTCAAACACGCGGTCGGTGCGTATGTCACCGACGAAGACGACAAGCGTTATGTCGACTACGTGGGTTCGTGGGGGCCGATGATCCTCGGCCATAGCCACCCGGAAGTGCTGGATGCCGTACGCAGTCAGTTGGAACACGGTTTGTCCTATGGCGCGCCCACCGCCATGGAAACCGAAATGGCCGATCTGGTCTGCTCCATCGTGCCTTCGATGGAGATGGTCCGCATGGTCAGCTCGGGCACCGAAGCGACCATGAGCGCCATTCGTCTTGCCCGCGGTTATACCGGCCGCGACAGCATCATCAAATTCGAAGGCTGCTACCACGGCCACTCCGACAGTCTGCTGGTCAAAGCGGGCTCCGGTGCACTGACTCTGGGCGTGCCAAGCTCGCCGGGCGTACCCGCAGCATTCGCCAAACACACGCTGACCGTACCGTTCAATGATCTGGACGCCGTCAAAGAGCTATTGGCCGAAGTGGGTCAGGAAGTCGCGTGCATCATCGTTGAGCCCGTTGCGGGCAACATGAACTGCGTACCGCCAGCACCGGGTTACCTGCAAGGCCTGCGCGCATTGTGCGACGAACACGGCGTAGTGCTGATTTTTGACGAAGTCATGACCGGTTTCCGCGTGGCCCTTGGCGGCGCACAGGCTTATTACGGTGTAACACCAGACCTGAGCACCTTCGGCAAGATCATTGGCGGCGGCATGCCAGTTGGCTGCTTCGGCGGCAAGCGTGAAATCATGTCGCACATCGCGCCACTCGGCCCGGTTTATCAGGCAGGGACGCTGTCCGGTAACCCGCTGGCCATGGCAGCTGGCCTGACCACCTTGCGCCTGATCAGCCGTCCGGGCTTCCACGACGAACTCAGCGACTTCACCCGTCGCCTGCTCGAGGGCCTGCAACAACGCGCCGACGCTGCCGGCATTCCGTTCGTGACCACCCAGGCGGGCGGCATGTTTGGTCTGTACTTCAGCGAAGCCAAGGAAATCGTCACCTTCAATGACGTGATGACCAGCGACGCCGATCGCTTCAAGCGCTTCTTCCACTTGATGCTCGAAGGCGGCGTGTACCTGGCGCCAAGCGCATTTGAAGCAGGCTTCACCTCCATTGCCCATGGCGAAGAAGAGTTGAAGTTGACGCTGGATGCGGCCGAGAAGGCGTTTGCGGCGTTGAAATAAGGGCAGCGCATGACCAACTGTGGGAGCGAATTCATTCGCGAAGACGGTTTTACAAACGATGATTTTCTGTCATATGTACCGGCCTCTTCGCGAATGAATTCGCTCCCACAGGATTTAATCGTATCGTTACCCCCGCAAAACCGGGCTTTTCAGCCCCGCGCAGCAGAAAAACAGTAAAGACTTTGTAAGGTTGGCCTCGCTTATTTCATAATGCGCAGCCAGCACGTTTAGCTGGACGGGCACGCCCGCACCTTTTTCAGAGGTAAGTCGATTCCCATGAACCGCACCGGCCGCACCCTTGCATTGGGCTGCCTGTTGCTTATTCATCCCCTGCTGGCGAATGCAGGCGGCAACTCGTTGTTAATCCCAGCGGTGGGTCGTTGCACCCTCAATACCCAGCCAGACAACCTGCCTGCGGCGCTTTCGGCGTGTCAGCAAGCGGCTCAGTCCGGGGATGCACAAGCACAATACGAGTTGGGCGAGTTTTACTACGACGGTAAACACGCGCCACAAGACTTGCCCAAGGCACTTGGTTATTTCGAGCAGGCTTCGCTGCAGGGTCACGCGCAGTCGCAGTATCAGCTCGGCTTGATGTTCTCCAAGGGGGAAGGCGTGCAGGCCAACAATGTTCAGGCGTATATCGTACTGAAGATGGCCTCGGTCAACGGCTCCGAAGACGCACTGGACGCTGCCGACGAAGTCGCCGAGCACATGCAGCGCGACGAACTTGAAGTAGCCACTCAAGTGCTGGGACAGATTTTCCGCAAGTATTTGCTGGAATTGCAAACCGCTGAAGGGCGTACGCCGTTTGCTCCACTGCCGTAGAAATCACCGCAGTTCTGAAAAACCATGTAGCGAATGCCAGCGCCCTGCTCCCGCTGCTACAGACTTACGCAATTGCGTAGGACTGGCTTTAGCCGGGCGGGCATTATTCCTGACACAAACCGGTAGCACGACCTCCTGCACTGGGAAAACTTACGACATTTCCTGTAGGGCATTTCCCAAACCGCTCTCCATGCATTGAGTGCCCGTCGCTCATCAGCCACTCTCCCGCCCCTCGCTCAGGGTCGGGCTTGAGATTACACGCTCCGCCATCTGGATCCTGGCCTCTACTCGCCAGCCCAAGG
>NZ_LKBT01000019.1 GCF_002699985.1 Pseudomonas sp. ICMP 561 | reverse complement strand
GGCGTTCGCCCTGATGAAAAATCAGAGCGAATATCAACCCAAAGGGTGGGTTATGGCTTGATCACAACCATAGAATCTCCCACCAGGTTTTGCGCTTGCGGGCAAATATCGACGCCTATACGTCAGATGATCATTCAGATCATGGCCCTGCATGATCAAACCTCGCTGCGCCCTCCCCCATTCGCCACCCTGATCACATCCGCCATCACCGCAATAGCGATCTCCGCTGGAGTTTTACTGCCCAGGTTCAAGCCGATCGGCGCGTGAATACGCTGCAACTGCGCCTCTTCCAGACCACCAATACGCACCAGCCGCTCCATGCGTTTTTCACTGGTGCGCCGCGAGCCCATGGCGCCGATGTAAAACGCGTCGGTTCGCACGGCCTCCATCAATGTAAGATCGTCCAGCCGCGGATCGTGGGTCAGTGCAACCACCGCTGTCGCAGCGTGGCAGCCACCTTCGGCAATGAACACTGACGGCAAAACCTCTTTTATTTGGACTCCGGCCATAGCAAATCCGGCAATGACCTCAGCACGTGGATCACAGAGAATCACTTCATAGCCTAAGGCCACAGCGAAACTGGCGCAGAACTCCGCCACGGGAGACAGCCCGGCAAGAATCAGCCGATACACGGCCCCGACTCTGATAAACACTTGATCACCCAGCACTGAAACCCGCGCCTCTTCCATGCTCGCCGGGCGAATATCGCGTTCAGTGCCGTGCAGGCGCACGCCCCTTATTGCCAACTCCCGCCCAGCGAGGGCGTGATCTATCGCTGCCAGATGTGTCTCGCTGTCTTTGCCTGGTTCAAGGTACTCGACCAGAACATCCAGTACACCGCCGCAGGGCAATGCCAGATTGGGTGCCAGTCCGCCATCGCCGTAGCGCACGATCTGATTCACCTGCGGAAAATACCGTGCAGCCAGTCGCTCGAGGAAATCATCCTCGACGCAGCCCCCTGAAAGCGAGCCGCGATGCTCGCCCGTGGATAAAGCCACCAGCATTGCTCCCGGTCCACGCGGTGCAGAGCCGTAGGTCGAGAGGACCGTGCAGAGCCAGATCGGCTTGCCAGACGACAGCCACTCCCGAGCTTGCTGAATGACCTGCAAATCTAGCTGCTTCATCGTTAAAACATCCAACCCTGCGCCGCTTGAAATAAAAAAAGCCACCCCTCAACGGAGTAGAACCGAGGTGGCCTGGATAACTGGGGATCGATCTTCGGATCAACGGATATTCCGGTATTCTTTCTCGCTCACCTGCTCCATCCAGTTCACCACCTTACCGTCCAACGCTTCGGCAATGGCGACATGGGTCATGCCGGTGTTGGCGGCTGCACCGTGCCAATGCTTGACGCCGGGCGGAATCCACACGGTGTCACCGGCCTTTATTATCTGAATGGCCTTGCCTGACTCCTGGACTAGCCCCGTTCCCGCGGTGACGATCAGGGTTTGCCCCAACGGATGCGTATGCCAGGCAGAGCGGGCACCCGGTTCGAACGTCACCGTCGCACCACTTACCCTGGCAGGCTCACTGCCCTTGAACGGCGCATCAATCCGCACTGCGCCGGTAAAAAAGTCCGCCGGGCCCTTGACCGAAGGCTGTGATCCGTTAGGCGTAACGGTCACCGGCATCGCCTCCGCGTAGGACTCGAACGCGACTAGAGAGAGCGATAAAGCAGCAGTTGCAAGTGTTCTCATGATGACCTCACTGGTATGTATTCAGCGCTGAACCGTGGATGCGAGCGCCGCAACCTCAGCCTTGAGCACCACGATTTGCAAAGACTTCTTTCAACACCGGCACTGCCGACATTGCCTTTGGCCAACCGGTGTAGAACGCCAGATGCGTCACCACTTCAGCCGCCTGTTCGCGGGTCAGACCGTTGTCCATGGCGCGGTTGAGATGGAACGGCAGCTGTGCCGCCTGGCCCTGAGTAATCAATGCAGCAACGGTCACCAGGCTGCGATCCCGCGCCGTCAGGCTGGTTTGTCGCCACAGGTCTGCAAACAGCACGTCATCGGTGAAGCGCCCGAGCTCCGGGGCTACATCTGCCGTCGCAGCAGCAACAGCTGCTTTACGCCTGGCTTCGCTGGCGGGGTCCAGAGTCAGCGGCTCAGTGGCCGGTGGCACGATCTGGTCTGCAGGAATGCCCCGCTCGTCAAAGACCTTTTTCGCCACGCCCACCGCGGACATCGCGTTCGGCCAACCGGAATAGAACGCAAGGTGGGTAATCAACGCGCTGATTTCACTGGGCTTGAGACCGTTGTCGAGACCCAGTTTCACGTGGCTGGTCATCTGGGCGGTCTGTCCGCCGGCCACCAGCGCAGACAGGGTGATCAGGCTACGATCACGAGGCGACAGTTCCTTGCGCTTCCAGACTTCGCCGAACAGTAACTCAGTGGTGTATTGATAAAGCTGAGGCGTGACTTCCAGGACATCAGGCGATGGCTTTGGGTCAGGCCTGGCTCTGGATTCGCTGCCGTCGGATGCAGCAGCGAAAAATAGAGTGGCAAACGCGGTTGCTAGCAGCTTCATGCATGGGCCTTTCAAGTAGATGAATGTGCCCGGGATCTGGCCCCGGCGGGTAAATGATCCTTGGACGTTAAAGCACTGAAAGGACCAGAACTATGGGCGATAACCGCATGCAACGATGAGTGGAATTCACCAATACTTTTCAAGGCTTGTAGCGCAACGCATCAACCACCATAGAAAACGCCAGCGAGGCATGACGCCGGTTCGGGTAATACAGGTGATAGCCCGCGCACGGCTGACACCAATCGTCGAGCACAGCCACCAATCGGCCGTCTAAACCAGCCGCAGCCGAGCCACACCATTAAATAATCAGAAAACATAATTAAACTTACAATCAATCAATAAAATACATATTAGCTTAGAAGCAAAAAGCCTTTTACAGCAGCCAACCATAAGAATACGGTCTTAGAAAGACAGCCTGACCCTGCGCTCTTGTCAGCCTTCCCATCTGCCCAACTCCCGCTGTGTAAAGGATCCATCCATGCATCTGAGACATTCCTTGGCAATACCCAACCGCGCCCCAGGCGTTGCAATACACAGTCTCATGGGTCAAGGGTCGAGGATTGCGCGATGAGTAAACGTTTCCCGTTACTTCGCCTGCTGGCTGCCTGCGCCACCGCCGCCACCCTGCTGGGCTGCTCACCGTCCGCTCAGGATCTGGAAGCCAGCAAGACCCTGAAGATCGCTTTCTTTCGCGACAACACCACACTCGTCAGCCTCGATCCCTTCCAGGTTTACTGGCTGGAGCATCGCGTAGTTTTGCGCAACGTTGCCGAGTCGCTGACCGATCAGGACCCGCAAAACGGCAAGATCATTCCCTGGCTGGCTGAAAGCTGGGAAGTCAGTGATAACGCGCTGGAATACACGTTCCATCTGCGCAAAGACGTGACCTTCAGCAATGGCACGCGCTTCGACGCTCAGGCGGTCAAAGCAGCCTATGACTCCAACAAAGCCTTTGCGGCGCAACTGCCTACCACGTTCGGCGCGACTTATCTGAAGGGCTACGATCACGCGGAAGTCGTCGATGACTTCACCGTGAAGCTGGTGTTGTCCACACCGAACGCGGGATTCCTGCAAGCCACTTCAACCACCAACCTTTCGATTCTGGCGCCGGAATCCTACAAGCTCAGCGTCAAGGAACGTTCGCTGGGCGCCATTATTGGCACCGGGCCGTTCGTGCTGGAGCGCTATACCCCGGAAAGCGGCTTGAAGCTGGTCAAGCGCAAGGGCTATGCCTGGCCGTCCGCCAATGCGAAGAACAAGGGCGAGGCGCACCTCAATACCGTCGAGGTCAGCTATGTGCCGGAGGAAAGCGTGCGCAACGGCCAGTTCGTACAAGGTCAGGTGGATATTCTCTGGCCTCGCGCGCCCTTCTCTGAAGTCGATCTGAACCTGTTCAAATCCAAGGGCGCCACGATTCAGAGCCGTTCGCTGCCTGGCCCGGCGCTGAACTTCTACCCTAACACCCGTGGCACGCGCATCCTCGCGGATCGCAATGTGCGGCTTGCGCTGCAAAAAGGCATCGACCGCAAGACCTATGCCGCGACCGTGTACAACCCGCAGTTCCCGGTGGTGACCAGCATCTACGACGTGACTACGCCGTATTACAAAAACAAGTCCGACCAGTTGGCCTACGACCCGCAAGGTGCGGAAAAGCTGCTGGATGATGCAGGCTGGCAAAAAGGTCAGGACGGCTATCGCAGCAAGGACGGCAAACGACTCAAGCTGGTCTACAACTTGTCGCCAGCGGAAACCGCAGGCGATGTGCTGATTCAGGACCAACTGCGCAAGATAGGCATCGAACTCAAGCTCAATGTGCTGACCACCGCTGAATGGGCGGCCGCCAACGCCTCGGGCAACTATGACCTGACCTCCACCTACATGACCCGTGCCGACCCGATCATTCTACAAACCATTATCGATCCACGCTCGGCCAACAGCTCGACCCTGGCCACCAACCTGTATGCACCGGAAACCCTGCCCAAGGCACTGGAACTGTTTGATGCGGGCCTGACTGCCACACAGGCCGAACAACGCGCCAAGGCTTACGGCGATCTGCAGGATCTGTTGATCGAAGAAGGCTCGGCATTCCCGATCTACGAGCGCGTCTGGCAGGCCGCGACCGCCAAGAAAGTCCATAACTTCTACTGGACCGCCGAAGGCTTTGCCCTGCTCAACGACATCGAGATCGCAGCGCCATGAGCCGCTACGTGATCGGCCGGATTGGCCAGGCGCTGCTGGTGTTGTGGGGCGCGTACAGCGTGACGTACCTCATCCTGTATTTACTGCCGGGTGACACGCTGTCGATCATGCTCAGTGCGTCGGGTGTCGAAATCGACGCGCTGTCGCCTGAAGAAATCGCCAAAGCACAAGCCTATTACGGTCTGGATGGAGGGATTTTCCAGCAGTACTTTCACTTGCTGTGGGGCGCGGTCCAGGGTGATTTCGGCAGCTCGCTGACCCTCAACCGCCCGGTGGCAGAATTGCTCGTCGAGCGCTTGCCGCAGACCCTGGCGCTGGCCGGTCTGGCCATCGTGTTTTCATTGATTGGCGGCATCGGTCTGGCCTACCTCACCGCTTATGTACGCTGGCAGCCGCTCAAGGTCGCACTGGCCCGATTGCCCTCGCTGGGCTTTTCGGTGCCAGTGTTCTGGATGGGGCTTCTGCTGATTCAGTTATTTGCCTTTACCCTGGGCTGGTTTCCGGCCACCGGCAATCAGGGTT
Source organism: Pseudomonas sp. ICMP 561 (assembly GCF_002699985.1). GTDB lineage: Bacteria > Pseudomonadota > Gammaproteobacteria > Pseudomonadales > Pseudomonadaceae > Aquipseudomonas > Aquipseudomonas quasicaspiana. Next base: position 56,543 of record NZ_LKBT01000019.1, on the reverse strand, counting down.
TCTCCAGCCTGATCCTGCCCGCCGTCACCCTGGCGATTCCCAGCGCTGCGGTTTATGCCCAGGTGTTGCAACGCGGCTTCCAAGGTGTCTGGAAAGAACCCTACATCATTACCGCCTACGCCAAAGGCCTGAGCCGTGCCCAGGTTCAGGCCCGGCATGCCTTCAAGAACGCGGCATTGCCGTTGCTGACCCTGATTGGTCTGCAAGTGGGCAATACCGTCTCCGGAGCCGTACTGGTCGAGACGATCTTCGCCCGTTCTGGAGTCGGTCGCCTCGCGCAAGAAGCCGTATTACGCCAGGACATCCCCGTGGTACTGGCAATCGTCGCAGTTTCGGCGGCGGCCTTTGTTCTGATCAATCTGATCGTTGACCTGCTCTACCCCGCCCTCGACCCACGTATCGCCCACACACCAAAGGTCTCCTGACGCCATGACTATTTTTGATAATCGCCTTGAACGTCTGGCCCGCAGTTTCACCAAAACGGATCCGGCACCGCCCGCGCTGTGGCGCCGCCGCAGTCGTTTCAGCCGCGCACTGGAGGCCACCCAACCGCTGTTGCGCCGACCAGGCTTCGTGCTGGCGGTGGCAATCATCGCCTTTGCGTTGTTGTCCGCCGTGGCGCCTAACCTGCTCACCGACTTTGCGCCTTACGCCACCTCCCCCATCGACAAACTCACTCCACCCAATGGTGTGCATTGGTTCGGCACCGATGAACTCGGCCGAGACCTCTACACCCGCGTGGTTTACGGATCGGGCCTCTCGGTACAGGCAGCATTGCTGGCCGTGGGCATCGCGCTGGCGGGTGGCTTGAGCCTGGGCATCGTCTCCGGTTTCGCTGGCGGGCGCATCGATGCCGTGATCATGCGTTTCATTGATGTGCTGCTGGCCCTTCCAGGCCTGCTGCTCGCGCTGGCTATCGTTACCGCGATCGGCTTCGGCACCATCCCGGTGGCCATCGCCGTGGGCGTAGGAATCATCCCCGGTTTCGCCCGCACCACGCGAGCCGAAGTGCTGCGCATCAAAACCCTGCCCTACGTTGAAGCGGCGCGTCTGGGCGGCGCCAGCTGGACCCGGACCTTGCTGCGCCACATCCTGCCCAACGCTTGGGGCCCTGTGGCCGTGCTGGCGACACTGGATTTCGGCGCGGCGATTCTCGCGACTGCGGGCCTGAGCTTTCTCGGTTTCGGCGCGGAGCCGCCGGCTGCGGAATGGGGCACGCTGATCGCCAACGGTCGTCACTTCCTGATGACCGCGCCGTGGGTATCGTTGTTGCCGGGGCTGTTCGTCGTCGCCGTCGTATTCAGCTTCAACCACATCGCCCGCACCCTTGAGGAGACTCAACGATGAGCATCACGGATGCATTGATTGACGTGCGTCAACTGGCTGTTGCTTACCGTTTTGGCGGGCAGGTCAATCAGGCTGTGCGCGGCGTTTCCTTTCAGGTCGCCAAAGGGGAAACCCTGGCCATTGTCGGTGAGTCCGGTTCCGGCAAGTCCACCATGGCCAACGCCATTCTTGGGCTATTGCCAGACAACGCCATAGTGACCGGCGGCGAACTGTGGGTTGACGGCACGGACCTGACCCACGCCTCTGAACGGCAGAAGCGCCAGCTTCGTGGCAGCACCATCGGTTTGGTGCCCCAGGATCCCATGGTCGGTTTGAACCCGACGCTGCGCATTGGCAAGCAAATCGGCGAGGCGCTGATTCAGGCTCACGGCCGTCGTTATCCCGCATTGGATGCTGATGTGCTGGAGTTGCTGCAACAGGTGGGTCTGGACAAGCCATTGCTGCGCGCCCGGCAATATCCCCACGAGCTGTCGGGTGGCATGCGCCAACGGGTGCTGATTGCGATTGCTCTGGCGGGAAACCCTCGGCTGATCATCGCCGACGAACCCACCAGTGCGCTGGACGTGACCGTGCAACGCAAGATTCTTGATCACCTGCAACGACTGGTGGCCGAGCGTGGTATTTCTCTGCTGATCATCACCCACGATCTGGGCGTGGCTGCAGATCGCGCGGATCGGGTATTGGTGATGAAAAGCGGTGAACTGGTCGAACAAGGTCCGCCGCAGCAGATTCTCATAAGCCCGAGTCACTCCTACACCCAGGCATTGATCGCCGCCGCGCCCGCTTTCGGCCAGCGCAAGACGCCGGTTGCACCTCGCACTCTGGCGAAGGGGGCGGCACCTATTCTGACGCTGGAGAACGTCGGCAAGTCGTTTCGGTTGCCCTATGTGAAAGGCGAAAACGCTGAATTCCAGGCCCTTGAAGACGTCAATTTCAAGGTCTATCCGGGACAGACGCTTGCCATTGTGGGCGAGTCCGGCTCGGGTAAAAGCACCGCGTTGCGCATTGCGTTAGGGCTGGAAAAGCCGAGTCAGGGGCGCGTGTTGTTCGAGGACCAAGACATCACCCATCTCGGCTGGCGTGACTTCCGCCCGCTGCGGCGCCGCATGCAACTGGTCCAGCAAAACCCCTTCGCCGCCCTCGATCCGCGCTTCACCTTGTTCGAGAGCATCATTGAACCGCTGGTGTCGTTCGGGTTGCTCAAAGGCCGGGACCTGGAACAGGCGGCGCGCAAGCTGATCGAGCGGGTGCATCTGCCGGTGGCTTATCTCGACCGTTTGCCACGGGAGCTTTCCGGTGGCCAGCGACAGCGAGTCGCCATCGCCCGGGCGCTGGCGTTGCAACCGGACTTGCTGCTGCTCGACGAGCCGGTCTCGGCCCTCGACGTGTCGGTACAGGCGCAGATTCTTGATCTGCTGGTGGAATTGCAACGCGAACTGGGCATCGCCTACGTGCTGGTCTCCCATGACCTCGCGGTGGTCGCCAGCGTGGCTCATCAGGTGCTGGTATTGCGCCAAGGCAAGACCGTCGAACAAGGCGCTGCCAGCGAAATTTTCCACCAGCCGGAAGCGGCGTATACCCGTGAGCTGATTGATGCGATACCGGGGCGCAGGTTGGAGGTGGCAACGCAGTATTGAATAAACCGCGGTTTGTTGGAGCGAGGCTTGCCCGCGAAACAGTCGACGAGGTAATTCAGGAACTCCGCGTATTCGTTCTTCGCGGGCGAGCCTCGCTCCAACAGAAAACTTCGCTATCCAGACTGTACCCACCCATCCCACAAGGACAATCATGACCCGCACTATTCTGGCTTTGACCCTCGCCTCGCTTCTCGCACCGGCCCTCAGCCAGGCTGCGACAACGGACATCACTGACGCGCTAGACGCTGAAAATCACGTTGCGGTTTTTGAAGCCGGTGTATGAGTAGTGTTTTTTTGATTTGGAATGCAGCTGTTCTGTGGGAGTGCCTACGTTGGCCTGCAAACACAGTTCCCGTGGGAGCGAATTAATTTGCGAAAGGGCCGGTACATCCGCAACCTGTGTCTCGCCTGAAATACCACTTTCCCGAATGAATTCGGTCCCACCCGCCCATCACTCGCCTGAGGTCACTGCCAATCGGTAGACGGCCGAGACTAAGCGCGCCAGCAAAACCGATCAAATCCGGGTAACGATTTGTAAAACATCACCGACCATCTCACCGACGGGCGCGCTTCTCAAGGGGTTTGGATGTGTTTCTATCCATGACACCTCTGTTACACATTCAAGAATGAAAGGAGTCGTCGCATGCCCGCCCACTCGTTAAGCCGCCGTCACTTCATTCAAGCAAGCTCAGCGCTGGCCGCAATGGCTGCCTTGTCTCCCCTGCTTCCGGCATTTGCGGCGACATCGCTGTTGACCCGCAAGATTCCCTCATCAGGTGAAGACTTGCCGGTGATTGGCCTGGGCACCGCGCGCACCTTTAATTTTGCACTGACTTCAGAAGAGATGAATCCGGCGCTGGAAGTACTCAAGACCCTACTGAATGGCGGCGCAAAGTTGATCGACACCGCGCCGAGTTATGGCGACTCACAGGCCGTCACAGGTGAATTGCTGACCCGCGCCAAAGCCCATGGCCAGGCTTTTATCGCCACCAAGGTTTCGTCAACAGGGCGAGAAGCGGGTTTGCAGCAAATAGAGCAAGCGTTCAAACAACTGCAGACCGAGCGTATCGACCTGATTCAGGTGCACAACCTGCAAGACACAACCACTCAGTTGCAGACATTGCGCGAACTCAAGCAACAGGGCCGTATTCGCTACATCGGCGTGACGCATTACGTCGAATCGGCTCACGATGAACTGCTGGCGGTGCTACAGAAAGAGAAAGTCGATTTCGTTCAGGTCAACTACTCCATTGGCGCCCGCAACGCTGAAAAGCGTCTATTGCCCTGGTGCGCCGATAATGGCGTCGCAGTGCTGGCCAACCGCACCTTCGAGGCCGGTCGACTGTTTGCCAAGGTCAAAGGCAAGCCATTGCCGGATTGGGCATCTGCCGAACTGGACGCCAGTTCATGGGCACAACTGATGCTCAAATTTGTGCTCGCCAACCCAGCCCTAACCGCAGTGATTCCGGCGACCAGCAACCCGCGTTATGCTGCCGACAACCTTCTGGCAGGCCAGGGCCGATTGCCGGACGCCAGGTTGCGTGAGCGGATCGCCGAACAGTTCGCCTGATCACCCAAGCCGGGAGCGTATCCGTGTCCTTTGTTGACCACCCACTGATCCAACGCGCTGCCCGTGTCATCAACGCCGAGCCGGAAGAATTGCGCCCGGCACTAGCTGGCTTTGCGCTCTTCTTCTGCCTGTTCTGTGGCTATTTCATGCTGCGCCCGATTCGTGAAGCGATGGGGATTCAGGCGGGCGTCGAGAATCTGCAGTGGTTATTCACCGCGACATTCGTGGTCATGCTGATAGCCGTACCGTTGCTTGGCTGGCTCAACTCAGTGGTACCACGCGTCCAGTTCGTCGACTGGGTGTACGGATTCTTTGCCATCAACCTGCTGTTTTTTGCCCTGACCTTTGCCCTTCATGACGACAGCGTCTGGCTGGCGCGAGCGTTCTACGTGTGGATCTCGGTCTACAACCTGTACGTGGTGTCAGTGGCCTGGAGCCTCATGGCCGACGCGTTCGATGGCGCGCAGGCACGGCGGTTGTTTGCGTTTATCGCGGCGGGCGCCAGTGTGGGCGGCTTGGTGGGGCCACTGATCAGTGCGTTCTCGATTGACGTGCTAGGCCAAGGCGGACTGGCGCTGTTCAGTGCGTTATTGCTGCTGCTGGCATTGGCACTCAAACGCTACCTCATGGCGTGGCGCGAATCTGGCGGCGCAGGACGGCCCGGTGCACCACCCGCTGAAAACCCGCGTCGGCCAGTGGCGGGCAACCCGTTCAGCGGTATGCTGCGAGTGCTGCGTTCGCCATATCTACTGGGCGTGTGCCTGTTTGTCGTGTTGCTCGCCACTGCCAGCACCTTTCTGTATTTCGAACAGGCGCGTCTCGTGGCCGAGCTGTTTACTACACGTGAGGAGCAGATCCGCGTATTTGGCCTGATCGACTTTGCGGTGCAGGCCGGTGCCCTGGTCTCGCAACTGTTCATCACCGGACGCATCGCTCAACGCTTCGGTATCCGGGTGCTGCTGGCGGGCGTTCCGGCGCTGGTCTGCATCGGCTTCATCGGCCTGGCGCTGGCACCGACCTTCGCCATGTTGGCCGGACTGATGATCGTGCGCCGCATCGGTGAGTACGCGTTTATTCGTCCCGGTCGGGAAATGCTTTTCGCGCCACTGGATGCCGAGACCAAATACAAAGCCAAGAACTTCATCGATACCGTGGTCTATCGCGGCGGCGACGCCATCAGTGGCTGGGCCAAGAGCCTGCTGGACATGCTGGGTCAAGGCACTGCGCTGGTCGCCTTGGTGGGCGCAATCTGCGCGGCGCTCTGGGCGGTTACGGGGTGGTATCTGGGGCGGCGGATGGATCGGGACGTGATCGAAGAGCGCGTGAAACAAACTGATCACCTGGATTGAAATGCGATTCCTGTAGGAGCTGCCGAAGGCTGCGAAGCATTTATCCTGATACACCGCTATCGCAGCCTTCGGCAGCTCCTACAGGGCCGATGTTAGCCGCACGACAGCGCACTGTAGCCCGAGCCTCCTGTCAAACAGGAACCGCAACATCCCCCTGCCCCGTAGCATCCAGCGCCTGGCGTACAAACCCGTTGGCTTTCTGCCGTTCGATAAAGCGCTGCACAAACTCAGCACCTGCAACATGCTGGCGAGGGACGGCAATCGCCTGGCGAATCGAGGTGAACGCCCCTTCCAGCACCCGATAACCTGAATGAGCAGCGGCGAATTTCTCCAGTGGCTGGCGAACCCCGGCTGCTGCGTCCAGCCCCTGCTTCAGAAACAAATCCACTGCCGCAGCTGAGGTTTCTGCGCGATGCAGTTCGGCGTGCTGCAGTGTTCTGCTCAGATAGAGGTCGTAAGCTGCGCCTTTACCCACCGCCAGTCGCAGGCCACTGCGATCCAGATCGTCCACTTCCCTGAACGCAGAATCTGCGGCGACAAGGTAAGTCCCTTCGATGGCTACGTAAGGATCACTGAACGCAATCTGCTCAGCACGCACGGGCTCGATGGCCAGAAATGCAACGCTCCATGCAGCCTGCTCCAGTGCGGCGAACACCTTGCCTGCCGCATCGAACGTAACCATTTCCAGACGCACACCCAATTCCTCAGCCAGTGCTTTCGCCAGCTGTACAGAAACGCCTTGGGGGCTGCCATCGGCCGCCTGCTGCGCGAGCACCGGATTGCCAAAATTGATGGCAGCGCGCAGAACGCCGTCAGGCGCCAGGTCAGCCAGTACCGCCGGGGATATTTCGCTCATGTCTTCTCCTGGTTATTTTAGGCACGGCAAATTGCAACTGTAGGAGCGAGCTTGCTCGCGATAGCGTCAGTTCAGGCGATAATTTTTCCATAGCAAAATGGAATCGCGAGCAAGCTCACTCCTACAGGATCCAGTTCAGCCTAGAACAATGCGTTTGAAATAACGCCCTCAAGCAGCTCAATAATTCGCAATTATTACCAATACCGCAACAGTGTTTTCCCTAAACGCGGAATGACAATTTGTCGCAGGCAGGGCTTTTTTTGATATCGTTGCAAAAGTAACCAGTTAGTTAATTGTTTGCGGAGTTCCATCGAACTGAGCCGTGTCGTCTGCGTCGAGCCTGAAAAGTTCGCTCGCGACCACTGCCCGGAAGCAGCTTCACCGGCCGCTTCCTCCACTACGCTTAACCTTTCACACAAACGCTCACGCGTTATCAGGATCATGCACCATGACTAAGTCTCAACCTACGGCATCCGTCAGCCGCTGGCCCATCTGGGTCGCGGCTCTCGGCGTGCTGGTATTTGGATTACTGTTCACAGGACTGGGCGGCTTTCTCGTCACGGTTGGCGGCAGTTGGTACTTCCTGCTTGCCGGTCTCGGTATGCTCGTCTCGGCAGTACTGCTCTTCAAACAGCGCCTGACAGGTGCCTGGCTGTTCGCGGTCGTCATGGTGCTGTCCATCATCTGGGCCCTGGCTGACGCCGGTCTGAACTTCTGGCCGCAAATCTCCCGCCTGTTCGCACTGGGCGTATTGAGCCTCGTGGTTACGCTGGTCTATCCGACACTGCGCAAAGCCAATGGCCTTGTGAGCGGTCGCGGCGGTTACGCGCTGAGCGCCGTGCTGGCACTGGCCATCGTTGGCGGCGTATGGGGCATGTTCATCCCGCACGCGTCGGTCTCCCCGACCGGTGAAGGCCCGGGCCTGACCAAAGTCGACCCTGCCAAAGCGCAGAAAGACTGGGCCCATTACGGTAACGATGAAGGCGGCAGCCGTTTCGCGGCGCTGGACCAGATCAACCGCAGCAACGTCGGCAGCCTGGTGCCCGCCTGGACTTACCAGACCGGCGACGTGGCGATCAGCGACGGCAACGGTGCCGAAGACCAGATGACCCCGCTGCAAGTGGGCGACAAGGTGTTCATCTGCACCCCGCACAACAACGTCATCGCACTGGATGCCGACACCGGCAAACAGCTGTGGAAGAACGAAATCAACGCCCAGAGTAAGGTCTGGCAGCGCTGCCGTGGCCTGGCGTATTTCGATTCGACGGCCGCACTGGCTCAGCCGGTTGACGGCAGCACACCCGCCACTGCTGTCTCGGTACCCGCGGGTGCCAACTGCCAGCGTCGCCTGCTGACCAACACCATCGACGCGCGCCTGATTGCCGTGGATGCTGACACTGGCGAGTTCTGCCAGGGCTTCGGCACCAATGGTCAGGTTGATCTGAAGGCTGGCCTGGGTAACGTGCCGGACTCCTACTATCAACTGTCGTCCGCACCGCTGATGGCCGGTTCCACGGTAGTCGTGGGCGGTCGTGTGGCTGACAACGTTCAGGCAGACATGCCAGGCGGCGTGATACGTGGTTTTGACGTGATCACCGGCGCGATGCGCTGGGCATTCGACCCGGGCAACCCGGAAGACAAAAATGCACCAGCGGGCGACGCCACGTATGTGCGCAGTACGCCAAACAGCTGGGCGCCGATGTCTTATGACCCGGCGATGAACACCATCTTCCTGCCCATGGGCAGCTCGTCCACCGACATCTACGGTGTTGAACGTACCGAGCTGGACCACAAATACGGCGCTTCGATTCTGGCGCTGAACGCGACTACCGGCGAAGAGAAGTGGGTCTACCAGACCGTCCACAATGACCTGTGGGACTTCGACCTGCCGATGCAGCCTAGCCTGATCGACTTCACCAAGGCCGACGGCAGCAAAGTGCCGGCCGTGGTGATCGGCACCAAGGCCGGTCAGATCTTTGTGCTCGATCGCGCTACCGGCAAGCCATTGACCAAAGTTGAAGATGTAGCGGTCAATGCTGGCAACATCCCCAACGAGCCGTACTCGCTGACTCAACCCCTGTCGAGCGGCATGCCGCAGATCGGCACCAAGCGCATGACCGAATCGGACATGTGGGGCGCGACGCCGTTTGATCAGATGCTGTGCCGTATCTCGTTCAAGCAAATGCGCTACGAAGGCCTGTACACCGCGCCGGGCACCGACAAGTCGCTGAGTTTCCCGGGCTCCCTGGGTGGCATGAACTGGGGCAGCCTCTCGACTGACCCGGTCCACGGCTTCATCTTCGTCAACGACATGCGTCTGGGCCTGTGGGTCCAGATGGTGCCGCAGCAGAAAGACGCCAAGGCTTCTTCCGGTGGCGAAGCGCTGAACACCGGCATGGGCGCAGTGCCGCTCAAAGGCACGCCTTATGCCGTGAACAAAAACCGCTTCCTGTCGATTGCCGGTATTCCGTGCCAGGCCCCGCCGTTCGGCACCCTGACCGCGATTGACATGAAGACCCAGAAAGTCGCCTGGCAAGTCCCGGTCGGCACCGTTGAAGACACCGGCCCATTGGGCATCAAAATGCACCTGCCGCTGCCAATCGGCATGCCGACACTGGGTGGCACCCTGTCGACCCAAGGTGGCTTGATCTTCATCGCCGGTACGCAGGACTACTACCTGCGCGCCTTCAACTCCGCCAACGGCGAAGAAGCCTGGAAAGCCCGTCTGCCAGTCGGTAGCCAAGGCGGCCCGATGACCTTTGTTTCGCCGAAAACCGGCAAGCAATACGTGGTTATCACCGCCGGTGGTGGCCGTCAGTCCCCGGATCGCGGTGACTACGTAATCGCTTACGCGCTGCCTGACAGCAAGTAATCGATAACAATAAAAACCCGCTGCCACCTAATAGTGACAGCGGGTTTTTTATTGGCTTTTTTCCGGTTAAAGCCTATCCCACGACCTGCCGCCAATATTGAGATGCTCCTGTAAGAGACTCTATATTGGCCCGCCCCCCCTCCTGTGGGAGCGAATTCATTCGCGAAGAGGCCGGTGCATCCGCCGCCTTTGTACCGACTAAAATACTATCTTCCCGAATGAAGTGGAGCGCCACCCCGGTCGCTCCCACCGGTCCTGGATGAGCTTGAGGTGCTACCAACCTGTGCGAGGCTTGCCCTCAATACAGGCGCTATGGTTCAACGGGCCTACCGATAACTAACTAAATCGCCTTGCGCTGCCCCTCCAACCCCATCACCGACGCCTCAACCAGCGCACGCGCCGCCTCCAGCTGATGCACAACCGAGCGTGCCAACGCCCGAAACTCCGGCGTATGGTTATCTGCAGATTCGTAAGCCGTAGCTGCGGCGCAGGTTAAGTATTCGCAAGCGAGCACCAGAGCGTCATTAACGCTGACATCTGGTTTTACCGTGAAGAGGCTGAAATTTGGTGCGGATTTGATCATGTGGAATATCCCTGATTGATTACGCCACCACCCACTGCTGTCAATCAGAAAGGTGGCAGCTGTACGCGGGTTGACAGACCAGGAATCAAGGAACCCGGCGCACACGAATGTGCCCCTCGTACAGCCGCCATGGGACAGCCTGCTGACAAGTGATCAGCGAGCTGGTTGGCAATTGTTGCGCCTCGATTGGTACGGTCTGTCAAAACCGGTCGCTGGTAGAGCGACGGGCGGAGACTATTCCGTAGCTGAAAGCGGAGCAACAAGCACGAGAGGATATAGGGAATTTTCGGAAGAGTCCTACAGATAAAGAAGTTCTAGCGTGTAGGCACCTACGTAAAGCTCTCAATACAGCGCTCAAATTGCAAAGAATTGGGAGCGGACCGTGATGAAGCAAAACAATAGTGGCCTGGCCCGTTTTTTCCTCCATCGAAAAATCTAATGACCATGCGAAACATGGTTACTTACAAACTGGGGCGGACTTCAAGTGTCTATATCAGCGATTTACTATTCAAACTTTCAATTGAATCGATCAAAAATGAAGCTTCACGCTGTACACCCGCATCGGTACTTAAAAAAGAAACTTCACGTAACACCTGGATTATCTTATATGGCCTGCATAAATTAGCCGCCCAAGAATTCGAATAGAGCCCAGCAAGAGCAGCAATTAACTCACCATCATACCGTTCTCCCGCCAGAACATCTTGCTCAAGAAAGGACTCAGCGAAAGGTATCAGCTCCTCAACAAATAAATTCTGCCGAAGCGCACGACATATAGACCCCAACTCCAACTGAGGTAGTGGGGTGTCGCGAACATCCATATACCATTCACTCAAAGATGAAATACTGGATCCCGGAGACCACACAACCGAATATCTCTTCTCCAGCGCTCTAAACGTCATATGCCTGCCCCATTTATGCTGACTCAATACGACTGATTAATTGACTCCCACCAACCAAGCGTTATCTATTTACCCAGTCATCCTTCAGCCCTACTAAAATATTCATAACACGAGAGTAACTCAAAAAGGGTAGAGACAGCGACAAATCTCTAGCGCCACACTCAATATCCAAAGGAAGATAAAAAACCAAACACCCTGATTGGCTAGCACTTGAAAAAAGCTGCACATTCAGATGACTTCTGACATTTAATACTTCATCAAAAGACACCCTATCAATAAACGCATTATCACTGAGACCAAAACCATCTATATAAAAGTACAGCCGACCCTGTTCTAATGGAGTTGAGAACAATACCTGTCCCACTTTCGCCCCCTCATAGAAAGACCCTCGCCCGGAGCTCTCTAGATCTCGCATCCTTATCTCAACAGTTCTTCTGATTTTCATTCCCTATACCTTTCAGAAAGTTCATCAATGCCTCCCTTGTACTTGGGGAGCTGAAGGAAAGCGTCGTTGATGTAGATTTTTCAAGAGTTGGGGACAAACCATCATTAAGTACACAGAACAAGCTTACGCCCTAGCCAACCATCTGGGTTTGGCGCAACCTAATCGTTTGAAAACCATTTCGTTTCAGACCCCACTTATTCCTTACCGCCAACTAGGCAAGCTTAAAATCTGAAGAATTGAATTTTTTCGGCCACTCGCCATTATAAGCTACAGCCTCTAACTCTAGAAAGCTTGAATTCTCAATCCAGCACATAAATGATCCGCCATGACTTAGCTCTCGATGCTCAAAATTACAATCCCAGTGACGTTGAACAGTTACAGGCAACGTCACCGCCAGAGCAATGCTAGTAAAGAAACCAACACCCGTATGCTTACGCGCTTTGACCGCACAACTCTTAAGTTGAACTCGAACCGCGACACTTATTTTGTCCTGCCCGGAGAAAAGCATCTGCAGTGCAAATTCTTCTTCATTTGTCAGCGACATTAGAACACCCTCATTGGAGCTGTAGCAAATAATTGGGATCAGACCACGACCAAGCAGATAATAACTCTAAGGCTGCTTCGCTGAAAAACTAAGAGCTTCACGAATAGCTTTTAGTCATCATGAGTTCAACCTCAGGTACTAATATAAACCCTTCTAAAAAAATTGGGGCCAGACCACGATTAAGCATATCCTAATTACTCTATAAACCCAACTATCATATTGTTAATAATAAATCGTGTCCTGACCCGATTTTTTTAATCCTTAATACGCTCAACCGAGACTCGGTGGGCATTGGCCATGTAACAGCGGTACTCATCTCCAGCACGCGACAAAACGCCCCTCTCCCACCAACTGCCCCCCTCATTCACATCCACACCCGGCTGCAACAAACTCTTGAACTCTTCATCCAGCAAAGCCACATCGTTAAAAAAACCCTTCAGTTCAATCGAGCCATAAATACCAGGATAATTCTGTAATTCATTTATCAGACACCTAGCTCTAATTTCATTTTTATACTCTGAATAGTCCCACTCATATCCTTCACGGCACTGCCCAACAAGAAAGCGCCACTTCATAATGAGCGATTCTAGAGTTTCATTTCCAAACCCAAGATCAGCCAACAAAACAGAGCAACAATCAATAACATTAGCATCACTCACATTTTATCCTCACAGCATTTAAACCCTAGAAAACGGGGGAAATTGATGTCAGACCACGATTAAAAAATAAAAGCTATACGTCTACTTTTTTGGACAGCCAATGGAAATTGGGGTCAGGCCACGATTAAGTAAAACCTACCAACTTAAAAACAACCAAATTATTAAAACCAATCGGGGTCTGACCCCGTTTTTCCGGACCCCGTTTTTCCGTCACACAACTCTACTACCTCGTGAACCGACGTCCAAAGGCCTCCCGCAGACTTCGGATTTTTTTGCCTTCCTTCTGCGGTCCGTGAGTGCCAGCCACCTCAGGACAAAGTAGGTCGCCGGGATAGTGCGGATGCCCAACACATCGGCTGTCATCCAGCTTGAAAGCTTCGACGGCAGCGATCGCCTCAATGCACCAACGACCGAAATAGCTGCCCATCTCAAGCGGATTTTTTTCAGGATCACCGTAGTGGTACCACCAAGGCTGCTGTTTGCCGCGTCGGTAGAGCTCCGGATACCAAGCATCAACAAAATCATGCAGCAGAAATGCCTGCTGATCTTCGGACGCATCAATGGCTTTCAGCAGTCGAGCATAAGGTTTGGCATGCAAAAGAACATCACCAATAATGCGTGAAGTTTGGCGACTAGCAATTATGCGATCCAACAAAGTGTCTTTGCCTTCTTGAGCTATGAGCATCAACAATCGGTTCCACTGCTCGTCGGGAATACCTAATGCGAGCGCCAACCCGACCAACCAAAAACACCAGATATAATGGTTGAGATTAGAAACATCAAACACCCAATCACGACAAGTTTGCAGATTGTGCTCAGCACACACTTGCTTGGCCAAGTCATTCGACAATTCCCAAGCATCCAATAACTCTGAGAAAGATAAAACTATTTCAGATATCGGATCGCCTTGGGAGTATCGTCTAAGCATTAGACGTAAGATATCTTTTGATAGATCAAACGAAAACTGGGGGTCGTAAACAGGATTCTGTGAAGGTCGAGACAATAGTTCTCCCGATTTCTCTATCCAGAGCACATCCTTAGCAACCCGCTCACGCCAGTAATTAACGTCAGCTATGGAATCTCGGATCATGGTTCTGCTCCAGCAAGATTTGTATTGGTGGAAAGTATCTTCGACGTATCAATGGCCTTGGGCTTACCTAAAGAATCAAGCACTTGGATTTCAGTCGACCCATTTGCCCCGTCCTTACAACCCAGATCTCGGTGCGTCCAGTCTTAATCGCGCTTGCGATGTCTCGAGCAGAGTCTAACCCCACTGCCTTCTCAAGCCGCCCGGATCCCAGTGTCCAGCTTTCAGAAACCGGGGTCAGACCACGATTAAGCAAAAACCAATCACTCCAGAAATACCGAACTATTAAAGAACGAATAAAACATTCGTGATCTGACCCCGAACCGTGTCAATTCAAGTCCGGCCATTGTAAAAGATGGTTTTCCACTGATGTAATTAAGAAACTTGAAAAGCTATCCCAAGCTTTAGTCATCGAACTCTGACCCTCAAAAAACTGAAATACTGGTGGATCTTCAGAGAACGCTAGAAAATAATTAATTTCATATCCTTGATGCATGCAGAACACCTTAGCATCTGTGGGCAGCAAACCAGCTAAGCTTAATTCATCAAGCAACTCTTCTGCTTCAAGCCTCAGGCTAAGTAATCTTGGAAAAAATATATCTACGCCACAAAAAACCTCACCCGCTGAACGCCCCGCAACCATCAAGAAGTCACGATATGCCAACGGAAGTGTACAACCAAAATATTGCTCGGCTGCTGCAATATCTGCGTTAGTGCAACCAACAAGAGCAGACTCTAAAATCACTCCTTTCAGGACTAACTCATGAAAAATATCACGAACGCTTTTCATCTCGGCCTTCCTGTTTCTACTTTGACAATCACACCGGGGGAACCTCTGTTGAAACTGACTTATAAGTCCACTGCATGAAACGCGGACTGGGAGTTCTGAGTAAATATTCACGACTCCTCGCGACGATGGGGTTAGTTTATCTGCCAAATGAGACAATGTTTTATACTCTGAGTCCATTGTCCTTGGATTGTTACCAGTTTGTATTGTTTCGAACACCTGCTTTTCAGGGACATCGACCGTTCCAGGACGCTTCGCTAGCCCGCTTACTCCCACAAGCTCAGCGCCTCGACCATCAATTGAATATTCAGCAACAGCAATATTCCTACCGCTACCAATATTCAGCTCCGAACGTACTGGCACCGCCCGCTCAGGAGAAACTGGGGTCAGACCACGATTAAGTACAACCTAATCATTTAAAAAACAAAACTATTAAAGATTGAATAAAACAATCGTGGTCTGACCCCGTTTTTCCTCGTTTTCTCTGGTTGGCGCGCCCCTCGTAAATCACTTAGGACCATCATCCTCATCATCATCATAATATTTATACAAGTCTGCATCGGGCCAAAACTCATCATATGCCGTGAGGACATCTCGCAAAACTTCGCTTCTAGGATCTTGCGAGAGGTCCATCTCCAAAATTACAAAGTCTTTTATTTCCGGCCACTGAAGCTCGCGCATACAAAATGCCACGACCTCGAAGGGGGAGTTGTTCGACATTAATATAGCTTCAAATTTGGGTATGAATTCTTTCCTAAACTCCAAATTACTCTTAACAAACTCTAACACCCTCAACAAAGACGACTCATACGACGTTCCTAGCTCCTCGCCGAAAGCAGCCATTGCCGCGTCGCAAAGTTCGTCAAACTGTTCCATGACGTCACTCATTTTTTGGGCACCCAAGCACCCGAGCTAGGTTTACTCGGATTTGGCAACCAGATTTTTTCTATGTACGTCCCGTTTACATCAAGGCCTTTCTGGGAAAAAGCTTTTTCGGCCGCAGCCTGAGCAGCGGGACCAGACGGCTCATAGTGCCCAGACGTATTATCAATATATTTAACCTTCCCATTCAAAATCTTCACCTCTCCTGCTGCTATGACCGGCTTACCGTTTGCGAGATCGATATGACCACCACCAACATCCTTACTCCTACGACCAACCAAGAGCTCACCGCCCTCAAGAACAACATAATTATACTTGCCCGCTCCCTGCGTCAATTTCGTATCCGAGATAAGTGTTGGTGCACCTATTGCGTGATCTGGAAATTGATTTGAAAAGCTTGGCGCTTGTTCAACTTTTGCAGGACCTACTGTTACTTTTGGACCAGCACCGGTTCCACCTTGAACAACTCCATTTCCAGAAGCGCTATTACCACTCGAGGCTTTCCCCCAGCCCTCCGTCAGCATAGCGTTGCCAAGCGATACAAGCATTTCTGCTTTTTCAGCAACCGTCAATACTCGCCCTACGGCCCGGTCCATCCAGCCCGTTTCTTTATTCCACGAGTCCAGGTAAGCCTGCTGAGCAGGGGTCAGCGTATTCTGCTGAATATTCAATGCCAGTATTATTTGGTCATCTGTTACATATTTTGCCCCCCAAGGATCATACCCTTGCGCTGGCATGGCAATCTTGCTCGGGTCTCCAGTCAGCAGACCGACCATGTCGTACGAAACACGCTCCCGATACCAAGCCACCAACTCTTGGGCGACGGGATCATCCATCGCTATCGTATTGGCTCGAATATTTTCCCTACATTCAGCAGTAGGACAAGCCGCCAGCAAGGCTGAACGGTCGGCCGAGATTTTCTCGAACTTTGCAATCAGGTTGCGCTGCTCATCTGCGCTACAGCGGTTAGCGCTGCACGCTTTCAACTGATCAAGTAGTCTCTCGGCCGTCGGGTGATCAAGACTGTTGAACTTCGTTGCCTGTGAAGCAACCCACGACGCAACAGCCTGATCCTTATCAGACCCTCCCGCAGCCGCAGCGACCGTTAGCCCAATCAGTTGAGAGGTCATCGCCAGCAGTTGGTCGCGAGAGTTTTCGGCAAATATCTTGTCGCCTACCGAAGCAACAAATGCCTCGTTTGCCCCTGCGGCCAATGCTCCGGTCCGGAAATCCCCTCCCGCCAACTCTGCAATCAACCCGCCAACCAGAGCATGCGCACCTACTTTCGCTGTAAGTCCGGAGAACACCAGCTGGGACCCAAGTTTGTTGTAGATACCTGCCGTCAATACATCGGCTGCAGAGCTGATTGCGACTTGAGCCAGGTTATCCTTGAGACTCCCGCCATTGATTGCGGTATTTGCAACCGCGTTAAAGCCTCCCTGAGCAGCGGTATAGCCTGCAAATTTGGTAAAACCATCCATGGTTCCAAGTTCGAAACCGTGGGTAGCCTTAGATAAATCCGCAGTTTTAACGCCAAATGACTTGTCGAGTACCCCGGCTGCGAAACCAGCCGCGAGCCCGCTGATCAGGTAGCCTTTCATCGCGTCCGCAGACGTAACATCCTTAAACGCCGCGCCCAAGTCACCTTTATTGTTCACTACGCTGACGGCAGCTTGTGCAACTGCGGCAGAAAAACTCGCAACAGCCGCGGCACTTGCAGCAGTTGCAGCGCCTGCAAACCCTGCTGCCACCATAGCGTCACTGGCAGCGACCCCAACTGTCGCAGCAGTGCCAGTTCCCGCAGTGACGATGGTCACAATGATAATGATCGCCAACATCGCGCCCTGGCCCAGGCTCGAGTGGCTGTACTTATAGGCGTCGTGTGTCTCTTTGATCAGTTGCCAATCCACATCCCCACGATTCTCGGCTTCCTTCAGCCACGCCAACTGAGGATCGGCCTTGACCATCGCATCAATGGTTTGGCTGACCGTTTGTTTGTTGACTTCCTTGATGTCGATTTTCAAGCCATCAACAGCCCTGATCGCCAGTTCTCCCTTGGCAATCATCTGGGTCTGGCGCAAGGTCTCGTCGGTGTTGCCCTTGCCTGACATCGAGGTCCACGCAAGGCTGTTCTTGCTCTTCTCGTGACTCTCCTGATGCAGATCCTTCACACCCTCAAACGTGATCGCCCCACCACTATCAATCGTCAGGTCTTTTCCACTGTCGAGCTTGGCCGCCTGATACAGCTGGTCCCCAGTACTCTTGAGGGTCAGGTTGCCACCCGTGGTGATCTCGCTGCCGACATGGGTGATTTGCGTGACTTCATCACGCTGGGTTTCCTTGCTGCCGAAACCGCCCTCTTTTTTCATGTCGAACAGCGTGTAGTCGCTGTTTTGCGCGGCGAGGATGTTGAGGTCTTTACCTGCGATCAGACTGGCTTCGTCACCCGCCGCAATCCGGCTGGCAATCATCGTCAAGTCTTCAGTCGCACTCAGCTTCACATCCCCACCCGCCTTCACGGTCGCTGCAACCTGGCGAACATGATCTTCCTGCCGGGTGATGCTCGAACCTTTGGTGTACGTGTGATCTTCGTCAGCGGCTGAGGCCAGGGTCAGGTTCTTGCCAGCGGTCAGGGTGACGTCGGTTTTGGCTTCGATCTGGCTGGCGACGGCGGTGATGTCGTTGTCGGCGTTTACGGTTAGAGCCCCGCCTGCAATGACTTGCGAGGCGTGCTGACGGATCGTGGAGTCGTCGTGGGACTCGCCGTCGGCGATGCGGTTGTTTTGTTGGGTCGAGAGGATGTTGACGCTGCCGCCTGCGTCGATCTTCATGTCTGCGCCGCTGCTGAGCACGCTGCCGACGCTGGTGAAATCACCTGCGGCATTGATACCCAGCGTGTTGCCCGCTTCGATGCGGGCGGCGTTGTCGACGAAGTCCTGGGACCAGTTCCAGTTGCCTTTGCCACTGGTGTTGCTGCCCGCATAGGTGGTGACGGTACGTTCGTTGAGCACGCTGCCAAAAAGCGAGGTGATCGATACGTCGTTGCCCTTGATGATGCCGCCCGCCTGGTTGGCGATGTTGTTTGTAGCCAAGGCGTCCAGGCGGGCGTTCGCCTGCATCAGGCCGCTGTTGATCAAGTCTTTGCCCGACAGGGCGGACAGGTTGTTACTGGCACGCAGCGTTCCGGCGTTTTCCAGATTGGCACCGGAAGTCAGCGAAACATTGTTGCCCGCAATCAGCGCGCCGGTCGGGGCCAGACGGTTGTCGGCCTGAGCCAGATAGAGCACAGGCACCAACACTTTTTCGCCCTGTACTTCACGCTCTTCCATCCAGACGATGTCATCGGTCAGGGCCGCGACTTGCTCTGCTGTCAGGGTCACGCCCACGGACAGATTCAGCGCATCTTTGCTGGCAGCAGCGTTGTTCATCAGGTATTTGAACTGCGCTTCGTCCGAGGTCTGGCCGTCGATGAAACGCTGACCGGTGCGGGCGACGATGGCTTGCTGGATCAGACGCTGTTCGTAGAGGCCGTCACCCAGGCGTTTGGCGCTGAGTGCGGGGTCATAACCCAGCTTATCCAGCAGGTAATCCGAGCTCATGAATTGCTTGAGGTCGGTGAGTGCTGAGTTGGTTTCGATCAGGTATTTGTGCGGGGTGACCTGGCCGTTGGCATCGGGAATGTTCTGGCTAGTGGGCCCACTGCTGAGCCGGAACAAGCCATTGTCGCTGTCGGGGATCACAAAGCCCGGCAACGTGAGCGGGTCGACCTGCTGTTGAGCCAGGTCTGCCGGAAGCTGGGTGTTGAGCTGGGCAATAAAAGGTGTGGTGGCCTGCAGTGTGCCGGAGGCATCGACCTGGCTGTCGCTGGTGACGATGGGGGCGCTGACTTTCTGGATGCTGTTGTTGAACTCGTCGTCAGCGACGATGGTGGTGTCGCCACCGGACTGAATCACGGCATCGATGCTTTTGCCCGGTGTGGTCACCTGGGTTGCGGAAAACACGCCATACCGGGTCACGGCGGTGGGCACCGGCATGTTTTTGGTAGGGTCGTAATCAGGGTTGAGCGTGGTACTTAAGCCGCTCTCCTGCTGGTAGAAATAACTGCCATCAGCACGTCGGTACAACGGCACGTATTTGGCGCTGTACTTGTTGAATTCGTTGACCGCACCACCCGGATCAATCAGCCCAAGATAGATGCTGCCCGGCTCCTGGTCAGCGGGGTTTCGGTAGTGAGCGCGGTAGGTGATGGTCGCTAACGTGGTGCCTTCGTTCTTGAAATCATCGACGGTGATGTCGATGTCTTTGACCGCCGATACCGAGCTGTACTGGTTGAGGAAGCTGGTACCAGTAACGGTAAGGTTGCCGCCAATGGTCATGAACGCGGACGCTGAATCCTCTGTAACGGTGCGCTCGTAGATTTCGTTGACGTAGTACCAGACGTTCCACTCATCCGAGCAGTGCGCACAGCTGTGGGTGATGTAGGCATTGACTCGCTTATTGGCGAGGGTCAGGACATCCTTGCGGTTAGTGACGGCGTCAGCGGAAAGGCTCATGTCACCGGCGCTTTCGAGTGTGCCGGAAATGTTTTCGATGACCTGCGCACGGTCGCCTGCGGCGTTTTTGGCGATGGTCAGATCACCCATGCTGTAGATATCACCAAAACGGTTGGTGACCTTGGTGCCGCGCAGTTCCATGTCCGCGCCGCTGAAGATCAAACCGCCTTCGTTCAGCAGTTCTCCGGTGTTGATCGTGACGTATTCAGCAGCGCTGAGAGTGCCTCGGTTTTCGAGAGATCCTGCATTGATCAGCAGGTCCTGACTGGCGCTGATGCGCCCGGCGTTATTGAGCGCGCCACTGACGTAGACGTCCGTTGTACCGCCGCCGGTGATTCGCCCCGCCTCGGCCAGCTTCAGGCTGCCCGCATCGAGCCACAGATCACCCTGGCTAGTGGCTTGCCCGGCTCCGGCGTATTCACCGCTGAGGTCAATCATGAGATCGCCGTCACTGGCAATCAAACCGTTGTTGGTCCAGTCGACTCCGCTGCCTTGTAGCTCGGTGGAGGCCAGTAGTTGGCCGTCGGCGGTCTGGTTGAAGTGGTCGACATTGACGATCAGCCGCCCGGCCTGGATCACGCTGCTGTTGATCCAGCTGTCGGCGTTAAGGGTCAGATCGCCGTGTGTGACAAGGCTGCCGCCGGCGCGCATGACGGTGCGGGTTGATAGGCCAAAATCGCCACGGCCGATGTGTAGCACGCTGCCACCGGTGTTGATCAGGCTGCCAACAGACAATTCGAGCGCGTTGTTCGCAGTCTCTACGGTACCGTCGCTGTTATCGAAAGCGCCGCCGATACTAAAGCGCGTCAGGCCACTGGTGCCCACCGCACGTAAAGTGCCGTTCTGGTTATCGACGCTGGCAGCACTGACGGTCAGCGTGGTGTCACTTTCAATGGAGCCATCGCGATTGTTCAGCGCATTGGTCACAGCAAGATCAACGGATTTGCCTGTGAGCTGACCGGCGTTATTCAGGTTGGCGGCCTTGACACTGAGTACACCGTCCCGGGCAATGACTCGCCCGTTGCGATTGGCGATATCGCCAGTGACGTTGACATCCAGACCTTGTGCGGCGAGCAGCGTGCCCTTGCTGTTGTCGAGTGAGCCTGCCTTTATTTTCGTGTTGGCGTTGCGGCTGTAGATCAGACCGTCGTTCTGGTTGGACAGCAGGCCGTCAACTTCCAGTTCAAGTGCGGCGTTACTGGCCAGTGTTCCGGCGTCGTTATTGAGGTCTTGGGTGGTTTTGACTTTCAAGTCCCGGCTGGCGACCACACTGCCGACGTTACGCAGGTCTTTTGCGGTCAGGCTGATATCGCCTGTGGTGTTGCGACTATTGTCAGCATCCACCCCGGACTCGATGACCGCGTTGTTGGTCAGTTGCCCACCACTGGTGAGGGTGACCTTATCCCGCGCCACGATGTTTTGCTGGACGTTGAGCGCCTGCGTGGTTTGCAGATCGACGCTATTGCCGGACACCACCCCCTGCATATCCAGGCTGTCAGCCTTGACCTTGACGACGCCGTTGGCTGAAGCCTGAGCCATTCGCAGGTTGCCATTGGCATCAAGCTGAATATCACCAGCACTGGCGGCAAGCTCGCCGTTGAGCCTCACACCCACGCCTTGCTCAGTGCCCACCAGCTTGATCGAACCCGCGTACATACCGCCCAGCGCACTGCTGTCGATGGCCAATTCAGGTTTGACGCTGCCGTCGTCGGCCAGGGCTGTTGCATCCAGAGTCTTCGCGTCAACCTTGTTACGCCCGGTGACGACGTTGAGTTTCTTCGCGTAGAGCTTGGCGTTGAGTGTTGCCGAACGGGTAATCAGGTCGAACTGTTCGATGTTGCTGGCGTTGAGACCAGCGCCTTCAAGGCTGATATCGCCACCATCGACCTGGAAGTGATCCAGACGACCTTGATCCAGAACCGGCTTGCCGGTGGTTAGAGTTGCCTGCGGGGTATTGATGAAACCGCAGCCGTTGCAGGTGATGCCATATGGGTTGGCGATGATGACCCGCGCGGCTTGCCCCGCCACTTCCGTATAGCCCTTGAGCTGAGTGCGGTTGTTGCCGGTGACTTCGTTGAGAATGGTGGTGGCGGCAGTGCCCTGCAGGTTGCTGTTGCCGATGATGATGCCGCCCAGCTGGGTGCTCAGGGTCTGGGACGTGGCGTTGTTGAGGATGACGCCCTGGCTGCCGACGTTGTACTGATCGAACGTGTTATGGGACAGCCCCGTGCCATTGGGCTTGGCGATGTTGATGACCTGAACACCGTTGCCTGCGGTGGTCAGACTGGTCCCGCCGCCACTGACAGCGATGCCCTCGGCCTGGACCATCAGCGGCTGCCAGAACATCGCGTTGGCGAGGATCAGCGCAATGCCGCGTTTGGGCATGCCCCAGAAGCTTTCACGCGAATTCAGCGCGGCCGAAGGTTGACGCGCCAGGAAGGCCAGCTGTTTAACGTCCATGTAGAGGGTTCCTTGGCGCGGGATCAGAGAAGAAGTTCGAGGCGGAAATAGATCGGAGCTTCACGCTCACTCAGGGCCACAGGTCGCTCCAGTGAGTGAGCGAACGTCACGCTGGCGGACACGTGTTTGCCGCGGGCGAACAGTTCCAGAGAGTTGCTGGACACCCGACCGTTCTGCCCGCCGCTGTTGTCATCACGGCGAATGACGCCCTGGTCATAGCCGACCCCGACGCCGTATTGCTGCAGCACCGGTTGCAACCAGTCGAGGGTGACGGGCCGAGTCCAGCGCAAGTCGTTGCGCCAGTAGCCACCGCTGTCACCGGAAAGAAACTGCTCCTTGTAGCCACGTACGGCTGACTGACCGCTGACGCTGAAACGCTGGCTGTTGTAGAGCATGTCTTCGCTGCGCTGACCGGTGGCGAGGCTGCTGAAAGTGAAGCGCTCTTCACCGATCTGGAACGGATGCAGGTAGCTGAGGGTGGCGGTGTATTTACGGTAGCGAGCAGTGGGTTCGTTATTGGCGCGGCGCCCCTCGCCCATGGCATCCAAGGCACCAACGCCCTGCTGCATGCCCAGCTCAAGGTTGGCGAATGCGCTGCCCACCACACGACCGTGACTGACACCGAACTGTGCTTCAGTGATGCGTTGACTGCCGTTGGCCAGTTCGCTGTCTTCGATGAAGTTGCGGGTACGCAAGTGGCTGAGGCCTGCACTCAAGGCCGTCTTGCTCTTGGCATCACGATGGATCACGCGCTCGGCGCGCAACTGGTGGGTCTGGCTTTCGCCGGTGTATTTGAAGTCGAAGCCAGCGCCTTGGCCAAGGGTGCGGTATTCGCTGTCGCTGTAGGAGTAACTGAAGTTCCACCAGCCCCACGGCAGGTTGTAATTGAGCATGTTGCTTTGATAAGTGCGCTTATGGTCGCTGACCGCGTCATGCCCACCCCTCAGGTTCAACTGATCAGCCAGCCCCAGCGGGCTGTCCCAATCCAGCCCTACGCCCCACTGCTGTTCGCCGGTGCTTTTCTGGCCGTCGTTGTGCCGCGCCAAGGACGCGCGCCATGGCTTTTGCGGGGTGTTTTTCACCAACACAGTGCTGCCGCCCACCGCATTGCCGGGAGCCAACTCCATCTGCGCCTGATTGGACGGCAAGCGGTTGAGTTGGTCGAGCAACTGCTCAATCTCGCGCAGGTTCAGCTCTTGCCCTTCCCGCCCTGGAAAGGCCATCGCCAGTTCCCGCTCCGAGAGGCCACTGCCCGCTTCGCCCTTGAGGCTTTCCAGCTTGCCTTCCACGACCAGCACTTCAAGCGTGCCTTGGGACAAATCCTGCTGCGGCAAGTAAGCGCGGGTGGTTACCAGCCCTTTGGCGAGGTAATGATCCGTGATGGCCTTGAGCACGCCATTGAGCTGAGCAACGCCCAGACATTGCCCAACGAAAGGCTCAAGCAGCGCGTCACGCTCGCGAATTGATAACGAATCAGCTCCTTTGAGCTGGATGGTTTTAATCGGGAAGCAGCGTGTATCGACCGGAGCCGCGGGGGCGGATGGTGCCTTCTGGCTGCCAGGCAAATCCTTGAGCTCTTCAAGGCGGCGGCGCTGTTCTTCGAGCAGGCGGTCCTGACGGTCACGAATAACGTCTTGCTCACCCGGCGTGGGGGCGCCATACGCCATGAAAGGCAGGACAGCGAGCGCCAATAGCGCTGCAATTCGGTGAGCAGTAAGGTACACGGGACATCCTTGTGGTGGCGCAGTGATATCGCAAAAAGGCGGCGATATTAGATAGCCATCATCTTGACGTCAATATTCACGCATGCCCGTATGTCGGGTTTGTATCAGCAGCGATACAGGCTCTATCTCGCGGGTTACGACGGTATTTGGAGCTGAAAAAAGAGTGATCAACCCACGGTCCAGTACCCTTGGGTGAGTCTGAAACTCATGAACAGCGATAGGCAGTGATGCGACTCGCACCACATTTCCAACTGAAAGTTTCGCCACTCGGAGAACATTCGTTTGCTATGCAAGCCGTCCTGTCATTACCCTCGTTTGAGTGACCACCTCATTATGAGCGTGGGCCGACCGGCATTTATCAGAGCCGTTCAAACCATTATTAAACTTTACTTGTGGTTCTTTCGATATTGTCGGACACTCTCCACTAACGACAATATACAGGCGTCAGCCAAACGACTTGGAATTCATACACGAATTCAGGCCGACACCGCACCACTGAAAAGATTCAATCGCAATTGACGAATGGCTGATTGAAATAATAAAAACCAGTAAAAACAAACAGTTAACAAAAGTAAGACGCCCTTACCCTCCTCGCAACAACACCGCACAAAACCTGTTAAAGACTCGTTACAAATGTAAAAGTTTCGCCCTCTGAAATTATTCTTAAAAACATCATTTATAACTTTGCGCCCACCGCGAATGCTGCTAATAATCGGCCCAGTTCCGGGGAGCAAGGCAATGCGCCATCTCACACGAAGTGAATAATCAGCTTCCTTCCGATTTAACCCCGGCCTAAAAACTATTCGGTAGTTTGCTCAAAATGCCATCAGGCTTTGAGCTGTCTACTTGTGCGGCGCAAGAAAATTGCGCGAGGAGGGCATCATCGCTCGCAGTGAATCAAGGATTAAGGTCCTATCGATCTTCGGCACGCGTCCCGAAGCCATAAAAATGGCTCCGCTGGTTAAAGCACTGGCGGCGGAATCTGGCGTCCACTCCCAGATCTGCGTCACCGGCCAGCATCAAAGCATGCTGAAGCAGGTGATGGATCTGTTCGACCTCACGCCTGATTTCAGTCTCGACGTGATGAGGCCCAATCAGACTCTCAATACGCTGACGTCTGCTCTTTATGGCGCGATTGATCCGATACTGGAAATGCTCCAGCCGGACCGCGTTCTGGTGCATGGCGACACCACCTCGGCCATGGTTGCCGCGATGGCAGCGTTCCACCGTCGTATTCCGGTAGGCCATGTTGAAGCTGGCCTGCGCACCGGTGATATTCGTTCGCCGTGGCCGGAAGAGATGAACCGTCGCTGCATCGACCTGGGTGCCGACCTGTTGTTTGCGCCGACCTTCGAGTCCCGCACCAACTTGTTGAGTGAGCGTCTGCAAGGTCGCTCGTTTGTCACTGGCAACACGGTTATTGACGCGCTGCAAATGACGGCCAGCCGTATTGATCAGGACCACGCACTGCGTGACAGTCTTGATAGCCAGTTTGCGTTCATCAAGCCAGGCCGCAAGGTGTTGCTGGTCACAGGCCACCGCCGTGAGAACTTTGGCGACGGCTTCCTTGATATCTGCAAGGCGCTGCGTCAGTTGGCCAGCCGTAAAGACATCCAGATCGTGTACCCCGTGCACTTGAACCCTAACGTTCAAGGCCCGGTCAACGAGCATCTGGGCGGTCTGGATAACGTACATCTGATCGAACCACTGGACTATCTGGCCTTTGTGCGCCTGATGCAGCGTGCCCACGTGATCCTCACCGACTCGGGCGGCGTGCAGGAAGAAGCCCCTTCCCTCGGCAAGCCAGTGCTGGTGATGCGTGACGTCACCGAACGCCCTGAAGCTGTCGCGGCTGGCACCGTTCGACTGGTAGGTACTTCGCCAGAATCCATCATCAGTGGCGTTGCGGCCCTGTACGACGATGACCTGCTGTGGCGTCGCGCCTCCCAGGCGGCCAACCCGTATGGTGATGGCAAGGCCAGCTCTCGGATTGTCGACGTTCTGCTGGGCAGACCCATGCATGAGTTCGTGGTGGGCAAATCGCCGCGAGACATTGAACTGCCCCTGATGATTCCGAACCCGGAATTCACCCGGCCAGTTTCCACATTTCAATAAACATTCGCCCCTTAACAGCCCGAGATCTGCCTGAATGAAGTCTTCCGTTGCCACCCAATCGGGCGCGCTCAGCGCCCTAGCCTGTGGCGTGAGCCTGCTCGCGCTCATGCCGAATTTCGCCCTGGCCGCGGACAGCCCGCTCACTCAGGCAATCAACCGGCTGAACACTGATACCCAACAGCAGCGCGAGATCCGTCTCAGCGATCTGGGTATCGATGCGCCGATCATCCTCGGCTCCACTGACTCGCGCCGCGAGCTGTATCTTCCGGTTCCGGCCGGTGTACCGCTGACTGACGCAACCCTGCAATTCGACGCCAGCTACCTGAACGGCGAAGGCGGACGCAACACCATGTTGCTGTCGCTGGACGGTTTCCCGGTACGCGCCGAAGGCCTGACCGAGCCGCAAGGCAATGCCAGCACTACCCTGGGCGTTGACAAGGCAGCCCGCGACAGCGGTTCGGTGCGATTGGGCGTCGCCTGGTCGTCGATCGTTTCCCGCGTACTGTGCGAAGATGAACGCGTGATCGGCAATGTGTTGCGCATCGATCCGGCGACCCGTCTGACCTACAGCTACGATGCCAATGATCTGCAGGACATCGGCGCGGCGTGGAATGCACTCCCTGGCAAGCCAGGCATCATGGTTGCTCCGGGCAGCCTGTCTGCTGAAAGCTACGACGCCGCATGGCGTCTCGGTGTGGCTCTGGAGCGCATCGGCAAACACGCGCGGATCCTGCCCTTCCCTGCTTTGCAGGACAGCGTCGACCTGAGCGCTTTGCGTATCCCGGCCGAGCTGCTGAACATCCCGGCCTTCGCCAGCCTTAATGGCAAAGGCACGCAAACCCTGAGCGACCCGGCACAGATCGGTGCCTTGTTGGTACTGGGCCAGACGCCAAACGTACAGGCTGACCTGGCAATCAATGATCCGCAGTTGCTGAAAGCAATCAACGATTCGCTGGATGCCTTGCAAGCGCAGATTCAAGGTCGCGACGCGACTGCGGTAGACGCGTTTAACCAATGGCGTGAGCGTCACATCAACGCCGGCCAGAAAACCGGTAAGGAAAACGTGCGTCTGGCATTGCTGGGCAGCCGCCCGATGCTGATGATTGCACCGGACGCTACGACCAAAGCGCTGACCATGTTCAGCTCGGCCTGGAACAAACTGGCCCGCACCCGCCAGTTGTCCATCAGCGAAGCTCAGGCTCCGCTGGACACCGATGGCCGTGTAGCGCTGTCGCGACTGGGCGGCCAGCCGGGCACTATCGACGTGTTGGCCAAGGCTGACTGGAGCGCCTCGTTCCCGTTGGGCGCCGTGGCTTATGACGGGCGTCTGCCGGTCAAAGCGGTGATTGATATCGCTGCCGCACCTGGCGCATCGGACACGGCTCCGGTCGCTTCGGTGTTCCTCAATGATTACCTGATCGGCGCGCAGCAGCTTGATACCACGGGCGAGAAGCAACGCATCGAAGCGCGCATCCCGCGTTACGCATTGGGTTCGACCAACGTCCTGCGTGTATCCTTCCAGCGTCAGCCGGTCAGTGATCGTTGCCTGGAAACGCCACAGGCGTTCCCGGTTTCGGTACGCCCGACCAGCCACATCGTCCTCGAAAAAACCACGCCAAGTGATGACTTCGCAGGCATGGCTGCACGCTTCGCGGTTGATACTCAGGTATTGGTCCCGCAAACCTGGCTTGATCACCCGGCCAGCAGCTTGCCGCAAGTGATTTCAGTCGCCAGCGCCACCGGTGTTTCGCCACTGCGCGCGCAATTGAAAGTCAGCGCTGACCCGAAAACCGCGGTCAAGCCGGAAAAATCCTTCCTGGCTTTCGCACTGCCAGTCGCCGACAGCAAGCAAGCGCTGCAAGTCGATGACCAGGGCCGCCTGCGCATCAACGACAAAGATAAAGTCTTGCTGGATGTCACCCAGCTGAACAACCTTGCCTCGCTGCAAGTGGTTGAGTCCGGCAGTCAGCGTGGTCTGATCTATCAGGCTCTGGGCAGCGATGCTCCGCAATTCGCCAAACCAATCCTGTTGACCCGCGGCGATACCAGCGTGCTGGGCAACAACGGTGTGTTGACCACACTGGACAGCAAAGACCCGAACGGCAGCCGCATGATTGATGACGACGAGCCTAAAGGTCTGGATGCATGGCGCACGCCTTCCCTGCTGTGGCTGATTCCGGGTGGCATTCTGTTGTTCCTCGTGTTGTTGCTGGCTGGCCGTAGCGCCCGTCGCAATCGTCAATAACGGGAACCTGAGATGACGTCGCTTTATTGGCCTTACTGGCTGGCCCACTACTACAGCGTTCTGGAAGTCGCCACGATCGTGATCGCGGTGCTGATCCTGATTTCCAGCCTGGACGATCTGTTCATCGACCTGTGGTACTGGTCTCGCCGGATATTCCGCAGTTTCACCGCAGGGCGCAAATACCGGCCCCTGACCGCCGACCAACTGCTCGCCCGGGATGAGCAACCCCTGGCGATCATGGTTCCGGCATGGCTGGAATACGACGTCATCGCACCGATGATCGAGAACATGGTGTCGACGCTGGATTACCAGAACTACGTGGTTTTCGTCGGCACCTACATCAACGATCAGCGCACCATCGACGAAGTCGAACGCATGCGTCGCCGTTACAAGCAGTTGCACCGTGTAGAAGTCCCGCACGACGGGCCGACCTGCAAGGCTGACTGCCTTAACTGGGTGATTCAGGCGATCTTCCTTCACGAAAAAACCCACGGCATGACCTTCGCTGGCGTGGTCCTGCATGACAGTGAAGACGTGCTGCACCCGCTGGAATTGCGTCTGTTCAACTACCTGTTGCCGCGCAAGGACATGATCCAGCTGCCGGTGGTTTCGCTGGAACGCAACTGGTACGAATGGGTTGCGGGCACTTACATGGATGAGTTTGCCGAATGGCACGGCAAGGACCTTGTGGTGCGCGAAAGCATGAGCGACACCGTGCCTTCCGCCGGTGTTGGCACCTGCTTCTCCCATCGGGCATTGCAGGTGCTGGCCGGGGAAACCCAGAACATGCCGTTCAACACCGACAGCCTGACCGAGGACTATGATGTAGGCGCTCGCCTGTCCAAAGTCGGCATGAACGCGATCTTCGTGCGTTTCCCGGTGGAATACCGGGTGCTGCGTAAATCGTGGTTCAGAAAGCCTTACGAATCGACACTGAAAATGCCGTTGTGCGTACGGGAATTCTTCCCCGATACGTTCCGCACCGCATTTCGTCAGAAAGCCCGCTGGACACTGGGTATCGGCCTGCAAGGCTGGGAGCAGATGGGCTGGACCGGTTCGCTGGCCAACCGTTATTTGCTGTTCCGTGACCGCAAAGGTGTTGTGACGGCTTTCGTCAGCATCATTGCGTACCTGATTCTGGTGCAACTGCTGGTCTTGATCATCCTGCGTCAAAGCGGCGTGTGGGATGTGAGCTTCCCTACCCCGTTTGAAGCCAACGGCTGGATCAAATACCTGTTGCTGGCCAACGGTATTGCATTGGCCTGGCGCGTCATTCACCGCTGCTACTTCACCGGTGTGTTGTACGGCTGGCAGCATGCGCTGCTGTCTATCCCACGCATGGTCGTTGGCAACTTCGTCAACTTCATGGCCGCTTCCCGTGCCTGGAAGATGTTTATCGTTGGCAAGGTGATGAACCGCAAGCTGGTCTGGGACAAAACCATGCATGACTTCCCGTCCACTGACCTGGTAGCGGTTGCCCCGCGCAAGCTGGGCAGCGTGCTGCTGTCATGGCAAGCGATCAACGACACCAATCTGGAAAGCGCACTGGCCGAACAACAGACTCGCCAACTGCCGTTGGGGCGCATTTTGCTCAATAACGGCTGGCTGGACGATGAAACCCTGGCCGAAGCCATTGCCTTCCAGAACGACTTGCCGCGGGTGTTCGACGTGGCCGGCAAGGCTGAGCGTGCAGAGCCTGCGCTGGCCGACGAATTTGCCTTGCGCTGGCGGGCAGTGCCTGTTGGCCTGAGCCCTGAGGGCCGTCAGCAAATTGCCGTGGCCAGCCCATTGTCAGCCGAAGGGCTGGAGCAGGTCAGCGCGCAACTGGGCAGCGAGCCTGTGCAGTTGATCGCTCGGGAAAGCGAAATCATCAATCAGTTGCGTCAGCTTGATGCACCGGATGATCGCGCCTTGCCGCATGCCAGCGCACCACTGCTGGGTGACCTGCTGATCGAAATGGGTCTGCTGGATCGCAACGTGTTTAACGATGCGATGCTGCATTACAAACCACAGCAACATGGTCGTATCGGTGATTACCTCGTGGATATCGGCGTGCTGCCTCGCGCAACCATCGAACAGGCGGTTGCCCGTCAGCACAGCCATTATCAGCCGGAGCCGGCATTATGAAACGCTCACTGCTGAGCCTTGTAATCGCCGGTGCAAGCCTGCTGCCAGCGTTAAGCTACGCCGAAGCACTGCCGCTGCCGCTGACCGGCCCCGCCTATCAAGCGGCGAACGAAGCCTACAGCGCCTACGAGCGCAAGGATTACGACCTGGCGATTGCCAAAGCCCGCGAGGCTTTGCGTCAGCGCGCAGACGTGACCCGCTTGAATCGGCTGATCGAACTGGCGCAGCGCGATAAAGAGGCGCGTGATAACCCTCGTCGTTATCCGCAGGCGAAGCCCGCTCCGGGTTTCAGCGTTGCCTCTCAGGCGTTTAAAGCCTACGACCGCGACGACTTCGGCCTCGCCGCGCAGTCCGCTCGTAAAGCCATTGCCCTGGCCCCAAAGCGCATGGATTACCGGCTGTTGCTGATCGAGTCCTTGCAACGCCAACAGCAATTGGTCGAAGCCGATCAGGCGACGACCGAAGCGCTGCGGGTGTTCCCGGATGACGACGCACTGTTGATGCGCCGCGAAGCCATTCGCCGTCAGATTGCCGCACCGCTGTCCATCGCCGGTTATCGTGCGCTGGAACAGAACAACCTGCCTTTGGCAGTTGAACAGGCCCGCAGGGCTGTCGGCTGGGCGCCGGAAATCGGTGCAAATCAGCAACTGCTGATCAGCGCCCTCCTCGCCTCCAAGGACTATCCGGCAGCAGAAAAAGCCGCTACCGCCGCGCTGGCTCAGGACGACGGTGAGATTGCACCCTGGATCCTGCGCAGCTACGCACTGGATCGCCAGGGCAAAACCCAGGCCGCCCAGGCCGACCTGAATCGGGCCCTGGCCATCGAGGGTTTGCTGGATTCCGAAGAACGCGAGATTCGCTTCTTCGCAGCCGACCTGGCCCTGGCCAACGGCAACCCGCAACAAGCACTCGACCAGCTGCAACAACTGAAGCCAGACGAAGGCGGCGAAGTTGCCCGTCGTCGTGCCGCTGCGCAAGTCGTGGCGCGACAAAAAAGCAATGGCCTGAAAACAGCAGTTCGCTTCCCTGCCCCCGCGTTGAACTGCCAGGAAAGCGCCTTCGGCCTGATCTGTGATATCTGGCCGGGTAACCAGCGCGATGCCGGGACCGACACCGCGGTGCAGGCCTATGCCGCACTGGCGCGCAAGGACGCTGCTTCAGCTGCGACCCTCGCCCAGGAAGCGATTCGTCGTGCACCGCAAAATCCGGCTTATCGCAGCCTTCTGGTCAGTGCGCTGACCGAGCAGAAGCGTCTCCCGGAAGCCATCGATGCAGCAAGTGAAGGCATCGCCGCCAATGGCGACGACGCTCGCCTGCTGGCTCAACGCGGTCGTCTGCGCCAACAAACCGGAGATGATGCCGGAGCACGCAAAGACTTCACCCAGGCCTTGGCACTGGGCAGCCTGCCCACGTACGAAGAAGCCAGCCTTTACGCTGCATTGGGCCAACGCAAGACCGCACGCGAACGCTTGCAGCAATCGCGCGATGCCGGTGAGCTGGAAGGCATGAGCAACCTTCAGGTTGCATATCTGTCGGTACAGGCCGGTGACGACGACGCGGCGCATGAATCCTTTCGCAAGGCTGACGCCGAAGCCCCGCTGCCGCCAACGGCTACCCAGGATGCGGCTTACAACGCCATGCGCGTCAACGATGACGAGCAGGCCGTGGGCTACTTCAAGCGGGTGATCGATGCACAGAATGCCGGTGCCCTGGACATGCCTGCGCAGCAGCTGTTCGATACCCGTCGCGCAGTTGCCGATGTATCGCGCACCTGGGGCCTGATCAGCACCACCAGTTATCGCGGTAACAGCTCCAGCAGCGGCTTGAGTTCTGCGCCGAGCACCGGCAGCAATGGCAACGGCGGAAGTGGCGGCAGCAGCAACGACAGCCTGCAAAACAGTACTGAACTGTCGTGGCGTCCGCTGGGTTATCGCAACGCACGCTTCGTTGAGCTTTACGGGCGGATCACCGACACGCTGTGGGCCAAGAACAGCGACGCCGACACCGGCATGGACGCGCTCCAGGGCGCATTGGGCGTACGGATCAAACCGTTCTCGTCACTGAACGTCATGGCGGCAGCAGAGCGTACCTTCCCGCTGGGGTCGTCCAATGTCGACGGCGACTGGCTGCTGCGCTTGGGCTATGGCTCCAGCATCGGTACCGATCTGCGTGTCGATACACCTAGCTGGTGGACTTCGCAACTGTTCGCCGAGGCCGGGCACTACGTCAATGATTCGCGCAACTACTTCAACAGCGAATGGCAAGGCGGCCGCAGCTACGCCATCGGTGGCACGGGCTCGCGCTGGGTCACCTTCCCGCATGTCGTGGCGGCTTACGATTACGACTCGAAAATGAACAGCGAAACCGGCTCCAATGGCCGCGCGGATTACTCTTCAGGCCATGCCGCGGGCGTTGGTGTGGGTAATAACGTGCGCTACTGGTTCCGTGAAGACGCGTACAACGCGCCACGCTCTTACGTGGATTTTTCTCTGCAATATCGAGTGAAAGTGTCTGGCGATGATAGCGCCAAAGGCGTGTTTGCCCGACTGACTTACTCTTACTGAGGACTGATATGTACCCTCGAATCTGCGTGTGGCTGGGCTTGAGCCTGGCCGCCACAACAGCCCACGCCGCATCTGAAATTGCTCAGTTGTACGAATCCAAATTACCGGAAGGCTCGGCCTGGGTTCGGGTGGTCAATCCAACCGACTCCACGATGCAGGTCCGCATTGATCAGGGCACGAGCTTCAATCTGTCTGCCCAGTCAGCGCTGGCAAGCCCGTTTCAGGTAGTCGATGGCCGTCAGCCTTTGCGCCTGACGGTGAATGGTCGGGAGATAAAAGACCTCAAGGCTCCGGCCAATGCTTTTGTCACCCTGATCCTCGACAGCAACCCTGCTGCTGCGCCGCGCGTGGTGATTGATCCGCCCGTGCGTGGCAAGGATTTGCGCGCCGAGCTGAACATTTACAACCTGAGCAATGGCTGTGACAAGGCCGACATCAAACTGGCCAACGGCTCGAGTGTATTCAGCCAATTGCCGTTGAAAGGTCAGGCGCAGCGCACCATCAATCCGGTGCAGGCGACCCTGATTGCCAGTTGTGGTCAGAGCGCCAGCCTGCCGTTCAAACTTGAACCGTTCAAGGCCGGTGATCGCTACAGCCTGTTCCTGATCGGCTCTGGTCAGACCCCGCGTCTGGTGGGCCTCGTCGATCAGACTGCGCCATGATCAAGCTTATGAAAGCAGTAGCCGTGACGAACGCCCGCCCCTCTCGTCGTCTGCCGTTATCGGCCATGTTCGCCGCGATGCTGCTGGGCGTTTCCAGCCAGCCCGCACAGGCAGCCTCGGCAGTGATCACCGGCAAGGACGGCTGGTTATTTCCGGCATGGGAAAGCCTGACCAAGGTCGACAATGCCGGTACGACTCGCAGCATCGCCTTGATCAAGGACCTGCAACAACAACTGGAGCGCAACAAGATCGCTCTGGTTGTGTTGGTGGTGCCGATGAAAGCGCCGTTTTATGCGCAACGCCTGCCGGCTGACCAGCCACTGAGCCCGGCCGTTGCCCAGCGCTACGATCAGCTGCAAGGCGCGATGAGCAAAGCGGGCCTGACCACGCTGAACATCAAGCCGATTCTGCAACAGACCGAACAAGGTGATCACACTGCGTTCTACCGGGCCGACTATCACTGGACCGCCTGGAGCGCCGAAAACACCGCTGATGCGACGGCCCGGCTCATAAACCAGCGCTATAAGCTGCAAGGCGAACCTGGTGGCGGCGCAGTGTTGGGTGAGTGGTTCGACAAACGCGCCTTTGGTGACCTGGCAAGTAACTTCCTGCCAGCCATCAAACGTAAAGCCATTGGCCGCGACATTTACACCGTGCGGCATCAGGTGGAAAAAGACCTGCTGATCGATGATGCTCCAGCGCCTGTGCAGGTTATCGGCAACAGCTTTGTGCAGCCTTATCTGGGCTTCACTCAGAAGCTGTCCAACGCGCTGGATCGTCCCGTCACGCTGACCTGGAACCCGGGTGATGTCGGCCCTTGGGCTACCCTGCTGCAATATCTGCAATCCCCGGATTTTGCCCAGCACAAACCTCAAGTCATCGTCTGGCAATTCAACGAGGGGCAGTTCCATCAAGGCCCTGATGCGTCAGCCAACTGGAACGCCAAAGGCGTAGTGTCGTTGAGCCAGTGGCATCAGCGCATCAAGCAGGCACTCCCTTGAGGATTTTGGGAAGGCCCCTTAACCGTGCGACTCTGACCGCTCTGCTGCTTGCAGCCATGATAGGGACAGGGATCGCCATGTTGATTACCAACGCAGTAAAACCATTGAAACCCGGCATCGTCGGGATGGTCTGGCAACCGGACAATGCCACGGTTGGCATCAAGGGAGACTGGCACAAACTCGGCGCGCGGGAACTGCTGGTGCAGTGGACGGTGGTCGATGATCAAGCGTTCATTCCCGGTACCGGCCTGCCTGCCGTACCGGTGATGCCGGACTGGGCACGCATCGGCAAAGAGCCTTGGGCCAAAGACGTCATCATCGGTCTGGCCGGGTATTTCAGCGAAAATCGCTCTCGGGACAACGTCGAGCAATTGGCGAAACTTTCGGAGAGCATTGCCAGGCTGTCTTTGCCGTTGCATGTCACGGGTTATTACTTCCCGGCTGAAGTCGATCCAAGCTGGACCAAGGCCAAAGACCTGCCCGCCTTGCTGGCCAAGCTGCCTAGACCACTCTGGATCAGTGTTTACGACGGTGCCAATATCGGCCCTGCTGCTACCGCTGACTGGCTCAAGCAATGGTTGCCGGATGACATTGGTGTGTTCTTTCAGGACGGCGTCGGCGTCTATGCCCGCACCGCTCCGGTGGCTCGCACTTACGCCGATGCCATGCGCGACCGACTGGGCAAGGATCGCGTCAGAATCATTGCCGAAGCGTTTAGACCGCAATACGGCGGCGGTTTCCGCTCCGCCACTGCCGAAGAGCTGAAACCGCAACTGGAAGCGTATGACGGCTACCCGCTGTACCTGTTCGACGGCCCGCATTACGTGACACCGGAGTTGGTGAAACAGCTGTTGAAGTAAGGCTGGCGGGTGCACAACCGCCTCTTGAGCCAGACGCAGAACCCGGTAGGACCGAATTCATTCGGGAAGGCGGTGTTTCAGGCCAAACATAGGCGGCGTCTGTACCGGCCTCTTCGCGAATGAATTCGCTCCTACCGGTAACCCAGGCCAGATGCAAAACCGGTGGGACCGAATTCATTCGGGAGGCGGTGTTTCAGGTCAAACACAGGCTGCGTCTGTACCGGCCCCTTCGCGAATGAATTCGCTCCTACCGGTAGCCCAGGCAAGACGCAGAACCCGGTAGGACCGAATTCATTCGGGAGGCGGTGTTTCAGGGCAAACATAGGCGGCGTCTGTACTGGCCTCTTCGCGAATGAATTCGCTCCTACCGATAACTCAGGCCAGATGCAAAACCGGTGGGACCGAATTCATTCGGGAAGGCGGTGTTTCAGGCCAAACACAGGCGGCGTCTGTACTGGCCTCTTCGCGAATGAATTCGCTCCTACCGGTAACCCAGGCAAGACGCAGAACCCGGTAGGACCGAATTCATTCGGGAGGCGGTGTTTCAGGCAAAACACAGGCGGCGTCTGTACTGGCCTCTTCGCGAATGAATTCGCTCCTACCGGTAGCCCAGGCAAGACGCAGAACCCGGTAGGACCGAATTCATTCGGGAAGGCGGTGTTTCAGACCAAACATGGGCGGCGTCTGTACTGGCCTCTTCGCGAATGAATTCGCTCCTACCGGTAACCCAGGCAAGACGCAGAACCCTGTGGGAGATTCTATGTTCACCTGCAATCCCGTAGGACCGGCTTTAGCCGGGAGGGGGGTATTTCTGACGAAAAAGATTGGTGAATGTCCCGACGCCCTCCCGGCTAAAGCCGGTCCTACGGAATAGCGCAATTTCATGTGGGAGCGAGGCTTGCCCGCGATGCATGTGTTGTAGTTTCAAGACAGACCACGTTATCGTTTATCGTGGGCAAGTGGGAATGCCGTCCGCCCGCTCCTGCAAGGGAATGGCATTCCAACCTGACATTTTTAGCCTTACAAAATCGACAACGGGTAGTTGATGATCAGGCGGTTTTCATCGAACTCGTTGTTGCTGAAATCACGACGCATGGTGGAGTTGCGCCACTTCAGGTTGAGCTTTTTCAGCACACCGCTCTGGATGGTGTAGGCCAGTTCGGTTTCCCGTGCCCACTCCTTGCCATCGTTGGTGGCCGATGTTCTGACGTTGTCACCGCTGATGTAGCGGTTCATCAGGGTCAGACCCGGGACGCCCAGCGCGGCGAAATCATAATCGTGACGCAGTTGCCATGAACGTTCCTCCGCGTTGTCGAAGCTGGCGTTATAGCTGTCGTTGGCCAGGGTACCGCCACTGGTGCCGTTAACCCGCATCCACGTGTCGCCACTGACTTTCTGCAAACCCACGTAGAACACATGAGCTCCATACTTGGCCGAGAACAGCCCCGAGTACGTCTTGTTATCCAGCTTACCGGCCAGCTCTCGCCCGTCCTCCCCGCCTTTGAAGAAGCCCAGATTCGCGCCCAGCGTCCAGTCACCCAGCGGCTGGCTGTGAACCAGTTGCAGATACTGCTGGTTGTAAACGTCTTTGAGTTCCGCTCCCCACAGGCCGACCATGGTGCGGTTCTGGTTGAACTTGTATTCACCGCCGACGAAGTTGAACCGGTCAGACACGCCGCCACCGAAGTTCATGTCTTCCATGCTGGCATCGTTACGCGGGCTATTGCCCTGAAACTGGCCGCCATACAGGGTCAGGCCGTCGATTTCATTGGAGGTAATCTGCGCGCCCTGAAAGGTCTGGGGCAACGAGCGACCGTCATCGGAACGCAGGATCGGCAATACCGGCATCCACTCCCCCACCTTCAACTCGGTTTTGGAAATACGCGCCTTGCCCGCCACCGCCAATCGACCGAAGTCATCCGCCGGACGTCCGTCGCTGTGGCGTGGCAACAAAGCAGTGCCGTAAGTACCGCCACCGCCGTCCAGCTTCACCGACCACATGCCCAGCACATCAACACCAAAACCCACCACGCCTTGGGTGAAGCCGGACTTCGCATCCAGAATGAAACTCTGAGTCCATTCCTCCGCCTTGCTCTGCGGGTTGGACGGATCGACGAAGTTGCGATTGATATAGAAATTGCGCAGGCCCAGATTGACCTTGGCGTCTTCGACAAAACCGGCAGCCGTTGCCGCCCCCG
This sequence comes from Pseudomonas sp. ICMP 561, assembly GCF_002699985.1. Classification (GTDB taxonomy): domain Bacteria; phylum Pseudomonadota; class Gammaproteobacteria; order Pseudomonadales; family Pseudomonadaceae; genus Aquipseudomonas; species Aquipseudomonas quasicaspiana. The sequence goes on along the minus strand of NZ_LKBT01000019.1, from coordinate 18,517 downwards.
GCGCAATCAGCGAAAGGCCCAGTGCGGTGGTGCTGAAGCCAAGAACGCTTGCTGCAAGGGTATTTAATTTAGCCATTTTTGTTATCCCCACTTTCATTTGGACGAGCACAGCCATGCGCGCCCTTGAAAAGGCTCGCATCGCCGATGAAAAGTTATCTGCCAGCCGTCAAGGCATTCCAGGACGGCTTAGCGACTGGCGCTGGTCGTAAAGGCTTACTGCCCGGCACGCACCTTGGCGATTTCGTCGTACATCAGCTTCACCAGACTGCCATCCAGTTTTTCCGAGTACTTCTTGATCACAGGCTGAACGCGTTCGCGGAAACGGTCTTTCTCTTCGGCAGAAATATCGTTCACGGCAACGTTTTTCTGCTGTTCAAGATAACCACGTGCACTCGCCATACTGCTCGCGGTGACTTCTCGCTGATACTTCTGAGCCTCTACAGCGGCCTCTTTAACCAGCTTTTTCTCATCATCATTAAGCTTGTTCCAGGTCTTCTGGCCAATGATGAAAGACTGTGGATTGAAGATGTGACCGGTGGTTGAAATGTACTTCTGCACCTCGTAGAACTTGCTGCCCTGAATCACCGTGAGCGGGTTTTCCTGGCCGTCGATTACGCCCTGCTCCAGGCCGGTATAGACCTCAGGGAATGCCATTGCCACCGGGTTGGCTCCCAGCGCATTGAAGGTGTCCAGATAGATCGGCGACTGGATCACGCGGATTTTCAGGCCCTGCATGTCTTCCAGTTTGTTGATCGGGTGCTTGCTGTTGGTCACGTTACGGAACCCCAGATCCCAATAACCCAGGCTGACCAGCCCTTTGCTGTCCAGTTGTGCGGCAAGCTTCTGTCCAACCGGGCCGTCGATAACGGCATGAGCCTCTTCGACGTTGTTGAACAGGAACGGGAAGTCCAGCATGGCAAAGTCCGGCGCTTGAGCCGCAAGGATGCCGGAGTTGAGTACGGTCAGGTCCAGGGTGCCACCTTGCAACGCGGAAACGGTGACGACGTCGCCACCCAGCGTGCCACCCGGAAACAGTTTGACCTTGATCTTGCCGCCACTGCTTTTGGCCAGCAGTTCGGCGAACTTCTGTGCGGCCTGCCCCTGAGGATGCTCCTGCACATTCTGGAACGCGAAACGCAGGGTTCGCTCGCGAATTTCCGCCGCGTGGCTGGCCATGCTGCCCAGTAGAAGGCCTGTGGCGCAGGCACCTGCCAGCAGGGTTTTCATCAGTTTTTGCATGTCACTCTCCATATTGTTTTTAGAGTCGAGTTACGGAAATGCCCACCGACATCAGCCGGTGAAAAACTTCAGCGGTACAAGCACCAGCGAAGGGAACAACACCAGCAGAAACAGGACCACAAACTGCGCCAGCATGAACGGCCAGACACCGCGGATGATTTCATCCATGCTGATTCTGGACACGCCGCACACCACGTTCAGCACCGTGCCCACCGGCGGCGTGATCAGGCCGATGGCGCAATTGATCATGAACAGCACGCCGAAATACACCGGATCGATACCGGCCATGACCACCGCGGGCATCAACACGGGAGTCAGCAGCAGAATCGTCGGAGTCATGTCCATGGCGGTGCCAACCACAATCACCAGCAGCATGATCACGACCAGGAGAATCGTCTGATTGTCCATGAACGGCTCAAGCACGCCAGCCAGTTGCTCAGGCAACTCGGCGATCGTTACCAGCCAACCGGAGACCATGGCTGCAGCGACCAGGAGCATCACCACCGACGTGGTTTTCGCGGATGAAAGAATCAGGTCGTACAGTTGGTTGATCTTCAACTCCTTGTAAATGACCAATGCCACAAACAGCGAGTACACCGCTGCGACAACTGCGGCCTCAGTAGGCGTGAAAATGCCGAACTTCAGACCGAAAACGATGATTAGCGGCAAGCCCAGCGCCCACAGGCCTTCGATCAACACGCGCATGACTTGCGCAGCACTCTGCTTGGGAGGCGGCTGGACATTTTCCTTGCGAGAGACGTACCACCAGGCCACTGCAAGCGAAGCGCCGAGCATAATCCCCGGGACGATCCCGGCCAGAAACAGCTTGGAAATCGAGACGCCGGACGCCACACCAAACACGATGAACCCAATGCTTGGCGGGATGACCGGGGCGATAATCCCCCCCGCTGCGATCAAGCCCGCCGAGTGAGCCCGGTTGTGCCCGGCCCGCACCATCATCGGCACCAGCAGTGCGGCGAGCGCAGCGGCATCGGCCACGGCAGAACCCGACAGCGAGGCCAGCAGGCACGAGGCCAGAATAGCCACGTAACCCAAACCACCGCGCTTGTGCCCCACCAATGCCATGGCAATGTTGACGATGCGTTTGGACAGGCCGCCCGCGTTCATGATTTCGCCAGCCAGCATGAAAAACGGCACGGCCATCAACGGGAAACTGTCGGCACCGTTGAGCAGGTTCTGCGCAATGATCTGCGCATCGAACAGATCAAGCTGCACCATCAACGCCACGCTCACCAGCAACAAGGCGAAAGCAATTGGAATGCCCAGCGCCATGGTGGCGATCAGCGAACCGAGAAAAATAACCAGAGTCATGGGTGAGTTCTCTCGGTGGTCGATGACGGGGTATGGATATGCTTGATCTCCTCGGCGGCATCGCTGTCAGTGACCATCACCAACTCGTCGTCCGCCAGCTTGCCGCTCAACACCAGGTACAAGTCATACAACAGAATGACCGCAGCACAGGCACCGAAGACCAGCCCGGCCGCGTAGAACAAAGCCATGGACAGACCCGACGCGGGCGCGACCACATCCAGATTGATAACCGCTTGTTGCCAGCTTCCGCTGAAAATCAGCCAGCAGATGTAGAGCATCAGCACATGGCCGATCACCAGACAGAAACGCTTGCCACCCGCTGGCAAACGACGTACCAGACTGTCGAAGCCCATATGCGCACGTTCTTTAAGCGCTACCAGCGAACCAAGAAAGATCATCCAGACGAACAGCCAGCGCGACAGTTCTTCTGAGACGCTGATACCTGAGTTGAACGCGTAACGGAGCACCACGTTGCCGAAAACCAGCACGAGCATGCCAATCATGCAGAGCACGATGAGCAACTTGAGCAGCTTGAAATACAGGTCGACTATTCTTTTCATTATTATTGCCTCGCGGAAACGCTGAACCTGACGCGATTAACCCGGCGTCGCTGTTACCGGGCTGAACCGGTCTGAGGTGCGCACGCGCAAACGCCGCGAGCCATTACCTTTGGGGATAACAGTCGAGCACAGAGAGGGGGATCGAGAACAAGCAATTGCGGTCGCATGAGGGTGGCTCCATTGTTTTTATTGTCCCTTCGCTCTGATGGCAAAGGTTTATGACATGGAAAATGTACTAACCGGTTAATTCGGTCAATATCCAAAAACGTTGATTATCGACCCTTAATCCGAAAAGCTGCGCATCGAATATTCTTGAAATTCCTCGAAAAACAACCTATGCGAAGACATTTCCTTCGAAAAATCGGATCAAAATAGCCGCAGTAGCACGATTCACGAAATACAAAAGCGTGCGATTATCGATTATTTATCCGACTAAAAGCGGCTTGTCCGCCCTGAAGTCGCACACCAGGCCCCAAGACATGCCCAAGCATCCGCCATTCTCCGGCGCAAAAATCGCCTTGCTTTGCGAAGGCTTGATATTGAGCTACCTGCGCGATGACAAAACTTCTATTCCGTGGCCTGGCCTCTGGGACCTCCCCGGTGGTGGACGCGAGGGCGAAGAAACGCCGCTGGCGTGCGCACTGCGTGAAACCGAGGAGGAGTTTGGGCTGACCATTGCCCCTGAACATATCGTCTGGACTCGGGTTTACCCGGGCCAGGGGCTGGGCGGCCTCGATACCTGGTTCTTCGTGGCACAGGTTCCGTCGGGAACATTCACCAACATACGTTTCGGCAACGAAGGCCAGCGCTGGGCTGTCACGACCATAGAGGCTTTCCTGGCGAATAACGTCGCTATAACGCACTTTCAGCATCGGCTCAGGGAATATCTGTCGAGCCGCTCTGGTGACGGCCCCGAACCATCAGCACGTAACTAAAAAACGCCACTGGCGGCTGGCACGACTTGCGCATAACATGCCGTGATTCCACATAGCCAGATATCACCCATGATAATAGCCAGCCTGCGCAGCCACCTGACACTCTGGTTCGCCGGGTTGTCGCTGCTCGCTCTGCTGAGCGTGGGTTTCTATGTCGGCCATATCGCCACCGAGCAAATCAAACAAGCCAGTGGCAGTTCGCTGCTGAGCACCGCCAAGTCAGCGGCAATGATGCTGGGCACTCAGTTACGCGAGCGTCAGCTTGAGATATTCCTACTGAGCCGGGAGCCACATCTGGTACGTGGCAACCTGGATGACCCGGACATTCTGCCGTCGATGGAGTTGCGCACCCAGTCTCACTCCGAGTACGCCTGGATGGGTGTCGCTGACATCAAAGGCAACGTTCGGCAGGCGGTGCATGGCCTGCTGGTCAACCAGTCCGTGCTGGAACGCCCATGGTTCAAGGCAGGATTGCAAGGACCGTATACCGGCGACCCTCATGAAGCGGTACTGCTCGCCAAGCTGTTGCCCGCCAATGCCAGTGGCGAACTGCTGCGTTTCATCGATTTTGCTGCGCCGATCCGCACCGCAGACGGCACCGTGGTTGGCGTGCTGAGCGCTCACGTGCACTGGAGCTGGATGACCCGAATTGTCGAATCGGCCATTCTGCGTGAAGGCGCGACCGCTGATTTTGAAGTGCTGATCGTCAATGGCGATGGCGTGGTGCTGTATCCACAACAGATGATCGGCCAAAAGCGACCCGAGTTGCTGGCAACGCAGCGACTTTCTACCAGCGAGAAGCCAGCCGGCACCCCAGAATGGACAGAAAATGCCGACTATCTGTCCAGCGTGTTGAAGGTCCCGACGCCACCGTCCGCCAATCTGGCCTGGTTCATCGTGGTTCGCCAGCCTCTTGATACCGCGCTGCAGCCCGCACGGATCCTGTTTTATAAACTGTTGATACTGGGTGTGGTCGCCGCGCTGGCATTTGGCCTGGTCGCTTACTACCTGGCGCAGCACATGAGCCGCCCTATCGAGCAATTGGCCAAGGCTGCCAAACAGGTCGAGGCCAAACAGCCCGGCGCTGACTTCCCTCAAACGCATTCGGTCCGGGAGATCGCCCAACTGGGCCAGTCCATTCAGAGCATGACCGAATCGCTGCTGACCAAGGAACGCGAACTGCGAGACACCAACGCCTCTCTTGAGGCCACCGTCGAGCAGCGCACCGCTGCCCTCACCCAGGCCAATGCCGACCTGTTGAAAATGGCGACACATGACGCCTTGACCGGTGTTTACAACCGTCGCCGCTTTGACGAAAAGCTTGCCGAATGCAACCAGCTGTTTGAACGCAGCGGCCGCCCCTTCGCCCTGCTGTTCATCGACGCGGATCACTTCAAAAACGTCAATGACACCTACGGCCATGCCACCGGTGACGACGTGCTGCATCAACTGGCTCAGATCATTCAGGAAAACACCCGCGCCACCGACTTCGTGGCCCGTTACGGCGGTGAAGAGTTCGCCGTATTGCTGCCAGAGCCGGAAGGCGCGGAAAGTCCGGAAGTTGTTGCAGAAAGAATTCGCAAGGCCGTTGCCGATGCAACCTTCGACCTGGTCGGGCAAGTGACCGTGAGCATCGGTATTGGCCTGGCCGATACCGCAGATGCCAATACAACTGCGCTGATCAAGCGGGCCGATCAGCAACTTTATTATGCCAAGGCCTCAGGCCGGAACAGAGTGGCGAGCAACGCCACCTTGGACCTATAAAAATATCCGTCAGATCGCTGACAATCTGGCGGGTTCGCTTCTGTTTACAGCTGCCTACGACCGTTCAGGTTAAAGCTTTGGCCTCAGCGGTCGAAGATTACCCATTAAAGAATAATTAATAAGTTTTCCGAGGAGCAGCGGCATGGGGATGTTCAAGGCCTTGTATGAGTCCATCGAAATGCAGTTTTTCGATTCTCTGACGAAAAAGCTCTCCAGCCTTTTTCTGCTGGTTGCGGTCAGTGGATTGCTGTACTGGATTGCCTTGAGCATTCGTGCAGACATCGTTCAGCAGTTACGCGGCGCACAACTGGACGCTGCACTAGTCGGCCAGATTGAAGGCAGCCTGAACGGGCTCAGCAACGCCATCCTGTTCAGCACGCTGTTTACGCTGTTCATGGTCAGTTTCATGGTCTGGTATTTTCGCCACCTGATCGTGCGCCCGGTCACGCACATGACCAATGCCCTTGCAGAGATCGCCAACGGTGAAGGCGATCTGTCCAAAGACCTGCCCCTGCTGACCCACGACGAGATTCGCGTGCTGGCCAGCACCTGCAACCGTTTCCTGGGCAAGCAGCGGGAAATTATCAGCAACGTTCAGGCCCTGACCGTTCACATCGCCGTTGAATCGGCACGCTCGCTGAAAAACATCAGCGACTCCAGCGACAGCGCCACCCATCAGGCACGCTTTGCCAAGGAAGTGATGGATCAGAGCAACATGGCGGTAGGCAATATCCAGGAGGTTTCCCAGCAGACCCAGGGCATCTCCAGCACCACCGCGCAGAACCTGAGCATGGCCCGCGACTCCTACGCCGAACTGCTGGAAGTCACCGGCAACATCAGCGAAATATCCAGCAGCCTCAATGAATTCGGCACTCTGGTGTCGGCGCTCAATCAGCGCTCGACGAGTATCAAGTCCATCGTGGGCCTGATCCAGCAGATTTCCTCGCAAACCAATCTGCTGGCGCTCAATGCGGCCATCGAAGCAGCCCGCGCCGGGGAAAGTGGCCGGGGCTTTGCGGTGGTCGCCGATGAGGTCCGCACCCTGGCGCAGAACGTCAGCAAGGCCACTGACGATATTTCGCAGAACATCGACGCCATGCTCAAAGAGGTGAGTTCTACCCACGAGCAAACCACGCAGATCAGTGATAGCGCTCGGGAAACCCAGAAAGTCGTTGAACGCGCTTCGGGCCATTTCGAGAGCATGATCGGCGACTTCGAATCCACCAATGGCAAGCTTGCTGATATCGCCGAGCACATCCTGCAGTTCGCGGAAAGTAACACCGGGATCAACGACCGGGTAACGCAGATTTACGCCGACAGTCAGTCCATTGACCAACGCATGCAGCACTCGGCCACGGCAACCCGTGATCTGTCGGGCGTTGCCGAACGTGTGCAAACCATGCTCGGCAAGTTTGTGCTGGGCCATGGCGCGCTGGATGCCGCCATTACCCGCGCCAGCCAGTGCCGGGACATCCTGCAGGAACGACTGGCAGAATTGCACCGCAGCGGGCTTAACCTGTTTGATCAAAGCTACAAGCTGATCCCCGGCACAGATCCCAAGCAGTACCTGACCAGCTACACCGAACGCTTCGCCCAGGTCTGCCAGGAAGAGTGCGACAAGCTGACCAAGGGCACCAAAGGCGGCAAGGTGTCGTTCATCGTCGACACCAAGGGTTACTGCCCGGTGAACAACAGCTGGGTATCCAAACCACCGACCGGTGACCGCGCCATCGACCTGCCGGTGTGCCGCAACAAACGCATGTTCTCCGACCCGATCGGGCTGCGCGCGGCGGGCAACACCCAACGTTTCCTGCTTCAGACCTACCTGCGCGACACCGGCGAAATCATGACCGAGATCGACGTGCCCTTCTTCTTCGACGGCCGCCACTGGGGCAACCTGCGGATGGGCTTTGATGCGGCGGTGTTGTTGGCGGAGTGACCGGCTTACCCGGCAACTACCCCGTAGGACCGGCTTTAGCCGGGAGGGCGGAGTTTCTGCCGAAGAAAATTTTGCGATCATACCCAAGCTCTCCCGGCTAAAGCCGGTCCTACGGGAACGCATGACCTCCGTGGCAGCCGCCCAGGCCAATCTCGGTTCTCACAATGACATCTCAAATTGTCAGAGGCACCTTGCCCGGTGTAAATGCTAAAAACTGACGAATGAGAACAATTCCGTTACCCTGTGCGCACTTTTTTACGGCGGATATGTCGTGCTGCCTGCGGCCGATTCGTCCTCATCTCTCGGTATGGGTAATTCAATGCGCCTGTTCACACATCTCGCAGTCGGCGTCAGCCTGCTGCTAGCCGGTCAGACCCTGGCCTTCGCAACCACCTATCCAGTCACAGTCACCGACGTTGCCAACCGTCAGGTTGAAATCCCCGCCGAACCCAAACGCATCGTTTTGCAGGACGGCCGCGACCTGTTCACCCTGGCCCTGCTCGACCGAGCCGATCCGTTCCAGCGCGTTGTGGCGTGGAACAACATCATCAAGCGTTCCGATCCCAACACCTGGAAAGTCTTCGAAAACCAGTGGCCAAAAACCGCCAACCAAGCCACCGACATGAAGTTCGGTGACGACGGTGATCTCAACCTCGAAGCCGTCGTGGCCGCTCGCCCGGACCTGCTGGTATTCCAGACCCGCGCCCGCGCTTCGCTGGAAAACGCCGGTGTGGCGCAGAAACTGGCCGCGCTGAAAATCCCGGTGCTGTTCGTCGACAGCGATCTGGAGCCGGTGGTCAACAGCCAGAAAACCGTAGCCCTGCTCGGTCAGGTGCTGAACCGCGAAGAAGAAGCCAAGGCCTATATCGATTTCTACAAATCCCGACTGGCTAAAGTCGAAGCCATCACTCAGGAACACAACAAGAAACCCTTGGTATTCGTCGAAGCCAAAGCTGGCCAGGGCGGCGCATCGGCCTGCTGCTTTACCCACGGCGATGTGTACTGGGGCAAGCTTGTTCAAGCGGCAGGTGGCGTGAACCTCGGTTCGCAACTGCTGCCAGGCGCGACGGGCGATGTCACGCTGGAGACCGTATTGGGAAAACAGCCGGACGTGTACGTCATGACGGGCACCCAGTTCCCGGGCAATACCTCCGTCTCGCCACCATTTGGCTTCGGTGACAGCGTCAAACTCGACGCCATCCAGCGTCAGTTGAAGTTGCTGGAGCAACGTCCGGGCTTCGCTCAACTCAAGGCCAGCCAGAACGGTCGTGTTTACGGTGTCTACCATCAGTTCTACGCCAGCAGCTGGAACATTCTGGCAGTGGAAAACCTCAGTCAGGCGTTCTATCCGGACAGTGCCAGACAACTGGATGCCGACGCCAGCCTCAAGGCGCTGTTCGCCCTGACCGGTATCAAGGCAGTTCCTGCGATTCTGTACGCCCCTGCACCTGCTACCGGTAAATGACCCGCAACCATGACGACCTCTATCGGTAACGCTTCATCTGACACCAGCAGCTACCAGACCCGCTACACCCACACCGTGTGGAAGCGCACGGTGTTGCTGATCAGCCTGCTAGTGATCGCAGTGGTGGCTTTCATTGCCGACCTGATCGTCGGTTCAGGGACGCTGACGTTCGGTCAGGCCATGAGCGGACTGTTGCAGCCTGACAGCGTCGACGCCAGCACCCGTGTGATCCTCTGGGAGCTGCGCATGCCCATGACGCTCATGGCGGTGCTTGCGGGCACCTGTCTGGCGCTGGCCGGGCTGATGATGCAGACGGTACTCGACAACCCGTTGGCCGAACCCTTTACGTTGGGGATTTCCTCGGCGGCGGGCTTTGGCGCATCGCTGGCATTGGCTTTCAACTTTTCCCTCGGCAATGCCCTGCCGGGGTTCGGTGCCGACCTGTTGGTCACCGGCAACGCCTTTCTGTTCTCGTTGCTGACCGTGGGCATCATTCTGCTGCTGACCCGCGGCCATGTAGGCCTGCAAGCGATTACCCTGCTGGGGATCGCCGTGCACTTCGTGTTCAGTTCGTTGCTGGGTCTGGTGCAATACGTGGCCAGCGTCGATCAACTGCAAAGCATCGTGTTCTGGCTCATGGGTTCGCTGCTGCACGCGACCTGGAACAAGGTCACGCTGTGCGCGATTATCGCGGCAATTGCCATTCCGGTGGTGCTGGTTCAGGCCTGGGCGCTGACCGCACTGCGCAGTTTTGGTGAACAGGCGGTGGTGTTTGGTATTCCGGTGCGACGTATTCGGACTGTGATGCTGATGCTGGCTGCGTTGCTGGCCGGTGCGGTGACCTCCGTAGTCGGCATCATCGGCTTTGTCGGTCTGGTTGCACCCCACGTTGCGCGCTTGCTGGTGGGCGAAGATCAACGCTTCACCATCGGTGTGACCATTGCCTGCGGCATCATCTTCGTCACCCTCGCTTCGCTGGCCAGCAAGTTGATCGTGCCGGGCGCAGTGCTGCCCATCGGCATGGTGACTTCACTGATCGGCTTGCCATTCTTCATCATTCTTATCCTGCGCGACCGGAGACTGACTTCCCGATGAGCTTCTCCACTGCTGACTATCGCGTCACGATCCACGGCCGCACCATCCTCGACGGGCTGGCGGTGAAAGCCGAAGCAGGCCGTACCCTGGCGCTGCTGGGTGCCAACGGCGCGGGCAAATCAACGTTCATGAAAGGCCTGTGCGGGCTGACCAAAGCGCAAGGTTCGGCCACCATCGACGGCATCGACCTGCTGGGGTCATCTGCAGCGGTACGCGCCAAACTGATTGGCTACGTGGCTCAGGATCTGGCGCATCTGGACGTACGTCTTTCCACCTATGAACTGCTGCTGCTCGCTCAGCACGGCAGCGCACGCGGTTGGGCAACCGGCAAGGATGCGCAGCGCAAAGCCAGTGAAATGCTTGAGCTACTGGGTTTGCAGCGTTTTGCCGAATGCCAGCCGGGGCAGTTGTCCGGGGGCGAGCGGCAGATGATTTCCCTGGCACTGGCTTTGGTCCGCAGCCCGCGCCTGTTGCTGCTCGACGAACCCACTTCCGCGCTGGACCTGGCCAATCAATTGCAGATTCTCGACGCGGTCAGCGCTTATACCCGCAAGGAAAACATCGTCACTCTGGCGATCTTCCACGACATGAATCTGGCCAGCCGCTACGCCGATGACACGTTGATGCTGCATCACGGCCACGTTCACTGCAGCGGCCCGACGCGCAGCACATTGACCCCGGAAAACCTTGCCCATGTGTATGGCGTGGACTGCCGGGCGATCAGCGTCGACGACGGGGCTTTCACCGCGATTTATCCGGTGTCGGTGCTTAAAGCGGCAGTCTGACACACCACTTTTGTAGGAGTGAGCTTGCTCGCGATAGCGGTCTTGCCAGTCAAATGTTCTGTAACTGATCGACCGCTATCGCGAGCAAGCTCACTCCTACAGGTCCAATGTCTGCAGCAAGATACCGCGGTGCTATGGACACCAAGGCCTCGCCTACAAAGACGGGGCCAACCTTTGGGGCTGTATGGTCAAGCCCCTCAAGCGCACGACATGCCGTCCCTCCTCCCCTTTTCGCAATAAAGCGCTTCTGCGCCGCGCATTTGTGCCCGCTTCATTTCCCGACATGCCAGTAAATTAAGGCACGGTCCCGCAGAGCGACCGACAGCAAAAATCTCCAGTTCGCTCAAGAAATCTGCCAACCATCGGGGAGACCTTCATATGACAGCATCGAGTATCCGCAGCTTCAAACTGGCGAGTCTGGCAATCCTTACCGGCTGCGCCAATATGGCGTTTGCTGAAGACATCACATTTGTGTCCCAAGGCGGCGCTTATCAGGAAGCGCAAAGCAAGGCGATCCTCGAGCCTGCCGCGAAGAAACTCGGCCTTACGCTGAAACAGGACAGTTCGCCCAAAGCCTACCCCATCATCAAGACCCAGGTCGAAAGCGGCAAAGTCACCTGGGATGTGGTGGACCTGCCCACCGGCGACTGCGTTCGCGGCCAGCAGGAAGGCTTGTTCGAAAAGCTCGACCTGGCGCTGATCCCCAACGCAGCGCAATTGCCTGCGGACCTCAAGGATGATTACAGCGTTGGCTACATCAGCTACTCCACCGTGCTGGCTTACCGCACCGATGCATTCAAAGACGACAAGGCGCCGAAGACCTGGGCGGATTTCTGGGACACGAAGAAATTCCCGGGTCAGCGTTCATTGCGCAACCTGCCGCGTCCAACCCTGGAAATCGCCCTGCTGGCTGACGGCGTAGCCCCCGACAAGCTCTACCCGCTGGATGTAGAACGCGCCTTCAAGAAACTGGAAGAAATCAAACCGCACATCGCGACCTGGTGGACATCGGGCGGCCAGTCAGCACAACTGATCAGCGACGGCGAAGTGGACATGATTCAGGCGTGGAACGGCCGCATTACAGCGGTGCAGGCCGACGGCGCACCGGTCGCCTTCGATTACAACCAGGGCGTGCTGGAAACCAATTCCCTTTGCGTGCTCAAAGGCTCGCCACACAAAGTCGCGGCCATGAAATTCGTCAACGAAGCCATCGACGCAAAACTGCAGGCCGCGCTGCCGATGATCATCGATTACGGCCCGCTGAATCCGGAAGCGTTCAAGACCGGCACGATTCCGGCCGAACGTGCTGCCAAGCTGCCTTCAGCGCCAGAAAACATCTCTCGCCAAGCATTGCTGTCGGCCAAATGGTGGGCATCGGCAGACGGCATCAAGGCAGAAGAACGCTGGCTGTCGTTTGTGCAGAAGAAGTAACTGAACGCCTATCCCGGTAGGAGCGAACTTGTTCGCGAGGCGGCAGCACTGACTCACCGCATCAAGCCCTCTCGCCAACAAGTTGCCTCCTACCTGAAATAAGGACGTCGGTAGACAGCACCAAGGCCGAAGAACGCTGGCTGTCGTTTGTGCAGAAGAAGTAACAACTGAACGCCTATCCCGGTAGGAGCGAACTTGTTCGCGAGGCGGCAGCACTGACTCACCGCATCAGCCCTCTCGCCAACAAGTTGCCTCCTACCTGACATCGCCGCCAAATGGGCGTCGGCACCAAGGCCTAAAAACCTGGTTGTCGTTTATGCAGAAGAAGCAACAACTGAACGTCTCTCCCGGTAGGAGCGAACTTGTTCGCGAGGCGGCAGCACTGACTCACCGCATCAGCCCTCTCGCCAACAAGTTGCCTCCTACCTGAAATATGGATGTCGGCAGACGGCATCAAGGCCGAAGAACGCTGGCTGTCGTTTGTGCAGAAGAAGTAACAACTGAACGCCTATCCCGGTAGGAGCTAACTTGTTCGCGAGGCGGCAGCACTGACTCACCGCATCAGCCCTCTCGCCAACAAGTTGCCTCCTACCTGAAATATGGACGTCGGCAGACGGCATCAAGGCCGAAGAACGCTGGTTGTCGTTTATGCAGAAGAAGCAACAACTGAACGCCTATCCCGGTAGGAGCGAACTTGTTCGCGAGGCGGCAGCACTGACTCACCGCATCAAGCCCTCTCGCCAACAAGTTGCCTCCTACCTGACACGGCGGTGGGGCTGGATACCGTGCCAGAAGCCTCAACGCAGGACATGCCGTCTACCCACCTCATTACGCAATAAAGCACTTTGGCGCAGGGCATTTCAGCGGCTTCCGTTGGCGACATATGGGTACATTGGAAATTGCACGGTCCCGCAGAGCGACCGGAACAGCAACACACTCGCTTTCAGCATCTGCCCCCACTTTTCGGGAGTCGTTCATATGCCAACACTCAAGCAGAGCGCCTTCCAGCGCTTCAGCCAGATCCAGTGACGGGAGACAAACATGTCCAATGCTTATCTCGCCAAGTCCCTGCCCGAATCCGACAATCACAAGCAGCAACCGCCGCTGACCAATAGCGATGCCCTTGCCCGCGAAGAGCGCAAGGAAAACACATCGATGATGTTGCTGCTCACCCCGGCGCTGGTCATGGTGGTGGTGCTGCTGATCCTGCCGATGTGCTGGCTGGCATTTCAGTCGGTGCAGACCGAAGAAGGCTTCTCCCTGGCCAACTATGTCCGCATTTTCGAAGAGCGAATTTATTGGGACACCTTTGTCCTGACTTTCAAGATCAGCCTCATCGTCACCGTGCTGTCGATTTTCCTCGGCTTCCCCATCGCCTATGCCGCGTCGCGCCTGCATGGCTTCTGGGCGAACCTGATTCTGATCTGCGTGATTATCCCGTTCTGGACCAGCGTACTGGTGCGCTCCTACGCCTGGCTGGTCCTGCTGCAACGCCGTGGGCTGGTCAACCAGACGTTGATTGACATGGGCATCATCAATCAACCGCTGAACCTGATGCACAACACCACCGGCACGGTGATCGGCACCTTGCACGTCATGCTGCCGTTCATGGTTCTACCGCTGTATTCAGTGATGAAAAAAATCCCGCAGGACCTTATGCAAGCCTCGGAAAGCCTGGGGGCCAAACCCTTTTACACCTTCCGCCGGGTGTTCCTGCCGATGGCCGCTCCCGGAATCATGGCAGGGTCAATTCTGGTCTTTGTCATCTGCCTGGGCTTCTTTATCACCCCTGAACTGCTGGGTGGTGGTCGCACAATCCTGGTATCGATGCTGGTCCAGCGCAACGTTGAGCTTTATCACGCCTGGGGCGCCGCAAGTGCGGTCGGTCTGGTGCTGCTGTTGGTGGTGTTCCTGATTTTCTGGGGTATCAACAAGTTCATCCCTATCGAACGCATTCTGGGAGCGCGCTAAATGAAACTGGTTGCCTATCTGCGTCAGCTCCGCGTCTCCCATTTGCTTTTCACCGTGTTGGTAGCCGCCATTCTGCTCTACCTGATCCTGCCGGTTCTGATCGTGGTGCCGATGTCGTTCTCGGAAGCACGCTTCCTGCAATTCCCGCCCAAGGAGTGGTCGCTGCGCTGGTATGCGGCGTTCTTTGAGAGTGCTGAATGGATGTCGGCAGCACGGGTCAGCCTGATCACCGCGGCCGTGACCACGCTGGTCAGCCTGCCCATCGGCATGGCTGCGGCTTACGCCATCAACAGCTCCAGCCTGAAGGTGGTGCGCACCCTGCAAATCATTTTGCTGCTGCCGATGATGGTGCCGATCATCCTGATCGCCGCCGGGGTGTTTTTTGTCTACGCCAGGGTGGGCCTGATCAGCACCATGACCGGACTGATTCTGGCGCACATCATGCTGGCATTGCCCTACGTGATCATCGCCCTGCTGGCCGGTTTGCGTAATTTCGACATGTCACAGGAGATGGTCGCCCGCAGCCTGGGCATGAACCGCTTCCGGGCGTTCATGGCCGTAACACTGCCGCAAATCAAGCCAAGCCTGGTCTCGGCCACGCTGTTTGCCTTCATCACTTCGCTGGATGAAACCGTGGTGGCGCTGTTCATTTCCGGCGGCGACAACCAGACCCTGACCAAACGGATGTTCACCGCCCTGCGCGATGAAATCGACCCGACGATCGCGGCGATCAGCTCGATCCTGATTCTGGCGTCGCTGTTGTTGGTGGTGATCGCAGGGCGCAATAAACCGAGCTGACAACACCATCTTGTAGGAGCTGCCGAAGGCTGCGAAGGCAATTTGTCTGACACACCGCCTCGCAGCCTTCGGCAGCTCCTACAAGGGTAATGGTGAATAGCAAAATCTGCCGCCAGCAGCGCAAATTCAGCATCTACCACCCGCTCCAGAGGCCATCTCGGCATCGGCCACCGGGCAGACATTCTTAAAATAAGTCCATCGTTCGGACCCTCAAGGCACCCTGATCATGTTGAAAAATACCCTGCGTGACCCTTCCCTTCTCGTTGAGCGCGCCTACGTCAATGGCGAGTGGATCAGTGCCGATGACGGCGCGACGCTGGACGTGACCAACCCCGCCGATGGCAGTGTTATCGCTCGTGTGCCAGCCCTGCAAGCCGCTGAAACCCGCCGTGCCATCGAAGCAGCCGAAGCCCGCTTCGTGTCCTGGCGCGAAGTCCCGGCGGCCGAGCGAGCGCGTTTTCTTGAAGTCTGGTTCAAGCTGATCATGGACAACCAGGAAGACCTGGCGCTGATCATGACCGCCGAGCAAGGCAAGCCCCTCGCTGAGTCACGTGGCGAAATCGCCTATGGCGCCAGCTTCGTCAAATGGTTCGCTGAAGAAGCCCGCCGGATCTACGGCGACACCATTCCTTCACCCGTCGCTGATCGACGGATCATCGTACTCAAACAACCGATCGGTGTCGTCGCGGCGATCACCCCGTGGAACTTCCCCAACGCGATGATCACCCGCAAATGCGCACCGGCTCTTGCGGCCGGCTGCTCGGTATTGGTCAAGCCTTCGGAGATGACGCCTCTGTCAGCCCTGGCGCTGGCGGTGCTGGCAGAGCGCGCCGGAATCCCGGCCGGCGTGTTCAACGTGTTGACCGGTTTGCCTGCCGGGGTCGGTGGTGAAATGACCAGCAATCCGGCAGTACGCAAGCTGTCATTCACAGGCTCGACCCGGGTCGGCCAATTGTTGATGAGTCAGTGTGCAAGCACCATCAAACGTCTGAGCCTGGAGCTGGGCGGCAATGCGCCATTTATCGTCTTCGACGACGCTGACCTGGACCTGGCCATTGCCGGGGTCATGCAAAGCAAATTCCGCAACGCCGGGCAAACCTGCGTCTGCGCCAACCGGATTCTGGTTCAGGACGGTATTTATGACCGTTTTGCCGAGCGCCTGAGTGCTGCAGTCGCCAATCTTAAAGTCGGTGACGGCCTGGAAACCGGCGTCACGATTGGCCCGCTGATCAATGCCGCCGCCGTCGACAAAGTAGCCCGCCATATCGGCGATGCGCTAGAAAAAGGTGCCAGCGTAGTCATTGGCGGCGCGCCTCAGGGAAATGGCCTTTACGTCCAGCCCACCGTGTTGCGCGACGCCAAAGCCGACATGCTGCTGGCCAGCGAAGAAACGTTCGGCCCTGTTGCGCCGCTGTTCCGTTTCAAGGACGAGGCCGAGGCGTTGGCGCTGGCCAACGCGACGCCGTATGGCCTCGGTGCGTATTACTTCACTCAGGACATGCGTCGTGCCTGGCGCGTAGGTGAGCGACTGGAGTTCGGCATGGTGGGTCTGAATACCGGGATCATTTCCATGGAAGTCGCCCCCTTTGGCGGCATGAAGCAGTCAGGCACCGGCCGTGAAGGCTCGAAGTACGGCCTGGACGAATTCCTCGAAGTGAAGGCCTGGCATATCGGCGGTCTGGACTGACGGCCAGCATTGGACACGGATACCGCCGGGCAGCAGATCCTGTCTTCCCGGCGGCTCAAAACGGCACGAACACGGCCAGCGCCTGTGTTCAGATGGATGCAGACACCCGCTCTGCACAGGAGGACGCTTCATGAATTTCACCGAAGGTTTTGAATCAGTCAGCGTCAATCAGGTTTGCAAGGACTACGGCAGTTTGAAGGCGCTAAACAACGTGAACCTCAAGGTGGAAGCGGGAGAATTCATGTCCCTGCTAGGCCCTTCCGGGTCGGGCAAAACCACATTGCTAAGCATTCTGGGCGGCTTTATCCGGGTCAGCTCCGGCAACATCCTGTTTGGCGAGCGCGACGTCACGCTGATGCCACCGCACAAACGCGAAATCGGTGTGGTCTTTCAGAACTACGCGCTGTTCCCGCACATGACGGTGGGCGAAAACGTTGCTTTCCCTCTGCGCGCCAGAGGTGAGAGCGCCGCCAAAAGCCTCGGCCGCGTGAAACAGGCGCTGGCAACGGTTGAATTGAGCGGCTACGAAAACCGCTCCATCGCAGCGCTTTCCGGCGGCCAGCGACAACGGGTGGCACTGGCCCGGGCGATTGTCTTCGAACCCAAATTGATCCTGATGGACGAACCTCTTTCCGCGCTCGATAAACAACTGCGCGAAACCATGCAGATTGAGCTGCGCGCCCTGCACAAACGCCTCGGCGCAACAATGATTTACGTCACCCACGACCAGCGTGAAGCACTGACCATGAGCGACCGTATCGCGATCATGCGTGGCGGCCAGTTGGTACAAGTCGATACGCCGCGTCGCTTGCACGATCATCCATCCGATGACTTCGTCGCCAGCTTCATTGGCGAAAGCACGCTGATTCCGTTGCAACGCAGTGAAAGCGGCCTGAACCTGGGCGCGACGGCGCTACGTACAACCCGTCCAATCCCGCCGTCGGGGGATGTGTTCCTCGCGTTACAGTCGGAAAAGCTGTTGCTGGACAACGACAGTTCAGGCCCCGAGTGGAATCATCTGCGCGGACGGGTTTCGGACATCGTGTTCCAGGGTGAAAGCCTCAAGGTATTCGTCGATCTGGAAGGCGGCCCGACCGTCAGCCTGCGTCAGCCAAGCCATCACGAAGGTAACCTTAGCCTGCCGCCCATTGGCTCTCCGCTGCTGATGCGCTTGCACCCGGAAGACACCATTGTTGTGCCGCGGGCAGTGGTTTGACTGATCAACCAAAAACATCTACCCATTTCAAATGCTATTCCCCTGTGGGAGCAGAGCTTGCTCGCGATAAGAACGTCGCGGTTTAAAGTGAACTGCATCCAGCCTTATCGCGAGCAAGCNCTATCAAACAAAATATAACTATCTGATTTGGAATGCTTTTTACTGTAGGAGTGAGCTTGCTCGCGATAGCTCCAGTAGAGGCGATATATTCATCGACTGACAGGCCGAATCGCGAGCAAGCTCACTCCTACAGGGTCCGTGTTTGCTGCGCGACAGCGTGGTGTCAGGGACACCGGGGCG
>NZ_LKBT01000018.1 GCF_002699985.1 Pseudomonas sp. ICMP 561 | reverse complement strand
CCCAGGCGTAAGCGAGCTTACCCCCGAGTGGTCAAACCAAGGCCGGTCAAATATCCAAAGAAAAAACCAACGGAGCTTAACTGACAGGCATTAGGGCTTGCCCGACTCCCACGGGGATTTGTGATCCGCCTGAAACGGTATCTGTGAAAGATTCCATGTTGGCCTGCAAGCGTTGATCCCGGTGGGAGCGAATTCATTCGCGAAGGGGCCGGTGCATACGCAGCATTCTCATCGCCTGAACGGCCGCTTTCCCGCATAAATTCGGTCCCATCAGTGCTAATGAGCCGCAGACATAGCCAACCTGTTCGACTCGGACAAAGCGCTGCACTCAGGATTTAAGCCATGCAGTGAATGCAGTATTCAGGAAAAATTTTTCCCGAGAATAGCCTCGCGACTCGCCGCCAGAACTTCATCTGCCAATGGCGAGTCATCCGGACATGCCCGCGACAAGACGATAGCGCCCAGTGCTTGCGCCATTATGGCCAGTCGCCAGGCTCGTGCCTGGGTAGAGTCTTCATCCTCCGACTGCCCAGCGCCATCACGCAACACGGCTAGCTGGGTTTCGATGCCCGCAGCGAACGTGGCGCGGACCTCTTCTTCCTTGCGGGCTGCATCTGCACACAACGCGGCCATGGTGCAACCCGTGGCGCGGTTGTCGCGATGCTCACGAGAAAGATAAAACTCCATGAACTCCTTCACTGACGTACTGGCTGTCAGCGAAGCCGACTGGCTGATGCCGCACGCCGCTGCCTCCGCCATCAGATCGGCCTTCGAGCCAAAGTGCTTGTAGAAGCCGCCCTGGGTGAAGCCCGCTGCCGCCATCAGATCGGCAATGCCAACGCCGTCATAACCGCGCTCACGAAAGAGGGCCGACGCGGTTTCAACGATATGTGCGCGATTTGCCTGCGCCTGTTGCTTGGTGACTTTCATCGCTCATCCAGCAGTTTTGTCCAACATGAGAGCGCCACTATACATTGATGTCGCTCGACATCAAAATGTTGACATTTTAGATTGTGACCGTAATCATTGGCTCCGTTCTCACGCAAGGAGCCAAACAAAATGCCCGGAAAAACGCCCGTTGCTTCCCAGAAAACCACATCGCCTCAGGCGCAGCTCAATCGAGACACGCTCTATGGCAGTTGTGCGGCGGGTGCCTTGGCTAACCCGAGCATTGCGGGCTGAAACGCCAGTTTTCCAACCCCTATAAGACCTGATTATTTGAAGGACTTTCCCATGACAACGCCTGCAACTGTACTCATCACTGGCGCCTCCAGCGGCATCGGCGCCATCTATGCCAAGCGCTTCGCCAGCCGTGGTCACGATCTGGTTCTGGTTGCTCGTGACAAGGCACGCCTTGATGCGCTGGCATTACAACTGCGTGAACAAAGCGGGGTTGCTGTCGAGGTGCTCCAGGCCGATTTGACCCAGTCTGCAGACCTCAACGCGCTGGAAGCTCGTCTGCGCGAAGACACTCAAATCGGCATTCTCATCAATAACGCCGGCATGGCTCAGTCGGGTGGGATCGTTCAGCAGGGGGCAGACGCTATCGAAAAACTGATCACCCTGAACGTCACTGCAGTGACCCGTTTGGCCGCCGCAGTCGCCCCGCGTTTTGCCCGGTCGGGTACTGGCTCAATCGTCAATATCGGTTCGGTGGTGGGCTTGGCGCCGGAATTTGGTATGACGGTTTACGGTGCTACCAAGGCGTTTGTGCTGTTCCTGTCTCAAGGCCTGAATCTGGAATTGTCGCCGAGTGGCGTATACGTACAGGCCGTTCTGCCTGCGGCGACGCGTACCGAGATATGGGAGAGGGCGGGAATCGACGTTAATACCATCGCTGATGTGATGGACGTTGAGGAGCTGGTCGATGCGGCGCTGGTCGGCTTCGACCGGCGCGAACTCATCACCATCCCGCCGCTGCATGTCGCGGAGCGTTGGGATGCACTGGATGCCGCGCGCCAGGGATTGCTGTCGGATATCCGTCAGGTCAATGCCGCCGAACGCTACCAGCCGAAAGCCTGATGATCGTGGTCTCTTGAGGCGATGCTCCCTGATGCAGGGAGCTGACACCCACCGAAACTGTTCTCCAACGTTACGCGGCTCTTCGGGATCAAAGCACGATGAAAGCGCTGACCTTCAAACGCTACGGCAAATCCCCGGAAATTGGCTTTGCTGAGGTGTCCCTTCCAGTCTTAAAGCCCAATGAACTCCTGGTCGAGGTGCATGCTGCCGGGATCAATCCCATCGACAACATGATCCCTACCGGTATTTTCAAGCCTGTTCTGAAGTTTCAACTGCCCGCCATTCTGGGCAGTGATCTGGCGGGCGTGGTGACTCAGGTAGGCAGCGGCGTGACCCGCTTCAAGGCAGGAGATGAGATCTATGCCAGCCTGTTCGACCTCGGTACCGGGTCAATTGCTGAATGTGCGGTCGTACCGGAAAGTGCTGCCGCGCTGAAGCCTGCCAATCTGGATTTCGTTCAAGCAGCGTCCATTCCGATGGTCGGACTTACCTCGTGGCAAGCACTCAAAGAGCGCGGTGATCTTCAGCCGGGCCAGAAAGTGTTTATCCCGGCCGGGTCCGGAGGCATTGGCAGCTTTGCGATCCAGCTTGCAAAACACCTCGGCGCGAAAGTGGCCACCAACACCAGTACGCCTAATGTGCAGAACGTCAGCAGCCTTGGCGCAGATGAAGTGATCGACTACAAGAAACAAGCGTTCGAGACCGTTCTGCGTGACTACGACCTGGTGCTCGGTACGCTCAGAGGCGACGTGATCGAAAAGTCCGTTGATGTCCTCAAGCCTGGCGGCAGGATCGTTTCTCTGGTTGGCCCCTTGGATAAAGCGTTCGCCAGGGCTCGCGGGTTGAATGCCTTCCTCGGTTTCGTCTTTGGTTTGATGAGCCGCAAGATTATCCGGCTCGCGAAAAGCAAAGGCGTTGCCTATTCATTCCTCTTCGTTCGCCCCGACGGAGCCCAACTGGGCGAGATCGGTAAGCTGCTTGAGTCCGGGCATGTTCGACCGGTTATCGACAAGATCTTTACGTTCGAGCAGGCGAAGCAAGCGCTGGAATATCTAGCCACGGGGCGCGCTAAAGGCAAGGTCGTTGTGAAGATCAGATGAGTGCCGATCATTGGCTTTGATTCCCGCTCCGACCCTGTTCTTTCGGTGATCAGACCTCTTTGAGGTTAACCCAGCGCTGTTCGCGAGCAGCGAGTCGAATCGCCGACGCCAGTCGCTCGACTTCCAGCGCTTGCCCGAAATCAGTGCCGAGCTGTCCCTGGCCTGCCAAGGCCATGATCAGCTCATGCACTTCCAGCGTTTTCAGCTCGTTGTAGCCCAATTGATGACCCGGCGCAGGGCTGAACGCTGCATATCCGGGCAGGTCCGGGCCCGCCAGTAAACGCTGAAAACCTGCCTGGCCCATTTGGCAAAGACGCAGCTCGTTCAAGCGCTCCTGATCAAACGACAACGTGCCGTTGGTGCCGCTTACTTCAAAACTCAAATGGTTTTTATAGCCGTGCTTGAGCCAGCTGCTGCTGAAGGTGCCGCGCGCGCCATTGGTGAAACGCAGCAGCGCATGGACCAGGTCGTCTACCGCGATTGTGTGCAGTTCCGGGCTACCGGCCGTGGCCGGGCGTTGGCGGTGCACGGTCTGGAGGTCGGCGCATACCGCTTCGATATCGCCGAGCAGATACCGCGCCATGCCCAGCAAATGGCTGCCCAGATCCGCTAGCGCACCTCCCGCGTGTGCAGCCTCACAGCGCCATGACCAGGGCGACGCAGGGTCGGCCATGAAGTCTTCGCTGAATTCGCCTTGAAAACTGATGATCTCACCGAGTTCACCGTTCTTGATCAGCTGTCTTGCCAACCCAATGACCGGGTTGTGCTGGTAGTTGTAGCCGACACGGGTGACCACGCCTGCATCCTTTGCCGCCTGGTGCATGGCAGTGGCCTGTTCCAGACTCACCGCCAGCGGTTTCTCGCAATAGACCGGCTTGCCAGCGGCAATCGCCGCCATGGCCATCGGATAGTGCAGGTGGTTGGGGGTGGTGATGGCGATCAGATTGACCGCAGGATCATTGATCAATTGTTGCCAGTCACCATGGGCGCGTTCAAACCCCCAGGCGGTGGCGCACGATTGCGCGCGAACAGGATCAGCATCGGCCAGGGCAGCGAGATGAAGCGTGAAAGGCAGTTCGAATGCCGCACTGACGTTTCGAAAAGCCAAAGCATGGGCACGACCCATGAAGCCCGTGCCGATAAGTCCGATTCCGAGTTTGCGCATGACTCACCCTTTTTGATTTTTATTTTCAGAGGGGTGATTTATAGAATAAATATTCGCTTGTTACAATTAATGGAATAAATATTTACAGATGGTGGCCTATTGATGATTTCCGCAGTCCCGTAGGACTGGCTTTAGCCGGGAGGACAGTTTTTCTGGCGAAGGAAATCCAGTGAATCTCCCGACGTCCTCCCGCCTGAAGGCGGTCCTACGAGGTTCGCCCTTGGGCGCTCGGTCAGTCTTCAAACCCCAACTGCTCATGAATCTCATCGACCTTCAATTCCAGCCGATACGCCACGGCAATAAACAGCGCCTGACACAAACATAACGTCGCACTCAAAGACCGAAACGCGAACGAACTACCCTCATTCACCAGCAACACCGTGCTGGCCCGCTTTGCCAGCGGCGACAGATTGCTGTCAGTGATAATCAGCGTCTTCGCCTGATGATGCTGGGCAATGCGCAAGCAATGCTGGGTTTCCTTGCCGTACGGCGTGAAGCTGATGGCGATCACCAGGTCATTGGCCCGAACGCTGCGCATCTGCTCGCGATAGCTGCCGCCCAGACCGGAGATCAGATGAATGCGCTTGTTGGTGTGCTGCAGGTTGTAGACGAGGTAGTCAGCGACAGCGAAGGAGCGACGTACGCCGACTACGTAGATGTTGTCTGCATTGACCACCAGATCTACCGCCTTGTCGAAGGCGGCATCGTCGAGCTCCATGCCCAGCCGTTCGATGCCCGACAGCGTTGCGTTGACGCATTCTCGTGCCAGGTCGCCGCCACTGGCTTTCTGCGATTTATTGACGATCATGCTGCGGATGCGTTGCTGATAGTTCTGTACCGGCGTGGTCTTGTGGGTGTACGCCTCGCGAAACAGCGCCTGCATTTCACTGAACCCACTGAACCCGAAGCGCTGGGAAAAGCGCACGATGGCTGAAGGGTGCACTTCGCATTCGCCAGCAATGTCACTGATGCGGTCAACCATGATCCGGTCGCTCTGCTGACTGATGTAGCTGGCGATGCGTTTGAGCTGGCGGGGCAGACTTTCGTACTCATCGGTGATCATTTGCAACAGGCGTTCGGCATTGATCGGGGGGCTGGCGAGAACGTCTTCCTGAGTCGTCTCTGGCTTGGCCGGCTGATCGGTGCGGGGCATGGGCAATCCTTCTGCTTGTTATTTATGCTGGTGCGCTGATGGGTGGCGCAAGTCTACAGGGTAGGCGTAAAAAAATACCTTGGCATCACATCGACCCTGACCGACAGACAGGGTGGGTCGGCACCAGGAGTATACGCTGGATGTCTGGAATATAAATTCCATATAAAATAATTATGGAATAAATATTGATTGGTGCTTCTGAACGTTTTAGTCTGATTGCACCAATAGCGTTTGCCGTCGCGATGGCGGTGCAACGCAGGCTTATAAAAATAACAGGAGCCAGCATGGGCCAGACTCGTTTTGCCAATGGGCGTCAGTTGGATTTGATTTGCCTCGGGCGCCTGGGCGTCGACCTCTATGCACAGCAGGTCGGTGCACGACTTGAGGACGTATCCAGCTTTGCCAAATACCTCGGTGGCTCTTCCGCCAATATCGCATTCGGCACGGCCAGGCTGGGGTTGAAGTCGGCAATGTTGAGCCGGGTAGGGGACGACCACATGGGTCGCTTCCTGCTGGAATCCCTGGCTCGCGAAGGCTGTGACGTCAGTGGCATCAAGGTTGATCCCGAACGCCTCACCGCCCTGGTACTGCTGGGCCTCAAGGACCGCGAAACCTTTCCTCTGGTGTTCTACCGTGAAAACTGCGCCGACATGGCGTTGCGCGCTGAAGACATCAGTGAGGCCTTCATCGCTTCCAGCAAAGCACTGTTGATTACCGGCACGCATTTCTCTACCGATGGCGTTTACAAAGCCAGCGTCCAGGCGTTGGATTACGCCGAGCGGCACAACGTCCGGCGTGTGCTGGACATCGACTATCGCCCCGTGCTGTGGGGATTGGCGGGCAAGGCGGATGGAGAAACCCGTTTTGTCGCCGACCAGACTGTCAGTCAGCATGTGCAGAAGATCCTGCCGCGTTTCGACCTGATCGTTGGCACTGAGGAAGAATTTCTGATTGCCGGCGGCAGTGAGGATTTGCTGACCGCCTTGCGTACTGTACGCGAAGTGACTTCGGCGACCCTGGTGGTCAAGCTGGGCCCGCAAGGCTGTACGGTGATCCATGGTTCTATCCCGACACGATTGCAGGATGGTGAAATCTACCCCGGCGTGCGGGTTGAAGTGCTTAACGTGCTGGGTGCGGGCGATGCCTTTATGTCGGGCTTCCTCAGTGGCTGGTTAAACGATGCCAGCGACGAGCGTTGCTGCCAGCTGGCCAATGCCTGCGGTGGCCTGGTCGTTTCCCGTCACGCCTGTGCGCCCGCCATGCCGACCCCCGCTGAGCTGGAGTATCTGTTCAGCAGCCCGGTTCCGATCACTCGTCCGGATCAGGACCCGATCCTGCAACGCCTGCACCGGGTTACGGTGCCACGCAAGGCCTGGAAACAGCTGTTCGTGTTTGCCTTCGACCATCGTTGGCAGTTTGTGGACCTGGCGCAGAAGGCCGGCCAAGATCCGGCGCGCCTCACCGCTATCAAGCAGCTGTTTATTCAGGCGGTGGAGCGGGTCGAGCAAAAATTACACGCGCAGGGTGTCGAGGCTGATGTGGGCCTGCTTGCCGACCAGCGTTTCGGTCAGGATGCGCTCAATGCTGCCACTGGCCGCGGATGGTGGATCGCCCGTCCGGTGGAGATTCAGAACTCGCGTCCGTTGGGCTTTGAGCACGGGCGCTCGCTTGGCAGCAACCTGATCGCCTGGCCTCAGGAGCAGATCATCAAGTGTCTGGTGCAGTTTCATCCCGATGACGAACCTTTGTTGCGTCTGGAGCAGGAGGCGCAACTCAAGGCGGTGTACGAGGCTTCTCTGGTCAGCGGTCACGAATTGCTGCTGGAAGTCATTCCGCCCAAGGATCATCCGTCCACTTATCCCGATGTGCTTTATCGCAGCATCAAGCGCCTTTACAACCTGGGCATCTACCCGGCCTGGTGGAAGATCGAGGCACAGTCAGCCGAGGAATGGAAAAACCTCGACGAACTGATTCAGGAGCGCGATGCGTATTGCCGCGGCGTTGTACTGCTGGGGCTTAACGCGTCAATCGAATCCCTTGCTGATGGCTTCAGGCAAGCCAGTCAGAGCACAACCTGCCGTGGTTTTGCTGTGGGCCGCACGATTTTTCAGGAGCCGAGCCGGGCGTGGATGGCGGGTGACATTGATGATGAAACCCTGATTCAGCAGGTGCAGGCCACGTTCGAACAGTTGATCAATGCCTGGCGCAGCGCGCGGGCCTGAGGCGGAATAAAGCAGCTCTCATTGCTTTCTGAAAACAATAAAAGGTGCAGCCATGCCCGCAATCCGAATTGGCATCAACCCGATCTCCTGGAGCAACGACGATCTGCCGGCCTTGGGCGGTGAGACGCCTTTGAGCACTGCCCTTGAAGAAGGCAAGGACATCGGCTACGAAGGTTTCGAACTCAATGGCAAATTTCCCAAAGACGCCAAGGGCGTTGGTGATGTGCTGCGGCCCTATGGCCTGGCTCTGGTCTCCGGCTGGTACTCCAGCCGTCTGGCTCGTCGTTCAGTAGCCGAAGAGATCGACGCCATTGCCGGACACCTCGACCTGCTCAGGCAAAATGGCGCTTCAGTGCTGGTCTATGGCGAAGTCGCCGACTCTATCCAGGGTTCACCCATCCGCCTTATCGAACGACCACGCTTTCATAGTGAGCAGGCCTGGCAAGATTACGCTAACAAACTCACCGAACTGGCGCGCTTCACCTTGTCGCAAGGTGTGCGTCTTGCCTACCACCACCATATGGGCGCGTACGTCGAATCCCCTGAAGACATCGACCAGCTCATGCGCCGGACGGGCCCTGAAGTGGGCCTGCTTTTTGACTCGGGCCATTGCTACATGGGCGGTGGCGAGCCCATCGAAGTGCTGCGCAAACACATCGACCGTGTCTGTCACGTTCATTTCAAGGACGTGCGCAAACCGGTGGTGCAGCTGGCTCGGAATCAGATGTGGAGCTTTCCCGACTGCATCGTCAACGGCACCTTCACGGTGCCCGGCGATGGCGATATCGACTTCGCGTCGTTGCTGGACGTACTGCTCGCAGCGAACTACGAGGGCTGGCTGGTGGTGGAAGCCGAGCAGGACCCGGCCGTGGCGCCCAGCTACATCTACGCCAAAAAGGGTTATGACACTTTGCGTGCACTTCTCAACGAGAGGGTTGGACAATGAGTCTGTTGGTCAAAAGCAACAAACATGGACAAACCATGGTCGCCCTGGAAGACGGCCGTCTGGATTACGTAGGTTTCGCTGCGTATCACCTGAGTCTGGGCGAAACCCTGCCGGTCAGTGCTGGCGACAAGGAGCTTTGCCTGGTGCTGCTCTGCGGTCGCGTGAACATCGAGGGTGAGTCCTTCAACTGGCAAAATCTGGGGGATCGTCAGTCGGTCTTTGACGACAAGTCGCCTTTTGCCGCTTACCTTCCGCCGGGCACAAGTGCTCAGGTGACTGCCTTGAGCGACGTGCAGATCGCCGTCTGCGCTGCGCCGGGTGCGCAGGGCTATGAGCCGCGGCTGATTCGACCCGAAGCCTGCAAGCGCAGCGTGCGCGGCAAAGGTGCCAACACTCGCTATGTGTGCGACATCCTGCCGGACAGCGAGCCAGCGCATTCACTGCTGGTCGTAGAAGTGCGCACGCCGTCTGGGCATTCGTCGAGTTACCCGCCGCACAAACACGACACTGATGACCTGCCGCACCAGAGCTTTCTTGAAGAAACCTATTACCACCAGATCAATCCGCCCCAGGGCTATGTGTTCCAGCGCGTCTACACCGATGACCGCAGCATCGACGAGGCAATGGCCGTGGAAAACAGCGACTTGGTGGTGGTGCCAAAGGGGTATCACCCGGTGAGCGTGCCGTATGGCTACGAGTCTTATTACCTGAATGTGATGGCCGGTCCCAAACGCGCCTGGCATTTCCATAATGACCCGCAGCACAGCTGGCTGCTCGATCTCTAACCTTTTCGACGGAGAACAAGAACAATGGGCAGCATTCAGGTAATCGGCCACTACATCAACGGACAAGTGCAAGACGGCGCAAGCGAGCGTTTCAGCGAGGTATTCAATCCGGCCACGGGCGAGGTCCAGGCGCGCGTAGGCCTGGCCAGCCAGAAGACCGTCGATGATGCCGTCGCCTCGGCCCTCAAGGCGTTTCCGGAATGGTCGGAGCAATCATCCCTGCGTCGTTCGCGGGTCCTGTTCAAGTTCAAGGAGCTGCTTGAACAGCACCATGACGAGTTGGCCGGGATCATCTGCCGCGAACACGGCAAGGTCTTTTCCGACGCCAAAGGTGAGGTGACCCGTGGTATCGAGATCGTCGAGTACGCCTGCGGTGCGCCTAACCTGTTGACCACCCGTTTCAGCGACAACATCGGCGGGGGGATCGACAACTGGAGCGTGCGCCAGCCCTTGGGCGTATGTGCCGGCATCACGCCGTTCAATTTTCCGGTGATGGTGCCGCTATGGATGATCCCGATGGCTCTGGCCACCGGTAACTGTTTCATCCTCAAGCCGTCCGAGCGCGATCCTTCCGCCAGTTTGCTGATGGCGCGCCTGCTCACCGAAGCCGGACTGCCCGAGGGCGTATTCAACGTGGTTCAAGGCGATAAAAGCGCGGTCGACGGTTTGCTGCAGCATCCGGACGTCGAAGCGATTTCCTTTGTCGGCTCAACGCCGATTGCCGAGTACATCTATCAGGAGGCTACCCAACGCGGCAAGCGCGTGCAGGCCTTGGGTGGTGCGAAGAACCATATGATCGTGATGCCCGACGCTGATCTTGATCAGGCGGCAGACGCACTGATTGGCGCGGCCTACGGCTCGGCAGGTGAGCGCTGCATGGCGATCTCGATTGCCGTTGTTGTTGGCGATGTCGGTGACAAGCTGATCGACAAATTGCTGCCGCGCATCGACCGGCTGAAGGTCGGCAACGGCATGAACAACGACAGCGATATGGGGCCGTTGGTCACGGGAGAGCACAAGGCCAGAGTCGAGGGTTTTATCGATCAGGGTGTGGCCCAAGGAGCGAAACTGCTTGTCGACGGGCGTGGCTTCAAGGTGCCGGGCGCGGAGGGCGGGTTCTTCGTGGGGGCGACGCTGTTCGATAACGTCACCCCGGAAATGAGCATCTATCAGCAAGAAATTTTCGGACCGGTACTGGGCATTGTGCGCGTGGCAGATTTCGCCAGCGCAGTGGCCTTGATCAACGCCCATGAATTCGGCAATGGCGTGTCTTGCTTCACCAGCGACGGCGGCATTGCCCGAGCCTTTGCCCGCAGCATCAAGGTGGGCATGGTCGGCATCAACGTGCCGATCCCGGTGCCCATGGCCTGGCATTCCTTCGGTGGCTGGAAACGCTCGTTGTTTGGCGATCATCACGCCTATGGGGAAGAGGGGATTCGATTCTACAGCCGTTACAAAAGCGTGATGCAACGCTGGCCCGACAGTATTGCCAAGGGCCCTGAGTTCAGCATGCCGACGGCCAAGTGACATTTCCCAGTGGCGTATAAAAAATAGCGGCGCATAACAAATAGTGGAGCACAACAATAATGCAAACGTCTCTACGTTTTGCCCTTGACCGGAGGGACGCGCTCAAGCGTTCCCCGGTGGATATTCAGCAGGCATCGGGCGCCTGCTGCGTCCTCCAGAAAAACCAATAAGGGGGCGCGACATGACTACAACGCGACTGACCATGGCTCAGGCCCTGGTGAAGTTCCTGGATAACCAATACATCGAAGTCGATGGTGTGCAGAGCAAGTTTGTCGCCGGAGTCTTCACGATTTTCGGCCACGGCAATGTGCTCGGCCTTGGCCAGGCCCTTGAGCAGAACAGCGGCGATCTGGTGGTGCATCAGGGACGCAATGAGCAGGGCATGGCCCATGCCGCCATCGGCTTTGCCAAACAACACCTGCGGCGCAAGATCTACGCGTGTACCTCGTCGGTAGGCCCGGGAGCGGCCAATATGCTAACCGCTGCCGCAACTGCCACGGCCAACCGTATTCCGCTGCTGCTGTTGCCCGGCGATGTGTATGCGAGTCGACAGCCTGATCCGGTGTTGCAGCAGATCGAGCAGTTTCATGACCTGAGCATCAGCACTAACGACGCTTTCCGTTCTGTGAGCAAATACTGGGACCGCATCAACCGCCCAGAACAGTTGATGACAGCGGCAATCCACGCCATGCGTGTACTGACCGATCCGGCAGAAACCGGCACTGTCACCCTGGCTCTGCCGCAGGACGTACAGGCCGAGGCCTGGGACTATCCCGATTACTTCCTGCAGAGACGTGTACATCGTCTGGATCGTCGACCACCGACTGAAGCGATGATGAGCGATGCCCTGGCAGCCTTCCACGGTAAACGCAACCCACTGATCATCTGTGGTGGTGGGGTCAAGTACTCCGGTGCGAATGCTGCACTTCAGGCATTTGCGGAGCGTTTCGGTATTCCGTTTGCCGAAACCCAGGCCGGGAAAAGTGCAGTGCTTTCCAGCCACCCGCTGAATCTCGGCGGTATCGGCGAAACCGGTTGCCTTGCCGCAAATCTTTTGGCACCGCAGGCGGACCTGATCATCGGCATCGGCACGCGTTATACCGACTTCACCACGTCGTCGAAGTCGCTGTTCAAGCACCCTGACGTGCAGTTTCTCAATATCAATATCAACCCTTGCGACGCGTTGAAACTGGACGGCGTGCAAGTGCTGTCCGACGCACACCTCGCGCTTGAGGCGTTGACTGACCTATTGGGTGATTACCGTTCCGGCTGGGGTGAGCAGATCAGCACTGCCAAGGCGCAGTTGGAGGCGGAAGTGGACCGGGTTTATGAGGTTCGCTACCAGGGCGACAACTTCGTGCCAGAGGTTGATGACCGTCTTGATCGTGCGGTATTGCGTGAATTCATCGAGTTGACTGGCTCGTGCCTGACCCAGAGCCAGGTGCTCGGCGTGTTGAATGAAACGCTGGCCGACGACGCGATCATCGTCGCTGCGGCCGGCAGCCTGCCGGGTGATCTGCAGCGCGCGTGGCGCAGCAAGGGCGTCAACACCTACCACGTCGAGTATGGCTATTCGTGCATGGGCTATGAGGTCAACGCCGCCCTTGGCGTGAAACTCGCCGAACCCACCAAAGAGGTCTACGCCCTGGTCGGTGACGGCTCTTACATGATGCTGCATTCAGAGCTGGTCACCTCGATTCAGGAGCGGCGCAAGATCAACGTTGTGCTGCTCGACAACATGGCTTTCGGGTGCATCAACAACCTGCAGATCGGCAATGGCATGGACAGTTTTGGCACCGAATTCCGCTACCGCGACCCCGAGAGCGGCAAGCTCGATGGCGGCCTGGTACCAGTGGATTTCGCCATGAGCGCGCAGGCCTATGGCTGCAAGACCTACAAGGTCAGCACCGTCGAGCAACTGCAGGCCGCTTTAGCCGATGCGCGTACTCAAACCGTCTCGACCCTGATTGATATCAAGGTACTGCCCAAGACCATGATCCACGGCTACCTGTCGTGGTGGCGGGTGGGTGTGGCGCAGGAGTCCACCAGCGAACGCACCAATGCCGCAGCGAAAAAAATCAATGAGCAGTTGGCCAAGGCCCGGCAGTACTAAAAGCAAGAGTCGCCGCGGCGTTCCCGGCACCACGCTGTCGCGCTGCAAACGGGGACTTGTAGGAGCGCGCTTGCCCGCGATGGGATCTGGTCAGGGAACGCATTTTTCGCTGACGCACCGCATCGTCCGGATGCGGCCCAGACCAAGAGCGCTCCTACAGAAATGAATTCCAAATCAGTCAGTTATTTTTTGATCGGAGAACTGTGTATGTCGTTGAAGCTAGGAGTGATCGGTACCGGCGCTATTGGCCGTGACCATATTCGTCGTTGCAGCCAGACTTTGCTTAATAGCCAGGTCGTTGCGGTCACCGACATAGACCTCGAGCAGGCCGCCAGGGTGATTGCCGACCTCAAGCTGGACGCCGAGGTGTACCCCGACGGACATGCGCTGATCAATTCGCCACAGGTCGATGCCGTGCTGGTGACCTCATGGGGGCCGAGCCACGAAAAGTTTGTGCTCGCCGCCATTGCCGTTGGCAAACCGGTGTTCTGCGAAAAACCTCTGGCAGTCACCGCTGCTGGCTGCCGCGCTATCGTCGACGCAGAAGTGGCTCACGGCAAGCGCCTGGTACAAGTCGGTTTCATGCGCCCATACGATGAAGGTTATCGCGCATTGAAAGCGGTGATCGACAGCGGCCAGATCGGCGAGCCGTTGATGTTGCACTGCGCGCACCGCAACCCGACAGTGGGCGAGCACTACAGGACCGACATGGCGATCACTGACACGCTGATCCACGAGCTGGATGTGTTGCGGTGGCTGCTCAACGATGACTACGTGTCGGTGCAAGTGGTATTTCCGCGCAAGTCCAGCAAAGCCCTGGCTCACCTGCGTGACCCGCAGATCGTGCTGCTGGAAACTGCGAGGGGCACGCGTATTGATGTAGAGGTGTTCGTGAACTGCCAGTACGGCTATGACATTCAGTGCGAAGTGGTGGGGGAGACCGGTATCGCCAAATTGCCTGAACCGTCCCAGGTGCAATTACGCAGCGGCGCAAAGCTGTCCAACGCAATCCTGATGGACTGGAAGGATCGCTTCATTGGTGCCTATGACGTGGAATTGCAGGCTTTTATCGATGGAGTGCGCGCCGGGCAAGTCGGTGGACCTTCTGCGTGGGATGGGTTTGCGGCAGCGGTGGCCGCAGATGCATGTATCGAAGCGCAAGGCAGTGAGCAGATTGTGAAGGTCAGCTTGCCGGAACGTCCGCGCTTCTACGGCTGATTTCATTGACGAGACCCGATCGGAATATGCACGCAGGTAGCCTGGTACTGTCGTCTGACAGGTTTTATTTCAATGCATGCCAAGCATGGACAGGTGGTCTCAATAAAAATGGAATTAAATTCTAAAAGATATTGATATAGAAATTATTTTCCAATAAAGTGTTTTTCAGGTTGCATGAAGTACGTCCCGAATCAGATTTGGGCGACTCTACAAAAACAAGATCAAACAACCAGGTACCGTCAGATGAAAGTCTTCAACGTTGTACTGCGAGTTAATGCCCTGTCTGCAAGCCCCGCGTTCTGCCAAGCGCCCGGCCATTCCGCATCCCCTTTCCCAGCATGCTGCGTGTCGAACACAAAGGCGCCGGGATTCCCTGTATTCCAGGTGCACCAGTGGTTCGACTGCTGACTTCGCACCAGCCGTTCTGATCAACGCAACGTCTTAAAAACAAAAATACTGGAGACAGACCGTTCATGAAGACCCCGATCCGTTTTACCGCGCTGGCTTTGTCCCTGTTGCTCGCCAGCGGATTTGCCACGGCTG
The DNA here is from genome assembly GCF_002699985.1 of Pseudomonas sp. ICMP 561. Taxonomy (GTDB): domain Bacteria; phylum Pseudomonadota; class Gammaproteobacteria; order Pseudomonadales; family Pseudomonadaceae; genus Aquipseudomonas; species Aquipseudomonas quasicaspiana. The sequence goes on along the minus strand of NZ_LKBT01000018.1, from coordinate 70,887 downwards.
CCGATCTGAAGATCGGCGTGAGCATGTCGCAGTTCGACGACACCTATCTGACCAACGTCCGTGAGCACATGGACAAGCAAGCCAAGTCCTATCCCAAGGGCGACGGTGTGCAACTGCAGTTCGAAGACGCACGTGCCGACGTGGTCAAGCAACTGAGTCAGGTCGAGAATTTCATTAGCCAGAAAGTCGATGCAATCATCGTCAACCCGGTCGATACGGCGTCCACAGCGCGGATCAGCAAGGCGGCAATCGAGGCGGGTATCCCTCTGGTGTATGTCAACCGCCGTCCGGACCAGGCCGACCTGCCCAAGGGGGTTGCCGCTGTGACGTCCAATGACGAAGAGGCGGGCAGGCTGCAAATGCAGTACATCGCCGATAAGCTCGGCGGCAAGGGCAAGATCGTGATTCTGTTGGGTGACCTGGCTAACAACTCCACCACCAACCGCACCAAGGGGGTGAAGGAAGTTCTGACCAAGTACCCGGGCATCAAGATTGAACAGGAACAAAGCGGCGTCTGGCTGCGCGACAAAGGCATGACGCTGGTCAACGACTGGCTGACTCAAGGGCGTGAGTTTGACGCGGTGCTTGCCAATAACGATGAAATGGCAATTGGTGCAGCCATGGCGCTCAAGTCGGCCGGTACCAAGCCGGGCAGCGTATTGATTGCAGGTGTGGACGGCACGCCGGATGGCCTGAACGCGATCTCCAAAGGCGAGATGACCGTGTCGGTGTTTCAGGATGCCAAAGGCCAGGGCGTCGGCTCCCTTGAGGCGGCACGCCGGATGGCGAAAAAAGAGACGATCGAACAGAACATCGTCATCCCGTTCAAGTTGATCACTCCGGATAACGTCAAAGACTTCAAATAGCCCTGGCATAACAACAAAACAATCAGCTGACAGTGCGGCTTCGGCCGCCTCGCAGATGGAGTACCGCTTTATGTTCGCTCAAGCGACTGTCTCGCAGCCTCCCGCCATCCAGCCCCGGCTGCCGGAAGAGCCTTACCTGCTGGAAATCGTCAATATCAGCAAAGGCTTCCCCGGCGTTGTTGCCCTGGACGATGTGCAACTGCGCGTGCGACCGGGCTCGGTGCTGGCGCTGATGGGTGAGAACGGCGCAGGCAAGTCGACGCTGATGAAAATCATCGCTGGTATCTACCAGCCTGATGCCGGTGAAATTCGTCTGCGCGGCAAACCGATAGTGTTTGAAACACCGCTGTCGGCCCAGAAGGCCGGGATCGCCATGATCCATCAGGAACTCAACCTGATGCCCCACATGAGCATCGCCGAGAATATCTGGATCGGCCGCGAACAGCTCAACAGCCTGCACATGGTCAACCACCGTGAAATGCACCGCTGTACCGCCCAACTGCTGGCCCGTCTGCGCATCAATCTCGATCCTGAGGAGCATGTCGGCAATCTGAGCATCGCTGAACGGCAGATGGTCGAGATCGCCAAGGCCGTGTCTTATGACTCCGACATCCTGATCATGGATGAGCCGACCTCTGCCATTACCGACAAGGAAGTGGCTCACCTGTTTTCGATCATTGCCGACCTCAAATCTCAGGGCAAAGGCATCATCTACATCACCCATAAAATGAACGAAGTGTTCGCTATTGCTGATGAGGTGGCGGTATTTCGCGATGGTCGTTACATCGGCCTGCAGCGCGCCGACAGCATGAACAGCGACAGCCTTATTTCGATGATGGTGGGCCGTGAGCTGAGCCAGTTGTTTCCGGTGCGCGAGAAGCCCATCGGCGATTTGCTCTTATCGGTACGAGACCTGCGCCTGGACGGCGTGTTCAAGGACGTATCCTTTGATCTGCACACTGGCGAGATTCTGGGCATCGCCGGACTCATGGGCTCGGGCCGTACCAATGTAGCGGAAACCATTTTTGGCATTACCCCCGCCAGTGGCGGCGAGATACTTCTCGACGGTCAGGCGCTGCGTATTACCGATCCGCACATGGCGATCGACAAAGGCTTTGCCCTGCTGACCGAGGATCGCAAGCTAAGTGGCCTGTTCCCATGCCTGTCGGTGCTGGAAAACATGGAGATGGCGGTGCTGCCGCATTATTCGGGCCACGGTTTTATTCAACAAAAAGCCCTGCGCGTGTTGTGCGAGGACATGTGCAAGAAACTTCGGGTGAAAACCCCCTCCCTTGAACAGTGCATCGACACGCTGTCCGGTGGCAACCAGCAGAAAGCCTTGCTGGCGCGCTGGCTGATGACCAACCCGCGCTTGCTGATCCTCGACGAACCCACCCGGGGCATCGACGTTGGCGCCAAGGCCGAGATCTATCGCCTGATCTCTTTCCTTGCGAGTGAAGGCATGGCAGTGATCATGATTTCCTCTGAGTTGCCGGAGGTGTTGGGCATGAGTGACCGGGTCATGGTGATGCATGAGGGCGAACTGATGGGCATCCTGGATCGCGATGAAGCGACCCAGGAAAAAGTCATGCAACTGGCTTCCGGAATGACGGCGCTCCACTGATCCACAGAATAAGCAGAATAAAAAAGGTGACGGGTTATGAACGCAATAACGGAAAACAAATCGGCCACCGTGCCGACCAAAAATCGTCGACGTATGCCTACCGAACTCAGCATCTTCCTTGTGCTGATCGGCATTGGTCTGGTGTTTGAACTGTTCGGCTGGATCGTGCGCGATCAAAGCTTCCTGATGAACTCCCAGCGCCTGGTGCTGATGATCCTGCAAGTATCGATTATCGGCCTGCTGGCAATCGGCGTGACTCAGGTGATTATCACCACGGGCATCGACCTGTCCTCGGGATCAGTGCTGGCGTTGTCTGCGATGATTGCCGCCAGCCTGGCGCAAACCTCTGACTTTTCCCGGGCGGTGTTTCCCAGCCTGACGGACTTACCGGTCTGGATCCCGGTGGCGATGGGGCTTGGTGTGGGGCTACTGGCGGGCGCAATTAATGGCAGCATCATCGCCGTCACGGGTATCCCGCCGTTTATTGCGACCCTGGGGATGATGGTTTCGGCCCGTGGCCTGGCCCGTTATTACACCGAAGGCCAGCCAGTGAGCATGCTTTCGGATTCGTACACGGCCATTGGTCATGGTGCGATGCCGGTGATTATCTTTCTGGTAGTGGCGGTGATTTTCCATATTGCTTTGCGCTACACCAAATACGGCAAGTACACCTACGCCATTGGCGGCAACATGCAGGCGGCGCGCACGTCGGGGATCAACGTGAAGCGTCATTTGATCATCGTCTACAGCATCGCCGGTTTGCTCGCGGGGCTGGCCGGTGTCGTGGCCTCGGCACGTGCGGCCACCGGTCAGGCCGGGATGGGCATGTCCTACGAGCTGGATGCGATTGCTGCCGCGGTTATCGGCGGCACCAGTCTGGCGGGCGGAGTAGGGCGCATCACCGGCACGGTAATCGGTGCGCTGATCCTTGGCGTAATGGCCAGCGGGTTCACCTTTGTCGGTGTGGATGCCTACATACAGGACATCATCAAGGGCTTGATCATCGTGATTGCGGTGGTGATCGACCAGTACCGCAACAAGCGCAAACTCAAGCGCTGAATTCGTTGGATGTCGGTCAAGTCGCAAATGGCATGTGGCGGTGGCTATCGACGATAGCCACCGCCGCAAATTACCCAGTCAACCGCTCAGCTCAAAGCTTATTCTGTAGTCTCGACCACGCCCTGATCTTCTCCCAGAAAACCGCCGCTCTGATGGTGCCATAGCCGCGCATAGGTACCATTCTTGGCAAGCAACTCGGCGTGGGTGCCTTGTTCAATGATACGACCGTCATCCATGACGATCAGCCTGTCCATGGCAGCGATGGTGGACAGGCGATGAGCGATGGCAATCACGGTTTTGCCCTGCATCATTTCATCAAGACTTTCCTGAATCGCCACTTCGACTTCCGAATCCAGCGCGCTGGTGGCCTCGTCGAGTAGCAGGATCGGGGCGTTCTTGAGCATTACCCGGGCAATTGCAACCCGTTGACGCTGGCCGCCCGACAGCTTGATACCACGCTCACCCACCAGGGTGTCGTAACCGGAATGGCCTTGCTTGTCACTCAACTGGCTGATGAACCCATCGGCCTGGGCGTTGACCGCGGCAGTACGGACTTGCTCGTCGGTGGCGTCGGGCCGACCATAAGCGATGTTGTCGCGGATGGAACGATGCAGCAGGGAAGTGTCCTGCGTCACCATGCCAATGGCGCTGCGCAAGCTGTCCTGAGTAACGTGCGCGATGTTTTGCCCGTCGATGCTGATCGTGCCGTTGTCCACGTCATAGAAACGCAACAGCAGGTTGATCAAGGTTGATTTACCAGCACCGGAGCGACCCACCAGGCCGATTTTCTCGCCCGGACGAATAGTCAGGTTCAGGGCATCCAGTACCTGACGTTCGCCGTTGTAGTTGAAGCTCACGTTGTCGAAGGTGACCGCGCCGCCCTTTGTCACCAGCGTGGCCGCGTTTGGCGCGTCCTGAACTTTGGGGCCGCGGGTCAAAGTGGCCATGCCATCCTGAACGGTGCCGATGTTCTCGAACAGTGATGTCATTTGCCACATGATCCAGTGGGACATGCCATTGATGCGCAACGCCATGGCGGTAATCGCCGCCACAGCACCCGTACCGACCTCACCCTGATGCCACAGCCACAGGGCGTAACCGCCTGCACCCATTATCAACGCCACCACCAAAGCCTGGTTGACGATCTCGAACTGGCTGACCAGACGCATCTGGCGCAAACCAGTGACCTTGAAGTCCTCCATTGCTGCACGCGCGAAATGCGCTTCACGTTTCGAGTGCGAGAACAGCTTCACCGTGGTGATGTTGGTGTAGGCGTCCGAAACGCGTCCGGTCATTGATGAACGCGCATTGGCCTGTTCCTGGCCGACCTTGCCCAGGCGAGGCACGAAGTACCGCATGGCCAGACCGAACAACGCGATCCAGGCAATGAAAGGCAGCATCAATCTCAGGTCGAAGTTACCGGCCAATGCGATGATCGCAATGAAATAAACCCCGATCCCGGGGGCGATCTCGATAAGGGTAAACAGCACCTCGCGCACGGACAGCGCCGTTTGCATCACCTTGGTGGTGACCCGGCCAGAGAACTCGTCCGAGAAGAAAGAAAGGCTTTGTCGCAACATCAATCGGTGGAAATCCCAGCGCAGCCGCAAGGGCAAATTGATCGCCAGGACCTGGTGCTGCACCATCGTGCGCAACGCCACCAGCCCGATGCTGGTGACCAATATGATGCCGATGCTCCACAGCACGCTGCTTTCCTGAGCGGCCGCATCGCCGCCGGCCTGCCAGGTCGACAGCATGTCCACGACCTGCCCGAGGAATGAAAACAGCCAGGCTTCGTAAATCGAAACACCTGCGCTGAGCAGCGCAAACGCAACGATGTAGCCACGGGCACCCCGCGTGCAGGCCCAGAGAAACCGCGCCAGGCCGTCGGGCGGCGGCGGTACTTCGTCAGGTGGAAAGGGGTCGAGCCATTGTTCAAACGCGCGAAGCATGGTGATCTCCAAAACGATCCAGTGCGAAGATTCTTGCACTTAAAGGCGGCTTAAGGATTTTTGATTGGGTGGGAAGTTACTTGTTCAGAACTTTTTCCATGATGATCGTGCGCTCTGCGCCATGGAACTCGTCCCTGAGTTTCTGGAAGCCCAGCGACAGATAAAACCCTTCAGCCGTGATCGAGGAGGGCACCCGCAACCGTTTGATCCCGCTCTGCGTTGCGACTGCCTCGAGAGTCGACATCAGTCGATGCCCTATGCCTTTCCCTTGATGGGGCGAGTCAACGAACATACTGCGCACGATGTCTTGATCAAGACTTGCGGTTGCAATGACATGATCATCAAAGCACGCGACATACACCTGGCGGCAGGTCATAAAGTGCAGAATCGCCGTGGGTGAAAAGCTTTGCTGTACGCGCTCGATGATGTCTGACGAATAATCCTGAGCATTGGATTCGCGCAGTGCTGCCACGATAATCCTGCTGATGGCGGGGGCGTCCGTATTTATCGCGTTTCGAATGACACAATCCATTGGGTACTCGTTCGTGCATTGAGTTGATGGGTTGGCGACTGGAGGGTTAATCATCCATCAGACAATCGAGCTTACTGCCCGAGAGTGAAGTCTGTAGATCAACCGCTTTGGTGCCCAGCGGTTCGGGTACCACCTTATTCCGGCTGCATTTTCCGGTTCCAGCCCAAAGTGTCGGCACAGGGTGCCAACCATTGCCGGATGTTTGGATTGCGCGCCAAGACCTCGGGTTCCAGCAAGCGCGCCCCGACATTGGCATGACGCAGGAAGTGCACCCCTAGGCACTGCTCCAGTTGCTCGGCAAGCAGGGGGAATTCCATGAGGCTGTGTAATCGCGGCCACTTGATCAGCTTGCGGTAGCGCAGCTCCTGAGACTCGACGCGCAGGTCGTCATTCGAGCGCCACTGAACGTTGAACAGATTGTCATGTCGAGACAGGTCGACCCGCCAGCTCCCGTTGGCCGGGATGTTCAGATCGAGTTTCAGACTTTCAGGCCGCAACTTGTTGCGCCTATAGAACCAGTGCTCAGGCGGCTCGTTGCTCAGGTCAATGGAGCAGACACTGTATGACACCTCGTCGACTCCGAAGCTGGCGAACCATTCAGCGATTTCAGGGTAGGTGGAGTGATCGAACATACCTGGCCTCGTGTTGCGAAAGCGTCAGAGAGTGCCTCAGCTTGATTGCGTGTCCAGAGGGGGCATGTGAAGCGGCGACCGACAATCGTCTGACCGCTTTTGGCCGGTCGCACTCAGGCCCACTCATGCTCGGTCAGCCTTTTGAATTCTGACAGCGCCTCTTGAAACTGAGCTCTAGGGAAAGACACTCGCTGATTCATCTGATTCCAGTCCACCGCAGTGATGACGCCGGAAATGGTATCGACGGCTCGACCAAAACGCTCCCAAATGACAGTGTCACCCCTTATCACTTGCTCAACCACCGCAACCGTGCAGCTCAGGTCCATGTCGTCCGAACAGACCAACAGTGGCACGATGGTCGAACAGTCTTCCATGACAGGTTCTAGAATCCTCCACGCGTAGTTCGAGTCATCGTCGTCAATCAACCAGCCTTGCGCAGGAACCAGTCCGTTGGTTTCGTCGTTGCCCTCACCGTCGTAAACGACGCCTTTGATCCAGTTCGCCAGTGGAATGGAGTCAATGGTGAGCACCGGGTGTGGAGCTCTCGTGTGTTTCGATTGGTACATCGTGGCGCTGATGACATTCATGCGGGGCTCAAGGGTTGAATTGACCATGGCGTATCGGGAAGTCATTTAAGGTTTCATATAAGCCTATCAAAAACTGGCGATTTACATGGTGTGTCCGACTCCGGTCGCCCGAAAAACAGCCTGTCGACATCTGCGCTTATGATCTGCCAGAGTATCAATCGCACGCCATGTCCCTCACAGAAGGTATATTTTTGATCCGTCTCGCTGAAGCAAAAGATGAGCCTGCAATAAGGCACTGCGCTGAACAGGCCTACGCCCGCTATGTACCTGCAATCGGTCGCAAACCTGCGCCCATGACAGCCGACTTCGCGGCGCAAATTGCGGCGGGGATCGTTTATGTGGCAACCGATGAAAACGCCAGCTTTGAAGGTTTCGTGGTGTTTTATGCCGAGCAACAGCATGTGTTGCTGGAAAATGTGGCGGTCATACCCAGCGCAACAGGACGCGGGGTAGGCAAATCACTGATCCGCTTTTGTGAAGAAACCAGCCGACAGCTCGGAATCAATGCAGTGCATCTTTATACCAACGAGAAGATGGCGGACAACCTCCTGATTTACCCCAAGCTTGGTTATATCGAGGTGGGGCGGCGCACCGAGCATGGTTTCGAACGGGTCTATTTCGAAAAAAATCTGGTCTGACTCACCGCGTACACCCCTCGGCAACAAGTTACCTCCTACCGAAACGCGCTACCCGGTAGGAGCGAACTTGTTCGCGAAGCGTCATGCCTGATTCACCGCGTAAAGCCTCTCGGCAACAAGTTGCCTCCTACCCGAAACGCGCTACCCGGTAGGAGCGAACTTGTTCGCGAGGCGTCATGCCTGATTCACCGCGTAGAACCTCTCGGCAACAAGTTACCTCCTACCCGAAAGGCGCTACCCGAGGTAGGAGCGAACTTGAACGCGAAGCGTCAGGCCTGATTCACCGCGTAAAGCCTCTCGGCAACAAGTTACCTCCTACCCGAAACGCACTACCCGGTAGGAGCGAACTTGTTCGCGAAGCGTCATGCCTGATTCACCACGTAGAACCTCTCGGCTACAAGTTGCCTCCTACCTGAAACGCGCTACCCGGTAGGAGTGAACTTGTTCGCGAGGCGTCATGCCTGATTCACCGCGTAAAGCCTCTCGGCAGCAAGTTACCTCCTACCCGAAACGCGCTACCCGGTAGGAGCGAACTTGAACGCGAAGCGTCAGGCCTGATTCACCGCGTAAAGCCTCTCGGCAACAAGTTGCCTCCTACCCGAAACGCGCTACCCGGTAGGAGCGAACTTGAACGCGAGGCGTCATGCCTGATTCACCGCGTAAAGCCTCTCGGCAACAAGTTGCCTCCTACCCGAAACGCGCTACCCGGTAGGAGCGAACTTGTTCGCGAGGCGTCATGCCTGATTCACCGCGTAAAGCCTCTCGGCAACAAGTTGCCTCCTACCCGAAACGCGCTACCCGGTAGGAGCGAACTTGAACGCGAGGCGTCATGCCTGATTCACCGCGTAAAGCCTCTCGGCAACAAGTTGCCTCCTACCTGAAATGTGCTGCCCGGTAGGAGCGAACTTGTTCGCGAAGCGTCATGCCTGATTCACCGCGTAGAACCTCTCGGCAACAAGTTACCTCCTACCTGACACGGCGTTAACCGGTAGGAGCGAACTTGTTCGCGAAGCGTCATGCCTGATTCACCGCGTAGAACCTCTCGGCAACAAGTTGCCTCCTACCTGAAACGCGCTAACTGGTAGGAGCGAACTTGTTCGCGAGGCGTCATGCCTGATTCACCGCGTAGAACCTCTCGGCAACAAGTTGCCTCCTACCCGAAACGCGATACCCGGTAGGAGCGAACTTGTTCGCGAAGCGTCATGCCTGATTCACCGCGTAAACCTTTATCGCCCAATCGCCGGTTTGCCGAACAGCCTCAATCGACTAACCCCGCCATCCGGAAAGACGTTCAATCGTACGTGGGTGATCGCTCCCAGGCTGGCCAGTTCTGCCTCATAGAAATGCTCTCGATCCATCTCCATTTTTTGTTCCGGCAAAAGCTCGCGCCAGAAGAGGCTTTGCGTTTCGATCTGGCCGTCAGTGCCGCCTTTTACGCAGGCGGCCTGGATCGACAAACGATCCGGATAATTGCCTTTGTAGTGCAGCGTGTCGACCACGATGCGTTCAACGACTCCGGGGACACCTAACGCAACGATCACCCAGTCATTACCCGGTGTGCGACGTCGAGCGGTTTCCCAGCCTTCGGCCATGACGGCGGCGCGATCGGGATTGATGATATTGCCCATCTGGCCATAATGCTCGTCCGAACAGGCGATGGCGCGACCGCCGTTGAGGGCGGCGCACAAGTCCACGTTCTCGTTCGGATCGATGTTTGACCAGTCCTTGTGCGGGATGCCGTAGACCCGCAACCGCGCGACGCCGCCGTCGGGAAAGATGTTCAGGCGCAAGTGGCTGTAGGGTTGATCGTCGTTGATGGCGTGATAGTGATGACTGTCACCGCTCAACTCCACTGCACCGAGCACTTCGGTCCAGACGGTATTTTCGTCGGGATCGGCGCCTTCCAGAAAGCAGGCCTCAATGGATGCCGACGGCGGGAAGTTGCCGGTGAAGAACGAGGTATCGATGTCTACGCCCTTGAGCGTGCCCGCCACACCGAGGCGGATCACCGCATGGTCGTAACCTTCGTGACGCTTGCGGCGGGATTCCCAGCCGTCCATCCATTTGCCGTTGTCGTCGAATACATCGGCCTTGAAAACCGCGGGCGCGTGCTGAAACAGACGATTGACGTCGGCGAACCAGTCATCCGTGACGGACAAGGCGACTGCGCCCAGGCGTGCGTCTGCCAGGTTCAGGTATTTTTCGAATGCGTGTTGGGGAATCTTCATGACGCTACCTCTGAAATGTCGCGCAAAGCGCTGGTCACTGTTGCGCTGACTTCACGTGGTCCGGCACCCAGGGGCCTTTCACCTGAATGGCTGGAAATGCCTGGTCAATAATCTGCAAATCAGCGTCTTTGGGCGTGTTGTCGCCCTGGCCCTGAATGTTGACGATGTCCTGCGGGCATGCGGAAAACGCGACGAAGCAATCCATCTCCGCGCGCAACGTGATGTAGTCACCGGGGTCGGTGACTGTGGGCAATGTGGCCAGGGTGATGTTGTCTGGCTGAACGCGGATGTTCATGAAAATGTTGAACGAAGCCAGGTTCCGTCGCGGCGGCGTCACGCCCAGTTCCAGCATGCCTTCGAACAGGTTATCGCTGCAGTTGCGATGGTAGTGAGTGCAGCCGAGCAGTTCATAACGACGGCGGTCGCAGGCTGCCATGAAGGTGTCATGCACACCCGGCGATGTGTCTTCAACCAGCGTCAGAATCGGGTGGCGCGCACTGGTGACGAAGCTGTCACCCACCACTGGATTCAGGTGTTGAGTCCATACGCGGGTCGCTTCCATACACATGAACTCTTCAAGGTCATAGGCATTCCAGGCCCAGCAGTCCACCACTTGGGTGCCGTGGGTATTGATCACACGCACCGATTGCCCGGCTTTCAGGCGTACAGCTTTACCGTGGCCAGCGGGAATGGTCAGGGAGGAAGTCGGCATTACAGACATGGGGAACTCCAGTTCAGATTCAGGTTCGGGCCAGACGATGGCGATTGAGACGGCGCTCAACAGCGCCCGCGGCGGTATCGAGCAACAGGGTGATCAGCCAGTAGGCGAGAGCGACGACAAGGTAAATTTCCAGTGGGGCATAGCTGGTGGAGATGGCTTGCCTGGCCGCGTACATGAACTCTTCCACGCCCACTACCGAGAGCAGCGCGGTGTCCTTGATCAGGCCTATCAACAAGCCAATCGATGGCGGTAGCGCAACGGGCAGTGCCTGCTTGAGCAACACATGACGCAGGGTTTCCCAAGGGCGCAGGCCCAGCGCGGCGCTGGCTTCATACTGGCCCCGGGCGATGCCGCCAAATGCGGAACGCAATACTTCACCCATGTACGGCCCGTAATACAGGGTCAATGCGGTAACCCCCACTACCGGTGAACTGAGGGTGATGCCATATTCCGGCAAGATGAAAAACAGCAGATAGATGAGCACCAGCATCGGCAAGCCCAGCACGAAGTCGATGTAGGCGCGCACTATTGCGTGCAACCACGGCTGACCTCGCTGCAGAGCCCACGCCAACAGCGCACCAAAGGTAAGGGCGGTGCACGCCGAGATCAGGCTGAGGCGCAAGGTCACCAGCAGGCCTGCTGCCAGATCAGGTGCGTTATCGAGAATCGCTGACCAATCCATCATTGCCTCCTGGAGCGGTTGAAGCGACTTTCCAGGCGTCGCGCGAGCTTGAGTGTCGGCCAGCAAATCAGCAGGTAACCGGCGACGACGATCGCCAGCACCGGGGTGGCTTCGTAGGTGCGAGCGATCACCAGTTGCCCGGCGTAGGTCAGTTCGGTCACTGCCACCACTGACGCCAATGGCGTGGTCTTGACCACCAGGGTGAACTCGTTGACCAGCGCGGGCAGGCTGGCACGCAAGGCTTGCGGTGCCGAGACATGCCACCACGTTTCAAAGGCTGAGAGCCCGAGCGCCGAAGACGCTTCGGTTTGGCCGCCGGGCAGGTTGCGGTAGTTGGCGCGCAGGATTTCCGCGACATACGCGGCACTGTTCAGGCCTATGGCGAGTACCGCAGCCAGCAAGGGTTTGCCACCCAACCCGATAAGGGGCAGAGAGAAGAACACGATGAACAACTGGACAATCGACGGGACCCCACGCATCAGGCTGACGTACAAATGCCCAAGGCCGCGCCACATTGGCGTCGATCGTCCGCGCAGCCACCAGATGACATGGCCCATGCCGAAGCTGGTAACGGCGGCAAGCAACGTCAGTTCCAGCGTGACCAACAGCCCGTTCGCAAGATCAGGCAGGGCATTGAGCAGTTGCGCGTATGAACTCATGGATTAAACCGGAAATTCACTGAGGTCTTCAGCCACTGACAATTCGACTGCGCCGGGTTGATCATTGCCCGCGATGCCCGTGCAGCAGGTGGACACCACGAACAGCGTGTCCAGCACCACGCGACAGGTCACCGAGTCACCGGCTTTGACCGTATTCGGTAACGGCTTCAGCGTTCCTTGCTGATCCAGCTGCACGCTCATGAACAGGTTGATCGGGTCCGGCAGTTTGGGTTGCTGACGGCCGAGACGTTGCAGCTCTGCTTTGAGCGATTCGACACAGCCTTTCTGGTCTCGATAGCCGTTGGCTGCCAGGAAGGCGGTCGTGGAGGCCGGCATCAGCAGGTCATGTTTGCCGACGCTGTCCTTGCCCAGCACCATAACCGGACGTCGACGATTATTGACCATGCGCATGCCAGCACCCAGCACGTACGAGTTGCTGAACACCCGGGTGTGATGCACCGACAAATGCACGCTGGGCTCCAGTTCGCTAAAGCCGAACAGGCTTGCCACGGCGCCGTCTTGCAGGGCTGTAACACGCAGCAACTGGCCGCGCTTGACGAGGATTGATCCGGCGCTGGCGGCTGGTACCCTGACGGACTGGGGTGGCAATGGTGCTCGGGTTTCGATGGCTTCTTTCATGATCAGCATGGGAGGGGCCTCAGGCGTGCGACGGTTCGTCATCGGAAATGACGATGTCGATGGGAGTAACGAGCAGCCCGTTACCCGGAATGATGTCCTGTGGACAGGAGGACACCGCGCAGACCAGGTCTTTCAAGGCACGAAAGACGATTCTGTCTCCTGCCTTGCTGGTCGGATCGGTGACCTGCATCCGGCAGTCGGCGGTTACCGGGCCGTTCTGGAACAGGTTGAAAGGCTCGGGCACGTTTACCGGCAGCACTCCGTAATGGCTCAGTCCTTCGTGCATGTTGTCCAGGCAATTGCGATGGCCGTCGACCCCGAAGTCAACGCTGAAGCGCGTGCAGTCACAGGCTGGAACGTTGGCGTCGTGCACACCAACGGTGTCATGCAGTACCTGCAATAAAGGCTCATCGGCGTTTGAGTAGAGGCTGTCGCCGATGGCAAAAAACAGCGAGTTCAAACGTCGACGGGTGTGGGTGGGCGAAAGATATTGCTCGGGCTGACCGTTGACGATGGCGACGAAGTCGGCGGCTTGCTGGCCGTCCCGGTCGATTACCGTGATGAACTGGCCGCTGCGGACTTCGAACGTGCGACCGTGCCCGGCCGGTACATGGACTTGGGTGAAAGGGGAGGACATGTGGGTTCTCATTTGGCAGGAATGAAGTCACTGGAAGGCAGATCGAAGGTCACACCCAGATACTGCTGTTGCAGCTTCTGCAATTCGCCGGAGTTCTTCATGGCGATGATCTGATCGCTGATGACTTTGTTCAGGCGAAAGTCATCTTTGCGTGTAGCCCAACTGATCCACTGGCTGTCGCCCAGTTCGCCGACCTGGCGCAGGTTTTCAGGGTGCTGCTTGCGCAGGCTGCCCAGTACGGTGATGTCGTCGAGGATGAAATCGGCCCGCTTGGTCATCAACGCTGACAGGGTCTGATCGACACTGTCGACGCCGACGATCTTGATCGGTGCCAGCCCCTTGGCTTTGAGTTCGACGTTGAATTGTTTGACCAGTTGTTCCGGCGCGGAGGTGGTTTTAACCGCTGCGCTCAAGCCGGAGAGGCTTTCGATTTTCAGGCTGGCGGGGTCCAGACGCTTGTCATCGGCACGGGTCATGACCGCGTTGACGCTTTTACCGAACGGCGCCACGAACAGCACTTTGCTCGCGCGCTCGGCGGTGACGTTCAGGGAGGAGCCTTCGGCGTCCACTGACCCTGAAATCAGCGCGGGGATAATGCCGCTGAAGGCCATCTTCTGGTATTCGACTTTTACGCCCAGGGTCTTCGCCACCTCAGCCATGATCGCCGGGGTGTAGCCGATGATCGCGCCGCTGTCATCGGTGTATTCATAAGGGGCGAAGGTTGGGTCGATCGCTACGGTCAGCGTGCCACGAGATTTGATTTCATCGAGTGTATCGGCAGAAGCCACTGTCGCGTACAGCGTGGCGCCGAAGGTCATTGCAGCCAGAACAAACGGTATACCTGGGAACATTTTTTTCATGATGGCGCCCTTTGGTTCGGTATGAAGACCAAAGGGGTATCGCAGTTTCTGTGCCAGCGTTGCTTGCGGACTTGAAAGAAGATCAGCAAGCCTTAAGAAACAATGGTTTCAAAAGATAAAATCATGAAACCAGTGTTTCTTGTACGGATGGTCATGAGCTTTGGCACCAGGGTGGCTCGCCCCGCGCTGGTGCGCGGCCGTCCCGTTATGGTGCCGTATAGGTCGCTATCGGGATCTATTCCAGCTCGCCCAGTTCCTGATGCAGAATCTCGGCGTTGGCCAGATGCGTCGATTTTTCGCTGGACAGCTCCCTGCCGACCAGCGAGCAGAGGAGGTTGGTGATACCTGCGATGCTCGAATTGCTGTCGAACATCAGGGTGCCCTCGGTGTGGCAGCGTATGACCCACTTCGCCAGCTTCGCAGGCTTACCGGCCAGCACATCAGAGATATACAGAATCTGTACGCCGAGGGCATTCATTGCTGCCATGCCACTTTCAAGCTGCGGCACACGACGGCGCAAGCCAATACAGATGGCTACGTCGCGCTCGTCTAGCCCTGCGAGGTACTCGGCCAGAGAATCGCCGGGTGCAGGAAGCAACAGGATGTCGCTGCGGACCTGGATGAGGTTGCTGCGAAACATGACGGCGATGGTCTGGCTGTGGCGATAACCGATCAGTACGACTCGACGGGCTTTGGCGATGGCCTGTGCGATCTGAAACAGATCTGCCTGAGCGAGGGACTCGTAGGTTTTGATCAGGTTGGTGACTTCCTGATTCAGGTGATGCTGAATCAGTGTCTGAGGGTCGTGGTCATCTTCACCTAGATGCTGCAAATATAAAGGCGAGCCGCCAGTGCTGGCTTTGCGCGCATCTCGGCGAGCCTTCTCATACGAGTCATAGCCCAACGCGCGGAAGAAGCGGGTGGTAGTGGCCTTGGAAACACCGGCACTGATCGCCAGCTCAGTCGCAGTCTGCATCGCCAGGTGGCCGGGCGAAGCGAGGATTACGTCGGACAGCTTCTGCTCAACCGCTGACATCTGTTCATACCGGCCACGAATACGGCTCTCCAGTGAGGCGGCTTGCTCGGCTGCTCTGGATATGACCTTGGTAGACATGGACGCTCTCACTGACAGACGAAAGCTGAAGTTTATCGAAAAGCGGGCGTGGGAGGTGATACCCGGTATGGTATGGGGCAAACGACAATCAATTCTTGAGATCCGTACGCTGCGCGAGTACCGGTCACCTGAGTCACTGCGGCATCCAATGTGGCGTCCGAAAGCCAAGCCTTCGTAGGCTAGTCGCTGCTGCTACCCATTAGAATCAATCGTTTACCGTCGGAAATGATATCAAACGAAAACTCCCAGAATACCGGGTACGCCGGATGGCCTTTCGTGAGCCAAAACGAAGTGACGGTGTTGGCGTGGTCGAGGTTGATATTCTTTAATAGGGTTTCAAGAAGGTTCAGGATTTCTGCGTGCTTTGCGGTTAGATCTATCGGGCCATAACCTTCATCTCCCAAGTGCAGCAATCGCTCTGTAATCTCGCTGCGGGCTTCGCTTGGCGTCACGCTGGAATGGCTGCCAATGATTACTTCGTTACCAATGGAATGGGACAGTTGCTCCTCAAGCGTTGTGTTCAGCTCAAAAGGCCCGTAAGTGTTGAGCCAGACGGTATAGTTGAACCCCTCCAGTAGGTGCTCAAGCCTGAGGATTTCGTCTGAGCGGGAATCGTGGACTATGTACATAGTGGCTCCATCGAGCAGTAGGTCAGCACACTTTGGGTCAATTTGACGCCGCAGTCTAAATAGTCTGGATGGCAATAATCGGTTCGTCACACGATGCGATATTGACAACGTGGTCCTCACAAACGACAGCCCAATGTTTAAACGGTCCGGGATAAACGTCGCTTGCGAAGGTCACTTTCGCTAAATAGTCCAGATAGGCTGATTTGCTATAGAGTCTGAACAGCTTCCCCGTTCTTTCATCTGTGGTGCAGTTAAGGGAGTAGCTTTCATTTTCGACTGCGTACGATATGTAGCCTGGCCAATGTAACGTGAAGACTCTACAGCCTGGACCGTGCCTTATCAGGGTGGCTTTTTCCAAAAGCGAGCTTAGATCCGGTTGTAAAGCTTTGGCTTTGGCAATTTCCTCAGGGGATCTGCATTCTTGACCTTCACGAACGACCAACTGAAGACCTCCCTCATCTGGCTCAGTAAGGGAGGTAAGAAAGAGAGACTTGCAGGATTCAATCGTCACTGTATCGAGCTCGAACTAATGATTGGAGGCGTGTGAGGATCCATCGTATTTCGGATGTACCAGGATTCTACGTCACTTGTTTCCAACGGGAAGGAGGTGAAGCAAACAGAAAAAAGATTCAAGGCTACGTTATCCGGCGCCTTGGCAGCCCTTGTCACTTTCGCCGGGCTGGTCCCCCAGCATGAAACCTAAGGAATATCGAGTCTCGCGGGTAGCCGAGTAGCCGAGTAGCTCAGGTCGACCCTGAGTCCGTTCTTGCAAAAAAATATTCCTTCTTTGCCATATAGGTTCGTTAGCCAGCCTGCTGACTCCAGTTGGTGCGTAAAAAATGATGAGACCCATTCTTTGGATTGAACACTTGTATAGTCGTAGCGGCTGAACGCCCGGTAAGTTTGATAGCTACTACTCTGATCCCCTAACCTGTCACCCGCGGGTGGGATGATGTTGGCGAGTTCGGCTCGTGCCCGTTGATACTCTTTGATAGGAACAACTTCTGCCTGAAATGTTTTGTATATGGAGAAAGCCAATCCCGACAGGAATAGCGCTAACGCAAGATATCTATAATTCCAATGACGCATAAACAACATCCTTCTTGGCTGCGGCCCTTCATTCCTCGGCAACGATGCGCAAGCTATCCCAAAGCCCCATCACCTGAGTCACTGCGGCATCCAGTGTGGCATGTGGAACGCCGTCGCGCGCCAGCGTCGAGAGGCCCAACATGAAGCTGTCGAACACGGCGGCGAGAGTTTCCGGCATCACCGTCGCGGGCAATTCGCCTGTGTTAATGGCGCGTTCGATACAGGCAACGATACCCGCACGGTTCAGGTTTCTTGCCCGTGCGAGCGGTTCGGAGATGGCCTTGCTCTCGTCCGAGCAAGCGCTCATCAGTCCTAACGACACCAGACACCCTTTGGGATGATCGGCCTCGCACTGCATTTTCGCCGAGCGGCGCAGGGTCAGTTCAATTGCTTCCCTGGGCGGCAGGGCGGCATCAAACAGGCTGTCGGTCACCCGGCCGTGGGTGGTGAGGTAGCGCTCCATGACCTCAGTGAACAGGGCCTGCTTGGAGCCAAAGGCGGCGTAAAAGCTAGGCGCAGTGATGCCTCCGCCGATGTGGGCCTTGAGCTGACTGAGGGATGTCGCATCGTAGCCATGCTCCCAGAATAAATGCAGCGCCTGCGTGATTGCCACGTCACGGTCAAACGTGCGTGGACGTCCCATCTGTGCCATGCCGGATCTCCTTCAGACGTAGTTGAGTGAAGCTACTTAAATACTAATCGATACATAAGTCGTTGACCATCCCGTAGCTTCTCCCTATATTTATACCGATCAGTATATTAGTCGGGAGATTCGAATGACTGCAGATCAGAAACAAAGCGAAAAGCTTCCGCTTGGGGCGTTACTCGCATTGGCGATGACGGGGTTCATATGCATCGTGACTGAGACGTTGCCGGCCGGTTTGCTGCCCGAGATCGGCAGTGGCCTGGGAGTATCGGCATCGTTTGCCGGGCAGATGGTGACTGTTTACGCGTTGGGCTCACTTCTGGCAGCCATTCCGCTGACCATCGCTACACAAAGCTGGCGTCGTAGAACGGTCCTGCTGTTGACGATTGTCGGCTTTCTGATTTTCAACTCCATCACTGCGTTGTCTTCAAATTACTGGCTGACGTTGGTCGCGAGGTTTTTCGCCGGGGTGTCTGCGGGTCTGGCCTGGAGCCTGATCGCAGGTTATGCACGACGGATGGTTGTGCCCCGGTTGCAAGGCCGCGCGCTGGCGGTTGCCATGGTGGGAACGCCCATCGCGTTGTCGCTCGGCGTGCCTTTGGGAACCTGGCTGGGTAGTTTCATGGGCTGGCGCATGGCATTTGGATTGATGTCCGGAATGACGCTGGTGTTGATCGTCTGGGTATTGGTCAACGTGCCGGACTATCCCGGCCAGTCTTCGTCACAGCGCATGGCGCTCCGTCAGGTGTTCTTTACGCCGGGTGTGCGCCCTGTATTGGGCGTCGTGTTCACCTGGATGCTGGCTCATAACATTCTTTACACCTATATCGCGCCCTTCGTCGCCGAGGCCGGGCTGGCAAATGATGTGGATCTGGTGTTGCTCACATTTGGCGTCGCCGCGTTGGCGGGCATATGGGTAACGGGACGGCTGGTTGATCGTTATCTGCGGACAACCGTGTTGGTCAGCCTCGTAACCTTCGCAGCGGTTTCGGTATTGCTTGGCTTGTTTTCAAACACAGCTGCGGCCATTTACGTCGGGGTATTTATCTGGGGCCTGACTTTCGGTGGCGCTGCCACGCTTTTGCAAACCGCGCTTGCCGACTCGGCAGGTGAGGGCGCTGACGTTGCGCTTTCGATGAACGTTGTGGTCTGGAACAGCGCTATTGCAGGAGGCGGATTACTGGGGGGTGTGTTGCTTGGGCAATGGGGGGTGAGCTCTTTTCCGTGGGTTCTATTGGTGCTTTTACTGCTAAGTCTGGCCATTGCATCCCGAGCCCGAGTCCATGGTTTTGCAGGAGGTGACAGGCAGTCCGGGCAAGTGGTTGTTGGTCATTGAGATACAGTGGCATTCAGTTGATTGCTGGCCCACTGGAGGCGGCCAGCTCCAACTTCCACAAGCTGAGAGTGCACGAAGCTAGCGATTCTGGCGCATCGGCATTTTGTCGATGGTCGCGAAAATCGCCTTGATGTCCAGCGGCGCGTACTGGTCCACTTTTGTACCGCCGTCTTTGCCCACCAGGAGCAGACGTGTCGGGCTATCGGACTTCACATCCAGTGTATTGAGCAGCGCCAACGTGGCCTTTGGGTCCAGAGCCTGATCGTTGCGCTTGCCGACGCCATCGACCACGGAATACAGCACCATCTCCCGTTCGACAAAGGCTTCGCGGTTGGCAGGTTTCATCAGCTCTTGCTGGAATTCAAGCCAGGTCGCGTCGCTCGCGCTGGGTGCCACGACGATCAACGGCCGGGACTGCCAGCGCTCACTGACCAAGGGGTTCGACGCGGTGTCAGCCATTACCTGGCTGCCCGTCATACCAAGCAGCAAGGCCAGTGGAGTCATTAAGCTTTTCATTGGCATCTCCTGAGCAGGGTGTATGAACCCTTCGACGCTGGTATTGCCAGTTTGCTCGCGATCACTGACCGAAGGTCGGAGGTTCTACACGCGCCGAGCCCGGCATTACAGATTAAGTCTGCGCTCACATAAGTCGGAGCTAGCTTAAATCATGTAAATCCCGCCCCAAGGGCGGCGTCAAAGACCATTCGGAAAATCTTACCTTTAACCCTTCGCGCTGCGGGGTGCAGCAAATAGGGCCAACCTCATAGCTTTCCGCCTCTGGAAAGGGGGCAAGTCTTAGCAATGGCCAGCTCACGCCATCTGTTGAATACTGCAAGCGCAGCACGCCATCGGAAACGGTCACACGAAGCCAAAAGTCGTCGGGGTCTCCTGTAAAGGAGCCGGGCGCCCAGTCTGATCTGCCTACGGTGAGCACGCTGCTGATCATCGGATTTCCATCGTTGAACTCAATCCCGGCCTTGACCCATGTCTGCTCATTGAGCCTGACCATAATCCCGGCTTGATCATAAAGCTCGCGGAACTCGGCGTTAATCCTCACTTGAGCAGTGAAGCCACCCGTGGTTTTAAACCCCAGAAAATGCCCGCTGTCTCGTATGAATCCGTAGTGAGTTACCCGCCAGAAATCGGTCTGGAAATCAGTCACCACCTCCAATGAGTCGTCTGAATAGGCGAGGCAATGGTTCGGCTCATTTAGCCAGTTGGCCGTTCGCCAGATGGACTCTTCAAAACGCTGACTGACCGCTGGAATCCATTTTTTACCTGACAAGCTGCCCTCCATATTCTGTGCTGGATGAATGGTGACTGTTTTACCTTCATGCTGGAGAAAATCAACCTGAAACCCAGCCTGGCCATTGCGAACAAGTGACAGCCGTATAAACGGTCACACGGTGTCAGGCGCTTTTCGGGTGCTTAAGCAAGCTATATGGACAAGACATCAATAGCTTGGCTTGGCATCCGTGGCCCGGACGGGCATTTGCGGCACATATTCTCGTCCTGCCAACTCACCGGCTACTGTGCTTACGGTCCAGCGCCCCGGATGCCAAAGCTAGCAAGAGCGCAATCATTGAAAGAATGGCACCTGCCCAGTTAGGGGCAGCCAGGCCCAGGCCGGCAGCGATCACAATGCCACCCACCCAAGCACCGATGGCGTTGCCGAGGTTGAACAGGCCGATGTTTACCGCAGATGCCAGGGTCGGAGCGCCCGCCGCTCGGGCCTTGTCCATGACGAGTTTCTGGATAGGGGAGACGGTTGCGAAGCCAAAACCTGCCATGAGCAGTATGCAGGCCACCGACATGATCTGGCTGTGAGCGGTCAGGCTGAAGATCAGCAAGACGATTGCCTGGCCACCCAGCGTCAGGTACAGCAGTGGCATCAGAGCCTTGTCGGCATAACGACCACCCAGGATGTTGCCAACGAACAGGCCGAGACCGAAGACAACCATCAGCCACGTCACGCTACCAGGGTCAAACCTTGCTATTTCGACCATCATCGGTGCGATGTAGGTGATTGAAGTAAAGAACGCTGCCGGGCCAAAGACGGTGATGCCCATCGCGAGCAAGACGCGGGGGTTCGCAAACGCTGCGAATTCTTTCTTGATCTGAGGGCGCTCGTGGTTAGGGATTTTGGGTATTAGCATCAACACGCCGATGAAGCCCAGCACACCCATGATCGTGATCGCGTAGAAGGTGTCGCGCCAGCTCATCACCTGGCTCAGCCAGGTGCCGACCGGAACGCCTACCAGATTGGCGACCGTCAAGCCGGAGAACATGAACGAGATGGCCTGAACGCGTTTGTTCGGCGCAACCAGGTCGGCGGCGAGGATTGCACCGATGCCGAAGAATGCGCCGTGAGTCAAAGAGGTCACTAACCGACCCAGCAGTGCGATATCGAAGTCGCTTGCTGTTGCCGTGACGAAGTTGCCGATGACAAACAAACTCATGAGGAGCAGAAGCATAGGTTTACGAGGAATGCGGGTACCCAGAATGATCAGCAGAGGTGCGCCTACGAATACGCCCAAGGCGTATACGGTTGCCAGATTACCGGCCTGGGGGATGGAAATATTGAAATCTGCAGCCACTTGGGGCAGAAGCCCTGCGATGACGAATTCAGTCGTTCCGATTCCGAATGCACTGAGGGCCAGCGCCCATAAAGCTAAAGGCATAGTCTTCATCCTGTGTATTTTTGAGTTGGAGTCGTCGCGCTTTAACGCGGGCCTGAGAGAAAGAAGGCGATGGGTGCTCGCCACTTCCTGTTGCGGCAATGACTCGCAGGGAATGGATATTTCAAGATGTGACTTTGCCCGTATCTTCTAGGTTGATAAAGGCGCTCTCAGTAGCAACAGAGTTGAGTATTTCTCTACTTGTTTGCAGGTAACCTGCGATCGTGGAACGCGGTGATGTCCTCTTAACTTGCCTGGACGAAGCGTTCACGAAGAACGTTCGGGTGCAGAAACTGCAAATCCCAATGGGTAGGAAACACTTTGGGAACAGGCTAAGGTAGAGCTATGGATAGAAAGACCGCCTATTCTTTCTTGCAGAAGGGAGTAAAAGTCTACAATGGCGCAGATTGAACAGGCCCTCAGTGGTGTGCTGATCTTCGTGACAGCCGCACGCACAGGAAGCTTTACCAAGGCTGCCGATCGGCTGGGCATCACCAAGTCAGCAGTGGGAAAAAGCATTGCGAAGCTTGAAGAACGGCTTGGCTGCAAACTCTTCCATCGCACCACCCGAAGCTCTGGGCTAACCGTGGACGGAGAGGCCTATTTTGCGAGTTGCTCGGCAGCTGTCGACGAAATCCTGGCAGCAGAGGCGTCGCTGACCAGTCACCAACAAACACCCAGTGGGCGCTTGAGGGTCGATCTGCCAGCAGCGTACGGCCGCAGCGTTGTGCTACCGGTACTCTTGGAAATTCTGGACGCAAATCCCGATCTCAAATTAACGGTGACCTTCAGCGATGCCGTCATTGATTTGATCGAAGAGGGCATCGATCTCAGTATTCGCTTTGGCACATTGAAAGATTCAAGTGGCCTCGTTGCACGTCGTCTGACGGTGCAGAAGCAGATCATTTGCGCGTCGCCCGGATACCTTGCGAAACACGGCTGTCCTGAATCTGTTGAGGACCTTCAGCACCACAGTTGTATCGTAAGCTTCCGTCGCGGACAGCGGATGAGTTGGAGTGTCCAGAATGCAAATGGTGAACTCATCCGGATTACTCCACCGGGCACCCATGAAGTGGGTGATGGTGACGCCATCGTTTCCATGACGGTTGCTGGGCACGGTATCTGTCAGATTCCGAACTCTCTGGTTCGAGACCACCTTGAGGCTGGGCGACTCGTTCAGGTGCTGGAAAAATACAGTACGGCCGATGTGGCGATTCATGCGGTCTGGCCACAAACACGTCACCTGCTACCGAAGGTTCGACGTGTCGTGGATGAACTCGTGTTGCGGGCTGAGCGTGGGGCGCTGGATTAAAATAGCGTCGTGCGGTCATGTATGTGCGCCAGCAGGACAGCCCCGCTGGCATTACCTCGCTTTCCATAACTTGAATTACGGCCTGGCGCTTAGCGCGCTCATTGACGCAGCGAACGACACGCTAGCGAGCTCTTTCAAAGGCTTCTTTCTGAACTTCTCCGAGAGAATTTCCACACCCCAAGGCCCGTTGTAACCGGTTGACTTGACGGATTCGATGAACCCGGTCAAATCGAAGGTTCCTTCTCCGCAGAGCTGGCGCAAAACGGGCTCATCTCCGTACGGCCGAAGGGATGCACTTCGCCGGACAATGAGTACCTAAGATTGCTATTTTCAACGAAGACATACGTTCATCCTTGTTTGAATATCAAATGATGAACTTAAGAGGAGCGCCTGCTTAGTGTTGCTCCATTCTTACCGATGAGCCGTTATCGGGATTACTTTTTGTTCCCTGGTCACTGTCCGAATTGTCAAAGCACCCAGACATGGCTCCGGTAATGCACAAGATTAGAACCAGCGTTTTAGTGATTTTCTGCATGTTGCAAACTCCTGAACGGTCGACAACCTATATGAGGCCCCGAGCGTTCGAAGGGTTCACCGTCTATAGGTTGTTTCACTGTAGAGTTATTTTCTCCAATCTAATGAGATACCCGTCTTTTCATGGGACGTAAATGAAGGTAAGTGTTTCCATTTAAACGGCGGTGTCGGATAGGCTTACGCAGGGCGGGGCGCCCATTTTACTTGATCAACTGTCACCCACTGATCGCTGC
Source organism: Pseudomonas sp. ICMP 561 (assembly GCF_002699985.1). Lineage (GTDB taxonomy): Bacteria > Pseudomonadota > Gammaproteobacteria > Pseudomonadales > Pseudomonadaceae > Aquipseudomonas > Aquipseudomonas quasicaspiana. The sequence continues at coordinate 47,000 of NZ_LKBT01000018.1, read as the reverse complement.
GATGATTCAATCCCGTGCCTGACTCAAACTTACCTCTGCGCCCTGGTCAAACTTCAACCGTGCAGCTTCAACATCAGGCAATTTATCAAGCGTCCACTTATGCAGTTCGCGAAATGGCTGCTGCAGTGTTCGACCTAGTTGAGTGATTTCATACTGGACCGCCAAAGGCGAAAACGAAATGACCTTGCGCGAGACGATGCCAGTTTGTTCCAGCCGCTGCTTCCTGAAATTGATGGTGAGAAGCGTCGTTCCATCCCGCGCTCAAGCTACATGCTAAATTAAAGCAGGCCGCCATGATGAGATTGCTGACAAACTCAAGCGTGCGCTGCACCTTATGTTGAAAAGTCTCTGAGGATATACCGTAATGGTCATTCAATCGCGGCTGAGCGAACTGACTGAAGCATCCATGGATGAAGCCCAGCGTTCGGTACTCAAGGACATTCTTGCGGGCCCGAGGGGCAACCTGGATGGACCTTTTCTGGCCTGGATCCACAGTCCCGAACTGGCCAGTCATGCCCAGCAACTGGGAGCGTTCTGTCGATATGGCACGCGACTCGAGTTGCGCCTCACGGAGTTGGCGATACTGTTCACCGCAGCGTGGTGGCAGTCGCAGGCCGAGTGGCAAATTCATGAGCCGATCGCACGTGCGGCGGGAGTCACAGACTCTGTTATTGAAGCACTGCGACTACAAGTAGTCCCGCAATTTGCGCGCGAGGACGAAGAGTTGGTCTACAGCCTGTGCAAGTCACTGTACGAGACGCGTCGGATTAACGAGGATTTGTATGCGAACGCAATTCAGGTGTTCGGAGAGCCTGGCCTTGTAGAGCTTGTCGGGGTGTTCGGGTATTACTCGTTGGTGGCGATGACTTTGAATGTGTTCGCGGTGGGTCGTGATACTGATGCACCGCTGCCGTTTGTTGAGCGATGAGTCTGTTGTTGAGCTGATGCTCTGAGTTCTTGGGGGCAGAGCATCTAGCCATGAAAATGTAGTGTCCTGTTCGCTCATCTCAAACGAATCCTGAAACTGGATCGATTAAGGCTACGAGGAATGAGCGGTGCAAACGATGAATTTACCTTGGCCGCTGCGGTACAGAATTTAAGACCACTGGCGAAACTGACCTCACAAGGGCCGCTGACCACGGGATAGGTACGCCCGGAATCAGCAAAAACCCTCAAATTAACCTATTAACCAAGCTGCAACGGTCAATGCAGAACCGGAAAGCCACGCAACGTGGTGACCAGGTTCTGAAACGAGGGCCAACGTCGCCTTCTTACAGCCTTAAATTCGGGCTTTTTCAGCAGAATCGGCCAAAGACTCACCCTGTCTTGGACGTTCAGTTTCCAGGAAGGACACCCTCAAGGGCTGGAGTTCGATTGAGGTCAAGGCGCCTGTAGTTAGCGGTTCATTTATGAAGTGTCTTTTGCTGAGCAGTAATTGTTTCTACGCCCGGCTCGGAAATATTCGTTTCTTTAAGTGGGACTTCGCCTACCGAAAGCGCACGCTCAATGAGTAACTCGCTGCCTTTGTCTTTCAATAAGTCCTGCAGTCGCTGGAATTCGCCGCACCAGATGGTCTCAATGTCGCGATCCCGCGCCTTGTCGCGATCGCTGCTGAGGGCTATGGCGCGAACCTGCAGACGGCCATTGTCGGCTCTGCCACCCACTTCCACTCCGTAGCCGGGAGTAGCGGTTTTGCGCAGCACGACCTTGCCATTTTGCGCCCAGGCAGTCGCCATGCCTTCGCGTACTTCGTAGCCGAGGCTAGCCAAGCCGCCGAGCACGGCTTCGCGGCGGGCGAGGGCGGCCTGGTCCTGTAAGTGGGAAGCGATAAGCGCTTTACACTGCTCGATCAATCCGATGGTTATCGAAAGCTCGGTGTCGGTTGTAAAAGCGCCAATATGATCGAGCAGGGTCGCGTGTTCGATGCCTGTGTAGGTTTTGACTTCGCTGGCCAGATCCTGCAGTTGTTCGAGACACTCGCGTTGGCGTCGGAAGTTTCGGGTGGACGCGGCGAGGTCGAGTACTAGGCTGTCAAACAGCAGGTTGCGCCGCTTGGCATCGGTTTCCGTTTCAGCTCTTTCCAGTGCCAAGAGGAACGGCGCGGCACATTCAGCACCTTGCAACAGTTGCAGCTCCACGATGTGGCGGTCAATGCGTAGCAGCCGTGCGTCGCGCGTTGCATCCGGTTCCCGGGCCGCAATCCATTCGCGCAGGGAAACCTCGGGTTCGTCGACCTTGAGTTGCTGCGCCAGGGCGCGTTGGGTATCGCTCAGAGTTGGCTCCTCGTTTGCCTTGCTCAAGTGGGCGAAACCCTCGGCCAGCAGACGTTCGGCATCTTCACGACTGGCGCCGCTGGCCAATTGTGAGAGGGTCTCCAGCAAGGCTTGATCGACGCTTTCGGGGTTAGTTTGCAAAGCATCAAGCAGGGTTTTTGCGTTTTCCTGGACGCGTCGGTCGCGTTGGCGTCGCTCGGCGGTACGAATGATCGCGCGTTCTTCGCGGTTCTCCAGATCAAGGCGCAGGTGCTCGATTTCAACTGGTACGGCCTTCTGCAGTTCCGTCAATTGGTCTTCTGCCAGCAGAGCGCGAAGGCGAGCGTGTCGCTCCAGGGAGGCGGAGCGCTCCTGTTCACTGAGCTCACCAAGCCTCGTGGCCTGTGTTTGCCAGCGATTCACGGCGCGCTCCAGGCGTTGCAGGTGGCCTTCACAAATGGCGATGATTTCTTCGCGGGTAACAATGCGAACGACCTTGGGACCACTCATTGGCAGATTTCCGTATCAACTGAAGTAGGGCCGGGTTGCAGCGGCTGCTCGACTTGCATGGCTTGTTCGATTGCTTCACGCAGCCGTGAACGTTCCCTGTCGCCGCTGTGATACCAGTCTTGCGACGACACACGATGGATGTGCGGGATGGCGCGGTGCAGCACGGATGGGCGCCAAATTTCCCGGGCGCGGGCACGTTCCAGAAGATTGTGGCAAGGCGCATCGCACTCGATGCCGATGGCATACAGGCCCGTGCCAGGATTCTCGATGGCGAAATCGAGCCCGAAAGCGTCGCCTTCACTGGCGGGAGCCGCCTGCCATCCCAGGGAATGAATGAATTCACCGACCAGCCTGACAAAACCATCACTTTGCTGACCTTGCTCACGACGCTGGCTGCTGCGGTCGGTCTGCAGGCGCTCCAGCAACTTGGTGCTGCTGCTGAATTCGCCCGAGGAAAGCGCGCGAGCATATTCCAGATAGCCTTGCAGATAGTCTCTCGGGCTGTTGGGCGCGCGGTGCGTGTTTAGCATGTCCGAAATATCGGCGATTGGCATCGACGTGATCATCACCACCTTGCGCCGCGCGCGGGTCACCGCCACGTTCAGGCGTCGTTCGCCCCCTGTCTGCCCCAGTACGCCGAAGCTACGGCGGAACGTGCCTTGGCTGTTGCGCCCGAAGGTGGAGGAGAAGACGATGATGTCGCGTTCATCGCCCTGCACGTTCTCCACGTTCTTGACGAACACCGACATGTCCTCGCCGTCTTCGCTGCGCTCGCGCTCCTGGGCGTAGGCGGCACGGAACAGTTCATCCTGCTCTGCACGCTGCTCCAAGTGCTCCTCGATGAGGTCAGCCTGCTTGCGGTTGAAGGTGACGACACCCACTGAAGGGCGCTGGTCGTAGGGCTTCTGCCACAATTCGCTCAGGTACTCGACGACCCGTTCGGCTTCCTGGGCGTTACTCTGGTTCTGATACAGCCCGCCGACCTGGATCAGCTCCAGCGGCTTAATGCGCTGGATATTCGCCTGCGGGTGACGGACCGGAACGTTCAGGCGATTGCCATAGAACGAGGCGTTGGAAAAGCCGATCAGTTCACGGTAGGCCGAACGGTAGTGGATCTGCAATGTGGTGCTGGGCAGGGCGTTGCGCGCCAGCTGCAGCAGGTCGGGGCAATCTTTGATCTCACGACGGTTCCAAGTGTCTTCGAACGCTTCGCGCTGTTCCTCATCCGCGTCTTCATCAGGTTCGTCGCCGTCAAACACTTCGGCTTCGTCGCTTTCGATGCGACTGGAAAAGAATGCCGTCGGCGGCATTTGCTTTTCATCGCCGCTGACAACAGTGACCTGACCGCGGAACAGGGTCGGCAGGGCGAACTCAACCGGCATCTGCGAGGCTTCGTCATAGATGACAGTATCGAACAGGCCTGCCTTGAGCGGCAGTACACGACTGGCGACGTCCGGGTTCATCAGCCACACCGGACGCAGGCTCATCAAACCGAGGTTACTACCCAGTTCGATGAATTCACGCAGGCGCCGCGAGCGTTTGCCAGTCAGGCGGGTAACATCCTCCCATTGTTTGCGATTGCCCAGGTTATCGAGGTTGATGTCTTTGGCCAGCAGCTCACGATTGAGCAGCCGCATCTGTGCGTCGGCTTGCGCGAGGCTGACGACTTTGGCGCGGGCTTCGTCCTGGCTGAGCAGCAGTTCGGGATTGGTTTGCTCTACGCGGTGTTTCCAGCCCAGGCGGGCTTCGCGGTTGAGCAGGCGCCGCACTTCGGCTTCAAGTTGCTCGGGTGCAATGCTGTCCAACTGCTCCTGGCGTTGGCGCAGCAGTGCGAGCAATTCTAGGTCGGCTGTCGTCAACTGACCGGCGCGCCCGCGGAATGACTGATAGGCGGCCAGGAAGGGCAGTGCCTCACGCAGACGATCAAGGCTCAGCTGATTGCTCAGGTTGTGTTCGACGGCGTGCTGCAGTTGTCTCACCAACTCATCCCCCAGCCAGTCGCTGAGAGTCTTGAGTTGTTCGAGGCTGGATTGGCGTACGCCATGGCGCATGAGCGAAGCATCAAGATCACTGAGCAGCGCCTCGAGGTGCTGTTTGTCACCAGCGAGGGCCGCCTCGTCGGCCTGTCGGGCGCGAGGCGATTGCGCTAAGGCCAGCGCCAGTGCCTGGATTTCCAGCAGGTGGCGGATGTCGCTCTTCACGAAGCTGATCAATTCCAGGCAAGCCTGCTTACTCACAGCTTCCAGTTCCAACGCCTGGTGCAGGGTACTCAGCTCGGTGCGCAATGGCCGCCACTGGCTTTCAAGGCGGATGGCTGCCTGTAGGGTTGGTAGTGCTTCAATAACACGGCTTTCCCCCTGGCCCTGTAGGAAGTTGCGCAGTCGCTTGCGACGTAGTAGATGCAGCGGATTGATGTTCGCCAACCAGGATCGGGCAGCCATAACCTTGGTACAGTCTTGATCCAGATGCCTGAGGGCCTTGTTTTCGAGCAGGCAGAGTGCCGGTGACAAGGCGGGGACGTAGTGATCCTGATCCAGTTGGCCGAGTTGCTGATCCAATTGCTGCAGTTCACCGAGAATCGACTCGCCCCGTGGGCGCTGGCCCTCTTCGCGACTACGGAATAGCGGCAGCCAGCGCGCAAGACGCAGACGTTGCTCTTGCTTCAGGCCTAGCAGGGTCGTGACATGGGTCGTCATCCAGTTGCGGTACGGCGTGGGGTCATCGATCTCGAAGCTGGCGGGGTGTGCTTGCAACGTGGCCTGACGGTTGTTTTCGGCCTGAGTGAAACTGTGCAGATTGTCGGTGAAGGTCTGCAAAGTGGCCCGGTCGGCCGCGAACGACTGTAACTGGGCCAATGGACTGCCTTCGTAGCGTGCGGGCAACCACAGGCGAATCAGAGGGGCGCAGCTTTCTTCCAAGCGGGTCAGGCTAGCGAGGTCCAGGGAGGCCAAGCGTTGGCGCAGGGCCGGAAACTCGAGCGGGGCAGGGCCTGATTCCAATTCAATCAGCTCGCCGAGCAGCCTGCGATAACTGAGGCCGGTATTTTCATCCAGGCGATGCAGGCTTTGGTGGAAGCGGTCAAGCTCACCCTCCAGGGCCTCGATGCGAGCCGCGACCTGTTCGCGCTGGCGCTGCCAGCCCTGAGCCTGGCTGCCGTTCGTGAACAGGCTTTCCAGTTGTTCTCGAATACCGCGGATGACTGGCTCTCGGTCGCGGTTGACGTCATTGAGCATGACGATGCGTTGGCCAAGGCCTTCGGCGACCAGGCGTTTGTACACCACTTCAAGCGCCGCATGCTTCTGGCAGACGATAAGCAAGCTGCGCTGGCGGCCGATGGCGTCGGCGACCATATTGACGATGGTCTGGCTCTTGCCAGTTCCGGGCGGTCCCTCGACCAGCAGTCCCGGGCTTTGTCGGGCCTGGATCACGGCCGCTTCCTGGGAGGGATCGCTGGCCACGGTGAAGTAGCGTTGCAGCTCGCCTGGCGGTGCCTCGTGCCCGGTTTCGTCGGCAGTCTTGAGGCGCAACGCCGTTTCCAGACCGGTACCGGCGGGGGACAGGGTTTTCAGTTGGCGCAGGTCTTCTCCGATGGCTTGCCCCATGAAGGTCACGTGAAACAGCACCGCCGCGCAGTCCAGCTCGTCTTGGTAGGGCGCGATCTCCACGGTGCTGGCGGGCAGGTTGCCAAGGGCGCGTGAGCGAATGGTGGCGAGCATGCCGAAGGCGTCCATCACATCCGCCGCACGAATTGACGAGCGGCCCAGCAGCTCATCGGCGATCTTGCGCCAGCGTTTGCATGTTTCGGCGCCGAGCACGCTTTCCAGCGCGGGGTTGAGCCGCACTTCCTCACGCTCACTGTCGAACGCCAAGGCGGCGTGACCACGAGAGCCCAGCTCCAGCAGCAGCTTCACCGGCCACAGCAGCAGCGGGATAATCCGCGTACGCGTGGTGCCGCGAGGGTCGCGATTGAGCAGGAAAGGGAAGCCCAGGTACAGGCCGTCGATGCCGGTGTCGCGTTTGTACAGCGCGCTTTGCCGGTACAGGGCATGCATGCGCGATTCCAGCTGGCCGTTGAGCTGAAAACTCTCTGGGTCTAGGTTCACTGCCCGGGCATTACGTTGCAGCAGGTGATCGAGCAAAGCCGCGGCCGGACTGCGCTCGCTGTTCAGCTCACGGATGTCGACCCGTGCGGTGGTCTTGCCGATGCTCATACGCACCAGTGGCCCGCGCATCACTGCGGTCACCACCTTCTTCTCGAAGAAGTCGAGGATCTGAGAGACGTACTGTTGTTTCTGTGGTTCCAGCCAATGACTGGGCGGGATGGCCAGCAAAACCAGTGCCTGGGCCAATGGCATACGTCGCTCCAGGCGGAACTGCTCGGCCCACTCGTCCACTACCGGCACGCCACAACGGGCAAAGCCTTGGATGCGCTCATCGACACTTCGGTACAGCTCAAGTCGCGAATGCAACAGCAGTTGGGTCGCCGCTTCGGAGTCGAACCACCCGACATCGGCAGCCCTGGCCAGCTCGGCGGCGGCCTCTACGATTGAGGCCCCGGAACGAAACTGACTGATCGCCGCGCTGAGCAGCACGATCAGGTCTTCTTCGGCGATCACCCGGCGCTCCGACAGAGAGCTCAGTCCCGGATGGTCGGTGTCTGGAAACAGGCGTTGGCGCTCTTGCCATTGCGTGGACAGCTTGGCTCGCGAGGTCGATAGCAGGAATATCCGCAGTTGCTCTTCGACCAACTCGATGTGTTGGTGCAGGGCACGCTGACGTACGTTTTCGGCGCGGGATTTGAGACGCGACAACCAGTTGTCGGTCTGCAATTGCTCAAGCAGGTCAGGGACCGATCCGCTGATCAGGCGGTAGCCTTCCAGTGGGTGCTCCAGTAGCCATCCTGGTGTGACGATGTCGCCACGATGAATCAACGGGATTTCTGGATTGAGGATTCTCAGCGCCAGCATGAGACGGAAGTCGTCCTCAATCCCTTCGTGCTGAACGACCTGACGCAAACCGGCGACCAGGGAAGAGGCGAGACCGACCTGCTCGGCCCACGTCACGATCACACCGCGAAGCAAATGGTCCAGAGCCTGTTGCCAATTATCCGCCTGTGCTGCCGCCAGGGCGAATACGCCTGCCTTGTGGAAGCGGCGATCGCCCAGCAGTAGGGTGGCGCCTTCACCATCGTCCGTTTGCTGGACGGAAGAGGCCGGAGCCTCGACCGCAATACCGTTGAGCCAGCCTTTGACCTGCTGCCATTGCCAGCGCTGATGACGGTCGCGTGCCAGCAGACCTCGCAGCAGCAGGTTCAGGCGCGGGTCGAGTTCGTCGGGGATCGGTACTCCGTTGGCCAGCACGTGAATAAGAAATGCATTGGCATTTATGCCGTCAAAGCAGGCGCCCTGGGTCAGTTGCTCGAGCAGGATCATGCCCAGACTCCACCAGTCCGAGGCAGCCGCAACGCCGCCTGCGATGGCTTCGGGCGCCATGTAGCGGCTGGTTTCCAGTGGCGACACGATGTCCAGGTCGAACTCGGACAGGCGTGCCGAGCCGAAGCCGCTGATGACCAGGTCCAGCGGTTCGCGGGAACGTACCAGCAGGCTGGCTGGGCGCAGGTCACGATGGCGCAGGCCGGCCTCGTTGAAAGCATGCAGCGCGAGGCCCAATTCGTTGACCACGTGGTGCACGCTGGCGCTGTCGCGAATTACGCTGCCAAGTTCTGCCAGCGTTCCGCCGGTGAGTTCTTCAATGACCTCATAGGCACGGTCATCCCAGCGGCCGGTGGCAATGATTTCGGGTACGTGTTCGCGTGGTAGTCGACGGATCACATCATAGATCGCCGGGTCCGGTTCGGCGCCGGCTCGATACAAGGTCAGGACCGCCTGTCGTGCGGTTTCCTCGTGCTCGGCGAGGTATCGTTCTCGCACACCGTCGGTGATGCTGATCTGACGGATCAGGCGCCAGCCATCGATCAGGGTTTGGGTGGGGGCCTCTGGTTCGCAGCTGTCTGGCTGGGCGTCGTAGGACGTTGCTTGCGCAGGTGAGCTGCCACACTCAAGGCACATCAGGTCGCCATCGACCATCGGGTGCCCATTTTTGCAGAGCAGGTCAGGGGCATTCCCCTGAGTAGGGTTGACCTGCGGGAGGGGCTCCTCAGTGACGACGGCTTGCGGCCGCCAGCCGGCGGCATGAATGGGTTCGCCAGCGAGGTCCCAGCCGCAGGTGCGTTCCTGAATGAGCCCTTCGCAGAACATTTCCTCGAGGGCGCGTTCGGTTTTGCAGTTGGGGCAGAAACGTATCATGGGGTGTACTCCACTCAGCGGCGTCGCGACGCGTGTGCGCTGATCTGTAAATGATGGCCTTGCTCATGCAGAAGATCGCGTAAGCGCAATAGGTCGTCACGTCGTGGTATGCCGGCCATCCAGACGCTGCCACTTTCGTCAAACATCAGGTCGAGCGCCTTGTCGGTGGGTTCGAGCAGGCGTTCGTAATGACCCAGGCGTGCCCGGCCCAGTGGTGTGAGCAGGCTCAGGCGTTGATTGTCACTGCCGCGCAAAGCCATGGTCTGACTGAGTGCTTCGATATAGGGGTCGCTGATCAAGGCATCTATCAAACCCTTGGTCTGGAGCAACGACTCATCGAGTTGCTCCAGGGTGAAGCCACTGTAGACCAGAATGTCGAGCTCGCTGAGCCGACGAAGGCCTTCGAGTAGTGATCGCAAGGCGTCGAACTGGTCGAACGGTTCCCCTCCGGAAATGGTGATTCCTTCGGCCTCGTGCAGCCAGGGGGTTATCTGTTCAAGCAGTTGCTCCAGCGACAAGCGTCGATGTCCAGGCCCCCAGGTATCGGCAGAGATGCAGCCTGGACAGCGGATGCTACAGCCCTGGAACCAGATACCAATACGCCGCCCTGGGCCTAGGGTAGTGACCGGAAAATGCATGCGCGACAGGCTAAGGTCCATGTTCAGCGACGTTCCATCTTCAGTCCGGTGATGCCCAACTCGGTGATCGTGAAGTGCTCCCCCGATTGCGCGTCCTGATCGAACAGTGCCCGCGACAGGGGATTGAGCAGGCGTGCCTCTAACTGGTTGCGTATGCCCCGGCCACCGTTTGACAGGTCCTGCAGACAGAGGTTGTGTAGTGTCTGGCGTGCCTGGGGGGCCAATTCGATAAACAGGTTCTGTCCCTGCAGGTCGTCGAAGGTGGCGTTGACCATCTGTTCGAAGATTTGCACTGCAACGCCTTCGCGAATGAAGTCGAAGACGATGATGTTCTCGCCGATTCGATTGAGGATTTCCGGCCGGTTGAGCACCAGCTTGAAATATCGGTCGATTTCGCTGTGCACCTTGTCTTGGACTTGCTCGAAGGCTTCGCCCGGCAGAACGTTGGCAACGCGTTCGCCATTGTCACCCTGGCGATAGATCCCCAGGTTGGAAGTGAACACGATCAGTGCCTCCGAAAAGTACACCCGATCACCGCGGCCTGAAGTCAGCACTCCGTCGTCGAGGATCTGCAGGAACTTGTCGAGAATCCGAGGGTGAGCTTTTTCGATTTCATCGAATAACACCACGCTGAACGGCTTCTCGCGGATAGCATTGGTCAGCTCACCGCCGACGTCATAGCCAATGTAGCCGGGCGGTGCGCCGATAAGGCGTTGATCGGCATGTTCGGCGCTGAATTCCGACATGTCGAAGCGGATATATGCACTTTCGTCGCCGAACAGCAGGCTTGTAATCGATTTGGCGAGTTCGGTCTTGCCTACGCCGGTCGGCCCCGCGAGAAAGGCTACGCCCCGTGGACGGTTGCCCTTGCGACTGGCGCCGACGCCTGTCATGGCACGCTTGACGATGTCGAGCATGTGCGTCACCGCATGCTCCTGGCCTTTGACTCGCTGGTGGACGAGCGCATCCGCATGCCGGATACGCTGACGGTCGATCTTCAGCCACGGATCCTCGGTGACACCAATTTTATAGCGGCGCACCGCATCGGCAATCTGCTCCATGGCTACACCCTCGACCCGCGCCAGTTGCGCAATGGCACTGAGATCGAGCAGTAGCAATCCCTCGGTGTTCTGAACTAAGGCGTCCACAGCCTGACGCATGACCACTTCGCTTGCGCCCTGGCTGCCATTGAGCCCTTTGAGCAAGGCCGGTGCCAATGCACGGCGGGACAATTGATCGGGTTTGGACACGGGAATGTGGCGCAGGCGCGGGTTGTCGACCAGCAACCAGTCAGGCAAATCGCCTTCTTTTTCCACCAGCCATAGCAGGGTGTTGAAGAACGGTTTGCGCAGCTCTGTGGCCGGACGACTGCGAGCCTGATGGGATTGCACCAAGGCCTGGGTGAAGAGCTGGTGTTCAGCAGCGCTGAGCGAATCGTTGCGAACCACTAGACGTGAGGCGAAATCGATGATCAGCGCGATAGGTTCGCCAGCACGACCCACCAAACGTGGCAGGGTGGTGCCCAGCAGATCGATACCAGCGGGTGCTGCGCCATTTACCGGAGTCAGGCCAAGCTCCTGAAGCAACGTCTGGCCGACTTCAGGGGTGGAGCCGGATTTGTCGATTGTCCGGAAACCGGACACCGGATCCCAGGCGATAACCTGGGTGTAGCCGGCATCAAGCAGGGCATTACAGAGAGTTTGGTTGAAGCTCTGCGCAGTCACCGTACCGGGCGCCACTTCACTGGCCTGCAGGTCGCGGATGTTGCCTGACAGGACGAATTGGCTCTTCAGCGGTAAGAAGCGCAGAAGATCTCGTAGCCAACGTGGGCTTTCAAATATGGCAATCCCTGACATGTTTCAGCTCGTTACGTTGGGTCGGTACGGGCAGGGTATTGCTCAATGCGCCTATTTGCCAGTGCGCTGCTACGAAAAGTTTTGTTGATAGAGCGTTTCTGAGGGGGCGTTCGTTTCATCGGCTGGAAACAGCCACGAGTGATATTTCGTGAAGGGGATTGTCGAGCTTTAGGCTGGGGGCATCCGTTTCAAACCATCCAAAGCATGCCCTCGGGTGTGCCCCCCACTGTAGCGATCCAAAGGAAGTGAATGGAGCTCCATGGTCTATGAAAAAGTCAGAAATAATCAGATAAATAGCCTGTCCTGAGACTTCTAAAGACTCTCAGGATCCCCAAAAAACATTTTGACTTGGCTCTAGGGCGGTAATTGCCTCCTAAAAAAACGAATTATGCCCCCATTTTTGCCCCCCATTCACACTGGATGTACGCGTGATCGCGAATAGAGATTTCTGAAACGGGCCTCGGTAGTCGTGGCTGGTATTCAGTGCGCCGTCGTGTACTGGATGAGCACGACACTTTGCAGACAAAGAGCACCAGAGCTGGTCAGCTCATTCTCAGCCACACCAGCCTGCGAAGCTCCGCAGGTAGCCCGGCATCGAACTGGCTGACGCGCTTGAAATGTGAAGTGTGACCAAGGTACTGGCGACGGGGCAGTAACCCCGCCGCTTTCAGGGTAGCCAGAAGACTTGATCCTGTATCTGGAAGACCTCAATTGGTCACTATATGCCGCTTACTTTATCGAGCTGATCGGGTCCGTGGCTGCCTGACCGGTTGATATCAGGCTCCAACAGGAGCGGCCTGGCGCTGAGAAGAACTGCAACCCCTAGAGCAGCGGAAAGCACTGAGCCGAGTAACACACCGACCTTTACCTCATCTACCAGGAGTGGATTTCCGGCAAAGGCCAGTGCCCCGATGAAAAGGCTCATCGTGAAGCCAATGCCGCATAGCAGTGCTATGCCGTATAGATGGAACCAACCACATTCTTCCGGCAATTTTGCCAGACCTGAACGAATGGCCAGCGCGGAGAAACCGAACACGCCCACTTGCTTGCCCAGCAAAAGCCCCAAAGCTACACCCAGCGGCACTGGATCAATCAGATTACCGGGTGACATGCCTGCAAGAGACACTCCGGCATTGGCAAAACCAAAGACGGGCACGACGGCGAAAGCAACCCACGGATGCAGCTTTTCCTCCAGATAGAGAAGTGGAGACTTGCGCTCGTTGTTCGAATCACCCAGCGGAATGCAGAGCGCGAGAATGACTCCCGCCAACGTCGCGTGAATGCCGGACTGGAGCATGAAAAACCACAGTAAACCGCCCGCAATCAGGTAAGGCCAAAGCCTCTTCACGCCGCAACGATTGAGCACGAGCAGAAAAACAATCACGACCAGCGAAGCCATAAGCATGCTGATGGATAAACCGCTGGTGTAGAACAGTGCGATGATAACGACTGCCCCAAGGTCATCAAGAATCGCCAGAGCAGACAGGAAAATTTTCAAAGAGACAGGAACGCGCTTGCCCAGCAGGGACAAAACGCCCAACGCAAAGGCGATGTCCGTTGCCGCAGGAATTGCCCAACCACCCAGGGTTTCAGGATTTCCCCAGTTGATTGCAATGTAGATCAATGCCGGTAAGAGCATACCTCCCAGTGCGGCAAAGCCTGGAAGTGCGCGCTGGCTCCAGCTGGATAACTGACCCACGAGCATTTCACGCTTGATTTCGAGGCCAACCAGCATGAAGAAAATAGCCATCAATCCATCGTTGACCCAATGTTCGATCGAGAGACCAATGAGTTTGATATGCAGGGTTGAAAAGTAAGCTTCAGACCATGAGGAGTTCGCGACGACGAGCGCGGCAAACGCAGCCGCCATCAAAATCAGGCCGCCAGCGGATTCGGCAGCGAAAAAACGGGTGAGAAAAGCCAGCGCAGCTAGTGTTGCACGATGACTATGGTCTTTTTCAAGACGCGAGGGATCCAGGTTCATAGGCGCGATAACCCCGCGCGGCGGCCCGACCTGCGCTAAGTTAAACCTGCCATGCCGCGTATTTGCGGTGACACCCAGCGGGGCATGTTACACAAATGCCCATGACAAGACGACCCGTTGCTGGCTACCAGGAAATACAGCAATTACGTCGGTTCCCCATGCGGGCTTCTTCACACGGGCATGGGTTGGTTGAACATCTCCCTGACATGTGATTTGGTGGCGCATGACTGGAGCACTAATACTGCCTGGGTACTTCGCAGAGCCCACCTTGCTCATCAACTTTGAGGTTCCATGCAAATCGAGTTACTGGAGATTCGCGACCATCTTCAACGCTTCGCACCTTTCGATACCTTGCCCCAGGCATCGCTGGATGCTATCGCCCAGCGCGTTGAAGTCAGCTATTTCAAGGCCGGCAGCGATATCCTTGAGGCGGGAGCGGTCATTGAGGACCTGCACTACGTGCGCAGCGGGGCAGTGGAGGTTTATCGCAGAAATGGCGAGCTCTATAACCGACTTGTTGAAGGAGACATCTTTGGCCAGGCAGGTTTGCTGCGCAGCAACAAAGTTCGCTTTCCTGCCCGGGCCCTGGAAGACAGCCTGATTTACTTTATTCCCTCAGAGGTGTTCGCCCAGTTATGCGCGCAACACGATGCCTTTGCCGATTTCGTTGAGGCTGAAGGCCATTCCAGACTTAAGTCCGCCGTCGATGCTCAAGGCCGTGCAAGCGAGTTGATCCAGCTCAAAAGTCGCGCTTTGATTTCTCGTGCTCTGGTTTGGGTCGCATCCGATACCTCGGTGCATGACGCCGCTAAAGTCATGACCGAACAAAGTGTTTCTTGTGTGGTGGTTATGGCTGCGGGTGAAGGCGAAGCAGCAAAGATGGTCGGTATCGTCACTGATCGTGATCTGCGTACCCGTGTGGTTGCCTTGGGGCGAAGCGGGGTATCTACATCCATCAGTGAAGTCATGTCCAGCGATCCCGTAGCAATACAGGCAGATGACTCGGTGTTCGAGGCGATGCTGGTCATGCTGAGGCGTAATATTCATCACCTGCCAGTCGTGCACAAGGGCCGTACCTTAGGGCTGATTAATCTGTCGGATATCATCCGTTACGAGTCCCAGAGTAGCTTGTACCTGGTCAACCGCATATCCAATCAGACGTCTGTTGCGGGACTGCGCTCGTTGCTCCGCGATCTTCGCGCCACCTACATTCGGATGGTGCGGGACGGCGCGACGGCGCACATGATTGGCAGCGCCATTTCAGGTATTGGCCGGGCCTTTACCCAGCGCCTGATTGAATTGGCGGAGAAAGAACTGGGCCCGCCGCCAGTACCTTACTGCTTCATGGTGCTGGGCTCGATGGCTCGAGATGAACAGTTGCTGGTGACCGACCAGGACAACGCTCTGGTGCTGGATGATCGGTTCGACCCCGTTCTGCATGACGGTTATTTTCACAGTCTGGCCACATTCGTCAGTGATGGCCTCGCAGCGTGCGGTTATAGCTACTGCAAGGGTGGGGTGATGGCCACCAATGATCAGTGGCGGCAGCCGTTACGGGTCTGGCGGGCCTACTTTGAGCAATGGATCGAAAAACCAAATGCTGCGACGCTGCTTAACAGCAGTATTTTTTTCGATCTCGATGGAGTTTATGGCCAGCTTGATCTCGTTCACGAGCTCAAGCAGTTGTGTGCGGAAAAATCCAGCACCCATCCCGGATTTCTTAACGCAATGGCCCGGATCGCGCTGAACCGTACTCCGCCGTTGGGATTCTTCCGTACTTTTGTAGTGGAAACAGACGGCCAGCAGAAGAGAATTATCAATTTGAAGGGCAGGGGAACAGCGCCCCTTACCGACCTCATACGCATCCACGCTCTGGCATGCGGCAGTACGGCACAGAACTCGTTTGATCGCCTTGATGCAATCAGCACGACCCAGCGTTTACAGCCCGATGCAGTGGAGCATCTGCGTTACGCATTGGAGTTTTTGTCCATGGTCCGCATCCGGCATCAAGCAGACGCTCTGGAGCAGGGTGCGACGCCGGATAACTACATCGAGCCGGAGCGCTTTTCGACCAGTGAAAGGCACAACCTTAAAGAGGCGTTTCAGGTGTTGAGCAATGCGCAGAATTTTCTGCGGTTTCGCTATCCGGGCAAAGGGCGTCAGTCGCAATGATGGATAGCCGCTCCGTCAGTAAACCTGAAACTGTGGATTGGGCCGACAGGTTTCAAACATTGGCTAAGAACACGATTAATCCTTGCGTGCGAAGCTTCTATGAAGCTGGCGCCGTTGACGCAAAGACACCCATAGAACAAGTGCAACTGCTGGCGATGGATGTGGAGACCACCGGCCTCAATGCGCAGACCCATAGCATTGTCAGCATCGGGCTGATGCCGTTCAGCTTGCAACGTGTACGTTGTGGTCAGGCATTTTATCGGGTGATTAAGCCTCCCTCAGAGCTGAGTGACCAATCAATCACCTTCCACCACATAACCCATACCGATATTTTGCAGGCTCCCCCGCTGACTGAGGTTGTGGACGCCCTGTTGGGTACGATGGCAGGGAAGGTGATGGTTGTGCATTACCGTAATATTGAGCGAGGCTTTCTTGATCAGGCGTTTCGCCGTTACCTCGGCGAAGGGCTGCAGTTTCCGGTCATTGACACCATGCAACTGGAAGCACGAATGCATAGACAGAAACCGGGATGGCTCGACAGGCTTCTTCGTCGTCCTCAGCCCTCGATCAGGCTTGCTGACAGCCGCGTGCGCTATAACCTGCCAAACTACCATGCGCATCACGCACTAACCGATGCCCTTGCTACTGCCGAGTTGCTGCAGGCGCAGATAGCTAACCATTACTCCCCATCTACTCCCATCGGGACGCTGTGGGATTGATCTACTGCTACGCTTGATCAAGCCTTTTTGCCATGCAGATCCGTAGTCTCCCATATCGTTATGGCCGTCCAGTTAGCAAAAAGAAAACAGTGCGCGGCAACTGCAGCAGTAACGGCGTTAGTTAAGCAGCGTGGTCGGTACGGACAGCGAGCGTGCTTTCACTGGGGACTGAAGCCACATGAATCGTGCGCGAAGGGTGGGCAAAAGTGACACCCAGTTCGTTGAAGGCCTCCAGTATCCCAAGGTTGATTTCCTGCTGGACATCCATGTAAACGTTGTAACTTGGGTCGAGTACGATGTAGACCGTCTCGAACTCAAGGGCGCTTTCACCAAAGGTTCGTAAGTGTGAGCGATCAAATTTGGCCTTGTCCTGATGGCCGACGATATTTTCAATCAATTTAGGCACTGCTCTGGCTTGTTCGGGGGAGCAGGCATAGGTGAGTGCGACCTCAAATACAATTCGACGTTCTTGGAGTCGCTTGTAGTTTTGTATCGTACTGCCAATCATCTCTGCATTGGCCATCACAATCTGCTCGCCGCCCAGACTGCGTATGCGCGTCGTCTTCAGGCCTACGTGCTCCACGGTACCGGACAGCGAACCGACAACAATAAAGTCGCCAATCTCGAAAGGCTTATCTACAGCAATAGACAGTGACGCAAAAACATCCGCCAATATATTCTGCACCGCCAGTGCGATTGCAATGCCGCCCACTCCAAGGCTTGCGACGAAGGCAGTGATGTTTACGCCAACGTTTGAAAGCATGGACATCACGACGATGACCCATAGAAATACTTTTGCCCCCCACAGACTCAGCGTTGCCAGCGCACTGCCTTCGAACGTCTGATGGGTGCCGTGACGTCTGAAGTACCGGGAGAGTGCGAGTGCAATAGCCCGGTTCACCCATAAGCCAACTTGCAGCGCCGCCACTACAAACCAGAGGCTGCTCACTCTGCCCAACCAGCGCTCAGGCAAATCCAGTACGCCGATACCTATCAATAAGGATGCGAGCAGTAGAAGTGTATTGCTGGTCCCTGACAATACTTCAACCGTGATATGGCTGATATGAGCGGTGGGTTGCGATGATTTCGAGTGAAGTTTTTTGAGGAAAAATCCAATCACAGTCCTGGCGCACATGAAGCTTATGGTTGACACCAAAATCGCTAAGGCCCAATTGGCTAATGCAATGCCCAAGATTTGGTAGTTTATGAAAAAATCGATAGTTTCCTGGAGCATGCGACCCTCAATAGTGTCCCGCGAAAGCGCAACTCCTTTGCAGAGTTACGCGTCTCGCAGACGAATTAATTTCAGATTTTGTCAACTCACCCTGTCAGGTATCACGATCGAGGCTCAGACATCAGGCCTTTGATCAGTGAAATGCACCCCAGCATCAGCACGATCGCGAAGGGCAGACCGGTTGAAACTGCCATCGCCTGCAGTGCCACCAGACCACCACCGAGCAACAAAGCGATGGCGATCACGCCTTCGATGACTGCCCAGAAAACGCGCTGTGGAACAGGTGCGTCGACTTTGCCACCAGCTGTGATGGTGTCGATCACCAGGGACCCGGAGTCAGACGACGTAATGAAGAAGACAATGACCAGGATAATCCCCAGAAACGAGGTGATGTCCTTGAGCGGTAAATGCCCAAGCATTGCGAACAATTTGAGCTCCAGGACGGCATCCTTGACACCGACAAATCCTTGGACCGTAGCTTGGTCAATCGCCGTTCCGCCGAACGTCGTCATCCACAATACTGAAACGAGTGTAGGTACCAACAACACTGAGACCAGGAACTCTCGAACTGTTCGACCACGACTGACACGGGCGATAAACATCCCGACAAAGGGCGACCAACTGATCCACCAGGCCCAATAGAAGGCAGTCCAGCCTTGGGTGAACTCGGTGTCAGTTCTTCCGAAAGGGTTGGATAGTGCCGGAAGGTACTCTGCGTAGGTCACCAGATTCTTGAAGAACCCGCTGAAAATTGCCAGGGTCGGGCCCACTACAATAATGAACAGCAGCAGCAACAGCGCCAAACCCATGTTGATCTGGGACAGCAGCTTCACGCCTTTATCCAGACCTGACAACACTGACCATAGTGCGACCATTGTGATGCCAATGATCAGCACTACCTTGCTCAGGTTCGTGGACTTGATACCGAACAGGTACTCAATCCCCGCAGCGGCCTGTTCCGCGCCGATCCCCAGTGAGGTCGCCAATCCGAATAGCGTGGCGAAAACCGCGAGGATATCGATGATATGCCCTGGCCATCCCCAGACACGCTCGCCCAGCAATGGATAGAAGATCGAGCGTATTGAGAGCGGCAAGCCCTTGTTGTAAGAAAAAAGAGCGAGGGACAGGGCGACAATCGCGTAGATCGCCCAAGGGTGCAGTCCCCAGTGGAAGATCGTTGAGGCCATCGCCAGGTCGGCGGACCCTTTCATATCGCCTGCAGCACCTGCCAGCGGAGCCCAGTCGGTACGAACTCCATTCGCATCGAGAGTGACACCACCCATTGACGCCGCGTAATGCGACATAGGTTCGGCAACGCCATAAAACATCAGTCCGATACCCATGCCGGCGGCAAAGAGCATTGAAAACCAACCAATGTAAGTATGGTCTGGCTTGGCGTCTCTTCCGCCCAGGCGAACCTTGCCCAACGGGGAAACAATCAACGCCAGACACAGCACAACAAACACGTTCGCCACGCTCATGAAAAACCAGGCAAGGTGCCCGGTCAGCCAGTTGCGGATGGAGCTGAAAAGGGGTTCGACCTCATTCTGTAGCGCTAATGTCAGAATGACGAACAGCAATATTGCGGCTGCTGAAATGATGAAAACTTTGCCATGGATATCGAGCGAAAAGGAGAAGTCACCCTTTATGTTGTCCTGGCCGATGACGTAGTCGGTATCAATGAGATTAGCGGCTCCGCTGGGAGCAGGGATGCCGTCCTCACTGACGGGCTGAGGATTGACGGGTAGATCATCCTTTGGATTTTGACCCATGAGAGCCTCCTTGGTTAGGGCACGCATTGCGTGCATTTGTATTGATGCCCGCTGTTCCGAGGGTAGAACGAGATATTTGGTTCCCCGGTCGGATCGAACAATCAATCGGCTGTCAGATGCCGAGGGTGTGGGTTGTCCGCCCGAGCAATCGGGGGATCAGTGTCAGTTGCAATCTCTGGAGCGAAGCCATGCCACCCTTGAGAACAACTTTATGAGGTAAACCAGGCTGCGGTCACAGGTCTGGTAAGCGATCGTTTATGTCCGTCAGAACGCTGAACATTCGAGCTGATGATTGAATAAGAAATCATGCGGCGTGCGCAGTGCTAAAAGGCTACTCAGGCAATATGCAATCATGGCATGCCTTCTAAAGGCGACAGGATTTTGGGCCGGTCAGCCCGTCCTTTAAACTAAATTTTTCTTAATGCAGATTAATGCACGCTTTTTATCCAACCGTTTTTTTGTCAGGTGAGTCGCAGACGCGGCTTTGGTCCTACGTACAGCTCCAGAGCTCTATTGACGCGTCACTGCTGCTGGGTAGTCCTACCCATTCGCTCATCAAGTGGCAGGTGCCATCGAAACACAGCTGGAAGTCACCAGCTTCCGGCGTGCGAGCAAGTTTGAGCGGCTGCAGGGGCGATAGTTGACGTTGGTAATGCCAGCTGCCGTTTTGAAGTTGTGCGTCTGGCGGGATCTCCATGCCCGCGCCAGCCCCACGGACCCGGGCCTCACCCAACAGCAGGCCCTGCGTCGGCAACCGAATCACCGAGGGCAAAAGCCAACTCTCCACGCTCGGTATTGCTTCACCGTAGATGTGTGAAAGGGCAACCCCGATCGGATAATAAACCACGCTTGTGGCACTGGCGGGTACATTGATAAAAACCGATGCAGCCTGTGCCACGGTGGTTGCGACTGCCAGGGTTGCCGTACCGGCCAGAAGGGTGAAGCGCGGCGTTGCTCTCATTGGGAGTGCCCCGTCTTGTTATGGCTTTATGCAGCGTCATTGCGCTGGATTTGATGCCAGTAAATAGGTTGGCGAGTTGCTAACCAACGTCTGCGCAGGTGTGTAGCGAGAACCGTAAAGCTGTCCGGTCTCGGTAGCATAGGCGTGCAAACATCGGCGCTGGGGATTTGGACGTGAACGTTTAATTGGGTAGTCTTGCTAACACATAGTGCTGAACCGCAACTGGAAGCCATCGAGTGATCAAACCGATAATACTGATACGCCGTCGTTTCGCATCGATGCGCTGGCGCACTCGTATTACGCTTTGGGCGGCCGCAACCATGGCGGGCCTGCTGGTAGTTATGTTTGCTCGTTTAGCCGATATGGCACTGGCGCAATTTGCCCAACAGGCTGCAGAGCGGCCGTGGCTACCCTTCATTTACACCCCACTGATCGGCATGCTGGTGGTGTGGCTCACTACACGTTTCTTTGTCGGTGCTCAGGGCAGTGGAATCCCGCAGGTGATTGCGGCGACACGCTTGGTTCATCAGGGCAAGTGCGTGGACGGTCTGGTGTCGCTGCGGATAGCCTTCGCCAAGATAGGGCTCGGCACATTGGCGTTGACTGGAGGCTTTTCGGCTGGGCGCGAAGGCCCCTCCGTGCAGGTCGCGGCCTCGATCATGCATTTCTTTCATCGGTTCTTGCCCAACGCCCGGATCATTCGCGCTGAGGACCTCATTCTGGCCGGCGGTGCGGCAGGTATTGCGGCCGCGTTCAACACCCCGCTGGCCGGCATCGCCTTCGCTGTGGAAGAGCTGGGGCGCAAGCTGGAAACCCGCACCAGCGGGGTGCTGCTCAGTACCATAATCCTGTCGGGGATGGTCGCAATTGCCTTGCAAGGTAATTACAACTATTTCGGTCATTTCGACATAGAGGGCATCAATGTCGATATTGTCTTGCCAGTGATGGCGATCGGTGTCGGCTGCGGGCTGTTAGGCGGGTTGTTCAGCCGAATGCTGCTGTGGCCTCAGCGACATCGTCGATTTGTAGTCTGGGAGTGGCGCGCCCGGCATCCTGTCTGGTTCGCTGGTATCTGTGGCTTGATTGTGGCGATATTGGGTTGGCTAAGCGGTGGCATGTCTTTTGGCAGTGGCTACGGCATCACGTCCCATGTCATTGCCTCCGAAATCAGCCTGCCGTGGCACGCCCTAATCACGCGTTTTCTTGCCACGGTGGTGACTTATTTCTCGGGCATTCCCGGCGGCATATTTGCCCCGGCCCTGGCCGTGGGTGCCGCCGTAGGTGCAAACGTCGCTGATCTGTTCGGCCTGGCTGCGCAGCCCATGATCGCCCTATGCATGGTCGGTTTTTTGGCTGCTGTTACCCAGTCGCCTATCACGTCCGCGATCATCGTCATGGAGATGATTGACAGCCATTCTATGGTGATCAGCCTTATGGCTGTCGCCCTGATCGCAAAGGCAGTGAGTTCAAGAATGGGGCCTGAGTTGTATCAGCAGTTGGCTCGTGGCTTTATCCAGACCTCTGCGGATGAATCAGCGTCGCGCCAGGCCAGACAGTAGCTAAACCACCAACGGTTGGGCCGAAGTTGGTTTTTAACCTCTTGCAGAGCAAGCGCGCTATTGGTGTGTTTGAGTAGACGATCCGCATGCTTGACGCACGGCTTCCGGAAAGCTTCGGAGTGTGTGAAAGGCTGACAAGCGTCTTCATCAGGCGCACATCCACTTTCAGTAGCGGCGCACCCATCTCTGGGGATGGGGGCGAAGAATTCATCGAACAGGTCTTCCACTGTAAGGACGCGTAGGTAAACCAGCTTACAGCCTGAGTCGATCTGCGAAGCGGATTTGTGGTTTACGTAACCTGTGTCGCGACTTTCATGGGTGTTGCAGAGGCGGTAAGCGCTCGCCGGATAAGCCATGCCACACAGGGCCCGTTGAGCCATGGCAATTTGCATCTCATCCACCAGCTTCTTATGATCGCGCTGGGTGCGTTGTTGCATACGGCACTGCGCAGGTTAAATTCAAACGTTGGTCGGGCCGCCAACGGAGCGTTATCGTGTCTGAAAAAAACTCGGCCTCTGCAGCTATTCCCCGTCCTCAGGTTTTAACCGAACGTGCGTTTTCTGCGCTGGAGCGGTTCTCTCATATTGAAGCGGTCAGCGGGATCGTACTTTTGCTCGCGGCCTTGGCGGCGCTGATTTGGGCCAATAGTCCGGTCGCCGAATCCTATGAGCATTTCTGGCACACGCAGGTCACCTTGGGGGTGGGTGATTTCAGCGTCTCCCGCTCACTTCATTTTCTGGTGAACGATGGCCTGATGACGATCTTCTTTTTGGTGGTTGGCGCTGAAATCCGCCAAGAGATCAAGGACGGCGCACTGGCGAATATGAAACTCGCGACACTGCCTTTAGGGGCGGCGCTGGGCGGTGTCATGATGCCGGCGATCATCTACACGCTGCTTAATCACGGTAGCGAGGCGAGTGCTGGCTGGGCTGTGCCTACCGCGACTGACATTGCTTTTGCCGTCGGAGTACTCGCCTTGCTGGGGAAATCTATCCCAAGTGGCGTGCGGATTCTGCTGTTGGCACTGGCCATTATTGATGACATCGTCGCGATTTTGATCATCGCGATTTTTTACACCGAGAGCCTGGATTATCTAGGGCTGGTAGTCGCGTTGGGCGGTTTGGCGCTGGTATTGGTTTTACAGCGAATGGGCATAGGCAAGGCATATGCCTATGTTGTGCCGGGTGCCATCGTCTGGTTTGGCCTGCTGAAGACTGGAGTTCATCCAACGCTGGCGGGAGTGATCCTTGGGCTCATGACCCCGGTGAACTCCAAGCCCGCAACGGAGCGTCCACTGGAAACAATCGGGCGGACCTTCCATGAGTTAATGGACCGCTTTTCTCAGGCCAAAGATAATCCGCAGGCCGTCGCAGAACCACTCAAGCAATTGCGCCACGCGCAGCGCGAAGTGCTGCCACCCGTTCAGCGAATCCAGGTTGGGTTGCACCCTTGGGTGGCTTTTGGCGTCATGCCCCTGTTCGCACTGGCTAACGCCGGGGTGAGCTTTGCGGGCGCCAATCTGGATGAGGCGCTTTCCCAGAAGGTGTTTATGGGCGTGATGCTGGCGTTGGTGCTTGGAAAACCGTTGGGCGTTATGCTGGCCAGCTTTGCTCTGGTCAAACTGAACATCTGCAAGTTGCCTGATGGTGTGACGTGGAGTGGAGTAGGGCTAGTTGGTCTGCTGGCAGGGATTGGCTTCACTATGTCTATTTTTATTGCATCGTTGGCGTTTTCCGATGCTGCATTACTGTCCTCCGCCAAGCTCAGCGTGCTGGCCGCCTCTTCGGTTGCAGCAGTCATAGGTTTGATTTGGGGGAAGATAACGTTTCATAAAAGAGCTTGAAACGTCATCTCACCCCCAAGCTTTTTGGCCGGGCCCCGGTGTTACAGCAGTTTGCCGGGGTTCATTAAACCGTCCGGGTCAAGGGCTTGCTTGAGGGTTCGCATCAGTTCCAGTTCCAGCGGCGCCTTGTAGTGCTGAGCGGCGTCCCGCTTGGCTTGTCCGAGACCATGCTCGGCGCTGATGCTGCCTGCAAACGCGACTGTTGCATCGTAAATGACGTGCATGATCGCGTCGGCATGGGCTTTGAAAGGTACATCTTCTGTGCCCACAGGTTTGCTGATGTTGTAATGCAGGTTGCCGTCCCCGACGTGCCCGTAAGCGACAATTCGCACGCCCGGAAAAGCCTCTTTGAGCTTACGGTCAGTTGCCTCAATGAATGCGGGAATGCTGCTGACGGGCACACTGATATCGTGTTTCAGGCTAGGGCCTTCATGGTTCTGGGCTTCCGATATGCCTTCGCGTAATGCCCACAGTGCCGCGACCTGGGCCTCGTTGCTGGCAACTACGGCGTCTAGTGTTTCACCTTGTTCTAACGCTTCGCCCAGCCCGTCTTCCAGCATTTGGCCCAGATTCGCGTCAATCAGGGTGTCACTGAGCTCTATCAATACGTACCAGGGGTGAACTTCGTTGAACAGATCGTTGCAACCCGCCACGTGCTGCAGAACGAACTCCACGCTTTGCCGCGACATCAGTTCAAATCCGGTCAGGCGATCGCCACACAATGTGCGCATGCGGCCGATCAGGTCGACCGCTGCCTGTGGGCTTGGCAACGCCACCCATGCAGTGGTCAGACTGCGCACTGCGGGAAACAGTTTGAGCACGGCAGCAGTGATGATTCCCAGCGTTCCCTCCGAACCTATGAACAGGTGCTTGAGGTCATAACCTGTGTTGTCCTTGCGCAGGCCGCGCAAACCATCCCACACACGCCCATCGGCGAGCACCACTTCAAGCCCCAGGGTGAGGTCACGCATGTTGCCATAGCGTAAGACGGCGGTCCCGCCTGCGTTGGTCGCCAGGTTGCCACCAACAGTGCAACTGCCTTCGGCGCCCAGCGAGAGCGGAAACAGGCGGCCCACTTCAGTGGCAGCCTCCTGCAAGCGTTGCAGGATTACCCCGGCTTCTACAGTGATGGTTTCATTGGCCGCGTCGATGGCGCGAATCGCGGTCATGCGCGTCAGTGACAACACGACCTGAGTGCCCGAATTGTCCGGAATCGAGCCTCCGCACAATCCTGTATTACCCCCCTGGGGTACCAGCGCCACGCCGGCTTCTCGACACAAACGTACGACCTCAGCGACCTCAGCGGTGCTGGCTGGACGCACCACCAGCGCCGCCTTGCCACAGTAGGCGTTGCGCCAGTCACTCAAATAGCTCTGCATGCGCTCTGGGTCCTGGATCAGGCCCGGTGAGCCGACTACCTGCTCAAGTGCTTGTATCAATGCTTCGCTCACATGACTCATGACACGTTCCTTCTTATTGTTAGCCCAAAATGAAAACCGATGAGTTCAATCCTTGACGGCCGAACCGCCCGACCCATTCTCCAGATCAATCCGGTAAATACGGCCCACCACAACCAGATAGAAAAACACCGCCAGCAGAGCGTTGGCCGCGACGTAAACCAACGCCGAATCAAACGAGCCGGTGCGACTGACCAGATAACCAACCACAATTGGCGTAGTGATCGCCGCCAAGTTGCCGAAGGTGTTAAACAGACCGCCCGAGAGGCCGATGATCTGGCGCGGCGAGGTATCGGCGACTAGCGTCCAGCCATGCGAGCCGAAGCCTTTGCCAAAGAATGCCAGGGCCATAAGCCCGACCACGGCTGCGTCGCTCTGAACGTAAATGCACAGCACCATGCTGCTCGACAGCAGCAGGCCACAGACGATGGGGAGCTTGCGGGCCAGTGTGAGGGAATAGCCCCAACGCAGCAGACCGTCGGATATCAAACCTCCCAGGACGCCACCCACGAAACCGCTGATCGCTGGCAAGGCGGTGAAGAAACCGGCGGACAGGATGGTCATGCCGCGCGCCTGCACCAGATAAACGGGGAACCACGTCAGGAAAAAATAGGTGATCGCATTGTTGCAGTACTGGCCCAGGTAAAGGCCTATCAGCGTTCGGTGGCTCAGTAGCAACTTGAGGTAACGCCACTGCGATTCGGTGGCATCACCCACGCGAGGCTCAAGGTCCAGCAATCCGCCACCGGATGCTATATGGCTGAATTCGGCCTGGGTGATCGTCGGATGCTCACGTGGCCCATGGATGACCCTGAACCAGAGGATGCTGAACAGCAGACCAAATCCACCGAGCACGATGAACACGTACTGCCAGCCCATGGCCTGGACGACCCAGCCCATCAAGGGGGCGAAGATCGCCGTGGCAGAGTATTGCGCTGAACTGGAAATGGCCGTTGCCGTGGCGCGCTCTGCGCTTGGAAACCAGGCGGCAATTATCCGGGCGTTACCTGGGAAACAGGGGGCGCCGGCAAAGCCCACCGCCATCCTGAGGAGGAACAGGCTGACGATTGTCCAGCTCAGCGGTAACACGCCGACAAACCCCTGTATCAGGGTAAATAGCGACCAACTGAACAGCGCGATGCCGTACACCCGACGCGCACCAAAGTGGTCGCACAGCCAGCCTCCAGGAATCTGGCCGATCACGTAGGCCCAGCCAAACGCCGAGAAAATATAGCCGAGGGTCAGCGCGTCAATTCCTAAATCAGCCTGCAAGGCAGAACCGGCAATGGACAGGCTGGAGCGGTCGGCGAACGTCACTGATGTGACAAAAAACAGCATCAGCAGGATCGAGTAACGGACCCGGCCCGGTTTGGTTTCAGGCATATGGCTTGATCTTCCAATGATCGAACACGTTGTTATTTTTGTTTTCGACTCCGCGAAGCTGACCGGTGACGCCTGCTCGCCTGGTCAGCATGAGCTGGGATAGTCCGAGACGGGTAAGTTATCGTACGACTCAAAAAAACACATCTTTTAACTGACCTGAAGTTATTCGTGCCTGAATGTCTTCAATTCTGGGACTGAAGCCATAGCGCTTCTATGATCGGAGTTCACGACAGACAGTTGAAAGGTATTTATCACCAGCCGATCGCACATTGACAGCAGTACGGCTGCTTGGTAGAAAAGCTCAAGTCATATGACAACATATGACAAAAAATAATAATAATTGAGGCTCAGATCATGCTGACGACCCTCGTCGCGCGTCTTGAAAGCAGCACGCAGTATTCCTTGATTCCCCATCTATGTTCACGCCCAGACCATGCCGTCGTTTGGCTGCAAAGCCCGGCAGAGCAGGGCGCTCAGCATTTCCAATTCTCCACACACAGGTCTTTGCCAACCAGCAGTTCGCGGGCCACTGTGCGTTCATTTATCAGCGGTCGATTCACTGTTTCTGATTTGTGCAGTAGCGACCTGCGCAATGACGGGGAACGCCTTGAACGCCTAATGCACCCACCCCTAATAGCGGTCACCCGTATGTAATTCGGTGTGCCGACATAAAGAGTTACAACTTCGCCGAGCCCACACGTTCGGTCAGCTTTTTAAAATCGGAGCATTCCAATGATAAAAACACTTCGCGTCTCTCTCCTTTCTGCACTTGTTGGCATGGGTGCTATCACCTCAAACAGCATGGCCTTCGCAGCAGATGTGAAATGGCCAACTCGCCCGGTGCAAGTTGTCGTCATCGCCAACCCCGGCGGCGATACCGACTTCAACGCACGCATGATGGCTAAGTATTTCAACAAGATCACCGGCAAGACCATGGTGGTGACAAACGTTGCCGGAGGCGGTGGCACGCTGGCGGCTGAGCAGGTAAAAAGTGCGGCAGCGGACGGGAACACGATCCTCTTCACGCATCCAGGGCAACTGATCGTTAACGAAGTGGCGGGGCTCTCTGATGACAGCTTCGAAGCGTTTGATATCTCGTGCATCGCCGGGGTCGACAAGGGCGCGGTATTCGTGGCCTCTACTCAATCCGGAGTGACCAGCGTCAAGGACCTGATCGCCAAGGCCAAGGCCAAGCCAGAAAGCGTTACCTACGGCACCGAGATGGGTAACTTCTCACACATTCAGGGCCTGATGTTCGAGAAAATCACCGGCGTCAAACTGAAGATGGTTGATGCCGGCACCGTATCGGAGAAAGTTGTCGCGCTACTTGGCGCGCGCATCGACCTCGGCGCCATCAGTTACGGCTCGGTACAGGACTACGTCAACGGCGGGCAAATGGTCGCTCTGGGCCAGCCTAATGACGAACGCAACGCTATGCTGGGTAATGTCCCGACCTTCAAGGAGCAAGGTGTCGACTTCACCATCGACAAACCTTATGTCGTAGCGTTCCCGAAGGGCACTGACGTAGCGATTGTGGGCAAGATGGCTGACATCATGAAACAGATCAGCGAAATCCCCGAATATGCCGAGGAACTGAAGAAGTTCAAGCAGCCGGTTGCCTACTACGGGACCGAAGAATCCAAGAAAATCCTCGCCAAGACCCGCGATGACTTCATGCAATTCAAGGATGCTCTGCGCACCAAGTGAGACCTGAGACGGGCTGGCCTTATCGCCAGCCCGTGTCGCGTGGATTATTTACCGAGGTTTTCCGATGGCTACTTGCAAGAAAAAAGAGCTGATTATCGGCGCTGCGATGCTTGGCACCGCGCTAGCCTACTTACTGATGACGCTCAAACTACCGACTCACTCCGGTATCGATGCGGCTTTCGTTCCAGCGCTGTTGGCGGGGATGCTCTGCCTCCTTGCTGTCATACAACTCGTCAGTGCTTTTTCCACACCTCAAGCACCGGCGGACAACCTCCCTCAGGTCGACGCAGATGAGACGAACACTGCCATTGATGTGAAAACCGTGGTCAAGACGCTAGCGCTGATCGTGGGCTATATCGCGTTGATGAACCCGGTCGGTTTTCCGATCATGACCGTGGTCTATCTTTATCTGCAGTTCATCGTGTTGACGCCGCACGACCATAAGGTACGACACGTCACTTACGCCCTGATCGCCTTGGCGACCTCGGCCGTCATCTACCTGCTGTTTCGCGAGGCCTTCGATTTGATGCTGCCCGCTGGCCTGATGAACTTCTAGGAGTATCGAGCATGCTCGACTTGTTGCAGCAAGGCTTCGGTGCTGTTTTTTCAATCAATATCATGTTGCTGATGGCCATCGGCGTGGCCGTGGGCATTGTCTTCGGTGCCGTGCCCGGTCTGTCTGCCACCATGGCCGTCGCACTGTGTCTGCCGTTGACATTTACCATGGGGCCTCAGGCCGGTCTTTCGTTGTTGGTGTCGCTGTTTATCGGTGCCACCTCGGGAGGTCTCATTTCAGCGATCTTGCTCAAGATTCCCGGGACACCTTCATCAATTGCGACGGTGTTCGATGGTGGGCCGCTGATGGAGCAGGGCCATGGCGTCAAGGCGCTGGGCATTGGCATCGTCTTTTCCTTCCTGGGCACCCTGTTCAGTATTGCGGCGCTAATGTTCATCGCTCCGCAGCTGGCCAAGGTCGCTTTACGTTTCGGTCCTCATGAATATTTTGCGATCGCGGTGTTTTCCTTGACCCTGATCGCCACGCTGTCTGCGGGGTCCATGGCCAAAGGATTATTCGCAGGCGCATTGGGCTTTGCCGTTTCTACTGTGGGCATCGCTCCGGTTGAAGCGATCCGCCGCTTCACCTTCGGCTTCCCTGAACTGAACGGTGGCTTTTCCATGCTCACGGTGATGATCGGCATGTTTGCGGTGGCCGAGATTATCAAGCTTGCGGAAAACGGCCGACACGCCAAGCAGGGCAAGGCACGCTCTGTGAGCATGAAAAACATCAAAGGCTTCGGCTTCTCACTCAAAGAGTTTCGCCAGCAGATTCCCAATGCTTTTCGCTCGGGGCTAATAGGCTTGGGAATTGGCATTTTGCCGGGCATTGGTGCGGGCACTTCAAACCTGGTGGCGTACATCATCGCCAAGAAGCGCGCCAAGGATCCAGAGTCCTACGGCAAAGGCAACATCGGTGGGGTGGTAGCCAGTGAAACGGCTAACAACGCAGGTATCGGCGGCGCCATGATGCCTTTGATGACTCTGGGTATTCCCGGTGACACCGTTACCGCGATCATGCTGGGCGGTTTTCTGATACACGGTATCCAGCCAGGGCCGCTGCTGTTTATCAGTCAGGGTCCGCTGGTGTACACGATCTTTGCTGCATTGATCGTCGCCACCTTCATGATGCTATTCATGGAATTCTACGGCCTGCGCCTGTTCATCAAACTGCTGGATGTGCCCAAACACATTTTGCTGCCGATCATTCTGGTGCTCTGTGTCGTCGGAGCTTTTGGCTTGTCCAGCCGCCTGTTCGATGTCTGGTCGATTTTGTTGTTCGGTGTCCTTGGCTATGGCTTCGTCAAGGCGGGCATGCCCGCAGCACCCTTTATTATCGGTTTCATTCTGGGGCCTATGGCTGAAACCAACCTGCGTCGTGGACTGATGCTGTCGGATGGCAATTTCCTGGCATTTCTTGCCAACCCCATCGCTGCCTCGTTCCTGGGTCTGGCGCTGGTTTTCATCATCTGGCAGGTCTACAGCGCCATGCGTCCGAAGAAGAGTGCGATCGACGAGATTCTGCGCACTTGATCTCTTTCAAGACTTCATCACTGCTAAGGAGAGCTCCATGCTTGCACAACAAGAATCTATCAAGTCCTCCGACGAGGATCGTATTGCCTGGGTTCGGGTATCTTCGGTAATTCTGCCTCTGGCCAACCCCATCAGCGATGCCAAAGTGCTAACGGGACGGCAAAAGCCGATGACCGAGATCGCCATCCTGTTCGCTGAAATCGAAACCATTGATGGTCACCGTGGCCTTGGTTTCAGCTACTCCAAGCGTGCAGGCGGGCCGGGTCAATTCGCCCATGCCAAGGAAATCGCCCCGGCGCTTATTGGGGAGAACCCAAGTGACATTTCCAAGCTTTGGACCAAACTTTGCTGGGCCGGTGCGTCGGTAGGCCGCAGCGGCATGTCCACTCAGGCCATTGGTGCCTTCGACGTGGCACTGTGGGATTTGAAAGCCAAGCGCGCCAACTTGTCGCTAGCCCGATTGCTTGGCGCAGAACGTGATTCGATACGCTGCTACAACACCTCGGGCGGTTTCCTTCACACTCCGCTTGACCAGTTGATGAAGAACACTGATCTGTCACGTGAAAAGGGCATTGGTGGTATCAAACTGAAAGTCGGACAGCCGGATTGTGCCATCGATATAGAGCGTGTCAGCACCGTGCGCAAACATCTAGGAGACAACTTCCCTCTGATGGTTGATGCCAACCAGCAATGGGACCGCCCGACTGCCCAGCGAATGTGCCGCCAATTCGAAGAGTACAACCTGATCTGGATTGAGGAGCCGCTGGATTGCTATGACGCTGAGGGCCACGCTGCTCTGGCTCAACAATTCGATACGCCTATTGCCACGGGTGAAATGCTTACCAGCGTTGCCGAGCACGCCGAGTTTATCAAGCATCGCGGCGCTGACTTCCTGATGCCCGATGCACCACGAGTAGGTGGCATTACCCCTTACCTTAAGGTCGCCTCAATGGCCGAGCAAGCGGGACTTATGTTGGCTCCGCATTTTGCCATGGAGTTACACGTCCACTTGGCGGCTGCGTACCCCACCGAGCCGTGGGTCGAACATTTCGAA
Organism: Pseudomonas sp. ICMP 561; assembly: GCF_002699985.1. Taxonomy (GTDB): domain Bacteria; phylum Pseudomonadota; class Gammaproteobacteria; order Pseudomonadales; family Pseudomonadaceae; genus Aquipseudomonas; species Aquipseudomonas quasicaspiana. Next base: position 15,506 of record NZ_LKBT01000018.1, on the reverse strand, counting down.
TGGCTTGAGCCGCTCTTCAACGAGCGCCTGGAAACCCGTGACGGCCGCATGCTGGTTCCTAAGCGTCCGGGCTTGGGCCTGACACTCAGCGAGCAGGTCAAACCGTGGACAGCGCAAGAAGCCGAAGTTGGCATTCGTCCTTGAATAAACTTTGGTCACCCGGTGTGTGCTGCACATCGGGCGGCCGATTTAGTCCGCGTGCATTCAGGCTTCTAACTACTTGAAGAACATCTCCGATAGGAAGCTACCCTAGTAGAGGAAAAAATCTCCAACTGACATTTTCTTTCTGGCCGGTCGATAAAATAGAAGATGATGACTTTCATGTGGAGCAGACCAATGTTGGTGTCACCGCTATTCCCGCTGCGGCCACTCATCAGGGGTTACTAGATGGCAGAGATCCGTTCGGCCTGAACAGGCGGGCTCGAGAGTAACTGATGACAAGCAAGTTGCTTTATATAGATCAATGGGTTAAAGATTTTTCTATTACGTAGCGCATCGGTAGAGCCCCTTCCGGGGTGCGCCTACCGATGCTTATTACGTGGGATTTAGCTGGGTCTCATTACTCAAGCGGCATCTGGGTGACTGTCCTTGGGTAGAAACAGCGAGAACGTTGTGCCGTTGCCTTCCTCGCTGTCGACGGTAATGAACCCGCCTGCCTGAATGACGTATCCATAGACCATGGACAGTCCAAGCCCTGTTCCTCTGCCCTCTGCTTTGGTTGTAAAGAAAGGCTCAAAAATCCGCTCAATGAGACCGGCCGGCATTCCCGTCCCTGTGTCGGATACTTGGATTTGGACACATGACTGCCCGGTAATCAGGAGGGCACCTTTGGCAGCCATAAGCTCGCTGACCTCAAGATTGCAGGTACGGATTGATATGGTCCCACCGGTCGGCATGGCGTCCCTGCCATTGATCATCAGATTAAACAGGGCGCTTTCGAGTTGATGCGGATCCACATTGATCAGCCAAAGATCGGATGCTAACTCAGTTGCAAACTTGACCTTTGATCCCAGGCTGCCCCTACCAAGTTCGATCAACGATAGGATCAACGGATTCACATTGAGCACCTGTGAACTCAGTTCGTGGCGTCTCGAAAAAGCCATAAGCCTAGCAGTCATAGCCCCTGCGGTTTGAGCGCCGCGTATAGCGTTGCCGAGGTGTTTCTCAGCGTGCTCTGGTTTGTCGTTCTTGAGGTAGTGCTCCGCAAGACTTACCGAGCCGGTTACGGTTGTCAGCATATTATTGAAGTCATGGGCAATGCCGGTTGTCAGCTGCCCAACGATTTCCATCTTTTGGGCCTGGAAGCGATCGCTTACCATCCTGATCCGCTCTTCCTCGCGCTGGCGGTGAACAGTGACGTCTTGTACGCAGTTCAAAAAACCGATCTGAATGCCGTACTCATCAAATAGAGGAGTAACGTCTGCCATAACATTACGCCGGCTGCCGTCACGTCGTTCAACTATGACATCTAAATTCAGGGCCGGCTCGCCGGTAGCAAGGACCTTGACCATTGGTGTCTGATCATGGGGCAAATAAGTGCCGTCGCCCATGTAAAGCTTGTGGGAACCGCAGAATTTCACTTCTGGATCACCTTTGACTGGGGTTTCCCCCCAGATTTCCGCCGCCTTTATGTTGTAGGCGACCACGACGGCATCTTGATTGCAGATGTATAGCCCGACGGGAAGATGTTCTATCAAATCTTGGCTGTACCGGGCATTCCAAGGACCCTCTGTAAGCCGGCGATCACTCTCAAGCGCCATGGGTGTACCTGTGTAGAAAGAAGCATGCGGCCGGATGGCCGGTCTGCATTATGTCAATCTGGTGTAAATGCGCCAGCACCTAATAGAAAACTCGCTAAGAGGTTCGAACATCGTGACATTCGCTTGGTCGCTATGCGGAGTTCGTAGTTTTAGCCACGACCCGCCTGATGACCACGCAAATGACGTTCCGAAACAAGGTGCCTAAGGGCGAGAGAATGCGATTTATAGGGCAGTACAAGTGCTGTGTTGTAGAGCTTATAAATATGTATCTGATTGTTTTAAAGAAAAATTTTATAGTTGGAAATTGCCGACATGTAACATGTCCGAGAGTTAGAATCTCTATGCTTTCGCCATTTTGGCTACGTCAACACACTGATTATGCTGGATTTTCCCGTCTCGGGGTTTGGTAGCCCAAGCTGCTAAATATCAAAACGTCCCGATATTTTTGTCCGTGCTCCGAAACTCAAAAGTCGATTATATGGCAGGGGCCGCTACCTAACATCAGGCGGCAGTACTTTAGGCTTGATAAAACGCCTGGTGCCTAATCTGGAGAGACTTTTGTCTCGACGTTGAGTATTCAACGAAGGTAGGGAACTGTCGCAGGTGATTTTTCGAGACAAAGATTGTTCAGCCTAAGGCTGGGGGCATCCTTTTCAAACCATCCCAAGCATGCCCTCAGATATGCCCCCAATATAGCAATGCACTGGAAGTGAATCGAGCTCCGTGGTCTATGAAAAGTCAGAAATAATCAGATAAATAGCCTGTCCTGAGACTTCTAAAGACTCTCAGGATCCCCAAAAAACATCTGAATCCGCGACCTTAACCACCTTTCACCCGGATCATTATCCTGCGACCCACGCCATGCCATGTGCAGTTCGAAGGTTTGAGTCTCGATAGGCAGTGCCTCAGCTCTTACTCCGCCAGCGGCAGTCAGCACAGCGGCCGCATAGTCGGGCACTGTGGCGACGATGTCGGTACCGGCGAGAAGGGTGGCCAGGCCGTTGAACTGCGGGACAGCGAGGACGACGTGGCGTTTGCGGCCGAGCTTCTCGAGGTGTTCGTCGATGAAGCCGCTCAAGTCCCCTGCAAAGGAAACCAGTGCGTGGGGGCGGGAGCAGAAGTCTTCGAGGCTTAATGCGCCGGGCATGGTGTCGGCGCGTAGCAGCATGGGTTTGCTGCGGCGCAGGACTTTGCGTTTGGCGTTGGCCGGCAGGTCGCTGGTGTAGCTGACGCCGATGGATATCTCGCCGGACGCCAACAGTGGGGGCATCAGGATGTAGTTGACCCGGCGGATGACCAGCACGATACCCGGTGACTCGGAACGCAGGCGTTTGAGCAGGGACGGCAGCAGGGCGAATTCCACATCGTCCGACAGGCCGATGCGGAAGACTGCGGTGCTGGTCGCCGGGTCAAACTCCGAAGCGCGGCTGACGGCTGTGGAAATCGAATCAAGGGCTGGCGAGAGCAGGGCGAAGATCTCTGTTGCCCGAGCCGTTGGCTCCATGCTGCGACCTGTGCGCACAAACAACGGATCGTCAAACAGGCCACGCAAGCGCGACAGGGCAGCACTGATCGCCGGTTGGCCGAGAAAAAGCTTTTCGGCCGCACGCGTCACGCTGCGCTCATGCATCAGGGTTTCAAAGACAATGAGCAAATTGAGGTCGACGCGACGCAGGTCGTTGCGGTTCATGGCGGGAGATCTCGGCCGTTGATCAATGCGATGGTGTGCAAACAGCGGAACACTTGCAGCTGTCTGGTGAAGCAGGGTGGATCTAGCTGACACATCTCGGGCGTGAATAGTACGAGCAAACGCTACCTTTGCGCATTCATAAATTTTCGGCGCGCCAGACGCCCGGCAACGCTGCGGGTTGCATTGTCCGGCTGACATGCGAACAATGGCCGCCCATGAGCGTTTGACGATTGGCCTGGGAATATCCATGCGAAACCTATGACAATCGATGACAGACATGTCGACTATTAATAGCCACTGATAGTGTTACCGGCAGAGCCCGGATAGAGTTCATGGCATCAAGGTTTTCTAGGCGAGGTTCGAAATGTCCCGCACGATCCGTTTTCATCAGTTTGGTCCAGCCGAGGTGCTCAAGATCGAAGAGCATGCGGTCGCGTTGCCAGCACCCGGCGAGGTTCAGGTACGTGTCCAGGCGATCGGTATCAGCTGGTACGACGTGCTATGGCGGCAGAACCTGGCGCCTTCACAGGCACGGCTCCCCGCAGGTATCGGTCAGGAAATGGCCGGTGTTGTCACTGCAGTGGGTGAGGGCGTCGATGACCTGAAGGTCGGTGACAAGGTTGCCAGTTTCCCTGCGGCCGATCCGAATCAGCATCCGGTTTACGGTGAAACCATCGTTATGCCGCGTACTTCATTGACGCGTTATCCCGATGTTTTGACCCCTATTGAGGCCAGCGTGCACTACACGCCGTTGCTCGTAGCGTACTTCGCATATGTTGATCTGGCGCGGATCAAGCCTGGGCAAACAGCCTTGGTGACAGACGCCAGCCACTGTGCGGGACCTTCGTTTGTGCAGTTGGGCAAGGCATTGGGTTTGAAAGTGATCGCGGTCACCAAGACCGACGACGCTCGCGAGTACCTGTTGTCTCTGGGCGCCGACAAAGTCGTGGTCACCGAAGAGCAGGACCTTCTGATGGCCGTCAACAAGTACACGGACAATCGCGGTGTCGATGTCGTGCTCGACGGTCTGGGCGGTCCACAGATGTCGATCATGGGCGATGTGCTTGCTCCTCGTGGCAGTCTGGTGCTGTACGGCCTGCAAGGCGGTAATCAGACGCCATTCCCGGCCTGTGCAGCGTTCCAGAAAAACATTCAGTTCTTCGTACATTGCCTGGGTAACTTCACGGGCAAGCCGGAACTGGGGATCACTCAGGATGACGCGGCATTGCAACGTGCGCTGCGTGACATCAATCAGCTGACGGCCGACCGTGTGCTGGAACCCCTTAAAACCCGGGTTTTCGCGTTCAGTGATGTGGTTCAGGCGCACCGCTACATGGATGGTTGCCCGATTGGTGGCCGTGCAGTGCTGGAAGTGGAAGAGCCTCAGGCCTGATCACGCTGGTTGCTTCACCCTTGAAATGCCCTCCACGATGGAGGGCATTTTGCTGTGTGATATTTGGTTTTAGTCCTTAATGCGAGCGTTATTTCACAGCGTTTAAACATTCAGTGCGCTATTGCTCGTATGTGCAGGCAATCATTAAACGAATCTGCGAAAGCGCGGCAATGCTTATGCGTTTGAGTGTGTGTTATCTGTCGCGTCTCGCTGGAGTTGAATACCTGCTTATCGAAAACTCGCAAGTGCATGGTTTGAAACCCGATGTTCTGTGGGGGCGAATTCATTCGCGAAGGCAGCAGCCCTGAGACACCGCATTCCCGAGTGAAATGACGCCCTCAAGGCTGCCATTGCAGCACCGCGGCCTTGCGCAAAGGCTCTATGAAGCACCTCAATAATAAAATTTTATAAACAGAAAATTAAACTAACACGTTTAATGTTTGCAAACTTAAACGCACTAATCCCGCCTCTTTAATTCCTGTTTCACATCTTGTAATTACCAAATTAATATCGATAATAGTTGGGTGCTTTTACCACTCAGGGAATGAGTCATGGTCAATTATGATTTTTCAAGGCTGTCCGATTTTAAACTCCTTTCTTGCAACGCACTTCGTTGGGGAATGCAAAGGAGTGCATCAGCATGAGCTCCATTCACGAACAGGCGATGAACTACGTCTATCAGCAAGTGCTGCAGCGGCTGCTGGGTTATTTTCGACGAGCAGAGCGCACGGCGCTGCAGTTGCTGATTCAGCGATTGATCGTGGCCGCAGGCGGCATTGAGCGTATTTCAAGTTTCAATGTGCTGGTGCCCTTCAGTGGCGGCAAGGACAGCGCCTATACCGTGGCGCTGCTGCGAGCCGCCCAGTTGAGCATTGCCGGGCGCGCACCTGCCACCTTCAACCTGCGTGTCGCCAACATGCGCCATGCCGGCATTACCCCGGCAGTCATGGAGAATATCCAGCGGACCTATTCAGCACTGTTTCTGCATGACGACCCTCGAGTGGAACTGCTGGAGGTTGATCATCAGGTGGTCAGAGTCTTTGAGCCCGATGTGCCCATGTCCCGTGCCGGACGGGAGCAGAATCGTTCGGACATGCTGGTCAATGGTCATGTTTCTGCCGGGGACGGCCGGACCACGTTCTGCAACAGCTGTTACCTGGGCATCGCCGAGTTCTTTGAGCTGGCTACCACCTGGGGCGGCGGGGTCGATGCGGTGGTGAGTGGCGATTCGCGCAAGGAGCAAAAACAGTACGTCACGTGGGTCATGCGCCTGGCGCCCGGTACTGCGCATCGTTTCAGCGATTCGGGAAACCAGAATTTCAACACGATGTTGAGTGTTGTTGGCAGCATCAGCCAGTCCTACCAGCAGGAGCTGTACGGGACAAATGATGAGGCAGGGGACCAGTTGATCGCTCCCGTTAGCGTTACAAACAAAGCGGGGGCGCCAGCATTCATTGCCATCTCTGACCTGATCGTCAGCAATGCCGAAGAGCACTGGAAGCTGCTGACCGAATTCCTGGGGTTCCGCTTTGAGGACCTTGCATTCAGTTTTAGTGAATCCGATTGCGCAAACCCGTTGTTGATGGCGCACATGCGCGGGTTGAAAGTGCAGTATGTCCAGGGGCGTAGTTATGCCGAGGGTGTCGAGGAGTATTTGCAACTGGCCAAAGCAATGATGCGTAGTAAAGGCATGCCTCAACGCCTGATCGATCAGGCCATGAGCGCCTATGCCAGCGAGGAGGGCATTGCGTCCCGTCGCGAGCTGGCGGCCACGTTTGCGCAGGAAGGTTTTGGGGTCAGCGAAGCACAGCTGATTTGCCTGCTGTTTTCGCCTTTCGTCAATGAAGGGCGAGAGCTAGAGGGTTTCCTGCGGCGTCTGCATCCCGGCATGCTGGTCGCCTTGCCGGACTTGCATAAAGCCTTGCAGGGCATGGCCGCACCCGATCAGGTTCTGCAATGGCTGGTTGATATAAGCGGGCTGACCCTTGAAGGCTTGCAGAGCCTGTACCGCAAAAAACGCGTGGATTTCAACGACCCGACCTCCATCATTGCCCGGGTGCGCGCCTCCGATCCCGACAAGAGAGGGGTCATGACCGTCGACCCGCAAACGGGTAGCAATGTCGTTGAGGTGCTTTCGGGGCGTTGACCGCGCGGTCGCCTGGCCGTGAAACGCTCTCGCGGCTGAAGCTGCTCCTATCAAACAAAATGCAATCACTTGACCTGGAATGATTTTCTGTAGGAGCTCACGAGCATCGCGAGGCAGCGATTGCGTCCTGTCTGATACACCGCCATCGCGGCCTCGCGGTGCTCGTGCGCTCCTACAGATCCAATGTTTGCTGCGCGACAGCGCGGTGTCAGTGACACCGGGGCGGCTCTCGTCAAACAACGTGCAAACTGCTGGATTGAAATGCATTTTCTGTAGGAGCTGCCGAAGGCTGCGAAGCATTTCTCCTGATAAACCGCGATCGCAGCCTTCGGCAGCTCCTACAGTCCAGTGTTTGCTTGGGGAATTGCGCTGCGCCAGGGCATAGAGCAATCCCCAAAGATCCTTGCATAACCTGAATCATCCAGGCCCCGCCGATCCATTTGTATTTGCCAGATATAACCGGTGCTGTTATCTGTATGCCCATCCAGTACCGGCATTTCAGGTTGTGACCGTCATTTCTTCATCCATCAGCTCTGAAACAGGAACCGGGATCAGCACTCAAGAGCTGCGCTCCCTGGCGCCTGATCCCGCTGATCAGGCTCGTTATCTTGTCGCGGTGCGTGCGCTGTGCGAGTTCACCGCCAAAGCAGGCGACCTTGATCTGCGCTTCACGCCATCTCCTACCGCACAGGAAGGCATCGCGGGGCATCGCAGTGTTGCGGCGCGACGCGGTCCCGGTTATCAGTCAGAGGTTTCACTGTCGGGTGAATATCAGCAACTGAGGATTCGTGGTCGGGCCGATGGTTATGACCCGGCACTGAACCAGTTGGAGGAGATCAAGACTTACCGCGGCGAATTGTCAACGATGCCGGACAATCACCGGCAGTTGCACTGGGCGCAGGTGAAGGTCTACGGCTGGCTCCTCTGCCAGCAATTGCAGCTGGACGAAGTCAATCTGGCACTGGTGTATTTCAACATTGTCACCGAACAGGAAACGTTAATTCGTGAGCGCTTTACCGCGCCGACCCTGCAGGCATTCTTTCAGCGACATTGCGCCATATTTTTGCGCTGGGCAGAGCAGGAGCTGGAGCACTCCAGTGGGCGTAATCAACAGTTAAACCAGCTGAAATTTCCTCACGGGAGTTTCCGTACCGGTCAGCGTCATCTGGCGGAATCGGTTTTCAAGGCGGTCAGCACCGGCCGTTGCCTGATGGCGCAGGCGCCCACCGGTATTGGTAAAACCATTGGCACTTTGTTTCCGATGCTCAAGGCTGCGCCGACGCAGAAGCTGGACAAAGTGTTCTTCCTGACCGCCAAAACGCCTGGCCGCAAGCTGGCGCTGGATGCGTTGAGAGTGATCCGTACGAGTGCGCCGGAGTTGAAATTGCGCGTGCTGGAGCTGGTCGCCCGGGACAAGGCTTGCGAGCATCCGGATAAAGCCTGCAATGGCGATTCCTGCCCGCTGGCCAAGGGTTTTTATGACCGTTTGCCGGCGGCGCGCAGTGCTGCGTTGTACGCTCCGTGGCTGGACCAGGCCGGTATGCGTGATGTGGCACTTGCTCATGAGGTCTGCCCGTACTACCTCAGTCAGGAGATCGCGCGCTGGGCGGACGTGGTGATTGCTGACTACAACTACTATTTCGATCTCAGCGGCTTGTTGTTCGGGCTCAGCCAGTTCAATCAGTGGCGCGTTGCGGTGTTGGTTGACGAAGCCCACAACATGGTCGAGCGAGCCAGGCAGATGTACAGCGCCAGCCTGGATCAGCAGAACCTGAGCACGTTGCGCCAGACGGCACCCGAAGCGTTGCAGAAAACCCTGCAACGCTTGAATCGTGAATGGAATGCGCTGCACAAGGAGCAGGTTGCTCCGTATCAGGCCTATGCCGAAACCCCGGGCAAATTTCTGCAAAGCCTGAACCTGTGCGTCGCATCCATGGGGGATTATTTCAATGATCACCCTCATGCAATGAATGGCGCGCTGCAAAACTTTTATTTTGAGGCGATTGCGTTTGTGCGCATCGCCGAGTTGTTCGACGAGCATTTTGTGTTCGATATCAGCAAAAGGGCGCTGAGCAGCAAGCGCAGCTATTCCAGATTGTGCCTGCGCAATGTAGTGCCTGCCCGTTTCATTCGACCCAGGCTTACAGCGGCCCGGAGCAGCGTGTTGTTCTCGGCAACCCTGAGTCCGCGCCACTATTACGCTGATCTGTTGGGTTTACCCACGGATACCGCGTGGATTGATGTGGAATCGCCTTTCAGTCGCGAACAGCTGGACGTGCAGATCATCAGTCGTATTTCCACACGATTCACCCATCGTCAGGCGTCACTGGCGCCCATCGTGGAGCTTTTGTCTGAACAGTTTCAGGCTCGACCGGGCAACTATCTGGCGTTCTTCAGCAGTTTTGATTATCAGCAGCAAGTCGCGGATTTGATGCAGCAAAGCCATCCAAAAATCCCGATCTGGCAGCAGGCGCGAGGCATGAGCGAAAGTGATCGTCAGGGCTTTCTCGATCGTTTCACCCTGGAAAGTCAGGGCATCGGCTTCGCCGTACTGGGTGGCGCGTTTGGCGAAGGCATCGACTTGCCGGGCGCGCGATTGATCGGTGCATTCATTGCGACGCTGGGGCTGGCTCAACTCAACCCCGTCAATGAGCAGATCAAGCAACGCATGGCTGTGTTGTTCGGCGCGGGCTACGATTACACCTACCTCTTCCCAGGGGTGCAAAAGGTCGTGCAAGCGGCGGGGCGAGTGATTCGAGGGCAGCAGGATCAAGGCGTGGTCATGCTGATCGATGATCGATTTGCCGAGCCGAAGGTGCGTCAGTTACTCCCGCGCTGGTGGCAGCTATGAACGTTCAACGACTTAGGGATCGATAGCCGAGCAACAAGGTCCAACTGCCAGTAAACTGCCGCGCCGCTGATCGTTTTCTTGTGTCGTACAGCAGCCAGCATTATTTCTATTCTGCTTTTCATGGAGGTTGTATGAGTCTCAGTCCCTTCGCCGGCAAGCTGGCACCACCTCAGTTGCTGGTCGATATTCCGCGACTGGTTACCGCTTATTACACCGGCCAGCCTGATGCATCGATTTCGACCCAGCGCGTAGCGTTTGGCACTTCCGGCCACCGTGGCAGCTCGTTCGAACTCAGCTTCAACGAGTGGCACGTTCTGGCGATCAGTCAGGCGATTTGCCTGTACCGTCAGGCCAACGGCATCGACGGACCGTTGTTTCTGGGGGCTGATACACACGCCTTGTCCACGCCGGCCGCTGCCAGCGCACTGGAAGTCCTTGCCGCCAATGGTGTGCAAGTGATGATTTCCGAAGGTGACGAATACACGCCAACCCCGGCGGTTTCCCACGCGATCATCTGCTACAACCGTGGCCGCACATCCGGCCTGGCAGACGGTATCGTCATCACGCCGTCGCACAACCCGCCGGAAAGCGGTGGCTTCAAGTACAACCCTCCCAATGGCGGTCCGGCAGACAGCCATATCACCAAGTGGATTGAAGCCAAGGCCAATGAACTGCTGGCGGAAAAAATTCAGGGCGTCAGCCGTATCACTCACGAACGAGCACTGCGTGCCGACACCACCCATCGTCATGATTATTTGAATACCTATGTGGCTGACCTGAAGAACGTCATCGACATGGACGCCATTCGCGACGCAGGTCTGCGCCTGGGCGTAGACCCGTTGGGCGGTGCCGGGGTGCGTTACTGGTCGGCTATTGGCGAGCACTACGGTCTGAATCTGGATGTCGTCAACCAGTTCGTCGATCCGACGTTCCGCTTCATGAGCGTTGACTGGGACGGCCGCATTCGTATGGACCCGTCATCCAACTTTGCCATGCAGGGCCTGATTGGCCTGAAAGACAAGTATCAGGTTGCATTTGCCTGCGATCCTGATCACGACCGCCACGGGATCGTAACCCCAACGGGTGGTCTGCTGGCTCCTAACAATTACCTGGCAGTCTCTATCGACTATCTGTTCCAGAACCGTCCGGGCTGGCGTGCGGACGCAGCGGTTGGCAAAACCGTGGTCAGCAGCGGCATGATTGATCGTGTCGCTACGCGTCTTGGTCGTCGCCTGTACGAAGTGCCAGTCGGCTTCAAATTCTTTGCTGAAGGCCTGTTCGATGGTTCGCTGGGTTTCGGCGGCGAAGAAAGCGCCGGTGCGTCGTTCCTGCGCAAGGACGGCACGGTCTGGAGCACTGATAAGGACGGTCTGATTCCTGCGCTGTTGGCTGCAGAGATCACTGCTCGTAAAGGTCGCGATCCCAGCGAAATTTACCAGACACTGACTGAGCAACTGGGCGAGCCGTTCTCGACACGCGTCGAAGCCAAAGCCAGCCCTGAGCAGAAAGCGGCGCTGGGCAAACTGTCGCCGGATCAGGTCAAGTCAACGGAACTGGCGGGCGAGCCGATCCTGAGCGTTCTCAGCCATGCGCCAGGCAATAATCAGGCGATTGGCGGTTTGAAAGTGATGACTGGAAATGGCTGGTTTGCTGCGCGGCCATCGGGTACCGAGGACATCTACAAGATCTACGCCGAGAGTTTTATCGGTGAAGAGCACCTCAAGCGTCTGGTAGCAGAAGCTCAGGTACTGGTGGATGCCGCGATTGCCTGATGCATTCAGGTGATCTGTAGGACTGGCTTTAGCCGGGAGGGGGCCAGTACATTCAGCAATTATCGTTCGCCAGAAATAATGCCCTCCCGGCTGAAGCCAGTCCTACGGGGCTGCGTTTCAAGCTGAAACTTTCCACAAAAAAGCCCGGACTCGCGAGAGTCCGGGCTTTTTCATGTGCAGCGATTACTCAAGCCACGTCGACCAGTACGATTTCGCTGTCTTCGATAGCCGTCACTCGCAGTACGCGCTCGTCTTCAACGGCAACGCCGTCCCGGGCGTTCGCTTGTAAACCGTTGACCTCAATGCTGCCGGTCGCCGGTACCAGGTAAGCGCGTCGACCGGCATCCATCTGGTATTCGGCACTTTCGCCGGCTTTCAGGTTGGCGGCCACCAGACGTGCATCCGCTCGAATACGCAGGCTTACGTCATCACCCGATTTGCCGCTTGCCAGGGTCACGAAACCTTCGCGATCACCTTTCGGAAACGGTTTGGCACCCCAGGAAGGCGCTGCGCCGGTTTCATTCGGCATGATCCAGATCTGGAAGATTTTGGTCGCTGTCGATTCCTGGTTGTACTCGCTGTGAGCGACACCGGTCCCGGCACTCATCACCTGGACATCGCCTGCTTCGGTTCGGCCTTTATTGCCAAGGCTGTCTTCGTGAGTAATGGCACCTTCACGAACGTAGGTGATGATTTCCATGTCCCGGTGTGGATGTTTCGGGAAGCCGGTACCGGCTTGAATCACGTCATCGTTCCAGACTCGCAGTTGACCCCAGTTCATGCGTTTTGGGTCGTAATATTCAGCGAACGAGAAATGGTGGTGTGCGTCCAGCCAGCCGTGGTTGGCGCCGCCCAGAGTGTTGAAAGGTCGTAATTGCAGCATGGTGTGGCCTCCTGTGCAGAAGCGGGCATGATTGTAGGCCCGGGCTGCTGAACGTTGTTCGGTTATCGATGGCAGCCATGATTGATCAAATATGTATCGATAAAAAGCGTAAATACTCGCTTTAAGCTATCTGTTAATTCGATATTTAAGGTGGCAGTTATTCTCTACTTGACCTGCACTTGATCGGCTAATTGCCTGATCGAAAAGCATTTACTGGAGCTGAAAGTCGAATCGCGCGACCATAGGCCACTTTTGTTTTACCTGTGCCCTGGAGCCTGCGTGCCAGACAATCTGCCTGTTGATGTTCCCGCCCATACCGAATCCGATCTGACGCCACCCAACCAGCTGTCTCTGATCAAACGCTTGCTCTCGCGACTGTTGGGGCGCGGGTTGAATCGTCTGGGCGCGCAACATCCACCGTCCTGGACTCAAAGCCATGCCGACGGTTACCTCAACGGTCACTTGCAGGGTGTCGAAGAGGGCTACGCCGAGGGGCACCTGGACGGTATCGAAGAGGGCCGCAAGGTTCTGGTAATCCGCGACACGCGTCCGAATGAGCATCGTGGGCCGAAAGTCGATGATCATTTGTTCGATGACTGGCGTCTGCCGCTGAGCGCGGACATCAAGAAACGCATGAAGGCCGACGTCGGGCAGAAGTTACCCGCCCATGCGCAACCCAGCGCTGCGCAGTGGAAGATGATCTTCAGTGACACGCCATCGACTTACGTCATCGCCGGGGCGGGCGCGGGCAAGTCGACTTCGCTGGTGTTGCGCATCCTGCTGCTCAGTCATTACCTGGGTTTCGAACTGGACTCCATGACCGTGGTGACCTTCACCCGCGAGTCGCGCAAGGACTTCGTCAATAAACTGGTCGAGATATTTGCCTGCTGGGGTCTGAGTCTGGACCAGAAGCAGGCGCGGGACGTGGTGCGTACCTTTCACTCGCGGATTCTGCCGCTGGTGCGCAGCATGCCGGGCCTTGAGAAGCTCACTGCTTTTGAAAACCTCGGCGCTCAATCCACGGCGGGACTGGAGGAGGGTGCGGACAGCAATCCTTTTGATCTGCGCATCAATGACGCTCAGCGTCAGCAACTGAACCTGTGTTATCGCGACCTCTATGCCAGTAACGAACGTTTCCGCGATGTGATGGCACCGTTGTACCGCCAGGCGCTGCAGCTCAAGGAGCTGGAGCGCGACCACCCCGATGTACAGAAACGGGTGACGGTCACCGAGTTGTCGGCCAAACGCGATGAAGAGCTGTGCGACACCATCGAAGACTTGTGGATTCGTGCCAGGGCCTGGCCCATCAAAGGCGTCGAGCCCATGCGGCAGACTGTCGAGATCAACGGCTTTGGCTTTCATCTGCACGGCTATATCGCAGAGCTGGATGCCTGGGTGGTACTCGGCTTTGACCCATCCGAAGACCAGCAGATGAAACGCCCGGGAGCGAAATTGCCGATCTGGGCGGAGTGGGTCATCAAGCGCACGCTGTTTCAAGCTTTCTGCCGCAAGCCTTTGATTTGGCTGGATAGTTATGAGGCGGGTAGCCGTGTGTTGCAATCCTTGTCAGGCGCAGCCGTTGCCGGGCCTGGGTTCGATTACAAGGTCAAGGGCGATCTGAGCGCCGCGCCGTTGCTGGACAGCTTTGTTGCGGCGGCGGGTTTTATCGAAAATCTGGGGCTGGATGTGCCCGCAGCCGTTGCCGAAATGAGCTTTTCCAATAACGATCCCGACCGCTATTTCTTTGAAGCGCTAAGTTTGTTCTGGAAGGCCTTCGAAAATCACTTGCTGACCCAGACGCCGCCAGTGATGACCTATAACCGGATGTTCGCCCTGTTTGGCGAGAACTCGCCGGAAAACCTGAAGCTGGTGGGCGATCATCAGCTCAGGCCATTGGCCCATTTGATGATCGATGAGTTTCAGGACGTCTCGCCGCAGATCGTTTCGTGGGTGCGCGCCTGTTTGCGTGAAATTCGGCGTCGCGGGTCTGATCTGCATATCGGGCGGACCGCGCAGCATGCCTCGCTGCTGTGTGTCGGGGATGACTGGCAATCGATCTATGGCTGGCGTGGCAGCTCACCGAAGTTCTTCATGGAGTTTCCCAAGGAGTTTCCTGCGCCTGCGACCACCAAGGTCATGCTCAGTGACAATTACCGCAGTCATCAGTACATCATTGATGCGGCCGAGCACATCGTGCGCGCGGCACCTGCCATTGCGGGCAAGAAAGCCAAAGCCAGCGGTGCGGCGCAGGAGTTGCTACCGGTTACGGTGCTGGAGAGAGATGACGAGGCCCTGGCCGAGCGTTTGATCGAGCACTACAACGACGGTGATTCGATCCTGTTGCTGTACCGAAAGAGCAGCGATAAAGCTATGTTATCCAGTAAGTTACAAGCTTTAGTGAATGCAGATTATGCGCTGCCGCCTCAATCTCGCCGCTTTAAACAACTGACTTATCACAGTGCTAAAGGTCTGCAGGCTGACGCAGTATTCCTGCTGGGCGATTGTCAGCATCTGACCCACTCGCCGTACAAAAATCAGCTTTACCGTCAGGCTGGATTAGGCAATCCCGGAGATACCGATGCTTTCGACAATGCGCAGAAAGACGAGGTTCTGCGGCTGGCCTACGTGGCGATCACCCGGGCCGTGCGGCATTGCTATTGGTATATCGATGGCAGCGCGAAGGAAGGAGTGAATACGACCAAGGCGTCGGACCGGATACCGGCAGACAAGCCGTTTTTCGAGGACAGGCGTGGTCGTAAGGAAAACATTTAGATATCGCCCCAATGTCACTGAGACAGCACTGTTTTTATGTGAAGATTCTGTGTTTGCCTGCAATCTCGTAGGACCGGCTTTAGCCGGGAGGGGGGTATTTCTGGCGAAGGATATTGGGTAAATATCCCGACGCCCTCCCGGCTGAAGCCGGTCCTATGTATGGACTCGCCCCTACTTTCAACCCGCTTTTTGAACACTGCTACCCGGTTGCATCTATGTATAAGGCCTATTCGAGGAAG
>NZ_LKBT01000017.1 GCF_002699985.1 Pseudomonas sp. ICMP 561 | reverse complement strand
TATGCTTTTTCATGGACTCGCCCTCGCTGTCGTTGGCTTCTTAAGAATGCCACCGTGGCGCTACTGACGCCTCGGCTTGGGCGAGTCCATCCAATTACGATGAATTCGGTGAAATTTTCGCCGGGTGCAATCGCCGAAGCATTCAGCCTGTGCCAACCATCAAATAGTATTACGATTAAATTTTCAAGTGGCGTTTTATCGGCTATAAATCCTTTTATCACTATTTTAGAGGATGAATAGTCAGACCAATAAACCAAGCTTAGTGAGAACCCGGCCCGCATCGAAGGTTCGGTGCAGCCCTACCACAACAACAAAAAAGGTACATTCAATGAAACCCTCTTCACTGCTCAGCAGCTTCGGACTGTCCTTGATGATCGCCACCCTCACGGCCAACGCGGCCAGCCTTACCAATGAACACAGCGCTTTTGGAAAGACAGCCGATGGCACTGCCGTCGAGAAATACACCCTGCGCAACAGCCATGGCGTAGAAGCCAACATCATTACCTACGGCGCGACCCTGCAATCGCTGCTCCTGCCGGACAAGAACGGCAAGGTGGAGGATGTGGTGCTTGGTTTCGATGATGTGAAAGGCTATCAGGACAACGGAACCGTCTATTTCGGGGCGACCATTGGCCGCTTCGGCAACCGCCTGGCGGATGGCAAGTTCAGCCTTGATGGCAAGACCTATCAGGTGCCACAGAACGACAAGACCAACGCCTTGCACGGCGGCACTCAGGGTTTTGACAAGCGGGTATGGAAAGCCGAACCCAGTAATGAGAATGGCTGGGTGGGCGTAAAACTGACCTATGTGTCACCGGATGGCGAAATGGGCTTCCCCGGCGAGCTGAAGACCGAGGTGACCTATAGCCTCAATGAGAAGAACGAGCTGCGCATCCACTACAACGCCACCACCAACAAGCCCACGGTGCTGAACCTGACCAATCACAGCTACTTCAACCTCGCGGGCGCGGGTAACGGTGATGTACTGAAGCAGGTCGCCACACTGCACGCCTCGCATTACACGCCGGTCAACGAGAAGCTAATTCCCACCGGCGAACTGCCTGCGGTCAAAGGCACGCCTATGGACTTCCTGACGCCTACGGCCATCGGCAAGAACATCAAGGCGGACCATCAGCAATTGAAATATGCCGAGCCGAAACAAGGCGGCTTTGATTTCAACTGGGTACTGGACACCAAAGGCGACGTCAGCAAACTGGCTGCCGAAGTCAGCGACCCGCAATCCGGGCGTCGCCTGCAGTTGTTCACCAGCGAGCCTGGCGTGCAGCTGTATACCGGCAACTTCCTGGACGGCAGCATCCACGGCAAAGGTAGCAAGGTCTACCCGCACTGGGGCGCCTTCACCCTGGAAACCCAGCACTATCCGGACGCGCCGAACCAGCCGAAATTCCAGAGCACACGACTGGATCCGGGCAAGGCGTATACCCAGACGACCGTGTTTAAATTCTTGTAGGCCTACGCAAGTCAAAATGTGAGAGCAGTGCTCTGAATGCAGCCCAAACCAGGCACAGCTCCCACAGGTTATGCGCAATTCCGTAGGACCGGCTTTAGCCGGGAGGGCGTCGGGACAATCACCCAACCTTCTTCGCCGGAAATACTGCTCTCCCGGCTAAAACCAGTCCTACGGAATGAAGGGACACCATAGAATCTCTCAAATGAACCTCGCATTACCCTGACAATCACTTACCCCGCATCGCCGCGACCAACTGGTCAACGTTGTACTTGAACATCTGCACATAGCTGGCCGCTGGCCCATTGGCTGGCGACAGCGCTTCCACATATAACTCGCCACCGGGCTTGGCACCGCTGGCATCGGCGATCTGTTTCACCAGGCGCGGATCACCGGAGTTCTCGAAGAAGTACGCACTGACGTGCTCGGCCTTGATCTGCCGGATCAATTTGCCCACATCTGCCGCCGACGCTTCAGATTCGGTCGAGAATCCCAGAGGCGACAGGAACGTCACACCATACGCATCGCCAAAGTAGCCAAACGCATCATGGGAAGTCAGCACTTTGCGTTGCGCCACCGGGATCGACTGGATTTGTGTCCTCGCATAGCTGTCCAGCGCTTGAAGCTGCTGGGTGTAGCGCTCGCCATTGGCCTTATAAAGACTCGCGCCCGCCGGATCGGCTTTTTCCAGCGCGGCAACGATATTGCGCACGTAGATCACCGCATTGGCAGCGCTGTTCCAGGCGTGGGGATCGGTGATGCGTTCGCCGTCCTCTTCCATACTGCGGGTCTTGATCCCGTTGGACAGCACCACAGGCTCGCCTTTGTAGCCTGATGCCTTGATCAACCGATCCATCCAGCCTTCCAGATGCAATCCGCTGACAAAGGCCAGATCGGCCTTCTTCAACGCTTGGGCGTCAGCCGGGCTGGGCTCGTAGACATGCGGATCGCCGTTGGGGCCGATCAGCGACGTGACATGTACCCGCTCGCCGCCAACGTTCTGCACCATGTCGGCAATGACAGTGAATGAAGCGACGGCTTCCAGCGGTTTGGCCTGGGCCAGAAAGCTAAACGCGGACAGCACAAGGGCTGCCATCGAACTCAACAGCATTGATCGTTTCATGACGTTCCTCTTGAAATCAGTGGGTCAGATGGGATTGGGGAAACAGGCCGCGCAGGATGCCCGTGCGGCCGAACAACAGAGAAAAGCCATAGAAAGCGCTGGCGGTCAGGACGATGGCAGGCCCTGAGGCAACACCCATGTGGTAGGAAATGATCAATCCGATCAGCCCTGACAAGGTGGCAACCAGCGTCGAGATCGCCACCAGCGCGCTCAATGAAGTGGCCCAGAAACGCGCCGCCGTAGCCGGTAGCATCATCATGCCGACCGCCATCAAGGTGCCCAGCGCCTGAAAGCCCGCCACCAGATTGAGCACCACTAACAGCAGAAAAAGTACGTGATACAGGGAGCCACGCCCGCCGACGGCCCGCAGGAATCCGGGGTCAAAACATTCCAGAACCAGTGGCCGATAAATCAGTGCGAGCAGAATCACCGTGAACGAAGCGATGCCGCCGACCATGTAGATCGCGTCGGCATCGATAGCCAGAATGGTGCCGAACAGCACATGCAACAGATCGACGTTGGAGCCGTGCAGGGAAACGATCATCACCCCGGCTGCCAGAGAGGTCAGGTAGAAGCTGGCAAAACTGGCGTCCTCACGCAGCGTCGTCAAACGGCTGACCAGTCCCGACAACAGCGCGACCGCCAGACCTGCGATCAAGCCGCCGATGCCCATGGCAGGCAGCGACAAACCAAAAAACAGAAAGCCCAGTGCGGCGCCTGGCAACACCGCATGACTCATGGCATCGCCCACCAGACTCATGCGCCGCAGCATCAACAAAACGCCCACCGGTCCCGAACCAATGCCCAGCGCCAGACAAGCCACCAGGGCACGGCGCATGAAACCGAACTCGATGAAAGGTTCGATTAATAAGGTGTAGAGGGTCATGATGGCACCCTCAGAGTCCGGACGCGGGACCTGACTCGAATCCGGCTTTCTGTAGGAGTGAGCTTGCTCGCGATGCGGTATACCAGCAAAAAAGTAATCGTCTGACCTGACGCCATCGCGAGCAAGCTCACTCCTACAGGACATCGCACCCCGGGAGAAATCACAGAGCCTTCTCCCCACACAACTCCGCATCTGCACTCCAGAACTCGGCCATGTTTCGCGCCTTGCGCAGGTTTTCGACGTTCAGCACGTCGGCAGTCGCACCCCAGGCAATGGCTTCCCGGGCCATTAACAGGGTTTGCGGAAAGTGCTGCCGGACCTGATCGATGTCATGCAGCACCGCGATGACGGTTCTGCCCTGCCCGTGCCAGACCCGGACGAGCTCCAGCAGGTCACGGGTGGTGCGTGCATCGATCGCGGTGAAGGGTTCGTCGAGCAGAATTACCGCAGCGTCCTGCAGTAACAGCCGGGCGAACAGCACTCGCTGAAACTGCCCGGACGACAGTGAGCCAATGCTACGTGACTCAAAACCTTCCAGCCCGACGGCTTGCAGTGATTCCTGGGTGCGTTTCGCCAGGTCGCGAGTCAGACCACGGAATGCGCCGATACTGCGCCAGGCGCCCATGGCCACGGTGTCCGCCACGCTCAGTGGAAAGCTGCGGTCGATCTCTGCCGCCTGGGGCAGATAACCGAGGGTTTTGGTCACAAGATTGCCGCGGTCGACCCGTCCTGCCGCCGGTTTCAGGGTGCCCGCGATAGCTTTGATCAAGGTCGATTTGCCCGCGCCGTTAGGCCCGACAATCGCCGTCAGGCTACCGGCCTCGAAGCACCCATTAAGGTGATGCACCGCAGCCCGCCGTTCGTAGGCAACGGTGAGATTTTTGAGGGAAATAGCGGCGCTCATGGAATGGCCACCGCCCAGACGATGGCTAGCCACAGAAATATCAGCATGCTCAGGGCGAGCACGACTCGCTTCCATGCCGACTGGGCGAGGACCGAACCGGCGATGGACGGAACACGTGGAGCTTTCATGAATCAGTAACCTGCAACGATTCGTTACAGTATTACATAGCGATCAATCTGAATGTTATGAAATAACATTTATGTTCACTGCCCTCTAATAGCAACAAAGCCCTTTTGCAGATCCTCGATCAGCGCTGCCACATCCTCCAGACCAATGTGCAGGCGCAGCACCGGGTTCAGCGCTTTGTCTGCCAGATTCTTCCGATCACTCAGATCAGCGACGGTAATCAAGCTCTCGTAACCGCCCCACGAGGCGCCCAGTCCGAACAGACTCAAGGCGCCGATGAAAAGGTCCAGTTGAGCAGGATCGGCATTCAGCAGTTCGAACGACAACAAGCCATTGCTGCCACTGAAGTCGCGCTTGAACAACGCGTGATGCGGATGCCCAACCAGCGCCGGATGGAAGACCTTCTTGACCAGAGGTTGCGCCTGTAGCCACTGGGCAATTTCCAGCGCCTGACGCTCATGCACATCCAGCCGCGAGGCCAGTGTCCGGGCGCCGCGCAATACCAGATAAGCATCGTCCGGGCTGACGGTGTTGCCGAAGGTTTCGCTCATCCGTCCCAAAGCGGGCCACACCTCTTTGCGCGTGCAAACGCTGCCCATCACCACATCGCTGTGGCCACAAATGTACTTGGTCAAGGCCATGATCGAGATATCGGCACCCAGCGTCAGTGGCCGATACAGGTAGCCCGAACCCCAGGTGTTGTCCACCGCCAACAGAATGCTCCGGGGTTTGCACAGCGCCGCAATGGCTGGCAGATCGCACAGTTCGTAGAGCAACGAACCCGGCACTTCGGCGTAGACCATTCTGGTGTTGGCTTGCAGCAGACCCTCCAGCCCGCGCCCATCGGCCGGGAAGTAACCGACCTCGATACCGAAAGGGGTGAGAAACTCCGCGGCCAGCCTGCGTACCGGGCCATAGACCGCGTCAGTGAGCAGTACATGATCGCCGGGACGCAGATAGGCCAGAAAGGTTTGCGCCGCAGCCGCCAGACCTGTCGAGAACAGCTTGGTGCGATATCCACCCTCCAGCTCGGTGACCAGGTCTTCCAGCGCGAAACCGGTAGGGTTGCCCCGCGCGCCGTAGCTGAGAACGCGCTCCGTGTCGCGACGCTTACGGATGTCGCGCATCTGACTGAGGCTGTCGAACAGCACGGTGCTCATTCGTGTGACCGGAACATTGACGGCGCGCCCGCCGCTGCCCTTTTCAGTACGCGCGGCGTGAATCAGCCGCGTACGCACATAAGGGTCAGCCAGCGGACGCTCAGGCTTTTTTGCGTGCAAAGGCTTCAGGCTGTTGATTTCCTGTTCCGTCATCTGCGCCAGCAAGCCGATTTCCCAGGCCAGATACTGACGTGCGGCGTCCTTGTTGCCGGAGTGCCGATCGTGGGTAAAAAACAGGAAGTCGATGCACTGCGCGTCGGCCAGCGCTGCGGCGTTCTCTACCAGCGGCAAGCCCGCTGCTTGCCAGGCCGCCAAACCACCCTCCAGTAACCGAACGTTTGCGCGTTGCGCCTCAGGCAATTCCAGCACAGCCAGCTGTGCGACTTCCGGGCTGTCGGCCACTAACACCAGTGGTCGCGCTTCATCAGCCACCGCGTTCGCCAGCAGCGGACGAATCGACCAGCGCGAGCCTTGGACGTGCGCCTTGCGGAAGCCGGTGCTTGGGCGCAAATCAACGAGGGCAATGGCGTCATCCTTCAAGGCATCGGATGCAGCCGTCGCCTTGATGGTCGGTAACGGCGAAGCGTTCAAGCCCGGCGAGACGGGCAACGCCAGACCACTGCTGATGCCGTCCGCCAGCACATAAGCCTGATGCCCCAACTGGCGCAGCCAGCCGGCAACGATTGGCGCACGGATGCCGTCGGAATCGATCAGCACGATGCGCGCATGGCGCACGCCGATGTACAAGTCAGTTGACTGAATCAACTGACCGCCCGGCGTATGTTGCGCACCCGGCAACGTCGCCGCAGCAAACTCTTCAGCAGTGCGCACGTCACACAGGAACAGACTGCGGCTTTGATCTTCCGCCCATCTGACAACCTGATCGGCGCTGACCGTTTCTACACCGGCTTTTTGCGCCAGTGCCTGAGCGGCTTCGCGCTGTTTGCCGAGGGATTCCACCGCAACCTGATCGGGATACCGCCGAGCGCTGCCATGTTCCAGTTGCAGGTCAGCGAGGTACCAGCCTTGAGTGCCATTTTCCAAGGCGTAGACCGGGTTTTTCACGCCCAGATCGATCAGCGTCTGTGCACCGATGATGCTACGGGTGCGACCCGCGCAGTTCACGACAATCGGTGTGGTTTCGTCGTTAATCAGCGCAGGCAGCCGATAGCCCAGTTCGCCATTAGGGCAGCAGATGGAGCCGGGAATGGTCATCTTGCGGTATTCGTCGAATGGCCGACCGTCGAGCACCAGCAACGGCTCGCCACGAGCCTGCCATTGGGCCAGTTCGTTGGCGCTTATGTGCGGCGTATGACTGGCCTCTTCCACCAGTTCGCCAAATGCCTTGGACGGCACGTGCACACCGGCAAACAGCTGCAAACCCGCCGCCTGCCAGCCATCGGCGCCGCCTTGCAGGATAGATACCTGCTGATAACCCAGCGCGGCAAGACGAGCGGCAGCGCGTGGAGCGACGTCACTGCCGGTCTGGTCATAAATCACCAGACGCACAGCTGGATTGGGAGCCAGACGCGGCGCTTCGATTTCCAGACGGCTGTAGGGCAGATTCTGCCCATGGAACAAATGCGCCTCGCCGTACTGACCGTGCTCGCGCACATCAAACAGGGCAATTTCCTGCCCGTCGAAAAGCCACTGTTGAAGTTGCGCTAGTGTGATGGTTTGGCTCATGGAATCTCACAAATTGTTGTATTGATGCAGGACCTGTTGGAGCGGTGCTGCTCTCGAGTGAGCAGAGGACCTGAGCAGACTGTGTGGGAGCGGTGCTTGCCCGCGATACATGAGACGTGGATATAAGTCACACCGCGCCATTATTTATCGCACACACCAACTGCCGGTTAACCGATTACCCAGCCCTGCCACAGGCACGCAGACGGAGCACATCAATCACGCGTAAGCCTTGATCGAAGGTTCCATCTGCGAGGCGTTGTAATTCAGCACGCGGCCCTCTTCGTTCACACCAAACCGGCCGTTCAACGACTCCAGCGGGCGGCCATATAAATGGAAATGCAGGGTCGGCGTTTCACCGTCGACGCGAATGCCGTGCAGGTCTTCGCCGAGAAAACCTATCGGTGTACCTGGCTGCACCACGACTTCTTTTTCCAGCTCAAGTCTGGCGTATTCCGGGTTGCTGCCGTCGTCGGTGCGTCCCCAGACGTAGTTGATTTCCTGACCTTGCACAGCAACGATCACTGCCCACGTCTCATGGTTGTGAGGCAAGGTTTTTTTACCGGGCAGCAGCGAGTTCATGTACAGCGTTGGCGTCTCGCCGTCGTCGTTCAGGCGATAGCGAAAAGCCGTCGAACCCGCGCCAGGCACCGGCGAGGGAAACGTGTCGAAGTTGAACAGGTCATGGCGAGTGGCAAGGCCTTCCAGCAATGCGATGATTTCCTGCAACGCCGCCCGGTCTACGCCGCGGTCGTTGATCACACGCACTTGCTGCAAAAGGGTTTCGATGGCTTCGGCACGGTTTTCAATGGTCATAAATACTCCTGGGTTAACTCTTGAACTGAAATGTTTCCCCTGTGGGAGCTGGGCTTGCCCGCGATATGCGTTGCCTGTATCGCGGGCAAGCCTAGCTCCTATCAAACAAGAAATAACTACCTGATCTGGAATGCATTTTCTGTAGGAGTGAGCTTGCTCGCGATAGCTTCAGCACAGGCAATATATACATCGACCAACAGATCGAATCGCGAGCAAGCTCACTCCTACAGGTCCCGTGTTTGCTGCGCGACAGCGTGGTGTCAGCGACACCGGGGCAGCTCCCACATGGAAAAGAATTTCAAATCAAAACAGTTTGGGGTTCCTCTTACAGCCTCAAACAGAAATGCTGTACCGGCTCAGATTGCTCAACACATACGGGTCATTCTGTGCCGCCGGACGTCGACCGGAATCACCCAGTGCATGACGCAGAAACTCCTGGGTACGCTCGCTCACCGGCCGCTGGAAAATCTGCTCGGCGCTGCCGTGCTCAACGATCAGGCCGTTCTCGGTGAAATACACCACGTCGCTGATTTCTTCCGCGAAGCGCATTTCGTGGGTGACCAGCACGCAGGTCATGCCCTCCTCCGTCAGCTCACGGATCACGGTCAGCACTTCGCCGACCGTTTCCGGGTCCAGGGCCGAGGTCACTTCATCAAACAGGATCAGTTCAGGCCGCATGGCCAACGCCCGGGCAATCGCCACACGCTGCTGCTGACCGCCGGACAATTGACCGGGATAAGCATCCGCCTTGTGTTCCATGCGAACCTTGGCCAGCAGCGCGCGAGCCTGTTGCTCGGCCTCGGCACGGCTGACACCCAGCACTTTGCGCGGGGCAATGACCAGGTTCTCCAGTACCGACAAATGCGGGAACAGGTTGTATTGCTGAAACACAAAGCCAACCCGTTTGCGCAGCTCGATGCGGTCGGCCTCGGTGGCCAGCTTGTTGACCTCAGTCGCACCAACCTGGATGGTGCCGCGCTGGGTCTGTAGCAAACCGGTAATGCAACGCAGGATGGTCGATTTGCCCGAGCCTGAAGGGCCGATGATCGACACTGCCTGACCTCGTTGCACTTCCAGGTCGATACCTTTGAGCACGTGATTGGTACCGAACGACAAATGCAGATCGCGCAGGCTGACCAGAGGGCTGGACGCTGTATCAGTAGAAGGCATAACGGCGCTCCAGACGTTGAGTCAAACGGGAAATCGGATAGCAGTAGGCGAAAAACAACGCCAACAGGCTCAGGTAAATCAGCACCGTGAACCCGGTCTGATTAACGGTATTACTGGCGATCTGCGCCGTATCTATTACGTCATGCACACCCACCAGCGATGCCAGTGCAGTGCCCATAGTGATGACCGCATAGAGGTTCATCCACGGCGGCAACATGCGCTTGAAACACTGCGGCAAAATGATTGAAGTGAAAATCTGCCAGCGGGTGAACGCCAGTGAACGCGCGGCCTCCCACTGGGTGCTGGGGATCGAACCAATCGCACCGCGGAAGATTTCCGCGACGTTGGCGCTGGCAGGCAAAGCCAGGCCGATAGTGACCTTGACCCAGTCGGGAAACGAAATGTACGAGCTGCCGATATGAATCTCGAACGGGAATACGTACGTGGTGAAATAGATCAATACCAGCCAGGGCGCATTGCGGAAAATCTGCACCCAGATCCGCGCGGGCAGACGCAATATCCAGCTGGGCGACAAGGCCAGCGCACCGATCAACAGCCCGGCGACGGTGCCCAGGCCAATCGCGACAAGGCTGATCAGAATGTTCTGTCCAAAGCCCTTGGCCAACGCGGGCGACCATTGCATCAACGCCATGAACACCGGGCTTTGCGGCGCAGCGAGGATCAGCCAGGCAACTGCAGCGACGAGCAGCGCAAGCTTGCCCATATGGCGGCGCGGCCAGGCCAGCGGCACCGCCACAGTGGAAGAATCAGTGGCCATAACCGGGCATCCTCAGGCGCGCTTCAAGGGCGCGGCCTACACAATTGACGACGAAACTCAGCAAGCCGAAAAACGACAGAATCAGAATCATCAACTCCAGCACGTTGTCGCTCTGGGTCCAGATCATGATTGCCGCGTAGGTGATATCGCCGACGGCAATGGCCGACGCCACTGCGGTCATCTTCACCAGATCAATCAGGTTGTTGATCAGTGATGGCAAGGCAAACCGCAACGCCAATGGCAGTTGCACATTCCACAGCAACTGACGACTGCTGAATGCCAGCGAGCTGGCGGCTTCCATGGTCACCGACGGCACCGCTTCAATACCGGCGCGCAATGCTTCGGCATGGAACGCGCCCTTGTGCAGGGAAATCACGATCACCACCCAGGCAAACGGCGTCAGCGGGTTCGCCGCACCGACCGCTTGAGTGAGCAACATGTTCAGCACCAGGAACGCGCAATACAGTTGCACCAGCGTCGGCGTGTTGCGGGTCACTTCAATGAAAACCCGTGCGGGTGTAGCCAGATACGCTTTGCCCGACGTCAGCATCGCCGCCAACACCACCCCGACCAGCAAACTGCCAACGATGGTGAATGCGCACAGCAACAGCGTGGTCAGCGCTCCGTCCACCATGGATCCGCGCTGATAGGCGTCGAGCAAAAAGTTGTAGTTGAGCCCGAACCCGGCGGCCCAGTGAACGAACAGTTCCAGCCAATGACTCATGCGGGGACCTCGCTGTGCAGACGGGCGCAGGCCGCTGCGATGCGACGTCCGGCCTCGGCAACACTGGCCGTTGCAGTCGCAATCGACAGCCGAAACCAGGGCGACAGCCCATAGGCGCTTCCGGCCACGCCTGCAACGCCGGACTCAAGCAACCAGTCGACCACATCGGCATCGCTATCAATGCGCTGGCCGTCCGGACGATAACGACCGAGCAAACCGGCACAGCGGACAAACACAAAGAACCCACCTTGCGGCTCCAGCACCTGTAAGCCATCCACATCGCGCAACGCAGCAACCAGCAGATCACGACGCTGGTGATAGGCGGCGACCTGTTCCGGCAGGAAACCCAAGCCGCCTTCAAATGCCGCCAGTGCCGCGGCCTGGCCGACCGACGATGCGCCGGAGGTGGACTGGGACTGGACGACAGTCATCGCGGTCGTCAGTGTTTGCGGACCCGCGCCAAAGCCGATGCGCCAACCAGTCATGGCATAAGTCTTGGAAACCCCACCCACCAGCAAGCAGCGCGATTGCAGGTCAGGCGCGACGTTAAGCAGGTTCAACGCCTGGCGGTCATCAAAACGAATGTGTTCATACAGCTCGTCGAGCAGCACAAGGACCTGAGGATGGCGGCGCAACACCTCGGCCAGCGCCAGCAACTCGGCTTCGCTGTAGACCGCGCCGCTTGGGTTGCCAGGACCATTGAGGATCAGCCAGCGGGTGCGCTCGGTGATGTGGTTTTCCAGCTGGGCCGGCGTCAGTTTGCAGCCCTGTTCCAGCGGGCATTCGATGAACACCGGTTCGCCACCGCTGAAACGCACGCTATCCGGAAACGACGGCCAGTACGGCACAGGGACCAGCACTTCATCACCGTCATCCAGGGTCGCAGCGAAGGCGTTATAGATAATCTGCTTGGCGCCATTGGCGATCACGATGGAAGGTAGCGCGTAGTCCAGGCGATTTTCCCGCTGCAGTTTGCGTTGCACAGCATCGCGCAAGGCTTTTACGCCGGGGGTCGCCGTGTATTTGGTGTCGCCCGCCGCAATCGCCGCACAGGCGGCCTGTTTGATGTGTTCCGGGGTATCGAAATCTGGCTCGCCCGTTGTCAGATCGAGAATATCGACTCCGGCCTCGCGCAAAGCGGTGACACGGGATTTGGCGGCGGCATTGGCCGACAGCGTGACGCGTTGCACGCGTTTTGACAGACGCACGCTCATGGCGCTTCTCCCTGTTCGCCAACCACCAGAACTTTGCCGGGGTTAAGCAGGTTTTTCGGGTCCAGCGCCTGCTTGATGCGACGCATCAGGTCCAGTTCCACCGGGCTTTTGTAGTGAGTGAGCATCTGCAACTTGCGCTGACCAATGCCATGTTCGGCACTGATCGAGCCGCCGAAGGCATGAGCACTGTCATGCACCAGCGCACTCAGGGCGGCGTAATTAGCCATATGCGCCTCAACCGTCGAACCCAGCGGATGGGCCACGTTGTAATGCAGGTTGCCGTCGCCCAGATGGCCGAAGGTGAAGTTGCGCACGCCGGGAAAGTGTTCCTGCAGCAAAGCATCGGTGTGAGCAACGAACTCCACCACACGTGAGATCGGCACAGAGATATCATGCTTCATGTTGCGACCGGCGCGTTTCTGCGCGTCACTCATGTTCTCGCGCAGCAACCACAGGGCTTCGCTCTGGGCGAGGCTTTCGGCGATCAGGGCATCGGCCAGCAAATCGCTTTCGAATGCAGCACCCAACACCCCTTCAAACGATTGTCGGGCATGGCTTTCGCTGTGGTTATCAGACAGTTCAAGCAGTGCAAACCAGGGTTGCGCGGCGTTGGAAAACGGCTTTGGACCGTCCGGAAACTGCTCGCGCAACAACGCCAGGCAATCAGCCGTCAGCAACTCGAAAGCCGTCAGGCTTGCGCCAAATCCGGCGCGGGCACGGGACAGGAAGCTGACGGCCTGCGCCAGCGACTCAAAGGCCAGGAAAGCTGTCGCCTGAGCCTTGGGCAGAGGAAACAGTTTCAAGGTCGCGGCCGTGATAATGCCCAGGGTGCCTTCGCTGCCAATGTACAGATCGCGCAGGTCGTAGCCGGTGTTGTCCTTACGCAAACCGCGCAGGCCATGCCAGATTTCGCCTTCGGCAGTCACCACTTCCAGACCCAGGGTCAACTCGCGGGTATTGCCATAACGCAGCACCGCGGTGCCACCTGCGTTGGTGCCCAGATTGCCGCCGATGGTGCAACTGCCCTCTGCGCCCAGACTGAGCGGAAACAGACGGTCCACATTGCGCGCCACGTGCTGCAGGTTTTGCAGGATGCAACCGGCTTCAACCGTGAAGGTGTCGTTATCGGTGTCCACCTCACGCACCCGATTCAGGCGATCGAGCAACACCAGCACTGCCCTGCCACTGGCATCGGGTGTCGCCGCGCCCATCAACCCGGTGTTGCCGCCTTGCACCACAATCGGCGCTTGATGCGCAACACACAAACGCACAACCGCTGCGACTTGTTCGGTATCGGCGGGATGCACGATAGCCACGGCCCGCCCGACATAACTGCCCTGCTTGTCGGTCAGTTGCGGCACGGCGTCTTCACCGCTCTGCACATGGCTGGCGCCCAGCAGTTGCTGCAACGCCTCGAACAGGGCTGCACTCATTGCTTGACGGCCAACGGTGCGGCGTTACGGAATTTCTCGTGCAGGTCGCGCAAGGCCTGGGAAGGTGCCATCCCGGTGCGTTCGCCGACTTCGATCAACCAGCCGCTGCGGTGCCAGTCACGCACAATGGCGTCGAGTCTGGCTTGCACGTCATGTTCGCCCTTGCGGATCCAGATCACCGAGTTGGACGGGATCAGGTCGGTAGGCAAAGGGGTTGAGTAATCGGCCCACTCCTCTTCGCCGAGCAGTGCATGCATGGTGGGGCTGACATGGACTGCCGCAACACAACCGTTGCCGCGCAACGACAACAGCGATTCGGACTGGCTGCGGAACGCCTTGATTTGCGCGCCGTAGGTTTCCTGCAATGGTTTGATAAAGTTGCTGCCCTGGGACACGCACACCGGCTTGCCCTTGAGGTCCTCCCACTTGCTGATTCCCGCGTCTTTGCGAATCAGTGCTGCACCGCCGACTTCTTCATAAGGGGTCGGCACATAATCGAGAATCCCGGCACGCTCATCGGTGTACTGCATGTTGGCGATCAGCAGATCAACCTTGCCCTGCTGCAGGAATTGCACACGATTGGGGGCCAGCACGGAGACGGTTTCCAGCTCGACGCCCAACTGTTTGGCAATGCCTTTGGCCAGTTCGACGTTGTAGCCCTGATGCGCGCCGGTGGCTGGGTCAATAGTGCCGAATGGCGGGCCGCTGAGAATCACACCGATGCTGATCTTGTGACGATGCTGAATCTTGTCCAGTGTCGCGTCGGCATGGGCAAGCCCGGCGCAGAGCACCAGCCCGAGGGCTGTGAGGGTTTTGCGGGTGAAGAAGGTGTTCATGGGAAGTCCTTACGAAACACTGGACCTGTACAGACTGTGTGAAAACGTAGCGAGCGACGGCAAGACAAGGCAAAAACAGGCGAAAAAGCGGAGTCTAGGTGTTCTAAATGAGCATTTTTCGCCTGTTTTTAACGCAGTATTGCCGAGCGCAGTAGTTTTCACACAGTCTGCATAGGAGCGCGCTTGCCCGCGATTGGGTTATCAAGTCAAAGCTGCTTCGCGCTGCCCCGGCACTATCGCGGGCAAGCGCGCTCCTACAGGATGGTAGCGAGATCAGATACCGTCAGCCCTTGAACTGCGCATGCAGCTCAACCAGCGCAGGCGATGCCGGGGTGATGTTGTGGCGCTTCTCGGCCTCGATCAGAAAGCCGGTGCGGTGCCAGTCCTTGACGATGGCATCCAGCCTGGCTTGGGTGTCGGTTTCGCCCTGACGGGTCCAGATCACGGACGGTGCGGGATTGAGTTCTGGCGCGATGGCGCGGTAGTCCTTCCACTCAGGATTGCTGGTCAACAACGGATTGATCAGGGTGGAGTCATGAACCGCGGCTACGCAGTTGTTGCCACGCAGCGCCAGTAGCGATTCCGAAGAGCTTTTGAACGCCTTGAGCTCGGCACCGAACTCGGTTAGCGGCTTGACGTAGCTGCTGCCCTGAGAGGTGCACACCGGCTGACCTTTGAGGTCTTGCCAGGTATTGATCTTGCTGTCTTTCAGCACCGCTGCCGTACCGCCAACCCGATAGAAAGGCGTCGGCACCGACCCCAGGATCTGGCCACGCTCAGCGGTCCATTCCATGTTGGCGATCAACAGATCCACCTTGCCCTGCTGCAGGAACTGCACGCGGTTGGCGGGCAGGACCGACACCAGTTCGACTTCTGCGCCAAGACGACGGCCGATGTCTTCGGCCAGATCGACGTTCAGCCCTTTTGGCTTCTGGCTGGACGGATCGATAGAACCGAACGGCCCACCGGAAAGCAGAACCCCCACCACGACCTTGTGCCGGGCTTCAATTTTGTCCAGCGTTGCATCGGCCTGGGCCAGGCCGCTGACCGCGAACGAAACCAGAGCGCTCAGCATGATGGGCATAAAACGAGAAACTGGCGTGCGAGTGGTCGGCATAATCATTCCCTGTTAATGGTCGGCGTACCCCGACACTGATGTGTGGGCATCCTAGGTAGCGGCAACAATTAACGGAAATTCAAATATCAAATATGGTTATAACTTTCTGTATTCCAGCTTTAAGCAAAAACGCTATAAGCTCGTAAAACGGGCCTCTTATGGAGTTTCTGAAAAATAACGACCGACATTACATAAAAATACGTAATGTATTGAGCTGTCTGATTGATATGAATCGAGCCATATCCCCATGCTGAACAATCCGCCCAACACGACACTTGATCTGGAATTGCTGCGCACCTTCATTGCCGTGGCTGACCACAACAGCTTTGCTGAAGCCGGAGCCCGACTGGCACGTACACAATCATCCGTGACCCAGCACATGCAGCGTCTGGAGCAGCAAGTGGGAGTCAGTCTGTTCCAGAAACAGGGCCGTCAGAAACAGCTCACCGAGCCAGGTCGCCAGTTGTTGCGTCATGCCCGGCAAATGTTGTCGCTCAATGACGAAGCGCTCAATTCCCTGCGCGAAGACAGCCTGAGTGGCGTGCTGCGCATAGGCTCACCTCACGATATCGCCGATACGATTTTGCCGCCGATTCTCAGCCACATCGCACGCTCGGCACCGCGTCTTCGGGCTGGAAATCGACGTCGGCCGCAGCCCGTTTCTGATGGATGATCTACATCGCGGCAAGGTGGACCTGGTCATTTCCACTCGCGAAGATCCGGACCTTGAAGGCTTTGCCTTGCGCACGTCGCCGGTCTGGTGGATCTGTTCTGCGGGGTACATTCACGAGCCGGGCGAGCCGCTGCCGCTGATCCTGATAGATGAGCCGAGCATTTACCGACGTTATGCGCTGGAAGCCCTTGAGCGCGCCAATATCCCCTGGCGTCAGGCGTATCTGGCATCCAACCTGATCGGCGTCAAGGCCGCCACTCGCGCGGGACTGGGTGTGACGGCACGAAGCATGGAAATGCTCGGCCCGGACATGCGCGTCCTGGGTGAGAACGACGGTCTGCCGCGCCTGCCGGACGTGACCTACCACCTGTGGATCAGGCCAAACACAGTTAATCCGCTGGCACGCCGGGCTTATGAACTGATTCGGGGGAGTCAGGGGTTGTAATGCGCTTCCGAGAGGAATTTTTACTCATCTGAATTGAAATGCAATCCCACTCGCTCCCACAGAACCTACGCAGTCTCGTAGGACCGGCTTTAGCCGGGAGGAAGTCGGGAAGTTCGCTAAATTTTCTTTGGCGACATACCGCTCTCCCGGCTAAAGCCGGTCCTACAAGATCAAGAGCACGCTTGCAGGCAAACATAGAATCTCCCACATACGATCCTGCGCCAATTCAAATAATGTAATGGCCTCAAGCCAACCATCTATTCACCCGACCGCAGGACATTGCGTCCCACGCCTGAACCCTATACTGTACATACAAACAGTATCGGAGTTTCCCATGCAGCTGATCGACAAGCTCAGCATCCTTGCTGACGCCGCCAAGTATGACGCGTCATGCGCCAGCAGCGGTGCACCCAAGCGCAGTTCGGAGGGTAAGACCGGGCTGGGTTCGAGCAACGGCATGGGTATCTGCCACAGCTATACGCCTGATGGACGCTGTGTTTCACTACTGAAAATCCTGCTGACCAACTTCTGTCTTTACGACTGCCAATACTGCGTCAATCGCCGCTCCAGCGACGTACCCCGTGCCCGCTTCAGCCCCGAAGAAGTGGTCACCCTGACACTGGATTTTTATCGACGTAATTGTGTCAGCGGACTGTTCCTCAGTTCCGGAATCATTCGTTCGTCCGACTACACCATGGAACAGTTGATCGAAGTGGCGCGTCAACTGCGGGAGGTCCATGAGTTTCGTGGCTATATCCACCTCAAGACCATCCCGGACGCTGACCCGGCACTGATCGAAATGGCCGGCCGTTACGCGGATCGTCTTAGCGTCAACATCGAATTGCCCACCGATGACGGCTTGAAAACCCTGGCACCGGAAAAAAACGTCGTCACCATCAAACAGGCGATGAAGACCATCCACACCGGACAGCAAACCATCCTCAATGAGCCGCGTGCGCCGCGCTTCGTACCTGCCGGGCAAAGCACGCAAATGATCGTCGGCGCTGACGAGACCGACGACAGTACCATTCTCACCAGCGCCGAATCCCTGTACGGCAATTACGGCCTGCGCCGGGTCTACTACTCCGCGTTCAGCCCCATCCCCAACAGCCCGAAAAGTGTCCCGTTGGCCGCCCCGCCACTGATGCGCGAGCACCGTCTGTATCAGGCGGATTTCCTGCTGCGTGGCTATGGCTTCAAGGTCAAGGAGCTGTTTCAGGGCGCCGGTGATCTGGCACTGGACATCGACCCGAAACTGGCCTGGGCCCTGAACAACCGCAGCCTGTTCCCCATGGACCTCAACCGCGCCGACGCTTCACAGATTGCGCGAATCCCAGGCATCGGTATCCGCACCACCAACCGTTTGCTGGAGCTACGCCGTCAGCGTCGAATCCGCTACGAAGACCTGACACGCATGCGCTGTGTACTGGCCAAGGCCAAACCGTTCATCATTACCTGCGACTATCACCCGACTCAGGCAGAGAGCAGCAGCGAGTCATTGCACATGTTGTTGCGCGACCGCCCAGCTCCGCAGCAAATGGGGTTATGGGGATGATTTGCCTGGATTGCGACGACCTGTTCGACAACTGGCGACAGCAGGCACGCTGGCTGCTCAGCCATGAAGTCGATCCAAGTCAGGTGAGCTGGAAATCCAGCGACGGCAGCGACCTGTTTGGCTCTGATCACAGTTACCCGGAACAGCAAGGTCCGTTTCAGGCCCGGATCCCGCTGGCCCTTCTGCAGTTGCTGGAAAGCGCCTCACAATTTCGCGGCGATCAGCGCTGGAGCCTGTTGTATGAGGTGCTTTGGCGTGTCAGCCATGGGGATCGCACCGCGATGCTGGCAGGCGACAAACTGGGTAGCGAGCTGCATCGACGCATCAAGCAAGTCAGCCGGGAAGCCCATCATCTGCACGCATTTCTGCGTTTTGTTGCACTGCCCGAATCTGAGCTGCCAGCGCAATTTGCGCAGCCGCAATACGTCGCGTGGCACGAACCTGCTCACGACATCCTGCACAGCGCCAGTCAGCATTTTATCGGCCGTATGGGGCAGCATCGGTGGATGATTGCCACACCCAAAGACGGGGTCTACTACGACGGCCAGCAGTTGATCCATCAGCGTGTCTGCCCGCCTGCCTGGCAACAACTGGCGCGCAACGCCGAGGATCCGGGTGGGGAGCTGTGGCTGACCTATTACAGTCACATCTTCAACCCGGCACGCCTGAACCCCAAGGTCATGGAAGGCCACTTTCCAAGCCGCTTCTGGAAAAACCTGCCTGAAGGTCCTTTAATTCCTGCTTTAATCAGTGAGGCGAGAACCGGCAAACAGCGTGACGGTCAGGCCAGTCAAGTCGCCGCGAGACCCGGCAAGCGTATCGCACGCGGTCCGGGAGTCGCCCCGTCCTAGAGCGCTACACCGTTCATCAGTTGCTATCAAAGCCTTCAAACATCAAGACCTTCTTGGTAATCTGCGACACGCTTCAAACAACTACCTTCTCATCGAAGTGGATCAGCATCAGGAAATCACCAAATGGAAGGCATGGGCATAAGACTCAAGTTGGAAAGAAAGCGTCTCGATCTTTCTCAGCGAGACCTGGGTTTGGTTGGCGGAGTTGAAGCCAATGCTCAAGGGCTTTACGAACGAGGCAAGCGCTTTCCCAATGCCGAATACCTCAGAGCGGTTGCGAAGGCCGGGGTCGATGTTTTGTATGTCATTACCGGTTCCCGGGAGTTACTGGCCATCGACTCCATTTCCGCAGGCGAGTCGAAAGTGTTAACCGAGCTGGACGGTTTACCTCTGGATGTACAGGAAGACATCAAACGCTTGATCAGCACTCTTTCCGTGTCTGAAGAGCAAGCCGTTAAATCCTGATGGTTTTTTACTGCCGAGCACGGCGGCAATAACCTGCAAACTAACCCGCTGAATGGAACATAGTCAGTGGGAACGACTTTAACCGGTGCACCAAAGCCGGTCCCATCGGGTTGTTTCGCACATTAGTTGCGGGCCAACATGGCGGCCCGATAGTAAAGTCTCATTCCAGTTCTACCCCACCCTCAATACACGTCACCACCTCGCCGCCAATCCAGATGTCGTCACCAAGACGCTGCACGTAAACCCGACCTTGCCTGCCCAGCACCGTGCCCTGACTGACCACATAGCTGTCCTCTGCCAGCCCGGCACTCAACAACCATTGCGCGATACCGGCATTGAGGCTCCCGGTCACCGGATCTTCAGGCATGCCGTCACCCGGGATGAATGCTCGGACTTCAAATTGAGCTTCCTCCCCATCGAGTAGCGGATCCCAAGGCGCGAACACACCAATCGCCAGACCGCCCAACTGCGCATAATCCGGTTTCAGCGCCAGTACGCTGGCTCTGTCCGCGAGCCTGAGTGCTAACCATCCAGCACCGTTATCAACCCAGCGGGCGTCAAGAATCGCACCGTCAGCCAGCCCCATTCCGACGCGAATCCGCTCCAGCAACCCAGCCTCGACCGGCTCAGAACGCAACAACGCGGGTGCAGTAAACGCCAGTTGTTTGCCCTGGCGACGAATCCGCACCAAACCTATGCCGCATTCCTGAATGATTTCCTCCCCTTTAGGCTGCCCGCCACTCTCCAGCCAGGCATGGCAACTGCCCAGCGTCGGGTGCCCGGCGAACGGCAACTCATACTGCGTGGTGAAGATCCGCAGTCGATAATCCGCCTCGGGATGCTGGGGCTTAAGCACAAAAGTGGTTTCACTCAGGTTGGTCCAGTGGGCGAACGCGGCCATGGTTGATTCGCTGAGTGCGTCAGCCTCAAGCACCACGGCCAGCGGGTTGCCCTTGAGGGCATGCCGACTGAATACATCAACCTGTTTGAACGAATAACGACTCATCACTGCCCACTCTGAAAACGCCAAGGCGGCGAGACTCTCATTTCAAACCGGGCAAGGTAAAGCCCGGAAAAAACTGTTGCATAAAAATCGCGAGCAACTGTAGCGCAGCCTGTCCGGCGCGATCCGCTAACGTCAGCGAACGATATCAATGAAAGGAAGCAGCCCATGATCGACCTTCAGACACTGTCTTTATTCTGCGGCGCGGTGATGCTTCTGTTGATCACACCGGGGCCGAATATGGCGTTTGTCATGAGCCACGGTTTTACTTATGGGTGGCGCGGCGGTCTGGCCGTTTCGCTGGGGATCGGCGCCGCGGATATCGTGCTGACGATACTGACCGCAACCGGGGTGACCGGTCTCGTCGCGGCATGGCCGCCGTCTTTCGACATCATTCGTTATGTCGGCGCGGTCTACCTGTTGTGGATGGCCTGGAAAGCCCTGCAAGGCGGCAAGCCGGGCAAAAACGTCATCGATAACAAGGTTTCGCTGAGAACAGTGTTCGTCAGGTCGATGCTCAACAGCTTGCTCAATCCCAAGGGACTACTGTTTTTTATCGTTTTCCTGCCGCAATTCGTGACGCCTTCCAACGGCATGATCGCCCAACAACTGATCGTGCTCGGCCTGGTGCTGACGATAATTGCGTTTGTCTTCCATGCCGTACTGGGTGCCTTTGGCAGCACCATCAATCGTTGGTTTGCGGGCAAAGAACGGTTAGGAAAGCTACAACACAGAGTGCTTGCAGCGGTGCTGACCCTGATGGCCGTGCGCCTGATGGTCATGTCCAGACCGTGAATCTGTTGTAGAGGGCACCATTCAAGCATCCGCCGGGTCAGATACAACTCACGCCACGCGGAGAACCCATCATGCTGGACAGCCCATCCACCGCCCCGGTCGAAACGCTTTACACGCTCATGGCGCAAAAACGTTTTGTGGTCCTGACCGGGGCAGGCATCAGCACACCGTCGGGTATTCCTGATTACCGGGATACCGACGGTGTAAGGCGCGGCAAGGCACCGATGATGTTCCAGGAGTTTCTCGGCTCACCTGAAGCGCGGCGACGCTATTGGGCGCGGGCGATGCTGGGCTGGCCGCGGGTGCGGATTGCTCAACCCAATGCGGCGCATCGCGCTTTGGCGACGCTGCAATCTCATCGCTACATTAGCGGTTTGATCACGCAAAACGTCGATACGCTACATGATCAGGCTGGCAGCACTGACGTCGTCGAGCTACATGGCAGCCTGCACCGGGTGCTGTGCCTGGACTGCGGCGAGCGCTTTGATCGCGCCGCGATTCAGCAATTGATGGAAGCGCAGAATCCCTACCTGGCAGGCGTTGACGCGGTGCAGGCGCCAGATGGCGATACCTTGCTCGACCCCGCATTCGAGACGCGTTTTCAGGTACCACATTGCCCGCACTGCAATGGCCAGCGCCTCAAGCCCGATGTGGTGTTTTTCGGCGAAAACGTTGCGCCGCCTACCGCTGCACAAGCTTTGGCAAATGTGACCCATGCTGACGGCTTGCTGGTAGTGGGCTCGTCACTGATGGCTTACTCCGCATTCCGCCTGTGCAAGACCATAAGCGAGCAAGGCAAGCCACTGATTGCCATCAACATCGGCAAGACACGCGCCGATGAACTGCTGGATCTGAAGATTGAGATGTCGTGCGAGATATTGTTGCCGGAGTTGGTGGAGCGGTTGGTCGGGCACAGAGATACCTGATGCCTGCAATTACCTGTGGAAGATTCTATGTTGGCCTGCAGGCTTGATCTTGTAGGACCGACTTTAGTCGGGAGAGCGGTATTGCCGGCAAAAGACGTTTAGCGAATATTCCGAAGCCCTCCCGGCTAAAGCCGGTCCTACGGATTTATGCAGAACCTGTGGGAGGCTTGCCTGTGATATGCGTTGCCTGTATCGCGGGCAAGCCCTGCTCCCACAGAGGATCGCATTTCAGAATTAGATGGGGAATGATCTAAAACAACCCCAACTGCCCGCCAATCAGCGTGCTGAAATCATCATCCACGAATGGCAGGATGGCCTCGGCGATAGGTTGTAGCTGGCGGGTGACGTAATGGTCGTAGTCGATAGGTGCATGCCTGACTTCCAGAGGCTCAGGCCCGGCAACGCTGATGACATAGCTGATCCAGCCGCCATTCTGATACTGCTTGGGACGACCCAGGCTTGCGTTGTGTTCGTCCGCAAGACGCGCTGCCCGGACATGAGGTGGCACGTTACGCTCATAATCATCCAGTCGACGTCTTAGCCGTTTGCGATAGATCAGCAAGTCATCCAGCTCGCCCGCCACGGTACGGCGCACATAGTCGCGCACATAGTCCTGATACGGCCGCCGATGGAAAATCCGCGAATACAACTCCTGCTGGAATTCC
Source organism: Pseudomonas sp. ICMP 561 (assembly GCF_002699985.1). Lineage (GTDB taxonomy): Bacteria > Pseudomonadota > Gammaproteobacteria > Pseudomonadales > Pseudomonadaceae > Aquipseudomonas > Aquipseudomonas quasicaspiana. Next base: position 68,447 of record NZ_LKBT01000017.1, on the reverse strand, counting down.
CGGGCCAGTGGCGACCAATCGGTGCGGACCGTTTCCAGTCCTTTGTAAATCATTTCATCGGAGCCATCCGCGCGCCTGACCAGCCCGGCATAGCGCTTCTTGCTGCCCTCTTCCGCACCGCGAATAGTCGGCATCAGGAACCGGCGAAAGTGCGTCTCGAACTGCAGCTCCAGCGCACTGGCCAGGCCGTATTCCTGCTGTAAATGCTCGCGCCACCACTGGTTGACCTGCTGCACCAGCGTACGGCCGATCCGGGTCGCGTCTTCTTCGCCGTGCAGGCTTTTGAGCCAGACGAAGGTGGAGTCGGTATCGCCGTAAATCACCGTATAACCCTGGGCTTCAATCAACTGCCGGGTGCGGCGCATGATCTCGTGGCCGCGCAAGGTGATCGATGACGCGAGCCGCGTATCAAAAAAGCGGCAGCCACTGGAACCGAGCACGCCATAAAAGGCGTTCATGATGATCTTCAAGGCCTGAGACAGCGGCTGATTGTTCTCCCGCTTGGCCGTCTCGCGCCCCTGCCAGACCCGCTCGACAATCGCGGGCAAGCAATGCCGGGTGCGAGAGAAGCGCCCGCCGCGAAAACCCGGTACAGAGTCTTCGTCCGAAGGATTGCGCAAGCCTTCGACCAGCCCCACCGGATCAATCAGGAAGGTGCGGATAATCGACGGGTAAAGGCTCTTGTAGTCCAGCACCAACACTGACTCATACAACCCCGGCTGCGAGTCCATGACAAATCCACCGGGACTGGCCTCGGGCATGCGCTCGCCAAGGTTGGGCGCCACAAAGCCCTGGCGATGCATCAACGGAATGTACAGATGACAGAACGCAGCCACCGAGCCGCCGCTGCGGTCAGCAGGCAACCCCGTGACCGAAGCGCGCTCCAGCAGGAAGGTCAGCAACTCGGTTTTGGCAAAGATGCGCGTCACCAGTTCGCAGTCTTTCAGGTTGTAGCGCGCCAGCGCAGGCTTGTCCTCGGCGAACATGCGGTTGATTTCATCCATGCGCTGGTAAGGCGTATCGATCGCCTTGCCCTCTCCGAGCAAGGTCTGGGCGACATTTTCCAGGCTGAACGACGGGAAGCTCCAGGTCGCCGAGCGCAGCGCCTCGATGCCGTCGATGATCAGACGCCCGCTGGCGTCGGCGAAAAAGTGATTGTTGCGTGATCCATGCTCGCGCCAACCCATGGCTTCCCCGCCCCGCCCAAGGCGCAGTGGCACTTGCAGTCGCTGAGCATGCTCGTGCAGCACCCGCAGGTCGAACTGCACCACATTCCAGCCAATGATCGCGTCCGGATCGTGAAGCTCAAGCCACTGGTTGAGACGCTCCAGCAGCAGCTTGCGGGTGTCGCAGTATTCAAGCGCGAAGTCGACGTCGCGGTCATCGCCATTGGCGGGGCCCAGCATGTAAACCTGACGCTGGCCGCAACCTTCCAGCGCGATGGAGTACAACTCGCCTTTTTCCGTGGTTTCGATATCCAGCGACGCAAGACGCAACTGGGGCCGGTAGTGTTCTGCAGGCCGGATCTGCGCCTCGCACAGCGTGCCATTACTGTCCGCAACACCGCTGAATTGCACGGGGGCGGTGATGAAACGCTCCATCAGATAGCGTTCAGGCGGGCGGATATCGGCCTCGTAGACATCCACCCCGCCTTTGCGCAGGGATTTTTCCAGGTTCATCAGTTGCCGGTGCTGCTGACAATAAACCCCAAGGACCGGGCGATGGCGGAAATCACACAGACTCAGCTCACGAAGCTCGACCCCTGACTCGCTGCGCAATACGGCTTCGGCACGAGCACGCTGTTCAGCAGGAATGAACGCCACCGAGGGTTGCACAGGCAAGCGAATGTGCCGGGGACCGTTATCGGTCGCCAGCCAGAATTCCACCTGCGTGCCTTCCGGCGTATCCCGCCAGTGTCGGCTCAGGATAAAGCCCTGCTGTACATCCACCACCGCAAACCTCAAAAACCTTCAGGAGCGTGATTCTACTTGGCATTGCCCGCTAGAGGGCGACTCATCTTCGTGACGGCGGCTACGACCAAAGAATCCACGCCTGAACGCTTGCCAATGTCAGGAGCTTGAGGCGATAAAGGCACCCTCCGCAATGGATTCATCTTCGCCACGGGACGTGACATGTCAGCAGACCAGCGCTTCAACCTGATTGCCGAACAGCTTGGTTACAGCTTTGATGGCGAGATCAAAATCGGCGGCAATTATGTGCCGCCGATTCGGCACAACGACGAGATTTACATCAGCGGGCAAATCCCGCGAGTTGGCGACACGGTAGTCGTCACCGGACGCGCTGGGGGCGATACCACTCTGGCTCAGGCGCAGGTGGCGGCGAAAGTCTGCGCGATGCGCGCCCTGGCCCTGCTGCAGCGCAGCGCGAGGTCACTGGACGGGATCAAGCGGTTGCTGCGCATGAACCTGTACGTGCAATGCGCCCAGGATTTCACTCAGCAAAGCGAAGTGGCCGACGCGGCTTCTGAGGTGCTGTTCTTCGTGCTGGGCGACGTCGGTGCGCACACTCGCACGTCGGTCGGGGTCTATCAGTTGCCGAAGAACGCCACCGTTGAACTTGACCTGATCGCAGTGGTGTAAGCCATGTCCAGTGCATTCATGATTGAACGTTTGCAGGGCCGGCACGCAGCGGCTTATCGAGATTTGATGCTGGACGCCTACACACGGCATCCCGAGGCATTCACCTCCTCCACAGAAGAGCGCGCTGCCCTGCCCTTGTCGTGGTGGGAAAACCGGCTCAATGCGGCAGAAGATGCCGGGCAAGTGGTGTTCGGCATCACTGACGGTGACGCCGTCCTGGGTGCGGTAGGGCTGACCTTCAGCAACCGGCAACGGGCGCGACACAAGGTTTTACTGTTCGGCATGTATGTGGTGGCCGGGCAGCAAGGCAAAGGTCTGGGCCAGTCACTGATCGATGCGGCATTGAGCTATGCGCGTCAGCGGCCACACACGTTGCTGGTACAACTGACTGTCAGTGAAAACAATGCTTCAGCACGCAAGCTTTACGAGCACAACGGATTCGCATCCTTCGGCCTGGAGCCGTTGGCCGTAGCGACCGCAACCGGATTTATTTCCAAGGTCCATATGTGGCGCGAATTGCGCGAGTCCTGACGCAGGCTGGCCGCCTTCAACTTGCGTGCATGGCCCCGCCACCGCGCGGGATTGGTACCTTCGGTCTTGCTGAACATATGAGAGAAATGCGCCTGATCGCAAAACCCGCATTCGGCGCTGATTTGCGTGAGGGTCATTGCCGACTCTTTGATCAGCTCCTTGGCCTGCTCGATGCGCTGGTTGCGAATCCATTCCTGGGGGGACATACCTGTGCTGCGCTTGAATGAGCGCGAGAAATGACTGCGCGTCAACTCGCAGGACGCTGCCAGAAAAGGCACAGAGACTTTCTTGCTCAGGTCAGCAGTGATGAGTTGTTTAACCAGTGCCAACCGGTCGGGAGAAAGACCGCCGGTGACCGGCTCATAAAGCCCGTCGTTGACGTCGTGCAGTGGGTTGTCCATGACGATAAAACCTTGCGAAATATCCTGGAGTCATCTTCGCAGTCGTCAGTTTTCTAACAACCCTCACGGGGGGAGCACAACAGCCATCAAGGTGCCTGATCAGGACAAAGCAGGCTGATATAACGCTATTGAGCAGCGTACACAGAACCTGTGGGAGATTCTTTGTTTGCCTGCAAGCATGATCTTGATCTTGATCTTGATCTTGTAGGACCGGCTTTAGCCGGGAGAGCGGTATTTCTGGCGAAGGATATTTAGCGAATGTCCCGACGTCCTCCCGGCTAAAGCGGAACGCCGCCCGGCCGGTCCTACGGAATAGCGCGGTCTATGTGGGAGCGAGGCTTGCCCGCGATGAGGGCGCCGCAGATATCGGGTCTATAGCATCCAGCCTTATCGCGGGCAAGTCCCATTAACCAAACTGCTGTCGATACTGACTCGGTGTCAAACCCAGCCTGTCGCTGAACAGTGAGCGCATGTAACGCACGCTGCCAAAGCCACTGCGGTGGGCGATTGTCTTGAGCGGCAGTACGGTGGTTTCCAGCAGGTTACGCGCCCGGTCCAGTCGAGCATTCTGGATGAACTCCATCGGCGTCATGTTCACTTCTCGGCTGAATACCCGAGCGAAATGTCGCGGGCTCATGGCTGCCATCGAAGCCATTCGCTCGATGCTGAACTCTTCGTCAAGGTGCTCGATGAGGTAGTTCTGTATCCGGGTGATCGGCGTTTCCTGCGTTGCAACAGTCGCCACCAGCGGGCTGAACTGCGCCTGACCGCCCTGCCGCTTCATAACCACAAGTAAAACCTTGGCGACATCCAGCGCGACTTTTCTGCCGTGATCTTCCGCTACGAGTGCCAGTGCGAGATCGATCCCTGCAGTGACCCCGCCAGAAGTCACCAGGCGGCGATCCTTGATGTAGATCTGGTCGGTGGTGACCTGAGCCGCCGGGAAACCCTTGATCAAGCGTTCGGTGTAATGCCAGTGAGTGGTAACGGTGTGACCGTCGAGCAAACCGGCTCTGCCCAGCAAAAAAGCGCCGGTGCAAATCGAACCGTAGAGGGTCGATTCCTGCGCCGCTTGCTGCAGCCAGGCCACCAGCGGTGGATGACTGTCGTTATAAGACCCCGGACCACCCGGTACCAACAGCAGATCGAAGGCTGTCGGTGCAGTTTCAACGCAGACGTCAGGGTGAACCGTGACGCCATTTGACGCGCGAATGGCCAACGCCTGGGTGCCCACAGTGGTCAACTGATAGTGTCTGGAGGGCTCGAGATAGCGGTTTGCAATAGAGAACACCTCCATCGGCCCGGCCATGTCGAGCAAAAGGAAGTCAGGAAACAAAACGATTGCAACGGTCTTCATGCTCTTACATCGCCCAAATCGAGTTCAACACCCTAAAGCAAAGGCCCGGGACCGCGGCTGCGTCGGTCCCGGGCCTTGACCCGTGCACATACTAACGTTTTGAGTGGCGCTTCGCCGCTATCGGCTGGCTCGCCAGTTTCAGACCTTTACGGCTCAGTCATCGAGGGTTTTAGGCGCACCTTTCGCTGGCTTGCCAGCCTTTTCCGCGCCGGGCTTGGCCTCAGGCACCGGTGCAACCGCTGCCGGGGCTGTGGCAGCCTTTTCTTCGGTGGGTAATTGATCAACCGTGGTGAACAGGTCTTTCACGGAAACAGGGCCAAGCTGGTCGAGTTTTTTCTCACCGTCCTTGCCCACCAGAACGACCTTGGTTCCCCTGCTCGCCCCCAGTTTCAGCTCCCGAATCAGCGCCATGGTTGCCTGAGGATCAAGGTCTTTACCGTCACGTTTGCCTATCATGGCAACCACCGTATAAAGCACCATGCCACGCTCCGCGAAACCCTTCTGGTTTTCCGGTTCCTTGAGCTCTTTTTGCAGGTTGACCAGCGTCGGGTCCAGTGTGCTCGGCGCGATAACAATCAATGGGCGCGACTTGCCGCGGTCCTGGTTCAGAGGGCTGTCGCTGTCAGCCGCGAGCAGAGGGCCCGCAGAGATAAGCAACGTGGCGAGGGTCAACGACCGGATAAACATAAATGGCTCCTTCAAACCTAGACAGGACACTAGTCGGGCTTTCGACGCGGTTTTAGATGTTTTGTTCTCATTGGGTATAGCTCAACAGCCGTCGCAACCCTTTTATTTAACGGGTGCGGACACCAGCTTCAGTCCGACAATGCCAGCCAGAATCAGCAAAAAACACAAAATCCGCAACACACTGCGATCTTCGCCCAGTACCAGCATGCCGTAAACCGCAGTGCCCAACGCACCGATTCCGACCCATACAGCATAAGCCGTACCGACCGGAATGGTGCGGGTCGCCACAGACAGCAGGTACATGCTCAGACAGATGAAAAAACCGCAGAACAGACTGGGCAACAGCCGGGTAAAACCATCGGTACGGGGCATTACCGCGGCATAGATGATTTCGCAGGCACCTGCGAATAACAGAAACATCCAGCTCATCGAACTTCCTCGGAATGGTTTTCTTTAGTTGGCGTCGGGACAAAATAGCGGTGCCAGAGCGGTTGGTGCAAGGTTTGGCGGTGCCGCGACCGGATCCAGACTGGTAGGACCGGCTTTAGCCGGGAGGACATTTTATCTGGCGATGAATAGGCGGCGGATGTACCGACCTTCTCCCGGCTAAAGCCGGTCCTACGGAGTGAACCCCGATTAAAGCACCAACTTCCCACAAGGTTTATCTGTATATCCATACAGATAAACCTTGCCGAAAACGTCCTTACTGCTCATGCTGTGCCCCCATCAAAACCCGTAAAAAACGATGGTACTCATGCGGCTGTTTCTGTGCGAAAAACCCTCCCAGGCCAAAGATATCGCCGCTGTACTAGGCGCGAGTCGACGTGGTGATGGCTGCTGGGTGGGGCCCAACGCTACGGTGACGTGGTGCATCGGCCATCTGCTGGAAACCGCGCCACCTGACAGTTACGACGCTCGCTACAAACGCTGGGTGCTGGATGACCTGCCCATCGTTCCGGAAAAATGGAAGATGCTGGTCAAGCCACGCACGGCCAGTCAGTTCAAAGCGGTCAAACGTCTGTTGGGCGAAGCCTCCGAACTGGTCATCGCCACCGATGCCGACCGCGAAGGCGAGATGATCGCCCGGGAGCTGGTGGACCATTGTCGTTATCGCGGACCGATACAACGCCTATGGCTCTCGGCGCTCGACGATGCCTCAATCCGCAAGGCCTTGAACGCCCTCAGGCCCGGCGCCGAAACCTTCAGCCTTTACCACTCGGCGCTGGGCCGTTCACGGGCAGACTGGCTGATCGGCATGAACATGAGCCGCCTGTTCACCCTCCTCGGCCGCCAATCCGGCTATCAAGGCGTATTGCCGGTGGGACGCGTACAAACCCCGACGCTGCGGCTGGTAGTGGATCGGGATCGCAGCATCGCCGATTTCGTGCCCGTGCCCTTCTGGGCTATCGATGTGCAACTGCTCCACGCTGACCAGCCCTTCACTGCTCAATGGCGTGCCGCTGCAGATGTCTGTGACGACCAGGATCGATGCCTGAACCAGACGACTGCGCAGCAAGCCGCTGAAACCATGCGCAAAGCGGCGACTGCCAAGCTTCTGAAGCTGCGAACCGAACGGGTACGTGAAGCCGCGCCGCTGCCTTTCGACCTCGGTACGTTGCAGGAGGTATGTTCGAAAAAATTGGGGCTCGGCGCACAGGAAACACTGGACGTTGCTCAAGCGCTGTATGAAACCCACAAGGTCATCACCTATCCGCGCAGCGACTGCGGTTACCTGCCAGTCAGCCAGCACAGCGATGCATCGAAGATCATTGCCGCACTGGGTCGCGCAGACCCGGCGCTGAACGAGCTGCTCAAATACCTTGATCCAGGTCGCCGCTCTCGGGCCTGGAACGACGCAAAAGTCAGCGCTCACCACGGCATCATCCCCACCGGCGCGGGCAAATCCCTCGATCAACTGACCGGCAAATACCGCGCAGTGTTTACCTTGATTCGGGCCCGTTACCTTGCGCAGTTTCTGCCCAACCATGAATACGATCGCACGCAGGCCGACTTCGACTGTGGCGGTGAAAAGCTCCGGGCGACCGGCAAGGTGATCGTCGAACCAGGCTGGAAGCGCGCATTGCCGGAAGCTCTGACGCCCCCAAAAGGTCGGGAAGCGCCCGCACCGCAAGCCTTGCCAAGGCTGACCGAGGGCAGCGATTACGCGGTCGACAACGTCACCCTCAAGGATCTCTGGACCCAGCCACCCAAGCCGCTCACAGAAGGTGACCTGATCAAGGCGATGAAGAATGTCGCCCGTCTGGTGGAAGACCCGCGCCTCAAACAGAAACTCAAGGACACTACCGGGATTGGCACAGAAGCAACACGTGCCGGCATCATTCAGGGCTTGCTGGATCGAGGTTATCTGAGCAAGAACGGCAAAGCCCTGGCGGCGACACCGGCCGCGTTCAGCCTGATCGACGCGGTGCCCCGCGCAATCGCCGATCCGGGCACTACAGCCATCTGGGAACAGGCGCTGGACATGGTCCAGGCTGGCGAGATGAGTCTCGAAGAGTTTGTCGCCCGGCAGGCCACCTGGATGAGCAAGCACATCAGCCGCTGTATGGGCATGCGCATGGTCATTACCGCATCTGCAAGTCCTGCCGGAGGCAAGCCGCCATGGAAAGGCAAACGCAAGACCGGCAAGCGCAAACCTGCGGGCACCAGTACCGCCAAGCCACGACGTGCAGCCAAAACTGCCAGCAAACCGTGATCGGGTATAGGATGCCAGCTGTAACCCACTCACTTGCAAGGAGTTGACGCTTAATTGATTCACCGGTTGAATGGCGATGCCTGCTCAGGTGCGCACAATCAGCCGCACCTCAATAATCAAGAGCAGCAACTCAGACAAGGAGGATATTGAGTCAACCCGGTTTGTCGGCCCGCTTAAACCGTGGTGTTGGCTTTTGCCCCACGGTATTCAACAAGACACTTGCCCGCCCTGCCGCCTTTTCGTGCAGGGAAACGCAGGGTCTCACTATTCAGATGCGCGTGAGCCCGACTGGCTCACCGGCATTTCTTCAAGGGAATTCAGAATGCCCCCAAGACAAGTAATCAACGCCTCGGTCAGTCCCAAGGGCAGCCTCGAAACACTGTCCCAGCGCGAAGTACAGCAACTCAGCGCCGCCGGTTCAGGCAGCATTTACACCCTCTTCCGCCAGTGCGCCCTGGCTATTCTCAACACCGGCGCGCATGTCGATAACGCCAAGACCATTCTTGAGGCCTACGAGAGTTTCGAAGTCCGCATTCACCAGCAGGATCGTGGTGTACGCCTTGAGCTCCTCAATGCGCCCGCCGATGCATTCGTCGACGGCGAAATGATCGCCAGCACTCGTGAAATGCTGTTCAGCGCCTTGCGCGACATCGTTTACACAGAGAGCGAGCTGGACAGCCAGCGCATTGATCTCGAAAGCTCCCAAGGCATCACCGACTACGTGTTTCATCTGCTACGCAACGCTCGCACGCTGCGTCCGGGTCTTGAACCGAAGATGGTGGTTTGCTGGGGCGGTCACTCGATCAACACCGAAGAGTACAAATACACCAAGAAAGTGGGTCATGAACTGGGCCTGCGTAGCCTGGACATCTGCACGGGGTGCGGTCCCGGCGTGATGAAAGGCCCGATGAAGGGCGCGACCATTGCCCACGCCAAACAGCGGATCAACGGAGGTCGATATCTGGGCCTGACCGAACCCGGCATCATCGCGGCAGAAGCGCCTAACCCGATCGTCAACGAGTTGGTGATCCTGCCCGATATTGAAAAACGCCTTGAAGCCTTCGTGCGCGTTGGCCACGGCATCATTATCTTCCCGGGTGGTGCGGGCACCGCAGAAGAGTTCCTTTACCTGCTGGGCATCCTCATGCACCCGGACAACCACGACCTGCCTTTCCCGGTGGTGCTGACCGGTCCGAAAAGCGCTGCGCCGTATCTGGAACAACTGCACGCGTTTGTAGGCGCGACCCTGGGCGAATCGGCTTACAAGCACTACCAGATCATCATCGACGACCCGGCTGAAGTGGCCAGGGAAATGACTGCCGGGCTCAAGACCGTCAAACAGTTCCGCCGTGACCGCAATGACGCGTTCCACTTCAACTGGCTGCTGAAAATCGACGAAGGCTTCCAGCATCCGTTTGATCCGACCCATGAAAACATGGCAGCCCTGCAGTTGAGCCGATCATTACCGCCGCATCAACTGGCGGCCAATCTGCGTCGTGCGTTCTCGGGGATTGTCGCCGGTAACGTCAAAGACAAAGGTATTCGTCTGATCGAGCAACATGGGCCATACGAAATCCATGGCGACAACGAAATCATGGAGCCGCTGGATCGACTGCTGCACGCGTTCGTCGAACAGCACCGCATGAAGCTGCCAGGTGGCGCGGCGTATGAGCCCTGCTATCGGGTGGTGACTTGAGGGCTGTTGTGAGTTATTGATTGATCGTACTGCGGCTATTCGTTTAGCTGAAATACGACTCCAAAGTTAAACCTCAGCGCCTGCATCGTCGGAGTGCCGCCCAGACCAAGCCTCGCTCCCACAGGGATCATGCTCTCTGTAGGAGCCGAGCTTGCTCGCGAAGAACGATAACGCGGAGTGTCTGTTGGACCGAGGCGTCTGCATCGTCGGAGTGCCGCCCAGACCAAGCCTCCCACATGAGATTGCATACCCTGTGGGAGCGTGGCTTGGTCTGGGCGGCACTCCGACGATACATTCACCGCAAAATTAACCGGAATGCCAGATATAACCGCTCAGCTACATACCTCTTCAAGCGTCAACGTCATTGGCAACACCTCAGCCTTCAGGCCGCGTCCTCCCACCCCAGTACACGACGCCAGCGTCTTGCATACCCCCAACACAATCGCATCGATCTCCTGCTCATTGACGGTCAACGGCGGTAACAGACGAATCGTCTTGCCCCGCGTGACGTTAAGCAGCAGGCCATGCTCGTGTGCGGCAATCGCTGCCAGATTTGCCAATGGCCGGGTCAACTCGACGCCCACCATCAAGCCCCTGCCACGAATATCCAGAACATCCGGGTGTTCACTCAGGGCGGCGCGCAATCCGGCCAGCAACCGTTCGCCCTGCAACCGGGCGTTATCCAGCAGGCACTGATCCTTGAGAATATCCACAACTGTACAGCCAACCCGGCAGGCCAGCGGGTTGCCGCCGAACGTGCTGCCATGGCTGCCCGGCGTGAACAGCTCAGCCGCTTTGCCTCGCGCCAGGCAGGCACCGATGGGGATGCCATTGCCCAGGCCTTTGGCCAATGTCATCACGTCCGGGACAATGCCTTCATGCTGGAACGCGAACCACTGCCCGGTGCGGCCCATACCGGTTTGAATTTCATCCAGCATCAGCAACCACGCGCGCCGACTGCACAATTCACGCAAGGCCTTCAGATAACCCGGCGGAGCCAGTTGCACGCCACTTTCGCCCTGAATAGGCTCCAGCAAGATGGCCGTGATGCGATGGCCATAGGTCTTGCATATCTTGTCCAGTGCGGCGAGATCGCCAAATGGCACTTTGATGAAATCACCCGGTAACGAGTTGAAACCCAACCGCACGGCAGGACCGTCGCTGGCAGACAAGGTCCCCAGCGTCCGACCGTGGAATGCATTGTCCATCACGACCACCAGCGGCTTTTCAATGCCTTTGTGCCAGGCATACAGCCGAGCCAGCTTCAACGCCGTCTCGTTGGCTTCCGCGCCGGAATTATTGAAAAACGCCCGGTCCATGCCCGCCAGCCCGGTCAACTTCCGAGCGAGCTCCTGCTGCCACTGAATGCTGTACAGGTTAGAAGTGTGCATCAGCAAGCCTGCCTGCTCACTGATCGCCGCCACCAGCCGGGGGTGCGAATGACCGACGTTGGTAACAGCAACACCCGCCACCGCATCCAGATACTCGCGACCTGCCTCATCCCACAGGCGAGTGCCAAGGCCGCGAGTGAAACTTAGCGTCAACGGAAGGTAGGTGCTCATCAGGCAAGTGGCGGTCATGTTCGAAACTCCATCTCAGGCGTGTTTTTTTCCAGTATCGTTAGCAACCTGAGCTGGATAAACGGCGATTTCCTTCAATGATTTAAAAGTAAGGCTTGATAATGGACTTACTCCAGGCAATGTCGGTGTTTGTCAAAGTGGTGGAAACCGGCAGCATGACGGCTGCTGCACTTGAGTGCGGTATGTCGACCACCATGGTGGGCAACCATTTGCGCGGGCTCGAACAACGACTGGGGGTCAGCCTGCTCAAACGCACCACGCGTCGCCAGGGTCTGACCGAGTTTGGCGCTACGTACTACCAGCGTTGTGTGGATGTTCTGGCGCTGGTTGCCGATTCGGAGCAATTGGCAGCGCAATCCCAGGACATCCCTCAAGGGACGTTGCGGATTACTGCACCGTTTACATTTGGCTCGGAAAGCCTCGCCCCGGCGCTGAGCGAATTCATCCGCCGCTACCCGCAAATCAAGCTGGATATTGTGTGGAGCAACGAGCGCATGGATTTGATCGGTCAGGGGTTCGACGCGGCGATTCGTCTGGGCCAGATTCATAGCTCAAGCCTGATTGCCAGGCCCTTGCAGGATTACACCCTGACCCTGTGCGCAGCACCGTCGTATCTGCAACGTCGCGGCACACCCGTCGAGCCTATGGATTTGCAACAGCATGATTGTCTGGCGTTTGCCTACCCGGCCGGAGATGACTGGAGTTCAGTCGAAAAACACTGGCGGCTGACGGGGGCTGAAGGCGAAATATTAGTGCCGGTCAGCGGCCCGATCACCATGAACACCTCTGCAGGACTGCACAAAGCTGCACGCGCCGGAGCCGGGATCGTGATGATGCCTGACGCGCTGGTTCAGGAGGATCTGGAAAACGGCAAGCTGATCGCCCTGCTACCTGACTACCAACTTCCATGCCGCCCCATGCACCTGCTTTACGCCCAGGATCGCTACCGCTCGCCGAAGCTACGCAGTTTTGTCGACTATGTCGTGGAGTTGTGGGGTCGGCCTGTTTGACAGTTGTCGCCAAGTCGCCCGCGTCCATGGCACCGCGCTGTCTCGCGGCAACCAAGGACCCTGTAGGAGTGAGCTTGCTCGCGATAGCGTCGGTTCAGGCGATAAATTCGTCGACCAAAAAACCGAATCGCGAGCAAGCTCACTCCTACAGGTCCAGCATCTGCCTGAACATCGCTAGATCGCACAGCATATGAAAATCTGTAGGAGCGCACGAGCAAGGCGAGGCCGCGATGGCGGTGTGTCAGGCAGACCGTCATCGCGGGCCTCGTAACTTCTGTGAGCTGCAGGCCGACTATTTAATTAACCCCTACCGCGCCGCATCCCCCCATCGATACTCATGGGTAATCTCATCAAGCTGCGTCTTCAATGACTCATCCAGCACAAAGTCTGCCGCAGCCAGGGTGTCATCCAGTTGCTCCGGACGACTCGCACCGATGATTGCCGAGGTGATCACCGGATTGGCCAGCACCCATGCAACGGAGGTGGTAGTCATGGGCTTGCCCGCCTCATTGAGCAAAACCTTGAGCCGCTCGATACTCTGAAACTCACGCTCATGCCAGTAGCGCTGCTGATATATCTCCCCCGCCTCGCCCACACTCGCCGTAAAACGGCCATCGCTGGGCGTACTTTCCAGCGCATGCTTGCCGGTCAGCAAACCGCCGGCCAGCGGGTTGTAGGGAATGACCGCCAGCCCTTCTTCTTTGGCCAGAGGCAACAACTCGCGCTCGATCTGGCGGAACAACAGGTTGTAGCGCGGCTGAATGGAAACGAAGCGGGTCAGCCTAAGGTAGTCCGCCCTTCCCAGCATTCGCGCCATTCGATAAGCCAGGAAGTTCGACACCCCGATATAACGCGCCTTGCCATGCTTGACGATGATGTCCAGCGCCTCAAGGGTTTCATCCAGCGGGGTCAGCGGGTCATCCATGTGCAATTGATAAATATCGACGTAGTCGGTGTTCAATCGTTTGAGCGAAGCTTCAATGGCATCGAGCAGATGCTTGCGTGAATTACCCTGATTCCAGGCCGCGGGTCCCATGGGGCCACTGGCCTTGGTGGCGAGGATGAAGCGGTCACGTTTACCTTTGAGCCAGCTGCCAACCACTTCCTCCGTTCGCCCCACTGCATCGAATTTGGCACCGAGTGGGTAAACGTCCGCCGTGTCGATGAAGTTCACCCCGGCATCCGTGGCGTGATCAATGATCCGGTGTGAAACCTGAGCGTCAGTCTGCAAGCCAAAGGTCATGGTCCCCAGACACAGCCGGGAAACGCTGAGGCCTGTCCGGCCGAATTGACGATATTGCATGCTGCTTCTCCTTCGGGCTTCGAAAACTCAAGCCCCTGAGGATAGCCGTGCAATATGCTGCTGTGGGGACCGCTCATCAAGCTTGCCTGATCGATGCCTTTTCAGTGCCGAAAAGCCCCGTCAGCCCTGAGGATAAGAAAAGTTCCAAGTATTCAAGACAAATTATTTCCTGGTTTGAAATTGCACTGCTACGCTTTTTCCTGACCCTCAATCAGGGAAATCCCCAGTAAAGATGGGGAATGAACATCCCCTAACATCAGACAAGCACGCCGATACACCCTCCCACGAAGCTGGCTTTGTCAAATCGTCTGACGATTGACGCCATTAATGTGACTAAAGTCTCAGTCGTGTTTGCAGATAACACAGTATTCGCCATTCTCCTTACTGAGTCGTTCAAGGATCGAACCATGATGCAGAGCCAAACCGGTAGTTCTCCTGTTCAAGGCCGCCAAACGCTCTTCCTGTGGTTTCCACTGGTGCCTGCTGCTGCAGGATGTGCCGCGCTGTTGCTGTCGGCCTCTACCCAATTGAACATGGGTCTGAGTGCCGCCGTACTGGCTGTCGGTGTTGCCACGGGGTTGTTCGCGGCGGCCAGTCAAAACCGGAAACTGCAGGCCATTGCCATCGCTGCGGGCTTGCAACAACAGCAAACTGCCAATAGCGCATCGCTGAAATCCAGCGCGCAGATCAATGAAGTCCTGCTGGGCGCGATGCCCATCTGGGCCAAGCAAGTCGAAAGCTCACGGGAGCAGACCGAAACCGCCATCGTCACCCTGACCGGGCGCTTCACGGGCATCTCTTCGCGGCTGCAGGAAACGGTTCATGCGTCGCAACATGCGGCGGGTGATCTTGGCGGTCAAAGTGGCGATGGTGCGCTGCAAGTACTCGCGCAAAGCGACAGCGATCTGGTGCAGGTCATCGATTCTCTCAAGGCCACGCAGACCAGCCGTGACGAAACCCTGGCTCAGGTTCGCAACCTCACGGCTTACACCGGTGAATTGCGCACAATGGCCGCCGACGTCGCAGCCATCGCCGCACAAACCAACCTGCTGGCACTCAACGCAGCCATTGAAGCGGCCCGCGCGGGCGAAGCCGGGCGCGGTTTTGCGGTGGTCGCCGACGCCGTGCGCAGCCTATCGAGCAAGTCAAGTGAGACCGGTCAGCAGATGTCCGCCAAGGTCGACATCATCAACAGCGCCATCAACCAACTGGTGCAGGCCGCTTCCAGTGGCGCGGACCAGGACAGCAACTCGGTAGCGAACTCCGAGAACACTATTCAGCGAGTACTGGAGCGCTTCAAGAGCGTGACCGAGCGCCTCGCCGAGTCCGCCGAAATGCTTCAACAGGAAAGCTTCGGTATCCGTGACGAAATGACTGAAGTACTGGTCAGCCTGCAATTTCAGGATCGGGTCAGCCAGATACTGGTTCATGTGCGCGACAACATTGACGACCTGCACGCCCATCTGCAGCAGGCGACGCAGGCACCTGACCAGGCCGTGGCGATTGATGCACGCAGCTGGCTCGCGCGTATGGAAGCGACCTACGCCACCGACGAGCAGCGCAATACGCACCACGGCAGCAGCGCCGGACAACAGAATTCACAAGAAATAACCTTTTTTTAGGAGAGCCACATGGCTAAAAACATACTGGTCGTCGACGACTCCAGCAGCGTTCGACAAGTGGTCGGCATCGCCCTGAAAAGCGCAGGTTATGACGTTATCGAAGCAAGCGATGGCCGTGACGCCCTGAGCAAGCTCACCGGGCAGAAAGTGCACCTGATCATCAGCGACGTGAACATGCCGAACATGGATGGCATCACCTTCGTCAAAGAGGTCAAGAAGCTGCCGAACTACAAGTTCACCCCGATCATCATGCTGACCACCGAATCTCAGGAATCGAAAAAAATGGAAGGCCAGGCAGCAGGCGCAAAAGCCTGGGTGGTCAAGCCGTTCCAGCCAGCGCAAATGCTCGCAGCTGTTTCGAAACTGATTCTGCCCTGATTGCCTGCTACTTGATGCCTGATACCAGGAGGTTGTGATGCCGCTTGCATGTGAAATTCTCAATGACACGGCACACGTGAACATCGACGGTGAGCTGACGATTTACACCGCCTCGGATTTGTCCGCTCAGTTGCTTCCGCGACTGGGCGCAACGCCGCAGATGCAGATCGATCTTTCGCAGATCACCGAAATGGACGGCGCAGGCTTGCAACTGCTGATCATGGTTACCCGCGAGGCCTCGAAGGCCGGGACGGCACTGACCCTGACCGGGCATAGCAATGCGGTACTGGAAACCCTGCAACTGAGTGGTCTGGGCCCGTCGGTTTGACTACCGACTCGCCCGGCTGCTGCAGCTGACATCACCAAAGGGAACTGAGCGTGAGCATTAATCTCGACCAGGCATTACAAACGTTCATCGTCGAGGCTCGCGAGCTGTTGGAGGCGATGGAAGAGTCATTGCTGCAACTGGAAAGCGAACCCGGCGATGCCGACGCGATTGGCGCCATCTTCCGGGCAGCGCACACCATCAAAGGCTCGGCGGGTCTGTTCGGGCTCGACCCGATTGTCAGCTTTACGCACATCGTCGAGGACGTGCTGGACCGACTGCGCGAAGGCAGTGTTTCAGCCGACGCAGGCCTGATTGCGGTGCTGCTGAAATCCGGCGATCACATGCTCGAACTGATTGATGTCGTCGCCAGTCAGGGCGGCCAGCTGCAAGCTCCGGCACTGGCTCGTGAAGCCGAACTGCGTAAAAGCCTGCAGGCTTATCAGGCCCCTGCGAATGTCAGCAACGATGAGTTGGAAGTCATCCCGGACGCAGAAGTCCAAGCCGAACAGACCAATGCCGTGCTTTGGCATATTTCCCTGCGCTTCGGTCAAGACGTGTTTCGCAATGGCATGGACCCTTTGTCGTTCCTGCGTTTTCTGAACACGCTGGGCGAGATCGTCACGGTACAGACACTGACCGACAATTTGCCAGCACTCGAAGCCTGGGATGCAGAGTCTTGCTATCTGGGCTTCGAAATCGACTTCTATTCCAGTGCGACCCACGCCGCCATTAACGAAGTTTTTGATTTCGTGCGCGAAGACTGTCTCGTTGAAATCACCAAAGCCGACACTGAGAGTCAGCAGGACTGCTCGGGCACTGAACTGATGTCTCAGGCATCAACCATCGCCGATCAAGGCACCGGCATGGTTGCCATGGGCGAGTTGCTGGAAGATCAGCGCTCGGTGCCACGCGTACCGGCCAACGTCTCCAGTGAAAAACAGCTTGCCAGCGACAAGCCCGCCGAGAGCAAAGGCAAAGATGGCCGCTACGTCCGGGTCAACGCCGACAAACTCGACGAACTGATCAATCTGGTCGGCGAACTGGTGATCGCCAGTGCGGGTGCCACCCTGATCGCCCGTACGTGCGACAACGACCCATTGCAAGAGTCCACCTCGACAGTTTCCGGGCTGGTAGAAGAAATTCTCGACGGAGCGTTGCGTCTACGGATGATCCCCATTGGCGACACATTCAACCGGTTCCGCCGTGTTGTGCGGGATGTCAGCCAGGAACTGGGCAAAGACATCGACCTGATCATCAGCGGTGCCGAAACTGAACTGGACAAAACCGTTGTCGAGAAAATCGGCGATCCGCTTATGCACCTGCTGCGAAACTCCATGGATCATGGCATTGAAAGTGCCGAGGCGCGTCTTGCCGCCGGTAAGCCTGCCAAGGGCCATCTGCACCTCAATGCCTACCATGACTCGGGCAGCATCGTCCTGGAAATCGCCGACGATGGCGCCGGACTGAATCGCGACCGGATTCTGGAAAAAGCCCAGGAACGCGGCCTGATAGCCCCCGGCGCGACGCTGACCGATCAGGAAATCTACAACCTGATTTTCGAACCGGGCTTCTCCACCGCCCAAGCGGTCACCAACCTTTCAGGGCGTGGCGTCGGCATGGACGTGGTCAAGCGCAACATTACCCTGCTGCGCGGCACGGTCGATCTGGACAGTAAACCGGGGCAAGGCACCGTCATACGCATTCGTTTGCCGCTGACGCTGGCCATTATCAACGGCTTCCTCGTCGGTATCGGTCAATCCACCTACGTGATCCCGCTGGACATGGTCCAGGAGTGCATCGAACTCAGCGAGGACGACCGTCAGATCAGCCGCGAACAGGGTTATCTGGACCTGCGCGGTGAAGTGCTGCCACTGGTGTATCTGCGTGACCACTTCCACCACGACGGCCCTGCCGCTCGCCGCCAGAATGTGGTGGTGGTGCGTTATGCCGATCACAAGGCCGGACTGGTCGTAGACGACCTGTTGGGTGAATTCCAGACCGTGATCAAACCGTTGGGCAAGCTGTTCGGCGCACTGCGCGGCATCAGCGGCTCAACCATTCTGGGCAGCGGCGCCGTCGCATTGATTCTCGATGTTCCTGCTTTGCTCAGCCAGATCGTACACCTCGAAACACGCCACACCGCTAATCCAGCCCAATCGCCAGCCACTGCCCGTTGATGCATCCGCATTTCCATGGAGGTAACACCCGATGAAATGGTTTTACGATCTGAAGATCGCCACGAAGTTGATCGCGTCATTTCTCACGGTGCTCGCCCTCACCGCAGTCATGGGCGTTTTTTCCATCATTCAGCTGGGTCAAGTGAATGACACCGCCAGCGACATTCGCGATAACTGGATGCCGTCCATGCGTGCGGCGTCCGCCATGCGCTTCCAGGCGGCCAATTACCGCCTCAAGGAAAACCGCCACATCACCACCGAATCCACTCAGGAAAAAGCAGCCATAGAGCAGGAAGCTGCGGAAGCGAAAAAGCAGTTTGAAATCAGGGTGGCGACCTATGAAAAACTCATCTCCGGACCGGATGAACGCCAGCTTTTCGACACGATGATGTCCGACTGGACCGCTTATCTGACCGTCAGCAAAAACGTGCTCGCCCTTTCCACACAAGGTGCGGAAGCCGATGCGCGTGCTCTGTTGCGGGGTGAGTCAAAACGCACCTTTGACCTGTTGACAACCGACCTGCAGAAGATGGTCGAATTTAACGACGCCGGTGCTGAAAAAGCCAATGTGCTGGGCAATGAACTGTACGCAACCGCGCGGATTTCGATCATTGCTGTTTTGATCTCGGCGCTGATTGTCGGCCTGGGTCTGGCGTTGTTCATCTCGCGCGTCATTTCCCGCCCCTTGAAAGAAGCTGCAATTGTTGCCGAACAACTGGCAGAAGGTAACCTCAACGTCCATATCGAACCCGGCTCGAAAGACGAAACCGGCATGGTGATCAACGCCATGCAAAACATGGTCGGCAAGCTCTCGCACATCATCGGTGAAGTGCGCAACGCAGCAGACAATCTGGCCAGCGCCTCCGAAGAAGTCAGCGCCACCGCTCAGTCCATGAGCCAGGCCACCAGCGAACAAGCGGCCAGTGTGGAAGAGACCAGCGCCTCCATCGAACAGATGAGCGCCAGCATCAACCAGAACACCGAAAACGCCAAAGTCACCGACGGCATGGCCAGCAAGGCTGCCAAGGAAGCCACCGATGGTGGTGAGTCCGTGCAGCAGACCGTTGTGGCCATGAAGAAAATCGCCCAGCGTATCAGCATCATTGACGACATTGCCTATCAAACCAACCTGCTGGCCCTCAACGCGGCCATCGAAGCAGCGCGTGCAGGTGAGCACGGCAAAGGCTTCGCCGTAGTTGCCGCTGAAGTGCGCAAACTCGCGGAACGCAGCCAGGTCGCAGCACAGGAAATTGGCGAGCTGTCGTCCAGCAGCGTCGACATGGCAGAGAAAGCCGGCAACCTGCTCAATGAGATGGTCCCGTCGATCAACAAAACCTCGGATCTGGTTCAGGAAATCAGCGCCGCCTCCGAAGAACAGGCAGCCGGTGTCGCGCAGATCAACACGGCAATGACCCAGCTCAACTCGGTTACTCAGCAAAACGCGTCGAGCAGCGAAGAACTGGCTGCCACTGCTGAAGAGATGAGCAGTCAGGCTGAGCAACTGCAACAGGCCATGAGCTTCTTCACCCTGGACGCCGCGCCAAAAGCCGCCAGCCAGCCAGCGAAGTTCGATAACTCTTCAGGCACTACAAGCCGCAAGCCCTCTCGCCCGGCTCCACAAGCGCCGCAGAAGTCGTTTGCGTACAACATGGCAAGCACTCCGGATGAATCCGAATTCACTCGATTCTGAGCGGATCCACCCACTCGCTTGTCATGAAGGAGACAGACATGGGCGCAATCGCTACGACACGACAAAACGTGACGGTCGTTGAGGAACAGGAGCAGTACCTGACGTTCATGCTCGGCACCGAGATGTTCGCCATCGGGATCCTTGGCATCAAAGAAATCATCGAGTACGGCAATCTTACTGTCGTGCCGATGATGCCGGCCTTCGTCCGCGGGGTGATCAACCTGCGCGGCGCGGTGGTCCCGGTAGTGGACCTGTCGGCGCGCTTTGGCCGCCCCAACTCGACGATTACCCGTCGCAGTTGCGTGGTCATCATCGAAGCCAATACAGCGGACGGCCAGTCACAGGACATCGGCCTCCTGGTGGACACCGTGTCAGCGGTGATGGACATCCCCGCTTCGCAAATCGAACCGCCACCGAGCTTCGGTGCAAAGATTCGTGCCGATTTCATCAGCGGTATGGCCAAGGTCGATGGCAAGTTCGTCATCGTCCTGGAAGTTGATCAGGTGCTGTCTATCGACGAAATGTCGAGTCTGGCCGCAGTCGATCAGATTCCGGCCATCGAAGCCGAACAACGCTGATCCGGGACGGCAGATATCGTGAACGGAACAGTGCTCAACGACAGGGAATTCAGTCAATTTCAGTCCTGGCTGTACGGAGCCGCGGGCATCAGCCTGTCACCTGCGAAAAAAGCCCTGGTGGCGGGCCGCTTGTTCAAGCGCCTCAAGCACTATGAGCTGGAAAGCTACGGCGAATACTTCAAGCTGATCATGAGCGGCCAGCGCAGCGACGAACTTCAGGTTGCGCTGGATTTGCTCACCACCAATGAAACCTATTTCTTCCGTGAGCCCAAACACTTTGATTTTTTACGCCAGCAGGTATTGCCCAAAGCAACGCCGGGCAAGACTTTTCGGGTGTGGAGTGCAGCAAGCTCCTCAGGCGAAGAACCTTACAGTCTGGCAATGACCCTGGCCGAAAGCCTTGGCACCACGCCGTGGGAAATTATCGGCTCGGATATCAGCAGCCAGGTGCTTGCCAAGGCCCGTGCCGGGCATTACCCCATGGAGCGCGCCACCAACCTGCCCCAGCCCCTGCTGCACAAGTATTGCCTCAAAGGTATCGGTAAACAGCACGGTACTTTTCTGGTGGACCGTGGGTTGCGCAACCGGGTCAACTTTATTCAGGTCAATCTAAATGAGGCTCTGCCGGAACTCGGCGAGTTCGACGTGATCTTTTTACGTAACGTGATGATTTATTTTGACCAGGAGACAAAGATCAAGGTTGTTGCCCGTCTGTTCCCTCGCCTCAAGTCCGGTGGGTATTTCATTGTCAGCCACTCTGAAAGCCTCAACGGCGTCAGCGATGCATTGAAACTGGTAGCACCCTCGATCTATCGCAAACCATGACTACCACCGTTGATGAAGTCTTTCTGGCGCCGGGCGATTTCCACTTCGCGACAAGCCCTACCCGCATACGCACGATCCTCGGGTCCTGCGTTGGCATCACATTCTGGCATCCGGTGCGCAAGATTGGCGCTATGTGCCACTTCATGCTGCCAACCCGGACCCACCGATGCGGCGTGCTGAACGGTAAATACGGTGACGAGGCGATCGAGATGTTTCTCGAGTACGCCAAGGCACACCGTACGGCGCCGGAAGACTATCAACTCAAGTTGTTCGGGGGCGGCGAGATGTTCCCCCACCATAAGCGCGGCGTGCATTACAGTGACGTTGCGCGGATGAACGTCCGTGCGGCACTGGAGCTTGCCAACAGACATGATCTGGATCTGATTGCACAGGACATGGGCAGTACGGGCTACCGCAACGTCATTTTCGACCTGTGCAACGGACATGTCTGGGTCAGACACAAACCAATAAGGACAACCACGGAACATGGCCACGAAAAAAATAAACGTACTGCTAGTCGATGATTCGGCGGTAGTTCGTCAAGTTCTGCTGGCCATCCTGAATGACACGCCTGACATCCATGTGATGGGGGCAGCGTCTGACCCGATCTTCGCCATGGAAAAACTGGCCAAAGAATGGCCGGACGTGATCGTACTGGACGTGGAAATGCCCCGCATGGACGGCATTACCTTCCTGAAGAAAATCATGAGCGAGCGTCCTACTCCGGTGGTCATCTGCTCCTCGCTCACCCAGAAAGGCGCCGAAACCAGCCTGCAGGCGATGTCAGCCGGTGCGGTGGAAGTCATCACCAAGCCTACTACCGGGTTAAAGAATTTTTTGCTGGAGTCTGCGGCGGAACTGGTCGGTGCAATTCGTGCTGCAGCCAACGCCAATGTCAAAAACCTTGGCCGACGAGCAGCAGCGCCGGTACTGACACCTGCGACACGCTTGAGCGCCGACGCCATTCTGCCTGCCGCGCAGGGTCACGCCATGGCCCAGACGACCGAACGCATCGTCGCACTGGGCACCTCCACCGGTGGCACTCAGGCCCTGGAAGCAGTGCTGACCGCCCTGCCCCGCGTCTGTCCGGGCATCGTTATCGTGCAGCACATGCCGGAGAAATTTACCGCGTCCTTTGCCGAACGTCTTAACGGTCTCAGCCAGATTGAAGTACGCGAGGCAAAGAATAACGACCGCATCCTGCCAGGCCTTGCGCTAATCGCGCCGGGCGGCAAACACATGATGGTCACCCGCAGTGGCGCGTTTTACCACGTACAAGTGGTGGATGGTCCGCTGGTAAATCGTCATCGCCCGTCAGTGGACGTGCTGTTTCGCTCAGTCGCCAGATTCGCTGGCAAGAACGCCACCGGCATCATCATGACCGGCATGGGCGATGATGGCGCCCGCGGCCTGAAGGAAATGCTGGACGCTGGCAGCTCGACCGTCGCTCAGGATGAAGCAACCTGCGTGGTGTTCGGCATGCCCAAGGAAGCGATCAAACTGAATGCCGCGCAACGCATCATGCCTCTACACGACATCCAGCACGCAATCCTGCACAAATAGCGTTTTTCTAATGCCTTGATGCGGTTTTGCAGCTTGCTCTGTGGGGCGCGGTCTACGATGCTGTTGGCAGACTGTCAGGCCGCCCTACGCCGCCTCGGGTCGTCACGGGAGAACAACAAATGAAAACCGTTGCACAACTGCTCAAGCTCAAGGCGTCTTCCAATCAGAAAGTCCATACCATCTCCCCTCACCAGATGGTGCTCGATGCGCTCAGGCTCATGGCCGAGAAAAACATCGGCGCGCTGCCTGTGGTCGACAATGGCAAGCTGGTAGGCGTAGTCAGCGAGCGCGACTATGCGCGAAAGATGGTCCTTCAAGGCCGCTCCTCAGTGGGCACCCCGGTCAGCGCGATCATGAGCAGCAAAGTCATCACCGTCGACTCCCAGCAGAGCGTCGAAGCCTGCATGGGCATCATGACCGACAGCCACCTGCGCCACCTTCCGGTCGTGGAAAACGGCGAATTGCTGGGATTGCTGTCCATCGGTGACCTTGTCAAAGAGGCCATAGACGAGCAGGCCAGCCTGATTAAACAGCTGGAACAGTACATTCGCGGGGATTGATGCCATCGCGCAATCTCACGGCGAATAACGACCCTGTAGGAGCGCACGAGCACCGCGAGGCCGCGATAGCGTTCTGCCTGACACACCGCAATCGCGGCCTCGCGGTGCTCGTGCGCTCCTACAGATCACTTGTGTAATTATCTGGGCCTACACCAGCTTGAAATGGCTGCGCAACGCCGCGATGTGCTCTGGCCCGATGCCGCAGCAGCCGCCGATCACTGAAGCGCCCTGCTCTACCCAGGTATTTGCCCACTTTGCATACGCGTCTGGCCCAAGGTCTGCGCGGATCTCGTGCAAAGTGTCGTTGGCGCCTTCTTCTTCCACTTCCATTACCGGAAACGCGTTGGCATACACGCCCAACTCGATCTGCGCCGATTCTGCATCAATCACTTCACGCGCAGCCACCAGCGCAGAGGCCATGACTTCCGGCTGGCTGCAGTTGAACAGCACTGCTCGCGCACCCAGTTCGATGGCAACTGCTGTGGCCTCAGCCACCGTCTCGCCGGAGCGCAAACGAGGACCATGGTCTTCACCGTCTTCCAGGGTAAACGACAGCCACAAAGGCTTGTCGTCCTGCCCCAGCGCTTCACGTACAGCGCGTACTTCGGCGATCGAGCTTTGGGTTTCAGCCAGCCATACATCCACGCTAGCCTTCAGACCCTGAATCAGGATGCGATGGATCGCGACCGACTGATCATGATCGAACAGATCCGGACGATAAGAGCCCAACGCTGGCGGCAACGACCCCGCCACCTGAACAGATTGACCGGCCTCTGCTGCAGCCTGACGTGCAAGCCGGCCCGCCAGATCGGACAGCGCCGGAGCATCCGCTGTGAAACGCTCTTCACCCAGATGAAACGGCACCAGCGCATAACTGTTGGTGGTGATAATCCGCGCCCCGGCGTTGATAAAAGCCTGATGCGCCTTGAGGACAAATTCCGGCGCTTCGATCAGCGCCAGCGCCGACCACTCAGGCTGACGGAATGGCGCACCAATACGCATGAGTTCCCGCCCCATGCCGCCGTCTAGCAAGCGTAGCGGAATTGATTTTTCGATTGTGGACATGGGAACTCCTGAAAGCCGGGCGTCCGTTGCGGGAATACACAGGCAACGGCTGATTGAATTGAACAGTAAGAGCGTTTGATTAAACCCAAAAACCGTAGCTTATAACCAAAACAAAGGCGTATAGATCAATTAATAATTAAGGACATTTTTAATATCGCGTTTAAATATATACCAATTATTTGTATTCGATCTATTCGGTGATGTGATGAATCTACGTGCTGTTTTGCCTTTGAGTCTTGCCCTGCTGTCCGTCTGCTCTACCGCCATGGCCGGTGCGACGCTGGATAAAATCACTAAAAAAGGCGAAATGGTCGGCGTGATGATGGAGAACTACCCACCGTTTTCCTTCCTCAATGATCAAAACCAGCTCGACGGTTTCGATGTGGACGTGGCAAAAGCAGTCGCCGACAAGCTGGGCGTGAAGCTGCAACTGGCAACACCGTCCTGGGACGTCATTGCCGCAGGCCACTGGGGCAGCCGCTATGACGTGTGCATCTGCTCCATGACTCCAAGCGCGGCCCGCGCTCAGGTATTCAACTTCCCGGTTGAGTACTACCAGTCGCCAGCGGTCATCGTGGTCAACGCCAAGAATGATGCGATCAAGTCAGCCAAAGACCTTTCGGGCAAGAAAGTTGGCGTCATCAGCGCTTCGACCTACGAGGCTTACCTGAACAAGGATCTGGTCATTGAAGGTGCGGAAGACAAGCCGATCAGCTACCCGTTCGACGCTGTCCAGGCTGCACCGTATGACAACGAAACCGTGGCCTTTCAGGACCTCGCACTGGGCGCGGGTGTCCGTCTCGACGCGATGATCACCAACCTGATCACTGCACGTGAGCGTATCAATCAGGATCCACGCTTCAAGATCGCTGGCGAAACTCTTTACGCCGAACCCAATGTCGTCGCCACCGAAAAAGGCGATGCCGAATGGGATGCGAAGCTGACCAAAGTCATCGCCGAACTCAAGGCAGACGGCACGCTGGGCAAGATCTCCCAGAAATGGATCGGCTCTGACATTACCCAATGAGCGAGCATCAACCTGCCCCGCCAGACCTGAACGCCGGATCTTCGCGCCTGCTGCGAATTTTCGGCTTCAAAACGCGGCTGTACCTGACCTGGATGGTGATGCTCGGTCTGTGCATCGCGTTTTTCATGAGCTTCGACCTGAAGTTTTCGATCATCGCCGCGAAATGGGAATATCTGGTCGGCCTGCATCTGGCGCCCAATGGCTTCCTGCAAGGCGCCGCGCTGACCCTCTTCCTGTGCTTCTGCTCTATATGGTTCTCGCTGATACTGGGCTTTGCCACGGCCCTGGCGCGCTTGTCCAAGAGTGCCGTGGCGTTTGGCATCGCCAGCTTTTACGCGTCGTTCTTTCGTGGCACACCACTGTTGATTCAGATCCTGCTGATCTATCTCGGTCTGCCGCAACTGGGCGTGGTGCCAGGCGCGATCAGCGCAGGCATTATTGCCCTGTCGCTGAACTACGGCGCGTACCTGAGTGAGATCTTTCGCGCGGGCATCATCGGTGTTTCGCCCGGGCAACGCGAAGCCGCTGCGGCACTGGGCATGCGCCCTACCGTGGTGTTCTGGCAGATCACACTGCCGCAAGCCATGCGTACCATCATTCCACCGACCACCAGCCAATTCATTTCCATGCTCAAGGACTCGTCCCTGATCTCGGTGATGGGTGTCTGGGAAGTCATGTTCCTCGCGCAGTCTTACGGCCGGTCGTCCTACCGCTATATCGAAATGCTGACCACTGCGGCGCTGATCTATTGGCTGCTGTCCATCGGACTGGAGTTGATTCAGGCACGCCTTGAAAGGCACTACGGCAAGGCTTACAAAAACCAGCGCTGAGTTGATCACGGCACCGTTCAGTCAACTCAGGTGCGGGTGGACCGATGCGATGGGCGCAGCTAACCTGTCGCCCTTGCTCCCTGCCTCTAGAGACTGAAATGACGACCCAACTGGACACCGTATTCGAACGCCACGGCACCGACAGCAAAAAGTGGAGCCTGTATCCCGCCGACGTGCTGCCGATGTGGGTAGCGGACATGGATTTCCCGGTGGCCGAGCCGATCATTCAGGCGTTGCAAAAACGACTGGGGCATCCGCTGCTCGGGTACGGCGTGGCACAGGACAACCTGCGCCAGACGGTTGTCGAGTACCTCTGGCAGCGTTATGCCTGGCGTGTTCAGCCTGAAGAACTGGTGTTCCTGCCCGGCGTCGAACCCGGCTTCAACATGGCACTCAACGCACTGGTTCCGGCCGACTCGGGCGTGGTCCTGCAAACACCCAATTACTCGCCGCTGTCCCACGCGCCGAATCACTGGCAGCAGCCGCGTATCGAATTGCCGTTCAAGGCTGATGCCCAGGGCGAATACCACACCGACATCGCTGTGCTGAACGGCAAGCTGGCCAACGCCGGTGCCTTGTTGCTGAGCAACCCGCATAACCCGCTGGGCAAGGTTTTCAGTGGCGAAGAGCTGCACCTGATCGGCGAAGCCTGCGTGAAGCATGACGTGCTGATCATTTCTGATGACATTCACGCCGACATCCTCTTCGATGGCCGCCGGCATGTGCCCATCGCCTCTCTCAGCCCGCAGATTGCCCAGCGCACTGTCACCCTGATGTCGGCGAGCAAGGCTTATAACATCGCCGGGCTGAAAACCGCTTTTGCAGTAATTCAGAATGAGTCGCTGCGTAAACGCTTCAATGCCGGCCGCTTGGGTCTGGTCGACAGCGTCAACGTGCTGGGTCTTGAAGCCACGCGCGCGGCTTACAGCGAATGCGGCGAATGGTTGAGCGACGTCAACGCGTACCTGCAGGCCAACCGTGACTATCTGGCAAAAGCGGTTAAAGAACGACTGCCCGGCGTGGTCATGCACTTGCCACAAAGCACCTACCTCGCCTGGCTGGATTGCTCCGCGCTGGGTCTTGACGATCCACAGCAGTTCTTCCTCGAACACGCCAAAGTGGGCCTGAGTGCGGGAGTGGAGTTTGGTGACGATTGCCAGCAGTTCGTGCGGTTGAACTTCGGTTGCCCAAGGGTCTTGCTGGAGGAAGGGTTGGCGCGGATGGAGCGCAGTTTGCGGGATCGGTGAAGAAACAAAAAACCGGCACATATTTCTGTTGGAGCGAGGCTTGCCCGCGAAGAATGATGAGGCGGTGGGTCTGGTCAACCGCGTCGACTGGTTCGCGGGCAAGCCTCGCTCCAACAAAGCCATCGTTTGCAATGAACACAAAAAAGCCCGGCTAGCCGGGCTGTTCCTGTTCGGACCTCGCAATCAATAACGCTGATACTGCGAACCAAATTCTTTGCGGTTTTCTGCTACGACCACTTTCTTGTCCAGGTTCACTTCAGCGCGGTCGAAGGTCTTGTTACCGGCACCGGCAACGCGGACTTCAGGAGTAACGACGCTGGAACGATTTGCAACCTGAGTGGCCGCAGCGACAGTCTGGGTCGGCGAAGTACTGGCAAAAGCGCCGGTAGCGGTCAGGATCGAAAGGGCAAAGCTCAAAGCGATAGTGCGTTTCATGATGTGGCTCCAATAGTTGTTTCGAAGTGATGGGGCCAATCTAAGGTCACAACCGCATTATGAAAAACCACCCTTTAAAATACTGATTATCAGCCTCGTTGATGCTGGAGCGCGAGGTGTCTGGCTCGCGCTTCCCCAGCAACAGCGGGGCTTTTATCACTTGATGGTCACTGGGGCTTGCGCAACAGAACCCGGGTGACACGTCGTTCTTCGACACCCACAACCGTCATGTCCCAGCCTTCCCAATCGAGCTTGTCGCCGATCCTCGGCAAGCGATCCAGCAGGCTCATCACCAGACCGGCAAGGGTCTGATAATCCTCGGTCGCATGGGCCTGAAAACCGACCCGCTCACGCACCTGGCTCAGGTTAAGGCCGCCAGAGACGATAAAACCATCGTCCTCGGCCACCACATCCGGACCTTCCACTTCGCTGGCATCCGGCAGCTCACCCGCGATGGACTCCAGAATGTCGGTCATGGTCAACAAGCCGATGAAATCGCCGAATTCGTTGACCACAAAAGCGATGTGCGTTGACTCTTTGCGCATCTGCTCAAGGGAGTTGAGGATCGAAAAGCTGTCCAGCAGGTTGATCGCTTTGCGCGCCATAAACTCCAGATTCGGCTCATTGCCGGCCAGCAGTTCCTTGAGCAACTCCTTCTTGTGCACAAAGCCCAATGGCTCATCCACGCGGCCTTCACGAATCAGTGGCAGGCGCGAATAGGACGAATGCATCAGCTTGGTCCGAACCGTTTCCGGGTCGTCCGACACGTCGATCAGGTCCACCTCGGCCCGTGGTGTCATAGCCGAGCGAATCGGACGCTCAGCCAGTTGCAGCACACCACTGATCATCACCCGCTCGCGACGGTGGAACACCGCCTCGGTCTGTTCACCTTCAAGCATGTCGGCGATTTCTTCGCCCACCTCATCGGCGTCCAGCTTGCGGCCACCCAGCAGCCGCAACACGGCGTGGGCGGTGCGTTCACGCATAGGCCGCGCACCGTGCAGCGACTTCTTGCGACGCTTGCGAGCGACCTGGTTGAACAGTTCGATCAGGATCGAGAAACCAATCGCCGCATACAGATAGCCTTTAGGGATATGGAAGCCCAGGCCTTCGGCGGTCAGGCTGAAACCGATCATCATCAGGAAGCCCAGACACAGCATGATCACAGTCGGGTGGGAGTTGACGAACTTGGTCAGCGGCTTGCTGGCGATGATCATCAGACCGATGGAGAAAATCACCGCAATCATCATGACGGCCAGATGCTCAACCATACCTACGGCAGTAATCACCGCGTCGAGAGAGAACACGGCGTCCAGCACCACGATTTGCGCGACGATGGGCCAGAATCGGGCATACGTGCCGTTGCTGGTTCGTTCGGCAACGTGACCTTCCAGGCGCTCGTGCAATTCCATGGTGGCCTTGAACAACAGGAACACACCACCGAACAGCATGATCAGGTCGCGACCCGAGAAGCTGTGATCGAACAGTTCGAACAGTGGCGCAGTCAGCGTGACCATCCAGGAAATACTGGCCAGCAAGCCAAGGCGCATGATCAACGCCAGCGAGAGACCAATGACTCGCGCCTTGTCACGCTGCTCGGGCGGCAACTTGTCCGCGAGAATCGCGATGAACACCAGGTTATCGATGCCCAACACCAGTTCCAGAACGATCAGAGTGAGCAGGCCAAGCCAGGCCGTGGGATCAGCTATCCATTCCATAGAACTATTGAATCTCTCGCAAACGGGATTTGATAGATGTCAGTAAGCCTGCCGAACGTGAACAAACGTCGGCCGCACAGGACACACTAGACGGATTATCGAAGGGGGTATTCAGACGAGCTGATCCTGAGGGGAAAGCTGGATCGAGACTCAAATTATAAGCAAAGCGGTTAGAAGCGAAGCAACCGGGAGGTTCCTGAACGGTGTTCATACAATCCTGAGATTTATTACGGGATTTGATCCTACAACGAGAAAGTCACTTTCCCACTCACGAAAAGTATTACAAAGATTGACATCATTTCGCCCGGTCCGGCTAATTGCTTTGAACTTCCAGCGTCTGAGCATGCCCCTTCTATAATGGGCCGGGCATAACGTCGGGCGATTCTGGAGGCTTATCTCATGCCAGATGCACAGGGCAAAATTCGTTACGCAGTGGTTGCCGGAGGCTGGATTTCCCAAGGCGCATTCATGCCGGGCGTCGATCAGACTGATAATTCGGTAATGACTGCGCTGGTGACTGGCGACCCGATAAAAGCCGACAAACTGGCTGAGCTTTACGACCTGAAAAGCTATGACTACAGCGAATTCGACACGCTGCTCAAGTCCGTGGAAATCGACGCGATTTACCTGGCCACGCCTAATTTCCGCCACCGGGAATTTGCCGTGCCTGCCCTGGAAGCCGGGATCCACGTACTGCTGGAAAAACCCATGGCGACCAGCGAAGAAGACTGCATTGCAATCACCGAAGCCGCCCAGCGCTCCGGCGCCAAGCTGATGATCGCTTATCGGCTGCATTTCGAGCCAGGCACTGTTGAGATGATCGGCCGTATCCGCGCAGGCGAAATTGGCGATCCACGGTTGTTCACGGCGACCTTTGCGCAGACCACCGATCCAAAGAATCACCGCATGCAGAATGGCTACTGGGCAGGACCTGCAGCGGATATGGGGCCGTATCCGATCAACGCGGTACGCAACCTGTTCGATGCCGAGCCGCTGGAAGTTCATGCCGTGGCCATTCACACGCCAGGGCGCGAAATCAATACGCCGGATACCGTCAGCGTGACCTTGCGCTTCCCGGAAGAGCGACTGGCGCAATTTACCGTCAGCTATAGCCTGCCGGGCACCCAGCGTTATCAAGTGATAGGCACCAAGGGCGAGTTTGAAGCATCGCCCTGCTTCGGTTTTGGTGAAGGCGTCGCGATCAGTTACCGGGCAATCATCGGTGACGAAACCAAAGAACATGAACATCCTGTGGTAGACCAGTTCGGCGGCCAGACCCAGTACTTCTCAGACTGCATTCTGCAAGATCGCGAGCCGGAGCCGGATGGCGACGAAGGCTGGCGTGATGTGCGTGTCCTGGCGGCCATAGAGCGAAGCCTGGAGACGGGCCAGACGCAGAAACTCGACCCGCTGCCGAATCGCCCGGGCATCAGCATCGAACAAGCCCGCCGATTGCCACTGGCGAAAGTGCCGGAGTACATCAATACCGATGAGCCGAATGAGTAAGCATCTGGCTGACCAGTAATGACTCCCCTGGAGCTCACCGAGGTTACGAGGCCAGCGATAGCTGGTATGCCTGACACTCCGCAATCGCTGGCCTTGTAACCCCGGTCAGCGCTCATCCAGCATCACTTCGATAATGATTTGAAACACAGACCCGGTAGGAGCCAACTTGTTGGCGAGGCGCAATTTTTGACAATGCAGGTCCGACGTCTCGCCAACAAGTTGGCTCCTACCACGGTCACCCTTTTGCTTCGCGACAGCGGTGTGTCATGGACGCAACAGGTTTGCGGTTAACTCGCAGCACATCGTCCCTCCCGCGCTTATTCGCTCCCCCTCCAATCTAAAGTTTCCCTGCTACTGGCCGCTACAAAGTAGATACAAACCCAGATAAGCCAGCACGGAAGCGCTATGACCTCAATCTCTTTAGTCACTGCCAGCACGCCGCTCATCACCACACCAGCCTCCACTGCCGTACCGGTGAGCGCCACCGAGACACCTCTGACACTCGCCAGCTCACCGGCCTCCGTTGTGATGCTCGGTCAGGATTCAAAAGTCGCAGATGCTGCCACTTACTCCAGTCGCGGGAGCTTGAACAACGCCGATTCGGTGTTGTTCTTTGAGAAAAAAACAAGCGATGCAGTGACCACAGTCCTCACTGGCAACATGTCCGCTAAATCCACGGCCGGACGTTTTCAGGGCCTGGGTGCTGCACTGCTGGAACAGCTTGCCAGCGGCAATTCGAACTCAATCTCCCAGTCCGTCATCAGATCAGGCACTGACGGTATAAAAGACGCTGCCGCGCTGAAATCAGCCCAGGCTCAGCTGCACAGCAATACGCAAAATACCATCACCCTCACGCTGAAAACCGCGAGCGGCGCGACCATCACGCTGAACCTGACCAGCAAGGATGACGGTCTCGCCGTGCAAGCGGATGTGACCGGTGGCAAGCTGAGCGATGAGGAAAATGACGCATTGGCCTCTTTGGCAGACTCCTTTCAGGGAGCGATTGATGGCCTGACTGCCGGAACACCGCGCCTGAATCTCGGCAACCTGACTCAGCTGGACCCGGCCTTGTTCTCGTCGATTGACCTGAGCGCGCGCCTGAAAGTGGGCGATAACGAGTATCAGACGCTGAATTTCCAGTCGGATGAAAAAAACAGGTCCGTGGAAATGAACGGCCCGACCGGCAATGTTCAGTTAAGCGTCAAAAACAACGCGGCGATATTGGGCAACGCGCAACAGCAAGCCCAGGCTGTAGAAAGCTACCTGAAGCAATTTGATGCAGCGCAAAACCGGGGCCAGGGCGACAAAGACCTCATGGCGCTGTTCAAGGATGCGTTTTCTTCGTTGCAAACTACCACCAAGAGCCTGAGCGGTAGCTCCAGCCTCAACAGTGTGGATCGCTCGATGTTGACCGGGCTTGCTGATTTCAGTGTGTCGCTGACGCAAAACGCCCAACACAGCAACCCGATGCGCCCCGCCGAAGCCGACAAGTTTTCCTATAAAGCCTCGCAAACTACCGACATGCAAGGTGCAGGCGACGCCAATCGATCCATCGAACAGAAACAGACATCCAGTCTCGAGGCGTCGTACCACAAGAGCATTTACCCAGGCTCGAAACTGGCCTTGGGCAATACCGCCGAATCACAAAACTACGACTTCTACCAGATCAATGATCAGGCCGAGAGCACGACCCGCATCGGCTATAACAAGGGCGCGCTGGTAGTAGCCAACTCTACCCAGAGCGTCCAGCAGTCAACGATCGTCAACCGATACGAAATGGGCAAACTGATCGACACCATCAGCACCCCGAAAGAGATTTCCAGGTCGCGTAACTTGCTGGGCATGCTCGACGCCGCCCTGCGTGAAGACCGCAGCTCGCGGGTAACGACGGGCAAGTCGACACTTGAAGACGATCTGATGGCCGTTCATGCCAAGGTGCTGCTGCAGTCGAATCCTTCTTCGGTTGCTCGCTGACTTCCGGTCGTGACGCAAAACTTGTAGGGCATCTCTTCTACGACGCCGCACTGTCGCGCAGCAAACACAGGATCTGTAGGAGTGAGCTTGCTCGCGATAGCGTCAGATCAGGCAATGATTTATCGAAGGAAAAAATCAATCGCGAGCAAGCTCACTCCTACAGGGTCCGTGCTTGCTGCTAGACAGCATGGTGTCAGGGACAAAGGAACGGGCACTACAGAAAATCAGCGTCAAGGCTGATAGATGTTCAGCCTGAACTCAAACTTCGCGAAACAGATCGTGAGCGTCCAGCAAGCGGTAGGCGATTTCGGGGTTCTTTTCCAGGCCTCGCCTGATTGCAGCAGGAATCGACTGGCGGGTTTTGCGACACAACCCCGGCAGCTCGTCGATAGTGATCGCGATCCCGCGCATGCTGCGTACTTCGTTAAAACCCGGCACCACCTCCAGTCGAATCCCTAACTGCTCATACAACTTGCGCTGCATGTGCTCAAGGTCGGCCAGGCTCTGCAGGTTTTCCAGACGCTCGAGCAGGCGTTTCTCCTCCTGACGGGTCAACGCCAGAATCCGCAGCTCGTCCGCCTGCAACAGTTCGCGCCCGCAATTGCAGGCACCGGGGGGACAAGGCTGACGAAGCGGTAGCGTGGTACTCATGGGCGCAGCATACCGAGGCTTGTCCCGACTTTGCCATCACCCTTGGCAGGATCGGAGCATTTTTTACCCCCGATTATGTTCAAACTCCCGACTGAGCAGATCCCTGAACGCGGGCAACACCGGATTTTCGTTATCACGACGGGAAATCATGTGCAGGTCAGCATTCAGCGTCGCGTCGCGCAACGGGCGGAATACCACTGCGCCACTGTGCAGTTGCCGCGCCGAAGCCGGCACAATCGAAAGCCCCAGACCGGCCTGGACCATGCTGACAATGGCGTGGGTCTGGCCCAGATGATAGGCATACCGCGGCGTGACACCGCTCATGGCGAACAGCCCGACAATGCAGTCATAGAAGTAACGGCCTTCATCCGCGGCGTACATCACAAAAGGCTGATGATTAAGGTCCGCGAGGGCAATCGACGGCTGCGTGGTCAACGGATGCTCTGAGGGCAACACCACTAACAGCGGCTCGCGATACACCAGCTGCGCATCGAACATTTCTCGATCCCTGACCTGACGCACCAGGCCAATGTCGATCAGGTTCGCTGACAGCGCATCCAGTTGGGCATCGGAAACCATCTCCTTGAGGACGAACTTCACTTCCGGCATTTCAATGGCAGCCTTGGCCAGCAACTGCGGCACCATGCTGTAAGCGCTGACCCCGGTAAACCCGAGGGTCAGCCTGCCCACTTCGCCGGAGGCCAGACGCCGCGCGGAATTTCCTGCCTGTTCGGAGAACGTCAGGATGTGTCGCGCATCGCGTAGAAAGCCCCGGCCAGCCGCCGTCAGACGTACGCCACGGTTATTGCGCTCCAGCAGGACAATGCCCAACGAACGCTCCAGCAGCTGGATCTGTCGGCTCAGTGGCGGCTGGGTCATATGCAGGCGTGTGGCGGCTCTGCCGAAGTGCAGCTCTTCGGCGGCGGCCACAAAACATCGTAACTGGTGCAATTCCACGATTCAAAATCCGCATCAACCTATCCAGCATCTATGTTAGACGTATATCCACCAAGGCTCCTACTATCGGGGAAAGACAGAGTTACATCTTCTAACAAAAATAAAACGTCCCTACAGGAGACGCCCCATGCTTTCGAAATCCATTCCTCTGGACCAGGTCGAGGCGCAAGCCCGGGTCGGTCGCCATCGCTTTCTCATTCTTGCCCTGATCTTTATCGTTACCGTCATCAACTATGCCGACCGAGCCACCATGTCGATTGCCGGCACCGGGGTTGTCAAGGATCTGGGTCTCGATCCGATGATGCTCGGCGTGATCTTCTCCGCGTTTGCCTGGGCATACGCGCTGGGCCAGATACCGGGTGGATGGTTGCTGGACCGGTTCGGTGCGCGGCGTGTTTATGGCTGCAGCCTCGTGCTGTGGTCCATCTTCACCATGTTGCAGGGCACTGTCGGCTGGATGGGCTTAATGGGCGCTTCGGCTGCCATCAGCCTGTTCGCCATGCGTTTCATGCTTGGGCTGGTCGAGTCGCCCGCGTTCCCGGCCAACAACCGCATCGTGTCCTGCTGGTTTCCTACCAGCGAACGCGGCACGGCATCGGCGTTGTTCAACTCCGCGCAATACATGGCCGTGGTGCTGTTCACGCCGTTGATGGCTTGGTTGACCCACTCGTGGGGCTGGGAACATGTGTTTCTGTGGATGGGTGGCCTGGGTCTGGTGCTCAGCGTGGTCTGGTTTGCCTTCTACCGCGAGCCCCACAGCGATAAAAACCTCAGCCCTCGGGAGCTGGAATACATGCGCGACGGCGGCGCACTGGTAGACCTGGAACTGACCCGCACCACGAAAAAACCCAAAGCAAAGCTCAGCGAAATCAAGCAACTGTTCACCAGCCGCACCTTGTGGTCGATCTACCTTGGTCAATACTGCATCACCGCCCTCACCTACTTTTTCATCACCTGGTTCCCGATCTATCTGATCAAGGGCCGTGGCATGACCATCATGGAAGCCGGCTGGGTAGCGGCGCTGCCCGCCATCTGCGGTTTCTCCGGTGGCGTATTGGGTGGCATGCTCTCTGACTGGATGATTCGTCGTGGCGTACACCCGTCAATCGCCCGCAAGACACCGTTCATGATCGGTATGGCGATGTCGACGATCCTGGTCTCGGCGAACTTCCTGGATGCCAACTGGATGGTCATCACTGTCATGGCCATCGCCTTCTTCGGCAAAGGGCTGGCGGCAGTAGGCTGGGCGGTGTTGTCTGATACCGCACCGAAAAACATGGTCGGCCTCAGCGGTGGCGTGTTCAACGGCATCGGCAATATTGCCGGGATCATCACACCACTGGTGATCGGCTACATCGTCGCGGTTACCGGCTCGTTCAACATTGCCCTGTGGTTCGTCGCGGCCCATGGCGTGCTGGGCCTTCTGTCCTATGGCCTGCTGGCCGGCCGGTTTGAACGGGTGGTGATTGAGGAGAAGATGGACGCGATCTAAAGCGAACGCTGAACCTTGTGGGAGCGCGCTATTTTGTAGGACCGGCTTTAGCCGGGAGGGCGGTGTTTTTGTCGAAGAAAATTCAGCGACTATCCGGACGCCCTCCCGGCTAAAGCCGGTCCTACGGACTGAACAGGTCCTGTGGATGCCTGATCTGTACTCCGCTCCGACGCCTCTTCTGTTGCTTCACCACCTCGTCAAAGGTTGCCTGCCATGCGCGCCCGGTGATCAATGATCAGCATGCAACAGCCCCGCCCTGCCTTGGTGTAAGATCTCCCTCCGCCAAAATGCTCACAGCGCCCGGCGTCGCCAGCCTCTTGCCCGGCGACAAGAGCGCTGATCCGCCTGATCATGGCCCGGACCATTTCAATGAAGGAGACCCTGATGGTAAAAACGCGACCTCGTCCTACGGTAAATGGTGTCGCTTCGGCTGATCGCGTGTTGACGGTACTGACCGCTTTTCGAATCGGCGATTCGGCGCTGGGCCTGGCGGAACTGGCCGAACGGACGGGCCTGATCAAAAGCACCATCATGCGTTTGATGGTGTCGCTGGAAACCCATGGCTTTATTACCCGGATGGCAGACGGTCGGTATCAGCTTGCCAGCGAAGTCATGCGGCTCAATGCCGTCTATCAGGACTCCCTGGATCTGGAACGCTACATCACTCCGCTGCTCCATCACCTCACCCAGGAAACAGGCGAGACGGCGTCATTCTATGTTCGTCATGGCGCCTATCGCCTGTGTCAGTTCAGGGTCAATTCCCCCCATAGCCTGCGCCTGCATCTGCAGCCCGGCGACATACGCCCGATGGATAACGCGGCCAGTGCCGAAGCCTTGCGTACGCCGTACAAAGTGGCCAGAGAGCTCACTGAACCGTTCTACTCCTGCGGAGCCACAGACCCACATGCAGCCTCAATCGCGCTGCCTATTTTCGCGACGAGCCAGGAACTGGTTGGAGCGCTGGTTATCTCCGGACCTGCCAGCCGCCTGACCGCTGAACGCGTCCAGCTGATTCGCACACTGTTCCTCGAAACAGCCCGGCAGTTGACGCGTAGCCTGGGCGGTAATGCCCTCTCGCTACCCGTTGATCCTGTAGCGGCTCCCTCCGACACACGTGATTGAAAAAAAGGCCCAACCATCAAGGTTGAGCCTTTAGTTCGGGTCAGAGGTGACCCGGCATCAATCAGTCAGCGTACAAATTCAGCCCTGTGCAGTCTCCATGTTCTGTTCTTTCAGACGTTTACGTCCCATGACCACGACCATCACAGCACCGGCCGCACACAGCGCAGCCAGCGGCATCAAGGCCAATGCGTAACTGCCGGTAGCGCCGTGGATCGTCCCGTAGACGTTGACCATCACCCCGCCACCGATCAGGTTTGCCAGTGCGCCAATGGCAGCCAGCCCGGCAGCAGCCGTCGACGAGGAAAGCCAACCTGATGCCAGCGCCCAGAATGGCCCCTTCATTGAGTAAGCGCCGATCAACACCATGCTGAGCAAAAACACCGTAGCGACAAGCGAAGATGTCACCAGTGCCAGCAGCAACCCGGCGGTAATCAACAGCAAGGTCGTCGCGGTATGCCAGCGACGCTCGCCGGTCTTGTCCGAGCTACGTCCCCAGATAATCATCGCGATCGACGCCAGCCCGTAGGGAATTGCGTTGACCAATCCGATTTCGATATTGCTCAAGCCAAACGTCTTGAGCAATTGCGGCGCCCAGACGCTCATGGTGCTGCCCGCTGCAGACGCGCCAGAATAGATCAGCGCCATGACCCAGATGTATTTATGGCGCAGAAGCTTCCAGAGCGATATATGGCCGATAGCCGTTTTGTTCTGACGTTCCTGAGCCAGGCGACTGGTGAGCCAGCCGCGCTGCTCGTCATCGAGCCATTTGGCCTGCTCAGGGCGATCGGTCAGAACGAACAGACAGGCAATACCCAGCAATACCGCCGGAATCCCCTCGAGAATGAACAACCAGTGCCAGCCGCGCATGCCAAACCAGCCGTCGAGGCTCAGTAGCAAGCCTGAAAGCGGCGAACCGATAAAGTTGGCACCGGGAATGGCGACCATGAAGATAGCAACCATGCGACCACGATAAGCCGAAGGCAGCCAATAAGTGAGGTAAAGCAAAACGCCGGGGAAGAAGCCCGCTTCTGCTGCACCGAGCAGGAAGCGCATCACGTAAAGGGAATTGGCGCCCTGCACAAAAGCCGTCCCTGCCGAGATCAGCCCCCACGTCACCATAATCCGCGCGATCCAGATTCGTGCGCCGAACTTCTGCAGTGCAAGGTTGCTGGGTACTTCGATCAGAAAGTACGAAACGAAAAACAGGCTGCTGGCAAAACCGAAGATGGCCGGGGTGAGCCCCAGATCCTGGTTCATTTGTAGCGAGGCCATACCAATGTTGCCGCGGTCAATAATTGCAATCAGGTAACAAACGATCAAAAAGGGCAGCAAGCGCCATGCAACCTTACGCATGGTGGCTCGCTCAATGGCACTGATCCCGGCTGAGGGGGTGGACATGGCGTTCTCCTGGTTCTTGTTCTTAGAGATCTGATATCAAAACGCTAAATGTCGAAAGGACATTTAACGCTGGCCTGTCAATTGTCTAGAAGGTGACGATTGACCACTGAACGGGGCTCCGGCGGCACACCCTCCCAGAACCCGATGATTTGCTGAGCGACCAAAAGGCCGACCCTGTCTCTGGACTCTGCGGTATTGGCTCCGACATGGGGTGTGGCAACCAGCGATGGCAGCCCCCACAACGGACTGTCCGCTGCTGGCGGTTCGGGATGGAAGGTGTCCAGACCGGCACCGAAAATACGTCGTTCGCCAAGCGCCTGGACCAGCGCCTCGGTATTAATCAACTCACCGCGAGCCGTATTGATCAGGATGCTGCCAGGGCGCATGCGGGCAAACTGTTCGGCACCGAACAGGTTGCGATTCTCTTCCGTTAACGGGCAATGCAGGCTGATGACATCACTGTCCCGCAGTAGCTCATTGAAGTCGGTGACGCGCTCGACGTTCGGCAACTCAGGGAGACGAGCCAGGTACGGATCATAAATCTTCACCTTCATCCGCAAGGGGGTGACCAGATCCAGAAGGATGCGCCCGATGGAGCCCAGCCCTACTAGCCCAAGGGTTTTCCCGGACAGCTCGATGCCATTGGCAGTGGCTTTGTCCCAGTGGCCGTCTCGCATGCGCGCATCAAGTAATGCGGTCTGCCGTGCGACGCTGAACATCAGGGCAAATGCATGCTCTGCCACTGACTGCGCGTTCGCGCCCATCGCAATGGTGACCGGAATTTTCAGCTCCGCGGCGCCAGCGATATCAATGGTGTCAAAGCCGACGCCATGTTTCGCAATGATCGAGAGTTTTGAGGACGCAGCCATCATCTCCCGGGTGAGATTGCCTTGCCGGACAATAATCGCATCGGGTTGGTGGGCAGTGATGATCTGCAGCAGTTCGGCGGCGGGCGCATAGGGTGTGGTCGGGATCACCTGAACGCCCTTCGAGGCGGCGAATGCCATAGCGTCGGGCGTCAGTTGAGGACCAGTCAGAAGGATGGTTCGGGTCATGTGCACACCTTGGATTTTTTGTGTGAGTGCGTTGTTGTGCCGTCAGTTCGAAAGTGCGGCCTGGCAAAAACATACCATAATGAAATGGCGTTGCAATAAAAATAATGGAAAACGCCAACCTAAGACCTTAATTTCAAAAAAGCGGACGCAAACCGCGAAATAAACCCAGTAAACATTGCTAATCTGTCTTTTAAGCTCCTCGCAAGATGGATCTGAAACCGACCAAAACCCGCACTATATTTTAAAAGTGTTGAGTTTTATGAAATGGCATTCTATTTTTGTAATACGCCGATAATCAAAGTCGGTGGCCTACAAGAAATCATCAGAGGAATGCCGAATGTCCATCGGATTCAGAGTTCTGCCCCACACCCGAAAAGTCAGCGCAGAATGGGTCGAGCGTTATCGCGACGTTCCTGTCGCAAACATCAGTGACTCCATGAATCGCATGACAGCGGGCGGTGCGCGTCTGCGTGCCATGCATCGGCAAGGTGTGCTTGTCGGACCGGCACTGACCGTCAAGGCCCGGCCCGGCGACAATTTGATGCTGCATTACGCAATCGACATTGCCCAACCGGGTGACGTAATCGTTGTGGACGCTGGCGGGGATCTGAGCAACGCCCTGATTGGCGAGATGATGGTCGCGTATGCAATCAAAAAAGGCGTGGCAGGCATCGTCATCAATGGCGCTATCAGGGACGCTGCGAGTATCGGCGCCGGTGACTTCCCGCTGTTCGCGGCCGGGGTCACACACCGCGGCCCTTACAAGGATGGCCCGGGAGAGATCCACGTCCCCATTGCCATCGACGGCATGGTGATCGAGCCGGGGGATCTGGTCATAGGTGATGACGATGGCTTGCTGTGCGTGCCCTACGATCAGGTAGAAAGCGTCCATGGACGCGCTCACGCCAAGCATGCCGCTGAGCAGAAGCAGCTCCAGCAAATAGCCCTGGGTGAAAATGACCGCTCATGGGTTCTGGCATCGCTGATTGAAAAAGGCTGCGAACTCCCGTCCTGAATGCCCATGGGGCAGTCAGCACCTGATCGCCCCGACTGTCGCTCATTCATTTATGCTTGTGCAGATGAGCGTGCCAGACAGCACGCGCGTTGGCTCAGGAAAAAAGGCAGAAAGTGAACACTCCCTCGCGACCAAAACCTCGGCACTGGCCTGCTCCGATTCGTGCCCTCAAGCACAAAAATTTCCAGATTTATTTCGCCGGGCAAGCCGTCTCGACATTGGGCAAATGGGTGCAACAGGTCGCCCTCGCCTGGCTTGCCTACCACCTGACTTCCTCGCCACTCCTGCTCGGTGCAATCACCTTCCTGACATTGGTACCGCAATTGCTGATCGGTCCTCTCGCCGGGGCCTGGACCGATCGCCATGACAAGCGACGCTTGTTGATCATCGTTCAGTCGATGCTTGCCGTGCAGTCGCTCTGCCTGGCGATCCTGACCTGGGGCAACTGGATAAACAGCGAATCAATCATAGCCATGGCGTTGTTGTTGGGTCTGTTGAACGCATTCGAGACACCTTTGCGCCAGGCGTTGATTGGCAGCTTCGTGACAGATCCGTCGGACTTGCCAAACGCCCTGGTGCTGAATGCGATGCTGATCAACGCAGCGCGTTTCGTCGGCCCGCCGCTGGCAGGGCTGCTAATTGCCTGGAGCGGAGAAGCCGGCTGTTTCCTGCTCACAGCCTTTGCGTTTGCCATGCTGCTGATCGGCCTGCTCAAGGTACGCGGCACTCCGACCCCACGCGCTCAAGGCTCCACCCGGGAAATCTTTCAGGAAGGTCTGAGATACCTGTGGACCACACTGACCATCAGACGGCTGTTGCTAAGTGTGATCATGGTCAACCTGCTTGCCTCCTGCTACACCGTGCTGCTGCCCATTCTGGCCAGGGACGTTTTTGCCGGGAATGCTCAGACCCTGGGCTGGCTATGGGGCGCAGCCGGCGCGGGCGCCTTCGCTGCCACCTTGTTTCTGGCCTTCACCAGCCCACTGCGTAAACCGCGCAGGATCATTGATACCGGCGCTTTATTGTGTGCACTCGCGCTCTGCATCATGGGATTGAGCGCCCCTCTGTGGCTGGCCCTGCTCACCTTGGCGCTACTGGGTTTTGGCATTACCGTCAGCAACGTCAGTAGCAACATGCTGCTGCAGACCCAGGCGCCGGAGAAATTGCGCGGCAGAATCGTCGCCTTCTATATCGCCATGCGCTTTGGTTTCGAGGCCATCGGCGGGCTGCTGGCCGGGACAGTGGCTGCGGTCATTGGTGCGCAATGGACACTGGCGTTTGCAGGCATAGCGTTGCTGCTCTACTGCTTCATCAACTGGCAGCTTGAGACCAGACTGGAAAATACCCCAGCATCTGACCACCCAATTCCATTCCCTCTGACCAGTCATTTGCATTCCAACTGACCACCTGTTTGCATTCGCATCTGACCATCTCTTTGCTTCGGCAACGTCACTAGACCGAAAGCGCGGTTGGGCCCAGCGTGACATTGATTTTGTGGCCACAGCCGCTTAGGATCGCTGTCA
Organism: Pseudomonas sp. ICMP 561; assembly: GCF_002699985.1. Taxonomy (GTDB): domain Bacteria; phylum Pseudomonadota; class Gammaproteobacteria; order Pseudomonadales; family Pseudomonadaceae; genus Aquipseudomonas; species Aquipseudomonas quasicaspiana. The sequence continues at coordinate 25,833 of NZ_LKBT01000017.1, read as the reverse complement.
AATGGCCATCGCTCAGGGTAGGTAACCTGTGTGACCAGACACGGAACCTGGCGCGCAGCGCCATTGCTAGGGCTTGCCAAATGAGTTTGGAGTTTCTAAACAATAACTATGAGCGGGTCAGCTACCTGCTGAATCTGCTCACCACCCGCGCCACAGGAAAGCCCGCAAGCGAAATCGAGTTCCAGCAACTGCGGCAGATGCTTCTGCGAGACTCGACAATTGCGGCCTTTCTTCCGTCGTGGCTGAAGGTGCACAGTAATCTCGACTCGTTTTGGAACTTCATTCAACCGAAGTTCCGCAGCTATGCCGAGAGACGAGACTTCTTGTCTGCTGAGTTCACACCGCTACTGGATGCCTTAGAGTTTCCAGGCGTAGCCCCGACCCCGACCGCGACTTCAACGCCGAGTAGCAAGAGCATTTTCCCCGGTGGGGTAAGTCATTTCGGGGCGGCAATTACTACCAGTCCGACCGCGCCTGCCCCCAGAAACAAGCGTAATGTTTTCATTGTTCACGGCCGAGACAACGAGGCGAAGCATGACGTAAGCCGATTCATTGAGTCATTGGATCTTAAGGCGATAGTGCTGCATGAGCAGGCTAGCGGCGGAAAGACCATCATCGAAAAGATTGAGCACTACGCAAATGACGCCGACTTCGCACTGGTGCTTTACACGCCCTGCGATCTGGGACGCGGCGTGAGCGAAACTAAGCAACAGCCAAAGAATCGAGCGCGTCAGAATGTGGTTTTTGAGCACGGATACTTGATGGGCAAGCTTGGCCGGGAGAACGTGTGTGCTCTCAAAAAGGGTGACATCGAGACACCGAACGACATCAGCGGCGTGGTGTACGTCGATCTGGATCCAGCCGGAGCCTGGAAAGCCGAAGTGGTCAAGGAGCTTCGGAGCTGTGGATACCTGATCAACAAGTGGTAGATGAAGTGGGCCTTACATAGCGCCCTAGTGCACATCCCCTCGACGCTGGCGTCCACAGCATCGGGAAATCGTCGCTCAGAGCTACATGCACTCCCGGATGACTTGGGCCTATAACGGTTTGGGGTAAGGCTTTCTTTTAGCGCATTAATAGTTATGGCGATAAGGGATATCGCGTCCGATTATATTCACGCGAACACCATTGCCCTCAATGCTGGGGCATCGCAGGTGACCAGCCGGACGCTTACGGCTATCCAGCCATTACGCTTAGCGTACTGACTCCAATACTGCATCTGGCGACAGTTCCTCTGCCCCCAACCTCTGATCACATGCAGGCTGGCCAGCGCTACTCCCGCCGTATCGCCACCTCTTGCGACCCGCGAGCATTGATACCAGGATCATCAATTCCCATCGCTGGGCATTTGTGAAAGCAGGCTGAATGTGGTTACATCTGCATATTCGATTATTCACATATACGGAGCAATTGCTTATGAGCCTTGCACCACACACATTCTTCAAATGCCTGGGGGACGAGACCCGCGCTCGGATCATGCTCATGCTTTCGGCTGAGGGTGAGCTGTGCGTGTGCGAGTTGATCTGGGCACTGGACGATAACCAGTCGAAGGTTTCGAGGCACTTGGCCCAGCTGCGTGCCTGCGGATTACTAGCGGATCGCAGGCAGGGTCAGTGGGTTTACTACCGCCTGCATCCCGAGCTTGAACAGTGGGCACTGGATGTTCTGAACGTCACTACGCAGGCATACCAGTCCTGGGTTAACGACCATCAAGGACGGCTGGCCTCCATGGAAGACAGACCCGTGCGCCAAGCCTCCTGCTGCTGACCTCCTGACCTGGAACATACCCATGCTCATCGCAGCATCGATTTTCGTAGTTACGCTCGTCTTTGTTATCTGGCAACCCAAGGGGTTAGGTGTCGGCTGGAGCGCGGCAGCGGGTGCCGTTCTGGCACTACTGACTGGCGTCGTAAGTCTGGGGGATGTGCCGGTTGTGTGGCACATCGTCTGGAACGCTACCGCGACCTTCATTGCTGTGATCATCATCAGTTTGTTGCTCGATGAAGCGGGATTCTTCAAGTGGGCGGCGCTGCATGTGGCTCGCTGGGGTCAGGGCAAAGGTGGACGCCTGTTTGCGCTGATGATCCTGCTCGGTGCAGCCGTTTCGGCACTGTTCGCCAATGATGGAGCCGCACTGATTCTGACCCCAATCGTCATCGCGATGCTGACAGCGCTGCGCTTTAGTCCGGCATCGACCCTGGCATTCGTGATGGCCGCAGGCTTCATCGCTGATACCGCCAGTCTGCCGATGGTGGTGTCCAATCTGGTAAATATCGTTTCGGCAGACTTTTTTGGCGTGGGTTTTGGTGAGTACGCCTCAGTGATGTGGCCGGTAAACCTGGTGGCGGTGGCCGCGACGCTGTTCATGCTCTGGATGTTCTATCGCAAGGACATTCCCGCCCAGTACGACGCTAATCAGCTTGAAGCCCCAGATGCAGTGATTCGTGACCGGGCGACATTCATTGCTGGCTGGTGGGTACTTGGCCTGCTGCTGCTTGGCCTGTTCGCACTGGAGCCGCTGGGCATCCCCATCAGCGCCGTTGCTGCTACGTGTGCGGTAATCCTGCTGGTCATCGCCGGAAAAGGCCACATCATCTCCACGAGAAAGGTCATCAAGCACGCGCCCTGGCAAATCGTCGTGTTTTCTCTGGGTATGTATCTGGTGGTCTATGGCCTGCGCAATGCCGGACTCACCGACTCGCTCTCGGCGTTACTGAACATATTTTCTGAGCATGGTGTGTGGGCCGCCACATTGGGCACCGGCATTACCGCTGCGTTGCTGTCCTCGATAATGAACAACATGCCGAGTGTGCTCATAGGCGCTCTATCCATCCAGGGCAGCGACGCTACGGGACTGGTGCGTGAGGCCATGATCTACGCCAACGTCATCGGTTGCGATCTCGGGCCAAAGATCACGCCCATCGGAAGCCTGGCCACGCTGCTGTGGCTGCATGTTCTGGCGCAGAAAAATATCCGCATCACCTGGGGCTACTACTTCAAAGTCGGCAGCATCCTCACCCTTCCTATCTTGCTGGTAACGCTAGTGGCACTGGCGTTGCGGCTGAGCATCCCTGCCTAGGAGAAACCCATGAAAGTGCTATTTATGTGTACGGCAAACAGCTGCCGAAGCGTTCTCTCGGAGGGGTTGTTCAACCACCTGGCCCCGAGCGGTTTTACTGCCGTCAGTTCAGGCAGCTTCCCTAGTGGACAGCTGAATCCCCGCGCCGTCAGCACGCTGCAAGCGCTGGGCATCGATACCTCAGACCTCTACAGCAAAGGTTCAGAAGTGTTCTCTGATTTGCCGCCGGATGTGGTGATCACCGTGTGTGACAAGGCTGGAGGCGAACCCTGCCCGGTCTATTTTGGACCCTCTGTCAAAAGCCACTGGGGGCTTGCCGATCCTTCCGATGTTAAAGGATCAGACAGCGAAATCCAGGCCGCATTTGACGCAACCGTCGTCCAGATTAAAAAGCGTTTCGAAGCATTCTTCAGCTTGGATCATTCAGCGCTCACACCGCAGGAACTGAAGCGCGAGCTAGATCGAATAGGTGAACTGTAATGGACGAATTTTCCTCGGAAAGCAGTCTGGATCTACCTAATCTGGATCAGTCGCTAATCGACGTCGCCACACTGGATCGCCTGCAAGGCAACGAGCAATTGACGCACAAGCCGCGCATGTTATTGCTGTATGGCTCAAACCGTGAGCGCTCTTTCAGCAGGCTACTGACCCAGGAGGCCGCGCGCATCCTGACTCTAATGGGAGCCGAGGCCGTGATCTTTGATCCCTCGGGTCTGCCTCTCCCTGATGACGCTCCGGAAAACCATCCAAAGGTTAAAGAGCTGCGGGATCTGGTTCTGTGGTCAGAGGGACAGGTTTGGTGTTCGCCGGAGCGTCACGGCGCGATGTCTGCTGTATTCAAAGCCCAAATCGATTGGATTCCGCTCACGATGGGCGCTGTCCGGCCCAGCCAGGGCAAGACCCTGGCCGTCATGCAGGTCTGCGGTGGATCACAGTCGTTCAACACGGTAAATCAGCTGCGAATTCTCGGGCGCTGGATGCGGATGATCACCATCCCAAACCAGTCGTCAGTACCCAAGGCCTTCCTGGAGTTCGACGACGCAGGGCGTATGAAGCCATCGGCCTACTACGACCGTGTGGTGGATGTGATGGAGGAATTGATGAAGTTCACGCTGATGGTTCGGGGCCGGGAAACGTATCTGGTAGACCGCTACTCGGAGCGAAAGGAAAGCACCGAGGCACTCTCGAAACGAGTCAATCAAAGATCGATTTGAGCCACCAAGGGGATAGAGGATGCATGGCTCACGCCCGCCACAAGTTCTTTCGTAATGCCATCCCATGGGCATGCTGAAGATCTGGCTTCTTGGGTTGCTTGGCATCTGCATGAGATCAAGACGGGATCATCATCCATTTGGTCGCGGTCCATGCCAAAAGCTATCACGCTTTCAGCGACTCTAAGTGAGATGTACCTCAGGGTCGCCACAGATGAGCAATTCGTTTCTTCAGAGCTTGAACTTTCCAACCATTATATTGAACGAAATTGCCAGGCGTGACAGCTCCTGGCTGGAAGCATTGGTTTGATTAGCTCCATCGGACGTTTGGGTTGATAGGTCCTGAATGTTCACGAGATTACGGTCCACCTCACGGGCTACCTGAGCCTGCTCTTCTGCCGCACTGGCGATCACCAGATTACGCTCGTTTATTTGGCTGACGCCGGCGCTGATTCGTTCTAGAGCATTTCCCGCTTCAGTTGCCAGCAACTGCGTGCTTTGAGCCATGGATTGGCTTTTCCCCATCGATTGTACGGCGTCATCAGCGCCTGCCCGCACGATCTTGATCATCGCCTCTATTTCGCCTGTAGAAGCTTGAGTGCGGTGTGCCAATGCCCGAACTTCATCAGCTACGACCGCGAAGCCTCTTCCTTGCTCGCCTGCCCTTGCCGCTTCAATGGCTGCGTTGAGGGCTAACAGATTGGTCTGCTCAGCGATACCGCGAATCACATCCAAAACCTTGGTAATGTCGCGAATCTGGCTTGCCAGCGTCTCGACTCGCTGCGTGGAATCATTGATATCCACTGCCATCGTGTTCATGGCAATCACTGCCTGCTGTACTTGATGTTGACCCTTGATCGCATCCTCTGCCGTCTGGCTCGATACTTGGGAAGTGCTGGCTGCGTTACGAGCAACCTCCTCAACGGCGGCGGTCATCTGATTCACTGCGGTTGCAGCTTGCTGAATTTCATCATTTTGGCGAACAAGCCCACGAGTGCTGTCTTCAGTGACTGCGGTTAACTCTTCGGCGGCAGAAGCCAACTGATCAGATGCGTTGGCGATCTGCTGCACAGTACCTTTCAAATCGCGCTGCATATTGGACAATGCTCTCAGCAACTGCCCCGTCTCATCCTCACTCCCCGAAGAGATATCTTTAGTCAGGTCACCCTGAGCAATAAGAGTCGCGGTTTGCACTGATTGGTAGAGCGGTCGAGTGATCATGCGTGTGACAAGGAGGCCTAGACCTGTTGCTGCCGCGGCAGCTAAAAGCCCTCCAATAATGAGTGCCCACGTCACTTGCTCGTGAATATCCTGCGCTGATGTAGCTAGCTCAAACGCTTGTCGAGCATTGGAGTCAATTATGACTTTAACTTCGCCAATGGTCTTACGATACGCCGGCGTCACGCTGTCATCTGCAAGCTTAATCGCCTGATCTACATCGCCTTTTTCAAGCAACGCGAATACGTTTTCAGCTGCGGAGATATAGGCTGGCCAATCACGCTCGAAATCATCACCCGCAGCTCGCTCATCAGCCTCAAGAGGAGTTGCTCGATAGGTTTTGAAATCTTGTTCTGCCTGTGCGCTATTTTCCCGGAAAGACGAAATAGCGGCGTTGACCTCTTCAGGACCTGACTTGCGCAACGCGAGGCCTATGGCTCTGAACAAGTCCCGGTTAGTCGCTATCGCGTTGGCCTTTACCGAGTCAGCCTTCTGAATGGATACAAGACTATTATTGACGGTGCTTTGCAGCTGATCATACATGCGTGAGATGCCTGACTGCCCTAACACCGCGACGCCGACAGTGATCGCCGCGCAAAGGCCAAAAGCAGAAAGCAGCTTTGATTTGAGCTTTAGATTCAGAAACATGGACATTGGCAGGCTCTCACGTAATCATGGATAGGCTTAAGGCTCAACGCATACGCGTTGCGTACGGAAAAACGTTTAAAAGTAATCAATATTCTTATAACTAAAGTGTTAGACCTAGGTTGCGGTACTAACCATGACAATAGCTTTACTTGCCAAGATGCAGTATTCAACGCGTACAGGTCCAATACCAGGCCCCAACGGTCACTTGAGATGAACAAATCTTGGCCATGCCCGAGTTAATACAGCCCCCAGCGTTCGCAGGTCTACGTCAAGCTACGGTTGAAGTTCGATCCTAGCCATCTCAACGTTCAGTAAGCTGATCATGGGTAGGTGTTTCTTTCCGGTTGTACAGGGTCGCAGCTAAAATCATGAAAAGAAGGATACCCAGCAATACCGCTGAAGAGCCTACAGTACCGAAGTCTAGACCACCTTTTGAGTATGGCTTGGTCAGCACGTCTCCAAGCGTCGCACCGAAAGGTCGGGTCAGTACAAAAGCGATCCAGAACAGCGCAACGGAAGATAGTCGTGTTGTGTAATGCAAGACGGCAACGATGGCGATAGCACTACCCACAAGAAGCGCGCCCCCCATGAAACCTAAACCTGAATCATCTGCCAGGAAATCGCCTAGGGCCGTGCCTAGAGTGTTGGAAAACAGAATCGCAAACCAGTAAAAAAGCTCCCCTTTGAGTGAGGTGATACGGTTAACCGACAATGATTTTTCGCTCAAGTACCATACGGAGAAAATGGCCAACAGCACTGCGATCAAAATCGCCGAACCCGTTGCGTAACCCAGGCCCAACGTGCGATCCATAAAGTCAGAGATAGTGGTGCCAGCAGTGCTGGTAGACAAGATTACGATCCAATAGAGGGTTGGGTGATAGCGCTTACTGGCGAGCTGCGTGAACAGAGTCACTACAAAGACGCTTATGAGAATTAGTGAGCTCATGGCATAACCAACATCCAGGGTCATGGACAGTAAGTCGCCAGCAGTTTCACCGAGCGTGGTAGCACAAATTTTCATTATCCAAAACGCGAGCGTGATCTGGGGTAGTTTATTCATTTCAAAACCCTGGAGGATGAACTGATGGTGCGGGCTGATGGTAGTAGCCCTCTGGGTTTATGATCACAATATATATGTCGAATATTTGTGGGATGGACATGAAAAAAAGGTCATTAACTTTTGGTCAAGAAGCGATGGGTGTGAGGGATTTAGGAATTGGCCTGAGAAGCATCTGTTCGTGGCCGTTTAGAGGTCAGCTTTTACGCTGATCGGAACTCGCGGCGAATGCTAACAGAGGAAAGGGTTCGGTACCCTGCCAGCCTTATGCGTTAATCATCCCCAGTTTGCAGCATATAAGCCAAAGCGAAATCACTTAAAAGGTAGCCCTTATCGGTTGTCGTGATAACGATACCTTCATCATCAAGACGCTTGAGTGCATTGCGTACACTGACGAAGGTTAGCTCGTTTGAGGATTTGTGAAGGTAACCGTATACCTCATAGGCCGTTCTACTATGCCCATCAACGGTGGTGCCTAATAGCGAATTCATGACTTTAAGTCGAATCAAACTGATACGTAGGCCGTAAGCACTGAGGAGAGTGCGGATACGTTCATTGCTATTCGTGTCTAATTTAAAGACGACCTCATTGGCATCAGTCCGACGTTGACTGATATCTGTAGGGGGAGTTGAAATCGGTTTTTTGACAAACTGGCGGCCCTCTCGATAATTCAGCTCTGCTTATTGAGGACTTCTGCCCGCCAGAGCTGACAGCCAAATTTGCAAGGCCTAAGCCACCTGAGGCCAAGAGCCAGCGCGGCGTTGTACCCATTCTAGAGCCAGGCGGACAAGCTCTCTATGTCCGCCCAGACCCGATGTGGCCTTCCACTAAAAACTGTGACTACTGCTTTGCTGGGGGAATCCAGCTGAGTAATCGCTCCCGGAACCCATAACTGGCAGTCTGGTAGTAAGCGATTGCTCGATCAATCAGCGGATCTGATGTCGCGGACCGAGATTCGAGACTTTTTCCCAGCGCTTGATCGTGACGTCTCAGCCCCTGGCGCGGGCTGAGTATGGCTAAATCCTTACCATCAAAAAGCCCTAGATGCTGGTAGTTTCCGACTAGCACTCGCGGAGGTAATTGACTGTTCTGAAGCAAATCACGCCCAAAAAACGTCGATTGATAGCTCATATGTAACAGACCCAGCAATGTCGGCGCCAGATCGATTTGACTGGCTAACTGTGCGGTTTCTCTGGCATCAATCATCTTGGGCGCATAGATAAACAACGGGATCTGGTAGTTATCTATTGGCAAGTCCTCCTTGCCTGCACTGCCCGCAGTATGGTCTGCAACAAAGACGAAAATGGTGTTATCGAACCAAGGCTTTGTTCTGGCAGTAGCCAGGAATTTTCCGATGGCGTAATCGGTGTACTTCACAGCTCCATCTCGGCCTTTACCCGATTTGATATCAATCTTACCGTCTGGGTAGGTGTAGGGCCGATGGTTGGAGGTCGTCATAAGCTGGAGCAGGAAAGGTCGTTTCTTGGCGTGATCATCATCAGCAAGACCTAGTGCTTGAGCGTAAAGATCTTCGTCTGCCATGCCCCATGCATTTTTGAAGTGAATCTGTGACTCATCCACACTGGTCTGATCGACCACCCGATAGCCATTCCCGCTGAAGAACGCATTCATGTTATCGAAATAGCCGCGACCGCCGTAAACGAAGACTGAGTCGTAGCCTACAGCTGACAGCTGCTGCCCAAGACTGGCAAAGCCACTTTCGCGCCCCACACGCTTAACAATGGAACGTCCAGGTGTCGGGGGCATGGACAATGTAATAGCCTCAAGCCCGCGATCAGTACGAGTACCGGTGGCGTAAAAGTTGTTGAAATACAGACTTTGCTTGCGTAGCTCATCCAGATATGGCGTGAGGCCTCGCGTATCGCCGTTGCTACCAAGGTATTTTGCACTTAGGCTTTCTATCGTGACCAAAATAATATTAGGCGTACGAACCTTGTCGGAACTCCTGATTGAGCGCCTTGGATCAAGTGGGTCGCTGCCGTTGAACACGACATTAGGTTCACTCAGCTCCGCACGAATGAGGCGCGCAGCCTCGTCCTTGGGCAGGGTCGCGTAGAACTGCTGGTAATCGAGCTCGTTATTCCTGAATGCAGCGAAGAACTGATAAGGCCCATTGCTAGCCAGTTCGTTTTGGTAAGCGTTGCCCCCGTTCCCCCGAAGAGTGTCCTGATCCACAAACTGCATGGCGCCCGCAGCCATCACGACCAACACGCAAATCGTTACCAGTCGACTCCGCCAATCGGGAAGACTTGAATTGAGCGACTTTTTAACCAGCTTGCTCAGCACAATACTCAGGATAATTGCAATGACTACGACTGCGCTCAGCAGTTTGGCTACTGGGTAAGATTCTAAAATGTTGTTGAGCACCTCATCTGAGTAAACAAGATAGTCTACGGCGATGAAATTAAAGCGCACCCCAAATTCATCCCAGAATAACCACTCGGCGGTCGCAACAAACAACATTACAAACAGGCTAAGCGTCATAACCCCCTGTAAAAACCAGCGATGGCCTTTTGTACGCCACAGAGATGGAGGACATATCAGTAGGTAGAGACCTAGCGGCAAAATTGCATACACAAGAAACACAATATCGTAGAAGAAGCCTGATACGATCATTGCGGCGGCGCCACCGTCAGCATCGTCAAAATGTGTAAGCCATAGTATGCAGCGGGTTATAAAGAATACGGCTAGCCAGCTGGCCAACAGAAGTGATAGATAATGCAGTGGAGCAGACATCCTGAATTTCATTTTAATTCCTTTATCTCGATATAGTCGAGTGCTCCAAAGTCTCTCAGCCCTTTGAGATGACTAATTTTTTCCAGTTGCTTAACCAAGATAGTCCACCTTTCTTGTTACTGCAATATTCAGATTTTGCGCAGGACGTAGACTCGCCACATCGCATAAAAGGGGATAAAGTCAGATTTATCCTCGATCCTGAAACCGGCCTCCAAAAACTCAGCTTCGGCAACCTCCCGAGGAATTACAAAACGATTTTGATAGTCTCCTTGTTTACCCTGTGCTTTCCGCTTCTGTTCGTGGCGCTTACGTCTCCAAGATTTGAAGTTTCCGTCTACCCACGTTGATAAAATCACTGTTTCTCGAGTGACACGGTGGAATTCTCGCAGCATTGCAAGCCGATGCTCGGCTTCTCCGATGTGATGGATCAGACGCATACTAAAGATGCTATCGACAGAGCTGTCAGGCAGGTCGATATCAAAAGCAGATGTCTGAAGAGCTTTAACCCGATTGACGACTTGAGTGGGTTGATTTTTAAACGCCGCTTCAATCATGTCGGGCGAGTTGTCAGCCCCGATGATGATTCGATTGGGCTTTTCAGCCAACACTTGCCAAAAACGACCAGCGCCGCACGGTAGGTCTAGAACGAGACCCGGCTCACCAGCCTTCTGTAAGGCGTCCCGCGCCATCTGTTCGTCACGGTAATGCGACAGCTTTCGCGCTATGCCATCCTGATGCTTTAAGAAATACTGGTTTGCGTGATCGCTATCGTATTTCTCGGAAAACTTGAGTTTCACTGGCCCGCTCATGCGCACCCTCCACTGATTAGACGTACAGGCTATTCATGGCGGTGTCACGAAGAGGTCAATGAGTTGTCAAATTTCCGAGAAAAGGCTCACGATACAGGACCAACTCAAACGCACGCGATGTTGATATCTGTCCGGGATCACCGTCCAATTTTTTGCGGTCTAGACGTGAGCGAAGTGGAGAGCGTCTCATGCCTTAAGCATCGGCAATTCAGTGTGCCCAGTCCTGCGTAAAAAACACAGGCTGGTCTGACGGTGTTTTAAGCCGTAACCTCGACAATGAGCCTGGTAAAATTGTGATCTATGCCTAGGGCATTCTAGTCACACGGGATCCGCATCAGCATTCAGCTGCAAGGGAGTCGGCACAGCAAAGCTAACCATCTCCATCAGACGGTTTACACTCAAATAGTGAGCAGATCGAACGTAAGGCCACAAAGATTTCCACTGGGCTCTCCCAGAACATCAAGACGAAGGAACGCCTAATGCGCATACTTGTGATAGAAGACCACAAAGATATTCTTGCGAACATTTCAGATTACTTCTCCCTAAAAGGGTGGGAGGTAACGGGTGCCCTAGATGGGTTGACCGGATTGCATCACGCAGTCACAGGTAATTACGATGCAATTATACTGGACCTCATGCTACCGGGCATGGACGGTATTCTGATTTGCAAAACCCTCAGAGAGAACACTAAGCATCAAGTTCCCATCTTGATGTTGACTGCTAGAGATCAGCTGGAAGACCGAATATCGGGATTTTCCGTGGGGGCGGATGACTATATCGTGAAACCGTTCTCACTGGCGGAGTTACTCGCTCGCGTGGAAGTCATTGCACGACGCTTTACAGGTCTAAAAAAACAAGTTATTCAAGTGCATGACCTGACTTACGACCTTGATTCTCTAGAGGTAAGGCGGGCAGGTAAATTGTTAAAGCTCAATCCCACGAATATGGTTTTTCTAGAGCTGCTCATGCGAAAAAGTCCAAATGTGGTAAAAAGACGTGAATTCGAGCAAGCTGTTTGGGGCGGCGACGTACCTGACTCAGATAGTTTGAGAACAAATATTTATACATTGCGAAAAACAATAGATAAGTCTTACGATGAACCGTTGCTACATACGGTTCATGGCATGGGTTATAGGCTGGCAGGTCCGAAATCCTAAGTAAGAGTACTGACCAGAAAACCACTCAGGACTATACGTCAGGCAGGAGAATATGGGTGTCCTTGACGCTTTGAGGATCTAAATCAATTCGAAAACAACAGCCATTGGGAATTCGATGACTGAGTGTAACGCGCCAACTCTGATTAACACATATCCGTTGGACCAATGACAAGCCCAACCCTAGACCTTCGCCGCGCTGATGGTCGCCACGCACAAATGGTTGAAACATTGATCGCTGCTTTTCTACTGGGATACCAATACCACTGTCTTCGACAGTGAACCCGCCTTCGAAAGTCGTTAGCTTTATAAAGCCGCTATCCGTGTAATGCCAAGCGTTACGCAAAAGATTTCCCATGACGGAGTGTAATAGAGTTGCGTTAAAGGTCTGATGTGAGTCACTTTCAGGTATAAATATCAGATTTAGCTTTTTATCTGCGATTGGCTTTTTCCATATGTGAAGCAGCTCGTTGGCAACTGTGTTAATCGATGCGCGCGCACCGTGACGAGCTTTAACGCTGTCGACCCTTGCAAGCATTAAAAACGTTTCGACTAACTGCTCCATGCCTGTACAGGCTCGTGCGATCCGTCTAACTTGCTCGCGCGACCTGTCATCAAGGGCTGCATTTTCTAACAAAAGCTCACACGAAGTACCCAGTACCATCAACGGGGTACGTAGCTCGTGACTCACATCACTGGTGAACAGTTTTTCTCTGTTTAACGCGGATCGCAGGCGGCCTAACGTTTCGTCGAAAGACGAGGCGAGCTCCCCTACCTCATCGCGGACATAATCGGACGCTAGCGGCGGAGCAAAGCTCAGAATCTGATCACGATCTTGCACTTGTCGAGATAAACGAACTACGGGCGCGATCACGCGTGTTGCCAGCATTCGCCCTAGCAGAATCGAAAGTAAAACACTCAGGATAAAACCAACCAGCACGACACTAAACAATAGCTGCTCACGTTTTTCGAATCGGCGCTGATCACGCAGTAATACATAGCGGCGTCCATCAACAGCATCGACGACTGCATAGTAATCGTGCCCCTGCCGACTTATCTCTTGAAAACCCAAATCAAGGGAGTTCAAGTCTTCAGCCATCGCTAAGCTACCGGTGCCATTTTCGACATAAAAAAGCTCGTCGCGATCTGGTCGATGGCTCCAGGCGTCCATGCTTTCCATCTTCATCAGTCGATGCAGGCTGCCACTGAGGCTGACTGTTGTGAGCCTGGTCTCAACGAAGTGGACGGTAAAAATGATGCCTACAGCAAACACGCCTGCAACCACAGTGCTCATGAGACTGAATACAAATACTATGCGCTGCCTCAAGCTAGTTTTTAGGTTCATGGCGTCCTTCGTGGTCTATCTATCCTTAGGTGAGGTATTACCTACCGTTTCTGAACTGACAACGAGGTTTAGTAACGATAGCCTACATCTGCGGCTTACAAGATCCTCCTCAATATCTACCCTTCAAAGTTTTGCTCACTGCCTCTGTGGTGAATCAGTAGCACCAGTGGCATAACTGTGCCGCCAATGCTCAATCGACCAATACATCGAAATTTCACTGACCCTACCGGCGCGCATATCCATGGGTTCAGTTGCGAGCCAAATGGCGTCGATGCGGATCACGCATGACGCCTGCGATCATGGTAATGGAATCACTAATGATAGGTATCCAACTGAACAGCAGCGCCCAGCGCCCGTAGTGTCGATAGGTGTTTTGAGCTTTGTCCAGGTGGCGTTCGTTGATAGGAAACCAGCGTCGGCGTCGAAAACGCTTGATGGAGCGGCCCAAGTACCAGTTCACAACAGAGCCCAGGACATTTCCCGCCGTGGCGATCAGCAAAAGCAGTATTGTTGTGTAGTGCTCCGAAAGAAGCATGCCCACCAATACAGCTTCGGATTGCAAAGGCAGAAGCGTGGCGGCGCCGAACGCCACCACAAAAAGGCCCAGATAGCTGGCTAGCTCAAACACCGATTCATCTCACGAGTGCAGGCTGATCCAGCCGTTAATCCCCACATACACGCCGACGCAGATGATCAACGCACTGGATAGGTAAGGTGCTCGCCGAGCGGCGGCACTGAGCCAGGGAAAGCGATTGGAGGCTTTGCGAGTGCCAATAGCCGCGACGGCACCTACGGTAACCAAGGTAATCGCGAGGCCCAGACTGAAGCAGAGCACCATCACTGCACCCAGTGTTATCTGCTTCACTTGCAAACAGAGCAGCAGCACGGTGATGGCTGCAGGGCAAGGGATCAGTCCCCCGGTCAAGCCGAACATCAGGATCTGACCATGGCTGACTTCACGATTAGCGAAGCGCTTGCGTATGTCGTTGGCATGGGCTTTTTCATGAGCGTCCTGGTAGCCCTCGGCGCTAAGGTTTAATCCTTCCAGATCGCTGTGGTCATGGTTGTGACCGTGCTCTTTGAAGTCCAGGTCATAGTCATGGCTATGACCTGCGTGGCCCAGGCTGAGTCTGGCGCTGAACTCATGCGGTTCCGGTATTGCATCCACTGACTGGAGAAAGCCGTCCTGCTGCACGAACCGGAACTGTTGCATCACACCGTCCGGTCGAGCGGTATGCAGCACGACTTCATCAGCGCTCCAGCCGTGTCCAGACAGAGCCTCCAAACGCCAATGTGGCGGCATGCCTTGCTCGAAAATCGACAGTTCAACGCGACCGTGCCCAGTGTCAATTCGGTGTGTTTCGTCGTGGCCATGATGGTCGTCATGAGCCCCGTCTTCCTGTTCAAATTTGTACAACTGCTCACCACGCCAGGTACGCCACAGCATCCAAAGCGCGATGGCGATAATCAGCGCAGAAGACGCGAGCTGAAAGTAAGGTTCTGTTGTTTCAGGATCCAGCCCCTGACCCAGATACATTCCCGCCATAGCAACCAGCCAGACAACAGCGGTATGCGATAGCGTAGCGGCTAACCCAAGCATTACTGCCTGTTTCACTGAACCCCGGATGGCCACGATAAAAGCGGCCATCATGGTTTTTGAGTGCCCCGGTTCCAAGCCGTGCAATGCCCCCAGGAGGATAGCGCTGGGGAAATACAGCCAGGCATGGGAACCGCCTTGCTGCAACAGATCGACAAAGTTGGGCATATGAAACCTACAGGTATTTGGTGATTTGCTTGAACGCTTCCAGTGGGGCTCGCTCGCCTTTGGCTAGGGCACCCATGGTGTCTTCAAGGCAGTGATCAATGTGATCCTGGATAAGCGTGCGTTTCGCCTGGCACACCGCCTTCTCGACGGCGTGAAGCTGCTGTGCAATGTCCACGCATTCGCGCCCGTCTTCGATCATGGCGATGATGCTGCGCAAGTGGCCGTCTGCGCGCTTGAGGCGTTTGATAATCGCGTCGTGGGTCTGATGTGTGTGGGGATGTGGGTGTTCGTGATCACTCATTGCTTGAGCCTATGATCTGAATGATTTAGGCTGGCACTCTATCCCCCCTAGGGGGATACGGTCAAACGTCTTTCATGACGTTTCGTCGACGATTATTTTTGTGAACCAAGAACCGATGGCGCAGAGAATCCGGTCAATCATTGTTGTGTGTACGTTGCTTCTCGCGGTCATGACCGCCTGGACGACTCACGTCTCGACTTCGTTGATTGGCAATGATCAGGCCGCCACGGGCAGCGCGTTGGAGGCGGCACACACCCACGACAGCCACCATGACGATCATGCGCATACCCCGCTGATAGGAGATCACCAACACGAGATTCCCAATCTGGGTGTGGTACCTGCCATCAAGGATCACTTCGCAGGCTCTTGCGCGCTGATCGAGCGGCGTTATCCACTTCCCAACGCACCTATCTTCCAGATAAAGCGTCCCCCGCGTCCTCAGTTGGTGATCTGACATTGGCCGCTATGCGGCTCAAGACCACTGCAACTCAGGATTCTGATCATGCATTTGTTCACTTCAAACGGAGTGGGTGCGTTCGTCTCAACGATGCGCCGTCCGCTCACGTACCTCTTCGCCTGTTTGGCATTGCTTCTGGCGGGTACCGCAGAGGTCATGGCCCACGCGGTAGCGGAGGGAGATAAGGGTTTCATTCAGGAAAGCTCCGGCGTCATGTTGCTGCCGTTCATTTACATGGGCGCTAAACACATGATTACCGGGTATGACCACCTGCTGTTCTTGTTCGGGGTGATCTTCTTCGTCTACCGGCTCAAGGATGTTGGGGTCTACGTCACGCTGTTCGCGGTGGGCCATTCGGTAACGCTGCTGTTTGGCGTGCTGACGGACATCAGTGTCAGCTCCTATGTCATCGACGCCATCATCGGTTTTTCCGTGGTCTACAAGGCGCTCGATAACTTAGGGGCGTTCCAACGCTGGTTCGGTTATCAGCCCAATACCAGGCTGGTCACCTTTATCTTTGGATTACTGCACGGCTTTGGCCTGGCAACGAAGATTCAGGAATTCGAAATCTCGGCAGACGGGCTGATTCCCAACCTGCTGGCATTCAACGTAGGCGTTGAAATAGGTCAGTTACTGGCTCTTAGCGCCATTCTGATTGTCATGGGGTACTGGCGTCGCACCGAGAGCTTTTGGCGGCATGCGTACACCGCCAACGTCGCCATGATGAGCGCGGGATTTCTGCTCATGGGCTACCAGATAACTGGCTTCTTCATTTCTGCCTGAGGACTCGAACATGTTCAATTCACCCCTTCCAACTGCCAACGATTTACCCAGCACTGCACGGCTGTTGCGCTCAACCGCTATCGCGGTGGTAGTCGCCGTTGGCCTGCTGGTGACAGTCGTGATGCCATCTGAGTATGCCGTCGATCCCACCGGGCTTGGCCGCGTATTAGGATTGCAGCAGATGGGCGAGCTAAAGATAGCGCTGGCCAATGAAGCCTTGGCTGAAACCCAGTCTCCAGCGGCAACTCCGAGCGCTCCCGTTGTCGCCGAACCTGTTGCACCGCCTGCTGTTCCGGTTGTAGGAGAAGCCCCGCAGCCAAGACCTGCCACAGCTGAAACGTCGCCTACACCCACCATGAACAGCAACAAGATGACCGTGAACCTTAAACCTGGTGAGGGTGCAGAGATCAAGCTCGACATGATCAAAGGTGCCAGCGTCCGCTATGAGTGGACGACCTCAGGCGGAACGGTGAACTTCGATACCCACGGTGAGCCGTACAACGGCAAAAAAGGCTACTTCCATAGCTACAGCAAAGGGAAGCAGGTCAATGGCGATTCGGGGGAGTTCGTCGCGCTATTTGACGGTACCCATGGCTGGTTCTGGCGCAACCGCAGCGACGGCCCAGTCACCATTTCACTCACCACGACTGGCGAGTATTCAAAAGTTAACCAGTAACTCTTCACCTCGTTGCCCGGCACAGTTCGAGCAGCGAGGCTCACTTTTTCCTGCGAGGATGCATCCATGAATATCTCTAAAGCCCTGCTGCGCTCGACCTTGATCGTCTTTCTGCTCGGGGCTCTTTCTGCCTGTGGGGACTCCACAACTAAATCTGCCGATGGCAAAAGTGACCACGGCCAATCGCACGAGTAAACGCGGCAGGTAGGGCATGAAAGATGGCCCTGCCTCTATCTTACGGATATCGATCAAAGAGCGCTTTTGAGTAAAACATTTTGGCTATTACGCTAAGCGTGCTGAACTCTCAATACACAGATCGCCCGCAGTTTTTTGCTGCAACAGCTTCTGCTCCCAGAGATACGCAAGCGATCCTCCGGTCTTCCGGTACAAATGTGTCGGCACCTTAAAAAGCGAACCCTTCTGCGAGCTGTATTAACATCTCTTCAACCAGGTCAGCACCAGAGTTGGTGGCGAGCATCGAAAAGGGGCTTTTACCCGAGAAGCAACCTTTGGGCTTGGAAAGCCATTGCATCGCCTTTTCGTCACTACCAAAAATGGACTCGGCCATAGCCGTAATGTGCACGAAACGGTACAAGCGTTTGCTCTGTTGTGGGGTTAGAGGTTTGCCAAGCGCCAGGCCGGATGTAAGAGTTTCACCGTGGATAATTTCGCCGCGATCTGCTGGGCTCAATTTGACAGCGTCACAGAAGCTCTTGGCTGTGCTTGCGGGAAAGCCCGAGTCAATCAGTTCACGAATGTTCTGGTCAGACGCCTCTGGTGCGATGTGGAGATATGTTCGCAGCCTTGCCCTGTAAGCCACGTATGTGTTCTCGCGCCTGGCGTCGGTAAACATGGGTCACCTCAGGTTGAGCCGTCGATCAAGGGAAAGAAGCTGACTGTTTCTTAGCCCGTGATCTATTGTAGTCGGGACTTCTATCAACGTCTCAGGCTACGGAGCATCACTCTTGAGCATTGACAAAACCACCCAATTGATCAGCACCCGAAGTGAGATAAATGCCAATCTACTTCTTAGGGCTGGCTGGACGCTTTTGCTCGTAGCTGACCGTCAAGAGGGAGAGCACCAATGGTTGCTCTATCAGTTCGGTTGGCAGCAAGAGCACGACCCGGTGGAGGTAACATTCACAGGTATCGAAGGCGGCCCAGATCCGTTTTGACGCTGGGCGGAATCGACTTCCTGAAAAATGTCATTCGCAGGGCCTGAGTGGGATGAAGCACTCAGGCCGCGAATCTTTCCAGTCCATGAAAATTGCAGCTAGAACAATCGATTGCACCGCACTTGACCACCTGTTTGCATTCCCATTGACCAATTGCATTCCCACTGACCAGTTGCATTCGACTTGACCAGTTGCATACCCGTTGACCAGTCCCAGCTTTGTGAGAAACCGCTCAGGTGCGTTTGCGGCTTTTGACTCTGCGCATGGACTCACCTTTCAACTCGATGGTATGGGACTTATGGACAATTCGGTCAAGAATTGCATCTGCGATTGTCGGATCAACGAACAAGTCGTACCACTTGTCCTGCGGATACTGGCTGGTGATCAGGAGCGACCCGTTTTGAGACTGCTGATCAATAACCTCAAGCAAAAAAGGCCCCAGTTGAGCATCTATTCCACCGATACCCAGATCATCAATAATCAGAAGCTCTGCACGGATTAGCTGACGCCGCAGTTTAGGTATCGTGTGATCAGCGTAAGACAGTGAAATGTCTTCGAACAGCTTAGTCGCGGTGCGATAAATCGTATGAGTTCCTAAACGGCAAGCCTGGTTGCCCAAGGCGCACGCTAGCCAGGTTTTGCCGGTACCGGTGGCACCGGTGATGATCACGTTCTGGCGTCGGGCTAACCATTCGCATTGGCCTAGATCCATGACCGTATTTCGATCCATACCCCGAGTAGCTTTAAACTCAATATTTTCTAGCGTTGCTTCAGTCTCACGAAGCTTTGCTGCCTTTAGCAATCTTTGGATCTTTCGAGTCTCGCGCTCGCTATTTTCGGCATCCATCAGCATGCCAAGTCGGGCATCAAATGGCTGCTTGAGGAGCGCTGGATCATCGAGTTGGCGCTCATACGCTATCGCCATCCCGCTTAGCCCTAGCGTGATCAAGTTCTGCACGGTGTTGAATACTGGTTTCATAGCGGCTCATCTCCCTGTGAGGCGTAATATTCAGCGCCTCGGATATTCTGGTGATTTACTAAAGGCGCGGGCTGTCGCAACGTAGGGCGTAGATCGGACTCGTTGCGTATAATCGAGCGGAGTCGTTCCGAACTGAGGGTATTCAATGTATTGACATACGCGCAGGCTGACTCCAGTCGAGTGGGTGAAATTTCTCCAGTACGGACATCGCGCTTTAGTGCAATGACAGCCTTGAGACCAGTCGCAAAATTTCTGCGATCCTCAAGTTTGTTCCTGATATACACCAATGTGGCTGGGCCAATTGTTTCAGCCCAGACTAACAACGCCTCGGGCTGAGAATCTTGGGTGTGTCCGTGGTTTGGTGCTAGATGCTCGCGCAGCGTACTGACGCCAGGACTCTGTTCTACTTTATGAGTACTGATAACACGCCGCTGATGAACAATCTCAAGCCACTCAGCATGTACTCGCAAATCAACAAGTTGATTTGAATAATGGTAAGGCACTGAGTAGCTATGCCCGTCAAAGTTTACATGATAATCGCTGCCAACTCTGACCTTATACTTCCACTTGGTGTAGCTGTAACTTTTCTCAGGTAGCGGTTTTAACGCAGGATGATCAATCTCCATGTAGCGAGTTAACCTATTTTTTGGATAGGTTCTAGTGACTCGTTCATTGAGCTTGCCAATCCACTCATCAATCTTCTCGTTGAGTTCGTCAATGGAGAAAAAAGTCATGGTTCTAAATCGCGCCAATATAAACCGCTGGACAATCTTCACGCCTATTTCCGCCAAGGGCTTATCCTGTGGTTTTCGCGGCCTAGCGGGGAAAATCTGGAATCCGTAGTGTTCTGAGAATTCGGCATATGCGGGATTCAGAATCACTTCATTCCGGGTGGTTTTGGTCACGGCAGACTTTAAATTATCCGGAATTACAAACCGTGGAACGCCATCAAAAAACTCCAGCGCTCGAACGTGGCATTTTAGCCAATCGGGTATCGTTTGACTGGCGACCGCCGTCGCAAAGATGTAGCCAGACGCGCCCAGCGTAGCCACGAACACTTGGGCGTGCGAGACCACCCCAGTCGCGGGGTCAGTGATAGGCATGGTTCTGCCACAGAAATCGACGAAGCATTTGTCCCCGGCCAAATGCACTTGCCGCATGCTCACTTTTTGCGTTTTGACCCAATCGCGATACAGCCGGGTGAATTGCGTATACGCCACGCCATCGGGATCATCCTCCCTGAATTCCTGCCACAACAGCTCCAGCGTCATGTCAGGTAATTTTAGTTGCTCATGAATCCTCAGCCACTGGGGTCGTGTCTTGCGCGTTGCCGGTGCCCGTGGGCCAGAGTTAAGCCTAGATATAAGCGCTTGATCATCAAGGTGCTTCAGTTCCTCCCAGCTCTCACCATTCATTTTCAGCTGGTCACGAATATTACGTACTGTGTTGTGAGATATCTTGGCCAAGCGGCCAATAGCTCTGTTTGTGAGCTCGGTGTCGCAGACAAGGCGTGATACCTCGCGCTGCACCTCAATGGATAGCCTCATGCTTTCTCCCCGCGACAGGCGTGGTGACACCTCACAAGTCGCGCCGTGTGAAAATTGCAGATAAACGGGGGCTCGCTGGCTTGACGCCGAGCGCGGGGGAACACAGAATGGTGACGCTTAGGGATCGAAACCTAATGTCATCACAAAAAGCCTAGGGCTCCACCCCTGGGCTTTTTTGTGTCCCGAAACCACCAGTTTGGTTTTAACCAGGTGCCATGGTGTGGCCTCTTGCTGGGTTTAAAGGTGAATCAGTTAGACAGCTTTATTGTTGATCGCCGCACACCTCTGCCTGGCGATCCAGTTTGCGACCTCTCTGGATAGTGCGAAGGATCCTCTGCGATTCGGTACGTCAAACAGCGGCACTTCGATCCTTCCCCTCTGCTTCGCCTTACGAAAAGCCTCGTAAGACGAGTAGCCGAGCTCTCGCCAGAGCGCAGTGCTGCCCACCATCAGTCCGTAGCGGTCTCTGAGGGCAACCTCTAACTCCGAAGCAAGTGTGTCTATCTCGATGGGCTTGTGCATCACGTGGAATGTCCGTTTTGGTCACAGTTCATGGTAATAAACGGGCTCCTTGCGTTCCAGCCGTAAGGCTTCTACATTTTTTACGGTACGTGGGCCCTCGAGAGCTTTGTAAATGACTGATTTTCAAAGAATCTTAGCTCTTTATTTGGATTACGCAGCAGGCTTGCGAAACAAAAATCGAGAAAATGAACCCACTGGGCGCGGAGCTATCGAGCTGCTGAGAGTGGATTATTGGTATGAAGGTCTAAAGCAGCGTACGGGGCTCGGGTCTGCATACGCTCTGGAGCTTTACTTCGAGAAGGAGTCTTTCAAGAGGAATGCGAATGGAACTATCCGTCACTATCGAAGTAAATGGTCTAGGTATGAGCAGAACACTATTTCCCCAAAGGCAAACACGCTGGCAAAGGTTGAAAAACTTTCGCCGGGATCTACCCATGAGATGAATCATCCTCTTTGGCAGATAATGAAATCAGTGGACAATGGTAAGAACACGGATTTTGATGAATATTTTAAAACATTGAGCTTCGATATTCAGGCTGTTTTGTTTTCTGGCGAAAGTATCGGTATCTCAATATGCTCAGTACGCGAGCCGGTTACGCAGTCATTACTGGATAAGCTTGAGCGCCGAGCAGGTCTTGACGCACTTGCGTGCCTGATTGCAATAATGTTAGAGGCTAAAGAGCGTCAGCGAAGGTCTCTACTGTCTAAAGTGGAATTAACCCTACACAATGTACTATTGATGGTCGCAATTGAGCTTGAGTCACGAGGTATTGCCAACAGACTTCTGGATTGGATCATCAGGAATATTTTACCGCTAGGGTTGCTTCCTCACTTGGCTTTATGGATGACTAGCAATGACTACATTCATGCGTCGGCCTATCTAAATTTGATGGTTTATCAAAACCCTCAGCGACGGGGAAAATGCTTGGCGTGGAAACAACGGGTGAAGGTAATGGCGCAGTTAGTGCGTGGTGTCATGGGATTTGATGTCCAGCATGCGATGAGACCTCAGTTTGAGTTAAGAACTGATATCGGCGAGATTCCTGCTGAGCTAATCAGAGAGTTTGAACAGCTTACGTCTCTTAGAACATGGGGATGGACGTGCATTCTCGCGGGTGAAGTGCAACCTTTTCCGTCCACGCACAATGCTAACTCGCCAGCATCACCACACCGCTTTGGATCGGATTCGACAGAGACTGAGTGGCATTAGATAGAATCCAGCGTGACCTCTCTCGGATCTACGCGCTGAGGCAGGCCAACCTGGTCAAGTGAAATGGAATTGAGTGGTCAGTACCGAATGCAATCGACTGGTCAGCAGGAATGGAAATGACTGGTCAAGTCGAATGCAAACAGGTGGTCAAGTGAATGCAATTACACAACCAGACGGCCTGTCCCTGGTGTTTCGGGAGATTCCAGTGCTTTATGAAGTTTTAATCGGGCTCTGTATCCGAGAGTGACTGCTGCAGAAACGCCACCAATGCCTGCAACCGCGCCGTACGGTTTTTCCGGGAGCGCACCAGCAAGCTGACAGGCGCGCTATCGAACTCCCACCCCGGCAAGACCCGCACCAGTGCCCCACTCGCCAACGCCTCCTTGATGTCCCATTGAGAACGCAACACCAGGCCCAGGTCCTGCTCCGCCCAACGCCGGGCGACGCTGCCGTCATTGCTGAGCATTGCCGGTTCGATCCGCAGGGTGCGCCGCGTTGATTGCTTGCGCAGTTGCCAGAGGGTGACGTCCTCTTCATTTTCTCGAATGCAGATACACCGATGCTGCAACAAATCTTCGGCGGACTCAGGCATTCCGTATCGCTCAAGATACCTCGGGCTCGCGCACAACCAACGCTCGTTGTGGGCAAGAGTACGTACCACCCAGGAACTGTCGCTGACACTGCCGATATGAATCACTGCGTCGCAGTCGTGGCGGTCCGGCCAGGGTGTTTCGCGCAAATCCAGATGCACTCGCACGTCGGGGTGCAGTCGGGCGAAACGTGCCAGTAACGGCGCGATCCGCGACCGGCCATAACCGAACGGCGCTGCCAGTCTCAGCGTGCCGCTCAGTTGATCATCGGCCTGCTTGAAATCCTCCGGCAGTGCTTCCAGTTGCTCCAGCAGCAAGGCGCTTTGTCGTGCAAAACGCTCACCCTCGGCGGTCAGGCTCAAACGTCGGGCAGTCCGGTTCGCGAGGCTGATTCCCAGCAACCCTTCCAGCTTGCGCAGACGCATGGAGAGCGCCGGAGGCGAGACATTCAGGCTTCTGGCTGCCGCACTGAGGGATTCGGAACGGGCAAGCGTCACTGCCAGACGCAAATCTTCGATGGCAATCATTCAATTTCACTTAATGATAAATGCCATCGTATTGAAGCACAGACTTACGTTGACGACGTAGATTGGCGACACACGCAGCCAACATGAGCCATGAACATGCCGACACTTCAGACCTTGGACACACCCGCCGCCGTCATCGACATCCCCCGCATGCAGCGCAACATCCAGCGCATGCAGCAACGGATGGACACGCTGGGCGTCCGCCTGCGCCCCCATGTGAAAACCAGCAAATGCCTGTCCGTCATCGACGCCCAGCGCGGGGCCGGAGCACAAGGCATCACAGTGTCCACGTTGAAAGAAGCCGCGCACTGTTTCTCCCATGGCATCGACGACATTCTTTACGGCGTGGCCATGGCACCCGGGAAATTGCAGCAGGCGCTTGAGTTACGGCTGAAAGGATGTCGCTTGAGCATCGTGACTGACAGTCTGGTCGGCGCCCAGGCCATCGTCAGCTTTGGCAGAGACCATGGGCATCGCTTCGAGGTCTGGATCGAAATCGACAGCGACGGCCATCGCTCTGGACTGAAAGTCGAGGATCCGACGCTGCTGCATGTTGCGCGCACGCTTCATGAAGGAGGCATGCAACTGCTCGGTGTCATGACCCACGCCGGTTCAAGTTACGAGCTGGACAATCCCGAAGCATTGCAAGCGATGGCCGAACAGGAACGTCGGGCCTGCGTAATGGCTGCGGATAAGCTCCGTGCGCAAGGGCTGCCCTGCCCCGAAGTCAGCATCGGCTCGACGCCCACCGCGCTGTCAGCCACGAGCCTTGAAGGCGTGACGGAAGTCCGTGCGGGGGTTTATGTATTTTTTGATCTGGTGATGCTCAACGTCGGCATCTGCCAGCCAGACGAACTGGCCCTGAGCGTGCTGACCACGGTCATTGGTCATCAGGAGGAAAAAGGCTGGATCATCACCGACGCGGGCTGGATGGCTATGAGTCGGGATCGGGGGACCCAGAAGCAGAAACGCGACTTCGGTTATGGGCAGGTCTGCACCGAAAGCGGTGAATGGATTGAAGGTGCAGTGTTTGAAGGGGCTAATCAGGAGCATGGGATTGTCAGTACCTGCGAAGCTCATATCACCGATCGCTATCCGATTGGCAGCCGCCTGCGCATTCTTCCTAACCATGCGTGCGCCACAGGCGCGCAGTTTCCGGAATATCAGGCGGTTGATGCCGAAGGTCGGGTGCAGGTTTGGGGGCGGTTGTATGGGTGGTGATATGTGTTTGGCCTTCGCTGGATGTACACAATTTTCTTGTGTACATATCCGTTATTCGGTAATGGTTGGTATTGGTTGCGCTTTTACAGCGCGTCACTTTTGAACATCCGGAAGCCGGCCCACACAAAAGTAACCAAAAGGCTCTTGCCCCACCACTCGGCACCTCGCTGTCGCTCGGTGTACCCGCCCGCAGATCCTGAACCGTGGGCCGCCGCAACGGGCCATCCATGGCCCAATGCGGCTAACCCGGCGTCCTGCCCCTCTTCAACTCAAGAGCACCCCACGCTTCAGAATCTGCGTTCGGCCAGCGTGGTTTAACGGGGCGCCTAAGATCAAAATCAAAAGCGCGGCGGCCTGACAGCCGACCTGATGTGTGAACTTACCGATATTTTGTAGGAGCTGCCGAAGGCTGCGAAGCGGTGTGTCAGATGAAGAATGCGTTGGCTGTCGGGACGTCTCGCGAACAAGTTCGCTCCTACCGATCCGAGGCAACCCCACCGTTCTCGCCCCCGCTCTGCTTTTGATCTGCTCTGCTTTTGATTTTGATCTTAAGCGCCCCGTTAAACCACGTCGGCCGGAATTCGATATTGCTGTGTGGGGTGAACCGGCAGGGATGCCGGTTTAGCCGCCTCAGGCCATGGATGGCCGGTGGCGGCGGCCCCACGCAGCAATGTCGGATTACGGGCATGCCGAGCGACAGCGAGGCACCCAGTGGTGGCATGTACGGATCAACCACATGGGTTACAAAAAAGTGCATTCACATAGGTGACACTTTGATTGAGACATAACCGTTTTTTGCATC
>NZ_LKBT01000016.1 GCF_002699985.1 Pseudomonas sp. ICMP 561 | reverse complement strand
GGCGTTCGCCCTGATGAAAAATCAGAGCGAATATCAACCCAAAGGGTGGGTTATGGCTTGATCACAACCATAGAATCTCCCACAGGTTCATCATGATCTGGAACTCATAGGGATTCGCGCCAGCAGCGCCAAGATAGAATCTCCCACTGACGACGATTATCTGTAGGAGCCGAGCTTGCTCGCGATAAGCGATGACGCGGTCTATCTGATTGACCTCATCAGATGATTCGCGGGCAAGCAACGCCCCAACAGAGCACCGAGTCAACTCAGCCTGCGACTTCCCTCAAGCGAGCCAACAAAACCTGCAACGGATGGAGCACCGTTGTGCCCTCCTGACGCTTGACCTGACTGCGGCAGGAATAACCGTCAGCAACAACACGCCCCGACTGGTTGAATTTCTGGATCAGCAGTTTCCAGGATTGCCCGTAGATAATGTCCGACGTGGCTGCGTTTCGAGTTTCGTGCCCGTAAGTGCCAGACATTCCGCAACAGCCACTGGCCTGGACCTGCAACTTCAGCCCTGCCCGTTCGAAAATTTTCTGCCACAAGCTGATGCTGCCGGGCTCGTTGGTTTTTTCCGTGCAGTGCGGGAGGAAGTGATAAGGCTCGGCCTCCTTCAACACCTCGCTTTGCGGCAGCGCATTGATCAGCCACTCCTGCGCAAGCAGCACCGACGGCGTCTTGTCAGCCTCCAGCGTCTTGGCGTACTCCTGCCGATAAACCAGAGTCATCGCGGGATCCAGCCCCACCAGCGGCACGTCGTACTGCTGAAGATTGAACAGCGATTGACCATTGAAACTGGCCGCCTTTTCAAACGCCTTGAGAAAGCCCTGCACTTGCAGCGGCTTGCCATTGGGCGCGTACGGCGCCAGATACACCTTGTAACCAAGCCTTGAGATCAACTCCACCCAATCGGCCAGCAACGGGGTTTCGAAGAATCGGGTAAACGCGTCCTGAACGAGGATCACACTCCGCGCCCGCTGCGTGTCCGACAGCATGGCGAGCCGCTGCGGGGTGGCGACTTCGACGTTCCAGCGTCGGCAGACGGCAGTAAAGTCCACCAGACTTAGCAAAGGACTGTCGACCATTCCAGCGATGCGCTCAAGACTCCAACGAACCGGGCGAGCACTCATGGCGAAGTTATAAAGCCGCGGCATTCGAGCGATGTAAGGAACCGTGTATTCCAGAGAACCGATCAGGTAGTCCTTAAGCGGCCGAAGGTAACGAGTGTGATAAAGCTCAAGAAAGCGCGAGCGAAACTCGGGTACGTTCACTTTCACAGGGCACTGCCCGGCACAGGATTTACACGCGAGGCAGCCTGCCATTGCGTCGTAAACCTCATGGGAAAAATCATCCTGCCCAAGCTTTTGCCTGACGGTATTGACGGCCCGACGGGCAATGTTCTGCGTCGCGCCCGAGGCCGCCGACAATACATCAACACCCTGCGCGCCCTGCAACCGCAGCCACTCGCGAAGCAGCGACGCCCGGCCTTTGGGCGAGTGAATACGATTTCGCGTGGCCTTCCAGGAAGGGCACATGGCGTCATCAGGATCAAAGTTGTAGCAGGCGCCGTTGCCGTTGCAGTGCAGCGCCGCGTCGTAGCTCTGCCAGACACGCTCGTCAATCGTGCGGTCCAGTTCGCCACGCAGCCGGACTTCGTCGACCAACGTCAATTTCGCGGTCGGCACGGTCCCAGGCGTAGCGATTTTGCCCGGATTGAGCTGGTTGTGCGGATCGAATGCCGCCTTGAGTGCTTGCAGCGAGGGGTAAAGCTCACCGAAATAGTCAGGCACATATTGTGAGCGTAAGCCCTTGCCATGCTCGCCCCACAACAGGCCGCCATGCTTTTGCGTAAGTGCCGCAACCGCATCGGAAATCGGCCGGATCAGCGCGGCTTGAAGCGGATCCTTCATGTCCAGAATCGGCCGGACGTGCAGCACGCCCGCATCGACGTGACCGAACATCCCGTATTGCAGGTTGTGGCTGTCCAGCAGCGCCCGGAATTCCTGAATGAAATCAGCGAGGTTTTCCGGTGGAACCGCAGTGTCCTCAACAAAAGGCTGCGGCCGTGCTTCGCCCTTAACGTTGCCGAGCAAGCCCACCGCTCGCTTGCGCATGGCATAGATACGCTTGAGCGCATCAGCGCCTACCGCAAGGGTGTGCCCCAGGCGCACCACAGACAGGTCGCGCTGCAGGTGCACGACGAAGTCGTGGACTTTTTGCTGGACGACCTCTTCATCATCACCGCTGAACTCGATGATGTTGATGCCCAGCGTCGGCGTATCGGGATTTTCCGGGAAGTACTCGGCGACGCCATGCCAGACGATGTCTTTCATCGCCAGCATCAATACTTTCGAATCCACGGTCTCGATGGAAAGCGGCTTCAATTCCATCAAGGCTTTTGCATCGCGCAACGCATCCATGAAACCGGCGTAGCGCACGTTCACCAGAATCGAATACTTGGGGATCGGCAGAACGTTGAGTTTGGCTTCAACGATAAATCCGAGGGATCCTTCGGAGCCACAAAGCACGCTGTTCAGATTGAAGCGCCCGTCCGCCTCGCGCAGGTGCGCCAGGTCGTATCCGGTCAGGCAGCGGTTGAGCTTCGGGAACGTGCTTTCGATCAGTTCGGCCTGGGTGTCGACGATGTCCAGCGCACAGCGATACACCTCGCCGACGCGGTCAGTCCGGTTGACGAGTACTTGCAGCTGCTCGGCATCAACCGGCAGGCTGTCGAGGCGAAGGCCACCCAGCATGGCCGTAGAAAGTTCAAGCACGTGATCGCGGGTCTTGCCGTAGGTGCAACTGCCCTGCCCGCTAGCATCGGTGTTGATCATGCCGCCAATGGTTGCCCGATTTGACGTTGACAGCTCCGGCGCAAAAAATAGCCCGTGGGGCTTGAGCGCGGCGTTGAGCTGATCCTTGACCACACCACTCTGCACCTTGACCCAGCGTTCCTCGACGTTGATCTCAAGGATATTGTTCAAGTGCCGTGAAAGATCGACGACCACGCCATCCGTCAGCGATTGTCCGTTGGTGCCTGTACCGCCGCCACGAGGCGTGAGCACTACCGAGCTGTGTCGAGGCTCCGCAACCAGCCGGGAAACAATCGCAACGTCCTGCTCATCCAGCGGAAACACTGCGGCCTGGGGCAGCCGCTGATAAATGGAGTTGTCGGTTGCCAACACGGTCCGGCCGCCATAATCACGCGCAATCTCCCCGCGAAAGCCTGCCGCCTCAAGGGCATCAAGAAAGGCTTCATACGTCGTGCTTTGGGCAACTGTCGGGGACAAACGAGCGATCATGTGGAATTCCTGCAGGCTAAGAAGCTAATCTATGCATTCACGTTGGGCATGCTCGGCATATTGCACACAGAGCATCAGACTCTATTTTTGCTTATTTTTGCGACTCTCAGGCTTTGTCACAAGCGTAATTCCTGCCGGGTTTGCATGAGCTTTATGAATGAACCCTAGAAGACTGACTCCATCAATGTCGTTGCTGATTGCGTTTGAAGCTGCCGCTCGACATGGCAGTTTCACGAAAGCAGCAGAAGAACTGACGCTGACCCAGAGCGCAGTCAGTCGACAAGTGCAAACGCTTGAAGCCCAACTTGAAGTCGAGCTGTTCAGACGTGACGGGCGCAAGATCGAACTGACCGCCGCTGGCGCCCTCTATCAGCATGAGTTGGCCGCAGCTCTGGGCCGCATTCGCAGCGCGACGCTGCAAACCATTTCGTACAAGAATGACGGCGGCCCTCTGAATCTGGCGGTGCTGCCAACGCTGGGTTCAAAGTGGCTGCTGCCGCGCATGCATGAGTTCTATGCAAAACACCCTGGAATACTGGTGCATATCCACTCAAGAATTGTTCAGGCAGAAACCCAGTCCACGACCCACGACATGGACGCAATTATCTGCGTCGGTTCAGGGGAATGGCCTGGCTACATCTCGCATAAGCTGCTCAGCGAAAAACTGGTGGTCGTGGCCAGCCCGGCAGCTCTACCCGAATACCCTAAAATGACGCCCGCCAACGTTGCCGAGCATGCACTGCTCAACGTTGTGTCGAGACCGAACGCCTGGTCTGACTGGTTTGACAGCCATGATGTGGATCACCGAAACATGAGATCCGGCCCGAGCTTCGAACTCACCGCGCATCTGATTCAGGCGGTATCGGCTGGTATCGGGATCGGACTGGTGCCGGAAATTCTCGTGCAGGATGAGCTGAAGAGCGGCGAACTGGTTGCACTGTTTGACGCAATGGACAGCGGCCGCAGTTACTACCTTGTCTATGCGACCCGTTACCAGCATCTGCCGTCGTTGAACACCTTCAGCACCTGGCTGCTGTCGTTGCCGTTTCCTGACCGGTAAAGATGCAATCTTTGAGTTGAATGAATTCCTTGTAGGAGCTGCCGAAGGCTGCGAGGCATTTTCCGCCATCGCAGCCTTCGGCAGCTCCTACAAGTGAATGTGTGTCAGGACTACAGATCCAACAAGCGGTCGGCGATCAATCCCGACGCAACGCTCTCTACCGACCCGACCAGAAATACCGGGCCCATCCCATCCCATCGAACTGTCACTGTTCCGCCATCGCATTCGACTTCAACGGTATTGTCCAGCAAGCCACGCCGAATGCCGTTGACCGCAGCACCACACGCGCAGGACCCCGACCCGAGGGGAATACCACCGCCCCGCTCCCAGATACGCAGCCGGATGTGCTTGCGGTTGATAATCTGGACGAAATGCACGTTGGTCTTGAGCGGAAACAAGTCATTGGTTTCAAGGGCCGGACCGATTTTCGCGATATCAACATCAGCCAGATCATCGACAAAATAAGTGCAGTGCGGATTGCCCATGCTGCAGGCCGTCGGGCGACCGGCAAGTGGCAGCACTACAGAGTCCAGTTCCAGAGACAGCGGAATATCTGCCCAACCAAACAGCGGCTTGCCCATGTCGACCGCGATCTCACCGGTCGACGTTCGCTCGCACGCCAACAAGCCGCGATTGGTGCGTAACTTTACCGACGTTACATCGGCTTCGCGCATCAACAAATCCGCAACACCTCGCGTAGCGCTTCCGCACGCGTCCAGAGAAGAGCCATCGGCGTTCCAGAATATCAAGCGCGCCGCGGCATCTTCGCAATCGAGCAACACGGCGAGTTGATTGAAGCCGAGCCCTCGATTCCGGTCACCCAATCGGCGGGCGATGGCACTGGTGAACGGGTTGGCGGCGTTTCGCGTGTCTACAATGACGAAATCATCGCCATTGGCATGCATTTTATGAAAACCAAGCGGCATCACTGGATCCTGCGACAAGACGTGGAGATGATGTTTTAAGGGTATTAGTCCACCACAAACAACCTGGCGCCCGTTGTGGTGAACGAGCGATGTCCTTCGGCGTCATTACTGACCTGATAGCTCATACCCGCAGTGAGCACGAATTGGCGACCATCCTCAAGCTCGGTGTGCAATTCACCCTCAAGGCACAGCAGGATATGGCCTCTCCAACACCAGTGATCAGCCAGATAGCCTGGGCTGTATTCCACCATACGAACGCGCACCGCGCCAAACTGACAAGTGCGCCAATAAGCAGTACCGGTTTCACCGGCATGTTCTACGGGTTCGATTGTCGACCAGTCGGTTGTACCAAACGGGAAAGCGGTGAGTTCAATCATGGCTGGCTCAGAACAGGAGGGATGCAAACCGTATCAGCCCCAAGGAATGACCGACAGATACAGATTGCTTGTAGTCGCGGGATACAGAGCCCATCAAAACTTCTCAAGCGCGCCTTCGTAGCAACAGCCATACAAAACTGATGACAGCGATCAAAGGCCATCCCATGACAACAACACGAAACCATAAAGAGCCTGCGAGCGTAGACATTAAGACCAGGCTCGCAATCGTTCCGCAGAGCAATCCGGCCAGCGCCAGCTTTGACCAGGCAGGGGGTAAGCTGAAATGCAGAAAGTGATAGTAAAGCTTCCAGCCAGCGAGAATACCCAACCCTCCCAATACCACCACAGCGACCATTGCGCAGTGCATCAACGTGTCGTTAATAGATACGGCGCCCGATCTCAGAAACGAAACCCACTTCCCCAGCGCGAGTAGCGAAAAAAAAACCGCAGCCAATGTGGTTGGCACTAGAACGAGAATGCCCAACGCACGGATTGAAGCAGCTTTGACAGATGTGATGTTTGTCACCCGGATTCTTCCTTGATGGTTACGCTTGCGCGTCTATTTCGATAAAGAGTTTCATTGATTACTCGCAATGCGACGTGCAGGGCATGAACTAGCGCTGAACCGAGTCACAATAGCTGTTGCCAGACGTTTTAATAGCGCATCACACGACTTCGCTGTCCGTCAGCCGGACACTCTTGGCGACAAGCTGGCGCTCCATACAGAGGCTCCAGGGTGTAACATTCGCCATCAACGACCATCGTCGAGGTTTCCATGACCGGGATATCGCTGAATCTGCCAGAAGATCTTTCCAACTCACTCACCGATCTCGCTAAAACGAGCGGCCAGAGTGCGAGCTATCTTGCCATGGACGTTCTCCGCGACTACATCGAACACGAAAAAACGCTGACCGCGCATATCGAGCAGGCGGTGAAAGAAGCCGACGAAGGCAAATTCGCAAGCGAAGAGCAAGTCTCGGCAATGCGTGCCCCGCGCTGGAGCGGGAATGCGGGTTGAGTGGCTCGAAAGGCTCTCAAGAACCTGGAAGACGAAGCAAGTTTGATTCCCTATCGAGTACGTGATGATTGCCTGCAAGTGCTCGGCGTATTTCACACGAGGCAAAGGCCACGGTCGAAAGGGTGAGTCGAGCTATCGGGTTTTCTGTTCGTAGACTCTGGCTGACAGATGCTGCGCAGGGTAGTAAAGGTCGGGTATTTAAGAAACCTTGTTTCAGTCCCAACGGATGAATACGTGGAGCGCCGATCATGAAATATGACGAAAAACTGATTGAAGACGCCGTGCTTGCTCTATTGGCAACCTTCAGCGCTGACAACGGCAACGCCTGGAAAGGGTTCGACTTCGAAATTATGAATCGATTGCATGAACTTGGGTTTATCAGTAATCCAGTGAGCAAAAGCAAATCGATCTGGCTGACGGCGGAAGGTCAGGAGCGTGGACGGCAAATAGCCGACCGGCTATTTGGAGTGCAAATTCAAACGGGGGAAACATCTACTCCTGATACCTGACTTCAAACTGCGGTTACACTAGATGCAGCAAACATCTTCTGGTAGAACACGCCCCCCAACGAGCGAGTATAGAAGCTAACAGTGCAAGCCACTGAGCCTACTCTTGGGCATCGCTGATCATTGCACTTGCCGCGAAGCCATCGTTTCGACCAGAAACGGTTTGGTGAGTAAGGCGATCCCGGGAGCAAGGTGCCCATTCGCCAGGATCGAGCTTCCTGCATAGCCGGTGATAAACAGCACCTTAAGGTTCGGTCGGGAAATGCGCGCCGCATCCACCACCTGGCGCCCGTTAATTCCGCCGGGTAGCCCGACATCGGTCACCAGCAGGTCGACTCGAACATTGGATTGATGGGTAGATCGGCGTGTATCAGGCTCGAATCAAGACCGAAAGCAATGGCGAAACCCAGGTCTACAGTGAAAATGTCACGCGCAGGGTGCCAATTCCAGGTCCAGATCACTCCCCCGGCGGCCAAGGCGTTGCGTTGGTGCTCGTAACATCGACGAGACTCAACCTCGCGGGCGCATCTACTCTCGGCTTCGGCCTATCTCCCCCGAAGTTCACCGTTCTCAATCCTGAGCGAATAAATCTCGTTAGACACGCTGGCCATCCCAGACAAACTGCGCTGCTTCTAGCAATGCCGAAAATGGATGCAGGTAACCAGATGAACGTTTGGATGAGCTGTGGGGCAAGCAGACAGGCTGGCGGCAATGGGTGTTCATGCCTTGAATGTTCCTATAACGCAAGTAATTGCCATATTACACGGGTGGCACAATGCCGTCCCCGGTTGAAGATGGTGGCGAAGCAAGGCACACGTATTTTCCGGCGAGCATCCATTCCCGT
Organism: Pseudomonas sp. ICMP 561; assembly: GCF_002699985.1. Taxonomy (GTDB): domain Bacteria; phylum Pseudomonadota; class Gammaproteobacteria; order Pseudomonadales; family Pseudomonadaceae; genus Aquipseudomonas; species Aquipseudomonas quasicaspiana. The sequence goes on along the minus strand of NZ_LKBT01000016.1, from coordinate 88,216 downwards.
TGTGCTCGGGCTATTGCCGGGGCTCTGGTAGACTTCAGCCTTTCGAATCCCTCGCGCTGAAATTTTGCGTCTCATTTACCGCTTCCAGGCGCTGATCTAAGAGCGTTTGGGGACCGTAGCCCGGGTTACGCCGATGCTATGAGCCTGCTGGTTGAGTGGTACAGGCACATGGAGAAAGCGGTTTATCGTACTGCTCAGGAAGTGAAGGCAGAGCTCCGCTCTGCAAGCATCCTGAAAGGTGGCCGAGTGGTCTTCAACATCGCTGGCAATAAATATCGAGTGATCCTGGCCATCGACTATGAGCGACAAATCGCTTTCATTCGTTTTGTGGGGACGCACGCCCAGTAAGACCACATCGACGCGGAGACTGTGTAATGAATATCAAGCCCATTCGTAGTGAAGCCGATCTGGCTGATGCCCTTCAAAGACTTGAGGAGCTCTGGGGTGCCCCCTTGAATAGCCCCGAGGGCGATGAATTGGAGATCCTGGCGGTACTGGTTGAGAAGTTCGAAGAGGAACACTTCCCGATGCCCGCTTCGGATCCTATTGAGGCCATCAAATTTCGCATGGATCAGCAGGGGTTGACGCCCCGGACCTTCACCCTTACCAGGTCCAGTGAATGCTTATCCAAATACCGAACCGCACGGGTCAACTGAGCTTGGGGGCTGATCCGGCGTATAGATGCGGCCTTCTCCATTGATGTCATACCGTCTTACCTCTAGGCCAAGACTGTTTTTTGTAGTCCTTTTCTGATTTTGGCATTAGTCGATATGTCGCAAAACGAAAGCGCTAAACTTCTGACTGCCCATTGGACAATGGTCGACTGAGCGTTGAGAATCGGCTTTCAAGGGTTCCTCCCGTAAGGTAGGCCTAACGCGGCCTCCCGCCACCTCTGATGTAGGCAGAGATAGAGCTTATGGCAAGTCTTTGCAAAAGGCCTTCGCCCCCTACGTAATCAGAGGAGCTAATCAGTGATTACCACACTGCCTGACATTCTGCCCGCATGTGTCGATACCAGTAAACCGCTAGGTCAGGCGGTCGTGGCTATGTTTAAAGGGGTAGAAGAAGAGCTAGAAGGCTATCCACCAGGCTCAGTAAAAATCATCATTTTCGGCGGAATCGCTGTCCATCTATACACGAACCACCGTGTTTCTGTTGACGTTGACGCTGAAATATTTCACTGCAGCCGTCAGTTGAGTAAGGATGAGCTGATCGAAAGCCTGGGCTCTACACCAGAGACGTTTATTGATCCAAGCACAGGCCGTACGTTGGCGCTCAACTACGATTTGACATTCAATACGACGCTTGGACCGCTGCATGAAGATTATCTGGAGCGAGCGATTCAATTGGAAGAGTTTGGCGAGGGCTCGCCCATACACATCCTGATTGCTTCACCTGTCGACCTAGCGATTTCGAAGCTTGGCCGAGCTACTGAGCAGGATATTGAAGATATTGAAACGCTCTTACGACGAGGCCTGATCCTAACCACAGATCTGAATCGACTAGCGTTACAAGCGATCGACGTGTACGTTGGCAACAAAGAACCACCTCAATCGATCCTTCACGCCATCATTACGGATTATTTGGAGACTGCACATGACGACGAAGCGTATGACGCCGACCGTCCTGTCTAATGAACTGGACCTGCTGGCTAAACGGCCTCTAGACCAGGCAGACGATGCAGTGCTCGTGCGTGCAGCACGAGCTTTCTGGTACTCCTCAGATAGCCTGGAGACGGCCCTGAGCTTTTTTCTTCTCAAGCAGCGCAGCGACGTCGAAGTTAGACGTGCGGGGTATTTACTGGAGCGCTTCACCCAATTTACGTGCGCTTCGGACGCTCGAGTCACTGAGGCTCATCGTGCGCTTAGCCTCGTTACATCACGTAAACAGGGTGCTAGCGCTGTAGTTGCCAAGGGTCGCGCCGATCACCTTGCAGATTCATGGGGTCTTGAAAAAGGGTTGGGCATGAAAGTACAAGTGCTTCAGCCGTATCAAAGTCGACACTTTGAAGCAACTCAACGGCAGGCATAGTCTTCATCGCTCTCTCGTACCTCTTACAATGACAACGAAAACCCTCCTCTCGAAAACGCGCAGAATAAGTATTGCATTGACTATCGCACCCTTGTGGTTGGGTCTGTCAATGCGCCAGGTGCCTCTAGCTCGGTTTCCCAACGCTTGATCCAAGCCTGAGTTATCTGCTTGCGGTCGAACGTTTGGCTTTCCTGATAAACTGTCCTCCCATCCCGATTGGTCCGGATTTGAGCCGTGTAGGCAGCGAGTTGTCTTTGCGTCTACGCAGTGTGATCGTTCCCTTTTCCGTTGCGCCATTGCTGATTTCGTTTGCTAAATTGTAGCAACGAGCTCAAATAACCACTGAAAACGGGTCATTTTTGCTACACACGACTGACTAAAATGCCACTAGATCTTGCTTCAAAGCAAAGTAATACAAGCCCTGAACCCTCGCGCCGCTTCAGCGTTGCGCCGATGATGGACTGGACTGATAGACATTGCCGATTCTTCCTCCGCCTCCTGTCAAAGAACGCCTTGCTCTACACCGAGATGGTCACCACCGGCGCGCTGCTCAACGCTGACCCATATCGTTTTCTCCAGCACGACGAGGCGGAGCATCCGCTGGCGTTGCAGTTGGGGGGCAGTGTTCCGGCGGATCTGGCGGCGTGTTCGCGGATGGCCGAAGCAGTGGGTTATGACGAGGTGAATCTGAATGTCGGCTGCCCGAGTGATCGGGTTCAGAACAATATGATTGGTGCGGTGCTCATGGCGCATCCGCAGTTGGTGGCTGATTGCGTCAAGGCGATGCGTGATGCGGTGTCGATTCCGGTGACGGTCAAGCATCGGATCGGGATCAATGGTCGTGACAGCTACGAGCAGTTGTGTGAGTTTGTCGGCACCGTTCGCGACGCCGGTTGCACCAGTTTTACGGTGCATGCGCGGATTGCGATTCTTGAGGGCCTTTCCCCCAAGGAAAACCGTGATATCCCGCCGCTGCGCTATGACGTTGCCGCGCAGCTGAAGCGTGATTTTCCTGATCTGGAAATCATCCTCAATGGCGGTATCAAGACCCTCGAACAATGCCAGGAACACTTGCAGGTATTCGACGGCGTAATGTTAGGTCGCGAGGCGTATCACAATCCGTATCTGCTGGCCGAGGTCGATCAGCAGTTGTTTGGCAGTGAGGCACCGGTGATTTCCCGGGCTGAGGCGCTCGCAGAAATGCGCCCATACATTGCCGCGCACATTCAGAGCGGCGGTTCCATGCATCACGTTACCCGTCACGTGCTGGGCCTCGGCACGGGTTTCCCCGGCGCCAGACGCTTCAGGCAGTTGCTGTCGGTGGACATCCACAAGACTCAGGATCCGCTGGCGCTACTGGATCAGGCGGCCGGGCTGCTGGAAGGTCGCTGAAAGCAGGGAACAAGCGCGGCGGATAGCGCTCCAACCAGTCTGGATCGAGTTTTCGCCCGCCCGGGCAACAGGCCGCCCTGTTCTGGCGCGGCGTTATGCTTAGCGCCCTTGAGTGGGCGCCATCGCTCGGGTAATGTCACCTAACCGCACAGGACAGAGCACGCTCATGACTTCCAAGCTGGATCAACTCAAAGCATTCACCACCGTTGTTGCCGACACCGGCGATTTCGCAGCCATCGAAAAGCTCAAGCCGGTCGACGCGACCACCAATCCTTCCCTGCTGCTCAAGGCCGGCTCCAGCGACAGCAACGCTGATCGCCTCAAGGCAGCCTTCAGCGGCGCCAATGGCGATATCGGTCTGGCATCCGATCGTTTTGCCGTCGCTATCTGCCAGGAAATTCTCAAGGTTGTTCCGGGCCGCGTTTCGACTGAAGTCGACGCCCGCCTCTCTTTCGACACCAATGGCTGCATTGAGCGCGCCCAGCGCCTGATCGATATGTACGAAACGGCCGGCATCAGCAAGGATCGCATCCTGATCAAGCTGGCTTCGACCTGGGAAGGCATCCGCGCCGCCGAAGTACTGGAAAAGAAAGGCATCCAGTGCAACCTGACGCTGCTGTTCTCCTTCGCCCAGGCCCAAGCGTGTGCCGATGCTGGCGTATTCCTGATTTCGCCGTTCGTAGGCCGTATCTACGACTGGTACAAGAAGGCTGAAGGCAAGGATTATGTGGGCGCGGAAGACCCGGGCGTGAAGTCTGTGACCCGCATCTACAACTACTACAAAGCCAACGACTACAAGACAGTCGTTATGGGTGCCAGCTTCCGTAACCTGAGCCAGATTGAGCAATTGGCCGGTTGTGATCGCCTGACCATCAGCCCGGACCTGCTGCAGAGGCTTGCCGAAGATACCGGCACGCTGGAGCGCAAACTGAAACCGGGCAATGCCGGTGAGCCGCGCGTAACGCTCAATGAAAGCGAATTCCGTTGGGCGTCCAACGAAGATGCGATGGCGACCGAGAAACTGGCTGAAGGTATCCGTCAGTTCGCTCGCGATCAGGAAAAACTGGAAGCGTTGCTAAGCGCCAAGGTCTGATCCAGAACGCTGAAAGACTAAAAGGGCGGCATCCTCACGGATGCCGCCCTTTTTGCTGCGCTCCTCACCAGTGGATCAGTGACGTTCGAGGGCGTTGACCAGGTCGTGGAAGGCTTCGCGATTGGAGTCATTGAGCCCCATCAGGATCTTGTGCGCTTCCAGCACCTTGGCCTTGACCACCTCTTCGCACTGGTCCTGAGACGGCAGGTCCGTCAGGCACTCAGGGCACGGAATCGGACGATCAACGATATTGAACACTTGATCGAAACCCATCGACTGCAGAAGCCGGGTGATGTCTTCGTGGGTGGTGACCAGCGTTGGCAACAACCCTACTTTTTGACGCGACAGGATCGACAGTTTGGCCAGCAAGCCAAGTGTCGTGCTGTCTATGCTGCGGGTTTCGGTCAGATCAATTACTACCGTTGAAAAATTCAGCGCAGTGAAGATCCGCTCAATAGTCGCATCCAAAGCCGAACATAACGTCAGACGCACTTCCCCGACAAACTTGAGGACAAACGTGCCTTCCTGCTCGGCGAACTGGATTCTACCGGTACTCATTCAAGGTTCCTGCTCAACACTAACAAGGCGATATCATCCGGCATCTCCCCTAGCGTGGCCAATCCAAAAGTCTGGCGCAAGCCATCCAGGCTGCCGCCCGCCGCCTTTACCAGTTCAGGTAGTGCGGCTTCTTTCTCTTTGAGTGTATCACCGGGAAGCAAGTCCAGAATGCCATCAGACAGCAGGGTCAGACTAAACGACTCGGGCAAGTCGATCACATGATCCTGGTAGGTGGCTTCGTTGAACAGCCCTACGGGCAAACCGCGACCTTGCAGGTAGCGTGCTTCACCCGGTGTATACAACACAGGCAACGGCAGATGACCGCCGACTGCGTACGTCAGTTGCCCCGACTCCTCGTCAATCACACCGCCAACCATCGTTACATGCTTGCCCAGCTTGCAACTGATCAGGCCGCGGTTGATGTGGCCTAGAACGTCAGAGGGCTTGAATTCCGGTAGCGTACCACCACGCTTGGATTCGAACAGCAAGCGTGTGGTCATGAACTTGAGCAGCACGGTGATGAATGCCGAAGAAGCGCCATGCCCGGAGACATCCGCGAGATAGAACGCAACGCGGCGCTCGTCGACGCGGAAGTAATCAACGAAATCACCCGACAGGTAAAGCGAGGGAATGATTTCGTGAGCGAAATTGAACTGATCGATCGACCACGGGCTGATCGGCAGCATGTTCATCTGCACCTGTCGACCGGCATCCTGGTCTTCCTGGAGCAAATGCAAGCTTGCTTCCAGCTCGCGGTTTGCGGTTTCCAGCTTCTTGCGATACTGCTGGTTCTCCTGCAGCAGACGCGCACGGTCAAGTGCGCGACGCACCGAGTGCTCCAGCACGGCCAAGTCTTCCAGAGGCTTTATCAGGTAATCCGCAGCGCCCAGGCGGAGCGCCTCGACAGCGTCATTCATCACGCCTGCACCCGACACCACGATTACAGGCGTTTCCGGCGCGATGGCCGTCACCTGACGAATCAGCTCAAGCCCGCCCATTTGCGGCATGCGCAAATCGCAGATCACCAGATCAGGCTTGTCCTGCTCGAATATCTGTATGCCCTCCAAGCCGTTATTTGCTTGAAGGACGCTGAAGCCACTGTCTTCCAAATAGGCGGCAAGGCTCGCTCGCACTACTTCGTCGTCATCGATTATCAGCAGCGTGGCACTGGTTTTCTGCATGTGGGCAAACGGCGCCAGATAAGGTTGGCGTAAGCACCCCGGTTCACGGGTCTGCGTACTGGATTCGCTTCTAGCCACTCTGACCGCACGACCGGACTTGTGATCCCGTAACTGGCGTTTCAGAGGTGCCCTTCAAGGCGCAGACGGTACTCCCATCCGACGGGCGTTTCAAGCACGCGGCAGTGCCGACATTGCGTCTTTACACGGCAAATCGCTCAGAGTTATAAGAACCATGAATTCAGCAATGGAAATGAAGGACTGGACATGAGTCTAAATGATCGAAGCTACGAGGAGAAACGGGACTTCATCCGGATGCGCGTGGAAGCTGACATCAGCTTGATCTACGCAGGCCAGGTCATCCCGGCTGTATGCATTGATTTATCGAGCTCCGGGATGCAGGTACAGGCACCCAGAACCTTCAGGGTTGGCGAAAAACTGCACGTGAGAATCGATTCGGACCATGCTGCCCTCAAAGGCCTTGAGGCAGAAACAGAGGTTGTATGGGTCACTGACGAAGCCGATGGCGGACAAAAACTGGGCCTGACCATCGTCAAGATGAGCTGAGATCCGGCGGAACTGGTTCACAAATGGTAAAAAATAAAGGCGACCACAGGTCGCCTTTATACTTTCAACTGACCGCGATCAGAAATCGTCGACCACCTGACCATCCTTGACGCGGAACTCACGGTTCTGCAGGTATGCGTTACGGATAAAGATGTACTTGTCGCCATTGATCAGGCGCTCGGCCGACAACAGGCTGGCACGGGTATCCACCAGGTTGATGCCCAGCGCAGTGTTGCGGGTGGGTACGTGGTCAATGTAACGGTACGGTGAGGTGTAGGTGTCCGGGTACTTGGCGACGGCGTCACGCACAGTGCTCGGCCCAAACAACGGCAGCACCACGTATGGACCGCTTTGCACGCCCCAGTAACCCAACGTCTGACCGAAATCTTCGTCACTGCGCTGCAGGCCCATTTTGGTGCCGACATCGATGAAGCCCAGCAGGCCGAAGGTGGTATTGAAGATCAGGCGCGCCGTATCAACACCCGCTGCAGCCGGTTTAGCCTGCAGCACGTTGTTGGCAAGATTTCCGACATCACCGATGTTGTTGAAGAAGTTATGTACGCCGTCTTCAACGAACTGCGGAGCAATGAATTGATAGCCCTGCGCGATAGGCTTCAGCGCATAGGTATCAAGAGTGTCATTGAAGCGGAAAGTGAGCCGGTTGACGCTTTCCCACGGATCTTCCTCGGCGGCCTGCGCAACCATTGGCACTAGCGCCATACCGGCACACACACACAGCTGAGCAAGACGATTGAATACACCTGCACCGGTCACGGGCATAGCTGAAACTCCTGGCATAAGTAATGAAGCGGGCGCTACGCCCCCACACGTCAAGGCGAGGAGTATAAGGCCATATGACAGGGATTTGGCAGCGCCTTGGTCATTCAAGTCTGTAGGACTGGTAAAACACTGATAAACACCATCACCTGATATTCATCTTACTGTCACAAATGCCCCGTAGCGTTCAGCGTTATTTCAGAGATATCGCCATGCTCGCCCCTGTGACAGCTCCCCTGCCCGCTTTTACTGCCGTTCTTTTTGGTCTCAGTGGCTGCCTGGTGGACTTTGGCGCCCAAGCGCGCAACGCTTCCAGGCTGAGCGATGAGCATTCGCTACCTACACCAGGCGCCTTGAAAGCATTACAGAGACTGCATCAGCAGGCAGTGCCTTGTGCGTGGCTGGACGAGTTGCCCGACGACCTTACAAACAGGCTGGCACAGCCATTGAGCCAGCTGATTAGTGCTCCCCCTGCCGCCCAGGCACCCTGGCCCGCTCCCCATGCTTGCTGGCAGGCGCTCATGGAGCTGAACGTCGGTCAACTGGATGGTTGTGTACTTGTCAGCGGCGAGCCACGCTTGCTGCAAGCGGGCTTGAGCGCCGGGCTGTGGACGGTCGGCCTCGCGTCGTGTGGTTCACTGTGTGGCCAGTCACCTTCTCAGTGGAATGCCCTGACCGATGCCGAGCGCGAATACCGCCGGGGCCAGGCGACATTGCAGCTTTACGCGCTGGGCGTGCATTCGGCGATCGATCATCTGGGTGAACTGGAATCCTGCCTGGCGGATATCGCGCTGCGTCGCACCAAGGGCGAGAAGCCCTGACATAGAATATTCGGATGCAACTCGCGCACTGTAACGCAGCCCCTTAAACGCACACCCGTAGGACCGGCTTTAGCCGGGAGGGCATTTTTTCCTGACACTCGGTTTGCAGCGAATCCACCGCCCCTCTCCCGGCTAAAGCCAGTCCTACAGGTCACAGGGCGTCCGCAGGAAAGTCTTTAGCTGCGAGGGCGCCAAGACTGGACGCGCAATTTGAAGGCAAGCCGCACCAGAGTGGATTAGTCTTGTCACATACCCAAGAAGAACCTTTGGCCCTGCGCCGGGGTCCATGGGACAGACTTATCAAAGAAGGAGCACGTCATGCCTGCCCGCGAACTGCAAGAACAACTCAATACCCTGCGCGAGCAACTGGAGCAGAACCCGCCGCTCAACCCAGAGGAGCGCGCCGACCTGGAAACACTGGCGCAGCAGATTCAGTCGCAGATCGAACTGGAGTCCGTGACTCAAGACGCGAGCCTGGCCGACGGCGTCAATCTTGCCGTAGAGCGCTTCGAGCTGGAGCATCCTGGCATTGCAGGGACTCTGCGCAACATCGTTGTGACCTTGGGCAATATCGGTATTTGATGCCACTAGACGCTAGAACGCACCGCCTGCCAACCAGCAGCAAAAAGCCCGTCGAAGACGGGCTTTTTTTATGCTTACTGCCTGGCCAGTCGGCGATTATCCGGGCTGATCGAGTCAGTGCTGCGATACGGATTGATATCCAGCCCGCCACGCCGCACATAACGCGCATAGACGGTCAACTTCTCCGGTTTGAGCAAACGCTGCAGGTCGAGAAATATCCGCTCGACACACTGCTCATGAAAATCCGAATGCTGGCGGAAACTGACGATGTAAGCCAACAGGCTCGCAGGATCCAGCTCGGCGCCGCGATACTCCACCGCTACGCTGCCCCAATCCGGCTGACTGGTCACCGGGCAATTGGACTTGAGCAAGTGACTGTGCAGGCTTTGCTCGACAATACGGGAATCATCACAACGCAGCAGCTCTGGCTGAGGCCGGTCGTAGCTATTGATGCTCACATCAAGCTCGTCGATGCACAGGCCCGGCATCGTCGCCACGCCTTCGCCTTCAATGTCCGCAAGACTGCGGATACGCACGCCTACCGGCTTACCCGCCGCGGCAGACAAATCCTTGACCAGCGTTGCAGTCAGCTCTGCACGATCAGCAAAGGCCGTCTGATTGAGCGAGTTGAGGTACAACTTGAACGACTTCGACTCGATGATATTCGGCGAATCAGCCGGAATGCTGAACTCGGCGATGGCCACCACCGGCTTGCCGGAGGGCAGCAGCCAGGAAAGCTCGTAGCAATTCCAGAAGTCGACGCCCTGATACGGCAACGTCTCGGCGGTCAGACCCAGCTCGGCCCATTTGGCGGCACGCGGGATCGGGAACAACAGAGACGGCGTGTAAGTGGCGATATATTCGCTGGACTTGCCTAGCGGCGAGTGTTCGGCTGCGGGGGGCATGAAAGTACCTGAATCACATAAAGCTGACGGAATAAGCGCCAAGTTTATAGGGTTTGCGCCGAGCTTTCAGCGACTAGTCGGTAATTGTCAGCTTGCCGACCATACCGGCCTGATAATGCCCAGGCAGATTGCAGGCGAACTCAAGATTGCTGGCCTTGGCAAAGGTCCACGTCAGCTCGGTGGTTTTGCCCGGTTCAACCAGCACGCTGTTCGGATCATCGTGCTTCATTTCCATGGAGCCATGGCCCATGTCGTGATGAGCCATACCCGTAGGCGTCAGCATGCCGCTTTGTTGCATTTTGATCATTTCCTGCTGATGGCTGGCGTGCATCGCCGCATCGCCCAGGTTGAACTCATGCAGCAACTGGCCTTTGTTGATCAGCACGAAGCGCACCGTCTCACCCGCCTTGACCTGCACCGCCTTGGGGTCGAAATACATATCCCCCAATACCAGTTCAATGGTGCGCGAAGCCTGGGCGGCAGGCGCAGCATGTCCGAACGTGAGGGCAGGAGCTGGCGAAGCGAGCAATGGCTGACTGAGTGTCAGCAGTGCAGCAACCAGTGTGAAGCGGGCAATAGAGGGCATGGTGTTCTCCAGAGTGGCGACGAACAAAGGCTGAAGTCAATGAAGTGAGTGACCGGGCCTGACGAACAGAATCGAGTCAGGCCCGAGCCATCAATCACTCATACCGCAATGCATGCGCAGGCTGAATCTGCGCAGCGCGCCAGGCCGGGTAAAGCGTGGCCAGGAAGCTCAGGATAAAGCCCGCGCTGCAAATCAGCACCACATCGCCCGCTTGCAGCTCGGAAGGCAGATTGCTGATGAAGTACACGTCAGAGCTGAAGATGTGCTGTCCACTGACCCGCTCTATCCAGCCCACAAGGCTGCTGACGTTGATCGCGGCAATAATCCCCAGCACGCCACCAATGATCGTCCCGACGATACCGATGACCGTGCCCTGAACCATGAAGATGGTCATGATCTGCCGCGGCGTCGCACCGATGGTGCGCAGGATCGCAATGTCCGCGCCCTTGTCGTTCACCACCATGATCAGCGTAGCAATGATATTGAACGCAGCGACGGCGACGATCATCAGCAATAGCAGGCCGATCATGGTCTTCTCCATCTTCATCGCGCTGAAGAGGCTGCCCTGAGTGTGGGTCCAGTCATCGGCCCGATAATCTGCGCCCAAGCCTCCGGCAATTGTTTTCGAGACTTCAGGCGCCTTGTACAGATCCTTGAGAGCCAGACGCACACCCTGCACCTGATCAGGCTGCCAGCGGTTTATCTGCGCGGCGTCTGCGACGTTGATCAAGGCCATGGAGCCGTCCAGCTCGGCGCCAACCTTGAAAATGCCGACCACCGTCAGGCGTTGCAGGCGTGGCGTGATGCCGCCCGGCGCGCTGCTGACTTCAGGCACGATCAATGTCAGCTTGTCGCCGACATTGAGTCGGAAGCGACGGGCGCTCAACTCGCCCAACACGACACCAAACTCGCCCGCTTTAAGGTCTTCAAGTTTGCCCTGCACGATGTGTTTGGTGACGATGGACACCTCGTGCTCCAGCGCCGGATCAACACCACTGATCTGAATCGGCTGCATCGCACCCTTGTAAGAGAGCATGCCGTCCATCTCGGTAAATGGCACAGCGGCCGTGACTTCCGGATTCTTCAACGAAGCGTCCGCAACCGGCTTCCAGTTGTCCAGCGGCTTGACGCCCGCGATCACTGCATGGGGCACCATGCCGAGAATTCGCGAGCTCATTTCCCGCTGAAAACCATTCATCACGGACAGCACCACAATCATCGCGAGCACGCCCAGCGCCAACCCGATCATCGAAGTCATGGAGATGAACGAGATGAAATGGTTGCGGCGCTTGGCACGTGTGTAGCGCGCGCCAATAAATATTGATAACGGTCGAAACATTCGCAGTGCACCGTGGGAAAAATTGTCGCAAAAAATCCAAATCCCGGCGCGATCAATTGCGCCGGGGCGGAGGGGTCAGGCTTCTACCAGACGACCGCCTTCCAGGCGCCATACACGATCCATCTGTCTGGCCAGATTCATGTCGTGAGTCACCACCAGAAACGCCGTGCGCGACGAAGTGCTCAGCTCCAGCATCAGGTCCTGAATACCTTGCGCGGTGTGGTGATCGAGGTTACCCGTAGGCTCATCAAGCATCACCAGCCCTGGCTGATTGACCAGCGCCCTTGCGATTGCCACACGCTGACGTTCACCACCGGACAACTCGGAAGGTTTGTGCGCCAGACGGTGTCCCAGCCCTACCCGCTCCAGCAGCGCGGTCGCACGCTGACGCGCTTCCGGGATCGCCGTCTTGCCGATCAGCAGCGGCATGCAGACGTTTTCCAGCGCAGTGAATTCCGGCAACAAGTGGTGGAACTGATAAACGAAGCCCAGCGCGCGATTACGCAGCAGGCCACGGGCCTTTTCGCCCAATGCGGAAAGCTCTTCGCCAGCCAGCCAGACACTGCCTTCGGAAGGTGTATCCAGGCCGCCCAACAAATTGAGCAAGGTACTTTTGCCAGAGCCTGAACTGCCGACAATCGCCACGCGCTCGCCCGGGAACAACTCCAGTTGCAACCCGGACAGGACCACTACCGACTCAGGGCCTTCCTCATAGGATTTGCCCAGGTTGCGGCAACTCAATACTGCTTTATCACTCATGCCCGACTCACTCATAACGTAACGCCTCCGCCGGTTGGGTGCGCGCTGCGCGCCAGGCCGGATACAGGGTGGCGAGGAAACTCAGGACCAATGCCGCGCCGCAGACCATCAACACATCTTCAGCCATCAGTTGCGATGGCAAGTAGTCGATGAAGTACACATCGGCATTGAGAAACTTGTGGCCAATCAGGCCTTCCAGCAGGGAAATGGCAGCACTGACGTTGAGCGCAGCAATAATGCCCACTACAGCGCCGATAAACGTGCCGACCACACCGATCACTGTGCCCTGGACCATGAAAATCGCCATGATCTGCCCGGGCGTAGAGCCCAGGGTGCGCAGGATCGCGATGTCGCCCTTCTTGTCGTTGACCACCATCACCAGCGTGGAAATGATGTTAAAGGCTGCGACGGCGACAATCAGCAACAGCAGCAGCCCGATCATGGCTTTTTCCATACGGATCGCCTGATACAGATTGCCGTGGGTGCGGGTCCAGTCACGGGAATAGTAGTTGTGCTCGCCGAGGGTCTGGGCGATTTGATAAGAGGTGCGAGGCGCTTCGAACAGGTCTTCGAATTTCAGGCGCAGCCCTTGTACTTCGTTGGCTTTCCAGCGATGCAGGCGGCCCAGGTCATCAATATTGGTCAGGCCGAGGTAGCCATCCAGCTCACCGGCTCCAACATGAAAAATACCTGTCACGGTAAAACGCTTCATGCGCGGGAACATTCCGGCGGGCGTCACCGTCACTTCAGGGGCAACGAAGGTCACCTTGTCGCCAACCCCAACCCCGAGCTTGGTGGCAGCTTTATCGCCGATCACGATGCCGAAGCCACCGCCAGCCAGATCATCCAGCTTCCCCTGCTTCATGAAGTTATCGATGATCGAAACTTTCCGCTCTTGCGCCGGGTCGATGCCATTAAGCAGGACCTTTTGCACGTTGCCGTTATTGGTCAACAAGCCCTGCATCTGGGTGAACGGGGCAACGGCCAGCACCTGCGGGTTTTGCCTGACCTTGTCGGCCAGACCCTGCCAGTTGCCGATCGGCTCACCGGCTTCAATGGTGGCGTGCGGGACCATGCCGAGTACGCGAGTACGCATTTCATGATCGAAACCATTCATCACCGATAACACGACTATCATCACCACTACGCCCAGGGCGAGACCGATCATGGAAGTCAGGGAAATGAAGGAGACGAAATGATTACGGCGTTTTGCACGGGTGTAACGCGTGCCTATGAATACAAAAAGAGGTCTGAACATTTAGGGACTTGTTCGGAGGAATGGGAACGTCCTTGTGGCGGGCCTGAGCAGGCAGCTTTACACTCGAAATCACTTGAGCACTGCGAGCAACCACTATGACCATCGCCGCTACCATGGGTTCGCCATGTCGACATTAGATGAAGAAGAACGCCGCGAATACTACCGTATCGAGGACAGCGTCGCACTGGAAATTAACCTGTTGTCCAGTACCGACGAGACTGGGCACCAGGCCATGCGCGAGACCTCGGCCCTCTTCGAGTTGCTCAGCGAGTTGCACATAGCCGAGTTCGAATCCCAGCATCTTCTACGCCAGCTGGACGACCGCGACCGGGTGGTGAACAGCCTGATGCAATCGTTTGGCAAGCGCATTGAACTGCTTGGCCGGGTGGTGGCGCAAACCACTCTGGGCAAGCTGGGCGCCCCGCAACCCGTGACTATTTCCGAAGGTGGCGTGCAGTTTCACAGCGCTACAAGTTATGCCGTCGATGCTCAGCTATCGATAAAAATGGTCTTGATGCCGCAAGCGTCAGCATTGATGCTGCACGCCAAAGTCACCCATTGCGACATTCTGCTGGATGGCCAATTCGAGATCGGCACCGAGTTCATCGACCTGCCGGACTCTCAACGACAGCTGTTGGCCAGATACATTTTGCAACGACAAGCTGCGCTGCGGCGTCAGGCGCTGGAGCAGGAAAAGCCTGAGTAAACGAAAGCAGGCCAAGCAGACGCTGCACCTGTAGGAGCTGCCGAAGGCTGCGATGGCGGTGCGTCAGACTAAATGCTTCGCAGCCTTCGGCAGCTCCTACAGGGAATGTATTTCATCCAGAGGATGCATTTCGATAACAGTACATAACTGACTATCAAACCAAGACCAACGCCTTGAAGGCCACCAGGAGTAAACGTGACCCTTATTTATGGCCATCGCGGCGCCAAAGGCGAAGCACCGGAAAACACCCTGACCAGCTTTCAGGAATGCCTCAAGCACGGCGTTCGACGCTGCGAACTGGACCTGCACCTGTCCAGTGACGGGGAATTGATGGTGATTCACGATCCAACCCTGAAACGCACCACCGACAGGCGCGGCAAAGTCATCGAACACAGCGCCGCCGACCTGGTGACGTATGACGCACGCAAAGGCGGCCCCGGCTGGATAAATCCCTGCCCGATCCCTCGTCTTGAAGAGCTGTTCGAAAAGTGCGATTTCGAGCACTGGCAGCTGGAAGTCAAAAGCGCCTCCCGCACCCGGGCCGCATCAACCGTACTGGCCATCCGCGAAATGGCTCAGCGTCACGGCCTGCTGGACAAGATCACTATCACCTCAAGCTCTCGAGAAGTGCTTAAAGCGGCACTGGAACTGACACCGGACATATCGCGCGGTCTTGTCGCCGAATACGCATGGCTCGACCCGCTGAAAGTCGCGCAAAGCTATGGCTGTGAGTACCTGGCATTGAACTGGACACTCTGCACCCCTGAGCGCCAGCAAAAAGCTCAGCGTCAGGGTTTGCATGTGTCGGTGTGGACGGTCAACGAACCTGCGTTGATGCGCAGGCTCGCCGACTTCGGCGTGGACAGCCTGATTACAGACTTTCCCGGTTTGGCCAGCGCCACCCTCGAGAATCGCTGAAATCGGTCTCCCCGGCCGGCTCAGGCCACCGGCCGGAGTCGCTTAAAAAAGCCGGTTCAGGCCATCGTAAGCAGCTACCCGATAAGCTTCAGCCATGGTCGGGTAGTTGAACGTGGTGTTGACGAAATACTTCAGGGTATTGGCTTCACCCGGCTGGTTCATGATCGCCTGTCCGATGTGCACAATCTCTGATGCCTGGTCGCCGAAGCAATGCACACCCAGCACTTCCAGAGTTTCGCGATGGAAGAGGATCTTCAGCATGCCCACACGTTCGCCGGAAATCTGCGCCCGCGCCATGCCCTTGAAGAATGCCTTGCCCACTTCGTAAGGCACCTTCGCCTGCGTGAGTTCGTGTTCGTTTTTGCCGATCGAGCTGATTTCCGGAATCGTGTAGATGCCGGTCGGCACGTCGTTGACATAGCGCCAACTGCCGTTGTCGACTACAACGCCTGCAGCTGAACGCCCCTGATCGTAAGCAGCACTGGCCAGGCTCGGCCAGCCAATCACATCGCCCGCGCCGTAAATATTCGGCACGTTGGTACGGTAGCTTTCGTCGACTTCAATCTGGCCGCGGCCGTTAGCCTTGATACCAACATTCTCCAGCCCCAGCTTGTCAGTGTTGCCGGTACGACCGTTACACCACAGCAAGGCGTCTGCCTTGATCTTCTTGCCGGACTTGAGGTGCAGGATCACACCGTTATCCAGACCTTCGACCTTTTCGTACTCTTCGTTATGGCGAACCATCACGTTGTTGTTGCTGAAGTGATAACTCAACGCCTGAGAAATTTCCGAATCCAGAAAGCTCAGTAGCTGATCGCGGTTATCCACCAGCTCGACCATGACGCCCAGACCACTGAAGATCGAAGCGTACTCGCACCCGATAACGCCAGCGCCATAAATGATCAGCTTACGCGGGGTGTGACCGAGGCTGAGGATGGTGTCGCTGTCGTAGATACGCTTGTGGGAAAAGTCGATATCCGCAGGGCGATATGGGCGCGATCCAGTGGCAATAATGATCTGGTTGGCGACCAGTTTCTCCACGACGCCGTTGCCGCACACCACATCGATGCTGTTCTCGTCAGCAAAACTGCCAGTGCCAAAGAACACATCGACGCGATTACGGGCGTAATAGCCAGTGCGCGAAGAAACCTGCTTGGAAATAACCATTTCGGCGTTTTTCAACACGTCCGGGAACGAAAACCAGCGTGGCTCGCCAATGGCCCGGAACATAGGGTTAGTGTTGAAGTGAATGATTTGCTTGACCGAGTGACGCAATGCCTTGGACGGGATGGTACCCAAGTGTGTGCAGTTACCGCCGACCTGCCGACGGCTGTCGACCATCGCTACTTTGCGCCCTGCCTTGGCGGCGTTCATTGCCGCGCCTTCTCCGGCAGGGCCGGAACCCAGTACTACTACGTCGTAGTTGTAGACAGCCATGCGTACTCCTTAGAACAGGCCGAGGTGCCACTCTGGCATCTCTGGCTAAATCACGTCGCGGCCAGCGACATGAAGGATCAGAATCTGGCGCGAAGTTTAAACTGCCACCGAAGCGTGGAACATTAACCGTTGGTAGCGCCGCAAGCCACTTTTGTCTGCGACAAAATGACGCTCTGGCTTTTCCCGCGACGCTCCACGTTGTGCAGACGGCAAACATTCGAACACCCCAAGGCTGCAAATGATAAAGCGCTTGCCGTCGCAAATCACAAAAAAAGCCAACGCAGCTTTCAAGCCACGCTGCGATCGACTCCATTCAAGGGGTCAGCACCAGAAACAGGCGCTGAGCGATCTCCCTGCCAATCGAACTGCGGTAAATGCTGACCACCTCCTGATTGGCTTTGGCCGCTTTGACCAGTGCCTTGTAGCCCAGAAGCCGCTGCGCCGGTAATTTCAGATGCGCCGCGGTGAATGCGTCAGGGCTGGCATTTTCGGTGGCGTAGTGAAAATGCGCCCACCAGAGTATCTGATGGTCTTTATCGCGAATGGCAAACTCCTGAAGGAAATCATCCCGCCGGGCTCCAGACATATTTTTTCGACCGCCAAAACTGGAAATATCGATCTCCCGCTGCTGATGCAGATAACTGATACGCGCAGCTGTGGGTGGCTGTGCCTTGATCATTGCAATACGAATCAAGCGCCCCTGATCTTTCAAGCGGGCGGCCGCCACTGCCAGATCCTGCATATCCTTTGCGAAGCCTGATGCAGATGCCTCTTCACTGAAGGGCTTCATCTGGTCGATCAGCACGGTCAGCTTTTCAGCCCTTTGAACGAGAATATCTTCCATGTCCTCCGGCTCACTCGCCCGTTTTGATTGTCTCCAGGCACTGTTGATGCTGGCCTCTACCCTTGCCAGATATTCACGAGCCTGCCGCTGCAACTCTGCTGGCAAAGCGCGAGAAGTGACGGGCTTCGCGGCAGGCCGGGGCGTCACGACCTCAACCCACTCACCGTCAGCATGCTGATGCCATGAGTTGATCACTTTACTGGTCATCGCATCGGAGACATCCACCACTTCGCCATCGGCATCACTCTGACGGACGCTGCCAATGAACGTTCGGTGTCCACGGGTTTTGATCACACGCTTGTCGGGCTTTGCAACTTTGGGCATATGCGCGACAAAGGTGTCCGAGGCTTCGGTTTTTTCCTTGATCAGCAGGGTCAGACGCTGCAGTGCGGCATCATTAAAGGCGCCAAGTTGTGCAATGAACTGCTCAAGGTATTGACCTTTGCTGCCTGAAAACTCCAAAGCCTGAATATAGGTGCTGATATCACTGACCCTGCCGTACTCCTTCAGCGCGCTTTCCAGCACGCTGATGCTCTCAGCCAGTGAATGGTCGTTCGGCTTCTCCAACTCAAGGTGTGACGCCACTGCCGCGTGCAGATTTTGATCGTTGCGCAGCCCCCTCAATTGCTTCAAGTCCTCCTCGAGCATCACTTCGGGACGACTGAACACCAACTCGAGAGTCGAAAACATATGAACGGCTTTCCACTCCAGATTCGAAGGCTGATTGTTGCTGTATGCCTCCGTAACTTCACTGCGCCAATATTCCTGTCCCACCTTTGGCAGGTCACGCAGTTGAACCCAAAAGGTCTCCCGCATCTGTGACCAATGCAGGCCTTTTGTCTGGGCGATCGTCAACTTGCGAAACAGATCAAAGTAAGCTTCAGCATTCTCGGGCGTCACTGCGTCGGCAGAAGCCAGGGCTCGCATTCTTACCATCTCATGATTCGCCATGGCTGCCTGCTCTTGAAAAAGCAGGCCTTCGAAGTAACAAATATGCCGGGCCAGAATTTGCAGCTCGATGGCAATATCCTTTTCAGCAGGACGATCCCCCGGCCGTTGTTCCTGCTCAAGTTTGACATGCTCTTGCATCACGCTGACCAGCTCGGTCAGATCGCTTTCATAGCGCTCCATAAAGAGCTGGCGCACATGGCCCTGCGCAGTTTTTAGCTGTTGATCGTAAGCCAGCATGTTTTTCAGCAATGCATCACGACGCTTCACGAGCTCCGCCAGGCCATTGTTGATACGCAGGGCGTTGGCGGCATTGGCCTGTGCCAGTTTTCGAGCATTCTGTTTTGGACCACCACCGCGCAAATGCAGGCCCAGATCAAGTCGCCATTCCAGCCCGTCCCGCGCCAGCCATGGTCCCGCCACAGAGGCATCGTCGTCCCGGACGATATGCACACCGTCCTCATCAGCAATGACACGAAACAGATTGGTATCAACTCGCGCGTACCACTTTCCATGGCTTTCGTACAAACCTGTGTAAACGCCAGAATTGGCCATTGCGCCAAGGGACGGCTCCGGTGAGATATTAAAGGCCAACAGCCTGGAGCGCTGAGCTGCAGTAAGGCGAGAAAGCGGGTTGGACCAACTGAAATCGAGACCGGACGCCATGTCCGGCCTCCGTGCGGCCATCGGCGATAAATCCACTTCGTGAGAGGTGGGTTCCGTCTCAATCAGCGGCTCGCCGCTTTGGGTCACCGGGCTCGGCAGCAGACCACCTGATATGACGCCCCGATGCAGCACAATTAGCGCAACGTTTAGCAGCAAATCCGCAAGCGCCGCCGAGCAAGCATTTTGATCGGCATCGACTGGCAGGGTGAGCATCTGATCGGTGCTATTGAGTAATTGCAAAAGCCATGCGGACTGGCCTAATGGGCCACTAATCAGGGGCAGCAACGTGTCAAGCAACAGCCAGCCTCCTTCCTTCAGGTTCGCCCAACGGCTCTCTACATTGGAAACCGACTCGCGATCAGCCAACTCGACCAGCGCCAGTGCAGTCGACTTGAACAACGCAGAAAGCGGATCACCGGCCATGACATCATCACTGAGAACAGCCGGCTGCGGGCGCTCAAGAGGCTCGAATTCGGAGCCAAGTCCGAAGCGAATGATGTGCGGTTCATCAAACCCTCCGTTGGCATAAACAGGACGTGCCGCATCACTGAACCAGGTAAGGACCTGCTGCTGCAAGGCACCCGCCTGAGCAATAGCGTTGCGCAGAGCCTCCCAGCTATCGAACTCAGTCAGCGGAGTACGCAGAAAGGGCTGATAAAGCAAGTGTGGGCCCGAAGCGATATCCCGCGGCCCAATGACAAACATGTTGCCGACCAGGTCCACCTGCCCCGTTGACCTGGCCTTGAAGCCCAACGGGCGCAGAACCACAGCCTGACCATCCACTTGGCGCACGGTAGACAGATCGCCCATCAATGAAGAAACCAACCGGCAACCCGCGGCACTTATCCCCCCTTCGCCTCTGAGCTTCTGCTCCAGAGCCTTCAGCGGAAGCTGGATGCGCAGTTGATTGCAGAACAGTAATCGACGTCGGTCCGCTTCCACAGCATCGGTAATCAACAGATTGCGCAGCAGTTGCGGATAGGCCTGGCCGACGTCGACCACCTGAATCAGGCGCTTGACATAATCTACGGTCAGCCAGTCCGGCAAAGGCTGGCCAGTGACTCTGCTTAATGTGACGGTCCCTACCGGTAATCCAACGAGATTCTCCAACGCAAAATCGGTCAACGTCATGCGGACCTTTTCCACGCTGCCCTGCACAAACACCTGACCACCAACCGCTGGTGCCACTGCCGTCACCTTGTCGATGACCAGTTCTATTTCGCTCAACGGTAAAGGTGAGGCCTGCGGATGATCCGCCAGCATCTGTCTGCTCATGGCCAGTGATGCGAAATCCGCGATGGGCGGCAACCCCTCGTTAAACGTTTTGCCTAGGGTACTGGCCTGCAACACGGCCAGCGCCATCATCGAGCGGCTGTAGGCAACGCGATCGGAATCACTGGCGTTACTCAGCCAGTCAGGAAGCGATCCGGCATAAGGCGGCTTGACGAACAAGGCCGCTACATCCGTCGACGCCTCAAGATATCGCTCAAGCGCCTGGACACTGAACCCAAGACAATCCTGCAAGCGTCCCACGGACCTGATTTGATTTTCCAGGACGCCACGGGTGAGGTCATCGAATACGTCAACGCCAGGCTCATAGAACCCCCAAGCGAGGGATTGATGCTGAGGGTCCTCAATGAAGTCCAGGCGCAGGCGCGTGACCCATGCGCCCAGCGAGTGGAGCTCACACCACCCGTAAGGTCGGTAAACCAACACCTGAGACTCACCAGCAGCCTGCTCAAGCGCGACAAGCGCGGGTAGAGCTCTGGTTCGTGAAGTAAAGCCCTCATCAATCGTCACGTACGCAACACCGGCCTCAGTCTGCGCTTGTTCGTAGTTATCGAGACGAAGGCTCATCGCGCCAAGCATGGCGTGCTGCTGATGATCGGAGACCGTTATCTCCGGCGCACCCAGCCTGTCCTGAACATCCTGCCTGATCCGCCTCGAAAGCCAGATCCAGCGAGTCATGCGGGTGCCATCAATGATGCATGGCTGGCTCCAGAAGTCAGCAATAGCCTGCTTGAAGGCCGCAACCAGAGCCAGTGCAGACTGGTCGACAAGTGTGCTGATTTCCCTCATATCCACGGCAAACGGACGCGCCGGTGCCCCGCTGCGACTAGCGGTAAGGGCAAAGCCCGTGTTTATCCATTGTGGTGTTGACTGCTGGACAAGATGCTCAAGGAGGCTGTCCACCAGAGATCTTCTCATTGTGTAAGAGGGTAAAGCCTGGGCACCGGCGTGCAGAGGCACTACCGAAACTTCCTCAGGGTCGATGGCAAGGTCCGGATAGCGAGCGATTAGCGCATTACGCAGACTATTTGCCGCCAGATTGCGCAAGGTGGGGCGTGAAGCGAACTGATGCGCCACGTCAAATTTGATCGTCATGGGTTGAACTCATCGTGATTGAAATAACTCACGCGAGTTAACGCTGCCCGCGACCTGGCGATGCAATACAAAAATACTGCATTCAAGCGACCGATATAGGCGCAGGGCCGGTGCTGACAAAGTATCAAGAGTTGTCTTTAAGACGTTTTACACATATCGTTACAATTGTGCGGCGCGTGCAGGCAGGAGCCTCTAGCGGTGCAGCAGGACATAAAAATACAACGGATCCTTTGGGGATCTTGTCACTTCAACACAACCGGGCCAGAGCCTTCTGGCTGATGTTGCAAGTGCTCAAGGCCCTGACCAGATAGCCCAAGCGAGTAATTTTCAATGACCTCGAACACCGGCAAAGGCAAGGCGATATTTCGCGTTGTCAGCGGCAACTTCCTTGAAATGTTTGACTTCATGGTCTACGGCTTCTACGCCACTGCCATCGCCAAAACCTTCTTCCCTGCCGACAGCGCATTCGCCTCACTGATGCTTTCACTGGCAACGTTCGGCGCTGGCTTCCTCATGCGTCCGCTGGGGGCGATCTTCCTTGGCGCTTACATTGACCGCCACGGCCGAAAAAAAGGTCTGGTTGTAACCTTGGCCATGATGGCCATGGGCACAGTGCTGATTGCCTGTGTGCCGGGTTATGCAACCCTCGGCGTCGCTGCGCCGTTGCTGGTGCTGCTGGGTCGTTTACTACAGGGCTTTTCTGCTGGCGTGGAACTGGGAGGTGTCTCGGTTTATCTGGCGGAGATATCTACCCCTGGCCGTAAAGGTTTCTTCGTCAGTTGGCAGTCCGCCAGTCAGCAGGCCGCCGTGGTCTTCGCCGGCTTGCTGGGTGTTGCCCTGAACCATTGGCTGAGCCCGGAAGAGATGGGCGAATGGGGCTGGCGCGTGCCGTTCCTGATCGGTTGCCTGATTGTACCGGTGATTTTCGTGATTCGCCGCTCGATGGAAGAAACCCCGGAATTCGAAGCTCGCACTCATCGCCCGACGCTGAAAGAAGTGGTGCGCTCGATTGGCCAGAACTTCGGCCTCGTGCTCGGCGGCATGGCACTGGTGATCATGACCACCGTGTCCTTCTATCTGATTACTGCTTATACGCCGACATTCGGTAAAAACGAGCTGCACCTGTCCGACCTCGACAGCTTGATCGTCACGGTTTTCGTCGGGATTTCGAACTTCATCTGGCTGCCGGTGATGGGCGCGCTGTCTGACCGTATTGGCCGCAAACCTTTGCTGGTTGCCGCAACCGTTCTGGCCATTGCGACGGCGTACCCTGCCCTGTCTTGGCTGGTCGCCAACCCGAGCTTCGGTAACCTGCTGATGGTCGAGCTCTGGTTGTCATTCCTGTACGGCTCGTACAACGGCGCGATGGTGGTTGCCCTGACCGAGATCATGCCGGTGGAAGTGCGCACAACTGGCTTCTCCCTGGCCTACAGCCTGGCAACCGCAACCTTTGGCGGCTTTACCCCGGCAGCGTGTACCTACCTGATTCACGCGCTGGACAACAAGGCTGCACCAGGCATCTGGCTGACAGGCGCAGCAATTCTTGGGCTGGTCGCCACACTTGTGCTGTTCCGCAAGGGCGGGCAAAAACTGCAAGCGCCTGAGGCTGTGACTGCCGGCTGAGTGGATTCTGTAGGAGCTGCCGAAGGCTGCGAATAGCGGAGTGTCAGGTACATAGCCTTCGGTAGCCCTTATCGAACAACGCATAAGTCACTGAAATATCGGGATCTCGTAGGACCGGCTTTAGCCGGGAGGACGTCGGTACATTCGCACTATTTCTTTTCGTCAGGGACATTGCCCTCCCGGCTGAAGCCGGTCCTACGGCCCCTTCGTTTGGCGCGACAGCGCGGCGTCTGGACGACGGGAGCGCTCCTACAGATACCAGACCACAAAAAAACGCCCCGACCAGTGACCCGGCCGGGGCGTTTTTTTAGCGCTTAACCTGAGGCTTAACGCGGAAATGCTGGTGGGTTAACGCCCGCCATGTCTTCCATCACGCGCACCACCTGGTGGCTGTAACCGAATTCGTTGTCGTACCAGACGTACAGAACAACGCGGTTATCGTTGGCGATGGTTGCTTCAGCATCTACTACACCGGCGTGGCGCGAGCCGACGAAGTCAGTGGAAACCACTTCCTGCGAGTTCACGAAGTCGATCTGCTTGTGCAGGTCCGAGTGCAACGCCATGTAGCGCAGGTACTCGTTGATTTCTTCGCGGGTGGTCGCTTTCTCAAGGTTCAGGTTGAGAATCGCCATGGAAACGTTCGGCGTCGGTACGCGAATCGCGTTGCCGGTCAGTTTGCCAGCCAGCTCAGGCAGTGCCTTGGCAGCGGCAGTGGCAGCACCGGTTTCGGTGATCACCATGTTCAGCGCGGCGCTACGACCACGGCGATCGCCCTTGTGGAAGTTGTCGATCAGGTTCTGGTCGTTGGTGTACGAGTGAACCGTTTCAACGTGACCATTGACGATGCCGAACTTGTCGTTGACGGCCTTGAGCACCGGCACGATGGCGTTGGTGGTGCAGGAAGCCGCAGAAACGATCTTGTCGTCAGCAGTGATTTCACCGTGGTTGATACCGTGCACGATGTTTTTCAGCTTGCCTTTGCCTGGAGCGGTGAGCACCACGCGGTCGATGCCCGGGCACCCAAGGTGCTGACCCAGACCGTCGGCATCACGCCATACACCGGTGTTGTCCACCAGCAGAGCGTCCTTGATACCGTACTGGGTGTAATCCACTTCGGTCGGGTTCTTGGCGTAGATCACCTGAATCAGGTTGCCGTTCGCAGTGATGGTGCTGTTGGCTTCATCAACCGTGATGGTGCCATCGAAGGAACCATGCACAGAGTCGCGGCGCAGCAGGCTGGCGCGCTTGACCAGATCGTTCTCGGCGCCTTTACGGACGACGATTGCACGCAGACGCAGGCCATCGCCGCCGCCGGTTTTTTCGATCAGGATGCGCGCCAGCAGGCGACCAATCCGGCCGAAACCGTACAGCACAACATCAGTGCCCTTGCGTGGCGACGCGTTCTGCTGCCCCACCAGCTCGGCCAGCTCTTCACGAACGAACTGCTCGGCGGTGCGGCCGTTGCCTTCAGTCTTGAACTTGACGGCCAGTTTGCCGAGGTCCACCGAGGCTGAGCCCAGCTTGAGCTCGCTCATGGCCTTAACGAGCGGGAAAGTCTCGTGTACGGACAACTCGCTTGCATCGGACTGGCGGTGACGCGCAAAGCGGTGAGCTTTGAGAATCGCGATAACCGATCGATTGATCAGGCTGCGGCCATAGATCGAACTCACCACATTATTATTGCGGTAGAGCTGACCGATAAGCGGGATCATCGTCTCGGCGAGAGCTTCACGATCAATCCATTCACCAAGACACTGGTCGGGCTTCTGAGTCACGGGAACCTTCCACATGTAGGGGCTGAAAAAAGGGGCTACATTATGCCGCCGCCTTTGTTTAAGGGCAATGCGCCGTAGTCAGATCAGCGAGCACTACATTTTGTTCCGCTGCACTTCAGAAATTGCCAAGGCGTGCACTTCTGAATCACAGCGTAGTCTTAGACCTGACATTTGCACCCTTCCCCCGGTACAATCGCGGCCCTCGTCGCAACGCTTGGAGCTCAATCTTCCGTGCCTGTTCTGCGTCTACCGCTACTCCCTGCCGCGGCAGGCAAACAACACTGGGGCAACCTTCCCGGTGCCGCGCTGAGCCTGGCGATTGCCGAGGCCGCCAGTGCCGCCAAGCGCTTCACCCTGCTTTTGACCGCCGACAGCCAAAGTGCCGAGCGACTCGAGCAAGAGCTGAAGTTCTTTGCACCCAGCTTGCCGGTGTTGCATTTCCCGGACTGGGAAACCCTGCCCTACGATTTGTTCTCACCGCACCAGGACATCATTTCCCAGCGGATTGCGAGCCTTTATCGCCTGCCGGAGCTGGTGCATGGCGTTCTGGTAGTGCCCATCACCACAGCCCTACATCGTTTGGCACCGACCAAGTTCCTGCTGGGCAGCAGTCTGGTTCTGGACATTGGCCAGACGCTTGATATCGAGGCCATGCGTACACGCCTGGAGGCCAGCGGCTACCGGTATGTCGACACGGTTTACGAGCACGGCGAATTCACGGTACGCGGCAACCTGATCGACCTGTTCCCGATGGGCAGCAAACTGCCGTACCGGATCGACCTGTTCGATGACGAAATCGAAACGCTGCGCACCTTTGATCCTGAAACCCAGCGCTCCATCGATAAAGTCGAGTCGGTTCGCCTTTTGCCTGCGCGTGAATTCCCGTTGCAAAAGGAAGAGGTGACACGCTTCAAGGCCCGGTTTCGCGAACGCTTTGATGTGGATTTCCGTCGCAGCCCGATCTTTCAGGACCTGAGCAGCGGCATCACACCGGCCGGTATCGAGTATTACCTGCCATTGTTCTTTGAAGAGACCTCGACGCTGTTCGACTATCTGCCTCAGGACACTCAAGTGTTTTCCCTGCCGGGCATTGAACAGGCCGCAGAAAACTTCTGGAATGACGTACGCAACCGTTACGAGGAGCGTCGCGTAGACCCCGAGCGGCCTCTCCTGCCTCCCGCTGAATTGTTCCTGCCTGTGGAAGACTGCTTTGCCCGCCTGAAAAGCTGGCCTCGGGTAGTGGCGAGCCAGCAGGACGTCGACACCGGCGTCGGCCGTGAGCGCTTTCCGGCGCAGTTGCTGCCGGAGCTGGCGATCGAAGCCAAGGCCAGTCAGCCATTGGCCGCCCTGTCGAAATTCATTGAAGAGTTCGACGGCCGCATCCTGTTTACCGCAGAGTCAGCGGGTCGCCGCGAGGTGCTGCTGGAACTGCTCGAACGTCTGAAGCTGCGACCTAAAACGGTCGACAGCTGGAATGACTTCGTTGAGGGCAAGGATCGCCTGTCGATCACCATCGCTCCACTGGATGACGGCCTGCTGCTCGAACAACCTGCTATCGCCCTGATCGCTGAAAGCCCGCTGTTCGGGCAACGGGTGATGCAGCGTCGGCGTCGTGAGAAACGCACCGACGGTGGCAATAATGACGCCGTCATCAAAAACCTCACCGAACTGCGTGAAGGTGCTCCGGTCGTTCACATCGACCATGGCGTCGGTCGCTATCTGGGGCTGGCGACACTGGAAGTGGAAAATCAGGTCGCGGAGTTCCTGATGCTGGCCTACGCCGAGGACGCCAAGCTGTATGTCCCGGTGGCCAACCTGCACCTGATCGCCCGTTATACCGGCAGCGACGACGCTCTGGCCCCGCTGCACCGACTGGGCTCGGAAACCTGGCAGAAAGCCAAACGCAAAGCCGCCGAACAAGTGCGCGACGTCGCGGCCGAACTACTGGACATTTATGCCCGCCGCGCAGCCCGGGAAGGCTACGCATTCGCCGACCCCAAAGCCGACTACGCCACGTTCAGCGCGGGCTTTCCGTTTGAAGAAACACCGGACCAGCAAACCACGATCGATGCCGTCCGCGCCGACATGCTCGCGCCGAAACCCATGGACCGGCTGGTCTGTGGCGATGTGGGCTTCGGCAAGACCGAAGTGGCCATGCGCGCAGCGTTCATTGCCGTGCATGGTGGTCGTCAGGTGGCGATTCTGGTGCCGACCACCCTGCTCGCCCAGCAGCACTACAACAGCTTCCGCGACCGCTTCGCCGATTGGCCGGTGAGCGTTGAAGTGATGAGTCGCTTCAAGTCCGCCAAGGAAGTCAGTGCCGCGGTTGCGGATCTGGCTGAGGGCAAAATCGACATCGTCATCGGCACGCACAAGCTGCTGCAGGACGACGTGAAGATCAAGAATCTGGGCCTGGTCATCATCGACGAAGAACACCGTTTTGGTGTGCGTCAGAAAGAACAGCTCAAGGCGTTGCGCAGCGAAGTCGATATTCTGACCCTGACCGCGACGCCAATTCCGCGAACGCTGAACATGGCGGTGTCGGGTATGCGCGATCTGTCGATCATCGCCACGCCGCCTGCCCGACGCCTGTCCGTGCGGACCTTCGTCATGGAGCAGAACAAGCCAACGGTCAAAGAAGCCTTGCTGCGTGAACTGCTGCGCGGCGGTCAGGTGTACTACCTGCACAACGATGTGAAGACCATCGAAAAATGCGCCGCCGATCTGGCCGAACTGGTGCCGGAAGCGCGTATCGGTATCGGTCACGGTCAAATGCGTGAACGCGACCTCGAACAGGTGATGAGCGACTTCTATCACAAGCGCTTCAACGTTCTGATCGCCTCGACCATTATCGAAACCGGCATCGACGTACCAAGTGCCAACACCATCATTATCGAGCGCGCTGATAAATTCGGTCTGGCGCAACTACACCAATTGCGTGGCCGGGTTGGACGCAGTCACCACCAGGCCTATGCTTACCTGCTGACACCGCCACGCAAGCAAATCACCCCGGATGCAGAAAAGCGTCTGGAGGCCATCGCCAATACTCAGGATCTGGGTGCCGGTTTTGTACTGGCCACCAACGACCTGGAAATCCGTGGCGCTGGCGAGCTGCTGGGCGACGGCCAGAGCGGGCAGATTCAGGCAGTAGGCTTCACGCTGTACATGGAAATGCTCGAACGTGCGGTGAAATCGATCCGCAAGGGCGAACAACCGAACCTTGATCAGCCACTGGGCGGCGGACCGGAGATCAACCTGCGCGTGCCAGCCCTGATACCGGAAGCCTATTTGCCGGATGTGCATACCCGCCTGATTCTCTACAAGCGCATCGCCAATGCCACTGACGAAGACAGCCTCAAGGATCTTCAAGTGGAAATGATCGATCGCTTCGGCTTGCTCCCCGAGCCAACCAAGCATCTGGTGCGCATTACCCTGCTCAAATTGCAGGCCGAGCAACTGGGCATCAAGAAGGTCGATGCAGGCCCTCAAGGCGGGCGTATCGAGTTTGCTGCGGACACGCCGGTTGATCCACTGACCCTGATCAAATTGATTCAGGGCCAACCCAACCGCTATAAGTTCGAAGGTGCCACGCTGTTCAAATTCATGGTGCCCATGGAGCGTCCGGAAGAACGCTTTAACACCATTGAAGCGCTGTTCGAGCGCCTGACCCCGAAAACTGCTTGAAGGATTCATCCATGCGTGTGCTTCACTCACTCATCCTGCTGCTGACGCTGATCGCGCCAGCAGCCTTTGCCGATGGCAACTTTCAGGTCGAAATGATCCTGTTCCGCCAGCAAGGCGAACCGGCTGCAACGCGTCAGGTCGCACCTGAGAACTGGGCAGCCAACGCACAGAAGATTGATGCACAGAGTGAGCGCGGAATTGCCTTGAAGGACCTGGCTGACAAACTGAACGCCAGCGGTACTTACCAGGTATTGCTGCACCGCGCCTGGCAGCAGAGCCTGAGTGCAGAGCCGGGAAAGGTCGCCGTCAGCAGCGGTGAGGAACAGTGGGGACACTTCCCGATTGAAGGCACCTTGAGCATAGGCATTGCACGCTTTACCGATATCGCGGCAGACTTCTGGGTCAACCAGCTTGACGCCCATGGTGTGCTGACCAGCAGCGAACGCCTGAAACAGACCACCCGGGTCAAGAACGGCGAGTTGATCTATATGGACCACGGAAGTCTGGCCATGCTGGTGAAAGTATCGCCTCTTTAATTATTCAAGTAGCGCAACACGTGCTTCTTTTTCCATTCAAGCATCGCTACGGCGTAGGGCTGTCCTGAACTGTGTCGTCCAATCTTGAAAAGGTCCTCGCTTGGTCGTGGACAGATTTATTTACCAGCAGAACCGTTGAACGGGGGTTTGACTATGCCCACGAAGACCGTATTCAGCTTGAGGAACTCAACCCTGACTCCGCACGTACGACATGCCGAGGCTCAGGTTCGGAAGTCTATACACAGACTTTCAAGTTCAGAGACCCTGACCGCTTCGCCAATGCCCTGATCTGCAAATGCACTTGCCCGATGCGCGAGAACTGCAAGCATTGTGTGGCGGCCTTGTTTTATCTTCATGCACCGCAGAACAGCAACGCTTTGGAGGCTGCGCTGGACACCACTCCGTCAGTGCAGCGACCGCGCATCGAAAAAGCGCCAGCCCTGCCCGAACGGCTGGTCGACGACATAAAACCGCAGCCGCGCCTGATGCTGGCCAGCGTCGAGTTCAGCGCCTACGAACCGCGTAACGGCCGCATGCAACGGCACATCCAGCATCGCGCCGCCCTTGCCTTCGGCTACGACAAACACTACGCCACCGGCACGGCTAACGTCAGCATCCTGGTCAGCTCTCTGGGCAGCGATCTGGTTAACCAGAAAAGCGACATCATCGAACACCGTGAAACAGAGACCCTGCGTATCCGCCGTCAGGGCGAGCTGGAACGCCAGCAACGCCAGGTTCTGCAGGACATGGGTTTCCGGGTCGCAACGCGGCAAAGCAAAGCGCTGCCGGACACCGCCGGTGATATGTTCGACCTGCCCAACGACAAGGCCTGGCTGCACTTCGTGCTCAACGACTTGCCGCGCCTTGAAGAACAAGGCTGGGAAATCGTTATCACTGACGACTTTGCCTTCGACGTGACGCCCGTGGACGACTGGTACGCGGTCATTGACGAAGAGGCCGAGCGCGACTGGTTCGATCTGGAACTGGGCATCATCGTCAACGGCGAACGCCTGAGCCTTCTGCCGATCCTGATCAATCTGCTGCGCAGTCATCCGGAATTGATGAGCGCGGCCGGGATCGCCAAGCGCGGCGACGATGAACAACTGCTCGTGCAGCTCAATCACTTCACCCAAAATGGCGGTGGGCCGGTGCAGATCGCCCTGCCCTACGGGCGTCTGAAACCGGTACTGGCCACCCTGGGCGATTTTTATTGGCGCGAAGAAGGCAGCAACTCGTTACGGCTGAACACTGCCGACGCCACGCGCCTCGGTGAGCTGGATGACTTGCCCCTGAGCTGGCAAGGCGGCGATCGTCTACGCCAGTTCGCGGACCGGCTGGCCAATATCAAGGACGCTCCGGTCGTCGTACCCGAAGGGCTTAACGCCACATTGCGGCCCTACCAGCACGAAGGCCTGAGCTGGATGCAGTCGCTGCGTGAACTGGAAGTCGGTGGCGTGCTGGCCGATGACATGGGGCTGGGTAAAACCCTGCAGACCCTGGCACACCTGCTCATGGAGAAACAGGCCGGCCGCCTGGATCGTCCGGCGCTGGCCGTGATGCCCACCAGCCTGATTCCCAACTGGCTGGACGAGGCCGAGAACTTCACGCCGCAATTGCGGGTACTGGCGCTGTATGGTGCCAATCGCCACGCCGACTTCGAAAACCTGAATCAGTACGACCTGATTCTGACGACTTATGCCCTGCTACCTCGGGACGAAGAAGTGCTTGCGAAGTTGCAACTGCACACATTGATCCTCGATGAAGCGCAATACATCAAGAACCCGAACAGCAAAGCCGCTCAGGCTGCTCGCAGCCTGAATGCCCGGCAACGTCTGTGCCTCAGTGGTACGCCGCTGGAAAATCATCTGGGCGAACTGTGGTCGCTGTTTCACTTCCTGATGCCCGGCTGGCTGGGCAGCAGCAAGGAATTCAACAGCAACTACCGTAACCCCATCGAGAAGCACGGCAACATGGAGCGCCTGCAGCATCTGAACGCGCGGATCAAACCGTTCCTGCTGCGTCGCACCAAGGAACAGGTCGCCACCGAGCTGCCACCCAAGACCGAGATCATCCATTGGGTCGAACTTAACGAGGCCCAGCGCGATGTATACGAAACTGTTCGCCTGGCCATGGACAAGAAAGTCCGCGACGAGATCACCCGCAAAGGTGTAGCGCGCAGTCAGATCATCATCCTTGAGGCGTTGCTCAAGCTGCGCCAGGTGTGTTGCGACTTGCGTCTGGTCAACAGCGCCCCGGCCAACCCGCGTCAGGGCCACTCCGCCAAACTGCAAAGCCTGATGGAGATGTTCGAAGAGCTGCTGGCCGAAGGCAGGAAGATCCTGCTGTTTTCGCAGTTCACTTCGATGCTGACCCTGATCGAAGCCGAACTCAAGCAACGCGGCATTGAATACGCCCTGCTTACCGGATCGACCCGAGACCGGCGCACGCCCGTGCAAGCGTTCCAGGCGGGCAAGCTGCCGATCTTTCTGATCAGCCTGAAAGCAGGCGGCACCGGCCTTAACCTGACAGCGGCCGACACCGTGATCCATTACGATCCATGGTGGAACCCGGCAGCCGAAAACCAGGCCACCGACCGTGCTTATCGCATCGGCCAGGACAAACCGGTATTCGTCTACAAGATGATTGCCCGAGGCACCGTGGAAGAGAAGATCCAGCGCCTGCAGCAGGAAAAATCAGCACTCGCAGCCGGGGTGCTGGATGGCCGGGTGACGGGCGACTGGAAGCTGCAAAGCGAAGACATTGCCGCCCTGTTTGCGCCATTGCCCGCCCAGACCAGAAAAGACAAGAAGTAAGTGCATTACGCCCCCGTAGGAGCTGCCGAAGGCTGCGAAGGCGGTGTGTCAGACAAGACCGCCTTCGCAGCCTTCGGCAGCTCCTACAGGGATCGCCGATATCTGTGGGAGCCGGGCTTGCCCGCGATTCAGACACTGCGGTTTATCGTGAATATAGAATCATCGTTCATCGCGAGCCAGCTCGGCTCCTACACAGTAAACCTTGTCAAACCGCGTCCAGCACCCGTGCCAGTGTCGCCTTCACTTTCCCCATCCCGTCATGCAAGGCCTGTTCGATTTCAGCCATGGTGATAACAGCGGACGACTTGCCCGCGGCAGGATTGACCACCAGCGCCAGACAGGCATATTCCAGTTCCAGCTCACGAGCCAGCGCAGCTTCCGGCATGCCGGTCATGCCTACGATGTCGCAGCCATCACGCTCAAGGCGGATGATCTCGGCGACAGTTTCAAGCCGTGGACCCTGAGTGCAGGCATAAACGCCCCGCTCGCTGAATTCACAACCCTCAGCCGCCAACGCCGCAATCAGACGTCCGCGCAGCGCTTCACTGTAGGGATAGCTGAAGTCGATGTGGGTCACTTGCTCCAGATCATCAGCAAAGAACGTGTGCTGACGACCACTGGTGTAATCGATCAGGTCGTGAGGCACGCAAAAATGCCCGGTGCCCATGGCCGGATGAATCCCGCCCACCGCGTTGACCGCCAGAATCGCCTCGGCACCAGCGTGCTTCAGGGCCCAGATATTGGCGCGATAATTCACCTGATGCGGCGGGAAGCGATGTGGATGGCCGTGACGCGCCAGAAACATCACTTCGCGACCGGCATAATCACCGATCTGAATCTCGCCGGAAGGAACGCCGTAGGGTGTATTCACCGGCAAAGACTGACGAATGCTCAAGCCCTCGAGCTGAGTCAGCCCGGTACCACCAATAATTGCGTAAATTGCGTAAACAGTCATGAGAAATCCTTAGTCGATCAATTGCGCGGTGCGCAAGGCTTCAAGCGCGGCAAGCCAGCGCGGGTGTTGACGATACTCGGTGCTGGCAAAAGCCTGACCGCGCATCCTGGCGATACGGGGCGACGGCTTGACCTTGAGCCGCTGTGCAGCAGTCAACGCCAGCTCTGCGGCCGCTCGATCATTACAGACCAGCCCCATGTCACAACCGGCGCTCAATGCGGCTTCAATACGACTGGCAGCATCGCCAACCACATGGGCACCCGCCATGGACAGGTCATCACTGAAAATCACGCCGTCGAACTTCAACTCACCGCGCAAAATCTCCTGCAACCAGCGCCGGGAAAAACCAGCGGGTTGGGAGTCGACCTGCGGATAAATCACATGCGCAGGCATCACGGCCGCCAGTTGCTTGCTCAGCCGGGCAAACGGCACCAGATCATTGGCGCGGATCTGCTCAAGACTGCGCTCGTCGTTGGGTATCGCCACGTGGGAGTCAGCCTCAGCCCAGCCATGCCCTGGAAAATGCTTGCCGGTGGCGGCCATGCCAGCGGCATTCATCCCGCGAATGAAAGCGCCTGCCAACAACGCTGCTCGTTCGGGATCACCCTCGAAAGCGCGGGTACCGACAACAGCGCTACGCTGGTAGTCCAGATCAAGCACAGGCGCAAAACTCAGGTCCAGGTCTACCGCCAGAACTTCCGTCGCCATCAGCCAGCCGCAGTGCTCAGCCAGCGCCTCGGCATTGGGCTGGTCAGCAATCGAACGCATGGCAGGCAGTCGCACAAAACCCTGACGCAGGCGCTGCACGCGCCCGCCCTCCTGGTCCACTGCCAACAGTAAATCAGGCCGTACCGCACGAATCGCCGCACTCAGCTCACGAACCTGGCGTGGGTGCTCGATGTTGCGGGCAAAAATGATCAGGCCGCCCACTTCGGGCTGACGCAGAAACTGGCGATCCTCGGCGGTCAACCAGGTGCCCGCGACATCCACCATTAAAGAGCCTTGCAGGCCAGAACTCATAAAAAAACACCATTGCCGATATCCAGTCCGGGCAATGGTGCTTGATCATCGAGCCTGGCGCAATGCGCGAACAGTCAGGCCTTGGCGGTACTGGGGATAGCAGAGCTGCTTTTGGTGCGCGGCTTGAGTTGCGCAGCAATCATTGCGGCGTCGGTCACGCCGGTTTCAGCACGCATGCCAGCGGCCAGAAACGGCACCATCAGGCGCATGACCTGCTCAATCGAGGTGTTGACGCCGAAGTCGGTTTCGGCAATTGCCCTTAGCGCCTTGATGCCGGACATGCTGAACGCCGCAGCACCGAGCATGAAATGCACACGCCAGAACAGCTCAATGGGAGGTATGCGAGGTGCAGCCTCGTTGACCAGCACCATGTAACGGCGGAAAACCTTGCCGTACATGTCTTCCAGGTAACGGCGCAAGTGGCCCTGGCTCTGGCTGAACGCCAGACCAAGCAGACGCATGAAGATCGACAGATCATTATTGCTGCGTGGCTGCACCACGAGGGCTTGTTCGACAAGCATCTCCAGCAACTCTTCCAGCGTCGGCTTTTGATCAGGCCTGGCCTGACGGCGCTCCAGCTCACGGTCAAGGCTGATACAGAAAGGCCCGAGGAAGCGCGAGAACACAGCCTGAATCAGCGCCTTCTTGGAGCCGAAGTGGTAGTTGACCGCCGCGAGGTTGACCGACGCCTTGCTGGTAATCAACCGTAGCGACGTCTCTGCGAAGCCTTTCTCCGCGAACAACTGCTCGGCAGCATCAAGAATGCGTTCAACTGTTTCCGACTGGGCCATGGTTCTCTGCCTGACAAACACTTGTTTGAAACATACGTTTCAGATTATGTATCTGTCAAGTCCGCGATACTCCATGGGCCGACAGGGGCGTATTTAACCATATAAACCGCGGGCTGTAGCCACCCACTTGGTCCGCCCTGGCGCGCCGCCCCCGGAGCTTGAAAACAAGTCTGAGAAAAGGACGATTGCCAACTCGCTCGTACTGTATATAATCCCAGTCACTGTATAAAAAGACAGAGCGATCAACATGATTAAACTGACGCCACGCCAAGCTGAAATTCTGGGATTCATCAAGCGCTGTCTTGAAGACAACGGCTACCCGCCTACCCGTGCGGAGATCGCTCAGGAACTGGGTTTCAAATCGCCCAACGCCGCAGAAGAACATTTGAAAGCCCTCGCTCGCAAGGGCGCTATCGAGATGACGCCGGGCGCTTCCCGGGGCATTCGCATCCCAGGCTTTGAAGCAAAGCCCGAAGAAAGTGGTTTGCCCATCATCGGTCGCGTCGCTGCAGGTGCGCCGATACTGGCTCAGCAACACATTGAAGAATCCTGCAACATCAACCCTGCATTTTTTCACCCAAGTGCCGATTACCTGTTAAGGGTGCAAGGCATGAGCATGAAAGATGTCGGCATTTTTGATGGCGATCTACTCGCCGTGCACACCACCCGTGAGGCCCGCAACGGCCAGATCGTGGTAGCGCGCATTGGCGACGAAGTGACGGTCAAGCGATTCAAGCGTGAAGGCAGCAAAGTCTGGCTGATTGCCGAAAACCCGGACTTCGCGCCCATCGAAGTGAATCTCAAGGATCAGGAACTGGTTATCGAAGGTTTGAGCGTCGGCGTTATCCGTCGCTAAGGAGACATCATGCAGTTCGTCCAGGCCCCGCAATCACAACTTCCGCTGTTTGAAGCATTCCTCGCGCAGCCTATTGCGCCCATGCTCAAAGAAGCCGCAGTACCGTCATGGAACAATGAACCTGAAGTCTTCAGTGAGCTGTCATTGCGTGGTGCCGCCGGAAACTGCCTGAGTCTACTGGCGCCAATCCTGCGTGAGCTGAGCGAAGAGTCCAACGCTCGATGGCTGACCCTGATCGCGCCACCGTCCAGCCTTACCCAAAGCTGGCTGCGTGATGCAGGCCTCAACCGCGAGCGGATCTTGCTGCTGCAGCCACGCGGGACGCAAAGCGCATTTGAACTGACGCGCGAGGCACTTCGCCTCGGCCGCAGTCACACGGTTGTCAGCTGGATCAATCCGCTCGGTACAGGATTGCGTCAACAACTGATCAGCGCGGCAAAAATGGGTGATGCACAGAGCCTCAACATTCGTCTGGGCTAGGTATTGCGGGCGAAGTCAGCTTTAGTGAAGAACTCGCGGGCCGGTATCTTTTTCCAGCTCGCCTTCAGCAAGACGACCCGCCATCTGTACACCGACACTCAACATTGCCTTGGCGATTTCGACATGTTGCCCTTGCAGGAACTCTTTGGCATCGGCGGAGAAATCCAACGTCACCAACGACCCCTCATCATCGGCACGACGCAGTTCTATACGGCCGTCAGGCAGTTCCACAATTTCAAGAAACGATGTTGGCATCAGGGCAGTACTCCACGAAAGGCCGACATTGTAGCAGCCTGTCGACCCAGCCCCTAGGGCCTGTTCCCGTTTTATGACAAGCCGTAGTGCCAGAGCTGTTTGAAACAGCCGTCTTGAAAACGGAACGCATTGAGCAATCAATCACTGCACTTCAGCACTCGCTGAGGCCTTCGCGGAAGCGAATCGCCAGCCCTTTGAGCTGTTGGCGCCAGCTTTCCAGTTCTTCGCGGGTCAGCTCAACCTCAGGCTCTTCATCGAGGTTGACCGCCACAATCAATGGCTGTGTTACATCGCCTTTCACTTTTTTCGGCGCGCGCGGCGGTTCGAACAAGGCGTTGTACGCTGCCAGCAACTGAGCCAGCCAGGTTTCCCGGTGTTGAGCCAACTCGACCAGTTCGGCCATTTCCGGAATCGCCAGGGCATCCAGCACTTCCTGATTGAGCAGCATCTCGGCACGTGGCGCATTGGCTTGCGGCAGACGATAGTAACCGGCGATCTCGTGACACAAACCCAGCAAAGCGCCATACAGATGGAACAACGCCGACTCGCGCTCCGCCTGCAACAGCGCCTGAGCGTTCATGGCACGGCCTTCCTGCGCCTTGCCCATGGACTCCAGAGCGAGACCGGCGAAATAAATCTTTTGATTGGTGCGGGTATACAGTTCGTGCGCCATGGCGGCAGTCTCCGTAGCGATGAGCAAGACCTGAAGCCAAGCCTTGTCAAATTAGCTCAATTAAATGCTTCCTGGTAGGAGCGAACTTGTTCGCGAAGCGGTGTATCAGCCACAACGGCTCGCGAACAAGTTCGCTCCTACCGGAGTTTCACCCAGCCAAAACAACAAAACCCTCGGCACGACCAGCATACCGAGGGCTTTGTGTTCAGTCAGGCGTTAAATCAACGCTTGTCTTCGACCTTCCAGGCCTTGCCGTCGTAGAACGCTTTCCAGCCGGTTGGCTTTCCTTCCACTTCAGTCTGAACGTACTGCTCTTTCGTCTTGCGGCTGTAGCGGATCACTGTTGGGCGTCCGTCCGGATCTTTTTTCGGTGCATCACACAGGAAGTGATACTTCGGATCGATCTCGTCCTTGTGCGGTGCAATCTCCATGACCAGCGGCGCGCGGGTTTCACGATTTTTCGGGAACTGACTGGCCGCGAGGAACAACCCGGATGCGCCGTCACGCAGAATGTACGTATCGTCGACCTTATCGCACTTGAGCTCAGGCATCTTCACCGGATCCATCTTCGGTGGAGCTGCGTCGCCACTCTTGAGCAGCTTGCGAGTGTTCTTGCAGTCAGGATTGGTACAACCAAAGAACTTGCCGAAGCGGCCCGTCTTGAGCTGCATCTCACTGCCGCACTTGTCACACTCCAGGCTCGGACCTTCGTAACCCTTGATCCGGTAGTTGCCCTCTTCCACTTCAAAGCCAACGCAATCCGGGTTGTTACCGCAGATGTGCAGCTTGCGCTTCTCATCCAGCAGGTAAGCATCCATTGCCGTGCTGCAGATATGGCAGCGATGCTTGCCGCGCAGGACACGGGACTCGGATTCACCTTCGTCGTCTTCGGCGATTTCATCGCCCGGCGTCAGGTTGACGGTAGCCTTGCAACGTTCTTTCGGTGGCAGGCTGTAACCCGAGCAACCAAGGAACACACCGGTAGATGCAGTACGAATCTGCATCGGGCGGCCGCACACCTTGCACGGAATATCAGTCATCACCGGTTCGTTGGAACGCATTCCGCTGTCCGGCGCTTCAGCTACTTCGAGTTTCTTGCGGAAATCACCGTAGAACTCGTCGAGCACGTTTTTCCAGTCACGCTCGCCCTGGGCCACGTCATCGAGGTTTTCTTCCATGCCGGCCGTGAAGCCATAGTCCATCAGGTTGGAAAAGCTCTCGGACAGCCGCTCGGTAACGATATCGCCCATTTTTTCGGAGTAGAAACGGCGATTGTGCAGCGCTACATAACCACGATCCTGAATGGTCGAGATGATTGCCGCATAAGTCGACGGACGACCGATGCCACGTTTTTCCATCTCTTTTACCAGGCTCGCTTCCGAGTAACGCGCAGGCGGCTTGGTGAAGTGCTGGCTCGGGTCGAGCTTGATCAGCTTCAGGGTTTCGCCCTGAGCCATGTCCGGCAATACGTCGTCATCGCCCGGCTTGGTCATCTGCGGCAAGGCACGGGTGTAACCGTCAAACTTGAGGATACGACCCTTGGCACGCAACTCGAAGGTCCCGGCCGCGACACTGACGGTAGTCGACAGGTATTGCGCCGGAGGCATCTGGCATGCAACGAACTGGCGCCAGATCAGCTCATACAGGCGCTCAGCATCGCGCTCCATGCCGCTCAGCTTGCTCGGATGCGTGTTCACGTCAGAAGGACGAATCGCTTCGTGAGCCTCTTGTGCGCCTTCCTTGCTGCTGTAGACGTTTGGCGATTCCGGCAGGTACTTCTTGCCGAACTCGGCTTCGATGTAATCGCGCGCCATGCTTACCGCGTCAGCGGACAAGTTGGTCGAGTCGGTACGCATGTAAGTGATGTAACCCGCTTCGTACAGACGCTGGGCCATCATCATGGTTTTCTTCACGCCGAAGCCCAAGCGGTTACTGGCAGCCTGCTGCAGGGTCGAGGTGATGAAAGGCGCCGAAGGCTTGCTGCTGGTCGGCTTGTCTTCACGCTTGGCGATGCTGTAGCTGGAAGCCTTGAGCTTTTCCAGCGCCGCCATGGCCTGAGCTTCGTTCAGCGGCTTGAACGCTTCGCCGTTCTCCCGGGCAACTTCGAAACGCACGTTGGCGCCCTTGGCAGTGCCCAGGTCAGCGTGTACTTCCCAATACTCTTCAGGGTTGAACGCCCGGATTTCCCGCTCACGCTCCACTACCAGCTTTACGGCAACCGACTGCACACGACCGGCGGACAGGCCACGAGCAATCTTCTGCCACAGCAGCGGCGACACCATGTAACCCACGACCCGGTCGAGGAAACGGCGTGCCTGCTGAGCGTTGACGCGGGCGATATCCAGCTCGCCCGGCTTGGAGAACGCTTCCTGAATGGCTTTCTTGGTGATCTCGTTGAACACCACGCGCTTGTAGCGGCTGTCATCCCCACCAATGGCTTCGCGCAGGTGCCAGGCAATGGCTTCCCCCTCGCGGTCCAAGTCCGTCGCGAGATAGATGGTGTCAGCATCCTTGGCGAGCCGACGCAGCTC
The DNA here is from genome assembly GCF_002699985.1 of Pseudomonas sp. ICMP 561. Lineage (GTDB taxonomy): Bacteria > Pseudomonadota > Gammaproteobacteria > Pseudomonadales > Pseudomonadaceae > Aquipseudomonas > Aquipseudomonas quasicaspiana. Next base: position 48,474 of record NZ_LKBT01000016.1, on the reverse strand, counting down.
TTCGATCACCTTCTCTTTACCGGGAAGGATTTCGTACTTGGCTTTCCAGCCATGATCCGGATCGACGCCCATGCGGGCGACCAGCTGCTTCTTCGCCTTCTCTTTAGGCGTGAGCACCGGCCCTTCGCCAACCGCGGCCTTGCCACGTTTGACGGGTTCTTTACTGGCGCTAGCCGAACCGCTGGTGGGCAGGTCTCGGATATGGCCGATACTCGACTTCACCACGTACTGGTTGCCCAAATACTTGTTGATGGTCTTGGCCTTAGCCGGGGATTCCACGATGACCAGCGATTTGCCCATGGATCAGAAAATTCCTGAATACTGAAAATGAAAGACGGTTGGAACCTGTCAGGGCCCCGCTATATATAGTGGCTACAAGAGGAGGTCAAGCACGGGATAGTGATCGAACTCGCCTCACGGCCTGGAAAAGAGACTCGGCTCGACTTGAACCAAAGCAAAGCGCGGGACCTGCTCGCCGTCAACCTCGACGGACTCAAGAAACATGCTCAGCGGCCGCACCCACATCCCGAAATCGCCGTACAGCGCTTGGTAAAACACCACTTCTTCTTCGGTTTCGGAGTGCCTGGCAACACTGAATACGCGGTACTCGGGGCCTTTGTAATGGCGATAGAGACCTGGCTGTAAATTCATGTTGCTGTCCTCGCGAAAAAAACTGAAAAACTTTTCTGGAATGGCTTATACAAAAATACAAAAGCCGGGGCACCTGGCCCCGGCTCGCATCAAACAAACGCGTCAGACGCGTTCGAAGACGGTAGCGATACCCTGCCCCAAACCGATGCACATTGTTGCAACACCGAGATTGGCGCCATTTTGCTTCATGACATTGAGCAAAGTGCCGGAAATACGAGCGCCGGAGCAACCAAACGGGTGGCCCAGGGCGATCGCGCCGCCGTGCAGGTTAACCTTCTCATCCATCTTGTCGAGCACTTTCAAATCTTTCAGCACTGGCAAGGCCTGTGCAGCGAAAGCTTCGTTGAGCTCGAAGACGTTGATATCAGCGATGCTCAGACCCGCGCGTTTCAAGGCTTTCTGCGTCGCCGGAACAGGACCATAACCCATAATTGCCGGATCCACACCTGCCACGGCCATGGAACGGATCACCGCCAATGGCTGAATACCAAGGTCCTGAGCGCGCTGGGCGGACATCACGATCATGCACGAAGCACCGTCGGTGATTTGCGAAGATGTGCCCGCCGTCACAGTACCGCCTTTCGGGTTGAAGGCTGGCTTCAAGGCCGCGAGGCTTTCCAGGGTTGTCTCGGGGCGAATCGTTTCGTCATAGTCGAAGACCTTGAGGAAACCGTTCTCGTCATACCCTTGCATCGGGATGATCTCGTCCTTGAACTTGCCTTCCAGCGTGGCCTTGTGGGCCAATCGGTGGGAACGCACGCCAAAGGCATCCTGCTGCTCACGGGTAATGCCATGCATTTTGCCAAGCATTTCTGCGGTCAGACCCATCATGCCCGATGCCTTGGCGGCATACAGAGACATGTGCGGGTTTGGATCAACGCCGTGCATCATGCCAACGTGCCCCATGTGCTCAACGCCGCCGACCACGAACACATCACCGTTACCGGTCATGATCGCTTGCGCGGCAGTGTGCAGCGCACTCATCGAGGAACCACACAGACGGCTGACCGTCTGCGCCGCTGACGTGTGTGGGATCTGTGTCAGCAACGACGCCATACGCGCGATGTTCCAGCCCTGCTCCAGGGTCTGGTTGACGCAGCCCCAGATCACGTCTTCAACTTCGGCGGGATCAACCTTGTTGTTGCGCTCAAGCAGTTTGCTGATCAAGTGCGCGGACATGTCTTCTGCGCGGGTATTGCGGTGCATGCCACCCTTGGAGCGGCCCATGGGTGTGCGACCGAAGTCGACAATCACCACATCTCTTGGATTCAAACTCATACATTCACTCCTGAAAGACGCTTGACCGAAGCTCTCAACCGAAGAAGCTCTGGCCGTTTTTGGCCATCTCACGCAGCTTCGCGGTCGGGTGGTACAAAGCGCCCAAATCAGCATATTGATCGGCAAGGGCAACGAATTCAGCGACGCCAATGGAGTCGATGTAGCGCAACGCACCGCCACGGAACGGAGGGAAACCGATGCCGTAGATCAAGCCCATATCAGCTTCAGCGGCGGTTTCAACAATACCGTCTTCCAGGCAGCGTACGGTTTCCAGGCACAACGGGATCATCATCCAGTTAATGATGTCTTCGTCGGACACTTCACGCTGTTCGTAGATGATCGGCTTGAGGACTTCGAGCACAGCAGAGTCGGTGACTTTCTTCGGCTTGCCCTTCTTGTCGGTCTCATAAGCGTAGAAACCTTTGCCGTTCTTCTGGCCCAGGCGCTTCGCTTCATAAAGCGCATCGATAGCAGAGCGACGGTCGTCCTTCATGCGATCCGGGAAGCCTTCGGCCATGACATCGCGACCGTGGTGGCCGGTGTCGATGCCGACCACGTCCATCAGGTACGCCGGGCCCATAGGCCAGCCGAATTTCTCCATGATCTTGTCGATGCGCACAAAATCCACACCGGCACTGATCAGGCGGGCGAAACCGCCGAAGTACGGGAACAGCACGCGGTTGACCAGGAAGCCCGGGCAATCGTTGACCACGATCGGGTTCTTGCCCATTTTCTTGGCGTAGGCCACGGTGGTGGCAACTGCCAGCTCACTGGACTTCTCGCCACGAATAACTTCAACCAGCGGCATCATGTGCACCGGGTTGAAGAAGTGCATGCCGACGAAGTTTTCCGGACGCTTGAGGGCTTTCGCCAGCAAGCTGATGGAAATCGTTGAGGTATTGGAAGCCAGAATAGTGTCTTCGCCCACTTGAGCTTCGACTTCAGCCAATACCGCCTGCTTGACCTTCGGATTCTCGACAACGGCTTCGACCACCAGGTCGACGTTGCCGAAATCGCCGTAGGACAGCGTCGGACGAATCGCATTGAGCGCTTCGGCCATTTTGGCAGCAGTCAGACGGCCTTTTTCAACACGGTTGCCCAAGAGTTTCGAGGCTTCGTTCAGACCCAACTGAATGGCGTCTTCACGAATGTCCTTCATCAGGATCGGCGTACCTTTGGAAGCTGACTGATAGGCAATGCCGCCGCCCATGATGCCTGCGCCCAGCACTGCAGCCTGCTTCACGTCTCTGGCGGCTTCATCGTAAACCTTGGCTTTGCGCTTCAGTTCCTGATCATTCAGGAACAGGCCGATCAGACTCTGTGCCGCAGAGGTCTTGGCCATTTTGACAAAACCGGCAGCTTCGATTTCCAGCGCCTTGTCGCGACCGAAGTTCGCAGCTTTCTGGATCGTCTTGATCGCTTCGACCGGGGCTGGATAGTTCGGGCCAGCCTGACCGGCGACGAAACCCTTGGCGGTTTCGAATGCCATCATTTGCTCGATGGCGTTGAGCTTGAGTTTTTCCAGTTTTGGCTGGCGCTTGGCCTTGTAATCGAACTCACCGGAAATGGCACGTTTGATCAGGTCCAGCGCAGCTTCCTGAAGTTTTTCAGGAGCGACCACAGCATCGACTGCACCGACTTTCAGGGCGTCTTCGGCGCGATTTTCCTTGCCGGAAGCAATCCACTCAATAGCATTGTCGGCGCCGACGATACGCGGCAGACGCACCGTACCGCCAAAACCAGGGTAGAGACCCAGTTTGACTTCAGGCAGGCCGATTTTGGCGCTGCTGGACATTACCCGGTAGTCCGCGGCGAGACACATTTCCAGACCGCCACCCAGCGCGATACCGTTGATGGCCACCACGGTAGGTACGCCAAGGTCTTCGAAATCGCTGAAAATCCGGTTGGCTTCCAGATTGCCCGCCAGCAGCTCTGCATCCGGCAACTTGAAGTTGTCGACGAACTCAGTGATGTCGGCACCGACGATGAAGACGTCCTTGCCGCTGGTGACAATCACGCCCTTGATGGAGCCATCAGCCTTGATGGTATCCACGGCCTGACGAAGGTCGTTGAGGGTGAGACGATTGAACTTGTTGACGGACTCACCCTTGAGGTCGAAATTCAATTCGACGATGCCGCTCTCAAGAGCCTTAACCGTGATGGCTTTACCTTCGTAAATCATCAACTGATCTCCACGATATGGAAGCTGAACAATACACACCGGACGCTGAAATCTGGCGCGGCTACGACGTTATCGTCGGTGAAACGCCAAATCTTCAGGCACACCCGTCGATGCGGTAGCCGGGATCTGTAAGAACTGTCTTACTACCAAACGCTCAATTCATACGCCCGTTTGATTTGGGTGCGCCTACCTTCATGCAAATCCTGCGGTTTGTCAATTCGACGAATCACCGACAAATGCGGGTCATCCCCTAAAGCATCGCACGCCCAGGAGCCCTCAAGCCGAGCGTGATCAGCCTCTATTCACTGTGTTTATCGGCAAAAAGTGAACACCTGCGAATGCATGTTTTTGCACCACATAGGGTCACGCATAAAAATAAATACAAGAAAGCGCGACAAATGAGAGCAAAGCGTCTACATTCAGCGCACGACAGCACGATGTGAAGTTTTCCATATCCGTCGAGGCTTTCGTCACCCGCTTTGGGCATTGCACCGCAAAGCGCCACAGAATTACCGGCCTGCCTGGCCAACCCGAGCCCGATGTTGTTATCGGGCTTTTTAATGCCTGAAATTTGATGCTGTGAACGCTATGCCAGCGCTTTCAGCACTGCAGCAATACGCTGCAACACCTCTGATTCGCCCTTCTCGCCCCAATACAAGGTGACCATCTGCTGGTCCGCTTCGACCTTGTAGACGTCCGCCGGCAGGGTATTGAAGTGCGCCAGTAACGCAGCGTCCTCGCAAGGCTCACGCCACTGATTGAGCCAGACGCCGGGCTCTGCCTGCCAGTAAGCCCAAACGGAAGGTTTGCTGCCGCGTCGGGGCCGATGGTATTGAGCGCAGGGGCTTGGCGGCTCTTTGGCCAGCCAGTGCGGCCAGTCCTGAGCCGACAGTTGCATGGCGAGCCCCATGCGCCGTGCCTCCATCCGTAGGGCCATTCTGCCGCCCTGCTGACGGGACGGTCGCAGCCAGACCAAAGGGCTAAGCATTACGCCAACGATTGACAGAATTATCCAGAACGTCATATTGCTTGCTGCCTTTTTATCCGCTTACCCAAAGATGAAAATAATGGCCTGCCCAGATTGGGCTGAAAGAGCCATACTGAACGCATCGCAACCTTAAGGAGGACTTCCTCATGAAGTATGAACACGTTCTGGTCGCTGTTGACCTGACAGACGAGTGCAACCCTGTCCTTTCCCGCGGTCGCGAAATTGCCGAGCGCAACGGGGCCAAATTGTCACTGGTTCATATCGTCGAGCCGATGGCCATGGCCTTCGGCGGCGACGTGCCGATGGATCTTTCGCAACTTCAGCAGCAGCAGTTTGATCAAGCCAAGGAGAAGCTTGCCGCACTGAAGTCTCAGTATCCAGATACTCACATTGGTGAAGCGCATCTGGTCTATGGCCAGCCTCGCCAGGAAATCCATGAGTTGGCGATCAAGGAAAAATGCGACCTGATCGTCGTAGGCAGTCATGGCCGTCATGGCCTGGCCTTGTTGCTTGGTTCAACAGCTAACGACGTACTGCATGGCGCACCTTGTGATGTACTCGCCGTTCGCCTGAAAAAGGCGGAGTGATTCAACAACAGGATTAGTAAGCGCATTCCCCGTCCAAGTCAAAACGCTGTCTCGCTATCGACATTGGACTGTAGGAGCTGCCGAAGGCTGCGATGGCGGTGTGTCATGTTGAACGCTTCGCAGCCTTCGGCAGCTCCTACGGAGTGCGCATATCAATTCAGTGGCTTGCCACACAATAAAAAGCCCGGATCACTGATCCGGGCTTTTTATTGGCCTTGAGTATCAGGCGTCCAGTTCGGCCCAGCGCTCCAGCAAACCGTCCAGTTCAGCCTGACGGTTTTCCAGTTGTGCCAGTACTGCAGCCGTTTGCTCCGCAGGACGCTGATAGAAGCCAGGCTCGGCCATTTCAGCAGTCAGGGCAGCGATCTGCGACTCGACTTCATCGATCTGCTCAGGCAGTGCTTCCAGCTCGCGCTGCAGCTTGTAGCTGAGTTTCTTCTTGGCGCTCGCCACCGGCATTTCCTTGGCTTCAACCGGCGCAGCTTCTACCACTGCGGTGGCCAGTTCGGCCTTGCCCGACTTGGAGTCAGTCACACCCAGCAGTTTTGGCGAGCCGCCCTGACGCAACCAGTCCTGATAACCACCGACGTATTCGCGGACCTTGCCTTCGCCTTCGAAAACCAGGGTGCTGGTCACCACGTTATCGAGGAATGCCCGGTCGTGGCTCACCATCAGTACGGTGCCCTTGAAGGTCAACAGCACCTCTTCAAGCAACTCCAGGGTTTCCACGTCCAGGTCGTTGGTCGGTTCATCGAGAACCAGCAGGTTGGCTGGCTTGCTGAACAGCTTGGCTAGCAGCAGACGCGCACGCTCACCGCCTGACAACGCCTTGACCGGCGTACGGGCACGTTGCGGGCTAAACAGGAAGTCGCCCAGATAGCTCAGTACGTGACGACTCTGACCATCGATATCAATGAAATCGCGACCTTCAGCGACGTTATCGATCACGGTTTTCTCGAGGTCCAACTGGTGACGCAACTGGTCGAAGTAAGCCACGTCCAGACGCGTGCCGACATCTACCGAGCCGCTGGTTGGCTGCAGGTTGTCGAGCATCAGCTTGAGCAGCGTGGTCTTGCCGGTACCGTTGGCACCCAGCAGACCGATGCGGTCTTCGCGCTGCAGGACCATGGAGAAGTCCTTGATCAGCATAGGGCCACCCGGGTGGGCAAAGCTGACGTTGTCCAGAACCATGACCTGTTTGCCGGACTTGTCGGCCGTATCCAGCTGGATATTCGCCTTGCCGGTACGCTCGCGACGGTCGCTGCGCTCAACGCGCAACGCCTTGAGTGCACGTACACGACCTTCGTTACGGGTACGACGGGCCTTGATGCCCTGACGAATCCAGACTTCTTCCTGGGCAAGCCGCTTGTCGAACAGCGCGTTGGCCGTTTCTTCTGCCGCCAGCACGGCTTCCTTGTGAACCAGGAAGCTGGCGTAGTCGCCGTTCCAGTCGATCAGACCGCCACGGTCCAGCTCAAGGATGCGCGTTGCGAGGTTTTGCAGGAAAGAACGGTCGTGCGTAATAAACAGCACGGCGCCCTGAAATTCCTTGAGGGCGTCTTCCAGCCAGGCAATCGCACCGATGTCCAGGTGGTTGGTTGGCTCGTCGAGCAGCAACAGATCCGGTTCGGAAACCAGTGCCTGGGCCAGCAAGACACGACGACGCCAGCCACCGGACAACTCGGCAAGAGTCTTGTCGGCGGGCAATTGCAGCCGGCTCAGGGTGCTGTCGACCAGTTGCTGCAAGCGCCAGCCATCACGGGCTTCGAGGTCTTGCTGAACATGCATCAGCTTGTTCAGGTCTTCCTCAGTAACGCAGTTCTGCGCAAGGTGGTGATACTCGGCCAGCAAGGCGCCCACACCGTCCAGACCTTCAGCGACCACATCGAACACTGTCCGGTCGTCGGCTACTGGCAATTCCTGAGGCAATTCACCGATTTTCAGGCCCGGCGCGCGCCAGACTGCGCCGTCATCAGGCTTTTGCACGCCTTTGACCAGCTTCAACATGCTGGACTTGCCAGTACCGTTACGACCGATGATGCACACCCGCTCACCACGGGCGATCTGCCAGGATACCTTGTCCAACAACGGCATAGCGCCGAACGCAAGGGACACATCGCTGAATTTGAGCAGGGTCATGAGCTTCTCCAAAAACCGGGGGCGCATTCTACCTGAGATAGAAGCCATATGTCGGGTTTCAATGACAAGCGCGCTGTCTGGAATGCGCAATGACGCGCCTTGAGTCGTCCTCATTTGTTTCCAGTTGCGAACCCTCGGTCCGCAACGCTTTCAACCGGAGCTGGCAAAAGGCTAAGCTAGCGATACTTTTCACGATTCATCTGCTCGGAAGTCTCATGCGCAGTCGCTTGTTCAGCCTTTTTTCCTGCATGCTCCTCTCTGCTACTGCGGCTCAAACTGTCTACGCCGCAGATCTCAATCAACAGCGTCAATATTACGATGTGGCCAAAAGCGCATTGGCCAAAGGCGATACCGGCCCCTATCGGGCCTATGCCGCAGCACTTGCGGATTACCCGCTGGAGCCGTATCTGGCTTACGACGAGCTCACTGCTCGCTTGAAGACCGCGAGCAATCCGGAAATCGAGAAGTTTCTCGCCGAGCACGGTGACCTGCCGCAAGCCAACTGGATGAAGTTGCGCTGGTTGCGCTGGCTTGCCGAACGAGGCGACTGGGCAACTTTCGTCAAGTACTACGACCCGAAGATGAACTTCGTGGAACTCGACTGCCTGTATGGGCAGTACTTGCTGGGGCATGGCAAGAAGGCCGAGGGTTACGCCAGCGCCGAAAAACTCTGGATGACGGGCAAAAGTTTGCCCGCTGCGTGTGACGGTTTCTTTGCCCAATGGGCCGCCGACGGCCAGCTCCCTGAGCAGAAGCGCTGGCAGCGGGCCAAGCTCGCAGCACAGGCTGGCAACTATCCTCTGGCAACCACACTGGTCAACAGCCTCAACAGCCTTGCACCCCAGGGCAAGCTGCTGCTGGAAATCGCCAAAAAACCGGAGATGCTCAACAACCCGGCACAGTTCGCTCCGGTGGATGAAGCGATGTCTGACGTAGTCGGCCTCGGCCTGCGCCGACTGGCCAAGCAAGATCCGCAGAAAGCCATGGAGATGCTTGACGGTTATTCGGCCAAAATGCACTTCTCCCATGAAGAGCAAGTGCAGATCGCCAAGGAGATCGGCCTCACCCTGGCACGCCGTTACGATGGCCGCGCTCTGGAGGTGATGACCAAGTACGACCCGGACCTGCGCGACAACACGGTCACCGAATGGCGCTTGCGCCTGTTGCTGCGCCTCGGTCGCTGGGAAGATGCCTACGAACTCAGCCGTCGCCTGCCCAAAGATCTGGCCGACACCAATCGCTGGCGCTACTGGGAAGCCCGCTCGCTGGAGCTGGCTCAACCACACAGCCCGCTGATTCCGGCACTCTATAAAGACGTGGCCAAGGAGCGTGACTTCTATGGTTTCCTGGCGGCCGACCGTACTCAAAGCGCTTATCAGCTAAATAACAAGCCGCTGGTACTGAGCCAGGCGTTGATAAACAAGGTTCGCAATACACCGGGCGTTCGCCGCGCGCTGGAATTCCATGCACGCGGGCAGATCGTCGATGGTCGTCGCGAGTGGTATCACGTCAGCCGCCACTTCAACCGTGATGAAATGGTTGCCCAAGCCAAACTGGCCTATGACCTGAAATGGTACTTCCCGGCCATTCGCACCATCAGCCAGGCACAGTACTGGGACGATCTGGATATCCGTTTCCCGATGGCCCACCGCGATACGCTGGTTCGTGAAGCCAATGTGCGGGGCCTGCATTCGAGCTGGGTGTTTGCGATCACGCGACAGGAAAGCGCCTTCATGGACGATGCCCGCTCCGGCGTCGGTGCCAGTGGCCTGATGCAACTGATGCCGGCTACCGCCAAGGAAACTGCGCGCAAATTCAGCATCCCGCTGGCTTCGCCACAACAGGTACTGGACCCGGATAAAAATATCCAGCTGGGCGCAGCCTATCTGAGCCAGGTCCACGCCCAGTTCAATGGCAACCGGGTGCTCGCCTCCGCTGCTTATAACGCAGGCCCCGGCCGCGTCAGGCAGTGGCTCAAGGGTGCCAATCACCTGGCCTTTGATGTGTGGGTAGAAAGCATCCCGTTCGACGAAACCCGTCAGTACGTACAGAACGTGCTGTCCTACTCAGTGATCTACGGCCAGAAGCTCAACTCGCCACAACCGCTGGTGGACTGGCATGAGCGGTTCTTTGATGATTTGTAAGTAACCTGTGCAATACCCCGATGCCAGTCAGCCACCCTGACTGGCATTTTTGTTTGTGATACCGACTTCATTGCGCTGCAACAAAAGAATGCTCAACTGGGCTCCGTCTTCTGGCTTGCCAACTTTTTGTACCGAAGCAAATGCGACTTTGGCTGTAGGAGTGAGCTTGCTCGCGATTCGATTTTCCTGTCGATAAAGTGTTGCCTAAACTGACGCTATCGCGAGCAAGCTCACTCCTACAGAAACTGCTTTTCAACTCAGTGAATCGTGTTTATTTGAAGAAATCATTCGTATCCCGCCCCAGAGATAGCGCCACCAGAGATGGTTGTGCACAGTTGCGGTAACGACATCAACGGCCGCAGAACGACGCAGCACTTGCCGGGTCAACCAGAGGCTGCTAAAGCTCTGCATCAGGTTTTGCAGACCATGATCGACCTCATCGTCAACGATCACAAAAAGAAGGATTATCGAGACCATGCTGAAAGGAATTTCAAAAACGCTGCTCTTCAAGACGCCCTTGAGCAGCCTTCTGACCGGCAGCGTGCTGGCAGGCTTAATGATGGCCTCAGCGCCAGCTGTCTCGGCCGAGCCACCTGGCAAGGCACTGAGCGCGAAAATCGGCCTGCCCTGGCCTGCGGTGATTGCCCACCGCGGCGCGTCCTATGACGCCCCCGAAGAAACCATTCCCGCCTACACGGTGGCGCGGGATCAGGGCGCGGACTATCTGGAAATGGATATTCGGCGCACCAAGGATGGCGTGTTGATCGCCCTGCACGATGACACGCTTGAGCGCACGACCAACATCGCGCAAGTCTTCCCCAAGCGAGTCAAGGATCCGCTGAACACCTTTACCCTCGAAGAGATCAAGCAACTGGATGCCGGCAGCTGGTTCAACAAGGCTCACCCGGACCGCGCACGTGAGGCTTACGCCGGTCTGCAGATCCTGACGCTGGAGGAAGTAATCGATATCGCCGAAGGCGGCAAGAACAAGCCTGGGCTGTACATCGAAACCAAAGCGCCAAGCCAGTTTCCCGGCATCGAAGCGGACCTCAAGAAAGTACTCGCCAAACGCGGCTGGCTCAGTAGCCGCCCCGCTGCCGCCGCCGGTTATGTAAACGTTGCGCACATGCCCGGTCGCGTTGTTCTGCAAACGTTCGAGAAGCCAAGCCTGGTGCTGCTGCAGAAAGAAATGCCACAAGTGCCGAAAGTATTGCTGCTGTGGATCGGCAAAGGCTCCATCGAACCCGAATCCGATGTCGCCTTCGCAGACTCGGGCGCCAAAGACAAAGCCACTTATTACGGCGCGCAGAAACCGAAAACCCAGGAAGAGTTTGTTGCCTGGGTCGACTGGGCCAAGGCGCATGGCGCAATCGGTACTGGTCCGTCAGCGAAACTCACCAACGGCGGCGACCAGAGCTACATGGACCTGGTCAAACCGTGGATGAACAACGTGGCGCACGAAAGAGGCATTGTGGTGCACCCCTACACGGTGGATGAGGAAGTTGATTTCAAACAGATCAGTCATGACGGCGTCGATGGCTTCTTCACCAATCGCACCTCTGAACTGCTGAAATTCTATGGTCGTCCGGCCAAAGAAAGCCTGGAGACCATCCTCAAGCGTAACGGTTACTGATCCGCCCCGGAGCTCTTGCTCAAGAGCTCTCCCGCACGACCAGCTCAAACCCCAGGTCCACCTGGGGTTTCTGCGCGACACCATCGATCAACCCCAACAGCAATTGAGCAGCACGCTGCCCGACTTCTTCACGGGGTGTGCGAATCGAGGTCAGCCGCGGGACCATGTGCGCCGACCCTGGCAGATCATTGAAGCCCACCAGAGACACTCGCCGGGGAATCTCGATACCGCGACGCAACGCTTCAAGCGCCGCGCCTTGGGCAAGGTCATCGTTGCAGAAGAACACCCCATCCACATCGGGATGCTGCGTCATCAATTGCATGAACAACTCACCTCCAAGACCGATGGAAGACGGTTGCGGCGTCATCACTTGCAGGGCTGGATCGTAAAGCCCCTGCTCTTCCAGCACCTGACGAAACCCTTCACCACGCTGCATCACGCGCGGGTCGAGTTGCGCAGCGATATAAGCCAGCCGTTTGCGTCCGCGTCCCAGTAAATGACGCGCCGCCTCGGCACCTGCCTGAATTTGCGAAAACCCGACGCAATACGCGCCGCGCACAGTGTCCAGCTCCATCATGTGCACGCAAGGGACTCCGCTCGCGGCCAATAGCTGACGCAATGCCGGCGTGTGATCAAAGCCGGTAAGCAGCAACCCTCGTGGTCGATTCACCAGGTGGTTGCGCAGCAGGTTCTCTTCTTCTTCAGGGGAGTAATGGTAGTTGCCGATCACCACATCCAGGCCACGGGTGCGTAGCACGTTCTGAATCGCTTCCAGCGTTTCGATGAACAGTTGGTTCGACAGTGAAGGCACCAGCACCACAACGGTCTGGCTCTGGGACGAAGCCAGCGCTCGTGCTGCCGGGTTGGCGACATAACCTAGGTCGAGCGCTGCCGCGCGGACTCGTTCAACTGACTCGGGCGTAACGGTACTGACACCCCGCAACGCGCGGGATGCCGTGATGGGTGAAACGCCCGCCTGACGAGCAACTTCGTTCAGGGTAGGACGGCCAGTCGAGCGGGAACCAATGCGTGTCATTCGTTGCCAACTACACAGGGATAAACATCGGGGGTTGCCAAAGGCGGTGGATGGGCTCTAAGGTAGCGCTGTCTCGTGGACCCTGCCAATGCTTTCAGTCATTTTATTGACTTCGAGTAACGTCCGATGAAGACCGATTCATTCAAAACAATGACAAGAACTGGAACCAGCTCTTGCTGTACTTATGTCCAAGTCGACAAAGACAGCGCTGTCTCCAGCTAAGGTGGCCTACTGTGACAACTGCGAACTCTGCTATTTCCGCTCTCGTGATCATGGGCGTTTCGGGCTGCGGCAAGAGCGCCGTCGGTGCCGAGATTGCCGCCAAGAGCGGAGGCCGCCTGATCGAAGGCGACGCCTTTCATCCCCCCGCCAACATCAAGAAGATGAGCGACGGCCACCCACTCAACGACGAAGACCGTGCCGGCTGGCTCGAAACGCTGGGCAAAGAAATGGCCGCAGCGTTGAGTAATGGCGAACAACCCGTCCTCACTTGCTCGTCTCTGAAACTGATTTACCGCGAACGCCTGCGCAACGCTGTGCCTGGTCTAGGCTTTGTATTTCTGGAACTGACCAAGGAGGTGGCGGTTGATCGCTGCTCCCATCGTCCCGGTCACTTCATGCCAGCCAGCCTGGTTGACAGCCAGTTCGCAACGCTGGAACCACCTTACGGTGAAGACCGTACGTTGGTCGTTGATGCTGGTAATGCGTCTATAGACGAGATCAGCACCCAAGCAGCGCACTGGTGGAAAGCGTCGAAAGCCAGCTAAAGGCGTGGGCGCGAAAGACAGCGCTGTCTTGCACATAAATGTGCTGAAAATGTGGAACGACAGCGTTTAGCCGAAGCTCCATAAACAATAAAGATAACCGGAGAGACACCCATGTTCGGTATGACACACGAGACGTACCTGTTGGTCGATGCGGTGGTTACGATCATCGGCCTGATTCTGCTGATCACCAAATTCAAGGTTCACCCTTTCGTCGCACTGACGATTGCCGCAGGCTTCCTTGGCCTGACGTCCGGCATGCCGGTGGAAAAAGTCATGAAAGCCTTCCAGGACGGCTTCGGCGGTGTACTGGGCTTCGTCGGTATCATCCTTGGCCTGGGCACCATGCTCGGCAAGCTGATGGCGGACTCCGGTGGCGCTGATCAGATCGCACAGACACTGATCCGCTCGTTCGGCAAGCAGCGCGTGCATTGGGCGATGATGTTTGCCGCCTTTCTGGTAGGCATCCCGCTGTTCTTCGAGATCGGCTTCGTTCTGTTGATTCCGCTGGTGTACATCGTTGCTCGTCGTACCGGCGTGTCCATCGTCAAGATCGGCATCCCGTTGCTGGCAGGCCTGTCCGCCGTTCACGGTCTGGTTCCGCCACACCCGGGCCCGCTGCTGGCCATCGGGATCTTCGGCGCTGATATCGGCAAAACTATTTTCTACGGCCTGTTGGTGGCGCTGCCGACGGCAATCATCGCCGGTCCTGTCTACGGTAAGTGGATTTCCAAATACGTACCGGGCACGCCTTCGCAGGAGTTGATGGAGCAGATCGGTAAAGAGTCGAGCGCGACCAACTTGCCAAGTTTTGGCATCACGCTGGTCACCATCCTGCTGCCCGTGTTCCTGATGTTGCTGAAGACCTTCGCTGATGTGGTGCTGCCTGAAGGCAATACCTTCCGCATCTGGATGGACTTCATCGGCCACCCGATCACCGCCCTGCTCGCGGCCTTGCTGCTAGCCTTTTACACCTTCGGTTCAGCGCGTGGTTTTGATCGCACTAAAATCATGAAATTGCTGGATCAAAGCCTGACGCCGGTCGCTGCTATCGTACTGATCGTAGGTGCGGGCGGTGGCTTCAAGCAGATGCTGGTAGCCAGCGGCGTGGGCGACCTGATCGGTAACATGGCAGTGCAGGCGCAGATCAACCCGATCATGCTGGCCTGGCTGGTCGCTGCAGTGATTCGTATTGCGACGGGTTCGGCGACGGTGGCAACGATTACCGGTGCGGGCATCGTGGCTCCGGTGATTGGTCTGATCCCGGGCGTTAACCGTGAGTTGCTGGTGTTGGCGACGGGTGCAGGTTCGTTGATTCTTTCCCACGTGAACGACGCCGGTTTCTGGCTGGTGAAGCAGTATTTCAATATGACAGTGGCCGAGACGTTCAAAACCTGGACGGTCATGGAAACCATTCTGTCGGTGGTCGGCTTGATCTTCATCATGCTGTTGTCGATGGTGATCTGATCCAGCACTACTGTTGATGAGCCGGTTCACTCAATGCACGCAATTGAGTGAACCGGGCCATCAAGCGTGTGATGTATAAATTCTTCCTCTTACTGCCTGAACAGCCGCAACGCCTCCCACCCCAATCAGCCCACGTTTACCTCTCGTGGAGCCCAGTCATGTTGTATGACGCAAATCCCCTCTCAAGTTCAGACCCATCCGACCAGGCACGCCCTTCCGTCCTACGTGCCATGTCGCGATTTCGATCAATATTTTCAGAAGAGTCCAGCGCATCTCTTAAGTAACGCCTACGCTGATAGGCAATCAGGGATGTGCCGTAGCAAGGCGTAATCTGTTGCGTGAAAACGCTGCCGATCGGGTACATGCTTCACGCATTGAACAGAAAGGTGTTCGGATGCGTAGCTAAATACGGGCTTTTGCTCACAAAAACAGGCAGAATTGGCGCGCTCATCGGGTCGGTAACCGCTCTTGATGACAGAAAAATGTACCGAGGGAATTAAATTCACACCTGTAACGTCATATTGATGGACGCATTTGGATGTACTCGGCAACTATTACTACGCAAAGGCACACGCCAGCCTCCTGCTGAGAGGCCATCAAGGAAACGATTATGTTGATACTCACCCGCAAAGTAGGCGAAAGCATAAACATTGGTGACGAGATTACCGTCACGATTCTGGGCGTTCAGGGCCTTCAGGTACGCCTGGGCATCAACGCACCGAAAAATGTTTCTGTGCATCGCGAAGAAATCTACAAACGCATTCAGGCAGAACTTGCCCCGAACCAAGACCCACAATGACCTGATCGTTACCTCCCCGCATTCAAAGCGACCCGCCTGGAATTGGGCGAGTTGGCTACGGCGTCTTCGGACGCCGTTTTTTATGCCTGGTGTATTTGCCCCCCATCCCTTGCAAAGGTCACAACGCCGCCCGGCATGTGGCTATTTGCCGCTGACGACCACTTGTCCGCCACCCAGAACTCCTGCCGAAAAACTTCACTCAACCCCCTGAACACAGGATCGATGCAAAGCCCGTAGTCAGTAGTGAGCCAAGCACGCTCTTCATTCTCATGAATAGCAAAGACGGTGACTAACATGGACACAACGTCGCAAAATCCGGCCGGCTCCACTGACCAGAACAATGATCCACCACAAGACCATCTGCACAACCTGCAAGAAGATGCCCTGGCAGCCGTTGCCAGCGCCAAAGAGCATGGCTCGGCCCAGTTCGAACAGTATCGCGACACGGCTGTCGACCGGATCGAAAACCTTGCCCATAGCGCACAAACGGCGGCCGAGCAGATGCAGGACGGTGACACGCTGGGGCTGTCTCATTACGTCACCGACCTCGCCAAGAACATGACCACTCTGGCCGGTAATCTGCGTGGTAAAAGCATTGATGAACTGCTGCAACAGGCGGGCAAACTGGCACGGGATAATCCGGCCTTGTTTGTTAGCGGCAGCGTTGCACTAGGCTTCGGTCTGTCACGCTTCCTCAAGGCATCTAACTCAGGACAGCCACAGGGCGAAACCCAGACCTCCAGTCCGGCTCAGCCACCCACCGGGTCAACAGGCACACAACCGGTACGGCCAGACGACGAATTGGGTAGCAATTATCAGTCGGAGTCCAGCCCGATTGTTGAGGCTGATCACGTGCCTCCCGTCAAACATGCGCACATGGGCGATGTTTACCACAGCGATAGGCCCGGCATAGTCGACCGCGGCGCAACGCCTGATGCGGCGGCGGGTTCATCGGTACCAGGTGTGCCTGATGGGAGTCTGTTCGATGACGACTTGCCTGCAGATGCGCAAACCAGAGAAGGCCAGTCCCGGGGAGATGTGTCATGAGCATTCCTCCCAACACACCGCCGGAAGGCGATACCTCAGCGCTCGGTCTGATTCGCCAGTTGGCGCACGAAGTCCCTGCATTGCTCAGTAAAGAACTGGCACTGGCCAAAGCTGAAGCCCGGGAGTCCATCACAGCGGCAAAAGCCGGTATTGCAGCGGTGGGCGGCGGCGCGGTGGTCATGCTGGCCGGGCTGGTGATTGTGCTGCTGGCGGCAGTTTATGCCCTGGCCAATATCATGCAGCCATGGCTTGCCGCCTTGATCGTCGGAGTGATCGCCATGGTGGTCGGCTTCATCATGATCCAGTCCGGCAAGAAGCAATTCGACGCGTCAAACCTGACGCCAGAGCGCACCGTCAGCTCCCTGCAAAAAGACAAGGACGCCATCCAGAGGAAAGTCTCATGAGCATCGACAGCACTTTCGACACACCCGAAAGATTTGACAATGATTCCTACAAAAGCCCGGAAACCCTGGAACGGGAAATCGACGCACAGCGCTCCAGCATCGGCAATATCGTTGATGCGCTGGAGGGCAAATTCTCACCCGGCCAATTGCTGGACCAGGCATTGAGCTATGGCAAAGGCACAGGCGGTGAGTTCTTCAGCAACCTGGGTAATACCGTGAAAACCAACCCGCTGCCCACAGTACTCACATCGGTCGGGCTGTTGTGGCTGATGATGGGGCAAAACCGTAGCCCGTCGACATCTTCCGGCCCTTCAAGCCTCACCCCTCTGGGCGAGCGCATCAGCGACATGGCGCACAGCGTGACAGACACGTTTGACAGCGCCAAATCCAGAATCGGGGAAACTGCGCAACGCATGAAAGAAAAAGCCGGACAGGTGTCAGACGACGTCAGTGGAAAACTTTCGGCCACGGGTGAGCGCTTGAATAAAGGCAGCCACGACGCGACTGATTCCCTGCGTGAACAAAGCCGCAAGGCTCAATCAAGCCTCACTTACATGTTGCGCGAACAGCCGCTGGCGTTGGCCGCCATCGGCATTGCGTTAGGCGCGGCCCTGGGAGCAGCCCTGCCTTCGACCGAGCGTGAAAATCAGATGATGGGCCAGGCCAGCGACACCCTGACGGAGAAGGTCAAACAGACCGCCAGCGAAGGCTATGAAAAAGTCGCGCAGGAGGCGAAAGGCGTGGTCGATGAAGTGAAATCGGCGTCGCCTGACAGCACGGCTCAGCAGGGTTCGACGGTGGATATGTCTTCCGGGCTGGGTTAGTCGAAATTTGCGGCGCCTGTATCGTCGGAATGCCGCCCAGACCAAGCACCGCTTATCTACTGTTGGAACGAGGCTTGCCCGCGAAGAACGATTCCGCGGTGTACCTGAATTACCGCGTCGCGCCATTCGCGGGCAAGCCTCGCTCCAACAGCTAGCGCATCCTTTCCAGGCAGGGCACTAATCCGCATCCGGACGATACAGCCGCCAGGTTTTTATTCTGAAACCTCAACACGCTGAACAATCCAGTCCTTGATCGCCAACCTCTTTTCTTTGAGCTTTTTCAATTCTTCATCACCAATCCCGCCAGCAGGACCAGACTCCGCGGCCAGGACCTCGCTATCAATCCGCGCATAATCATCCAGCAATTGATTGAGCTTTTTATCCGCATTGCGGCGCTCGGCCACTTGCTCCCGAGTGAGCTTCAGATCCGCGTATAAATCGTGTTTGACCGGCATGGAACACCTCTCTGACGGCGATGACTCATTGGCGAAATTCGCCATGGACCGCTACGCTTGCTCACGCAGACGGCGTACTTCGTAAGCCTTCAAATGTGTATACGCAAAACCCAGTACAGATAATGACGAGGTCAGGCCTTGAGCATCCCGGCGCACCAATAGATCACCCAGTACGTGCTCGACTTCTATCGATGCGCCGCGCTCCATGTCGCGCAACATCGATGCACTCAGCTTCGATCCAGGGGCGGTCAGCATGCTCAGGTAACGCTGACGAACAGCCTCCTGCAATGGGTGGCCCTGAGCGTCAGCGATGCTGCAGCACTCGGCGAACAGCTTCACCACCAGCGCCAGCCCCTGCGCCTCAAGGACATCCCCCAGACTCGCGCGCATGGAACAGGTGATTCCAGCGAGGGTGGCAATGAAACACCACTTGTCCCACATGTCCTGAACAATGTGCTGACTGAAATTCGCTTCGAAACCCGCATCAGCCAAGGCTTCGGCAACTCGCAGAATACGAGGCGTCGACGCGCCATTGAGTTCGCCGAACGACAACTGATGCCGGTCGTTGAGATGCAGAATGCTGCCCAGGGTGCTGCGATCCACGGAAATCAGACACTGGCCGCCCAACACATTGGAGCTGTCGAACCGCTGCGTGAGACGGGTCAGATGCGCCATACCATTGAGCAGCGGCAGGATTGCCGTGTCACGCCCTACCGCCGACGCAAAGGCGTCCATGGCCGAGTCCAGGTCGTAGGCTTTGCAGCTCAGGACGATCAGGTCATAAGGACCGTCGAGCATGTTACTCAGCACGCATGGCGGCGAGGGGTACAGGATATTGCCTTGGGGGCTGCGGATAATCAGTCCATCGCGTTGCAACTCATCGGCTCGACCCGGCCGCACCAGAAACGAAACGTCGCGCCCCGCCTCCAGTAGTCGCCCACCAAAGTAACCACCAATGGCCCCCGCTCCAACGATCAGAATACGCATTGATATCGACCTCCCGTGACGCTATTGCACACCGAAAACCCGGCTCGCTCAGCGGACTCACAGCGCGGTTAAACGTTGAGCGTAGAAGATGTTCTTGCATGCCTCAATAACATGACCCGGCACGGACGCTCATTGGCTGGTTGCATTAGGCATATCTAATCGTCATCATTTGATAATAGTTGTCATTAGCACCTTCAAAACATGACTCCCAATGCTCTAAACGCTCAGCAACTGACAAGCCGTAATCGTGTCTTGCGCCAACTGTTCGGTGACCATCACGGCTGGTTGCTTTCACGGTTGCGTGCACGTCTGGGCTGTCGTCATGACGCAGATGATATGGCGGCGGAAACTTTCGCTCAGGTAGTCGCTCTGCCTGATCCGTCCTGCATCAACGAACCCCGCGCCTTGCTGACAACTATCGCCAAACGGCTAGTCTTCGCCACCTGGCGACGTCGGGATCTGGAGCGCGCGTATCTGGAAAGCCTTGCTCAGCAACCTCTGGCTTACGAACCCTCTGCTGAAGAACAGGCCCAGGCGCTGGAAGCACTCAGTGCGCTGGATCAGATTCTGGATGGCCTGTCGCCGATCGGGCGTAGTGCTTTTCTGTATAGCCAGCTGGATCAGCTGACTTATGCCGAAATCGGACAGCGCCTGGGCATCTCGGCGCCACGGGTTCACCAGTACATCGTCAAAGCCTTGAGCCTGTGTTACCTGGCGATGGAAACCCGATGAACAGCAATGACCTGTCGCCCTCCATTAAACAGGCTATTGAATGGGTCGCCCGACAACGTTCAGGACAGATGAGCGAGACTGAGCAGCAGCACTTCAAACAATGGTTGATAAGTAACGAGGAAAACCGCGTTGCCTGGCACACGCTGGAACAGCGACTGGGTACGATTTTTAGCAACCTGCCAGAGGTGTCGCACCAGGCGCTGAGCAAAGCGGGCCGCAGTCGACGTAATCTATTGCGCGGCGCGCTAGGACTGGCAAGCGTTGGCCTGGGCGGCTGGTGGTTACAACGCGCAGGACTACTACCCGGCATGGGTAATGACCTGCAAAGCGGTTTTGCTGAACGCCGTCCATTCGTACTGGAAGACGGCAGCCGCGTCGTGCTCAACGCCCAGAGTCGCGCCGATCTGGTGATGACCAAGAGTCAGCGACGGTTGATCCTGCGCGAAGGCGCACTGAGCATTCGAGTAGCCGCCGACCCGCAGCGCCCGCTGATCGTGCAGACAATCTACGGGGATATCCGCGCATTAGGTACCCGCTTCAGCGTCACTCTTCGCGAGCAAGGTGCACATGTCTGGGTTCAGGAGTCTCGCGTGCAACTGACTTCGCCTTCAGGGGCTCGTCAGGAACTTACCGCCGGTCAGGGTGCGCTCCTGAGTGAAACCGGCGTGCACCTACTGGATCCGCGCCAGGCAGGCGAAGGCGTCTGGGAGGATGGTTTCCTCGAAGTGCATGATCAGCCCCTTGGCGAAGTCATCGAAGCACTGCGGCCTTACCGACGCGGAATCTTGCGCATCAGCCCACAGGCCTCTGGATTGCGGGTAAGCGGCGTGTTTCCGCTGGACAAAAGCGATGAGGCGTTGCGTTCGTTGCAGGAAGTCCTGCCGATCAAGGTCGAGCATCACCTCAACTGGTGGACGCAACTGAGCCTGCGCTGAAAATATTTTCGTCTGCCCCTTAATATCGACCCCGTTCGCGTCACATAGCTGACATCGACTATCCCAGAGGGGAAATTGCTGTCATGCAACGCACACTTCGCCTGACCCTTACGCCATTGACGCTAGCCCTGAGCCTGACTGCCTTGCACAGCGTGGCGGCACCGGCACAAAGCCCTGCGGCACAACAACAGCTCATTGACTTCGCCCTGCCGGCCGGCCCTCTGGATGCCAGTTTGACAGCCATCGCCCGGCAGAGTGGACGCGGCATCGCGTTTAGTGCGCAGCTGACCCGCGACTTGCGCGCACCCGCGCTCAATGGCCGTTACAGCGTAGAGCAGGCATTGAGTCAGGTCCTGCAAGGTTTACCTTTGCGACTGCGCACTACGGCCAGCGGCACCTTCAGCATTGAGCCGATAGTCGCCAGCCAGGCATTAGAACTGGCGGACATCAACGTCGACGGCCAGGGTTATGGCCAGGACGCATGGGGCCCGACCTACAGCAAAGTGGCAACCAACAGCGCCACTGCCAGCAAGACCGATACACCATTGCGAGAAACGCCGCAGTCTATCTCGGTCATCACGCGCGAAGAACTGACCTCGCGCCAACATGACAGCCTAGCCGACGTGCTCAACTACACCGCGGGGCTGGTCAGCCAACCCAATGGTTACAGCCGGGTCGCCGACGACTATCGATTGCGCGGTTTCGATATCGGCCCGCGCACAGGCGGTGTGCTGCGCGACGGCATGAAAATGCAAAGTACCCAGTTCGAAGGCGGCCAAGAGCCTTACGGACTGGAGCGGGTGGAAGTGCTCAAAGGCGCCTCTTCGGTGCTGTACGGCCAACTCGCGCCGGGCGGCATGGTCAATGCCACCAGCAAACGACCGACACTTGAGCCGTTGCACGAAATCAACGTCGAATATGGCAACAATAACCGCCAGCAGGTTTCAACCGACCACAGCGGCAAGCTCGATGAAGAAGGTCGTTTCAGCTACCGCCTGACCGGCCTTTGGCGAGACAGCGGCACTCAATTCGACGAGATTGACGACGACAAGCAATACATCGCCCCGGCGTTGACCTGGCAAATGGACGACGACACTCGACTGACTCTGCTCGCTACCCATCAACGTACGCAAACCACCCTGACGCCGCCAATCCAGTACAACCTGACCACGTTCAGCGCCACGCCAGGCTACAAGGTGCCGTATGACCTGTTCCCGGGTGAGCCCGACTACGATGATTACGACGGCACCCTGCAAACCTTCGGTTATCTGTTCGAACGGCGGCTGAGCGACAACCTGCAATTGCGTCACGCACTGCGTTATTACGAATCCCGCGCCGACTATGACTACATTACCCTCAACAACAGCCGTATCACCGGGCCGAATCTGTCCAGCCTGTCGCGCACTTACAACTCTCGCGAAGACATCTCCACTGGCTGGACCAGCGACACGAGCGTGCAATGGAATTTCGACAGCGGCCGCTGGCAGCACACACTTCTGGGCGGCGTTGACCTTTATCGCAAGACCTACGACAGCCATCGTTTCAGCGGTACCGCACCGGCGCTGGATCTCGCTAACCCGGTTTACGGCAACCTGCCGCAGGTCAACACCGCTAATGATCGCGGTTCGGATCTGCACAGCGAGCAGTTCGGCGTCTATCTGCAGGAACAGGTCAAGTTCGACGAGCACTGGGTTGCGCTGTTCGGGCTGCGTCAGGACTGGGCCGAAAACAATACTCGCAACTATATCGACGACTCCCGCGCCAAGGTCCGCGATAACAAAACGACGGGGCGTATCGGCTTCGTCTATCTGGCTGACAACGGTCTGGCGCCCTATATTAGCTACAGCCAATCCTTCCTGCCCTCGGCCGGAACCGACAGCGACGGCAAAGCTTTCCAGCCTACCGAAGGCGAGCAGTATGAAGTTGGTATTCGCTACCAGCCCCCTGGCCGCGAAATAATGATCAGCGCGGCGGTTTATCAATTGACGCAAAAGAACGTCATCACGTCCATACCCGGCTCTGAT
Organism: Pseudomonas sp. ICMP 561; assembly: GCF_002699985.1. Classification (GTDB taxonomy): domain Bacteria; phylum Pseudomonadota; class Gammaproteobacteria; order Pseudomonadales; family Pseudomonadaceae; genus Aquipseudomonas; species Aquipseudomonas quasicaspiana. The sequence goes on along the minus strand of NZ_LKBT01000016.1, from coordinate 25,398 downwards.
TTCGACGAACAAACCGGCAAGGAACGCAGCAAAGGCTTCGAGCTTGAAGCGAAAACACAACTGACTCCGATGCTGGCGCTGAATGCCTCTTACGCGTACACCGACGCGCATGTCATCGCCGATAACGACAAGAGCCTCGAAGGATCCCGTATTGAAGGCACGCCTTATCACAGCGCCGCACTGTGGCTGGATTACCGTCTTGCCTCGCTCGGTTTGCCCAAAATGAGCATCGGCTCCGGGGCCCGCTACAACGGCACTACGCACACTACGCCCAGCGTCAGCGACCGTAAAATCCCGGCCTACACCTTGTTTGACGCCAAAGTCAGCTACGAGGTGAACGCCAACTGGCTAGTCAGCGTCCGGGCGCAGAACCTGACCAACGAACGCTACATTTACTGCGCAAACTCCTGCCGCTATGGCGACGAACGCAGCGTGGTCAGCTCGGTGAGTTACAAGTGGTAGGTCTTTATCTCCAGAAGTCGTACCGGTGCCCCTGACTCCGCGCTGTCACATAGCAAACGGGTGACCGGTAGGAGCCAACTTGTTGGCGAGACGTCGGACCTGCATCGTCAGAAACCAGGCCTCGCCAACAAGGTCTGCGTTTCAAAGGGCGACAGCTTGGTGTCAGGAAGACCGGGACGGTTCCTGCAGAAATGCATTCGAGACTTTTTCAAAGGAGCCATTGCGGTCTTGAAAAAGAGCCACCTCACCTCAACCCTCCACGCCAAGCAACCCCGGAAATAGAAACGGCAACCCCTCCTCCAGCCGTTGCGTCAGGCTGCGGTTATGGTTTGCCGCTTCCGGGGCGGTGTGTTGTAGACGGGCCATAAGCGCGTCGATTACCGCGCTTGATGCGTCGTTGTGAAACTGCCAGACCCCATAAATCCGCCCATCAAACGATGGTTCGCTGCCCATACGCTCATCTGCCGCAAGTCCCGCGCCGATGCCAAACAAATGCAGACCGTGCAGACGCTGCCCCGAAAGATCCAGTGGGCAGCCCGATAGATCCGAGTCAACACCACCCTTTACCTGACGCAAGGTAATCGCCGTGCCATCCATATGGCTGAAAGCTGGCAGCCGTGGCTGATAGCCCGTGCATTGCACGACAACACTGGACTCCAGTAGCGCTTGAGCGGCCTGCTCACGCTCACCTTCAGCACCGCCCTGAATCTGAAAGGTGTGCGCCCGCACACCGGTTTTACCGACCCGGCTGCGGGCCAACACTTCACGCCCAACGTCCAGCGCCCGATAACGCAGCCCACTGGAACGGTTGACCCGCCCCGACACCGGGCAGACATCGCGCACTGGATGGAAAACATAACCGGCGGCCACCGCCAGTTCAGGACTTTCGTAAAACAGCCGGATGGCAGAGCGATGCACCAGCGTGACCTCTTCGAGGCCCGCAAACTCCAATGCATCGGCGAGATTTTCCAGCATGGAAAAAGCACTGTGGGAACCGCCGACCACGGTAATCCTGCCCGAGCCCGCCAGAGCCGGGGCGAATGCATCACGCAATTGCACGGCGTTCAGGCGCAGCAAATGGTCGGAGCTCATGATGGCGGCCGACGCAGGCAGCAGCAAACCGTCAGCAGCCAGTCCTTCACGCAGGTATTCAGGGTTCTGATGACCGCCGAAGTTCAGCACCAGCGTTCGACTGCGAATGCGGCGGGTACGTCCCTCGTTCTCGACCCAGACCACAAATTCGTCACCGTCCTTGACCACTTCGGTAACAGTCGTGCTGTGCCAGAGCGTTACCCCATAACGCTGGACGATAAAATCCAGTATCAGCCTGGAGGCTTCCCCCAGCAATTCACCAATATCGGACAACTGCGGCGCACTCTGGGCTTGATGCCGAATACGCCAATAGGTCGGTGAGTGCTCCAGCGGCCCGAATACGTCACGCAAAGCAGGATCGCGCAGGCAGTCGAGGAAGACGTCCCCGACAGAGTTGGCCGTGATTTGATAATCACCGAGACTCCCGACACCGGGGGTCGGGCTCGAGTCGACGATGATCAACCCCTCCCGTGCGAGATCCGGCAACGTTCCGCTTTTCAACGCATTGAACAGCAACCCCATGCCCGCAGGTCCTGCCCCCGCTATTACGCAACCGCAGCTGGTTTCCAGATAGTCTCCAAACATGGTGAGGCTCCTTCAAGTGATAGAGACGCAAGCGTGATCTCACCAGGGCTGGACCCAGTGATTGAGCAGGCAATAGCCTGTTGTTGGCAGAGAAATATTTTCAGGCGCACACAACTGCGGGCCTCGAGCTGAATAGCCGGGGCTGTGATCTTTTATCGGATACAAATCTGACGGAAAGCGGGATCGTTATCGAAGGGCCAAGCTACCGCAGGGGATTCAACGGGGTAGTGAGATAGAGGCTACTGGCAAGGGACGGACGCAGACAGAGGCGCCCTGAAAGGGTAATAGATAATTTCAAACATCCGCCTAACTGTCAATTTCACGTCAAAGCTTTACACCTCAGCATGTTTTATGTAACCGATTGATTTATAGAGTAATTATTTATTGACGACATTAAACGGCTATTTCAAAAGTCCCCTATCAGTTTTTACACTGGATTGGCCCGGACGATTCATGAAAATCCAGCCTGGCAAAGCCTGACCGTCAGCTCCAGTACGGAGACCGCTACAAGTCCGATCAGCGGCTTGCTCCGCCCGTCTTCAAAGGAGAACTATCTGCGAGTGCGGGAATCAATGACACAGGATGTAAAAAAAGCTTAATGGATGCAGAGGTCGCAGACATGAACGTTGGAAAGCACAATCGCTCGAGTATCGCTGAAATCGACTATTCCCGTGAAACCCTGTTCGGCCCGATCCCGATGCAGGCAACCTGCAGGGTGAGGTTGACCACAGTAGAACAGAATGGCCAAAGCTTGCGTGAGCTGACGATCCTGGGCGAGGTTCCAGACTACCTGCTTAAATCTGCGGCTATCCGGGTAGCACTGGAAGGAAGAATTGAAGCGGGCCCGATACGGGATTGTTGCGAAGTGAACAGCAATAGTGAAGAACCGTTCAAGTTGCTGTTCGAAAATGAACATCGCCGGGCTATGCATTAAGTTATCGTACAACTTAGGTGTTCGCGCATTGAAGTATTGGCATAAGGATATATGCCGATAGGCGTGCGCTTATTAACACGTTGCAAAACATTACATCGCGTTATGCCGACGACAGAACGTTCATGCCACAAATGGCAAACTGATCCCCGCGCTGACTGGCTTGATCAGTATGTCCGCCGTTAAGCCGAGACAACCCCAGACATGCGAAAGCCGCCTATCGAGTCCCCTGAAGGTCTACCACGGCGGCTTTATCAGACGTTTTTTCAGTTCAATCAAACAGCAATGCGGGCCTTGCCATGGTGATGCCGGGTATGTGCGAGGTCGTAGCGCAGCTCTGCTACCAATTCGGAGATATCACGGGTGGTATTGAGGCGATCCAGGGAAATCCCGGTCACCAACAATTCAACCTTTTCCGAATTAGGATCAATGATCTGAACGGTCATGGAGTCCGGGGATACGCTGCAGGTGCAACGCAGGGGTAAAAACGCACTCTCGACGATACTTCTCAACTCGAGTGTGGAAAGTCTGTAGGCGATCATGTCCTTCTCCTTGTTAAATCGCGCGTGGCTGAGTTCCTGCCACGATGGACACAGTGATACATCAATGTTTATTTTGATTGCCGCCAAACAAACGACGTCATTTAATTGAAGGCATGTTTACTTATACGCTTCGCACCACCTTGAAGCAACGGGGATTTTTACGCTCTTTTTCAAGCCGTTCATAACGGTTTATATAAACAATCAGCAGAAACGGTTCACTTAACAATATTCATCACTTTGTTTACATGATTGGTATCAATAAAGTGCCCAAACAGTTCTTAAGCAGTATCCCGTCAGCCGCTTTTGGCGACTGACGGTCAGTCTCACGCTTCAGTCGTCCTGACGTGGCAGCCGCAGGTGAATCAATGCCACTCGTCCGCCTTGCTTGTCCCTGCGCTCATCGATGGCGTAGGGCCGGAATCCCAGTTTCGGATAGAACAACAGACCCGGCACATTATGGTTGTAGCACGATGCTGTCATTTCGCTAGCCTCATGCTTGTCGAATGCCAGTTCCATCATGCAACCGATCAGGTAACGCCCTACCCCTCGAGATCGCGCCTTGGGGGCAATGATCACATTGCCCAGGGAGCAGCGTCCGCGAAAGTCACTGCGAGCGAAATTGGCATATCCCACGACTTCGCCATCCATCTCGATAACCGTCGAGTCGGAATGGTTGTGCAACGCATCCAGCAATTGGGGCGGTGTGAGAGGCCATATTGCGCGAGGGAACATATAAAACAGCTCGTCGACATTCTGCGGCAGCGCACAGATGGCCGGGATGTCTTTTTCTTCCAGTGGGCGGTTCAAGAACATTGGGCAGTGACCTCTTGAAGAATGGAAATAACAAGCGTGTGAACACTATATGCGAACTGTCGCTCTGTGCACGTGTTCGGCTGACAAAATTCCGGCACTGCTCTTGGACTTTCATCAGTCCCCCTGCCCTGCCGTCAAGTAATGTGCAATTTGAAATGCATGTCCCATAGGAGCTGCCGAAGGCTGCGAAGCATTTCCGCTGACGCACAGAATCGCAGCCTTCGGCAGCTCCTACAGACCGTTCGTTTGCCAATGAATAGCGCCGCATTGGAACCAGAAAGAAGGTTTATATATAAAGCATTAGTCAGTCAGCGCCATTGATTGCCGTACTTAAAAACGTTACGCAACGCTTTGATGTGCCACTAAATCCCCACTCATGCAGAACGCCTGTAATAAAGAGCGTGTCCTTGCAGAATGCATGACTCAAAAATCCTTAGATAGCTTAAGCCCTTGAATTAAATCAACTTTAATTAAAGGCACTTCTGGCATAACCACTGCATTGCTTTAAGGGACGCTGTAACAAAATCCTTCATGGAGCAGAAAAATAATGATTTCATCCCCCGACACTTTCAATGCTGCCGCGCAAGAATCAAACAACCACTCAGGTGTTTCCTGGGGGGCAATCTTTGCAGGTGCCGCCGGCGCCGCTGCGCTTTCCTTGATTCTCATATTGCTGGGCTTCGGCTTGGGTTTCTCGGCGGTATCGCCGTGGGCCAACGAAGGGATCAGCGCCAAGGGCCTGGGCATCTCTACGGTCATCTGGCTGGCATTCACCCAAATCATCGCTTCCGGTCTGGGTGGCTATATCGCCGGTCGACTGCGCGTGAAGTGGGCAAACCTGCACGGCGATGAAGTGTATTTCCGCGACACCGCCCACGGTTTCCTTTCGTGGGCCGTGGCAACCCTGGTCGCTGCAACACTGATCGCCAGCTCTGTCAGCAGCATTATTGGCGGGGGCGTACAGGCCGGTGCCAGTGTTGCTTCCGGCGCCGCAGGTGCAGTCACTCAAGTAGCAGGCAGCGCGGCGAGCAATAGCAACGCCAGCAGCCAGGACTACGGCTACTACATCGACAGCCTGTTCCGTGATGATCGCCCTGCTGCTGTCAGTGATGACGCGGCCCATGGCGTAGTGCTGCGCATCTTCAGCCGCACACTGAGCAATGACGGTCAGATCAGCCCTGAAGATCGTACTTATCTGGCACAGATGATTGCTCAGCGCACCAATCTCAGCCAGGCAGATGCCGAACGTCGCGTTGACCAGGTCTATGGTCAGGCTCGCAAAGCCGTAGAAGACGCCAAGGTCGCTGCTAAAGAAGCTGCCGACACCGCTGCGAAAGTTGCCGCGATGACTGCCCTGTGGACCTTCGTCTCGCTGCTGTGCGGTGCCTTCTTCGCCAGCTTCGCTGCCATTTATGGCGGTCGCCGTCGCGACGCAGTGACTTATCTCGACGAACGTCCTTACACCACTACAACAACGGCTCTTTAAGCCAAGGAGAACGACTATGCCTTCCATCCTTCTGTGGTTACTCGGTGTCCCAATCCCGGTCATCATCCTGATTGCGATCCTGATGTAACGGATCGGGTCCAGGCCGCCTCCCCTCACGGGCAGGCGGCTTTTTTATAGGCGTCTTTCTTAGCCGTCACTCAGCGTCTGCGCAGGAATGGCAGCCCGACCAGTGTCAGCGCCACACCCACTATTGCACCCGTACTCAAAGGATTGCCGAATTGGAGCCAGGCCCAGATCATCGTTGCGGGAGGCGTCAGAAACAGCGCTCCGCTGACGCTTTGCATGTTGAATCGCTTCAGGCACAGCCAGTAAAAGCCGTATCCACCGAGGGTTGAGCAGATCACCAGCCATAGCACGGCGGCGCCAAAGCCAAAGGACAACACCGGCGCAATCCCACCTTCCAGCATCGACAACACCGCGAACACCGGCAAGGCCGCGCATATCTGTATAAACAGCGAAGTCATAGCGGGAACCGTGAAGGACGGTGTCTCCTTTTGATGCGTCTTCTTTTGATAGATCGTTGCTGCGGTTAGCGACAGGACGGCCAGAGCCGGTAAGCCGTAGGCCCACAATGGCGCATCGGAAAACTCGACACTCGCGGCGCTGGCAATCAGCATTCCGGCGATACACAACCCCACGCCAAGCCATTGCCAGCCACGAGTACGCTGGCCGGGGATGAGCCCGGCCGACAGCACAATGCTCAGCGGCAGCAAGTTGGCAATCAGGGAACTGGTGCCGGGCGCCACGCCAAGTTCGATGGACAAGGCAATCGCAGCAATGAAACCGGCAATCGCCAAAAGCCCTACCAGCATCTGCTGCCGCACGATGGCCCAGGTCAGCTCACGCAACGAGCCCAATACCCACGGGAACAGCAACAACGCCGCCAGCACGAATCGCCAGAAGGTCACCAACATTACCCCGCTGTGCTCCAAGGCATAGCGATAGCCAATGAAACCCGAACTCCAGCTCAGCACCATGGCAGCCAACAGCACACCACTGACCCACCTGGATCCAGAAACCGATGAAGTCTTTGGCGTACTGGCCTGATCAATAATTTCGACCGTCTGCCCATTCATTGAGCATCCCCTATTGCGCTGAATGAGCGTGATGTTAAGAATGGGCAGGCACTTCAATCAAACGAAATGATCAGCATCACTAATGCAGGATTTATAAACCATGCAAAGCACGCTGGATATCGAGCTTCTGCGTACCTTTCAAGCTGTGGTGCGTTTCGAGCAGTTCCTTGCCGCCGCAACTTTTCTCAATCGCAGTCCTTCAGCAGTGAGCCTGCATATTCGACGTCTGGAGGATATTGCCGGTGGCCGCTTGCTGGAACGGGATAACCAGACCGTCACCCTGACCTCTCTAGGGCGTCGCTTCGCCTTGCAAAGCGCCGAACTGCTGCACGTGCATGATCGGCTGCTGGCCGGTTTCGCGAGCCCGACGATCAACGGGCGGGTGCGGTTAGGCATTTCCGAAGAATATGCAGCGAGCCTGTTACACAGCACGCTAAGCCCATTGACCAGCGGCTACCCGCAAATAGAGCTTGAAGTCGAAACCGCCTCCAGCGGTCGGCTGAATGAGCAATTGCAGCGCGGCCAGCTGGATCTGGCGCTGCTCGTGGTACCAATCGAGACCGCCAGCGCTGACCGGCCATTGCATACGTTCGGGACCACCGAGCCCGTCTGGGTCGCCGCTCCAGGCTACCAACTGGCACATGACAAACCCGTACCCCTGGCACTGCACGGCGAAGGTTGCCCTTACCGCAGCGTCGCTGTTAACACGCTGAATGAGATCCGCAGAGCCTGGCGCACCGTGGTCATGTCGGCGAGTTCCAGCGCGCTGGAAACGGCTATTTGCGCCGGACTGGCTATCGGCATCATTGACCGCAGCCGGGTCAGCGCGCAGATGCGCATTCTCGGTCGGGATGAAGGCTTGCCACCCCTCCCGCTGCATGAACGACAACTGGTCAAGGCTCCAGGAGTGCCCAGCGCCGCCTGCGAAATAATGACCGGCCTGATCAACGATCATTTCCGCCCATGAAATCAGACCGACTGCGCCCGCAATATTCTGTAACCGATCAATCAATCGGTATCATGACAACGCCGTTACAGTCAGCCTTTCGCTTGAAAAGTCGGGGGAAGTAATTCATGGCCATATTTTCTCTGGCTCGTATCCGGGCGCGCTGGCTTACCTGGACCTGCATGCTGGTGTTCATCATTGGTTTGCCCGTGGGCTGCTCCGTCCTGGAACACACCGAGCGGGAATTGGTGTTCCGCATTGAACCCGGCACCGCCAGTTGGTACAGCGGGCTACCGGCCAATGTGCAGGAACTGGAACTCAAAGCTCCGCAATTCGGCCTGTCGCAAAGCATTCACGGCTGGTGGTGGCCTGCCAATCGCAAAGATGCCCCAGCCGTCCTCTACTTGCACGGATCACGCTGGAACCTGACCGGCCAACTGTTTCGTATCGAAGAGCTGCACGCGCTGGGTTTCTCGGTGTTGGCAATCGACTACCGTGGCTTCGGCGAAAGTCGTGGCCCGCTTCCTTCAGAAAGCACCGTCTATGAAGATGCCCGCATCGCCTGGGAGCGCCTCAAGCTTCTGCAACCGGACGCCAGCCGTCGGCTGATTTACGGCCATTCCCTGGGCGGGGCAGTGGCTGTGGATCTGGCTGCCGAACTGGGGCGCGATACTCAGGACGGCACGCAACCGGCACAGGCGCGTGGGCTGATCATCGAATCGACCTTCACCACCCTCGCTGACGTCGCCACCGCAGTGGCCACTAACTACACCTCATTACCCGTACGCTGGTTGCTGTCACAGAAATTCGACTCCGTCGACAAGATCGCCGACATCCAAATGCCAGTGTTGATCGTGCACGGCATGGACGACCGATATGTACCGCCGCGCTTCAGCGAGGAGTTGTTTGCCGCGGCGCAGGAGCCCAAGAAGCTATTGCTGGTGCCAGGCGGGACTCATAACAACAGCATGCGAGTGGGCCGTCAGGCGTACAGCCAGGCCATTCAGGCCTTACTCAAATCCAGTGCGGTGCCTGCGAATGCAACGAGGCCGGAAAGCACTCATTCGAAAGAACAACCGTCTGCTCAAGCCAGAAATCTGCGCAGCAATAACGCATCGTGAACGGCGTGCCCGCTGGCGGTGTTGTCGAAGATGCACCAGGTTTCCAGGCCAGCGTCGGCAGCGGTCTTCAATTTCACCGCCAGTTCCTGCAAGTACGCCAGTTCATAAGCACTGTGATAAAGGCGTGGCGAACCGTGAAGTCGCCAATACTGAACACCCGACCAGCCTCCCGGCGTATCTCCACCGGTAATGGGTGAAGGGTCTGCCGCCACCTGACCGACCTGAAAAACATTGAGCAACGACTCGGCATCGCGCCAACTCGCATGACGCGGCTCTATCACCAGGCTGCCGTCATAACCCTTCCGCAAGGCCTCAAAGAAAGCCGTTGCGATTGTCGGGTCATAAGTCAGTGAGGGCGGTAACTGCACGAGGAGGCAGCCCAGCTTGTCCTTCAGATGCAGGCACTGAGTCAGGAACTGCTCAAGCAGATGCTCACAGCCCTGAAGACGATGTTCGTGAGTAATTGACTTGGGCATTTTCACGGAGAAACGAAAGCCCGCAGGCACGCTCTCAGCCCAACGCTGCCAGGTTTGCGGACGGTGCGGGCGGTAAAAAGAGCTGTTGATCTCGACCGCCGATAACGAGGAGGCGTAGCGCTGCAAGTGTGTACCTTCTTCGGCAAACTCAGGCCAGTGCTCGCGGGGCAAGCTCCAGCCAGCGCAGCCGACCTGAATCAATACAGCACCTCGCCGGCTTCGCGCATGAATATTTCGACGGTCTTTGGCCCTACTCCGTCGAACTCGGCAAGGCACTTTTCGAATCCGCTGCGGCTTCCACTGCGACTATGGATTTCGCCAATCTTTCCGGCATATTCCTCGATAAGCTTTTTGCTCATGGCAGTCAAACGTGTTGCCGTCGTCTCGTCATAACGCACGTAGTGCGCCTCACCAAGCATCGCAACCAGTTGCCGATGGGACTGGCTGGCCATTTTACGCGGCGTGTCGCAACCATGCTGATCGACGATGACCCGATAAGCCTGCGCTGCGATATCCGCCTGAATACGCTTGCCCATGAGAAAACTGGCGATAAACCATTTGAACAGAGCGACTTCGTCACCGCTCTTCAGGTCGATCGCCAGGTCTTGGGCCGTGATGACCTTGCTCGCCACGGTACGTGTCAGCTTGGGCTATCTGAAGCGTCATCACCCGCTACATCGGGATCATCGGGCTCGACTTCATTGATATCGGCCTCACGCACATCATTGTCGGACGTGGACCTGCCATCCGAATTGTCGGACGTGGACCTGCCATCCGATTCGCTCGGGTTGGGATTCGGACCGGGAGTCTGGGCGGCCTGGCTGTCTACAGGGTCTCTACTCATGATGTTCCTCGCGAGATAGTTGAATGAATACCCTGTTTGGAATCAACACCGTCCCACGAGTTCGGTTTATTTGATGATTGGTCCTGGCCTGATCAGCCGCGTTGAACAGCGATGCACTTGATCTCAAGAAGCAGCCCCGGGACAGCCAGTTCTGATACACCAATGGCCGTCCAGGCACACAGTCCGCGGGGGAACAGGCGCTCTTTGACGTCACGAAAAACGGCCATGTGCTCGCTCATGGACACGTGAAAAGTGGTCATTTCTACCACGTCCTCAAAGCTGCAACCGCCCTCGGCAAGCACAGTGCGCAGGTTTTCCCAGCAGGCGATGAACTGTTGTTCAGGATCGGCAATGACCTCAAGGTCGGGCGTGCGTCCGATCTGCCCGGCACAGTAAAGCGTGCTTTGAACCTTGACCGCCGGAACATACCCCGCGCGCTCGACGATATTGCGCATGGACGGTGGAATGATGATTTCGCGATCTGGCATGGAGGTTTCCTTAGCTCTGTCAAAGATTAAATCTCTGAGCAGAGTGTATCCCTGTAGGAGCTGCCGAAGGCTGCGAAAGCATTCTTTCTGATACACCGCCAATCGCAGCCTTCGGCAGCTCCTACAGAATGTTGATATACGACACGAGAACGTGCTGCAAGTGAACTACGTCAACCACCACCATAACAGCAGCGTGCCCACCAACCCCACCACTGACACAATGGTCTGCAGTACCGACCAGACCCAGAGCGTCTGCTTCAACTGAAGACCAAAATACTCGCGGACCATCCAGAAACCCGCATCGTTGACGTGGCAAAAGAACACCGAGCCTGCACCAATCGCCAGCGCCACCAGTGAGCTTTGCGTTGCCGCCAGCCCCGCCATCATCGGCGCAAGAATACCCGCCGTGGTGGTCGTCGCGACGGTCGCTGAACCGGTGGCCTGACGCAGCGCCACTGCGATCAGCCAGGCCAGCAACAGATATGGAATATGCGCACCCTCTGCGACCTTGCTGATGGTCTGACTCACGCCAGCATCCAGCAACGTCTGCTTGAGCCCGCCGCCCGCACCGATGGTCAGCAGCAGGACTGCAATCGGTGCCAGGCTTTTACGCAAAGTGCCGTTCACGTGCTCGCGCGTCAAGCCATTGGCCCAGCCCAGACAAATGACCGCCGCAATAACCGCGATGCTCAACGCAACCAGGGGCTCGCCGAGAAACTTCAGGGTCAGCGCCAGCGAGCTGTGCGGGGCCATGAATATCTTGGCCAGCGTGCTCCCCAGCATCAGGATCACCGGCAAGAGAATAATCAGCAGCGAAATACCAAAACCCGGCTGACGGGTCACGTCAGGTTTGGTCGAGAATAATTCGCCCAACTCGGCCGGTTCCTTGATGTCCATGCGTCTGGATAACCAGTTGCCGTACAAAGGACCGGCAAGAATCACCGCCGGAACCGCAATGCAGATGCCCAGCAGCATGGTCAGCCCAAGGTCGGCATGCAGCGCGCTGACCGCAATCAGCGGTCCCGGATGCGGCGGCATCAATGCATGCAAGGTGGTCATGCCTGCCAGAGCCGGAATCGCGATTTTCAGTAAAGGCTGATCAGAGCGTCGGGCCATGACAAAAATGATCGGCACCATCAGTACCAGACCGACTTCAAAGAACAGCGGCAGACCGATAACCATGGCCACCAGGGCCATCACCCAAGGCAACGACCTGCCCTTGCCAAACCCCAGCAACGTAGTGGCGATACGGTCCGCAGCGCCCGATTCAGCCATCAGTGCGCCGAGCATCGCACCCAGCGCGATAATCAATCCAGCCTCACCCAAAATTCCGCCTGCGCCTTTACTGAAGGCCTTGGCGACTTCTTCGGCAGGCAGACCGGCACCGATCCCCGCGATAAACGTGCCGATCAGAATCGAAAGAAATGGCGGAAGTTTAGTGGCGCTGATCAGCACGATGATGGTGGCAATCGCGATCAGGCAGCAGATAATCAGGCGGGTGTCGTGCACCAGCCAGGCAGCAGAAGAAACATCCAAGGCACTCTTCCTTATCGTCGGTCCCTGCGGTCAAGAGCACTGCAGAAACATTTAGTTGTAATTCTGCAGCACGATACCGGAACGCCAGATGCGCGAATGTGAAGTTTGTGACAGTTTCGCCCCCGTCTCGAGTGATCCACTTCTGGATCAACAGACCCGACTTAGACGTGCAGCAGACCAGGAACCTGCGCTTGGGCATGCTCGATCAGCACCTCGCGCAATGCCTGAGCAGCGGCCGATAACTTGTGATCGGCAAGCATCATCAGCCCAATAGGCCGCTCAATTGCAGGCCCCACCAGCGCAATGCAATGCGCGCCCAGTTCGTGCATCTGCTGAATACACAATGAGGGCACCGCGCTGACGCCCAGACCACTGGCGACCATGCGGCCAATAGTCGACAACTGATGGCTTTCAAACGCAACGGACAACTTGCCGTGCTGCGCTTGCAGATGATGTTCCAGCAGCAAACGCACTGCTGAAGGCCGCTGCAAGGCGATGAAGTCTTCCTGCAAGAGTTCTTGCCAGGTGATTTCCTTGCGTTGTGCCGATGGCGAATCCTGCGGCACCACTGCAACAAAGCGATCGGTATAGAACGGCGTGAACACCAGCGAGTTGCTGGACTCAGGTTCAAAACCGATGCCCAGTTCAACTCGCCGATGACGGACCATTTCCAGCACTTCTTCGTTGATCAGGTCATGAACGGCTACATTGACTCGTGGGTAGCGACTGCGAAACACCTTGAGCGCGCCAGGCAGCAGGTTACCGGCAAACGATGGCATGGCGGCCACCGACACTTTGCCCAGTTGCAGGGTAAAGCGCTGACGCAGCAATTCTTCAGCGTTGTCCCAGTCAGCCAGCAGTTGCCGGGCCAGCGGCAGCAGGGTTTCACCCTCGGGCGTAAGGCTGACCGTACGCGTGGTGCGGCTCAGCAATTGCCCGCCCAGATCGTCCTCAAGACTCTTGATGGTCAGGCTCAGCGCGGGTTGCGACACATGCAGCCGCTCCCCCGCCTGGGCAAAGCTCAAATACTGGGCAACGGCCAGAAAAGCCCTTAACTGTTTGACGTTCATATATTTGCTTTTCTTATTAATCGATCAGAAAAACAAAATTAACAAAACACTCCCCTCAAGAGAAGATGTCGCAACGCTCCCCCGACGGCCAGACCGTCGACCACAACTATAAAAGGCGGATCATCATGGCTGGACTCGACAAACGAGTGGCGACTTATCAGGAAGCCCTCGCCGGGCTGACCGACAACATGACGGTGCTGTGCGGCGGCTTCGGCCTCTGTGGCATCCCGGAAAACCTCATTGCAGAAATCAAGCGCATGGGCGTGAAAGGCCTGACGGTTGTTTCCAACAACTGCGGCGTCGATGGCTTTGGTCTGGGCATCCTCCTCGAAGATCGCCAGATTCGTAAGATGGTCTCCTCCTATGTCGGCGAAAACGCGCTGTTCGAACGTCAGTTGCTCAGCGGCGAACTGGAAGTCGAACTCACTCCCCAAGGTACGCTCGCCGAAAAAATGCGCGCAGGCGGCGCTGGCATTCCAGCCTTCTACACCGCAACGGGCTATGGCACGCCGGTCGCTGAAGGCAAGGAAACCCGCCAGTTCAATGGCCGCAACGTCATCCTCGAAGAAGCCATTACTGGCGACTTCGCCATCGTCAAAGGCTGGAAAGCCGACCACTTCGGTAATGTGATCTATCGTCATACCGCACAGAACTTCAACCCGGTGGTAGCGACCGCGGGCAAGATCACCGTGGTCGAAGTCGAAGAAATTGTTGAACCGGGCGTGCTGTTACCTTCGCAGATTCATACGCCAGGTATTTATGTCGACCGGGTCATTCTCGGTACTTTCGAGAAGCGCATCGAACAGCGCACCGTCAAAAAAGCCTGACGCAATCCGGCTCCGGATGCTGCCTTGCACAGGCAGCGGCACAAAAACAACAAAGAGACTTCAGACCATGGCACTGTCCCGCGAACAAATGGCTCAACGCGTTGCACGCGAACTCAAGGATGGCTACTACGTGAACCTCGGAATCGGCATTCCGACGCTGGTGGCCAACTACGTCCCCACCGACATCGACGTCATGCTCCAGTCGGAAAACGGCCTGCTGGGGATGGGCGAATTCCCCACCGAAGAAACCATCGATGCCGACATGATCAACGCTGGCAAGCAGACCGTAACCGCCCGCGTCGGCGCATCGATTTTTGACTCATCCCAGTCCTTCGCCATGATCCGTGGCGGCCATGTGGACCTCACGGTTCTGGGGGCCTTCGAAGTCGACGTGGAAGGCAATATCGCCTCCTGGATGATCCCCGGCAAACTGGTCAAAGGCATGGGCGGTGCCATGGACCTGGTGGCCGGTGCCGACAATATCATTGTCACCATGACCCATGCGTCCAAGGACGGAGAGTCCAAACTCCTCACCCGCTGCAGCCTGCCCCTGACCGGTGCTGGCTGCATTCGCAAGGTGTTGACTGACCTGGCGTATCTGGAAATCGAAAACGGTGCTTTTATTCTTCGCGAACGCGCACCGGGCGTGAGCGTTGAAGAAATCATCGCCAAGACCGCCGGAAAATTGATCGTGCCGGATGATGTGGTTGAGATGATTTTCTGATTGGGATCAATAGTCCCTTGTAGGAGCTGCCGAAGGCTGCGATAGCGGTGTGTCAGAGATGCCGTTTTCGCAGCCTTCGGCAGCTCCTACAAAAGCCACCCGTTATAGATTCAACCCCCAATAATAAATACAAGAGGACAACCCCGTGGCCGCCGATATCGAAGATAGCCGCTCTGCTCGTTTCGCCCTGCGTTGCGCCAAATGGGCGGAGCGCTGGTTTCCGGATTCCTGGGTGTTCGCCGCGCTCGCGGTGGTCATCGTCACGGTTGCCACTCTGGCCATGGGTGCCAGACCTGCCGACGCTGCCAAAGCTTTTGGCGACGGCTTCTGGAGTCTGATCCCGTTCACCATGCAAATGGCCTTCGTGGTGATTGGCGGTTATGTGGTGGCCAGCTCGCCTCCTGCGGTCAAGCTCATTGATCGGTTGGCGCGTATTCCAGAGAACGGGCGCTCGGCAGTGGCCTGGGTTGCGCTGATCTCCATGGTCGCCTCGCTGCTCAACTGGGGCCTGTCGCTGGTGTTCGGCGGCTTGCTGGTTCGCGCCCTCGCCCGCCGTACCGACTTGCGCATGGACTATCGCGCAGCGGGTGCAGCGGCCTATCTGGGGCTCGGCGCCGTGTGGGCGTTGGGTCTGTCATCCTCGGCGGCACAGTTGCAAGCCAACCCCGGCAGCCTTCCACCTTCGATTCTGGCAATCACCGGCGTGATCCCGTTCACCGAAACCATTTTCCTCTGGCAGTCCGGCGTGCTGCTGGCTGCGCTGGTCGTGGTATCGCTGGTCGTGGCTTACGCAACAGCGCCGGGCCCGAACAGCGCTAAAGATGCCCAGGCGTGCGGCGTCGACCCAGCATTCAGCATGCCCGCGTTACCTGCGCGTACCCGTCCGGGTGAATGGCTGGAATACAGCCCGCTGCTGATCATTCTGATGGTGCTGCTGGCGTCCGGCTGGATCTTCAACGAGTTTTCCACCAAGCCGGCAATCACGGCGATTTCCGGTCTGAATACGTATAACTTCCTGTTCATCATGGTCGGTGCGCTGCTGCACTGGCGTCCACGCAGCTTTCTTGATGCAGTGACGCGAGCGGTGCCGACCACCACGGGCGTGCTGATCCAGTTCCCGCTGTACGGTTCGATCGCAGCATTGATGACGACCGTAAAAGGTACGGACGCACAGACCCTGGCGCATCACATCTCGACGTTCTTCACCAGCATCGCCTCCCATGACACCTACGCGCTGCTGATGGGCGTGTACTCGGCAGTCCTGGGTTTCTTCATCCCGTCGGGCGGCGGCAAGTGGATCATCGAAGCGCCGTATGTGATGCAGGTCGCCAATGACCTTGAGTATCACCTGGGCTGGGCCGTGCAGATCTACAACGCCGCCGAAGCGCTGCCGAACCTGATCAACCCGTTCTACATGCTGCCGCTGTTAGGCGTGCTGGGTTTGAAGGCTCGGGATTTGATCGGCTTCTCGTTCGTGCAGTTGCTGGTGCACACGCCGCTGGTGTTGTTCCTGCTGTGGATTCTGGGCGCGACGCTGGCGTACATACCGCCGATGCATCCGTAGACCTATTTACAGGCGTTTGAATTGGGGGAGCATTTTCTGCAGAAGATCGCCTTGCGTCCCTGACACTGCGCTGTCGCGAAGCAAGCCCGGGTCTATGTGGGAGCCGGGCTTGCCCGCGATGCAGGCGATGGGGTGTATCAGGGAGACCGCCATCGCAGCCTTCGGCAGCTCCTACAGGTGTTGTGTTTGCGTAAGACATTTGAGTTCAGACATTCAGGCTGAACAACCGTCGCCGTAATCCAGGGCGGCGACTTTTGCCAACAGCTCGCGCAACTCACAGGCCTGCTGCTGCCCCAGTGACTTTTCGAAGCACTGCTGAGCCTGTTCCCATAACGCCTGAGACTCCAGCAGTTTGTCCACGCCGGCCTGAGTCAGGCGCACGCGTCGGCTGCGCTTGTCTTCCGGATCGATACCTACGGAGATAAGGCCCTCACGCTCCAGTGGCTTGAGGTTTTGCGCCAGCGCCGAACGATCGATCACCAGAATTGCCGCCAGCTCGGTCACTGCCGGTGCCTGATTGCGCGCAACCTGGATCAGAATCGAACGCTGCGTAGAACGCAGGCCACAAGGCGCCAGAACCGCGTCGTACAGTTGGGAAATACGCCGGGTCGCCTTGCGCAGGCTGGTTGCATGACACAGCACGCGCGGTGCAATCCGCAGGCTGTCGGGGATCTGCAACGCAACGACCGGGGTCTGACTCTGGCTCATATAGTTTCCCGCAGAAATACGTCAATCAAAGAGCTGTCAGTGGGCAATGCTGGCATATCTCCGTGCACAGCGACAGCGACGACCGACGCGTGCGAGGCATCAGGCACGCTCATGAATCCCGTCCAGCCGTCCACGGCCAATGACTGCGCCGTCGATGGCTTTGAGCAACTGATTACGATTGGGTGGACCGTCGAAATCCAACTGTCGATCCAGTGCCAGCAACTGAAAGCTGTATCGATGCGGGCCATGCCCGACCAGAGGCTGCGGCCCGATGTAGGTCGCACCGCCAAACGTGTTACGCCCCAAGGTCAGCAGGCCGCGGGAAGCGCTGCTCAAAGCTCCGACAGGCAGACCGTTGAGTTGCGGCGAAATGCCGACGGCAATCGCATGCACGAACGCAAAGGGTATCGGCGCATCGGCATCTTCAATGATCAGCACCAGTTCTTTTGTGCCGGTCGGCAGTCCTTCCCACACCAGCGGTGGCGACAGATTACCGCCCTTGGCCGAACCAACATGGGACAGCGGAATCTGCGCCATTGAAGCAAACGCAGGGCTGCGCACGTCGATGACCACCGGCGAAAACGACACAGCTTTGTGGTTCCAGATCAGTTTGTTTTCAGTGGCTCCGCGGCCGCGCAAAACGCGTCCTAACAGACGGCTCAGCATCCTGACGATCCTCCTCTGCACATGGGACAGGACGATAGCCTGCTGAGGGGATTTAAAAAAGTGATTAGCGCAGGTCAACGAGAAAGAAGAGGCGGCCCAGGACATGCCTCCGTCGCAATCTACACCGCGGCAACGGCGTTAGTCGGTAAGGCTGCCGTTCGCCAGACAAAGATTCATTGATTGTTCTGGCCTCTTCCCGGCTAGAGCCGCTCCCCACGCAGACGGTGTAAAACTACTGCGCTAGTCCTTTCAGGCGACAGGGTCTCCGATATTGGTTTCGAGGATATCCAGCGTCAACGGAACGATGACTTTTTGATCACTGATAAGTGGCTCTTTGAGCTTGCAGCAAGAAACATAGGCCCACCAATCCTGACCGAACGTCACCGAGTTATTGATCCCTACAGTGTTCCCATTGGGCGCAATGATCGACATATTGTCCATCACACCCGTTTTTAAAACACTTGAAGTCAGCGCGCGCCCATCGCACAGGATCTTCCATTCGACAGATGAACTACCGGAAGGAGCGACATAATAATCAATGGACTGCTGACTCATGGTCAGCGAGCTGTATTGCGATCGTTTCTCGGTGACAAGATCATTAAACAAACCTTTAAAATCAATAAACATGTCATGTTGAGCTTTAATCTGATAGCTGGTGTGTCCGTCGTCAAACTGGCGACAAATGAACCAGAATTGCTGACGAGGGGTTGCGGCTGTGCCCCCTCGAGGCATCGTGGTCGCACTCAGGTATCTTTGTTCTTCAGTGCCCTGAAAGTAAACCTGTCGCGCCATTGCTTGCAAATCGTAGTCAGGTATGGCCGCGGCGTCAGACGAGCCTAAACTGGACGTGATTTTTGAGAAATCAAAATAAGCGGTTCTGTTTTTATGGTAAAGCCGCACGGTGGCCCTGAACGACAACTCGTTAATTATAGTAGCCATCACGATTCTCCTTGTTAATCGTGCACTAACAAGTTTTGAGTCTAATACCGTCTACTCAACCGGAAAACTGTCAGAAATGACAGTTTTGGAAACATCGTAGCGTTAATCAATTGCCGTTTAATTCGCTTTGCTATAAAGCTTTCTTTGACGTGTGTATCAGCGCCTCCAGGCCACATCATGCTTCATGGTGCGGCCTGCGTTTATTGGTTGAAGACGCCCATCAATGCTTTCCGGTCAACCACGCACCGGCGTCAACACCGGTTTACCCGCAAAAAACGCCTGCAGGTTATCCGCCACCATCTGCACCGTTGCTTCAGAAGCCTCCGGCGACAAGCCGCCCACATGCGGCGTCAGCACCACGTTGTCGAGGCGCTTCAACGCATCCGGAACCCGAGGCTCATCGTCAAAGACATCCAGCGCCGCACCGGCAATTCGCCGCTGCTGCAGGGCATCAACCAAAGCAGCAGTATCAATCACGCTGGCACGGGCAATGTTGACCACAAAACCGTGGGGGCCTAGCGCATCAAGTGCCTGTGCATCGATCAAATGATGAGTTCCGCCACCACCCGGCGTAGCGATAATCAAAAAGTCGGAAACATTGGCCAGTTCAAGCGGCGTTGCGCAATAGTCAAAATCCACATCGGTGCGCTGCTTGCGATTGTGATAACTCACGACCATGCCAAAACCCGCTGCACGCCGGGCGATGGCCAGGCCGACCGCGCCAAGGCCGAGAATGCCCAGGCGCTTGCCCTCGAACGAGGGGCGCGTGACCTTGCGCCACTCACCGCGGCGCACCGATGCGTCCGCCTGCGGGATATCCCGCACGATGGACAACAGCAACGACATCGCATGATCGGCCACCGTCGGTGCATTTACACCAGCGCCGTTAGTGACCGTAATACCCCGCGCTTGCGACGCAGGAAGGTCAACGTGTTCATAACCCGCACCCAGCACGCAGATGATTTGCAAATGCGGCAGCGCTGCAATTTCATCCGCGTAAAGCCCCAGCGGCCCTCGGGTCAGCACTACGGTGATTTCCTCACTGCGCGTGGCAATGGCTTCGGCACGCGTTGCCGGAGTTGGCGCCAGAATCAGCCGATAACCATTGTTTTCAAGGATGGGCAGGTACTCGTTGACGCTCTCGACCAGCACCAGAACTGTGGTTGTCATGCAAGGCTCCGAAACAAACCAAGGAAAAAAAATGGACAGTAACCCGAGTCAGAGCGTCACTCCAACACGGTCACCGGCATACCGACTTCAAGGATACCCGGCCCGTCATTGACCATATTCTGCCCGAACCAGACATCCCCCTCGCGCTCACGATAGGTTTTCAGGGTGGTCAATGGTTCGCGATCGGCGTTGCGCTCGCCGGTGGCAGGATCGATGGTGGTGAGGATGCAGCGCGTGCACCCTTTGAGCAGGCGAAATTCGATATCGCCGATACGAATGCGCTTCCATCCATCTTCCGCAAACGCCTCAGCGCCCTCCACCACCAGATTTGGCCGAAAGCGCAGCATTTCCTGCGGACGACCAATCTTCGCTGACAGATCATCAAGAGATGCCTGACCGATCAGCAACAGCGGGAAACCGTCGGCAAACCCGACGCGCTTTTCGTCGACACCAAGACCGCCGGGCAACATCCGGGCGCGGTCAGCCGGTACATACACCATGCGGGTCGGTTTGCCGATGAAATCGCTGACCCAGCGAGCGGCTTCGTCACCGGCATCCGGCACGCGCAACGTGTCGCGCCACACAGTAACGCCGCGCAGAGACTGTTCGATATTTTGCGGGACAGGAATATCCAGCGCCGTAAAGCCCGGTGCCTGGAGGATTACACCACCGTCTTCGTTCAACAGCGCAGAAAGCTGAGACATGTGCGGCAAGGCGCGCTGGGTCAGAAAGCGCCCGCTGGCTTCGTCCACCAACATCCAGCGTCGATCCCCGGTCATCCCCAACTCGTCAAAGGACGCCTGCTGAAGGACTTCAGCCTTGCAGGATTTAAGGGGGAAACGGTAGAGCGCGCTGAGATGCAACATGGCCTGGTCCTTGTTCGGCTGAAATCGCCGGAATCATGAAGGCCACAAGCTTATACGAACTTGTCTGTTGCGAGACATGACAATGCGAGCCAGCGCGCAGATCCATGCTGCGCCTGGCTTCTCGCTCGCTGGGGCCGGTCAAGCCCTGGGCTGCGATCAGTTCCTGGTTGCGATCAACCCTGAACCATGATCAAACGTTCACGAACCACGTCCACCAGTTTGTCGGGCTGGAACTTGGAGAGGAAGTTGTCGCAACCCACTTTCTTCACCATGGATTCGTTGAAGCTGCCGGACAGCGAGGTATGCAACACCACATACAATTCGCGCAGCCGTGGATCGTTACGAATTTCAGTGGTCAGGCGGTAACCATCCATTTCCGGCATTTCCGCGTCGGTAAACACCATCAACAGCTTCTCGGTCATGACCTCACCGCTGTCGGCCCAGGCCTTGAGCATGTTCAATGCTTTAAGACCGTCGCTGGCCACATGCAGCTTCAGCCCCAATTGGGACAGGGTGTCACGCAATTGGCTGAGTGCAACCTTAGAGTCATCCACCAACAGGATTTCGCGACCTACCGCAGCGGCAAGCACAGGGTCCTCGAGTTTCTCACTCGACACTTTGGCGTTGTACGGCACGATTTCGGCGAGGACTTTTTCCACGTCGATGACTTCAACCAGTTGATCGTCGACTTTACTGATCGCGGTCAGGTAATGCTGACGGCCAGCGCTGGCAGGCGGCGGCATGATGGCATCCCAGTTCATGTTGACAATGCGGTCAACGCCACCCACCAGAAAAGCCTGAACCGAGCGGTTGTATTCAGTCACGATAATGGTGCTGTTCGGCCCCGGTACCAGCGGCTTCATCCCGATGGCCTGGGACAAGTCAATCACCGGCAAGGTCTGGCCGCGCAGGTTGACCACACCGCACACAAACGAGTGACGTTGCGGCATCAGCGTCAGTTTAGGCAGTTGCAGAACTTCCTGAACCTTGAAAACGTTGATCGCAAACAGCTGCCGACCCGCCAGGCGAAACATGAGAATTTCAAGGCGGTTCTCGCCCACCAGTTGTGTGCGTTGATCTACTGAGTCGAGAATACCAGCCATTTCTTGCTCCTGAAGCGTGGGTCACAGTGAGTCTGCGAAGTTGTTATCGGCTGAAAACAGCGGGACTTAAAGGCGATGAAAGGTTAAATACACAATTGATATCAATTTAACATCATGCTTTACTCATCGGCGAATGACAGATGCTCATTCCGACCAGTAACAGCCCTTCATCGCCTCTTCTGCAGGCGACGATCGCTCTACGCCCTAAGGGAAAACCCTAGAAGCCCTCAGGGGCGACCTGATTTGCGCCTCTCGGCTTAGCCATTAATGTGACACCATTCTCATATTTGGAATGGAGTTGAGGTCTTGGTTGCGTCGCGGCCCACCCCAAAAAACCTGCCGTCCCGATTCGCCGCAAGTGGTGAATGTATCGCCGCGCCCGCTCTATCCGCCGGTCTCACCACCCTCCATCCAACCGGAATATTCGTCACACAGCCTTCCATTTCGAAACATTCGGAAGCGGCCTACAGACTTTCACTTCACATCCACATTAACGTTCCGCAGTGCGCGCCGGGTACTACACTGGAGCGATCCATGATCTATGGAGATACCCATGCTGAACGGTAAAGAGTGGCAACAGGCCCACCCCGATTTCTTTGATGAATCCCAATTGCTGCTGGGCACCTGCCAGGAATGCCTCGCGCACCTGGAAATGATCAGCAATGATCAGGACGCCGTGGAGTGCCTGCTTGGCACCCTGTTCAAGCTGTCGGAAACCGCTGATAACGCGCTGATCCCGAGCACTGCCGATTTCGCTCGTCAGTTACGCTGCATGCTGAGTATCGATTATCCGAATCTGCGCCTGACTGACGAAGCCCTTCAGACGCTTGAAAACTGCCTGACCCTTCTGGCCTGGCAACTCGAGTTGATTGATCCCCATACCGGGCAATTGCTGCTGGATGACACCGAGCAAAAAGAATTGTTGGGGCAGCTTGCTTATACCTGTGGACAGGAAGTCTCCAAACCGGTTCAGGAACAACTGCGGTCATGACCTTTGACTGGCCCCAATGCGCCGGTGTATCACGAGTTAAAGCACGCCCACCCCACAAAAAGCCTCCCCACTGCGTTATGAACACGGTATTCCCGAGCTGTTCGTGGACATGGACACGATAAGCCTGTCAGCCTTGCCAACTATCCGGTGTAACGTCAGGCAGCTCGTTCAAACTTTGAACATTGAGGTAAGATCACGACCCCAAGCATTATTGCCACAATGATGACGACACAGGATGTGCGATCAAATCTGCAAGACGAGACAAAAATAAGTGATCAAGGCAGTCAACGATAAACGACATGCCCGACATTGACCTGGCATCCTCAATGGCAGGTTGTTCCGCAGTGACCACCCGATGGCTCCATCGCTATGCACGCCCCTACCAGTATTTCCAGATATCGGCTGCCAGGTAACAGAAGCATTCTCTGGCTGAATGCCGTTCTGTGCATCGGTGCAGCAATCGGTAATAGCGCGCTGTATCTGACCTCGGACGATTTCCCTGTCGCCCTGTTGCTGCTTAATCTCGCGACCTTTGCCAGCGTCTGGCAGGCGCAGTTGCGCTATGGCCGGTCAATTCGATTCCAGCCGCAGGAACTGGCCGACCACATGCTGCAGGTTCAGGAAACAGAACGGCATCGCCTGAGCCGCGAGCTGCATGACGACATTGGACAGATGCTCACTGCCGCAAAGATGCAATCGGAATGGCTACGCCGCCGTCTGCCTGCCGAACTGCTCGAACACAGCGCGCAACTCAACAACACCCTGGACGAAACCCTGGCGAAGGTTCGCGACGTATCAGCCATCCTGCACCCTCGCCAGCTGACCAGTCTGGGACTGGAAGCCAGTCTTCGCGGGCATCTGCTGCGCACCCTGGCGGACAGTCAGGTGCGCTGGAGCCTGGAGTGCAAACAGCAACTGTCCGGCATCCCGGAAGAGATGACGGTTACTGCGTTTCGCATCACCCAGGAAGCGGTCACCAATATGTTGCGCCACGCCCACGCAAGCAATCTGCTGGTTCGCCTGCGCCGCCTGCCACAGGGTCTGGAGCTGCACATCAGCGACGACGGAGTCGGCTTTTCACCCGCCACGGACCCGGCGCGTGAGGGGCAGCGAGGCATGTCCGGCATGGCCGAACGGGTGGCTCTTCTCAACGGTACATGGACGATACGCAGCGAACCCGGCGAGGGTACGCGTATCGATGTGCTGTTGCCTTGGGTTCCGCGCGCTCATGAACGAGCAAACATAGACAAGAAGGCCAGATGACCTGCACATTGCTGTTGATTGATGATCACTCACTGATCAGGGCTGGCGTTCGCGCTCTGGTCGCCGACATTCCAGGCTACTCAGTGATTGGCGAAGCCTGCGACGGCGCGCAATTGAGTGCGCTGGCTACCGAGTTGAACCCCGACATCATCCTGCTGGATATCTCCATGAAGGATGTCGACGGCCTCGATGCTCTGAAAGAGCTAAGGGGTATCTTGCCGGACAGTAAGGTGCTGATCCTGTCCATGCACAGCGACCCGACGCGGATCATGCGAGCGCTGGAAGCGGGTGCCCATGGCTATTTGCTCAAGGACGCGGCAGCGACTGAGCTGGAGCAGGCGTTACTGGCGTTGAGCAGTGGTGAACGTTATCTGAGTCCGGCGATTGCCCATACGGTGATCAATCAGGCGTTGATCGGGGTTCAGGCGAGAAAGAACGAACCGCCGCAAAACCATAATCTGACGGCCCGGCAGCTGGAGATTCTGCGTCTGATCGTGCGAGGCAAGTCGACGCGGGAAATTGCCGGTGGGTTGGGTTTGAGTATCAAGACGGTGGAGACCCATCGGGCCCAGGTCATGAAGCGCTTGCAGATTCATGACGTGGCCGGGCTGGTTCTGTTTTGTGTGCGGGAAGGGATTATCAGTCTGGATGATTGATCGGCGTTGTCTGCACGCAATCATCTATGTGTACATATCCGTTGTTGGGGTAACNCGGCTGATATTGGTTGCGCTTTTACAGCGCGTCACTTTTGATAGAGCGCAAAAGTAACCAAAACGCTCTTGCCCCACCACTTGGCACCTCGCTGTCGCTCGGCATACCCGTAATCCGACATTGCTGCGTGGGGCCGCCGCCACCGGCCATCCATGGCCTGAGGCGGCTAAACCGGCATCCCTGCCGGTTTGCCCCACGCAGCAATATCGAATTCCGGCCGGCGTGGTTTAACGGGGCGCCTGAGATCAAAATCAAAAGCAGATCAAAAGCAAAGCAAATACAGCGGTAACACCCCGGACCGGTACAGACTGTGTGAAAACCTAGCCAACTCCTTTCAGATTTAAGAAAATGCCCCGCATCGAAAGATGCGGGGCATT
>NZ_LKBT01000015.1 GCF_002699985.1 Pseudomonas sp. ICMP 561 | reverse complement strand
CAAACCTTCTTCGCCAGAACCACCGCTCTCCCGGCTAAAGCCGGTCCTACGGTTTGCAGGACCCTGTAGGACCGGCTTCAGCCGGGAGGACGTCGGAACATCCGACAAACCTTCTTCGCCAGAACCACCGCTCTCCCGGCTAAAGCCGGTCCTACGGTTTGCAGGACCCCGTAGNCGGCTTCAGCCGGGAGGACGTCGGAACATCCGCCAAACCTTCTTCGCCAGAACCACCGCTCTCCCGGCTAAAGCCAGTCCTACGGGGGTGGAGGCCATCGCGACCTCGCGGTGCACCTACAGGTCCGCGGTTTGATGCGAGACAGCGCGGTGTTATGGAGCAGCTAGTTTTGATAGAGGCAAAGTCGTCTATCTGTAACAAATCTTGAGTACCTTCAACCGTGCCCACTGATGGCGGGCACGCATATCGCAGTTTTTATCGGGGTTGTTCCTTAGGCAGGGGACAATCCCTTTTTTTTTGTCTTGCATATTCTTTTTGGATATTGGTTGATAGCTTCTTATTCCTTAACGAATATATGTCACCTCCTTATACTGCGCTCAATGAACGCACCCATGCAGGAGGCTGACCCCATGCATAACGAGTCGATCCGCTATTTGATCGTGCCAGGCTGGCAAGGGTCAGGCGATGAGCATTGGCAAACCCATTGGCAGAACAGCCTGCCAAACAGCACGCGTGTTGAACAAGCCGATTGGCTCAAGCCGCGTCGCGAAGACTGGGTTGGCGAGCTGCAACGCAGTATCGCGGCGGACAGCACGCCGGTGATTCTGATTGCTCATAGTCTGGGGTGCATAACCGTAGCGCATTGGGCACGGCTGGCTCCGCTGGAGTCGCTGCGGCAGGTGCAGGGCGCTTTGCTGGTCGCGCCTGCTGACGTCGAGCGGCCTGCCTGCTCGCCTGCGTTGCGTAACTTCGCGCCAATCCCTAAAGATCTGCTTCCCTTCCCGACCCAGATTGTCACCTCGGATAACGACGCGGCGGTCAGCACTCAGCGGGCCCTTGAGATGGCGCGGGACTGGGGCGCGGAAACCGGCATTCTCAGCCAGGCCGGGCATATCAATACCAAGTCAGGACATCGCCGCTGGGAGCAAGGCTTCGCTTACCTGTACCGCCTGCAGAGCCGAATGGAACAACACGCACTGCGTCGCGCATGAGCTTACGCAGCGCGAGACGTATCGCGCTTGCCTCACCGATCCACTTTGTTTTTTAGCGCTTGAGCCGTCGCAAGGCTCGGGCGGGAGTTTGCCATGAGTCTTAACGAAACCTTCGGTCAGCCCTTGTTGACCTTCCCCGATGCCGAAAAAAGCCCGCTGAGTATTCGCGCCAAAGCGTTGGTGTTCATCGATCCGCGTTCGCGGCAACTACGTGAAGAAATGGAGCAATTGGCGCCTCGTGCTCTGCCAGTGCTGATTCGAGGCGAGTCCGGCACCGGTAAAGAACTGCTCGCTCGGCACATTCATCGCGGCAGCGACCGCACCGGCTTGTTCGTGTCGGTCAACTGTGGCGCGATCAGCCCGACCTATGCCGACGCCGAACTGTTTGGCTATGCCGCCGGTGCCCACAGCGGTTCGGCCAGCAGCCGCGCGGGTTGGTTCGGCTCAGCCAATGGAGGCACGCTTTATCTGGATGAGATAGGCGACTTGCCGTTACCGATCCAGATCAAGTTACTGGCCGCCCTGGAGAATCACGAAGTCACCCGCGTCGGCGCGCAACAACCCAGCCCGGTAGACGTGCGACTGGTTGCTGCAACCAGCATCGATCTTGCCCAAGCCGTGGCCGCTGGCAAATTCCACGAGCGGCTTTTTCACTACCTCGGCGAAGGCCATCTGGAACTGCCGCCTTTGCGCGAGCAGCCGGGCAACATCTTGCCGCTGGCCGAATATTTCCTCGGCATCTATAGCCAGCGCTTGAACCTGGCTGTCCCGCTGATCAGCGAAGCCGCGCAGCAAGTCCTGGAGGGCCATTACTGGCCAGGTAACACCCGTGAGCTAGAGAACGTCATTCACTTTGCGCTGCTGGTCAGCAGTGGCGACGAAATCTTGCCGGAGCACCTGAACCTGCCTGCCAGCGTCGACCCGCTTGCGCAAGTGGAACAGCTTGTAGGAAAGCTTCTCCTTGACGCAAAGGTTGAGCAACTCTTTGCACTGCAACGGGTGCTAGGAGCGGTCGATTCCCGGTTGGATGATCTCGCTCGCTAGCCCACAACCCCCGGTTCCTCAGCGCCGCATCCTTGGCAGGGATGCGGCGTTTTTTTTTGGGGTGAAAACTAGGCGCTAGAGAGCTTTCAGAGATCGGGAAATAGTCCTACAGATAGCGACTCTTTATCCCCGATAAGTTGTTGTGATTTTGCCATTGAACTTGCGGTAAGTTCCATTTTTTAGGCACTGTTTATTACTTTCTATTTCGTACGCTAGACACTAAAAATTATTTAAACCAGTCTGGTGTTGAAGAGCGGGGATAGTTGCTCTTTTACTACGAGGGTTCCAGTTGATGCTAGTAAGGCTAACGCTGGCGTCGTTGATTTTAACTATGAATTTAATAAGTTCCCTTTTTAGGGTTTACAAGGAGTTTACATGACTGAAAAATGGGTTTCATTGGAAACATTCACGGTCGTCAGCGCAGCAGGTGGGGGACGTTTGTTTTGGAACGGTCTTCAGGCTGTAAAGTTACGAGTCGCTATCAAAGCCGTTGACATAAATAATCATCCGGTTGTTTTGAGCGAGAAAGAGTTGCGCTCTATTAAGTTGGTCAACCATCATGGTGGGGCGGCGATACATTACCGGAGGCCAGTGTCAGGCAAGCCCCAACCGGTGACACAGGAACAGGGCTGGGATTGGTCTGATGCCAATCTCGACGGTTATGACTATGTTCCGACTTCCTCCCAACAGCTAGCGTATGAAGAGCCCTCGGTAAAAAGTCGGAATACGCACTATGTAGATCTCTATGTTCGTACTGTTCGCCAGGTACCGTTAACTGTGAGTCTTACCGTTGAGCGCGACGATGGCATACAGTTTGATTCGCGGGGCCATGGCGAGGGCTATATGACGATTACCCCTCTTCGGCCGACGACTTACCCAGTAGACAGGTACAAGTTCGAGATTGTTCATACGATGGAGTTGGGACGGTGGGGGAGGCTGGATTATATCCCTCTCGTGCTCAATGATAATGGTGTGAACATCGAATTTAGAAGCATCAGTGTCTCACCCGTTGGCGTTGGATATCATGCAGGTAGCGCCACCGTAACCCGCGTGGGTATGATATCGGGTTACATGGCGCCAGGCGTTAACAGGATTACATATCTCCTTCCTCGTCCACCGGATGCACCGACCTCTGTTACCGGCATAACACCCCTCAGGGGGCAGCCTGCAATAGTTACATTTAGAGATCGCTGGCTTTCTCCTGGAAAAGTAAAAAATGCGACGATCACCGCTATCGATATGTACGGAAACTCTCATACTCTTCGGTTTCGTATTGTAAGCCCAGAGCGTGTGGACGGTCGTTTAGAACTGTATTGAGTTTTAGGTGTGCCCAGTTAGCTGGGCACGCCGCTTGTTATTTCAATGGCTGGACGATAATTATAAGGTAGGCCTCACGTGTATTCTAATGCGTATAATTTTCTAAGTTTTATCAATGCTGGAGTTGACCCCAGAACAGGCACGTACAGTTGCAATTTGTCGTTGTCTGATTTACTGGCCAACGCGTTAAGCGGTCCCTCTCTTCCACTGTCCATTTCCTTCAATGGGCTCAGCAACGCTAACATGGGCTTTGGTACAGGATGGTCGATGCCCTTAACCCGGTATAGCCGTACCACACGGCAACTGAATGTGTTTAACGGCGCAACCTATCTTGCCAATACTGCACCGGGCCTGTTCGTCATCGCTGATAAAAAAGTTCAAGACTTAAAAACCAGTCGCGTCGGTGATGAGTTGATTATCGAGCACAAATCAGGGGTCGTAGAGGTACTGTCTAACCCGGCGCTCAACTGGGAGGAGTGGACGATTTCAAAACTCTATTCTCCCGAAGGCCGGGTTTTAAATTTCTCATACCGTGTCATCGGCGGTCGGCGGATGCTGCGTGAGATTCGAGATGAAAGTCAGACGTTATTAACCGTCGATGTGCTTGACGGTTCATCGAGAGTCTCCAGTATCTCCCTCTGGCCTGACAGCCCCACGGACAAACTGGTGTTTACTCTTCAGATTCAGAGTAATGAGCTTACCAAGATCACCCTGCCGCTTGAAAATGGTAAGGCAGCGTCATGGCGTTTCACTTATCAATCTGTGGGTGGCCTGCGGCTAATCAGCAGGCTCGAATTGCCCACTGGGGGTGTTGAGCAAATTACTTATAGGGCTATGGAGTTACGGTTGCCGGCCGGAGCCCCGGTCAGGACTTTACCGGCGGTCGCTTCCCACGTCACATTTCCTCGCTCGAACCAGCCCCAGATAACCAGAAATTACAGTTACTCCAGCCGTAATTATCTGGGTAACGGGTCCGGCGCTCCTTGGCGAAACGACGGCGATAACCTTTATCGGGCAGCGGGTAATTATGAGTACGAGATTAACGAAGACCTGATGTTGGGGGTCGGGTCCAGTGCGCGTGTTGCGCGCAGAACCAAACGTGTCTACAACCGCTTTCATTTGCAGGTTGAGGAGACGGTCAATCAAAACGGCAAAACCGTGCGCACCCTTACCGAATATCATGCAAGAACAGGGCAGAGCTTTGAGAATCAACCTGGAAATTTCCAGTTGCCCGCAAAGGTTGAGGTGTCCTGGCTTGATGCTGCTAAACCCGGTGTCATCCGCACGGAAACCACGCTGACTGACTACGATGAAATGGGCAACATCCGCAGAAAAGTGTCGCCATCCGGGATTACAGAGGTTTTCGATTATTACTCGCCAGGAGCATCCGACGGCTGTCCGGCGGATGCTTTTGGATCGGAGCGCTGGCTCAAGCGCAAGACATTGATACCCGCAGCTGATTGCGCCCCCGCACCCACACTTGTCACCCAATACCGCTACACCGAACTACCATCGGCCAGCCCCGAGCGGGGAAGCTTTTTGGCACTGGAGCAAGAGTCGTTATTTCAGGGCGGGCAAATAACGCCACTGATGACCATCGCCCGACACTATGAAGCCGACTCCAAAAGCAAATTCCTGGGTCGCGTCAAGCGCAGGATCGAGACGGTTGAAGGCAGCAGTACGATTATGGAATATCGTTATGAGTTAAAGGGCGGCACTCTGTGTACGCAAACTACCTTGATGGCCAAGGATCGCACTGTCAGCACCCAATCCGTTTTGCAGAACGTTTTGACCGGGGCAGAAGTAAAAGTAGTCGAACAGATGGGCGTTGCCCTGGAAACGATCTATGACCGGTTAGGGCGCAAAACCTCTGAGATGCTGGCACCTGAAACCCCCGGCCAGGTTTCCAGAACGCACACCTACCAGTTGGCAAACACGTTGGCTGACGAGGTGTCCACGCGCACCACAGCCCCCAATGGTGCTCAAACGCTGACACGGCTTGACGGGTTGAATCGAAAAATTGCCGTTGAGGTTCAGGACATCGACGCTGTCGGTCAACCCATGCGTGCCGTTTACAGCGCTAACTACGATGGACTTGGCCAGTTGGTTGAAGAAACCAGCACTGACTGGCTCGACGGCAAAGCTGTTCAATTGAAGACCCGTTACACCTATGACGATTGGGGTAATCGCGTCTCGACCATCGGCCCGGATGGAGTCATCAGTCACGATCGACTCGATCCAGTCACGCTCGTCCAGACTCAGGGTATTGATCAGGCTGGTAAAACGGTCGTCAGCAAAAACTTATTTGGTAAAAACGATACGGTCGAACGCTTTGATCGCAAAGGTGTTTCATGTGGCGCCACAGAGTATATCTACGACGGCCTGGGGCGATGCGTTCAGCAAATTGACCCTCAAGGACGTACGACCAGGTTCGTGTACGACTTTGCTGATCGCCTGGTCATCACGCAATTGCCCGACGGCACACGGATCAAAAGAGCATTCTTGCGACGTAGTACGGAAGACCTGGCGACCCATATCTGGGTCAATGAATATCTGGCAGGCGAGCGTACCTACGACGGCCTGTTGCGAGTGACCAGCATCACGGTCGGTGGACGCACTGAAATCTTCACGTACGTAGGGGCTCAGCCAAACCCGGCTACCCATGTCAAAGCCAGCGGTAAAGTCATTTCCTATCAATATGACCCGTCACTGAATAATCAGATGACTGAGCGTAGAGTTGCCGGTGACAGCAGTCTCGCTGCCAGCTTCCGCTACGACAATGCGCACGCGAAATTGATTCAGGCCTCCTGCCCAGGTAACCAGCAGCAGCGCATTTACCTGCCGTCCGGCAAGCTGCAAAACGACAAGATAACTGAAGCTCAGGGCACACTGAATGCCACGCATCGCACCTCGCTTAAAGGCTTGCCACTGGAATATGTAGATGCATCGGGCGTTAAACAGATCACCCACTATGACGCGCTGTGTCGGATTGCCAAGGTCGTAAGGGGGGCTGTCACAGCGGACTACAGCTATGACTCATTCGGGCGTGTCAGCAAAATCGAAACGGTCGATAGCCAAAGTAAACGCACACTTGTCACGCAACTTGAATATGACGACTTCGGCCGTGAGGTGCGTCGGGTGCTGACGGTTGACTCCAGTCAGCCGGAAGAACTGTCCCAACAATTCGACAATAAAGACAAGCTCATCAGACGCCTCTTGCTGCGCGGGAGCACCGTGCTGCGTGATGAGTCATTTGCCTATGACTCGCGTGGTCGTCTAGAGCACTACGAGTGCGCCGGCCTGCATTTACCGGTGGATGCGGCAGGGAAAGAAATTCTTATGCAGGACTATCTGTTCGATGAACTCGATAACATCCGCCAGTTGAAAACCGTGTTCGCGGGTGGCGAAAACATCGCTACTTACGAATATGAGAACTTCGATAAAACCCAACTAAGCCAAGTTCGCCATAGTCATCCGGACTATGCAGCGCAACAAGCCAGATTTTCTTACGACCGGGACGGTAATCAGCTCAATGATGAGCGCCGTCGCCACCTGAACTATGACGACCTGGGCCGTCTTGAATCGGTCTCGGAGGCACAAGCATGAATCAGTTGATCAGTTATCGCTACGACGCTCTGGATCGCTTGATCGGTGTCGAGCCGGTGGGCGCTCCTGCCAGCACGCGAGTTTATCGGGATGGCCGGATCGCCACACAACTGGAGGGCGAGCAGCAACGTAGCGTGCTGGAGTCGGGCGGCTACGTATTGGCACAGTCGACCCACTCGGGTAGCTCCATAGTGAACAGCCTGTTGGGCTGCGACCAGCAAGGCAGCGTTTTACAGTCAGTCACGGGCAATCAGATACAGCGCAGTGTTTACACTCCGTATGGTGGCAGTGCCGTCGTAGGCGGGCTGCAAAGTTTGCTGGGCTTTAACGGCGAGCAACCCGACCCGGTGACCGGCTGTTATTTGCTGGGCAACGGATATCGAGCTTACAACCCGGTCCTGATGCGCTTCCACAGCCCAGATAGCATGAGCCCGTTCGATTCTGGTGGCGTTAATCCTTACGCCTATTGCGAGGGTGACCCAGTCAACATGACTGATCCGACGGGGCATTTTTCCTGGAGGAAGCTTTTGGGGATCGTGATCTCGGTCGCTGCCATTGCTCTTACGGTCGCTACCCTTGGTTCCTCGGCCCCTCTTACAGGTCCACTAATTGTGGCGGCGGCACTCAACATTGGCGCGGAGGTACTGAGCATCGCGGGGGAGGTGACGAGCCTATTAGCACCCACTTCCAAAGCGGGATCTATCCTGGGCTACCTCAGTCTTGGTCTTGCGGCTGTTTCATTTTCGGCCCCCTATACGGCAAAGCTTGCTGGGTCGGGCACTGCTCGAGCTGTGGGCAAGTTTTTCAAAGCGACTCCCTCGGCAGCTTTCCAGGCCATTGGACAACCCATTGGCGTACAGGGAGTGAAAAGTGCTGGTAGCTTGGCAAAGCTTGGGAGAGGTGCAAAAAGAACAGCGGCAGCGCTGGAACTGCTGGATGCCGGTATGCCGAAATATTTTGGTTACGCCAAATGGGCTGGACGTGCCGTAAAGGGAGCCACTTATGTAGAGGAGAACGGCATCCCGTACTTATACTCACCCTCTACCGGCCAGTCTGACGAAGCTCCCTCCACACTCGACGCCTTTGTGCGCGGCGATACCGATAAGGGCGCGCAAGGGCCGGGGCAAACCAATATCAAACCAGGCGACTTCCTGACTGCTGATCAGGATCGAATGCAGGCGCTACGCGAGTTTTGATTTGCGCTCGGCGGCTGGAGCCTTCCTGGCGGATAACTACAAAAAAGCATAAGTACTTGATAAAAAAGTATTGTATTGGAATAAAAAATATCGGTAATGTCCGTTCCACGCCCCCGACCGCGCCAGCAGTCCGGGGGCAACTCATTGAAGAGCTGTCGTACAGACCGACCTCGATTTTCTCTAAGGACATTGCATGAAAAAGACATTGCTGTTGACCGCTCTGGCGGCCGTATTTTCGGTAAGCGTGGCTCAAGCAGCCGAGAAACTGGTGGTCGGTGCTACGCCAGTTCCTCACGCGGAAATCCTTGAACTGATCAAGCCTGACCTGGCTAAAGAAGGCGTGGACCTGGAAATCAAGGTGTTCACCGACTATGTGCAGCCAAACGTACAACTCAATGAAAAGCGTCTGGACGCCAACTACTTCCAGACCAAGCCTTACCTGGATGGCTTCAACAAAGGCAAAGGTGCAACGCTGGTGACCGGTGTTGGCGTACACGTTGAACCGTTCGGTGGCTACTCCACCAAGTACAAGAACATCGCTGACCTGCCAGAAGGCGCAACCGTCGCCATCCCTAACGAAGGCAGCAACGCCGGTCGTGCCCTGCTGCTGTTGCAGAAAAATGGCTTGATCACACTGAAAAACCCGACCGACGCACTGGCGACTCCGAAAGACATCGCCACCAACCCGAAGAAACTCAAGTTCCGCGAGCTGGAATCGGCCGTACTGCCACGCGCACTGGGCCAGGTTGATCTGGCGCTGATCAACACCAACTACGCGCTGGAAGCGAAGCTGAACCCGAAGAAAGACGCGCTGATCATCGAAGGTGCTGATTCGCCTTACGTGAACTTCCTGGTGACCCGTTCCGATAACGCTCACACCGACGCTATCGAGAAACTGTCCAAGGCCCTGACCAGCCAGAAAGTTAAAGACTTCATCAACAAGAAGTACGAAGGCGCGGTACTGCCAGCGTTCTGATTGCTGAGCTGAACATGTGATCCCCAACGCCGACGCTGGCAACAGCGTCGGCGTTTTTGTTTCTGGTAAATATCGTTAGGAGCGCGCTTGCCCGCGATAAGGGCCGAAGGACCTTCATTTGGCGTCAACAGCGGTCTGCTGCGCAGCCCATCGCGGGCAAGCGCGCTCCTAAAGTCAGCGGATCTAGCCCCTAGCTCAATCCGGACTATCCATATGCAATAACGATATTTAAATTTCGATTCTTATACCTATAAAGTCGTGGCTCATTACCACCAGTCTTCTGGAGTCCGAGCCATGTCGTCAGCGTCTCTCGCGTCATCACCCGTTCAAGCTGCATCTCAACAGTTTGAAGTGCGTCCTTTCGCCGCCAACGTGGGCGCAGAGATCGTCGGGCTCGACCTGTCCCGACCGCTGAATGACGCCGATTTCGCTCGCGTACATCGCGCGCATCTGGATTACCACGTCGTGGTGTTCCGCGATCAGCAGATCACCCCGCAACAGCAGATCGACTTCAGCCGCCGTTTTGGCGTGTTGCAGATCCACGTGCTCAAACAGTTCCTGCTCGCCAACCACCCGGAAATCCTCATCGTTTCCAACATTGTGGAAAACGGTCAGCCGCTGGGCCTGGGCGACGCGGGCAAGTATTGGCACTCCGATCTTTCCTACAAGGAGCTGCCAAGCCTCGGCTCGATGCTCTACGCGCAAGAACTGCCAAGCGAAGGCGGCGACACCTTGTTCGCCAACATGCACCTGGCCTGGGACACCTTGCCTGAGCATTTGCGCAAAGCTGTTGAAGGCCGCTCTGCCGTGCACAGCTACACCTCGCGCTACCGCGACGGGCACAACGCTCAAAACTGGCGGCCAACCCTGACTCCCGAGCAACTGGCGCAAGTCGTTGTGGTCAGCCATCCGATCGTGCGCACACACCCTGAAAACGGTCGCAAAGCGCTATTCGTCAGTGAAGGCTTCACCACGCATATCGTCGGTCTGCCGGAAGACGAGAGCCAGCAGATTCTCAACGAACTGTACGCCCACAGCGTGCGCCCTGAAGGGGTCTATCGCCACAAGTGGGCACACAACGACATGGTCTTCTGGGACAACCGCTCGCTGATCCACCTGGCCGGCGGCACGTCTGACCATCTGCGTCGCCGCCTGCATCGCACAACCATCCAGGGCGATGCGCCGTTCTAATTCCGGGAGCTTTTAATGACTGTTCTGCAAAGCCACACGGCTAGCGCAAACTCGCTTGCGCAACAGGTCGATCAGCCCGCTGCTGAAGCCCTGCTGCAAGTCCAGAATGTAAGCCTCGAATACCGCACGCCCGAGCGTGTAGTGCGGGCGACTCATCAAGTCAGCTTTGAAGTGGATCCGGCGGATCGCTTCGTGCTGCTCGGCCCATCGGGATGCGGCAAATCCACCTTGCTCAAGGCCGTGGCGGGTTTCATCAAACCCAGCGAGGGGCAGATTCGTCTGGCGGGCACCGAAGTTCATGAGCCAGGCCCGGACCGCATCGTGGTGTTCCAGGAGTTCGACCAACTGCCGCCCTGGAAAACCGTCATCGAAAACGTGATTTTCCCGCTGCTGGCCTCGCGCACCTTGAAGCGCAAGGAGGCACTTGAGCGCGCGCACTATTATTTGGCAAAAGTCGGTTTGAGTGCCTTCGCCGATGCCTACCCGCACACCTTGTCTGGCGGCATGAAAGCCCGTGTGGCGATTGCCCGCGCGTTGGCAATGCAACCGAAAATCCTGCTCATGGATGAGCCGTTCGCCGCTCTTGATGCTTTGACCCGTCGCAAGATGCAGGAAGAGCTGCTGGAGCTGTGGGAAGAAGTGCGCTTCACCCTGCTGTTCGTCACGCACTCCATTGAAGAAGCACTGGTTGTGGGCAACCGCATCCTTTTGCTGTCGCCGCATCCGGGCCGGGTTCGCGCTGAAATCAACAGCCATCAATATGACCTGAAGAGCCTCGGCGGCGTTGGTTTCCAGCACACCGCCCAGCGTATCCACCGGCTGCTGTTCGATGAAGGCGAAGAGCAGGCGGTCGACCGCGAGCTGAATTTCCAGGACATCCGGATCGCTTATTAACACCGCCAACCCCGGTAGGAGCGAACTTGTTCGCGAGGCGATCTTCCTGGCGACACAGGTCGAATCTCTCGCTAACAAGTTAGCTCCTACCTGTGGGATGGTGAATTCAGAGAACACACCATGAACATCCGTCAAGAATACGAAGTTACGCTGGAGCCTTTCACTCAGGAAGACCTGGCCCGTGACATCCCGCTGGTGCAACGCATCTGGCAGGTGAGCTGGGTGCGTAAAACTGTGATCCTGATCGTGCTGGCCATCCTTTGGGAAGTCGCCGCGCGTATTCAGAACAACGACCTGCTGCTGCCCAGCTTTCTGCAGACCGCGGCCGCTTTTTACGAAGGAATTCTGTCTGGCGAACTGATCAGCAAGGTCTGGATTTCCCTGACCGTGCTCATTCAGGGCTACCTGATTGGTATCGTCCTGGCCTTCGCCCTGACCACGCTGGCGGTATCGACGCAGTTGGGTCGGGACCTGCTCGGCACTTTGACCGCCATGTTCAACCCATTGCCTGCCATTGCGCTGCTGCCACTGGCGCTGCTGTGGTTTGGTTTGGGGCAGAACAGCCTGATTTTTGTGCTGGTGCACTCGGTGTTGTGGGCGTTGGCGCTCAATACCTACGCGGGCTTTTTGGGTGTTTCGGAAACCCAGCGCATGGCCGGGCGCAACTACGGCCTCAAAGGCTTGCGCTTTGTCTGGCACATCCTGATCCCTGCGGCGTTGCCGTCGATTCTGGCGGGTTTGAAAATCGGCTGGGCGTTCGCCTGGCGGACCCTGATCGCGGCCGAACTTGTCTTCGGCGCATCGTCCGGCAAAGGCGGCCTGGGCTGGTACATCTTCCAGAACCGCAACGAGCTGTACACCGACAAAGTTTTTGCTGGCCTGGCTGCCGTCATCATGATCGGTCTGCTGGTGGAAAACCTGCTGTTCGCCAACGTCGAGCGCCTGACCGTCAAGCGCTGGGGTATGCAGCGCTGATTTAACTGAAAACACTCAACTCCCGTTGGAGCGAGGCTTGCCCGCGAATTAGTCAATGCGGTCAATCAGATACACCGCGGTATCGTTCTTCGCGGGCAAGCCTCGCTCCAACAAACTTTCCACGAGGTTTCAAATGGCAATTCCTTTCAAGCGCTCAGCCATCATCGCGCTCGCCGCAACCATCGGCCTGCTCAGCGGCGGCGCACAGGCCGAAGGCAAGATCAGCATCGCTCAGCAATTCGGGATCGGTTACCTGATTCTGGACGTGGTCCGTGATCAAAAACTGATTGAAAAGCACGGTAAAGAGCAGGGCATCGACATCAAGGTCGACTGGAACAGCATTTCCGGCGCGACCGCCATGAACGAAGCGCTGCTGGCTGGCGCGCTGGATGTGGTGTCCGCAGGCGTACCTCCGATGCTGACCATCTGGGACCGCACCAAGGGCAAACAGAACGTCAAAGCCATCGCGTCGCTGGGCTCAATGCCCAACTACCTGCTGACCAACAACCCGAACGTGAAAACCCTCAAGGACTTCACCGACAAAGACCGCATCGCCGTGCCAGCCGCTGGCGTGGGCTTCCAGTCGCGTACCTTGCAGATCGAAACCGCCAAAGAGTTCGGTAACGAGAACTTCAAGAAATTCGACAACATCTCGGTAAGCCTGCCGCACCCGGACGCGACCTCTGCGTTGATCTCGGGCGGCTCGGAAATCAATTCGCACTTCTCCAGCCCACCGTTCCAGTATCAGGCGCTGGAAAACAAGAACGTGCATAAAGTGCTGAGTTCTTATGACGTACTAGGTGGTCAGGCAACTTTCAACGTGCTGTACACCACCGAGAAATTCCACGACGAAAACCCGAAAACCTACAAAGCGTTTTATGACGCACTGGCTGAAGCCGAGAAGATCATCAAGGCCGACAAGCCTGCCGCTGCCCAGACCTACATCCGCGTAGAGCAATCCAAGCTGGCGCTGCCATTTGTAGAGAAGATCGTTTCCGATCCGGAAATCGACTTCACCATCACCCCGCAGCGCACCTTTATTTATGCTGAAAAACTGCAAGAGCTGGGCGTGCTGAAAAACAAGGCGGCGAGCTGGAAGGATTACTTCTTCGAAGAAGCGCATGGTGGTGCGGGTAGCTAACCTACGCCGATTCTGTTGGAGCGAGGCTTGCCCGCGAATTGGCCGCCTCGTTGGGTCAGGCGCACCGCGTAATCGTTCTTCGCGGGCAAGTCGGATCGCCGCCCGCTCGCTCCAACAGAGTCAAGTTGTAACTTCACCTCACGAAAAACCCAACTTTGAAGGCCATTTCCTGC
The DNA here is from genome assembly GCF_002699985.1 of Pseudomonas sp. ICMP 561. Taxonomy (GTDB): domain Bacteria; phylum Pseudomonadota; class Gammaproteobacteria; order Pseudomonadales; family Pseudomonadaceae; genus Aquipseudomonas; species Aquipseudomonas quasicaspiana. Next base: position 88,311 of record NZ_LKBT01000015.1, on the reverse strand, counting down.
GGTCCTTTCCCTTTCTTCTGTGCGAACTTTCCTAGAAAATCCTGAGCCCTTGCGCGTGCCAAATTCGGACACTAGGCTGCGTCCGTCACTGACTCATCAGTGATCGGGTTTAGCAGCCTGTCTGGGTTTACACGATATGCAAGTACCGCTACGGCGGCTTTGCGTGGGGCATCTTCGGGTGCGCCGGTAAATCGTGTCTCCACCGGTCTGCTAACCCGCGACAAAGCCGCCACCCTTTTTTCGTTTAGCAGCGATTATCCGGTGGTCTCACTTGTAAGGAGAGCACGATGATCAAAGTAACACCGGATCCACCGCTACCAACCCTCGAAGAATCGCTGCTCCACGTCAGCGATCTACTACGCTGCGCAGCCGCCACTGCCTACGAAACCGGCGACACCCTCAACGGCCCCAAACGCGACCTGGCCTTCTCGGTCGTCCACCTGATCGCCATGGCAAAAGCCGAACTCGACCGCTCACTGGAATGCGTCGAACCCCGCTGAAGCCCGCATAACAACTCAATCCTGAGGCCGAAACGCTATCTCTGTGGGAGCTGGGCTTGCCCGCGATACAGGCACCGCAGTTATCAGGTCAACCGTGTCCAGCCTTATCGCCGCCAAGCCCAGCTCCCACAAGTTCTGCGGATCCCGCGACACGCATGCACTCTGTGACAGTCGAGCTTGCTTGCGATACGAGCGCCACAGAGATCAGTCATGCCTATCTCCCACGTCTAGACCGCAAGCCCCGCTGTCTCAATCCGGCCAATGCCACGCCGGCGCATCCAGCACCCCTTGACCGACGATCCCGGTTTGCCCCAGCACCTTTTCAAGCTCGATCGCATTGCATTCCGGGCTTTGCTCCAGTGCTGCGATCAATCGGCTGGCATGGGATACGACCCACACCTGACAATTGTTGGAAGCTTTGATAATCAGGCGTGCCAGCGCAGGCAACAAATCAGGGTGCAGGCTGGTTTCCGGTTCGTTGAGCACCATCATGGTGGGTGGGCGCGGGGTGAGCAGGGCGGCGATCAGCAGCAGATAACGCAGCGTGCCGTCCGACAGTTCCGCGGCCGACAGCGGGCGCAACAAACCTTCTTGGTAAAACTCCACGGCGAAAAGCCCGCCAGGCACGACATTGATTTTCAGGCTCGCACCCGGGAAGGCGTCGTTGATCGCAGCATGTAATGCATTCGGGTCGCCAATCTCCAGAATGGTTTGCAACGCTGCGGCCAGGTCGCGTCCATCGTGATGCAAAACAGGCGTAAAGGTACCCAGTTGCGCCCTGCGTGCCGGTGCATCGGAGTCGGTGCGAAAGTGATCGTAAAAACGCCAGCCGCGGATGGTTTCACGCAGCTGTAGTACTTCCGGACAACCGCGCATGCTGCCCACCTGATCAAACATGCTGTCGAACGCAGGTGTGTGTTGTGCCAGCACGTCCCAGTCACGGCCATCGCGTGCGCGGATCATCGGGCCGCTGCGTTGTACCAACAGGCTGGCGGGTCGATACAACGGCCCGGCCCAGATGCATTCCTTCTTGATCTCCGGGTCCAGGGCGAACGCCGTCAGTGTGCTTTCAGGCAGGCCCAATGAAATGGCGTAGCTGAAATCCTCACCAGCAAAACCGAGTCGCAAGCGTTTAACTTTTTGCCGCGGCCCGCCCCGTACCTCGACCTCGCCCGCAAGCATGGCCCGGCTGATTTTCTCCGGCCCTGCCCAGAAGGTTGATTCCAGCCCGCCTTCACGAGCCAACGCATTGATGACCCCACCCTGAGCTGTTTCGCCTAGCAACCGCAACGAGCGATAGAGATTGGACTTACCGCTGCCATTGGGCCCGGTGATGACATTCAGACGCTCAAGCGGCACGACCAGGTTGTTGATCGACCGGTAATTAGCGACCGCGAGAGTTTTAAGCATGGCTGCTTCCTTGCCGGTGAGAAGAAGGGAGTTTAACCAGATCGCTTGGCGAATGATGGACCTGCGATTGTGCGAAATTGCCTGGATAACTGTGGGAGCTGGACTTGCCCGCGATGGACCGATACCGCGGTATGACTGAAAACCGCGGCGACCTCATCGCGGGCAAGCACCACATAGACCGCGCATTCCGTAGGACTGGCCGGGCGGCGCTCCGCTTTAGCCGGGAGGGCGTAGGGACATTTACTACATATTCCTCGTCAGAAATACCGCTCTCCCGGCTAAAGCGGGTCCTGCGGGATTGCAAGCAAACATAGAATCTCCCACAAGGGACATGGGTTACATCTGTAACTTAACCTCACGAAAAACCCAACTTTGAAGGCCATTTCCTGCGGTCCTTTCCCTTTCTTCTGTGCGAACTTTCCTAGAAAATCCTGAGCCCTTGCGCGTGCCAAATTCGGACACTAGGCTGCGTCCGTCACTGACTTATCAGTGATCGGGTTTAGCAGCCTGCTTCGTGAATTGACAGCGCAAGTACCGCGTTATGGCGGCTTTGCGTGGGGCATCTTCGGGTGCGCCGGTCTTGTTGATTCCACCGGTCTGCTAACCCGCGACAAAGCCGCCACCTTCTATTTGTTTAGCAGCGAACATTCGGTGGCTCCTTCAACACAAGGAATCAACGATGAAAAAGTTAACACCAGATCCACCGCTGCCAACCCTCGAAGAATCGCTGCTCCATGTCAGCGATCTTCTCCGCTGCGCAGCCGCCACTGCCTACGAAACCGGCGACACCCTCAACGGCCCGAAACGCGACCTGGCCTTCTCGGTCGTCCACCTGATCGCCATGGCCAAGGCCGAACTTGACCGTTCACTGGAACGCGTCGAACCCCGCTGATTTCAGGGCAGCGCAATAAAACTACCAACATACCCGCCATGCCTATGGTGGCCTCGGTCCACTACGCACAAATCGTGCGGGTTTTTACTACGCTGCCGCGCAGCAAACACCGGACCTGTTGGAGCGAGGCTTGCCCGCGAATCAGACGCATCGGTAAACCAGACACACCGAGTTATCGTTCTTCGCGGGCAAGCCTCGCTCCAACAGGTCAAGTGTTTGCCCAAAGCGACGCTTTGTATGCACAACCAATCACACACCCCAAGGAACCCTGATCTACGCTTAGAGTCGCATAGTCACGGCGCCACCCACTGTTTACAGCGAGGCACGCGCACGGCATCCGCATAAGGAGTCTGCATGCCCGCTTTCCCCCCAAGATTGGCGTTGTTTGGCCTGACATTGTCGCTGGCGATTCTGGCTGGCTGCGGCGAGGAAAAACCTGCTGACGCCAACCTGCCACGTGTCTATGTACAAGAAGTCGCGAGCATCGATTACGCCGCTCAGGTTGCATTGACCGGTGACGTTCAGGCCCGGGTGCAGACTCAGCTTTCATTCCGCGTGGGCGGCAAGATCATTCAGCGAATGGTGGATGTGGGTGATCGGGTCACGGCCAGGCAAGTGCTGGCGCGACTTGATCCCAAAGACTTGCAGACCAACGTCGATTCCGCCGTGGCGGCTGTCGCCGCCGAGCAAGCGCGGGTGACGCAGACCCGTGCTGCGTTCGTGCGACAGGAAAAACTGCTGCCCAAGGGCTATACCAGCCGCAGCGAATACGATTCCGCACAGGCCGCATTGCGCAGCAGCCAGAGCGCGCTCAATGCTGCGCAAGCTCAGCTGGCCAGTGCCCGTGAGCAATTGAGTTACACCGCGTTGGTCGCCGACGCGCCTGGGGTGATTACTGAGCGTCAGGCGGAAGTCGGGCAAGTGGTACAGGCCACCGTGCCGATTTTCAGCCTGGCCCGGGATGGGGAGCGTGACGCGGTATTCAACGTCTATGAGTCACTGTTCGCCCAGGCATCCGGTGATGAACCCGTGGTGGTGACGCTGCTCGATAACCCGCAAATCAAAACGGTCGGCAAAGTCCGTGAAGTGACCCCTGCCGTGTCAGCCGAAACCGGCACCGTACAAGTAAAAATCGGCCTCCAGAAATTACCCGCTGGCATGGACCTCGGCTCGGTGGTCAGCGGGGCGTTGACCACGCCGGGCAAGGCCAGCGTCGAACTGCCATGGGCTGCGCTGACCAAGGGGTTGGGCGATCAATTGGGCAAGCCGGCAGTGTGGGTAGTGGACGATCAAGGCCAAGCCAATTTGCGCGCCGTCACAGTCGGCCGCTACCTGACCGCCAAAGTCATCATCACCGATGGCTTGAAGTCTGGTGAGAAAGTGGTGGTCGCCGGGGGGCAGTTGTTGCACCCCGACATGCACGTGGAAATCGCCGCCAGTGAACAGCAGAAACCCGCGAAGGTGCAGCCATGAAGCGTTTGTCGTGGTTGTTATTGCTGCCGCTGTTGAGCGCGTGCAGTAAGGAAGAGCACGCGCCGGAGCCAGTGCGCCCCGTGCTGCATGTCGAAGCGAAGGCGATTTCTGAGGAAAGCCTTGGACGTTTTGCGGGCAACATTGAAGCGCGTTATGAAAGCACCCTCGGTTTCCGGGTCGCTGGGCGAATCGCTCAACGCAGTGTCGACGTCGGCAGTGAAGTCGCCCAAGGCGCATTGCTTGCCACTCTGGACCCCACCGACCAGCAGAATAATGTGCGCGCTCGCCAAGGTGATCTGGCGCGCATTCAAGCGCAGTGGATCAACGCCCAAGCCAATGCCCGTCGCCAACAGGAGTTGTTTGACCGGGGCGTGGGTGCCCAGGCACAACTGGACATCGCTCAGACCGATCTGAAAACCACCAACTCATCACTCGAACAGGCACGCGCGGCACTGAGCCAGGCCCAGGATCAGTTGGGGTACAGCGAGTTGCGCTCCGATCACGCTGCCGTCGTTACCCGCTGGCAGGTTGAAGCCGGTCAGGTTGTCACCGCCGGGCAAGAGGTCGTGACCCTGGCTCGCCCGGACGTCAAAGAAGCGGTAATCGATTTGCCCGGATCCCTGGCTGACCAGTTGCCCCAAGGTGTCGAGTTCAAGGTCGCCAGCCAGCTTGATCCGCAGATCAATACCACCGCGACGCTGCGCGAGATTGAACCGCAAGCCGAGCGCACCACCCGCACCCGCCGTGCTCGACTGACCCTGAAAGAGACGCCGGAAGCGTTCAGGCTGGGTACCGCTATCAGCGTCAGCCTGAGTTCAGCTATTGCTTCGCGCACTGAGCTACCGATCAATGCGCTGCAGGAAGTGGATGGCAAAGCGCAGGTGTGGATCATCGACCGGCAAAACCAGACGGTTAATCCTCGCGCTGTGAACGTCATCAGCCGTACGGGCGACAGTTTTGTATTGAATAACGGGATCAAACCCGGCGAGTGGGTGGTGAGTGCCGGGGTCAACAGCCTCAAGCCGGGCCAGAAAGTTAAAGTCGATGAGGAAAGCCCGCGATGAAAGGGAGTTTTAACCTGTCCGAATGGGCCATCAAGCATCAGTCTTTTGTCTGGTACCTGATGTTCGTTGCGCTGTTGATGGGCGTCTTTTCCTACATGAATCTTGGCCGTGAGGAGGATCCGTCCTTCACGATCAAAACCATGGTCGTACAAACCCGCTGGCCGGGTGCGACGGTGGATGAAACCCTTGAGCAAGTCACCGACCGCATCGAGAAGAAACTCGAAGAACTGGACTCGCTGGACTACGTGAAAAGCTACACGCGTCCCGGTGAGTCCACGATCATGATTTTCCTGCACGACACCACCTCTGCCGGTGACATCCCGGAGATCTGGTATCAGGTGCGCAAGAAGATTGACGACATCCGCGCACAATTCCCGCAAGGCACTCAAGGGCCGTTTTACAACGACGAATTCGGGGATGTTTACGGGTCGATTTACGCATTCACGGCGGATGGTTTTTCCATGCGTCAGTTGCGTGATTACGTCGAGCAAGTCCGTACGGAAATCCGCGAAGTGCCTGGGCTGGGCAAGGTCGAAATGATCGGCCAGCAGGACGAAGTGGTGTACCTGAATTTTTCTACCCGCAAGCTCGCGGCACTGGGCCTGGATCAAAGCCAGGTGGTGCAAAGCCTGCAATCGCAAAACGCGGTCACGCCAGCGGGGGTGATCGAAGCCGGGCCGGAGCGAATTTCGGTGCGCACTTCCGGGCAGTTTGCGTCGGAAAAAGATCTGGCCGAGGTCAACCTGCGTCTCAATGATCGCTTCTATCGTTTGAGTGATATCGCCGACATCACGCGCGGCTATGTCGACCCACCGAAACCGATGTTCCGCTTCAACGGCAAGCCCGCCATCGGCCTGGCCATTGCGATGAAGAAGGGCGGCAACATTCAGTCATTTGGCAAGGCGCTGCATGAGCGCATGGACGCCGCCACGGCCAATCTGCCGTTGGGCGTTGGCGTGCACAACGTCTCGGATCAGGCCGAAGTGGTCGAGAAGGCGGTCGGCGGCTTCACCAGCGCGCTGTTCGAGGCGGTGGTGATCGTGTTGATCGTCAGCTTTGTCAGTCTGGGCGTGCGTGCTGGATTGGTGGTCGCTTGCTCAATTCCGCTGGTGCTGGCAATGGTCTTTGTGTTCATGGAATACAGCGGCATCACCATGCAGCGGATTTCCCTCGGCGCGTTGATCATTGCTCTCGGCCTGCTGGTGGACGACGCGATGATCACGGTGGAGATGATGGTCACGCGCCTGGAAATGGGCGAAACCAAAGAACAGGCCGCGACTTACGCCTACACCTCGACGGCCTTCCCGATGCTCACCGGTACGCTGGTGACCGTCGCCGGGTTCGTGCCCATCGGCCTCAATGCCAGCTCGGCGGGGGAATACACCTTCACGCTGTTTGCGGTGATTGCCGTGGCGATGCTGGTGTCGTGGGTGGTTGCGGTGTTGTTCGCGCCGGTCATTGGCGTGCATATCCTGAGCGCCAACATCAAAAAGAAAGACGAAAAAGAGAAGGAAGGGCGCATTGCCCGCGGCTTCAATAACAGCATGTTCTGGGCGATGCGTCATCGCTGGATCACCCTCATTTTCACCATCCTGATGTTTGTGGCCGCGGTGTTCTCCATGCAGTTCGTGCAGAACCAGTTCTTCCCCTCTTCAGATCGGCCGGAAATTCTCGTCGACCTGAACCTGCCGCAAAACGCGTCGATCAACGAAACCCGCAAGGTTGTGGACCGCTTTGAAGCGACGTTGAAGGATGATCCGGACATCGAGCGCTGGAGCACTTACATCGGCCAGGGCGCTCTGCGCTTTTACCTGCCGTTGGATCAGCAACTGGAAAATCCGTACTACGCGCAGTTGGTGATTGTCAGCAAAAGTCTTGAGCAGCGCGCTGCGTTAAGTGAACGCTTGAACAAGCGCTTGCGCGAAGAGTTTGTCGGCATTGGCAGCTTCGTTCAGCCACTGGAAATGGGGCCGCCAGTGGGGCGTCCGTTGCAGTATCGGGTCAGTGGCGAAAACATCGACAAGGTGCGCCAGCACGCCATCGAACTGGCTACGCTGCTGGACGCTAATCCGCATGTGGGCGAGATGATTTACGATTGGAACGAGCCGGGTAAAGTCCTGCGTATCGACATCAATCAGGACAAGGCGCGTCAGTTAGGCTTGTCGTCTGAAGACGTAGCCAAGCTGATGAACAGCATCGTCAGCGGCTCGCCGGTGACGCAGGTGCGCGATGATATTTATCTGATTGATGTGGTTGGGCGCGCTGAGGACGCTGAACGTGGCTCGCCGGAAACCCTGCAGAATCTGCAGATTGTGACGCCGGGCGGCACGTCGATTCCATTGCTGGCGTTTGCGACGGTGCGTTATGAACTGGAGCAGCCGTTGGTATGGCGTCGTGACCGCAAGCCGACTATCACGGTTAAAGCAGCGGTAGCGGATGACATGCAGCCGACGGATCTGGTCAAGCAGCTCAAGCCTGAGATCGACAAGTTTGCTGCCGGTTTACCGGCTGGCTACAAGGTCGCTACGGGCGGTACCGTCGAGGAAAGTGGCAAGGCTCAAGGACCGATTGCCAGCGTCGTGCCGCTGATGATCTTCCTGATGGCGACGTTCCTGATGATTCAGCTGCACAGCGTGCAGAAGATGTTTCTGGTCGCCAGCGTCGCGCCTTTGGGCTTGATTGGCGTGGTGTTGGCGCTGATCCCGACCGGTACGCCCATGGGCTTTGTGGCGATCCTCGGGATACTGGCGCTGATCGGGATCATCATCCGTAACTCGGTGATTCTGGTGACGCAGATTGATGCCTATGAGCGTGATGGATACTTGCCGTGGGATGCCGTGGCCGAAGCCACCCAGCATCGCCGTCGCCCAATCCTGCTGACCGCAGCAGCCGCCAGCCTGGGCATGATCCCCATCGCCCGCGAAGTATTCTGGGGCCCGATGGCCTACGCCATGATCGGCGGCATCATCATCGCGACCTTGCTGACGCTGCTGTTTTTGCCAGCGCTGTATGTGGCGTGGTATCGGATTAAAGAGCCGAGTGATGAGCAGCGTAAAGACGCTGATCGTGAGGGGGGTGAGCCAGTTGTAAACCATTGACTCAACTGCTGGCAGGCCGGATCAGTCATTCAGCTTGCCAGTCGCACCGCGTAATAGTTCTTCGCGGGCAAGCCTCGCTCCAACATATTGCGTTGGAGCGAGGCTTGCCCGCGAAAAGAACGACTCGGTTTTTCAGAATGGACACATTCCGCCAAGCAATTCAGCGCACTCCTGAATCAGCTTGGGCTAGCTTTTGAACTCCAATCTCAAAAGCAATGGAATGCTGATGCGCTACCAAACCAGTCAAACCCGAGTCGGTCGATACAGCGAGCGTGGTCAGATTTATCTGCTGACCTCTGTCACCAAAGACCGAACCGCTTTTTTCTCCAACTGGCAAGTTGGAAGGCTTGTCGCCACACAGTTTGCAGCCGTTGAGCGGGAAGATTGGGTGTGCTCACTTGCATGGGTAGTGATGCCTGATCATTTCCACTGGTTAATCGAACTCAGAGAGAGAACGTCGAGCGAGGTCGCTGCACGGACAAAGTCTAGAAGCAATCATCTGGTCAACAAGGCAATGGGGCGCACTGGAAGTGTGTGGCAGCGAGGGTTTTATGATCGGGCGATCCGCCGGGAAGAGGATTTGAAAGCAGTCGCTCGTTATGTCGTCTTGAATCCTGTAAGGGCCGGGTTAGTCAGGCGAGTTGGGGATTATCCGCTTTGGGATGCTGTTTGGATTTAGTCAAACTCGGAAACCGTGGCGCGGCCTTCGCGGGCAAGCCTCGCTCCAACAGCGGCGATTCGCGTTAGAGCGGGCTTGCCCGCGAATAGGTCGACTCGGTCTGAAGTCTTACGTTAAACCGTAGCCCACGATGATGTCTTCACACTAAATAGGTGCAGAGTATTCAAAGTTTCATTTGTCTTTAGGTTGCTCAAATGCAAAGTTTCTGAAAAGTACAGGTGTGAGAATGCCTGTTGTCTTCATGTCTCGCTTACTACCGTCCTTGGTCCTGTCAGAAACGTCTACCATGACACTGCCTGAAACAATGGGGTTATCAGACTCAGTCACGCTAAGTGAAAAACGCTCCCACTCCGAGGCAACAGTCCGTTGTTCATAAATAGCGGCTCCGCCGCCAGTTGAAGTACCGTAAGAAATGCCCAAGGTGAATTCAGCGTCTTCCCCACTCGGCGCCACACGTTTAGCTTCAAACTCAAATGTGCCTGGCCAGTTCATCCGTATGTCTTGCTCAAGGAATATTGGCCGCCCGTTGTTGGGCGTGAGTTCAATGCAGAATCCGCCCGTGGTGCTATCGGTGTCACGGATAAATTTGAATGAGGGGTTCTCGCCGCGGAACGTCCAAGGATGCAGTTGGGCGTTTTGAAAAGTTCCGTTTTGTATGAGGTTAGTCATGGTCGTTACCTGATAGATTTAAATTAACTACTGTCAGTCAGGTTAGTTGAGTCGCCCGAAGTTGCCCCGGGGGGGTTATACGTTGTTGGAATGGTTAATTTTTATTAAATCACTGTTTGCTATTAATAAAGGTTGCGGTGCAGATTAAATTTACACGACGCAGGTCGCCACGCTGCTGTCTTATCCTTCGACCCAGGCTAATTAGTATCAAACCTTACGCCAAACACTCGCCAACCAAGGCTGTTGTTCTCTCGGCAACCCTGCTGGGCGGTAGTAGTGTTCGAGCTCGACAAACCCCGCTGCGCTGAGCAATTCGCGCCAGGATTCCAGGTCGTGATACGAGCCATACCGTGGGCCGTTCCAGCCTTCCTGGTTGTCTCCACGTGGGTTAGAGCTGAACAGCACTCCGCCCGGTTTTAGCGTGGCATGAAGTTCACCCAGCACACGGAGCAGTTCCTGCTTGGGGATGTGAAACAGCACGGCGTTGGCGAAGATGCCATCGAAGCGCTTAGCAGGCAGGTCCAGCTCAAGGAAGTTTTGTTGCCAGACTTCGCAGCCCGTTTCAGCCCGAGCCATTTCAGCGAAGCGTTCGGAGCCGTCCAGACCCACCGGGACATGACCCATGGCGCTAAAGGTCTTCAAGTCGCGCCCTGGCCCGCAGCCGAAATCCAGGATCTGCCACGGTGCCTGGCCTTCAATATGGCGCAGCAGTGCGGCAATGTTCTGGCTGACGTCGTGGTCGCGGGTGCCTTCGCGGAAGTCCTCGGCCACCTGGTTGTAGTGGCCGAGAGTTTGGTCGGTGATTTGTGCGAGGTCTTGCGCTTGGAGCTTCATGGCGAGTCTGTCTGAGCAGTGAGGCGCCAAATATAACTCACTCAGCGCTTGTTCAGACCTCTGGCCAGACGATCGCCGCCCAGTTGAATGACGGCGACCAGAATCACCAGCAGCACGATCACGGTCAGCATGATCTGGGTATCGAAGCGCTGATAGCCATAACGGTAAGCGATGTCCCCCAACCCGCCCGCGCCAATCGCACCGGCCATGGCCGAGGAGTTGATCATGGTCACCAGCGTGATGGTGAAACCACCGACAATGCCCGGTAGCGCTTCAGGCAGCAGCACGTGCCAGATGATGTGCCAGCGGCGGCAGCCCATGGCTTGCGCGGCTTCGATCAGCCCGTGATCGACTTCACGCAAGCTGACTTCCGCGATGCGCGCAAAGAATGGCGTGGCAGCAATGGTCAGAGGCACCACGGCAGCCCAGACGCCATACGTGGTGCCGACGATCATCCGGGTGAACGGAATCAGCGCCACCATCAGGATCAGAAACGGAATGGAGCGGAACAGGTTCACGAAGCCGCCCAGTACCTGATTAAGTGCGGGCGCTTCATAAATCCCGCCTTTGCCGCTGGTGACCAGAATGACTGCCAGCGGAATGCCCAGCACCAGTGCGATGAACGACGAGACGCCGACCATCAGGAAGGTATCGATGGCGCCTTGCAGCAAGCGATCAAACCACATAGCCCAGTACCTCCGCGTGTTGCGCCTGTTTGCGCGCCTGGCTCAACAGTGTGTCGATGCTGTGCGGCGAGCCTGTCACCGACAGCAGCAGGTGGCCCAGCGCATGTCCCTGAATCCGTTCAACTCCGCCTTGTAGCAAACTGACGCGGCCACCCAGGGCCGCAAACAGTGCAGCCAGATCAGGCTCTTCGCCGCTGTCACCGGTGAAGTGCAGATCCAGCACGACTTTGGCGTCTGGCGTTTGCGGTTCGGCAGCAAGTCGTGCCCGCAAGTCTTCCGGCAAGCCGTGTTGCAGAGGTGCTAGCAGGGTTTTACTCACCTCATGCTGCGGGTTGCCGAACACTTGCCAAACCGGGCCTTGCTCGACAACGCGGCCCTGCTCAAGGACCACAACGCGGTCGCAGATATCGCGGATCACGGCCATTTCGTGGGTGATCAAAATGATCGTCAGGCCGAGGCGCTGGTTGATCTCGCGCAGCAGACCGAGGATCGATTGAGTTGTCTCAGGGTCCAGCGCTGAAGTGGCTTCATCGCAGAGCAGAATAGCTGGGTCATGCACCAGTGAGCGGGCAATGCCGACACGCTGTTTCTGGCCGCCGGACAATTGCGCCGGGTATGCCTTGTGCTTGTCCTGCAGGCCCACCAGTTCCAGCAGCTCGGTGACTTTGCGCTGGCGATGTTCCTTGGGTACGCCTGCCACCTTGAGGGGCAGCTCGACGTTTTGCCACACGGTTTTGGCTGACATCAGGTTGAAGTGCTGGAAGATCATGCCGATGCGACGGCGCAGCTCCACCAGCTTGTCTTCGTTGAGCTCGCCGATGTCAGTCTGTTCGATCAGCACCCGCCCGCTGCTGGGTTGTTCCAGGCGATTAATAGTGCGGATCAGCGAGGATTTGCCGGCACCGCTGCGGCCGATGATGCCGAAGATTTCACCCTTCTGAATCGCCAGATCGATGTTTTGCAGCGCATCGACGGGGCCTTGCTGACCCTGATAGGTTTTACCCAGATTGATGAATCGCACGTGCGCGCGATTTAGTTCGGCGTGCAGTTCGGCCTTGGCTGCCGAATGCGCTGCGCCCGTGGTTTCGAGTGGCAGTTGGCGTTGCACGGATGCATTCATGTCAACCTTCCCAACCGGCTTGGTAGAGCTTGCCATTGACCTTGTCCAGGGTGGCGCGCACGACTGGCGAGTGCTGATAGATGTCGATGAATTTAGCCAGGCGTGGATCGTCTTTGCTTTGCGGCTTGATCACGAACTGGATGACGTATTCCGGGTGATCAAGACCATCAAAGAGAATCGCCGATTCTGCATCGAAGGTTTTCGACAGGCGAATATACGCTGGGTAGCCTTGGACCAGATCAGCGTCGTCATAGGCGCGAACCAGTTGTACGGCCTCTACCTGAATGATCTTTATTTTTTTCGGGTTGGCGACGATGTCTTCTTCGGTGGCCTTGTAACCCACGCCTTGCTTGAGGGTGATCAAGCCAGCCTTGGCCAGCAGTTGCAGACCGCGACCGCTGTTGATCGGATCGTTTGCGATGGCCACGGTGGCGCCGGTTGGCAGTTCATCGAAGCTTTTGTACTTCTTGGAGTACAGGCCGACGTTGTTGATGATCCCCGGCGCGTACGGTACCAGATCAAACCCGGCGGCTTCTTTGGCATTGGTCAGAAATGGAATGTGCTGGAAGTAGTTCACGTCGATATCACCCGCCGCGAGGCTGACGTTGGGTGCAATCCAGTCGGTGAATTCCACCAGCTCGACCTTAAGGCCTTGCTTGGCGGCTTCCTGAACAGCGGCTTCGAGGGGAATGGCGAAGGCGGCGGTGGTGCCGACTTTCAGCGGCGCGTCGGCGGCGTGGGCGGTGAGGGCTAACAGGCTCAGGGCCAGGGTGCTGATGAGTTTTTTCATGGTGGATGTCCGGTGTGTGGCAGGGGGTAGTTGTGTTGTTTGTTTGGTTTGATCGCATTCCATTGTGGGAGCCAGGCTTGCCTGCGATTGGGTTTTCACGCCATCGCGGGCAAGCCTCGCTCCCACAGGATCTACGCCATCAGCGGGATCTGTAACTGGCTCCGACATGCCGCTCTGGCAATCGCGCGCCGCCCTCTGGAAACAGCTTCTCGCGCAGGCTGCCGGTGTCGTAAGCGGTTTTGTATGAGCCGCGTTTTTGCAGTTCGGGGATCACCAGATCGATGAAATCCACGTAGCTTTCCGGGGTGACAATGCGGGTCAGGTTGAAGCCGTCCAGGCCGGTTTCGGCGATCCACGACTCCAGCTCGTCCGCGACGTGTTCAGGCGAGCCAACCAGGGTGATGTAGCGTCCGCCCAAGGCGTGTTGGTCGAGCAGTTTTTGCCGCGTCCAGTCGTTGTTTTTGAGGTTTTTGGTGGCTGATTGAATGGCGTTGCTCTTCACGTACTGAATGGGCTCATCCAGCTCGTACTGAGAGAAATCGATACCGGTTGAAGCGGCAAAGTGCGCGACACCGGCTTCGGCGCTAGCGAATTCGCGATACTCCGCAAGCTTGGCCTGCGCGTCGGCTTCGGTCTTGCCGACGATCACGTTCAGGCCCATGAACACTTTGATGTCTTCAGGATTACGGCCAGCCGCTACGGCGCTGCCGCGGACTTTGTCCACTTGCTCCCGGGTCGCGGCCTTGTTCTGGCCGCTGATGAACACGCACTCAGCATGTTGCCCGGCAAACTGCAGGCCGCGCTCCGAACTGCCTGCCTGAAACAGGACCGGCGTACGTTGAGCAGAGGGTTCACACAGGTGATACCCCTCGACCTGATAGAACTCGCCCTTGTGGTGAACCTTGTGCACTTTGTCCGGCTGGGCGTAAACCCGCTGCTCGCGGTCGTTGATGACCGCGTCGTCTTCCCAGCTGCCTTCCCAGAGTTTGTAGAGCACTTGCAGGTATTCATCGGCCTGATCGTATCGACGGTCATGCTCGACTTGCTCGGTCAGGCCCATGGCCCGCGCAGCGCTGTCCAGATAACCGGTGACGATGTTCCAGCCCACCCGACCACGACTCAGATGATCCAGCGTCGACATGCGTCGGGCGAACAGATAAGGCGCTTCGTAGGTCAGGTTGGCGGTCAGGCCGAAGCCGAGGTTTTTGGTGACTGCGGCCATGGCTGATACCAGCAGCAGCGGATCATTGACCGGCAACTGGATGGACTCTTTGAGCGTCACATCCACCGAGTTCTGATAGACGTCATACACGCCGACGATATCGGCGATGAACAGGCCGTCGAAAAGGCCGCGCTCCAGCAGCTGTGCCAGTTCGGTCCAGTATTCGAGTGTGTTGTATTGGCTCGAGTTATCCCGTGGGTGAGTCCACAAACCATGATTGATGTGGCCAATGCAGTTCATGTTGAAGGCATTGAGCAGGATCTTTTTCTTCGCCATCAAATCGTCCCCCGCAGCGGAGGATTCTTGTCATTGAGGTAGTAATTACCGATGGCGTGGAACTTCCAGCGTACCGGGTCGTGCAGCGTATGGACGCGCGCGTTGCGCCAGTGCCGATCCAGGCCATGTTCGGCCAGAGTTGCCTGGCTGCCCGCCAGTTCAAACAGCGTGCTACCAGCAGCGAGCGAGATTTCAGTGCTGATCGCGCGGGCTTCGGCGACGGCAATCGATGCGGCTGCGACGTTATCGGCATTGCTGTCGGCCTGAGCGATATCAAGGATTTCCCCGGCGCGATCCAGTAATGCTTCGGCGGCGAATAAGCGAATGCTGAGTTTGCCAAAGCTGCTCAGGGTCAGTGGGTCGTCCACGGCTTTTTCGATGCCGGAATCGATCCATGGGCGGGTGCGGGTACGAACGAAATGCAGGGCTTCTTCGAAGGCGGCGCGGGCGATACCGGTGTCGATGGCTGCGTGAAGAATCTGTGCCAATGGCCCAACGGTGGTCGGGCGCTCGAAAGCGCTCTGGAATGCCACGACATCGCGGGCATCCACATAGACGTTTTCAAACACTACTGAGCCGCTGCCGGTGTTGCGCTGACCGAAGCCGCTCCAATCGTCGATGACGGTCAGGCCTTCACTGTCAGCGGGCACGAATGCCAACTGCTGGACGCCATTTTCGTCGATCACTGAAGTGGGAATACGTTGCGCATACAGTGCGCCAGTGGAGTAAAATTTGCGGCCGTTGATGCGATAGCCTTCGCCGTCTCGAGTCAGGCGAGTGGCGCGATCGTGGGCTGTCTTTGTGCCTAACTCTGCGAGTGCATTACCGAAACGCAACCCGGCCAACGCTTCGGCATACAGACGCTTCTGTTGATCGGCATTGCCGTTAACGCGCAGCACTTCCAGTGCGTAGAAATGGTTCTGCGGGATCTGCCCCAAAGACCCATCCGCCTCGGCGATCAGGCGGATGACTTTTGCCAGCGTGACGTTTGACACGCCCGCGCCGCCAAATGCCTTGGGCACGCTGATGCCCCACAGGCCCGAGGCGCTGAAAAGGTCCAGTTCAGCATGGGGTAGCCGACGCTCCTGATCACGTGCCGCGCTCTCACGTTTGAAGTGGGCGGCCAGTTCCTGAGCAATGTGCAGGGCCTGTTGATCGTTTTCGATCAGGGCCGCACGGTCCCGCAGTGGGGATTGCA
This sequence comes from Pseudomonas sp. ICMP 561, assembly GCF_002699985.1. Classification (GTDB taxonomy): domain Bacteria; phylum Pseudomonadota; class Gammaproteobacteria; order Pseudomonadales; family Pseudomonadaceae; genus Aquipseudomonas; species Aquipseudomonas quasicaspiana. The sequence goes on along the minus strand of NZ_LKBT01000015.1, from coordinate 72,400 downwards.
AACTCATAACGCTGTACTCCAGTGGTCTGGTTTAAATCCACGAATGGCGGGCGGGCAGGGTGCCGTTCAGGTGCCATGCGCCGACGGCGTGGTATTTCCAGCGCACGGGATCATGGAGGGTGTGGACGCGAGCGTTGCGCCAGTGCCGGTCCAGGTTGAACTCGGCCAGGGTGGCGCGGCTGCCAGCCAGTTCGAACAGCTTCTCGCTGGCCAGCAGTGACACTTCAGTGGTCAGGACTTTGGCGCGAGCCACTGCGATTGATGCGCGTGCTGCCGAGAATTCATCGATGGGACCGGCGTTGACCTCATCCAGGACTTTCGCCGCTTCGCGCAGCAGTGCTTCTGCTGCATGCAGTTCCAGCTTGAGTTTGCCGATGTCGGCGATCACATACAGGTCATCGCTGGCTCGTTCTACCTGAGCGTCAACCCAAGGGCGCGAACGCTCGCGCACAAACTCGATGGTGTCGTCGATGGCTCCACGGGCAATGCCTGCGTCGATGGCCGCCTGGATCAATTGCGAGACTGCGCCCTGAATATTGGGTGTCAGTGCCAGGCGCCAGTTTTCGACCACCAGTTCGCTTTGCACCTCTACGTTTTCCAGCAGGACCGTGCCGCTGGCGGTGGTGCGTTGGCCGAAGCCCGACCAGTCATCGACGATGCTCAAGCCTGAGCTGCCGCGCGGCACAAAGGCCATGATTTGCTGACCTTGGTCGTTCAATGCTTTGACGGCGACCCAATGCGCGAACAGGGCGCCAGTGGAGTAGAACTTCTGGCCGTTCAGGACCAGACGTCCTTTGTGATTAGTGATACGAGCCTTCAGCTCCAGGGTATTTTTAGTGCCGCGCTCAGGCCCGGCATTACCGATCCGCCAGCCGTCCAGCACGCTTTTGAGCAAGGCTCTTTTCTGCTGCTCGTAGGCACTGCCCAACAGCAGATGAATGATGCCGAACTGGTTCTGTGGGATTTGGCCCAACGCCGGGTCTGCTGCGGAGATAATTTTGAAGACTTCAGCGATGGTCACGAACGAGACTTGCGGCCCGCCATACGCACGCGGGATAGAAATACTGCCCAGGCCGCTGCGGGTGAATGCTTCGATCTGCTGCCAGGGGAGCAAGCGCTGAGCATCGCGCTCGGCAGCCTGCAAGCGGGCTTGTGCAGCCAATACATAGGCGGCTTCGATTGCCTGGGCGTCATTTTGTAATATCCGCGCAGGGTGCAATGGCGGCGCGATATCCGAGCCGTGCTCAGCCAAGGGGGTGTGAGACGTTGAAGCGACCATTCGAACCTCGCAAAAACGCCCTCCAAAGAAGGCGAAGAAAAAACACGATGTCCGGTGGTCCGGTGCATATACCCTAAGGCGACTAAAAAATTAAATATACGAATTTTTTGGAATAAGCATAGAAGACTAAATCATGCCTTCTCAGACGGTTTGTGCGTAAGTCAGGCATGAGCCAAGCAGCACAATAAGGATGCATGATTTTATGGGTTTACTGACTTTCATGAACGTATGTCCCTAATGACGACAGGTCGTTCAGATAAGCCTAGTCAGTTGTTTGTATATGTTATGAGTATGCTTGTAGGGGAATATGCAGTTGGCTGTAGGAATTGTCTTGGGAATAGTGGGTTTGTGAGGCAGTTCGCGCTTGTAGAGCGAGCAGGCCAATACACGAAGCTTTGAAAACTTCGCATATTGGCTGGTATTAAAAAGTGTTCAATCATACCCGGGGCGATTATCCAGAGTACTGACGCTAATTTCCCGTGGCGGTGCCCAGCGAGAGTTATTACCGACTCGATCAATAACGCAATACGTCACCTCCAGTTGCGGCTCATCACCCGCCTCGCGAATCAAGGTGGCGGGCACAATCAGCTTGACGGGTTTACCAACGTTATCGGCATCCAGGGGTTCCAGATCCATGCGCAGATCACCCCAGCGCAGAGTAATTTCATCGCAAGGGGCCATGTTCAGGTAGGGCTCGATGGACAGTGGCAGGCCTTTTTTGACGTCACTGGTAACCAGCCCGTTCCTGATCACAGCGTCCGGCAGGCAGACCGGTGCAAGCCCCTGGTTTTCTTCGCAACTGTCATTGATCAACAGCCCGCCGGGCATGTCCAGCTTCACTCTCAGCCTGCGGCAGGGCGAAGTAATGGGCGCGCCGCCGATCTTCATCAGCCGGTAGTAGGTCTTGACAGTGCCGCTTTGCAGAAAGCTTTCCGGTACCCGCAGGACCATGGTGTAGCCAATATCGGACTCATCCAGAACTTTCGACGCGACGTAACAACCGCCCCAGTACAACTCGATCAGGTCGCCTGCGTCCATGTCCGGGTAAGGGTCGATGTTGACCAGCAAATGGGCAGCGGCGCGAATGCCGACACCATGCCTGTGGGCCTGTGGGACGTAAGGTGGGAACAGTTTTAGACCGCCTGTTTTGCCAAGTGTGTAAGTCATGTCTGAATGCCCGTCGTCATTAAGTTGATCATTGGTAGTTGTAACAAATTCATTGCTGGAATCATTGCTGTGCACCTCGAGTTCAACCTGTGGATAGTTAACGTATAGTTCGAGCTTATGGGAAGCATTACAAAGTGTCGGTAAATGCCGCTTGCAACTATTCGAGGGCGTTAGAAGTTTCTGTTGTTCTTGAGCTAATGTCGTTTGCGCTTATCTGTCAAGGCGCTAATGGATTGACCTAGGCGTGTACGAATAAATAAGATACTTCCTACAAGGTTTCGTCGAACTGTTGACCGTATCGGCTTGGTCCGTCCTACTTGAGGAAATAAACAGTTATGTTTACGAAGGATGAAAACCTGCTAGCCGACCGACCAGGTAAAAGAATTGAGCCCCCAGCCGCTGCCCTCTCTATTTCATTGAGTGGGATCAGAGGAGGGCGTCTGTTCAGGTTTTTAGATGATTTTTTAGCGATTCTGAAAGTGCATCAACGACGGGTTTGATCGATTGATTGATGTACAAATGTAAAGCCAGCAGGAACAGCGCCAGAAGGCGCAGGTTTCTGGTCTGTGCTTTGTAGGATCAGTTCCTGCTTCGCTCCAGAAATTGCCGTGTCCGTTCTTCGCGCGGGTTGGCGAACAGCTCCTTCGCGTCGCCTTGCTCGACAATCACCCCCTTGTCGATAAACACCACACGGTTAGCGACGTCCCGGGCGAAATTCATTTCGTGTGTGACGATGACCATGGTGCGGTTTTCTTCAGCCAGGGCGCGAATAGCCGTCAGCACTTCACCTACCAACTCAGGGTCCAGCGCAGAAGTGGGTTCGTCGAACAGAATCACTTCCGGCTCCATGGCCAGGGCGCGAGCAATGGCCACGCGTTGCTGCTGACCGCCCGACAAACGCCGCGGGTAGGCGTCTTCCTTGCCTGCCAGTCCGACTTTTGCCAGTAGTTTGCGACCCAGTTCGGACGCCTTTTCACGCGGCATCTTCTTGACCACAACCGGGCCTTCGATGACGTTTTCCAGCGCGGTGCGGTGCGGGAACAGATTGAAGTTCTGGAACACAAAACCCACGTGCTGACGAAGTTCTCGAATCAGGCTTTGCTGCTTGCTGAGCGGGCGGTTGCCGTCTATTTCGATGTTGCCCACGATGATCTTGCCGCTGGTGGGTTCTTCGAGAAAATTCAGGCAGCGCAGCAGGGTGGTTTTACCTGAACCGCTAGGGCCGATGATCGCTACGACTTCGCCGGCCTCGACCTTCAGGTCGATACCTTTGAGCACTTGTTGACCCTTGAATTCCTTGGTGAGCTTTTCAACCACGATCATGTTCAAGACTCCACATCATGGCGGTTGACTCTCTCTTCCAGACGATTCTGCAGGTACGAAAGCGCCGTGGCGAGGATCCAGTAGATCAAGGCGGCGGCCAGGTACATGGTGAAAATTTCGAAGGTGCGGGCGGTGATCAGTTGTGCCTGACGGAACAGTTCCGGCACCTGAATAGTGGCCGCCAGCGCGGTGTCTTTGACCAGCGAGATAAAGCTGTTGCCCAGTGGCGGCAAGGCAGTGCGGGCGGCCTGAGGCAGAATGGCCCGGCGCATGATCTGCGCGCGGGTCATGCCAATACTTGCCCCAGCCTCCCATTGACCACGATCCACCGAGGCAATCGCGGCACGCAGGATTTCACAGGCATAAGCACCCATGTTCAGCGAGAAGCCGATCAGCGCTGCGGTCAGCGGGTCCAGTTCAATGCCCAACTCCGGCAAGCCGTAATAGATCATGAACAGTTGAACCAGCAGCGGCGTGCCGCGGAAGAACGACACGTAAACCCGAGCGATGCCGCGCAGCAGCATCAACGGTGACAGGCGCATGAGCGCCAGCCCGAAGCCCAGCAGCAGGCCGAAAAACATGCCGCCCAGGCTCAGGAATATCGTGTAGTACGCGCCCTTTATAAGAAAGGGCGCGGAGTCCAGCGCAAGCTTCAGACCCTCTTCAATCATTTGGTCACGTCAGCCTGGAAGTACTTCTGCGACAGCTTGGCGAGCGTGCCGTCAGCGCGCAGTTTTTCGATGGCCTTGTTGATGGCCGCAACCAGTTCAGGCTCGCCTTTACGGATGGCAATACCGGACTCTTGGCGGGAGAAGGGTTCGCCGGAAACAGCCAGGCTGTCCTTGGTTTTGGCGATCAGTTCCAGAGCGGCCAGGCGGTCAACCAGGATGGCGTCGATACGACCGACACGCAGGTCCTGATATTTGGTTGGGTCATCGTCGTAGGTTTTGACGATGGCGGCTGGCACGTTTTCCTTGAGCCATTGCTCGTAGTTGGTGCCCAGACCTACGCCCACTTTGGCGCCTTTGAGGTCGGCTGCGGTTTTGAACTTGTCTGCATCTTTCTTCTGCACCAGCGCCTGAATACCGGAGATGGTGTACGGCTCGGAGAAGTCATACTTCTTCTTGCGCTCTTCGGAGATGGTCACCTGGTTGATCACTACGTCCAGACGCTTGGACTCCAGCGCCGCGAGGATGCCCGCCCATGGGGTCGCTTGCAGTTGCACTTTGACGCCCAGCTCTTTGGCCAGCGCTTCGGAGAACTCGACCTCGAAACCGGTCAGCTTGCCACTTTCATCCTGGAAGCTGAACGGAGGGTAGGTGCCTTCAAGGCCGACTTTGATCGTGCCAGCCTTTTTGATTTGATCCAGTTGCTCACCCGCAACCGCTTGACCCATCAAGGCGGAACCGAGCACCAGGCCCAGGGTGGAAAGCAGAACGGTGCGCCGAATGGCAGAAATAATCATGACGAGCCCCATTTAAGTTGTTTGGTTTCAGGCAAGAATCGGACCTGACGAACGCTACGTTGGCAGCGGATGTTTATCCAGCTTTTTCAGCGCTTTGATCCGTGCTGGCGGCGATCATAGAAGCAGCTGGTTATGGTTCAAAATAATTAAAAAATAATTTTATAGTCTTTTATGGAATATGAAATTGCTTCGGTAGGAGCGAACTTGTTCGCGAGCCGCTTGACGCGATGTGTCACGCAACAGCTTCGCCAACAAGTTGGCTCCTACCGATCTTCTTCAGTCGCGCAATTGCGTCAGATCCCAACCCTTACGCAAACACATCCGGGTAAGCAAACAGCGCAGGCGCACCACCGGTGTGCAGGAAAATCAGCGGGCCGTCGTCAAAACGTCCACGGCCGATGCCATCCAGTAGCCCGGCCATGGCTTTACCGGTGTAGACCGGGTCCAGCAACAGACCTTCATGACTGGCCACAAGTTTTATAGCTGACAGAGTGCCGGCATTGGGTTCGCCATAGCGCGGGCCGAAATACTCGTCCCATAGCTCCACTTTAAAAGCGTCGGGCAACGTGACGCCCATCAACTCGGCAGTGCGCTCGGCGAGGCCTTGCACTTTCGGCCGCTGAGTCTCTTCAGGGCGCGACACCGTTACACCAATGACGGGCAACTGCGGCAAGGCTTCGGCCAAGGCAAGGGCCAGACCGCTATGAGTCCCGGCACTACCGGAGGCCAGCACGACCGCGGCGAAATCCAGCCCGGTCTGCTTGATCTGCTCGGCCAGTTCAAAGCCTGCCTTCACATAACCCAGTGCTCCAACCGGGCTGGAGCCACCAATAGGCACCAGATAAGGCTTTTTGCCGCTGTTACGCAGGCGGGCGGCGAGTGCGTGCAATTGCTCGTCGGCGTTGTCGAGGTTTTCCACCATCTCGACCTTGGCGTCGAACAGATCCAGCAGCAGGCGATTACCGTTGTGCAGATAACTGCTGTCTTCGGTAGCGATGGGGTTTTCCAGTAGAGCCACGCAGCTCAGACCCAGGCGGGCGGCCAGGGCAGCGGTCTGACGCACATGGTTGGACTGAATGGCACCGGCTGTGATCAGCGTGTCAGCCCCTTGCGCCAGCGCATCGGCGGCGAGGTATTCGAGCTTGCGAACCTTGTTGCCGCCCAGAGCCAGCGTCGTGGTGTCATCGCGCTTGATATAGATGTCGCGGCCCGCCCAGACCGACAGGCGCTCCAGTTTTTCCAGTGCCGTTGGAGCACCGATCAAGTCCAGGCGATTAAATTGAGCGAGCTGTTGTTTGATCATGAGGATAAGTAAGCCGTACAGAGAGTCGCAGGACTATAAGCAGACACTTCCTACAGGGCAACTTCTCACTGCTTATGCCCTCAGAGGAGAAGGCCTACTCAAATTGTTATTTTTTCCCCTGAAATCTTTGCCGTAGAGTGGCCGTATCAGCGGCCACCACTAGAAAGCCGTATCCCGAATCGAGGAGAGTCAGCGTGAGTGATACCCCAGAGGCATCCGCCGAAGGCCGATCCAGTCACTGGCAGTTGCAGCAGATCGTCAGTGAACTGCGCTCCGCGCGTGATGATTGGCGGGCACGTAACAAGCGGGTCAGCGGTGAGCATGGCGGCCGCGAACTGCCCTCCCGCGCCGCCATGCGCGACATTCTTGAAGCGCTCTGCGGCGCGCTGTTCCCCATGCGCCTTGGGCCAGTGGATCTGCGCGAAGAGAGTGAAGACTTCTATGTCGGTCATACCCTCGACGTCGCCCTCAATGCGTTGCTGGCTCAGGCTCGACTTGAACTGCGCTACGTGGCCCATCAACGCTCCGAAGACGTTCGAGCCCTCGATAAACAGGCACTGGACCTGATTCAGGGCTTTGCTCGGGCCTTGCCGGAGATGCGCAAGCTGCTCGACACTGACGTGCTGGCCGCTTATCACGGTGATCCGGCGGCGCGCAGCGTTGATGAAGTGCTGCTGTGCTATCCCGGCATCCTCGCTGTCATCCACCACCGCATCGCCCACCATCTGTATCGCGCAGGCTTGCCGCTGCTCGCACGGATCAGTTCGGAAATTGCCCACTCCGCCACCGGCATCGACATCCACCCCGGCGCGCAGATCGGCCCGAGCTTCTTCATTGACCACGGCACAGGTGTCGTCATCGGCGAAACCGCCATCATCGGCGAGGGCGTGCGCATCTACCAGGCCGTCACCCTGGGCGCCAAACGCTTCCCGGCGGACGAAGACGGCCAACTGCAAAAAGGACACGCCCGCCACCCGATCGTTGAAGACGACGTTGTTATTTACGCGGGTGCCACGATTCTGGGCCGCATCACGATTGGTAAAGGTTCGACTATTGGCGGCAACGTCTGGCTGACGCGTAGCGTGCCAGCGGGTTGCAACCTTACGCAGGCGAATTTGTTGCAGCAGGATGATGGGAGTCAGAAGTAGCCGTCGGCCTCTGATGTTTTGTCGCCTGTTAATAGGGATAAATCCTACGGATGCTGTTCGCAGCATCCGACTTCTTGTTATTGAGCGTTAGTGCAAAGTCCCGCCTTTTATTCAGGCCAAGGACTTGCCCATGTTCAACCCCGCCAACCGCGCTTCGTTCACGCTGGAAATTGCCGGGCTTGAGCATGACTTTCGAGTGCTGGCCTTTACGGCAAAGGAATCCATCAGCCGTCCGTTCAGTGTGCGCATCGAGCTGGTCAGCGAGCGGGCCAATCTCAAGCTGGAAGACGTGCTGCACCGACTGGCGTTTCTGAGGTTCGACGCTGACGGTAATGGTCTCCACGGACAGATCGGCGAAATCGCTCAGGGTGATTCCGGCAAGCGCTTTACTCACTATTTCATTCAGTTGGTGCCCAGCCTCAAGCGTCTGGAATACCGCAGCAATCATCGGATCTTTCAGGGTAAGACGGTTCCGGAAATCATCGCGCTGGTCCTCAAGGATCACGCCATTTTCAGCAACGGGTTTGCGTTCAGGTTGCGCGAGCCCTGCAAGCCTCGCGATTACTGCACCCAGTATCAGGAAACCGACCTGCATTTTGTGCGCAGGCTGTGCGAAGAAGAGGGCATCCACTTTCACTTCCAGCACAGCCCTGACGAGCATTTGCTGGTGTTTGCAGACGACCCTATTCAGTTGCCGGTGCTAAAGCCAGCAGTCGCATATGTGCAAAGCAGCGGACAGGTTGCAGCCGCGTCGGTTATCAACAGATTCAACGTGCGACTCGCCACGCGCTCGGGCAAGGCCAGCCATCAGACCTATCACTTTCAATTGCCTCAGGTGGACCTGCTCAGCAGTGCGGGCGGCGATGGTCGTAAGGAACTGGAGGATTATCAGTATCCGGCTCCGTTTACCGACCTGAGTGTTGGCGCTCGGCAAGCGCAAAAGGCGCTTGAGCGAAACCGCAGTGATGTCCGGTTGGCCAGTGGTTCGAGTGATCAAAGTGCGCTGGTCAGTGGCCACTTGTTTGAACTGACGCATCCTAATCCGGCGTGGAGCCAGCAGTGGCTATTAACCTCAGTTTTCCATGAAGGCAAACAGCCGCAGGTGCTGGAGGAATCCATGCCTCGGGCATCGGGAGCGTTTACTCAAGGCTATCGCAACCGTTTTGAAGCCATCCCCGGGAAGGTGCCGTTTCGTCCACCGCTTAGACACCGTAAGCCAAGAGTTTTAGGCAGCCAGCACGCGGTGGTCACCGGTCCGCACGGCGAAGAAATTTACTGCGACGAATACGGGCGGATCAAGGTCAAGTTCTTCTGGGATCGTGAAGGCTCGCGTAACGAGCATTCCAGCTGCTGGCTGCGGGTCGCCACCGGTTGGGCCCATGAGCAATACGGCACGGTGATGATTCCGCGAGTTGGCATGGAAGTGATCGTCGGTTACTTCGAAGCCGATCCCGACCAGCCTTACGTGCAGGCCTGTCTGCCTAATACTGGTACGCGAGCGCCGCTGAACCTGCCTGTGCAGAACACCCAGACCGTGCTCAAGACCCAAAGCAGCCCAGGCGGCGCAGGTTTCAACGAACTGCGCATTGAAGACCGCAAAGGCGCTGAATCCATTTCCATCCGCGCTCAACGCAACTGGTCTGAGCATGTGCTCAACGATCAATCGATTCAGGTGGATAACCAGCGCAAGGTCAACGTCACCGGGCTGTCCAGCCACGAGCTGCATGGCGAAGAACACCACCTTACGCATGGGACACGTAAAACCCAGGTGCTGGCCGATGACTCGTTGACGGTGGTCGGTAATCAGCACATCAGTGTGACGAATCATCTGGTCAGCGCCGCGCAGGAAATACACCTGGCCGCCGGGCAGAACATGGTCATAGACGCCACGCTGAGTACGACGATCAAGGCGGGTGGTCACTGGATATCGATTACTCCTGCGGGGATTTTTACCAGCGTGCCGATTTTGTTGGGTGGGGTTCCTTTGCTGGGGATGCCTGCGGTTCCGCTCCCGCCGGTGCCTCTCGAAAAAAGAGTGGCGGTTCCGGGCGGTCCGTCCACACCGGTGATGGACGTCTCCGTTCAAGCCCTCCGTGACGAGTTCGAAGTTCTTCCTGCCCGCTGCGAGGCATGCGAAGCCGCCAAAGCAGAAGATCTGGCGCAGGGAGGTTAGTCATGAACAACGCCCCCTCCTTTGCCAATTACCTATTGATCGACGGCGCGTTAAGGCCTGGCGCACTGGCCAGCCTTTATCAGCGTCATGAAATGTTTGAAATCGACCCGCTGTATTTGGGGACTCGCTGGAAAGACCTTTACGACCTCGGGCCGATTCTGGTCAAGCCTATGTCGGGCAGTACGCTTCTGTCGGATTGGCTCGTTGATGAGGCGCTATGGGCAGACTCCACGCTGATTTTTAGCGAGGCTTCGATTCAGGAAGTCGCCACTCACCTTCGTCGGCTCATCAGCCCGCTCGACTGTAACGGTGGGAGCGGTTTACTGCGCTTCGCCGATCCGCTGGTGGCGCACTTTTGGCTGTCGAGTTTTTCTGGATCGGAAAACCTGCATCTGGGACCCATCCAGCATTGGTGGGTAGCCACGCCAAAGCAGACTTGGGCGCCACGTTCGCAGTTGTCGTGGCAGACATTCAGTGGACGCCATACCGGATTGCCTTGGGACAACCACTGCGCACTCTTGGGCCCCGACCAAATTCTCGCGCTTGAGCGAACCCAACAATGGCGGTTTCTTGGGCGTGTCCACGCCTGGATCAGTGAGCGAACCCCTTCGTTCTTTCTCGACATGAGTAGCCAGCAGATCACTGACTGGTTGGACTCAAGCCTGGCAGCAGGCCTGGAGTGGGGACTTGTCAGCGAGCGAGGGCTGGTTATCTGGATCGAGGCCTGCGCCGACGATGGTCAGGACTTCGCCACTCGCCCACATGACCATTACCAAAGCTGGCTGACCCTCGATCCGGCACACGCCCGCCTGTCTCCCGAAGCACGAATCAAAGCTTTCGACGCGCACCGCTATGCGCAAAAGGATAACGCTCATGGCTGATAAAAACGGCAACCCTCAGCAGTGTCGCAACGCTCAGTTCTCCGATAAGCCCATGGCTAATCCGGGAGTCTGCCCGTTCAAAGGTCCGGACATCGCCATTGTGCCCATGCGCTATGCGTTGGATCGCTCCCGCTATGACGTCGATCCGAGTCAGCTCACGCCACTGAGTGCAGAAGGCAAATGGAAATGCCCTCCCAAACTGCAAAGCCGCGGCTACACCTTGCGACAGCTGCGCGATGGTTTTGTGTACGTCTACGACGAGACGGATGAAGTGCTGCACGAGTACCGCTTTCAGGCGCATGACGCGAGTCTCACGCGGATTGTCTGGGACGACGCTGCATCGCTACCGGACATCCGCTCTGCTGAGGGTGAAAGCCGAACGCATCTGTTGTATCCCCGCACTCACAAGTTGCGCATGGCCTTTTCGCCGTATCAATGGACCTGGCGCATGTGCCAGTTGATGAGTGCCAGCGGCGTGAAGCGTGCCTCATGGCTGCGGGAGCTGGACTTACGCGACTACAGCAGACAGATGAGCGCATGGCATACGCTGCCTTTGACCCGCCTGAGCAAAGGGGTAGTGGCAGACGTAGATCCCCATCCCGTCAAACACGACGGGCGCTTTGCTGATTCCGCCCATCCCCCTAAGGCGGACGACGAGGGCAAATATCCCTTTGTCGCTCTCGCCGCCGATGTTGTCTGGACCGGCAGCGTCGATGACAAATTCAGCGCCGTGCTGATTGCGCTGGACGATCCGTTGGCGATGCTCGAAGACCTGGGCATGCAGCTCGCGACTGATCAAGCCGCGCTTCATGCGTTTCGGCTGGAGCATGAGCACGCGCTGAATATCGCGGGCGTTGTGGAGAAGCTATGCGGTGCCGCGGGAGACAAGTCGCTACTGCCTGCTGCGGTACTCAAGGACGAAGCGAAGACCCGGCAGTACCTCCAGGATATCGAGTCGTATTTCGAGCAGCTTCAGGTGGAGGATGACCTCAAGCAAAGTGCTGATGGTCAGGTTTTGGGGCTCATTGAGTTGCCATCTGCCGCGTTGGGCGATGAGCTCAAGGCTAATTACGGCAGTTTGCCGAATCCCGACCTGCGCAAAAGCTGGCAGGACCGCAGCAAGTGGCGACGTGAGGTCGACTTGCAAGCGGCGCGGGAATACTCCGACACCCAGAACGCGCAACTGAAGATCTTTCGTGCTCACGTCACTGAAACCCAGAATGACATCAAGGCATTAGTTGGCTATGTCGGCACCGATCCGATTCGGCTGTTCATCGACACCACTCATTCGACCTCGCTGTTGTGTTTGCTGGAAGTGGTTTCCGACCTGCTTTGCAACCTGAGTCAGGACCTCACTTTCTCTCGCTGGCTGCAAGCGGAGGAAGAGAGCAGCAAAACCCTGTTCGGCCATGCTCGTTTCGGCTTCTCCCATGTAATCAAAGATGCCATGACCAATGAAGCCAATCGCGTGATGCAGGGCATTTCCGATGTCACGGCATTGGTAGGCCGGGCAGGAGAACTGAACGGATTCCTCACCCACGATGCCTTGGCAGAAAAACCGTGGATCAAGGCGCTGAGCGAACCGGCGCAAATGACCCTGAATGCCTTGGTTGATCTGGCAAAAGGTGCAGGCAAGGCGACCCTGGAAAACATCCAGCTGGCGTTCTTTCCGGTCGACAGTCGTTTGGCCGGCGGTGCCATCAATCAAAACGCTGCCTTGATGCTGCGCAATCTGCTCATGGGGCATGTACTGCTCAACCACCCCGAGAAACTGCAAATCGACGAGGCTTTCACCAAACAACACGCCGCCTGGAAGGCTGAACTCGACAAGGGGCGTGATCTTTACAAAACCGCTCAATACCGCTGGCTCTACCAAGCCAAACAATACGACCGCCGTGCTCTTGCTTCGATCATGCAAGACATCCAGCACCGGTTGACACAGCACAGGCTCAACGAGCCGCTCCTGTTTGACTATCGCAGCAAGCGCTACGGTCAGGTCATGCAGACCAAGATCTCGAATTTCTTCGCCAAACACGGCCAGCTCACCCAGGAATGGAGCAAACAGGCCAAAGCCTGGAGCGCCGAATACGGCCTTAACGCTGGCGCTATCACCTGGGGTATTGCAGCCATCAACCTGCTTAACACCTTCGTTACCTACGAGACGGCCAGCCGGGATGGTGAGTTGAATAAGAAGGATTGGGCGAAGGTAGCGTCAGCTGCGGCCTATACCGGGAATGCGTTGATGGCGGTGTTTGTGGAGACTGGGTGGGGGGCGATTAAAAACCTGAGTGTCATAGAGGGCGAAACGGCTATCGGTATTCTGGAGCGTTCGGCATGGTATTGGGATAAAGGTCCATCCGCGACTGCCTCCTGGGGAAAAGCAATCCGTGGGTTTGGAGCAAAGCTGGTCGGGCTGGGAGCTTTGGCTGTGGTGGCTGCGTCGCTGGAGTGGTGGGACATTAGGGATGATATGGGTAGTACGGAAGCCGCCTTGGATTACGAAGTCACTAAGGTCAAAGGCGCTGCTGTATTAGGATTTCTGACGATAAGTAGTGCTCAATTGTTGGCTGGCATCTTCGCTATGGCTGGCTACGGATCGTTAGCAGGCTGGGTTATGCATCCATGGTTCCTGGCTGGGATTGTGGTGGTTGGTATGGTTTACCTATTGGCAACACTTGCACTTAACTATCTGAAACGTGATGAAGTCGGACGCTGGCTTCACAAATGCCGATGGACCCGCTATCCGGAGGAGTATTTCAAAAGCGAAGATGAGGAAAATCAGACGTTTCTCGAAATCCAGTTAGCACCTGCGATTTTCGTAAAGCCTACATTCGAAATCAAACAACAGTATTCCTCTAGTGTTGGGTATCTTGCGCGAGAAACCCAAAACGGTGCTTGGGTACAGTTACTGTTGCCCGAAATTGTCAGAGGTCAGATTATTCAGGTGAACCTCGTCGCTAGCGGCCGCGCTTTCTCGGTGTTACCTATCGCCAAAGTGGGCGGAAGCTTAAAGGAGCAATTAATAGGTTACGGAACGCCTGAGTCAATCGAGCAGTGGAGTAAGGTGTCCAGCTCACCAACGCAAATCCGCTACAACGACCCAGCTGAAAAAGAATTGCCACCTGTGGACGAGGGTATTATTTGGGAAGCCTGGGTTACATTGGGTGAGAATGCTCAATACGTCGAGCTGCAAATTTGGTACTCCACGGAAACTCTCGCGGCACGTGAGGGGGACAAAGGTTATCGCTATCAGATTGAGCTGGCTCCCGAGGGGGAGTCTGACAATAGTGATAGTCGAGTCATAGGTTCAGCCAAAAAACGTCTGGAGGTTGAATGCCTGGGAGGACGAGATGAAGCTACATTGTTGCCTGTGCCGCTTTAGGAAGATCCTATCCAGATAATCCTAGGATTACTAGCGGTTATGCTGAGGTGCGATACTTAAAGGGGTATTAACGTGGGTGGGACGTACGAGGTGTTAAATGCTCAGGGAATTACGAAGCGTTGTTGTGTCGACTGAATTTCAGCTTGACACCAACCTGATGAGCTGGGAAATAAAAGCTTTGCCATATCCGACGATTTATGTCGAATTTGGTCTGGCTTTTCTTATGTTTTTTTTTGGATGTTTTTATTTTTATGGATGGTCTCACGAGGATGAGAACACCAAAAATCTAATTCTAGCTTCAGGTCCGGTACCCATGATTATGTTATTTATTTTCTGGATAGGTATCGTGCGCCAAAAAACGTGCTACCACTATCGCTTTACTGAGAAGGGTGGAGAGGTAGATTACTGGCTGCACTTTCCAAAATGGGCGCCTTGGGTTTTTAAAGGGGTTTCCATATCGGCTTTCATTGTTGTAACGACCATATTCGCGATATTTCCGATCTCATTACTCTCACTGGTTGGCCCGGCAGGCGGTATGTTGATTGCTGCCCGTTTACTATTTAGCTGGAAAAATGAAATCAAGCATCGGAAATTCGAATGGAACCGCTTTCATTACGTAGTCATTGATCGCAAGAGGAAGAAAATCGTTTTTGAGGGATTCCCATTTTTCTTTGAGGTTTTTCTCATGGAAGATCAGATGGAGTGTTTTCTAGAGGTTATGCGGCCACGTATGCCTTTAGATACTACGTATGTCGAAGGAACCTGGAAGCGCTAGGTGCTTTGGAGTGCACTAAGCCGGTGTGGTCTCTGGGTATCATTCATATACGCACGTTATCCCCCTCCGCAAGCAAGGTGATGAGCTCTGTTTACATAGAGTGGTGAAGTAAAATGAGTACAAAAGATAATGCACAAGTACGTGAAGCTTCCATTGGCGCAGATGTATCTCTGGAGAAGGAAGCGAGCTCTATCTTTATAAGCTGGGAGATAAAGGCTCATGCGCATCCGACAATGTTTATGGATGTTGGAATGGCTGTCCTTGGAGCATTTCCGTTCATTTTTTGTATCTACGGCGTTTTTTTTCATGAGAACGAAAATACAAGGCACTCATTTATAAATTCAGGTGCGTTTGGCATGGCGCTGGTTTTTTTCATATGGATTGTAATCGTTCGACAAAAGACCTTCTATTCCTACCGTATTTCTGAGAAGGGTGGAGAAGTCGACTATTGGCTGTACTTTCCAAAGTGCGCCGGTTGGATATTCAAAGGCATCGCGGTTTTTGTATTGGTCACCGTGCTGGCCATAATCTCAATCATGCCA
The DNA here is from genome assembly GCF_002699985.1 of Pseudomonas sp. ICMP 561. GTDB lineage: Bacteria > Pseudomonadota > Gammaproteobacteria > Pseudomonadales > Pseudomonadaceae > Aquipseudomonas > Aquipseudomonas quasicaspiana. The sequence continues at coordinate 56,962 of NZ_LKBT01000015.1, read as the reverse complement.
ATGATGATTTTTGCTTTGGTCGGCGTCGGCGCTATTACCATCCCGGCTGCGCTGAAGTTGCTGGCCTGGGAGAATGAGATTGATAGCGGCAGTTTTGAGTGGGGTAGAGTGCAGTTGATAGTGGCGGATCGAAAGAGAAGTCTCGTGGTCCTTCAACGAAGATACGATCCCGATATTCCGTTTGAAAAAAACTACATGTATTTCGAGGTTTTTTTGCCCAAGCAGCGGTTTGATGAGTTTATTAGAGCTTGCAAGCATTATGCCCCTTCCACGGTGGATTTTGAAGAGGGGGATGCTGGGTATTAGTATTTTGGTCCGCATATTTTGGGGGGCAATGGAAGGGGAGGTATGGTCGTAAGTTGCTAGTTTAAGTATCGATTTTGGATAGCTATATGTCGAAGTTGAAAAAAAGGGTTAAGAGCAAGCCTTGTGTTCGCAAAGCTCCTCTGGTCTGGAAGGTAAGAGCGCACGCACGACCTACTCTGCCTGCGGATATCGGAATGGGTGTGCTGTTTGTGATTCCGATAATCTTATTTGCTTATGGGTGGCAAGGGGATGTTAGTGATGAAGCGAAAGAGACCCTTATTAGTGGTGGTATAATCTCCGTTTTTATCTACTCATATCTCTGGTCCTTTGGTGTTAGGCAAAAGACAGTATTTGAATATCGTGTAAATGAGTTAGGGGGAAGTATGGCCTGCCAGCTATATTATCCAAAATACGCGGGACGCTTTTTCAAAGGCCTCGCCATCTTCGCCTTCATAGCCATCCTCTCCATTATCTCAATAGACCCAAGCCTGATTTGGATCGCTGCGGGGCCGGCGGGTATTTCCATCGCTGCGGCAGTTAAGCTTCTCAACTGGGAAAACCCCGTCGAGCATCACGCCACTGACTGGGCGCGCTATGACCTCGTCTTCATCGATCGCAGGCGAAAAATGGTCGTGCCCAGCTTTCATGCCGATCCCTTGGCAGGCTTCGAAGTCCACCTCGAAAAGGCCAGAATCGATGACTTCGTTGCCTTCCTGAAGACGGTGATTCCACATGCTGAATTCCGCGAAGCCGAGTGGAAGTGGTAACCCCTCAGCCACCTCGAATTCCCCAACCCGACAAGCGGTCCCACCACGGAACGATTCCCGTGAACCGGGCGTCATAACCTCCCTTGAGCCAGCCTCCATCGGCCTCGCGATTAGCCGTCGCGGGGCTTCCATGTTTTAATTGAACGCTCGTTCAACTAAAACCGGTGGTTCGCTGCCCGCTCATAACAGGAGGCTTACCCTTGCTTAATCCGTTTGTTGCTGTCTTTGCCTACGACCTTGAGGTGCATGGCTCATGAGTGCACCTGCTAGCCAATCCAGCGGTATGGTTCGCATGAATCCGCCGGTGTTTTATTTCGCGGCGACGGTTATTTTGCTGTTCGGTGTGTTGGTTATTTCCTTCCCTGAGACCGCTGGCCAGTGGTTGCTGGCGGCGCAGAACTGGGCGGCCAATACGGTCGGCTGGTATTACATGCTGGCGATGACGATCTATCTGGTCTTCGTGGTGGTCACCGCCTTGTCTGGTTACGGCAAGATCAAGCTCGGTGCCGACCACGACGAACCCGAATTCAGTTATCTGTCCTGGGCGGGCATGCTGTTCGCTGCCGGGATCAGCATCACGCTGTTCTTCTTCTGCGTCTCTGAACCGCTGACTCACATGCTGCAGCCGCCGCAAGGCGAGGGTGGCACGACTGAGGCGGCGCGTCAGGCGATGCAGTTGCTGTTTCTGCACTGGGGCCTGCATGGCTGGGGTGTGTTTGCGTTTGTCGGCATGGCGCTGGCGTATTTTGCGTATCGCCACAACCTGCCGTTGGCGCTGCGCTCCGCGCTGTACCCGCTGATCGGTAAGCGCATCAACGGCCCTATCGGTTATGCGGTGGATGGCTTCGGCATCATCGCGACTATTTTTGGTCTCGGTGCTGATATGGGCTTTGGGGTCTTGCACCTCAATTCCGGGCTGGATTATCTGTTTGATATTCCCCATACCCAATGGATTCAGGTCGGGCTGATCACGCTGATGATGGGCGCCGCGATCCTGGTGGCGATAGCCGGTGTCGACAAGGGCGTGCGCGTCATGTCCGACATCAACATGCTGCTGGCCTGTGCGCTGCTGCTGTTTGTGTTGTTTGCCGGCCCGACGCAGCATTTGCTTAACACGCTGGTGCAGAATATCGGTGATTACCTCGGGGCGATTACCACCAAGAGTTTTGATGTGTATGCCTACGACAAACCGAGCGAATGGCTGGGTGGTTGGACGGTGTTTTACTGGGCCTGGTGGATTGCCTGGTCGCCGTTTGTAGGTCTGTTCATTGCGCGTATTTCCCGTGGTCGGACCATTCGTGAGTTCGTGTTCGGTGTACTGCTGATTCCGCTGGGCTTTACGTTGGCGTGGATGTCGATTTTCGGTAACAGCGCCATCGATCAGGTGCTCAATCACGGCATGGTCGCGCTGGGCCAGTCGGCCATTGATGATCCGTCGCGCACGCTTTATTTGCTGTTGGAAACCTATCCATGGAGCAAAACCGTTATTGCGGTGACGGTGTTCATCAGCTTTGTCTTCTTCGTCACCTCGGCAGACTCGGGCACAGTGGTGCTTTCGACGCTGTCGGCCAAAGGCGGTAACGCTGATGAAGACGGTCCGAAGTGGCTCCGTGTGTTCTGGGGTGTGGCGACTGCGCTGGTGACCAGTGGCTTGCTGTTCTCTGGCAGCATCGATGCGTTGAAATCAGCGGTGGTGCTGACGTCGTTGCCGTTCTCGCTGATTCTGCTGTTGATGATGTGGGGGCTGCACAAGGCGTTCTTCATGGAGTCTCAGCGTCAGATCGCCCAGCTGTATTCGTTGGCTCCGGTGTCAGGGGCGCGACGTGGCGGTTGGCGTCAGCGTTTGAGCCAGGCCGTGCATTATCCGTCGCGAGACGAGGTGTACCGCTTCCTCGACCAAACCGTGCGCCCGGCTATCGAAGACGTGACTGCCGTGTTTGCCGAGAAAGGCCTGAACGTTGTCACTCAGCCGGACCCGGCCAACGACAGCGTCAGCCTGGAAATCGGCCATGGCGAAGAGCGGCCGTTCATTTATCAGGTGATGATGAAGGGCTTCTTCACGCCGTCGTTTGCGCGCGGCGGGATGGGCTCCAAGCAGTTGAACAATCGTCGCTATTACCGCGCCGAAGTGCATCTGAGCGAGGGCAGTCAGGATTATGACCTGGTGGGCTACACCAAAGAGCAGGTCATCAACGACATCCTCGACCAGTACGAACGCCATATGCAGTTCCTGCATTTGGTGCGGTAGGCCGGTTAACCATCTAACCTCGGTCCCACAGAGTTGCGTAGATTCTGTGGGAGCCGAGCTTGCTCGCGATAAGTCTGGACGCGGTTGCCAGTCAAATCGCGTCATCGTTCAGCGCTGGCAAGCACTGCCTACAGGCTGGCTTCGTTTGTGAAGGCGGTGTTTCAGTCAATATACGGCTGCGGATGTACCTGCCCCTTCGCGAATGAATTCGCTCCCACGGATTTGTGTGCGGCTTCAGGTTCATGATGAGCCTGTGGGACCGAATTCATTCTGCAGGCCAACATAGAGTCTCCTTCAGGGCTTAGAGTTGGCAGCTCGGTTCACATCGATCTACGCCAACCCGCCGTTGGCGCGCAGGATCTGCCCGTTGACCCAGCCTGATTCCGGCCCGGCCAGAAAGGACACGACATTGGCGATGTCTTCAGGCTGACCCAGGCGTTGCAGCGGCGGCATGTTTGCGAAGTTCTTGATTTGCTCTTCGGTTTTGCCATTCAGGAACAGCTCGGTAGCGACGGGGCCGGGTGCTACTGCGTTGACGGTGATGTTGCGTCCGCGCAGTTCTTTGGCGAACACATGGGTGAACGATTCAACCGCGGCTTTGGTTGCGTTGTAGATCGCGTAGCCAGGAATGTTCAGCGCCAGCGCCGAGCTGGAGAAGTTGATGATCCGCCCGCCGTCGTTCATTCGAGCACTGGCTTCACGCAATGTGTTGAAGGTGCCGCGGGTGTTGATGGCGAAGGTCTGTTCGAAGAGTTCGTCGCTGGTATCCGCAATGGGCATGGTTTTCATGATCCCGGCGTTGTTGACCAGCACGTCGATCTTGCCCAGTTTTTGCTCGGTCAGATCAAACATGGCGCGGACTTCGTTAGTGTCGGCCACGTTGGCTTTGACCGCGATGGCCTGACCGCCATCGGCGAGCAACTCTGCCACCAGTGAGTCAGCTTCGCGGGCGCTGTTGGCGTAGTTGACGACCACTGCAAAACCATCGGCTGACAAGCGTTTGGCGATCTCTGCACCGATGCCGCGAGACGCTCCAGTGACAATGGCGACTTTGCGAGGATTGTTCTGATTCATGGTCCACCTCCATTTTGAATGTGCCGATACTTTTACATGCTGTACGCAGTTATAAACAGGCATGGATTGGCATTGATGTTGGGTAAACCTGAGCAAACACAGGACCTGTAGCTGCCGAAGGCTGCGATCGCGGCGTGTCAGGATAAATGCTTCGCAGCCTTCGGCAGCTCTCGTCAAACAAGATATAAATCAATGAGTAGATGCGGTTTTTTGTGGGAGCGGTGCTTGCCCGCGATAAGAACACCGCAATTCCCATTTAAATCGCGTCGCCCTTATCGCGGGCAAGCACCGCTCCCACATTGATATCTGTTTGCTGCGTGACAGCACGGTGTCAGTGACACCGGGGCGGCTCAGAGAGTGCATTTCAATCCAGTTGTTTTGCATTTTTGATGAGAGATTAGCTTGCTCGTGAAGCGTTGTAGCAGGCAATCCGGTTATTACGGTGAGATCGCAATCGCGAGCAAGCTCACTCCTACAGGTGCCCATGCTTGATGCGAGACAGCGCGGTGTCTGCATCCAGCAGCGTGCAAAAGCAAAAAAGCCCAGAGCTGCATACGCAACCCTGGGCTTTTGGGTGAGGGCTTTAATCAGCCTTCATCACCCTCGTCATCGTCACCACCATCGATCTTCATGCCCAGCTCCTTGATCTTGCGAGTCAAGGTGTTGCGGCCCCAGCCCAGCAGCACGGCGGCGTCGCGACGACGGCCAGCGGTATGCTTGAGGGCAGTTTCGATCATGATGCGCTCGAAGGTCGGCACGGCGCTGTCCAGCAGGCTGGATTGGCCGCGGGCCAACGCCTGATCGGCCCATTGACGCAATGCCTGTTCCCAGTTGGTCACCGGCGCTGCGTCTTGCGGCAGGCTCAGCAGCTCGGGTGGCAGGTCGCTGATGTGCACTTCACGGCCCGAGGCCATGACGGTGATCCAGCGGCAGGTGTTTTCCAGCTGACGCACGTTACCTGGCCAAGGCAGGTGTTTGAGGTATTCCTCGGTTTCCGCCTTGAGCAGTTTCGGTTCGACCGCCAGTTCCTGTGCCGCGCGGCTGAGGAAGTGTTTGGCCAGGGTCGGAATGTCTTCACGACGATCTGACATGCGCGGGATGTGGATACGGATCACGTTCAGACGGTGAAACAAGTCTTCCCGGAATTTGCCAGCCTGCACCAGTGTTTCCAGATTCTGGTGAGTCGCCGCGATGATACGTACGTCGACTTTGACCGGCGTGTGGCCGCCCACGCGATAGAACTCGCCGTCAGCCAGAACCCGTAGCAAACGGGTTTGAGTGTCAGCAGGCATGTCGCCGATTTCATCGAGGAACAGGGTGCCGCCATCCGCCTGTTCGAAACGGCCGCGACGCAGGTTTGCTGCGCCGGTAAACGCGCCTTTTTCATGGCCGAACAGTTCTGATTCCATCAAGTCTTTTGGAATCGCAGCCATGTTCAGCGCAATGAACGGCGAGGCCGAGCGTGGGCTGTGGCGATGCAAGGCGTGGGCAACCAGTTCTTTACCGGTCCCTGACTCGCCGTTGATCAACACGGTGATGTTGGAGTGGCTCAGACGGCCGATGGCCCGAAACACTTCCTGCATCGCTGGCGCTTCGCCAATGATTTCAGGGGTGCGTGTCAGTGTCGGCGCAACGTCCATCCCTTGCTGTTCCTGGGCATGCAGGTTGGCACGCTTGACCAGAGAAACGGCTTCATCGACGTCGAATGGTTTTGGCAGGTACTCGAACGCGCCGCCTTGATAAGAGGCAACAGCGCTGTCGAGGTCTGAATGGGCGGTCATGATGATGACCGGCAGGCGTGGGTGTTGCTCGCGAATGCGCGCCAACAGGTCCAGGCCACTGGCACCCGGCATGCGGATGTCGGAGATGATCACATCCGGTTGTTGACGAGCCAGACGACTCATCACGCCGTCGGCGCTGTCGAAGCTTTGTGTGGTCATGCCTTCTTGCTGCAAGGCTTTTTCCAGAACCCAACGAATGGAACGATCGTCATCTACGATCCAGACAGTTTCACTACGGCTCATGTCGAAGCTGCTCCTTGTTCCAGCGGCAGGAAGATCGAGAAGGTGGTGTGGCCAGGATGGCTGTCACACTCGATCAGCCCCTGGTGCTGACTAATGATGTTCTGCGTTATCGCAAGACCGAGCCCAGTGCCGTCAGGGCGGCCACTGACCATCGGGTAGAAAATGGTTTCCTGAAGCTCCGCGGGAATTCCAGGACCGTTGTCGATGATTTCGATTTTGCTGACCAGCCGGTGACGCACATGGCCAATGGTGAACTGACGCATCGCACGAGTACGCAGGCTGATCCGGCCCAGACGCAGCTCGTTCTGGCTACTGATGGCCTGCATCGCGTTTCGCACGATATTGAGCACGGCCTGAATCATCTGTTCGCGGTCGATCAATACGTCGGGAATACTTGGATCATAGTCGCGCACCAGCGTGATGCACCCTTGGCTTTCTGCTTCGACCAGGCTGCAGACGCGTTCGAGCACTTCGTGCACGTTGGTCATGGCCAGCGAAGGCAACTTGTTCGATCCGAGCATGCGATCCACCAGGTTTCTCAGGCGGTCGGCTTCCTCGATGATGACGTTGGTGTAGTCCTTCAAACTCTCTTCAGGCAGCTCCCGGGCCAGTAATTGCGCTGCGCCACGAATACCGCCGAGTGGATTCTTGATTTCGTGAGCCAGGCCACGCACCAGCATTTTGGTGGTTTCCTGCTTGGACAGTTGCGCTTCTTCTTTGGTGATGCGCAACAGACGGTCACGCGGATGGACCTCCAGCAGCAACAAGGTCTCGCCCTGGCTGAGGATGGGCGTTACCGCGTAATCAACTGTCAGTGTCTGGCCGGTAAGGGCGGTGAGCATGGCTTCGCGTTTGGTGAACGGGTGCGCTTGTTCCACCGCCTGGCGCAGGGAGCTCAGGGCTTCTGCAGATTCAGTGAACAGCTCGCTGATGAATTGCCCATGGCTGCGCTGACCGCTGATGGCCAGCAGCATCTCCGCTGCCGGGTTCATGTACTCAAGGCGCAGGTCGGCATTGAGCAGAATGGTGGCAGTGGTCAGGTTGTCGAGTAACAAACGGTGCAGCGCGTCGCTGATAGTCATTAAAGTCGTTGACCTCTTTTGGCTCATTGCGATTCCAGGCGAGCCTCGGGTCGCAGGCGCTGGTTGGTCTTCTCCAGCGTGGGTAACGCCACTGATACATTTGTATCCAGTGCAGATAAAGGTGCTGTTATAGCCAAGTTGCAAAAACCAAACCAAGGCTCCGAAAAGAAGCGTTTAATCTGCAAAATCGGGCTTTTTTTGGACAGTGCGTTTGAATGGTTCATTGGTGCGGACCATTTTCGAACCAAAATGGGGTGGTGGGTCCACTGGCTTGCAATATCCTGCACCAATTTAGGGCTTTGGTGTTTGGGGAGGGGATCTGAATCAAAAGAAAGGCAGGATGCTGCTCTCTTCTTCTGGTTTGTCCTTTATAGGGCACTCAGGCCGGATGCCGTATTCGGCGGTTTTGCAGGGATTGGCGAGACGCTTTTGCGCCAGTGAAATACGCAGCATGTGGAAGGGCTGATTCGGCGTTTTTTCCAGCACGCGTCCTGTCTCATCGAGAATCTCCACCGCGAGCTGGTGAGTACCTCGATCTACATTCTTCAACGGGAAGACAGGGCTTCGTCCGGCTTGGGCGTAAGGCTGACCATCAACCAGGAGCCGATAGCTATGACCCGGCTGCAAGGCGGGGTCGCTGGTGACGGTGACAATGAGTTCGCCCTGGGCGCTGCGCACCGTTGCGTCCGGTTCTGGCACCAGAATCCGTAGCAGGTCGTAACGAAACATCGCTTTGGGTTTTGCCTTGGGCGGCGCGCTTTGCTGGACGGTGCGTTTGGGGGGCGATCCGGTGGTGTTATTGCTGGGCAGGATCTCCACACGTTTGGCGTTCTTGTGAGGCTGATCGGTGAAGACCCGGTTACCTTGTGCGTCCGTATAGGTATACACCTCCGCAAGCGCTGATGTGGGCAGGGTAATCAGCAGCCAGGCGAGCATGCTGATACTCAGCCGGGATTCAAGGTTTGCCGACATGAACGCGCTGCACCGTCAGAGTGATGGTTGGGCTTTGCTGGATGATGCGGCCGTTATCCAGCACAGCCACTGCAAAGCTGTGCTCTCCACGATCAATATTGACGACCTGCAGGCGCGGCACGTTGCCCGGTTGGCCATAGAGGTCGCCGTCGACCACCAGTTGCAGCAAATGCCCCTGCATCAATCTTGGTTTGATCGATACGCCAACGGTGAAGGTGCCGTTGTTGGCGCGTAACGCCTCGTCGGTCGGAAGATCGGCCAGTTCCAGCGTTTCGTAGCCCGCTTGCGCCTGAGCCTGGGGCGGCGGATTTTGCGGTGGTGTCGCCGGGGTCGCCATTTTCTGGGTATCAACGCTATTGAGCGGCGGCAGTTCGACAACCTTGGCCTTCACACCATCAGGCGGTTGATTGCTGAACGCGGCGTTGCCGTTGGCGTCGGTGTATTTGTAGATCTGCGCCGCTGCGGGCAAAGCGATAAACAGCAGCAGACAGATGAGGCTTCGGCGCATGCAGGCTCCGTGGCGTTGATGCGGTTGGCGGTGTACTGGGCGCAGCATAGAACATAAATCAGCTTAAGCGGCTCGTGATCATTTACGGATAACGCACAACTCGCCGACGGCGCGAGTCAGTGCAAGATCATGAATCGGATCTTTGGCTTGCAGTCGGGACTGTTGAATCAGCCAATTTGGGCATTGTGGGTCCTGACGGTATGTCGCGAAGGCTGAGTATTCGCTCAGTAATCGCGTCTGTAGCTGATCCAGTTGTGGGCGAATCTGCCCGACCAGATCCGGCCGTGGAGTGTCTGGCGCCTTACCGGCTTCGTGCCATTTCGCGAGAAGTGCGTACTGCACCAGCTTGTTCGCTTCGATCTGCGCAGCGAGGAATTGGCTGACGTCCTGTGGATCCAGATTGTAGGTCGGTGCGAGCTTTGCGGCAGCGGCGATGACTTGGGCTTCACGCGGGCTGTCCTGAATCGGTTTTCCGCTGTCCCATTTGGTCAGCGCGACCTGGTCTGCGATGGCAAGGCGCTCGCTGATCGTCGCCATCAGAGGTGCCAGCGGCGCAGGGGCGGGTGAAGTCGTGGGTGTGACTGCGCAGGCGGCCAGGCTGGTGAAGGTGGCGCAGAGGAAAAGCAGGCGTGGTTTATTGGTCATCTCTCTTTTTCTCTTCTGAGTCGGGATGTAATTTGATAATGAATCTGTAGGAACGCACGAGCACCGCGAGGCCGCGATGGTGGCGTATCAGACAGACCGCCATCGCGGCCTCGCGGTGCTCGTGCGCTCCTACAAGCGGCGGTGTTCGCGATACGACAGCATGCGCTTGCTGGTAGCGCGTGGGGCAACAAATAGATATCGCATGTTAAATACCGCCCATAAAAAAGGCCTCCCGAAGGAGGCCTCTTTTGTGCGTCGCAATTACTGACGCGACTGGATCAGCAGCTGTAGTACAGCTCGTATTCCAGTGGGTGTACGAAGGTACGTACTTTGATTTCTTCTTCGCTTTTCAGGGCGATGTAAGCGTCGATGAAGTCGTCGCTGAAAACGCCGCCTTTGGTCAGGAACGCACGACCTTTGTCCAGCTCTTCCAGGGCTTCTTTCAGGCTGCCGCAAACTTGTGGGATCTCTTTGGCCTCTTCAGGCGGCAGGTCATACAGGTTTTTGTCAGCTGCGTCGCCAGGGTGGATCTTGTTCTGGATGCCGTCCAGGCCAGCCATCAGCAGTGCTGCGAAGGCCAGGTATGGGTTGGCAGATGGATCCGGGAAGCGAGCTTCGATACGGCGGCCTTTAGGGCTGCTGACGTAAGGAATACGGATCGAAGCGGAACGGTTGCGAGCCGAGTAGGCCAGCATGACCGGAGCTTCGAAGCCTGGAACCAGACGCTTGTAGGAGTTGGTAGCCGGGTTGGTGAAGCCGTTCAGTGCCTTACCGTGCTTGATGATGCCGCCGATGAAGTACAGAGCGGTGTCGGACAGGCCGGCATAGCCTTCGCCTGCGAAGGTGTTCTTGCCATCTTTGGAGATGGACATGTGAACGTGCATACCCGAACCGTTATCGCCGTACAGAGGCTTAGGCATGAAGGTAGCGGTGCGGCCGTAAGCGTCAGCAACGTTGTGAACAACGTATTTCAGGGTCTGAACTTCGTCAGCCTTTTTAACCAGCGTGTTGAATTTCACGCCGATTTCGTTCTGACCAGCAGTCGCCACTTCGTGGTGGTGAACTTCTACGGTCTGGCCCATTTCTTCCAGAGCGTTGCACATTGCGGTGCGGATTTCGTGGTCATGGTCGAATGGTGGAACCGGGAAGTAACCGCCTTTGATGCCTGGACGGTGGCCCTTGTTACCGCCTTCGATGTCGGCGTCGGACATCCACGAACCTTGCTCAGAGTAGATCTTGAACATGGAGCCGGAGATATCGGATTTGAACTTCACTTCGTCGAAGATGAAGAATTCTGGCTCTGGACCGGCGAATACAGTGTCACCAATACCGGTCGATTTCAGGTATTCCTCGGCGCGGTGAGCGATAGCGCGTGGGTCGCGGTCGTAACCTTGCATGGTCGAAGGTTCGATGATGTCGCAAACCAGGATCAGGGTTGGGTCTTCGGTGAACGGATCGAGAACGGCAGTTTCGTCGTCCGGCAGCAGGATCATGTCGGAGGCTTCGATGCCTTTCCAGCCAGAGATGGAGGAGCCGTCGAACATCTTGCCGACTTCGAAGAAGTCGTCTTCCAGCGCATCACGAGCCGGCATGGTCACGTGGTGCTGTGTACCTTTAGTGTCCGTGAAGCGCAGATCAATCCACTTAACGTCATGATCTTTGATGAGTTGAACCGACTTCGACATGGTGTCCTCCGGGTGGCTTCGGGCCTATTTAATGGTTTGGGCCCTTAGAATTTGGGTGATGCCGGCGCAAATACTCTGCCAAGGCAACCTGCCTCACAAGGGAGCAAATTGCATGCCAGTGCCCCGAGATGGGTTTTATGCCCGAAACGCTAGCAATTCAGGGATAAAAATCGTCGATTTGAAAATTTAACGCACCACAATGAGGCTGCATATTGTCCGGCAGGTCTTTTTTGGTGCGTCGATGATCGGTTGCACGATAACTGGTTAAACCTTGAGCAATTTCCGCTATAATCCCGCCCCCTCTTTTTCGGCTGGCACCTCGCGCGCTGTTTTCATGAAACTAATCGTAAAAGTCTTCCCCGAAATCATCATCAAAAGCCCGCCGGTGCGTAAGCAATTCATCCGCCAGCTGGCCAAGAACATCCGTACCGTGCTCCGTGATCTGGACCCGGTACTGGTGGTGGATGGCTCGTGGGACAACCTCGAGGTTCAGACGAAACTGACCGACCCCAAGGTCCTGCAGGACATGACCGACCGCCTGAGCTGCATGCCGGGCATCGCCAATTTCCTTCAGGTGGCCGAATACCCGCTGGGCGACATGGACGACATCGTTGCCAAGTGCAAGCTGCACTACGCCGATCTGCTGCCGGGCAAGATGTTTTCGGTGCGCTGCAAGCGAGCGGGCAAGCATGCATTCAGCTCCATGGATGTCGAAAAATACGTCGGTAGCCAGTTGCGCAAGCAGTGCGGTGCTGCCGGTATCGAGCTGAAAAAGCCGGAAATCGTGGTGCGAATGGAAATTCGCGACAAACGGTTGTTTGTCATCCACAGCCAGCACAATGGTGTCGGCGGATACCCGTTAGGCGCCCTTGAACAAACCCTCGTGTTGATGTCCGGTGGTTTCGATTCGACCGTGGCGGCCTATCAGGTCATGCGTCGCGGGCTGATGGCGCATTTCTGCTTCTTCAATCTGGGCGGTCGCGCCCATGAACTGGGCGTGATGGAAGTCGCGCATTTCATCTGGAAGAAGTACGGCAGCTCCCAGCGCGTGCTGTTTATCAGCGTGCCTTTCGAGGAAGTTCTCGGAGAAATCCTGCAGAAAGTCGATAACAGTCATATGGGTGTAGTTTTGAAGCGTATGATGTTACGCGCTGCATCCTCTATCGCTGACCGTCTTGATATCGATGTGCTGGTTACCGGCGAAGCGATTTCACAGGTTGCCAGCCAGACGTTGCCGAACCTGTCGTTGATTGACGCCGCGACTGACAAGCTGGTTTTGCGTCCGTTGATCACCAGCCACAAGCAGGACATCGTCGATCAGGCGGTTGAAATCGGTACTGCCGATTTCGCCAGGCATATGCCTGAGTATTGCGGGGTGATTTCGATCAACCCCAAGACCAACGCCAAGCGCAACCGCGTTGAGTACGAAGAGCAACAGTTCGACATGGCGGTTCTCGAGCGAGCGCTGGAGAACGCCAAACTGGTTTCGATCGATCGTGTGATTGACGATCTGAGCCAGAGTGTCGAGATAGAAGAAGTCAGTCAGGCACTGGCAGGGCAGGTCATCGTTGACATCCGTCACCCGGATGCTCAGGAAGATCAGCCGCTGGTATTGCCTGGTATTGAAGTACAGGCGCTGCCGTTCTATGCACTGAACAGCCGCTTCAAGGAACTGGATAACACGCGCCAGTACCTGTTGTATTGCGACAAAGGCGTCATGAGTCGCCTGCATGCTCACCATTTGCTCAGTGAGGGGTATGCCAATGTGCGCGTTTATAGACCGAGCTAAGTGCCCGGGGCTGTTTGCCTGTGGCTTGCGTCACCGGCCCCCCGACGCCAGTCGTCTAGCCGTAACGGCTTTGGCCGACTCTGACGTTATAAATAGCTGTTTAGCAGTATTCAGCTAACCGAATCCTCTGATCGAGATACACAAGTGATCGAAAATCTACGCAACATCGCCATCATTGCTCACGTTGACCATGGTAAAACCACCCTGGTAGACAAACTCTTGCGCCAATCCGGCACTCTGGAGCGTAACGAGCTCAACGACGAGCGCGTGATGGACTCCAACGACCAGGAGAAAGAGCGCGGTATTACCATTCTGGCGAAAAACACCGCCATCAACTGGAACGGCTACCACATCAACATCGTGGACACCCCGGGCCACGCCGACTTCGGTGGTGAAGTTGAGCGCGTAATGTCGATGGTTGACTCCGTGCTGCTGCTGGTTGACGCTCAAGACGGCCCTATGCCGCAAACCCGTTTCGTGACCAAGAAGGCTTTCGAAGCCGGCCTGCGTCCAATCGTGGTCATCAACAAGGTTGACCGTCCAGGCGCGCGTCCGGACTGGGTTCTGGATCAGATCTTCGACCTGTTCGACAACCTGGGTGCTACCGAAGAACAGCTGGACTTCAAAGTCGTCTACGCCTCGGCCCTGAACGGTATTGCCGGTCTGGACCACGCTGAAATGGCTGAAGACATGACCCCGCTGTACCAGTCGATCGTCGACAACGTACCAGCGCCGTCTGTTGACCGTGACGGTCCTTTCCAGATGCAGATCTCCGCTCTGGACTACAACAGCTTCCTGGGTGTTATCGGCGTTGGCCGTATCGCTCGTGGTCGCGTCAAGCCGAACACCCCGGTTGTAGCGATCAGCGCCGACGGCAAACGCCGTAACGGTCGTATCCTGAAGCTGATGGGTCACCACGGTCTGCACCGCATCGACGTTGAAGAAGCCGCCGCTGGCGACATCGTCTGCATCAGCGGTATGGATTCGCTGTTCATCTCCGACACCCTGTGCGATCCACTGAACGTGGAAGCAATGGTGCCGTTGACCGTTGACGAACCTACCGTTTCGATGACCTTCCAGGTAAACGACTCGCCGTTCTGCGGTAAAGAAGGCAAGTTCGTGACGTCCCGTAACATCAAGGAACGTCTGGACAAGGAGCTGCTGTACAACGTTGCTCTGCGCGTTGAAGAAGGCGACACCGCTGACAAGTTCAAGGTCTCGGGCCGTGGTGAGCTGCACTTGTCGGTACTGATCGAAACCATGCGTCGCGAAGGCTTCGAAATGGGTGTCGGTCGTCCAGAAGTGATCATCCGTGTTGTTGACGGCGTGAAGCAGGAACCGTTTGAAAACGTCACCATCGACCTGCCAGAAGAATCCCAGGGTTCCATCATGGAGCAAATGGGTCTGCGTAAAGGCGATCTGACCAACATGGTTCCGGATGGCAAGGGCCGTGTGCGCCTTGAGTACAACATCCCTGCTCGTGGCCTGATCGGTTTCCGTAACGAGTTCCTGACCCTCACCTCCGGTGCAGGCATCCTGACCTCGATCTTCGACCGTTACGACACCATGAAGTCGGGCGATGTGTCTGGCCGTCAGAACGGCGTTCTGGTTTCGGTTGAAACCGGCAAGGCTCTGACCTACTCGCTGGAAACCCTGCAGGCTCGTGGCAAGCTGTTCGTTGAACACGGTCAAGAGATCTACTGCGGTCAGATCGTTGGCTTGAACAGCCGCGACAACGACCTGGGTATCAACCCAACCAAAGGCAAGAAGCTCGACAACATGCGTGCTTCGGGTAAAGACGAGACTATCGCTCTGGTTCCGCCGGTCAAGTTCACCCTTGAACAGGCTCTGGAATTCATCCAGGACGACGAGCTGTGCGAAGTGACTCCTAAGTCCATCCGTCTTCGTAAGAAGATCCTGGACGAAAGCGAGCGTACCCGCGCTGCCAAGAAAGCCAAGAACTGATTAGTTTTTAATCAGGCTAAAAAAAACGCCCCCGACCGCAAGGTCGGGGGCGTTTTTGTTTGTGTGGTGCGAGGGAGTAGCGTTTGTCTTGGTAGGAGCCAACTTGTTGGCGAGGCTTCGGTCCTGCTTGATCAGAAATATTGCCTCGCGAACAAGTTCGCTCCTACCGGGATCCGGGTATAGATCCCTTTAAAACTTCGGAAACGGCGTGCTGGTGTTGTTCTTCAGCGTGCCGCTCGCCTGACGAACCACATCTTTAGGCTTGTAAGCACAGTAGCCGGGACGCGGGCCGACCTTGGGGTGGTTGCGGCAGGTATCCGGGCGTTTGTCGTAGATGGTGCACAGGCGGCTCTTGCGATCCAGATACAGGCAGTCGTTGTTGCTCATGCGCTGCAAGGTGAAGATTTCTGATTTCTGGTTGTAGCGCTCGACAATCCCTTCCTTCTGCAAACGCTTGGCGATGTTCTTCGCAGGTTCGCCGCGCTCGAAGTCATCGACGATGCCGATGCGGATCAAGTCCTTGATCTTCACTTCAACAGGCAGCGTGCAGCAGCTGGAAATACAGCCTCCGCACATATGGCTGGAGTATTTGGCCCAGGTATCGATACGGTCGATTTCTGCGGCGGCGATCAAGGTCGGTTTCATGAGCAATACGGTTCCGGGTGTATCGGGCGCGCGATGATACCGGTGCTTGTTGATTTCGCGTAGGCAAAATTTTGCAAAGCGACTACCGGTGGTGGCCGAGCGCTATTCCTGTAGGAGCGCGCTTGCCCGCGATGACTTTCCTCCATCCAACATCAAAGTGCCGGAAGAAACGCGATCGCGGGCAAGCGCGCTCCTACAGGCAGGGAAAATTTTTCAGGATTCGAATATCACTTTCGCCAATTCTTCAATCTGCTCCTGCCGCTCAGCCTGATTCAGCTTCGCCCCAGGATTCAGCGACGACCATTGCGGATGAGCGCGGGCTTTTTGCAGTGCGTCGGGCAGTTTGCCTTCGCGCCAGGTTTTATCCTGTGGTGTGGTTAACTGGATGCTTTCCATGGCGGCATGGCCTCTGGCGCCCAAGGCAATCAGCAAATGGCGTTGACGCAGCGCAAGCAGGCGAAGTACGGCATCGTCCACCGTCAGTTCGCGTTGGCCTTTGATCTTGCCGAGCAATCGTCCGCCGTAACTGCGGGCAGTCTGTAATGCACCACCGGCAATCGCCCCGGCCAAAGCCGCTGCGCCCATGGTGAGGCCACCCACCAGCAAATCGACACCGGCACCCGCTGCCGCGCCTGCCGCTATCCCGCCGCCGACCCGTACGCCCAGTTGCTTGAGGGTTTCCGGGTTGAACAAATCGTCGCCCCAGCGCCCGTCCAGCAGTGGCAAATCGCTGGCTGCCGCGTCCTGAACGCGAAACGCGTAAAGCTTGAGCAGCTCTTCCACGCAGCGCTGTTCGCGCTGGCGCACCGCTTTGCGCAACTCATCGATAGCTTGTTGCTCATGGCCCGATTCAGTGGAAACGCTGCGACGGCAGGCTGCGCAGTCGATGAGTAACTGCGCGATCAACCGGCTAGCACTTTGTCGTCGGATTTCGCGCTGGGCCTCAATATCCAGAATCAGCCGTTCTAGTTGATCTCTGAAGTTTTCCAGCAGCAGGGCAAGGCTTTCATACAGGCGCCGCTCGCCATCTTCTGGCGGCGCGACGCTGTCAAAGCGAACCAGCGCATGCAGACCCAGTCGTGCAAGTGCCTCGCGCCATGCGGGCTCCCGGTGTTCTGCGCTGCTGACAAAATTCAGGACTGGCAGCAACGGTTTGCCACAACTGGCCAGGATCGACAGCTCGTCGCGGTACTTGGCCAGCACCGGCTCGCGGGCGTCGATGATGTACAAACCGGCGTCAGAGGCCAGTAACTGGCGCATGACTTTGGCTTCCTGCTCAAAGCGCTGTCTTGCTTCACTGCCTTCCAGAAAGCGTGCCAGCCGTGCGGGGCCGTCCAGCCGCTCGCCCGGTCGATCCTGGCGTTCGAGAAAGTCCAGTAGCGCGATGGCGTCTTCCAGGCCCGGCGTGTCGTAGAGCTCAAGCAGCGCCTGACCATCTACCGACAACCGCGCGCCTTCCACATGGCGGGTGGTGCTTGGCCTATGGGAGACTTCCCCGAAGCCTACGTCGCGAGTGAGCGTTCTTAGCAGCGAGGTCTTGCCGACATTGGTGTGGCCAACCACCGCCAGTTTCAGCGGGCGGATCTTGTCCTTGTCAGTCATGACCCGTCTCCAGCCAGTTCAGTGGCGCACTGTCGCTCCACTCGAGATCCAGTTGCTGCAGCGCCGCGTGCCAGTCGCTGACTCGCTCTGCGTTCAGATGTTGCCCGGCAGGGGCCGATAGCAACCAGACTCGTGTTGCGCCCGCACAGCGAGCCAGTTCGGCAACCAGTGCAAGGCTGCCTCGATCAGGTGAGCGACGTGGGTCGCAGGCAATCACCAACCGGGCAGGCGGAAAGCGGGTCAGTTGATCTAGCAGTTTTTGCCTGGATTCCCGGCTGTCGAGAATGCCTGCATCGACCACGTTTTCCGGCAATAGCGGCGGCCATGGCTGTTCATCGTCCAGCTCGATAGCGACCAACAATGCGCCGTTGCTTTGTTGTGCCGTGCCATTGGGCTGTACTTGATGCAGTTGTTCTGGCGCAGCGTCGCTGACCCCCAGTCTCTCGCTGCTGGGCATCAGGCGTTCGCGAAGCTGGCTGTAACCTGGCAAGGTCAGGTCCAGACTCAGTGCAGCCCGGCCGATGCGCCAGCACCACAGGCAGACCAACGCAAGGATCAGGCGCGGCACGATGCCATAGACCAATAGCACGCCGACCAGCCATGCCGCCCAGGCCTGACGACCTGATTCAACAACCAGGGCGCTGTCGCCGCTGGCGCGGATCATGGACTCGTCCGGTACGCTGAAGCCCAGCATGGCCGGGAGAATGCCGAGGGTCTGGGTCAGGCTGACGAAGGTGTCGCTACCTAAAATAGTGGTTTCCCACACAAAGCCATAACGTCGGGTCGCCATCAGCATCAATAGCAGCACCAGCGCGCTGACCAGTGCCAGCAGCCATAAACCATGTATCGCCGCACCCAGTACCCATCGATTCAAGCGTTTGCGCTGCAACAGCACAATCAGCGCAGGGGCAAGTTGGGCGGCCTGGGCATCGCGGGCAAGCTTTTCACTGAGCCATAGCCAGAGGCGTCCAAGGCTTGCAGTGTTTTGCCCGGCGACGCTAAAACTCATCGCCCAGCTGAAGAGCATAATCAGGTTCAGCCCGAGCAGGCTGCCCAGCGCCCAGAACACATTGACCGGCGTTTGGCCGTCGCCCAGCGCCGCGAAGGCGAGCCCGGCACCGCTGAGTACCGAGAGAATCGCCAGTGCAATCAGGGCCAGTCGGGCGCCTTGTTTCCAGTGTGGCAGTGCGGAGCGCATGCCATCGCGTTCGGCCAGCCACAGGGCCCGGCTTTGCACGCGGTTCGTCAGATCGCCACCGTTGGCCCGGGCGCGACGGTTGGCTTCAAGGTCTTCCAGCGGGCCGGCCTGTTCTTCGCGCAGGCGCACGGCTTCGGTCAGCCAGAGGGTATCGAGGGGAGTCAGAGCAGTCACACAGCGTCTCGTCGAATGAATCAGTAAAGGAGCATAACCTCTGCGCCCTGTATTCGAGCAAATCGGCCGCTACGAATTCAGTGTCAGCGTCTGTTATTCTCGCCGCCATGAAAAATCAACTTCCGCTTAGCCTGATTGCCGCCCTTGGTGAGAACCGAGTGATTGGCGTCGACAATTCCATGCCCTGGCACTTGCCGGGGGATTTCAAATACTTCAAAGCCACGACTCTGGGCAAGCCGATCATCATGGGTCGCAAGACCTGGGATTCGCTGGGGCGGCCGCTGCCAGGTCGCCTTAATCTGGTGGTCACGCGCCAAGCGGATCTGCAGCTTGAGGGTGCCGAGGTCTTTACGTCGCTGGAGTCCGCTGTTGCCCGCGCTGAAGAATGGGCGCTGGAGCAGGGCGTTGCGGAAGTGATGCTGATCGGCGGTGCGCAGTTATACGCCCAGGGGCTGGCTGAGGCCGATCGCTTGTACCTGACCCGTGTGGCATTGAGTCCCGAAGGCGATGCGTGGTTTCCGGAGTTTGATCTGGCCGAATGGGCGTTGGTGTCCGAGGTGTTGAACCCAGCGGTGGATGACAAGCCTGCGTATAGCTTTGAGGTTTGGGAGCGCCGGTAGGAGGCAACTTGTTGGCGAGGCATTGTTCCTGTCGCCGTCTGGAATATCGCCTCGCGAACAAGTTCGCTCCTACCGAGGATCGATTGCTTCTGTCACAAAAATGTCGTAATCGGAAATCTGCGTCGCGAATCGCTTCCAGTGTGACGCCCTCGGAACGTACACAGTCGCTGGCATCCCCAATCAGTCATCATAATTTGTTACGGTCCATCCTCTTAACTTTCAGGGGGATACCACGATGAAGTTCGCTCCACGATTGCTTGCCGCCGCACTCTGCCTTGGTCTGGCCGGGCAGGCGTTTGCTGCCACCGAGTTGAAACACTGGCCTGAGCCCGCCGCCAAAGCACTCGATGCGATGATTGCCGCCAATGCCAACAAGGGCAATTACGCGGTTTTCGACATGGACAACACCAGTTACCGCTTCGACCTCGAAGAGTCGCTGCTGCCGTACATGGAAAGCAAAGGGCTGATCACCCGAGAGAAGCTCGATCCATCCCTCAAGCTGATGCCTTTCAAGGACACGGCTGATCACAAGGAAAGCCTGTTCAGCTACTACTACCGCCTGTGTGAAGTCGACGACATGGTTTGCTATCCATGGGTCGCTCAAGTGTTCTCGGGCTTTACCCTCAAGGAGCTCAAAGGCTATGTCGATGAGCTGATGGCCCTGGGTAAACCGATCCCTGCCACTTACTACGATGGCGATGTGGTCAAGAAGCTCGATGTCGAGCCGCCGCGCATCTTTACCGGCCAGAAAGAACTGTTCAACAAACTGATGGAAAACGGCATTGAGGTCTACGTGATGACCGCTGCTTCTGAAGAGCTGGTGCGGATGGTCGCCGCTGATCCCAAGTACGGCTACAACGTCAAACCGCAGAACGTGATTGGCGTGACCATGCTGCTCAAGGACAAGAAGACCGGCGAGCTGACTACTGCGCGCAAGCAGATCACGGCGGGCAAGTACGACGAGAAGGCCAACCTCGGCTTGGAACTGACGCCTTATCTCTGGACTCCAGCGACCTGGATGGCGGGCAAGCAGGCAGCAATCCTCACCTACATCGACCAATGGAAGAAACCAGTGCTCGTAGCAGGCGATACGCCAACCAGCGATGGCTACATGCTGTTCCACGGCGTAGACGTCAACAAGGGCGGCGTGCATTTGTGGATCAACCGCAAAGACAAATACATGACCCAGTTGAACGGCATGATCAAAAGCAATGCAGAGGCTCAGGCCAAAGAAGGTTTGCCGGTGACCGCGGACAAGAACTGGGTGATCGTCAAGCCGGATGAGATTCAGTAAGCGCGTCATCTCGTAGGAGCGATCTACATACACTAACTGATGTGCCGAGGTCTTCAGTTGGAGCGAGGCTTGCCCGCGAAGTAGGCAACTCGGCAGGGCAGGTTCACCGCGTTATCGTTTTTCGCGGGCAAGCCTCGCTCCAACAAAAATCAGCAACAAAAAAACCCGGCATCGCTGCCGGGTTTTTTGTGTTCACTGAAAAAGCTTAAGGCACCAGCTTGTCCAGCAACGCCTTGTCGCGCACAGCGCCTTTGTCGGCGCTGGTAGCGAGCAGGGCGTAGGCTTTCAGCGCTGTCGTCACTTTACGTGGGCGCGCTTCAACCGGCTTCCAGCCTTTCTTGTCTTGTTCAGCACGGCGCGAGGCCATTTCTGCGTCGTCGATCAGCAGGTTGATCGAGCGGTTCGGGATGTCGATCAGTACTTTGTCGCCGTCGCGCACCAGACCAATCGCGCCACCCGCAGCTGCCTCAGGCGACGCGTGGCCGATGGACAGACCCGAAGTACCACCCGAGAAACGACCGTCGGTGAGCAATGCGCAGGCTTTGCCCAGACCTTTGGATTTCAGGTACGACGTCGGGTACAGCATCTCCTGCATGCCCGGGCCGCCTTTCGGGCCTTCGTAGCGGATGATCACGATGTCGCCGGCCTGGACTTCGTCAGCAAGGATGCCGCGCACAGCGCTGTCCTGGCTTTCGAAGATCTTGGCGTTGCCTTCGAATACGTGGATCGATTCGTCGACCCCTGCGGTTTTCACTACGCAGCCGTCCAGCGCGATATTGCCGTACAGCACGGCGAGACCGCCTTCTTGCGAGTAGGCGTGCTCGAAACTGCGGATGCAGCCATTTTCGCGGTCGTCATCCACTGTTTCCCAACGCGTCGACTGGCTGAATGCAGTCTGGGTCGGGATCCCGGCAGGGCCTGCACGGAAGAAGGTATGCACAGCTTCATCGTCAGTCTGTGTGATGTCCCATTTGGCGATCGCTTCTTCCATGGACGGGCTGTGGACGGTCGGCAGGTCGGTGTGCAGCAGACCGCCGCGGGCCAGTGAACCGAGGATGCTGAAGATACCGCCGGCGCGGTGCACATCTTCCATGTGGTACTTCTGGATGTTCGGCGCCACTTTGCACAGCTGCGGAACGGTGCGCGACAGGCGATCAATGTCACGCAGGTCGAAGGGGATCTCGGCTTCCTGAGCGGCAGCCAGCAAATGCAGGATGGTGTTGGTCGAGCCACCCATGGCGATGTCGAGCATCATGGCGTTTTCAAACGCCTTGAAGTTGGCGATGTTGCGCGGCAGGACGGCGTCGTTGTTTTCGATGTAGTACTGACGGCACAGGTCGACGATGGTGCGGCCAGCCTGCAGGAACAGTTGCTCGCGGTCGCTGTGAGTGGCCAGTGTCGAGCCGTTGCCCGGCAGTGCCAGACCCAGTGCTTCGGTCAGGCAGTTCATCGAGTTGGCGGTGAACATGCCGGAGCATGAACCGCAGGTCGGACAAGCGCTGCGCTCGTATTCGGCGACTTTTTCGTCGCTGGCCGTCGAGTCGGCTGCGATGACCATGGCATCGACCAGATCCAGACCGTGGGAGGCGAGCTTGGTCTTGCCGGCTTCCATCGGGCCGCCGGAAACGAAGATCACCGGGATGTTCAGGCGCAAAGCAGCCATCAACATGCCTGGGGTGATCTTGTCGCAGTTGGAGATGCAGACGATGGCGTCAGCGCAGTGGGCGTTGACCATGTATTCGACGGAGTCGGCGATGATCTCGCGGCTCGGCAGCGAATACAGCATGCCGTCGTGGCCCATGGCAATGCCGTCATCCACGGCAATGGTGTTGAATTCTTTGGCGACGCCACCGGCCCGCTCGATTTCACGGGCAACCAATTGGCCCATGTCCTTGAGGTGGACGTGGCCCGGTACGAACTGGGTGAACGAGTTGGCAACGGCGATAATCGGTTTCTTGAAGTCTGCGTCCTTCATCCCGGTTGCGCGCCACAAGGCACGAGCGCCGGCCATGTTGCGGCCGTGGGTGGACGTTTTAGAGCGGTAATCAGGCATGGAGCACTCCGGGCGGCTAACCAGGTAAATAGAAAGGGATTGAGCCTCTAGTGTCGTCACGGACAAACGGCAGTGACCGCTTGCTGCGAGGGAAACCGACACGCCACGGGATCACCGTGCGCTCGGCCTGAGCTCATAAACCCGCCGGGGATGACTGGCGATGAATAGCGCCGATTCTACACCTGTAGGGCGCAGAAGGGATGCTAAGCGGGGGGATTTATGGATGAATGTCTTCGGCGATACATCCGGCAGTAGTTGAGCTGCGGTGATGTTGAAACCCTCGACTAGCCTTTTATTTTTGGGTGGAGGGCAATGGATTGCCAGATTTACATCGCAGTAAACAAGCTCGCATCGGAAGGTACTCGGAAATCGGCCGCATCTACTCACTCACTTCCGTCGTGCAGAACCGGCAGGCGGTTTTTACGGATTGGAGGCTTGGGCGTTTGGTCGAGGAGGAGTTTCGACGTGCTCAGGATCAGGATTTGGTGAGATCACTCGCGTGGGTCGTAATGCCGGATCATTTTCACTGGCTGGTCGAGCTCAGGTCCGGAACGTTGCAGGCGCTTATGCAGGGTGTGAAATCTCGTAGCGCTATATCGGTGAATCGTGCGCGCGGACGCAGCGAGCCGTTATGGCAAAAGGGTTATCACGACAGGGCTATTCGATACGATGAGGATCTAGAAAAGGTTGCCGATTACATCCTTGCCAATCCGTTTCGGGCAGGTTTGGTGGCGCGAATTGAGGACTACCCGCTTTGGGACAATGTGTGGCTTTGAATGCGTCATCGCGAGCAAGCTCGCTCCTACAGATGACCCGGTTCCAATTGTAGGAGCGAGCTTGCTCGCGATGGCGTCAGCGGCCGTTACGCATCAAGGCCAGTCGTTTGGCGGCGCAAATTGAGGACTACCCGCTTTGGGACAATGTGTGGCTTTGAATGCGTCATCGCGAGCAAGCTCGCTCCTGCAGATGACCCGGTTCCAACTGTAGGAGCGAGCTTGCTCGCGACGGCGTCAGCGGCCGTTACGCATCAAGGCCAGTCGTTTGGTGGCGCGAATTGAGGACTACCCGCTTTGGGACAATGTGTGGTTTTGAATGCGTCATCGCGAGCAAGCTCGCTCCTACAGATGACCCGGTTCCAATTGTAGGAGCGAGCTTGCCCGCGATGGCGTCAGTTGCCGTTACGCAAATTCAAACCCAACCGTCATTCTTCTTACGCCCGCGAATCATTGCCGGGATGATCAAGCCGACGATCAAGCCTGCTACAGGATTTCAACTGTAGGAGCGCGCTTGCTCGCGATGACGTCAGTTGTCGTTACGCAAATTCAAACCCAACCATCATTCTTCTTACGCCCGCGTGTCATGGCCGGGATGATCAGGCCGACCAGCAGGCCTGCACCGGCGATGCTGCCGCCGTAGACCATATAGCGCATCAGGACGAGGTTGTTCTCATCGCCGAGTTTGGCCTGGGTCGTGCGCAGTTCTGACTGGGCCGCGGTGAGTTGCTCGTTGAGGTCTTTACTCCGGGCTTCTAGCTCGTCGATCAGCTTTTTACGGGTATCCAGGGTTTCCTGCATCCCTTGCACGCGCACCTTCCAGCCGTCATCGATGGTCTTGAGCTGGCCACTCAGATCAGCCACCTGCTGAGTCAGTTCCGGCAGACGTTCGGCCTGGCCGGGCTGGCTTTGCAGGTCGGCAGTCGGAATCCATACCGAGTTACCACCCTCACGCACCTGGCTGTACTCGCCTTGAGTACTGATCAGCTCAACCTTCTGGCCGGACTTAAGGGTACCAACAATCCGATAGCCGTCGGTTGGTCCGCTGCGCACATACGTATTGAGGCTGTCACTGACCCAGCGGTCATTGGCTTTGGGTTCTGCCGCATGGGCTGTAGTGCAAGCAGCGATCAGCAAGCCAGCGCCTAGAGTGCGGTAGTTGAAAACACGAGGAAGACGAGAAATGAGTGCTGAAAGATGACGAGACATAGACATGGTTATCTTCGATAAAAGGAAAGATAAAGGCGCCGATGGTCGGGCCGGTAAAGATGGGGCAGTGATCTGCAGGGCAAAAGCGCTGCAACTGCGATGGATGATCGGCATGGGCGAAAAGGGGAATACATGAGCCTTTTGGGGCTCAACGCCAGCAACGCCATCCTTTTTTATCCCCACACACTGACCGTCAAAAACCGTTCGGGTTCATTGCCGGGGTGTGACAGTGACGGAATTCTGACTTGCGGTAGAAAGTCTTGGCTAGGATGACAGCGAATAGCTCGGCAGATGATCGTGGTATCTAACGTACAGTTTTGTTTGTAGGAGGTTTCTGAAAGTGCTGCTGACGGATTTTTTACGTCCAGTCATCTCTATAGGATGCCGACGCACCGCAGCGCTTTCCACTAGGGAGGCCCGGTTTGGTCGGGAGGATGAAGTGGGCGACAATTTTGTTTGTGTCGTAGGCATGAAGGCGGATTGCGGTGATTGCGACAAAACGTTTTTACCAAGCAAGGAGCAGCAAAAGACATTGTTTATAAGGCAGCCTTTGGCCTGTCCACATTGTCGATGCATGTTGATCTCCCCTCAAGAGCAGCTTGATGCTCTAAGAGATAAGGGCAATCCTGGAATGAGCTATATCCCGACGATGATAATTATGGGTATCTGCAACATGGTGTTTTTCGGGATGGTTATAGCGGGGATAATCGATCAAGAGGCCGTGATTCTTCTAGGATTCGCGGTAGCAATTTTTGGTCTGATGATAGTGAGCTTCGGTTTCAGATCTGCTACTCGTGACCTGAAAATCCGGCTGGAGAAATACGACTCCCCTTGATTCAAAGGGAGTCGTTACAGCTTAGCTATTCGGCAACAACCGGCACGTGATGCTCTTGATGTAGCGCGTTTCGGCAATCGCCGGGTGTACCGGGTGATCCGGGCCCTGGCCGCCGCGTTCGAGCAGCTGGATGTTGCGATCCAGGTGGCGGGCGCTGGTCAGCAGGATGTTTTGCAGGTCATCTTCCGGCAAGTGCATTGAGCACGACGCGCTGATCAGGATGCCGTCCTTGCTGAGCAAACGCATGGCTTGCTCGTTCAGGCGACGGTATCCGGCTTCACCGTTTTTCAGGTCTTTCTTGCGTTTGATGAAGGCCGGAGGGTCGGCAACGATCACATCGAAGCGCTCTTCGCTGGCTTTCAGCTCTTTAAGGGCTGCGAACACATCACCTTCGATGCAGGTGAGTTTCTCCGCAAAACCGTTCAGTGCAGCGTTGCGCTCCACGCCGTCCAGTGCAAATGCAGATGCATCGACGCAGGTTACGTCAGTGGCGCCGAACGCTGCGGCCTGAATGCCCCAGCCACCGATGTAGCTGTAGAGGTCCAGAACACGTTTGCCTTTTACGTACGGGGCTATGCGGGCGCGGTTCATGCGGTGATCGTAGAACCAGCCGGTTTTCTGACCTTCCATGACCGGCGCTTCGAATTTCACGCCGTTCTCTTCCAGCGCGACCCACTCCGGAACCAGGCCAAATGCGGTTTCAACATAACGGTTCAGGCCTTCTGCATCGCGCGCGGCCGAGTCGTTCTTGAACAGGATGCCGCTTGGCTTGAGCACTTGAACCAGGGCGGCAAGGACGTCTTCCTTGTGTTTTTCCATGGTGGCAGACGCCAGCTGGACCACCAGAATGTCGCCGAAACGATCAACGACCAAGCCCGGCAGCAGGTCCGAGTCGCCATAGACCAGGCGATAGAACGGCTTGTCGAACAGGCGATCACGCAGAGACAAGGCTACGTTGAGGCGATGCACCAGCAACGATTTGTCCAGCGGCAACTTGACGTCCCGCGACAGCAGGCGGGCGCAGATCAGGTTGTTGGGGCTCATGGCGACGATGCCCAGCGGTTTGCCGCCTGCGGCTTCCAGCACGGCTTGATCACCTGCGGCAAAGCCGTGCAGCGGGGTCGCGGCTACGTCGATTTCGTTGCTGTAGACCCACAAGTGACCGGCGCGCAGGCGACGGTCGGCGTTGGCTTTGAGGCGCAAGCTAGGCAGGGACATGACGTCGCTCCGGAAAAAAGAGCGGGATTATAGCGCGTCATCTCGCTCTGGGGCGCGATGATGTGAATTAACCGGCTAGCGGTTGTGCAGCCGCAGGCTCGATCATCCCGACCGCACGAGTCCCTCTTTTGAAATGGATTTCTTCAGAATCTTCACAGTTTGAAATGGCTACACATCTCGATATTTTTTAGCGGC
Source organism: Pseudomonas sp. ICMP 561 (assembly GCF_002699985.1). Taxonomy (GTDB): domain Bacteria; phylum Pseudomonadota; class Gammaproteobacteria; order Pseudomonadales; family Pseudomonadaceae; genus Aquipseudomonas; species Aquipseudomonas quasicaspiana. The sequence continues at coordinate 30,081 of NZ_LKBT01000015.1, read as the reverse complement.
TTGCAAGGGCTGCTGCTTCAGTGTCGGGATAATTGACGCCTTTAAGGCGTTTACCGTCGGCATTGATGGCTATAAAGCCACGGGCATGAAGGAGTAGAATCCAGATCTGTCCTTGAGTGTTTACCTATGTCCCAAGAGCTTACGTCCGAGCAGATTCAGCACGTCTTGCAAGGCATCAGTGTGCCTCCGCAACCGCAAATCATGGTGGATTTGCAGATGGAGCAGTACATGCCCGACCCCGATCTTGATGTGATCGCGAAGCTGATTTCTCAAGATCCTGGTTTGTCAGGGGCTCTGCTGAAAATCGTCAACTCGGCTCACTACGGGCTTGCCAACAAGATTGCCTCGATCCAGAAGGCGGTCAATCTGTTGGGGATTCGCTCTGTGATCAACCTGATCAATGCGCAGTCGATCAAGGGCGAGATGAGCGATGAAACCATCGTGACGCTGAACCGTTTCTGGGATTCGACTCAGGACGTGGCGATGACCAGTCTGACGCTGGCCAAGCGCATTGGCTCTCAAACTGTGGACGAATCCTACGCGTTGGGTCTTTTCCATGACTGCGGCATTCCCCTGATGCTCAAGCGCTTCCCCAACTATATGGAGGTCTTGGAGCAGGCTTATACCAGTGCAAGTGGGGAGCGCCGGGTCGTGGACACTGAAAACGAAACGTTTGATACCAATCACGCCGTTGTCGGCTATTTCACGGCAAAGTCCTGGCGTTTGCCTGAACATGTCACCAATGCCATCGCTAATCACCATAATGCGCTGGCGATTTTTCAGGATGATTCCAACCGTAACGCCCCGCTGAAGAACCTGCTGGCGGTGCTGAAAATGGCCGAGCATATCTGCGCGTCGCACAAGGTGCTCGGCAACGAAGATGAAGATCACGAGTGGGATGCCATCGGGCATCTGATCCTCGATTACGTTGGTCTGTCCGATTACGATTTCGAAAACCTTAAAGAAAGCATTCGCGAACTGTCCGCGCACTGATCTCGCGCCGTTGCATCGCTTCGCGCATCACCGAGTTATCCATGCCTGAATTACCCGAAGTTGAAACCACCCGCCGGGGCATTGCGCCTCACCTCGAAGGCCAACGTGTCAGCCGCGTCATTGTACGTGACCGGCGTCTGCGCTGGCCGATCCCGGAAGATCTGGATGTGCGCCTCTCAGGGCAGAAGATTGTGGTGGTCGAGCGACGCGCCAAGTATTTACTGATTCAGGCCGAAGTCGGGACCTTGATCAGCCACTTGGGCATGTCAGGCAACCTGCGTCTGGTGGAGGCTGGCATGCCCGCGCTCAAGCATGAGCATGTGGATATCGAGCTGGAGTCCGGCATGGCGCTGCGCTATACCGATCCACGCAGGTTCGGCGCAATGCTCTGGAGCCTGGACCCGCTTAATCATGAGCTGCTGGTGCGCTTGGGGCCTGAGCCGCTGACCGATCTTTTTGATGGTCAGCGCCTGTTCGAGCGTTCGCGGGGCAAGTCCATTGCGGTCAAGCCATTCATCATGGACAACGCAGTGGTGGTGGGCGTGGGGAATATCTACGCCACCGAAGCGTTGTTTGCGGCCGGTATTGATCCGCGTCGAGAGGCAAAAACCATTTCTCGTGCCCGCTATCTGAGATTGGCGATTGAGATCAAACGCATCCTGGCCGCCGCCATCGAGCGTGGCGGTACGACATTGCGTGACTTCATTGGTGGCGATGGTCAGCCTGGTTACTTCCAGCAAGAGTTGTTTGCCTATGGCCGTGGCGAGCAGCCCTGCAAAATCTGTGGCACTACGTTGCGTGAAATCAAGCTGGGGCAGCGGGCGAGTGTGTATTGCCCGAAGTGTCAGAAGTGATGCGGGTAAACGCTCGGACGGTGGACGATTCGATGTTTGCCTGCAATCCCGTAGGACCGGCTTTAGCCGGGAGGACGGTATTTCTGGCGAAGAAGATTTGGTGGGTGTCCCGACGCCCTCCCGGCTAAAGCCGGTCCTACGGAAGAGCGCAATTTCATGTGTGGTGCTTATCGCGGGCAAGCCCGGCTCCCACAAGAGGGAGTCGCTTCAACATGTTGTTGTATTTGCCCCACTTGCTTAACCCTCATCGCTGTTTATAGTTAACGGCATCCCAACCCGCTGTACATGAAGGACCATGCCATGAAGCCGTTTCGACTGATCGCCGCCAGCCTGGCTTTGATTTTCGGCATGCAGGCAATGCCTGCCATGGCCAACGAGCCGGTGATTCACGGCAGCGGAGACCCGGTTTACAGCATCCAGAATCCACCGGCTTACGCCATGATCGGCGATTTGCTGATTGCCCGACCGCTACTCATCGCAGCCACTATTGTCGGCGCCGGTCTGTTTGTCATTGCTTCGCCATTCGCTGCCGCTGGCGGGAACCTCGGCGCAACCGGCAAAGCATTGGTGGTTGATCCTGGCAAAGCCGCTTTCGTGCGCTGCCTGGGTTGCACTGGGGACGGTTACGGTAAGCAAGAGTAAAACCTGCCATTCAAGGCGCGGTTTGCCTGACCTTCGGATCGAATGTTTCTGACACGCCGAGGCCTCTCGGGTCGCTGGCCGCTTCGATACGTTTCCCGGTCTTGTCCCACAGCAACACTTGTTGGTTGCCATAGCCTCGCGAAACTTCCTTGAAGTGATAACCGCGCGATTGCAGGGCTTTCATTTCTTCCTGGCTGAACGCTCCCGGCTCGTGCTCGACCACGTCCGGTAGGTACTGGTGATGGTAGCGCGGCACGGCTGGCCAACTGGCAATCGGCTGGCCATTCAGATACTCCAGCATCGACAGCAGCACCATGCTCGGAATACGGCTGCCGCCCGGCGTGCCGAATGCGGCGAACTCATCGGGGCTTTCCAGAAAGCTCGGGCTCATGCTGGACAGTGGACGTTTTCCTGCCGCAATCGAATTGGCTTTACTGCCTGCAAGTCCATAGGCGTTGCTGCCTTGTGGGTCGGCAGCGAAATCATCCATTTCGTCGTTCAGCACAACGCCTGTATCCGGCACGGTGAACGCCGCGCCGAATGGCAAATTGACTGACAGCGTCGCCGCGACTGCATTGCCGTCTGTGTCCAGAACGGCAAAATGGGTGGTGTGCTCACCTTCACGCCAGCGCGGTGACGGCTCGAGGCTGCTGCTTGGCGTCGCGTCTTGTGGGTTGATGCTGCCCGCCATATGCACCAGATACTCGCGATCCAGCAGATTATTCAGAGGATTGGCGACGAAGTCCGGATCGCCCAGCAAACCACGGTCACGATAGGCGCGCCGCAGCACTTCCAGCACATAGTGGGCGCGCTGCACTTTGTCTGACTGCTGCCATGGGAGTTGTTGCAACATCATCAGGCTTTGGGCCAACGCTACGCCGCCTGCGGAGGGTGGCGGGGCGCTGATCAGCTCTCGCTGATCATCCAGGCGAAAACGCAGCGGCGCTCTTGTCGCGACCTGATACTGATCCAGATCCTCTGAATTCCAGATGCCGCCTGCCGTTTTCACGCCATGAACCAACGACTGAGCCGTCAGACCAGCGTAGAAACCATCGCGGCCATTGTTGGCCAGCCGGTTCAGCGTCGCGGCCAGCTCCGGCTGCTGGATGATCGCGCCCATCGCCGGGACTTCGCCGTTACGCAGAAACAGACGCGCGCTTTCCGGGTCGTCGCGCAGTGCCGAAAGGCGAGCGGTGGCGCGTTGCTGGTAAATTCTGTCGACCGGGAAGCCCTGATACGCCAGGCGAATGGCCGGTGCCATGGAGATGTTCAGCGGTAGCTTGCCATAACGCTCGGCCAATTCGACCAATGCTGCGGGCAGGCCCGGAATGGCGGCGGCCAGAGGGCCGTTCAGTGAGAGGCCAGGTTGTATCTTGCCGTTGCGGCGATAGAGATCGTAAGTCGCTTTGAGCGGTGCTTTTTCTCGCGCATCCAGAAACACATAGCCTGTCTGCGCGCCGCTTTGGCGTAACAGGAAGAACCCGCCGCCGCCCAATCCCGAACCATAAGGTTCAACCACGGCCAGCGCGGCGCTGATGGCCACGGCAGCGTCGAAGGCATTGCCGCCCGCCACCATGATCTCCCGGCCCGCTGCAGTGGCTTCTGGATGCGGGCTGGCAATGGCGGATTTTGCTGGGCGGGGAAACGCCGCTTCAGCAGCGAAAGTCGTCTGCGCTGATAAAGCGCAAAGCAAAAAAACACTGGATAGAACGTGCTTGAGGGTCATGCCGGGTTCGCTTTGGTCGGCCGGCAAGATAGCTGGATGTCAGCGATTCAGCGCCGAGGGGTCAAGCCTTGCCGGTGATGATCAGGTATTTGTTCATTAGCTCGTCTTTGCTTTCGACGCGGCTTTCATCCAGCGGGATGCAATCCACGGGGCAGACTTGCTGACATTGCGGCTCGTCGTAATGGCCAACGCATTCGGTGCACAGGTTCGGATTGATCACGTAGATCTCCTCACCTTGAGAAATCGCCTCGTTCGGGCACTCGGGTTCGCAGACGTCGCAATTGATGCAATCGTCAGTGATGATCAGGGACATGGAACACTCCTGCCACGGTCAAAGCCGGGGCATATGAAATCTAATGCGGCGAATTGTGCCGCATTAGTCGTTTCGTTGCACCCGGACGTTACCGTAAAACTTAGCGTTTGAAGCGTTCAGTCAGCGCCTCGGCGACAGCCGGGTGGACAAACTTGGTGATATCTCCGCCCAAGGCCGCGATTTCACGGACCAGCGTCGAGGAAATGAACGAGTACCGTTCGGATGGCGTGAGGAAAAGACTTTCGACGTCCGGTGCCAATTGGCGGTTCATATTGGCCAGCTGGAACTCGTATTCAAAGTCAGAGACGGCGCGCAGACCACGCAGAAACACATTGGCGTTCTGTTCTTTGGCAAAGTGCGCCAGTAGTGTCGAAAAGCCTACCACTTCGACATTCGGCAAGTGTTTAGTGACCTCTTGGGCCAGCTCCACGCGCTGTTCCAGTGGGAAAAGCGGGTTTTTCTTCGGGCTGGCGGCAACCGCAATGATCACATGATCGAACAGGCGCGATGCGCGCTCGACCAGATCGCCGTGGCCCTTGGTAATAGGGTCGAAGGTGCCTGGATACAACACTCGGTTCATCGCGTCGTCCTGGTCGGAGTCCTTGGGGAGTCGGATGGTAGCGCAGCATTCCCGGTGGGCCAAGTCGAAGTGCTGAAGGCTAAGGTCGTATTGCCATTGAAATTGAGCGTTAGAGCTGTGTATGCCCTGTCCCTGCCGGACATCGCGAAACGGTAGATATGTAGGAGTGAGCTTGCTCGCGATAGCGGTCTTTCTGTCACAAAATAGTTGATTGGCAGAACGTTATCGCGAGCAAGCTCACTCCTACAGGGGCCATGTTTGCCGCGAGTCAGGGCGGTGTGATGGACATCGGGGCAGCTCCCATCAAACTACATGTATGCAATTGAATTGGAATGCGTTCTGTAGGAGCGCACGAGCACCGCGAGGCCGCGAAAGCGGTGTCTCAGGTAGAACGCCATCGCTGCCTCGCGTTGCTCGTAGGCTCCTACAGTGCGGTGTCGATTCGGATGCACTAAACAGAGTCCCGCCATCACCGGATAAACACTTTATAGACCAACCTTAGCATCGCTTTCCCATAAGGCGGATAGATCAGCCGGGCAGCATTGAGGCGTTGTTTGATCAGCACGCCTTTGGCCTTGCTGAAGGTCAGGAAGCCTTCATGACCGTGGTAATGGCCCATGCCTGAAGGGCCGACGCCGCCAAACGGCAAGTCATCCTGGGCGACATGCAGCAGGGTGTCATTCAGGCACACACCGCCGGAATGAGTCTGTTCCAGCACGCGTTGTTGTTCGGCTTTGTCGTAGCCGAAGTAATACAAGGCCAGTGGGCGAGGGCGCTGATTTACGTAGGCGAATGCCTCGTCGATCCCTGAGTACGGCACGATGGGCAGGAGTGGGCCGAAGATTTCGTCCTGCATCACCAGCATATCTTCGCTGACATCAAGCAGCAGGCTGAACGGCATGCGTCGATCCTGGCCGCTTTCGTAAAGCGAAATAATCTGTGCGCCTTTGTCTGCGGCGTCATCCAGATAGCGGTTCAGTCGAGCCAACTGACGCTGATTGATGATCGCCGTGTAATCCGGGTTGTCAGCCAGCGTGGGGTAAAACCTGAGGACGGCGGTTTTGTACGCTTCGATGAATTCCTCAACACGATCCTCCGGCACTAGCACGTAATCAGGCGCGACACAGGTTTGCCCGGCGTTGAGTGTCTTGCCGAAAGCGATGCGCTCGGCCGCGTCTTTCAGCGGCACATCACGGGACACGATGGCCGGGGACTTGCCGCCAAGCTCAAGCGTAACCGGCGTGAGGTTTTCCGCGGCGGCACGCATGACATGCTTGCCAACGCTGGTTGCGCCCGTGAACAACAAGTGATCGAACGGCAACCCTGAGAATGCGATGCCGACGTCCGCTTCGCCCAGCACTACGGCGACCAGATCTTCCGGGAACACCTGCGCGAAAAGACGTTTGAGCAGTTCACCGGTGGCCGGTGTCGATTCGCTGAGTTTGAGCATCACCCGATTACCTGCCGCCAGCGCCCCAATCATCGGCCCGATTGCCAGAAACAGCGGGTAATTCCAGGGCACGATAACGCCGACGACGCCCAGCGGTTGATACACCACCTTGGCCGATGCGGGCTGGAAGGCGATGCCCACTTTTCGTCTGGCAGGCTTCATCCATTTTTTCAGGTGCTTACGGGCGTCCTTGATGCCGAACAGGCTGGGCATCAACTCGGCGAGCAACGTCTCATCAGCGCTGCGATGGCTGAAGTCACTGCTGATTGCCTCGATCAAAGCCTGCTGCTCGGTGCAGAGCAGGTCATGCAGACTGGCAAGCCATTGCAGGCGCTGGTCTGCGGTAGGCATCGGATTGGCGGCAAAGGCTTTGCGCTGCTCGGCAAACACTCGCTCAAGTTCGCTGGTGGGTTGTGAGCGATCCGATAACCAGGCGAGTTCGGCAGGCATGTGGCAATTCCGTTTGGAGTTATCCACTGTTTTTAGAGTCATTGCCCTAGGAAGTCAAATTCCGTGTTGGGTTGCTATGTTTTCCGAGATTCTATGCTTTGAGTGAGCAGTGATTCGTCAGCATCCAGGGGCGTTTGCCCGGGTTTCAGGGTCGTCTCTAACGCCACAGTCGGCTCCATGCACCCGCTAGCAACTCCTGACGCCGCTCATTCACCTTACGTTCGACGAATGCGTCAGAGGGGCGCTGATCTTCAAGGGCCATGGTGTGTGAAACCCCCATCACTTCTTTCTGTGCCAGCCATTGCGCACGGTCTTCGACCATTTCGTGCAGTGGCTTTTTTGGCACAAGTGCATAGACCAGCTCGCAATCCAGTCCATTTGCCAACTTTCGCAGCTGACCGAGCGTGATCCGGTCCTCGGCTTCAGACTTTTCGGATTTCTGAAGGGTCGTTGGTGACAGGTCCAGACATGCAGCCTGACTCCTTAAAGAGCGGCCGAGCGACTCTCGGATTGAACGCAGCCAACCCCCGGGCGGTACGGTTTTGCCTTTTAAAGCAGTGAATGGTTCCAATGCACGCTCTACCTGATTCAGACGCAGCTTGTTCAGTGACGAAGTACCCATGGAATCCCCCTTTTGGCAGCCATCAGGCAGCTTTGCAGAAATAACCGTAGGCCTATAGGTTGTGATTTTAGAAAAAATCGTAAGCCTTCAGGCGTACATATGTATTTTTATGTTAGCTCATAGGCGTGCATCTATATAAATAATGTAACTCTATAGGCCTACACTTATTTGCGAGGTGTACGCCTATAGGGTGTCATTCAGGATGTGCCAAGAGATGGCGGTATTACGCCTTATCTGAAAGTAGCGGCGATGGCCGAGCAGGCCAGATTGATGCTGGCATCGCACTTTGCCATGGGGTCATGTTCATCTGGCAGCGGCTTATCCGACAGAGTCGTTGAGCGAGCAGGTCAAGCCCTGGACCGCGCAGCAAGTGGAAATTGGCAAGCGCCCTTGAAGGAAAGTGATGTCCGGACGGTTGATGCCCGGACATCATGCTTGCGTTAAGATCGCTGGATACCGATAACAGCCGAGCGATCAAGTGTGAGCCTGACCCCGCGTATCAAAACCCGTGAACGGATCGTGCTGAACAGTCTGGAACTGTTCAATCAATTGGGCGAACGCAGTGTCAGCACCAACCATATCGCGGCGCATCTGGAAATGTCGCCGGGCAATCTGTATTACCACTTCCTCAATAAGCAGGCGATCATCGCCGAGCTCTTCACCGAATACGAAACTCTGGTGAACACCTTTCTGCGTCCGCCCAAAGGTCGCTTGCCCAGTGTCGAAGACAAACGTTATTACCTGTTGGAAATTCTCGACGGGATGTGGCGTTATCGTTTTTTGCATCGCGATCTGGAGCATCTGCTGGATTGCGATGTGGAGCTGGCCGCGCGTTATCGACGCTTCTCCCAGCATTGCCTGATTCAGGCCATGGCCATTTATGGTGGATTCGTTGAGGCTGGCATCCTGCAGATGAACAAGGTGCAAATCGAGTCGCTGACGCTCAATACCTGGATCGTTCTGACGTCTTGGGTGCGTTTCCTCTGTACTACGCGGGAAACCAGCACTCACCTGAGTGCGGACGCCATGCGCCGTGGCGTTTATCAGGTGCTGATGCTTGAGTCGGGCTATGTCACCCCACAGGCGCAAGACGAAGTGAAAGCGCTGTGCGAAGAATTTTATGTACCGTTGCATCAAGCGCTGGCGGATGGAGTCTGAACATCATCAGCCGCAACGATCTGGAAAAGTGCTGAATCTTTCAATTGTCCACAGGAGCCTGTCATGCCTATCGCGCAACTGATCAGCCCGCAGCAGCTGGCGGCTCGCCAGCTACAGCCGGGGCTGGTGATTCTCGATTGTCGTTTTGCTCTGGAAGATACCTCCTACGGCCAGCGCAGCTATGCCGACGGGCACATCGACGGCTCGTCTTTCGCCGATCTGGAGCGTGATCTCAGCGGTCCGGTCAGCAAGGGGAAAACCGGACGTCATCCCTTGCCGGATCCACAGAAGCTGGTTGAGCGCTTGCAGTACTGGGGCATTAACGCCGACAGCGATATCGTGCTGTACGACGACGGACCTGGCGCTTTCGCTGCTCGGGCCTGGTGGCTGCTGGCCTGGCTAGGCAAGCGTGACGGAGTATTTATCCTCGATGGTGGGCTGAAGGCCTGGCACGCTGCAGGTTTGCCGTTAAGCCTTGATCCTCCGGGCAAAGAACCGGGGAATTTTAAGGCCCAGCCTGATGACTCGCTGGTGTTGAGTGCCGATCAATTGCAGAAACGTCTCAATAAACCAGGGCTGACCCTGATCGATGCTCGCGCCGAAGCTCGCTTTCGCGGGGAAGTGGAGCCTATTGATCCGGTTGCCGGACACATTCCGGGTGCGCAATGTGCGGCGTTCAACGAGAACCTCGGCCCGGACGGACGCTTTTTACCACCAGAGCAACTCAAGCAACGTTTCGCCGAAAAGCTTCAGGGACGCCCACCAGAGAGTCTGGTTGCCTATTGCGGGTCTGGTGTGACGGCGTGTCATAACCTGTTTGCGTTGTGTCTGGCGGGTTATCCGCTGGGGGCGTTGTACGCGGGGTCGTGGAGTGAGTGGATTACCGATCCGGGGCGTGAGGTTGCGACGGGGGCGTAACACAGTTTTCTGTAGAGATTGCCATGTTACCGCTTGAAGGTAGGAGGCAACTTGTTGGCGAGAGGGTTTGACGCGTTTCTTCAGGGACGCTGCCTCGCGAACAAGTTCGCTCCTACCTTGGATATGGGTTTCAAGCCTGAGATTGATGTGAGCTAAAGCCCTGTCCCATGCGCACTCGTCAGCCACAACGGAATCCGCCGCTCAAGGTAATAGCCGGGATTCTTCATCGAGCCGTCGACGAACCCTACGTGCCCGCCTTTTTCCTGTAGCTCGAACTCGGTGCTGGCAGACAGTTCTTCCGGTTCTGGCAGACTGTGCTTGAACACGAACGGATCGTCTGCCGCCTGGATAATCAGCGTCGGTGTGCGGATGTCTCCCAGGTAATAGCGACTGGACGCGCGGCGGTAGTAATCCTTGGCGTCGGCGAATCCATGCAGGGGGGCGGTTACCCGGCCATCGAAATCCCAGAACGTGCGCATGTTTTCCAGCGATCCCAGTGCGGACAATTCAGCCAGCCCTTCGCTGATCCCTTCGTCCTTGAAGTGACGCTGTTTGTCCTTTACGTAGGTAACCATTTCGCGCATGAAATGCCGCTGGTAGACCCTGGAAAAGCCCATGCCAATGCGGTCGGCGCACTCATCCAGCCGGAACGGCACGGACACGGCCACTGCGCCTTGCAGATCACTGTTCTCGCCCGACTCACCCAGATATTTGAGCAGCACGTTGCCGCCCAGTGAGTAACCCACCGCGTAAAGCGGTGCCAAGGGACGTTTGGCCCTGAGGTGGGCAATGACTGACGCGAGGTCTTCGCTGGCGCCGGAGTGATAACTGCGCGACAGCAAGTTCGGCTCACCGGAACACCCTCGCCAGTTCAGTGCGACGCTGGCCCAACCTTCCAGAGCGATCGCCTTTTGTAAGCCGACCACATAAGGCGAGTTCGATGAGCCGGTCAGGCCGTGCAGCACCAGCACCAGTGGAGTGTTCAGCTCATGCGGGCCAAACCAGTCAAGATCGAGAAAGTCCCCATCGGCCAGCCAGATACGCTCACGTTGTCGTTCGATTCGATTTTTTCTTCGCCATAGCGGGCCCCATAAGGTCTGCAGATGGGGATTGCCCAGGCCTGATGCGGGAATGAAGCGGTTGGCGAAGGAGGATTTAGCTGGGCGTGTGAACACGATTGTCCTCTCTCGGCGGGTTGCGTTTTCGTATGAGGCTTACGTTGCCACAAGTGATAGATGTCGTGAGCAGAATTTTTGCTCAGCGGTAGGGGCGAGGGATAGGTGGTTTGGCATTGGTGTAATGGCTTATGACCTGTAGGACTGGCTTTAGCCGGGAGAGTGACGGCACATTCGCTGCATCTCTTTCGTCAGGAAAATGCTCTCCCGGCTGAAGCCGGTCCTACGGGGTGTTTCAAAGCAGCTTATGCAGGTTCAACCCCGCTGCCACAGCGCGTAGTACACCTGCCCGGCCTTTTTTTCCCGGTGCAGACGCCAGCTACCCGGCAAACCGGTGGTCGATGGCGGGGTTTCGCTTTCGGTGTAGATCCACGCGTTTTCCGCCAGCCAGCCGTGTGATTCCAGCAGCGCGCAGGCCGAAGCCAGCAGGTTCTGGTGGAACGGCGGGTCGAGGAACACCACATCGAATGGCTCTGCGGTCTGGGTTTCCAGATGGCGCAGCGAGTCGGCCTGTGTGACCTGACCGGTGGTGCAGTTCAGCATGCTCAGATTCTGACGCAGGCTGGTGATCGCTGCGGCACTGTTATCCAGAGCGAGGCCTTTACTCGCGCCACGTGACAGCGCTTCGAAGAACAGCGCGCCGCTACCAGTGAAAACATCCAGCACCTTCGCGCCGGCAATGTCCATTGCCAGCCAGTTGAACAGGGTTTCGCGGACGCGATCCGGTGTCGGGCGCAGACCTGGGGCGTCGGGGAACGTCAGCTTGCGACTGCCCCATTCGCCACCAATGATGCGCAGTTGACCCAGGCCGTTGTGGCCCTTAGGGCGTGGATTGGCCATTAATGCTCCGGGACCCCGAGAGGGCGTTCAGCAGGTTTGTCGGTAGGCGGCGGCAGCGGCTTTTGCGCCACGGTCGGCCCGGCGGTGACGATTACCATCTTGTCAGCGCTCAAGTGCTTGTTCATCACCTCTTTGACTTGCTCGACAGTCACGCTTTGCGACTGGGTGATGAAGTCTTCGAGGAACGTCAGCGGCAAGTCGTAGAAGCCGATGGCGCCCAGTTGCGCAACGATCGACGAGTTGCTGGCCGCGGTTAGCGGGAAGCTGCCGGTCAGTTCGCGCTTGGCGTCGTCCAGTTCTTTTTGGGTCGGGCCGTTGGCAAGGAAGTCGCGGACGATGTCCTGCACCAGCTTGAGGGTGTTCTCGCTCAGTTCCGCACGGGTCTGCAGGCCAATCATGAACGGGCCCTGAGTCTGCATCGGGGTGAAGCCCGAAGAGACGCCATACGTCAGGCCGCGTTTTTCACGGACTTCAGTCATCAAACGGCTGCCGAAACCACCACCGCCGAGTACCGAGTTGCCCAACGACAGTGCCGCATAGTCAGGATCGTTACGCGTGATGCCCAATTGGGCGAGCATCAGGTGAGTCTGTTTCGAAGGAAACTCGATGTGCGTTTCGCCAGCCTTGGGTTCGGCAGGGGTTGGCAGTTTAGCCAATGCCGGGCCTTTGGGCAGCGATGCCGAGACTTGCGCAGCGATGGCCTGCGCTTCGTCGCGGGAAAGATCACCCACCAGCGCAATCACCGCGTTGCCTGCCGCATAAGCCTTGGCGTGGAACGCTTTGAGCTGCGCGAGAGTGATCGGTTTGATGGACTCGGCAGTGCCTTCGCTTGGATGACCATAAGGGTGGTTGCCGTACAGACGCTTGAAGAGCTCTTCGCCTGCCAGCGAACCCGGGTTCTGCTTCTTGTATTCGAAGCTGGCCAGCAATTGGTTCTTGATGCGAGTCAGCGAGTCGGCAGGGAAGGTCGGCTTGCCCACCACTTCGGAGAACAACTTCAACGCAGGCTCGCGTTTGTCCGTCGCGCTCAGGCTGCGGATCGAAGCCACTGCCATATCGCGATAGGCACCGTTGCTGAAGTCCGCGCCGAGGCCTTCGAAGCCCTGAGCGATAGCGGTTACATCCTTACCTTTTACGCCTTCGTTGAGCATGGCGTTGGTCAGCACCGCGACGCCCGGCAGGTTTTGATCCTGACTGCTGCCTGCTGCGAAAGTCAGGCGCATATCAAACATCGGCAACTCGTGAGCTTCGACGAACAGGACTTTGGCGCCCTCTGCGGTTTGCCAGGTCTGAATATCCAGGCTGCGGCGCGCCGGCGCCTTGCCATCGAGCTCTTTCAAGGACTCCAGAGCCGGGCGTGCGGGCGTGGCGTCGCTGGCGGCTTCTTCAGCCAGTGCCGACTGTGCAGCGAAAACACCGAGGCTGGTGGTCAACAGCAGGCCAAACAGCATCTTACGTGGGCCGTTGCGCTCACTCATTTTGCTTTCTCCTCAGGTAGAACGTGCGCAACGCTGAGGCGCTCACGGGTGAAATAGGTGCTGGCGGCTTTCTGAATGTCTGCCGGAGTCACGCTTTGCAGCGCGGCCAGTTCCTCGTCGATCAACTTCCACGACAGGCCGACGGTTTCCAGTTCGCCAATGGTGCTGGCCTGACTGGTGATCGAGTCGCGCTCGTAGACCAGGCTCGCGATTACCTGAGCACGTACGCGTTCCAGCTCTTCGTTGGTTGGCGGCTTGGTTTTCAGCTCGTTGAGCAAACGCCAGATGCCGGCTTCGACGTCAGCTAGGGTTTTCTTCTTCTGAGTGTTGGGCGTGGCGCTGATCATGAACAGGCTGTCGCCCCGGGCGAAGGCGTCATAGTTCGAGCCTGCGCCGGATACCAGCTCTTCACCGCGCTCAAGGCGCGTCGGGATGCGCGCGCTGTAGCCGCCATCCAGCAAGGCTGCGATCAGGCGCAGTGCGTTGACCGAACGCGGATCCTCGGCGGTGGCCAGGCTTGGCACGTTAAAGCCGTACATCAGGCTCGGCAGCTGAGTCTGTACATGCAGAGTGATGCGGCGCTCGCCAGGTTCGGCCAGCTCCAGCGGCTTCTTCGAAGGCGGTACGTCACGGCGCGCAATCGGCCCGAAGAAACGTTCAGCCAAGGCTTTGACTTCGTCGGGTTTGACGTCGCCCACTACCACCAGCGTGGCGTTGTTCGGTACATACCAGGATTCATACCAGTGGCGCAGCTCTTCGACCTTCATGCGTTCAAGATCAGCCATCCAGCCAATGGTTGGCGTGTGATAGCCGCTGGCTGGATAAGCCATGGCCTTGAAGCGCTCGAAGGCTTTGGACGTCGGCTTATCGTCGGTACGCAGGCGGCGTTCTTCCTTGATCACCTCGATTTCGCGGCTGAACTCGTCAGCCGGTAGCTTCAGACTGGCCATGCGGTCAGCTTCCAGCTCAAAGGCCACGGCCAGACGATCACGCGCCAGCACTTGGTAGTAGGCGGTGTAATCGTCGCTGGTGAATGCGTTCTCTTCGGCGCCCAGATCCCGCAGGATCAGCGACGCTTCGCCAGGGCCGGTTTTCGAGCTGCCTTTGAACATCATGTGTTCAAGGGCGTGGGACAAGCCGGTCTGGCCCGGGGTCTCGTAGCTCGAACCCACTTTGTACCAGACCTGCGACACCACAACCGGAGCGCGGTGATCTTCGCGAACGATGACCTTCAGGCCATTGGCGAGAGTGAATTCATGGGTAGGTTGCGGATCGGCGGCCATTGCGCCGAATGGCAGACAAATTGTGCCGAACAGCAGGCCTGCGGCACGGCGGGCTAGAGCATTCATTCGTAATTTGAACCTGTAAGACGGCCCGTTTGAACTTAGCGTCCACGGGCGCGGGGGTGTTAGGATAGCGGCCTGTTTGCTCTGCGACCATGACAAAGATGCAGGAATGCGCGGGTTGGAGATCGGCAAAGACCTCTGTAGGAGTGAGCTTGCTCGCGATCCAGTGCGCAGCGCTGGCAAAAGGGTTTGAATTCAAATCAGCCAGAAGGCTGTTCCAGCCTTATCGCGAGCAAGCTCACTCCTACAGGAAACTGCGGATTATGCTCGGCCAGCAGATGAACAAGCAGACTGAAATGTAGTCTGTTTCGCATATCAGAATTTTTCAGAGGCGCCGCTCTGGCGCGTCGCTACCTTGAGATAGCCGTCCTCCATGTTTGGTTCCAACGACGACAAGAAGACCCCAGCCCCGGCTGGCGAGAAGAAAGGCCTGTTCGGATGGCTGCGCAAAAAGCCGCAGGAAACCACTGCCGAACAGCCTCAAGACTTATCCACAGCAGCGCCGGAGCCGGTGATTGAATCGACTCCGCTGACGGCTGAGTCGCAACTTGCTCCGGCATTGACGCCCGAGCCTGCGCACGAAATCGCTGTTGAGCCTGTCGCGGAACAGGTCCAGCCGGGCGAGCCGACGTCAGAGCCTTGGCTGACCTTGCCGGTCGCCGAAGAGCCTGTCGCGCTGGTCAATGAGTACGAGCTGCACGTTACGCCGCCGATTGCGCCTGTTGCCGATCCGGTTGAACCGCACCCTGAGTCGCCTCGTATTGACGTGCCGATTGCCGAGCCGGAATCGACCATCACTCCAGAGCCAGAGCCAGAGCCAGAGCCAGAGCCAGAGCCGGTTGCGATAGAACCCGAGCCGCAACCTGAGCCGGTTGTTCCTCCCGTGGTTGCTGCCATGGCTCCGGCCGCTGCTGCAGCTGTTGCACCCATCATCGAACCCCCGCCAGCGCCTGTTGCCGCTCAGCCTGAAGCGACCAAGGCTGGCTTCTTTGCTCGCCTCAAACAAGGTTTGTCCAAAACCAGCGCCAGCATTGGCGAAGGTATGGCCAGCCTGTTCCTGGGCAAGAAAGCGATCGACGATGATTTGCTGGAAGAGATTGAAACCCGCCTGCTGACCTCCGACGTTGGCGTCGAGGCAACGGGTGTGATCATCCGCAGCCTGACCCAGAAAGTGGCACGCAAGCAGCTCACCGACGCCCAGGCGTTATACGCCTCGCTGCAGGAAGAGTTGGCGGCAATGCTCAAACCGGTTGAGCAACCGCTGGTCATCGACGCGTCGCACAAACCTTTCGTGATTCTGGTCGTCGGCGTCAACGGTGCGGGCAAAACCACCACGATTGGCAAGCTGGCGAAGAAGCTGCAACTGGAAGGCAAGAAAGTCATGCTCGCCGCCGGTGACACGTTCCGTGCCGCTGCCGTCGAGCAACTGCAGGTCTGGGGCGAGCGCAACAAGATTCCGGTCATCGCTCAACATACCGGTGCCGACTCCGCCTCGGTGATCTTCGATGCTGTGCAGGCCGCCAAGGCCCGCGGTATCGACGTGCTGATCGCTGACACCGCCGGTCGTCTACAAACCAAAGACAACCTGATGGAAGAATTGAAGAAGGTGCGCCGGGTCATCGGCAAACTGGACGCCGAAGCACCTCACGAAGTGCTGCTGGTGCTGGACGCCGGTACCGGACAGAACGCGATCAGTCAGGCCAAGCATTTCCACCAGGCGGTGTCCCTGACCGGTCTGGCGTTGACCAAGCTGGACGGTACGGCCAAAGGCGGCGTGATCTTTGCGCTCGCCAAACAGTTTGATCTGCCTATCCGCTATATCGGCGTGGGCGAAGGCATTGATGACCTGCGTACTTTTGAGGCCGAGCCGTTTGTTCAGGCCCTGTTTGCGGAGCGCGAGCGCACATGATTCGTTTCGAACAGGTCGGTAAACGCTATCCGAACGGACACGTCGGCTTGCATGAGCTGAGCTTTCGAGTGCGTCGTGGCGAGTTTCTGTTCGTGACCGGCCACTCCGGCGCGGGCAAAAGCACCTTGCTGCGCCTGCTGCTGGCCATGGAGCGTCCGACCACCGGCAAACTGCTGTTGGCGGGGCAGGATCTTGGTCAGATCAGCAATGCACAGATTCCATTTCTGCGCCGCCAGATCGGCGTGGTGTTCCAGAATCACCAGTTGCTGTTTGATCGTACGGTCTTCAACAACGTCGCGTTGCCGCTGCAGATTCTTGGTTTGTCCAAGCTGGAAGTCACGAAACGCGTGGACTCCGCTTTGGAGCGCGTGGCTCTTTCCGACAAGGCCGAGCTGTACCCCGGCGATCTGTCTACCGGCCAGCAACAACGGGTCGGCATTGCTCGCGCCATTGTGCATCGTCCAGCTTTGCTGCTCGCGGATGAACCCACCGGTAACCTCGATCCACGGCTCGCAGCGGAAATCATGGGTGTATTCGAAGACATTAATCGCCTCGGCACCAGCGTGCTGATTGCCAGTCACGATTTGGCGCTGATCGCCCGTATGCGTCACCGAATGCTCACTCTGCAACGCGGTCGCCTCATCGGTGACGGGGAGGCTGGGGTATGAGTGCCACACGTTCCCCTAAGGTTTCCGAGCGCGTATCGCCGAAAGCCGCCGATCCTGCTCCGAAAAAGTCAAAAAACAGCCATGACGATGACGGTCCAGACTTCGGTACGCTGTTCAACGCCTGGCTGGAAGCGCATCGTTCAAGCTTGATCGACAGCTTGCGTCGCTTGGGCAAGCAACCGATCGGCAGCTTCTTCACTTGTCTGGTGATGGCGATTGCCTTGAGTCTGCCCATGGGCTTGTCGTTGTTGCTCAACAATGTCGAGCGGTTAGGTGGTTCCTGGCAGCGCGCTGCACAAATCTCGATCTACCTGAAGCTGAATACCAGCGCCAGCGAGGGCGAAAAATTACGTAACGAAATTCGTCTGATGCCAGGCGTCTCCGAGGCTGAATACATCAGCCGGGAACAGGCGTTGGCGGAGTTTCAGCAGCAATCCGGCTTGGGTGAAGCGCTCAAGGAATTGCCGGAAAACCCGCTGCCGGGCGTCGTGCTGGTGACTCCGGATGAGGTGGACAAACCTGCGCTAGAGGCCTTGCGGACTCAACTTGCAGGCATGCCCAACGTCGAGCAGGCGCAACTGGACCTGGTCTGGGTAGAGCGTCTGGCGGCGATTCTCAAGCTAGGCGACCGCTTTGTGTTTGGCCTGACCGTGTTATTGGTGGCGGCATTGCTGCTGGTGATTGGTAACACCATTCGTCTGCACATCGAGAACCGGCGCACCGAAATCGAAGTCATTAAGCTGGTAGGCGGCACCGATAGTTATGTACGGCGTCCCTTCCTTTATATGGGCGCATTGTATGGGCTTGGCGCAGGTTTTCTGTCTTGGGGTGTGTTGGCTTTCGGGCTGGACTGGCTCAACGACGCGGTAATTGGACTGGCCGGATTGTACGGAAGTGATTTTTCTCTGGCTGGCGTTCCAGCGTCCGATGGTCTATCACTCTTGCTTGGAGCGGTGTTGTTAGGGTATATCGGTGCCTGGATTGCAGTAGCACGCCATTTGAGAGAGCTGGCACCTCGGTAAATTTTTCTTCATGTATTGACTTTTTTATACAGGGAACTTGTATAGCGGTTCCCGAGTCAATTTCGCAGTGCTGAACTGCACGAGTCATGTGACGGAGGTAACATTTCGTATGACCACTTCTTTGCAACCTGCGTATGCCTTAGTCCCGGGTGCGAACCTGGAAGCCTATGTGCACACGGTGAACAGCATTCCTTTGCTGACCCCTGAGCAGGAGCGTGAACTGGCTGAGAGTCTCTATTATGAGCAGGATCTGGGGGCGGCTCGGCAGATGGTCCTCGCCCACCTGCGTTTTGTTGTGCACATCGCACGCAGTTATTCCGGTTACGGCCTGGCTCAGTCAGATCTGATTCAGGAAGGTAACGTCGGCCTGATGAAGGCCGTTAAACGCTTCAACCCGGAAATGGGTGTGCGTCTGGTTTCGTTCGCTGTTCACTGGATCAAGGCGGAAATTCACGAGTTCATCCTGCGTAACTGGCGCATCGTGAAAGTCGCGACCACCAAAGCCCAGCGCAAGCTGTTCTTCAACCTGCGTGGCCAGAAGAAACGTTTGGCGTGGCTGAACAATGAAGAAGTTCATCGCGTGGCTGAAAGCCTCGGCGTTGAGCCGCGTGAAGTGCGGGAGATGGAAAGTCGTCTGACCGGTCACGACATGGCGTTCGACCCGGCTGCTGAAGCCGACGACGACAGCGCGTTCCAGTCGCCAGCGAACTATCTGGAAGACCATCGTTACGATCCGGCACGTCAGTTGGAAGATTCCGACTGGACTGACAACTCCACTGCCAATCTGCATCAGGCTTTGGAAGTGCTGGACGACCGCAGCCGTGACATCCTCTATCAGCGCTGGCTGGCTGAAGAGAAAGCGACGCTGCATGACCTGGCGCAGAAGTACAACGTCTCCGCCGAGCGTATTCGCCAGCTTGAGAAAAGCGCGATGAACAAGCTCAAGTTGTCGATAGCCGCGTAATAACGGCTCATCGATAAAGAAACGCCCTGACCGGGAAACCGGTCGGGGCGTTTTTGTTTGTGTGTCTGGATCTGCTCCCACAGTTTCGTGTGTGTGCTCGTTCAGGCGTAGGCGTAATGAGTTCGCATCCTGGGTAGGAGCGAACTTGTTCGCGAACTGGCGCGAAGCGGCAGCAAAACCTGCTACCCGATACATGTGCTGGAGTCGGGTCGCCAGATTTGCGACTGCTGCGCAGCCGTTCGCGAATGAATTCGCTCCTACCGGTTCGAGTCCGCCTGTCAGAGCTTACGGCTGTTATTCAAACCCAGCAGGTAATCGTCCCCACCCAACTGCTGCATCTGCCGGCGAATCCAGCTGGCGCGGCCTGCGACGTAACTGGTTGGACGGCTGGCGCTCCATTCGCGGGGGTTGGGAAGCACCGCTGCCAGATAGCTGGCCTGCTGCACCGAAAGGGCGCTGGCATTCACGCCGAAGTGATGCTGCGCTGCCGCTTGAGCGCCGAACACACCGTCATCCCACTCGACACTGTTCAGGTAGACCTCGAGGATCCGCTGCTTGGACCAAAGGATTTCGATCAGCCCGGTAAACCACGCTTCCAGGCCTTTGCGCAGATAGCTGCGGCCCGACCACAGAAACAGGTTCTTGGAGACTTGCTGGCTCAGGGTGCTGGCACCGCGAATAGAGCCGCCCATCTCATTGTGGGCAATGGCAGCCTGAATGGCCTCAACATCAAAGCCCCAATGCTCAGCGAACTTCTGATCTTCGCCCGCGATAACCGCGACCTTCAGGTCATTGGAAATCTTGTCCCATGGCTGCCAGGTGCGCTGCAGATCAATAGGCTTGCCGTCGACCCACGATTCAACCTTGCGCTCAACCATCAGCGCCGTGCCCGGTGGCGGCACGAAGCGGAAGATCAGGACCAGCAACACGCTGCCCGCAGCAAACAGGAGCAGGGCTTTGATAAGACGACGTACTAGTGAACGCAGCATAGAGATGGCTTGGCCGAACCCGTTGAGCGGGCCATTATACAGACCGTGCGCCTTTGGACGATTTTTGAACGGAGTTAGTTATGGTTCGTAGCTTTTTAATGTTGGCAGCGTTCTTCGGTTTTACCGGCGTTGCCCTCGGAGCCTTTGCCGCGCATGCCCTTAAAAACCGCCTGAGCCCTGAGTATCTGGCGATTTTCCATACCGGTGTGCTCTATCAACTGATCCATGCATTGGCGATTCTGGGCGTGGCAGTGCTGGCCGCTCAGCTTCCCGGCAGGCTCATGACCTGGGCCGGTTTCTCGTTTGCGCTGGGGATTGTGTTGTTTTCGGGCAGCCTGTATCTGTTGACCCTGACCGGCATCAGCAAATTGGGCATCATCACGCCATTTGGTGGGCTGGCGTTTCTGGTGGGCTGGGCGTTGCTGGGCCTGACCGCGTGGCGGCTGGGTGGGGTTTGATACTGGTCAGACTCGGGACCGGTAGGAGCGAACTTGTTCGCGAGGCGTCGTTACAGGCTGTAGATGGACTTCGCCAGCTAAACCGCCTCGCGAACAAGTTCGCTCCTACCGGGTGAGGTCCCACACATCGCTTTACCTTGGTCATACCGGCTGATCGGGCTAGAATGCTCGCCCCCAAAAATGATGGCTGCTCCCGCGCATGCACATTCAGTTGAACGGTGAACCCTTTGAATTGCCCGACGGCGCGACCGTTCTGGCATTGCTGACCCGCCTTGATCTTGTCGGGCGTCGTGTCGCAGTCGAGCTGAACCTGGATATCGTGCCGCGTAGCCAGCATGAGACCACGGCCTTGAACGAAGGCGATCAGGTCGAAGTCGTCCACGCGATTGGCGGCGGCTAGGCTTGGACGTTTCCTGATTCAACTGCAAGACCTCAACTTCCAAGAGGATTTCCAATGAGCAATGTTCGCAGCGACAAGCCGTTTGTTCTGGCCGGTCGGACTTTCGAGTCGCGCCTGCTGGTGGGTACCGGCAAGTACGTGGATATGGAGCAGACCCGTCTGGCCATCGAAGCGTCGGGTGCCGAGATCGTCACCGTCGCAGTACGCCGGACAAATCTGGGCCAGAACCCGGGCGAGCCGAACCTGCTGGATGTCCTGCCGCCGGATCGCTATACCATCCTGCCGAACACGGCGGGCTGCTTCGACGCCATTGAGGCGGTGCGCACTTGCCGCTTGGCCCGTGAACTGCTCGACGGCAAGAATCTGGTCAAACTGGAAGTGCTGGCGGATCAGAAAACCCTGTTCCCGAACGTGATCGAAACCCTCAAGGCCGCCGAAGTGCTGGTCAGGGAAGGTTTCGACGTGATGGTTTACACCAGCGATGACCCGATCATTGCGCGTCAACTCGCTGAAATCGGCTGTATCGCGATCATGCCGCTGGCTGGTCTGATTGGTAGCGGGTTGGGTATTTGCAACCCGTACAACCTGCAGATCATCCTGGAAGAAACCAAAGTGCCGGTGCTGGTGGATGCTGGTGTCGGCACTGCTTCCGACGCCACCATCGCCATGGAACTGGGCTGTGAGGCGGTGTTGATGAATTCGGCTATTGCCCATGCTCAGGACCCGATCCTGATGGGCGCTGCCATGAAGCACGCAGTGATTGCCGGTCGTATGGCTTACCTCGCCGGGCGCATGCCTAGAAAACTCTATGCCAGCGCGTCTTCGCCGCTGGATGGGTTGATTCGGTAAAGCAACGCTGCACCGTAGGACCGGCTTTAGCCGGGAGGGCGTCATTCTGATCAAGGAATTTCGTCGTGTGTACTGGCCCTCTCCCGGCTAAAGCCGGTCCTACGGTCCAATAGATAATGTGTCGTTCGATATAGAGCCCGTTGATGACTGATCCACTCGTTCCAAACCCAGAGCTGCCTGTTGCCGAAGAAGGCGAAGAGCGCCAGCACCGCCGTATCAAGAGTTTCGTGATGCGCGCCGGCCGCATGACTGAAGGCCAGCAGCGTGGTCTGGATCAAGGCCGTCCGCTGTATGTGTTGCCATTGACCGACGCGCCAGTGGATTACGATCAGGTGTTCGGTCGTTCTGCGCCGCGCACGCTGGAAATTGGTTTCGGCATGGGTCACTCACTGCTGGAGATGGCTGCTGCTGCGCCGGATCAGGACTTCATCGGCGTTGAAGTGCATTACCCAGGTGTTGGCGCGCTGCTTAACGGCGTGCTTACTCAGGGCCTGACCAACGTAAGGGTCTACGATTGCGATGCGATTGAAGTGCTCAACCGTTGCATCGCCGATAACAGTCTTGATCGTCTGATGCTGTTTTTCCCGGATCCGTGGCACAAGAGCCGTCACCACAAGCGCCGCATCGTGCAGCCTGCGTTTGCCGAGCTGGTACGCAGCAAGCTGAAGGTCGGCGGTGTTCTGCACATGGCCACTGACTGGGAACCCTATGCTGAATTCATGCTGGAAGTGATGAATGTCGCACCGGGTTATCGCAACCAGGCCGAAGACGGCAAATGCGTGCCACGCCCGGCCGAGCGCCCGATCACCAAGTTCGAACGCCGTGGTGAGCGTTTGGGGCACGGGGTTTGGGATTTGAAGTTCGAGAAGGTGGATTAATCCGCCGATCCTTCGGTAGGAGCGAACTTGTTCGCGAGGCGATATCCCTGTGTTCGCAGGACCAACGTCTCGCCAACAAGTTGGCTCCTACCGCTTCTACTGAGCGTTACTTCCTGTCCGCAACAACCCCGATCAACACCAGCACCACCAACAACACGGGCGCAAGGCTGTAGTTGTTGAACTGGCTCAGGCCACGAATCACCCACGGTGTGGCATAGATCAGCGCTGCGCCGCTGCCGATGGTGACCAGCAAGGCCATCAACGGGATGCGCAAGGCACCCGCGAAGCTGCTGATGCGTTGTTCGACCCAGCCCTTGAAGTCAGCGCCAAACAACACCAGCAGACAGCCCACCAGGGCGAGGGATATTTCCGAGAGGTTGCTGCGGCTCCAGCGGGAGATGGTGGCGAGCAGGTCGAGTATCAAATCCATGCAGGGTCCTTAGATCAGAAAGTGTTGCAGCAGGTCGTTGAGAAACAACTGACCCTGCGGCGTTGCGACCAATCGGGTCGGATCAGCTTGCAGCAGGCCACGTTGCTCGGCTTGCTGGCGCGCACTGGCCAGCGAATCGAGGCTTAGACCGGTGCGTTCACGAAATAATGCAGCGTCCACACCATTTGTCAGGCGCAGTGCGTTCATCAGGAATTCGAAGGGCAATTCTTCAACGCTGAGCAGCTTCTCACCGGCCTTGAATGGCTTGGCCGGATTCAGATAGTCCTTGGGCAAGCGGGTTTTCCAGGTGCGCACAATGCGCCCGTCCGGATGGCTGAGCTTGCCATGGGCCCCGGCACCGATGCCGATGAAGTCTCCAAAGCTCCAGTAATTCAGGTTATGCCGCGCGGGTCTGCCGGGTTGCGCATAGGCCGAGACTTCGTACTGTGCGTAGCCGTTCTGCGCGAGCAACAACTGGCCTGCCTCCTGAATGTCCCAGAGGATGTCGTCTTCCGGCAGCGTCGGCGGCTGGTTCCAGAACACCGTGTTGGGCTCCAGCGTCAGCTGATACCAGGACAAATGCGTCGGTTTCAGGTCGATGGCTTGTTGCAGGTCGCCCAATGCATCCTCAGGCGACTGATCCGGCAGGCCGTGCATCAAGTCCATGTTGAAGTTATCAAAGCCCGCCTGGCGCGCCATGTCGGCGGCCCGAATGGCTTCATCGCCGTTGTGAATACGCCCCAGTGCCTTGAGTTTGGCTTCCTGGAAGCTCTGGATACCAATGGACAGGCGATTGATGCCCAGCCCGCGATAGGCGCTGAACTTGACCTGCTCGAAGGTGCCGGGATTAGCCTCCAGGGTGATCTCGATGTCACTGGCAAAACGAATACGTTGCTCGACTCCCTGGAGCAAGCGGCCCAGCGCTTCTGCACTGAACAGACTCGGCGTGCCGCCGCCGAAGAAGATCGAACTGAGTTCGCGGCCATAAACGTAAGGCAGGTCCAGATCCAGATCGGCCAGCAGCGCGTCGATGTACTCCGCTTCCGGCAGCACGGGGCTGGCGGTGTGGGAATTGAAATCGCAGTACGGGCATTTGCGTACGCACCACGGGATGTGGATGTACAACGACAACGGCGGCAGTTGCAGCAAGGCTGTCCTCGGCTCGGTCGATGAGAAACCGGTTGCGCTGAGGAACAGCGGTTTTGCAGGTGTTTCGTGGGTCATGTCAAGCCCAGACGCGTAAGCAGGATCGCCATGGCGCGGGCGCGGTGGCTGAGCTGGTTCTTCTCGGCGGGACTTAGTTCGGCGCTGGAGCAATCGCGCTCCGGCACCCAGAACAGCGGATCGTAACCGAAGCCGTGCTCGCCGCTGGCAGCGGTCAGGATGCGCCCGTGCCACAGGCCTTCACAGAGGATCGGCAATGGATCATCGGCATGACGCACCAGCGCCAGTACGCAAACGAACTGCGCGCCGCGTTGCTCTTGAGGTACGTCTTTGAGGGCGTCGAGCAGCTTGACGTTATTCGCCGCATCGCCTTGGCCGTCGGCATAGCGCGCGGAGTAGATGCCTGGTGCACCGCCCAGGAAATCCACCGCCAGCCCCGAATCGTCAGCCAGCGCTGGCAAGCCGGAAATCCTCGCCGCGTTGCGAGCCTTGAGAATGGCATTCTCGACGAACGAAAGACCGGTTTCTTCAGGCTCCACGCTGCTGAATTCGCCGATAGAGCGCAGTTTTACGCTGTCGCCGAGCATGGCCTGGAGTTCTTTGAGCTTGCCAGCGTTGTGGCTGGCCAATACGAGCTGCGGGAAAGTCATCATTCGCCTGGATAGAGTTCTTGATTGAAGCTGAAGGAATGTTTGTCCTGATTCCCGGCTTTCACATCAATGTTGAAGGTGTAGGTTCCGGCCTGTTCAAGCGGGAACTGCGCGATGTAGCTGATCCAGCCTTTGTCCGTTACCTGCTTGAAGGTCAGTGGTTCAGGGCGTCCGGTCAGGTCCTTGTAGGTACCTGTCACCACAGACGGCGCTGGCTTGCCCGCCTTGAGCACGGTGATGTTCATTACGTTCAGCTGTTTGCTGCGGATCAAACCGGATGCTTTCGCCACGTCCGCTGACAAAGTGGTTGAAGCAAAAGCATTGTAGTGGACCGTCACGTCTCCGAACGTTTCCTGCCGATTCGGCCTGGCGTAGTCAGCAGCAAATGCCGACAGGCTGAGGGCGCACATCAACATGATTGCCAGACGATGCATGGTCGTTCTCCTTATCAAACTTGTAGGAGCGCGCTTGCCCGCGATGGCATTCGTTCAGGCGACCAATAGGCCAAGTTCAAAATCGAATCGCGGGCAAGCGCGCTCCTACAGGGTTTGTGCGTAATTTTTAGATCGCGATCTTGTGTTCCTGCAACCCCGGGCTGCTGACCCGGTAGATACCGATCTCACCCAACAGGTTCGGCCATTGTTTGCTGGCCCAGCCATGCCGATGCTGTTGATCCACTGCCAGCCGATCAATGACCTTCGCGTGGCGGCCACGGCACAGCTCTTCGAAGTCTTCGAAGGTGCAGAAGTGGATGTTTGGCGTGTTGTACCAGGTGTAAGGCAGAAAGTCCGAAACCGGCATCCGGCCCTTGGTTGCAAGGTACCAGCGGCAGCGCCAGTGACCGAAATTCGGGAAGGTGATGATGCACTGTCGGCCCACGCGCAGCATTTCGTCGAGGATCTTGTCCGGGTAATGCACCGCTTGCAGCGCTTGGGTCATGACCACGACGTCGAAGCTGTTGCTGGCGAAGTTACCCAGGCCCTTGTCCAGATCCTGTTCGATGACGTTGACGCCTTTGCTGATGCAGCGAGCAATGTTATCGGCGTCGTTTTCAAGGCCGTAGCCGGTGACTTGCTTGTTGTCGCGCAGCCACGCCAGCAGTTCGCCGTCGCCGCAACCAAGGTCGAGCACGCGGCTGCCCGCAGGGATCCATTCTTGGATGATTTCCAGATCGGCTCTCATGGCGTCCTCAAAGTACAATTCGGTTCATGTAGCTGGAGAAGGCCTGCAAGTAGCGCGGGATCGGGATCAGGAACGCATCGTGGCCCTGAGGTGCGTCGATCTCCAGATAGCAGACGTTCTTCTTGGCCGCCATGAGTGCGTCCACCAGTTCCCGGGAGCGGGCAGGCGAGAAGCGCCAGTCGGTGGTGAACGACATGACGCAGAAGTCTGCAGTCACGTTGGCGAAGGTCGCAGCCAGGTTATCGTTGAACGCGCCTGCCGGGTCGAAGTAATCCAGCGCTTTGGTCATCAACAGGTAAGTGTTGGCATCAAAGCGGCCGGAGAACTCTTCACCCTGATAGCGCAGATAGCTTTCAACCTGGAATTCCACACTGTGGAAGTCGTAGTTGAGCTTCTCGCTTTTCAGGCCACGACCAAATTTCTCGCCCATGGAGTCATCGGACAGGTAGGTGATGTGCCCGACCATTCGCGCGAGCATCAAGCCGCGTTTGGGAATGACACCAAACTCCTGAAAGTCGCCGCCATGGAATTCCGGGTCCGAAAGGATGGCCTGACGCGCCACTTCGTTGAAGGCAATGTTCTGCGCCGACAATTTTGGGGCCGAGGCGATCGCCAGGCAGTGACGAACCCGGTCAGGGTAAGTCATGGTCCATTGTAGAGCTTGCATGCCGCCCAGGCTGCCGCCGACTACCGCTGCCCATTGCTGGATGCCCAGCGAGTCAGCGAGCCGCGCCTGGCTGTGTACCCAGTCCTCAACGGTCAGGACCGGGAAGTTGGCGCCGAAAGGTTTTCCGGTTTCCGGGTTGATACTGCTTGGCCCTGTTGAGCCATTGCAGCCCCCCAGATTATTCAGGCTGACGACGAAGAAGCGATTGGTATCGATAGGCTTGCCGGGACCGATGCAGCTGTCCCACCAACCGGGCTTGCGGTCATCGACGCTGTTATAGCCTGCCGCGTGGTGGTGACCGGAAAGGGCATGGCAGATCAACACGGCATTGCTGCGCGCGGCGTTGAGCTGGCCATAGGTTTCATAGATCAGATCGTAGGCAGGCAAAGAGCGGCCACAGGCCAGTGCCAGAGGCTCGCTGAAATGTGCCGTTTGCGGCGTGACTAGACCGACAGAATCTTCGGGAAAGACCGTGGACATCGACCCTGCTCTCGCTTAAATGAGGCGTAAGTCTAATGACCACGGGGGGGAGGGGCAACAGAGGAATTCGGTGGGGGCTCAAGGTGGTGCAAAACCCTGCCGGAGCTGAGCTTGCTCGCGATAAAGCTGGGCGCGATTCACTTCAAATCGGCGGTGTCATCATCGCGTGCAAGCCTGGCTCCCACCGGGTCTCGGTCGGCTGCATCATCTGGCGTGGTGGCCTTTTGGGGCCGTTGTACTCAAATTTTTATGCACAAGTGGCAGGCCAAAATAACCAAATGGAATGAAATTTCCGGAAATGTTCTCGTTTAAATACAACTGTATGTTTTTAAAAGATTTTTATGAAGCGAAAAGTCGAACACCTGACCGTTCGGATAAGTAGCCTGCTAAGCAAATGGGACGTCTGTCAATTTTTCATCAACAGAGTTATCCACAGGCTATGCAATTGATAACTGTCAATGCAACTGCGCAATCATCAGCAAATTACGAGGCGTAATGCGGCTCTCGCAGAAGGTCCCTACGTTCACGCGATAGTGGTGTTCTTGCAGATAAAGCGCCTTGTCGAGCACCAGCCACAGCTCCAGTGGACGGCGGAACAAGTTGCGCACCAATTCCAGATTGCGCACTTGAGCCAAGCGCTCCCAGCCCGCAGCCTCAAGGGTGGACCAATGTTGTTCGCCGACAGCGGGCAGACCCTTGAGCGCTGCCAGATCACGGCAATAGTCAGCGAAAGGCTTATCCAGCCAGGCGCTGGGCAGCGACGGCGTAGGCAAGTAATCCTGACTGTTTTGCAGTCGTCGCTGCAGCAAGTCGAACGATAGGCGACGGGCCATGGATTGGTCGCGCTGTCGACGCACGCGCGCGCCGGCAGTTACCGTTTCGCTCAGAGGCAGGCCGAGATCGTCCCGGGACAGCTTCAACGCTGACGCCTGTCCCTCACTTGATACCGGTTGGTAGTACTCGGTCTCGATGCGGTTGTAGCAGCACGGCGCAATTGCCAATTGATTGCAGCCGACCTGACTGGCCAGCCGCATCAACTGCACGTGCAAATCCCCACAGGCATGCAGGGCGACAGGTGTGTGATGTGCTTGAAGCCGACGCCATGCATCGTCAGCCATGACGTCTTGCTGCACATGAGCGGCGTTTACGTTCAAACGCGCGCTGAGCTGGTCTCCTGCTTCGACCAGAGCCGGGTCGCGCTCCAGGCAAGTAAGGCCCTGGCTGGGTTCGAGCAGACGCCGTCCCAGATGGCCTTTGCCCGAACACCAGTCCAGCCAGTGGGCCGGTTTGTGTTCGAAGCTCAGGCAACTGGCGAACGCTTCGATCTGCTGCCATTTGCGGCCTGGCACGTCGACACTCATGCGCGGCTCAACAGGGGGAAGCTCAAAGGCGGCCAGCGCGTGTACCTGACTTAGCGCCTGTGCCTCACCTGCCAGCTGTGGAAAGGGGAACGGTGCTGCCAGATGCTCCGGGTGGTTGTGGGCTGCTTCGGCCTGGTCCAGCGAGCGATGGCGTAACCAGTCAGCCAGTTCCGGGTACTGATGCTCCCAAGGCAACTGCAGATGGGTGAAGGGGCGTGGCCGCCACAATCCCTGCCAGGCGAACAGGAAGCTGTCCAAAGCCCGGAATCGACTGCGAAGCTGTTCATCGTGCAAAGCGAGGTCGTTGGCCATGGTCAGCTGTCGGGTTCAAACGCGTAAGAGGGCTGGCTGTGGAAAGCCAGCCCTCTTCATAACAGCGCCCTGATCGGGCGTCTACGCGTAAAGGACGTCTGAGCGCAGAAAAATATTAATACGTAAGTGTTATCAGGCGCTTTGAATCACAGAATGCTGAACGGGAAGTACTTGTCGTTGATCTTCTTGTAGGTGCCGTCTTCGATGATTTCCTTGATCGCCAGATTGAGTCGAGCGCGCAGCGGGTCGTTCAGACGCACGGCAATACCGATCTTGTCATTGTCCAGAACAGGATCGCCTTTGAACTCGAAGCTTGAACCGGGCTGGCCCTTGAGCCATTCGTAGCTGGCGTATTTGTCGGCGAGAACCGCGTCCACATGCCCTTCGGCAAGATCCGTGAAGGCACTTTCCTGAGTGTCGTAAAGCTTCAGGGTGATATCCATGCCCAGGTTTTCCTGCAGCCAGGACGCCGAAAGCGTCGACGCCTGCGCACCGATGGTCTTGCCCAGCAGCGAATCGCGAATGGAGTCCTTGTCGGTTTTGAGCTCGGTGCCTTTTGGCGCCACAAACTGCAATTTGCTGGAGTAGTACGGCGCGGTGAAGTCCACCTGCTCGGCGCGTTCTTTGGTAATCGACATGGATGAAATCAGGAAATCGAATTTGTTGTCATTGAGCGCCGGGATGATGCCTTCCCATTCGGAGGTGACCACTTCGCACTCGACTTTCATTTTTGCGCACAGTGCGTGTCCGATTTCCACATCAAAGCCCACTGCCTGCCCGCTGGCATCCTTCCCGTTGAACGGTGGATAAGCGCCTTCGACGCCGAATTTCATCTTCTCCACCGCAAAAGCGCTGGTCGTCAGGGCCAGAGTGGCGGCTGCGACCAGCAGGAATTTTTTATACATCTGCATGGGTGTTGCTCCGTTGCAATTGCGGGACTTATTGGGCGGCTATGAAGACGACTGTTGTTGGACATGAGTTACCGCAAAATGTCGCTGTCGGCCTGAAGCATTTGTTAAGCCATGTATCGGCGAGGTCAGCACTCGCGCATCAATACACGATGTCCTTATGAAACCTGTCACCTGTGGGAGATTCTATGGTTGTGATCAAGCCATAACCCACCCTTTGGGTTGATATTCGCTCTGATTTTTCA
>NZ_LKBT01000014.1 GCF_002699985.1 Pseudomonas sp. ICMP 561 | reverse complement strand
CGAACTGCACGGCCAAAGCATCCGGCGTTGCAGCGACTTGCTGTTCGATCAGGCTTTGCAGTTGCACCTGATCAGGGAATTCAGCGGCGGTGTCGTTCCAGCCGTGGAGCAACTGTTCGCGCTCAGTCGCGGCCAGCATCGGCAAGTGCGCCAATGCTTGCTCGGCACTGTCACAGAAGCTCAGCAGCAGGCACTCGAAATGCTCACGCAGACGCTCGACCTGGCTGGCGCAGAAGCGCTCGGACCGGTAGCCGTAACGCACATCCAGGCACTCACCGGCACTGGCGACCAGGGTCAGCGCGTAGTTGGTGGAGTCCACCGGCTGATGACCGAGGATACGCAGGCCGTCTTCACCTGCCGCCGAATGCGTGAGTGCGGCATCCATTGGGAAGTTCTCGAACACCAGAATGCTGTCGAACAACGCCTGACCACCACGCCCGGCCCAGCGCTGAATGTCGTACAGCGGGCTGTGTTCGAACTCGCGCACTTCCAGGTTGTAGGCCTGCAATTCACGCAGCCAGTCACCCAGTGCCTGAGCGGCCTGCGGTTGCTGGACGATGGGCAGGGTATTGATGAACAGCCCGAGCATGTCCTCGGCACCCGGCAGATTTCCCGGACGCCCGGCCACAGTGGCCCCGAAGGCTACCCGCGACTGACCGCTGTAGCGTTGCAGCAGCAACAGCCACGCCCCTTGCAACAGGGTATTGAGGGTCACGCGCTGTTGCTGGGCAAACTGCTGCAAACGCTGACTGGCGACGGCATCGAACTGGCTGCGCACCTCGCGCGTCGGTTCGATGACATAGCTGCCCGCGCAGGCAGTCGCCAACAGCGTCGGCTCGTCAAAACCCGCCAGACGCTGACGCCAGAAGCGCTCACCGAGGCTGGCATCCTGCACCTGCAACCACGCGATGTAATCCCGGTAACGCCCCGCTACCGGCGGCAGGCTGCTGCCCTGATAAGCGGCCAGCACTTCACCGATCAAGCGGGCGCTGCTCCAGCCGTCCAGCAACAGGTGATGACAGGTCCACAGCAAGTGGAAGCGCCGCTCACCGAGACGTACCAGTGCCAGACGCTGCAAGGGCGGACGCGTCAGGTCGAAACCGCGTTGGCGCTGACTGTCGGCCAATGCGTCGAGCGCTACCCGGTCGGTACTGCGCTCGCGCCAGTCGAAATGCTCCACCGGCAATTCGGCGTGGCGCAACACGAACTGCAAGGGCACTTCAAGGCCTTCAGTCAGGAAGCCACTGCGCAGCGTGGCATGGCGCATCAGCACCTGCTGCCAGGCCGCCACGAAGCGGGCTTCGTCGAGGTTGTCCAGGTCCACGCGCAGTTGGTTGACGTAGAGCGCCGAGCCAGGCACATCGAGGGCATGGAACAGCATGCCCTGCTGCATCGGAGCCAGTGGATACAGGTCTTCCAGGTTGCTGGCGTCGACTGGCAAGCTGTCCAGCGTGGCCTGATCCAGGCCCGCCAGTGGTGCATCACTCGGGGTCAACGCCGGAGCGGCTTGCAGACAGTGCTGCAACAAACCTTGAAGCTCTGCCTGCAGCACGCTCAACAATTGATCGATCAGTGAGGCGTCGAACATTTCACGGCTGTAGTGCAATTCCAGTTGCAGACAACCGCCGAGCACTTTGCCGTTGAACACCAGCCAATTGCCCAATTGCGCGTCATCGGCATGGCTGCGGCCGACCGACTCTTTGGCCGGGAGGAATGCCGAATCAGTGAACTGCTGGTCGAACTGCCCCAGATAATTGAAGGTTACTCGTGCTGGCGGCAGCTCTTGTAACTGCGCACCCAATGGACTGAGGTAGCGCAGCAAGCCGTACCCGATACCGGCACGCGGCACGCCACGCAACTGCTCTTTGATGGCTTTCAACGAAGCACCGACATCGCCTTGAGGACTCAGGCGCACAGGGTAAAGACTGGTGAACCAGCCCACGCTGCGGCTCAGGTCCAGTGCCGCACCCTGATCAAAAGCATCGCGGCCATGGCCTTCCAGTTCGATCAGCGCCTGTTCGGCACCGCTCCAACTGCACAGCGCACGGGCCAGTGCGGTAAGTAACAGGTCGTTGATCTGGGTGCGGTACGCCTGCTGAGCCGGGCCAAGCAGTTGCCGGGTAGCTTCGCTGTCCAGGCTGAAACTCGCCTGCGCAGCTTCACGCCAAGTGGTCCGGGCATCGCTACGCGTCTGCGGCAACGCCGGAGCGTCTTGCAACTGCGCCTGCCAGTAACCCAGTTCGGCTTGCAACTCGGCGCTGTTGGCGAAGGCATGCTGACGCTGGGTCCAGGCCTGATAGCTGTCACTTTTAACCAGTTGCGCCGGAGCCTTGCCTGCCAGTAATTGACGGTAGGCGCTTTCGAGGTCTTCCAGCAGCACCCGCCACGACACACCGTCTACGGCCAGATGATGAATGACCAGTAACAGGCGCTCGCTGCCATCTTCCAGGCTGACATGCATTGCTCGCAGCAACGGGCCTGCGCTCAGATCAAGGCTGCGTTGCGCCTCGTCGCAAAGGCGTTCCAGGGTCTGCTCGTCATTGGCACGGCGACGCCACGGCAGCGTCAGGTCCAGCAAACCCGGCTCGGCATAGACCTGCCGCACAGGCTGGGTGCGGCTGTCGAAGCGCAAGCGCAGGCTGTCGTGCTGACCGAGCAACCAGTGAAGCGCACGCGTCAGGTTGTCCAGGTCCAGCGGCGATTTGGGCTGCAGCAAGATTGCCTGGTTCCAGTGATTGCGTTGATCACTGTGAACACGCTCGAAGAACCGCGCCTGGACCGGCGCCAACGGCAACTCGCCACTGACGGCCACCGCAGCTGCGGCGGCTGTCACCACCGGTTTGGCCGGGCCGCGACTTTCCAGCCACTGCGCCAGTTGGCGAACACTCTGACGCTCGAAGAGCTGTTTGGGGCTGAGTTTGTAACCCAGCTTGCGGATGCGCGAGATGATTTGCAGGCTGAGAATCGAGTCGCCACCCAGTTCGAAGAAGTTGTCTTCGGCACGCACCGCTTCAATCTTCAGAACGGCTTGCCAGATGTCGGCCAACTGGCTTTCCAGTTCGCTCATCGCCGTTTCCGGCGCACTGCCAGCCTCCACCACCGGGCCACGCGGCAGCGCCTGGCGATCAACCTTGCCGTTGGGGGTCAAGGGAATGCCAGGCAGCAGCATCAACTGTGCGGGCAGCATGTATTCAGGGACTTGCTCCGCCAGTGCCTGACGCAGGCTTTCAGCGTTGCCAGCACTGCTGACGCACCATGCCAACAGGCGCAATGGGCCCTCGGCTTCGCGCTCGGCCAGTACCAGCGCGGCACTGACGCCGGGCAGCGCTTTCAGGGCCTGGGTAATTTCCCCCAGCTCAACCCGGTAACCGCGAATCTTGACCTGCTCATCGAGACGCCCAAGGAACTCGATCAGCCCATCGTGTCGGAGGCGCACCCGGTCACCGCTGCGGTACAGACGCTCACCGTCGATGTGCACGAAATACTCGGCGCTCAACTCGGGCTGGCTCAGGTAGCCATCAGCCAGCCCGGCACCTCCAATCAACAGCTCACCCGGCACGCCAACCGGCAACGGGTTGCGGTACTCGTCCACAACCCGCACGTGGCAGTTGGGCAATGGCCGACCGATTGCCAGCGCGCCCAACGGCAGTTCGGCGTCATGCGCCAGTTCATAGGTCAAGACACCGACCGTCGCTTCGCTCGGGCCATAGTGATTGACGATGCGGCAAGCCGGTGCCAGTTCCCGCACCTGTTGCAACAGACTGCGGTCGCACGCTTCGCCGCCCACTACCAGCAGTTGACGCGGCAGCAACCGGGCTTCAGGCAGTGCGGCGAGCAAGCCACTGAGATGACCGGGAACAATCTTCAGTACATCCACCGCATGCTGTTGCATGAAGGCGGCAAAACATTCGACATCCGCTACATCATCCTGGCTGGCCAGACACAGTCGGCCACCGGAGCACAACGCCCCAAACAGCGTGGTGTTGCCCAGGTCGGCGGCCACCGATGAGACCATCGCCATGCCCTGCCCTGGCTGCAGATCCAAACGTGCCTGAATACCTTGAACGTAGTTGGCCAATGCGCCGTGGCTGACCACCACGCCCTTGGGTTGCCCGGTCGAACCGGAGGTGAAAATCACATAGGCTGCGTTGGTAACATCGACAGGCAGTGACAGTGCGGCGTCGGAGAAACCGTCCTCGCTGCCAGCATCGACCAACAGTGCCGCATCACCGAAGCTGGTCAGCCACGCAGGATCACCGAGCAATACACAACGTGCGTCGCTCTCGACCACGATACGTTGCAGTCGCGCCAACGGCAGCGCCGGGTCCAGTGGCACGTACGCCGCCCCCGCCTTCATGACGCTCAACAACATCAGCACCCACTGGCTGCTGCGCGCCTGACACAGCGCCACGCGGTCGCCCGGTTGCACACCGGCGGCCTGCAAGCGTCGCGCCAGTTGATTGGTTGCAGCGTCAAGCTGGGCATAACTCAACTGACCATCCCAGGCCTGCACGGCAATCGCCTCAGGCCGTGTCACGACCTGAGCGGCGAACCCGGCTAGCACATTGCTGAACGGCCACTGCTGCAGTTCGCCGCGCAACTCGGCAGCCTCGCCCAATGCCGCCAGCGGCAGCTCGGACAACGGAC
This sequence comes from Pseudomonas sp. ICMP 561, assembly GCF_002699985.1. GTDB lineage: Bacteria > Pseudomonadota > Gammaproteobacteria > Pseudomonadales > Pseudomonadaceae > Aquipseudomonas > Aquipseudomonas quasicaspiana. The sequence goes on along the minus strand of NZ_LKBT01000014.1, from coordinate 109,837 downwards.
GTGTCGGTGCTTCGCAGAGACGGGCGAGCAACTGGCGGAAGGTCTGCGCGATGGCCGCCACGCTCGGTGCATCAAACAAGTCGCTGGCATAGACAAAGCTGCCGCGCAGCACATTGTCCTGCCCTTCGGCCATGTCCAGCGCGAGGTCGAACCGTGCGCCGTATTGCTCTTCACTGAACAGCTCAAGCCGCAGGTCGCCGGCATTCGGCAGGACGCTCACATCAAAGCCGAAGTTGAATTTCACCTGCACCAAAGGGTTATGCGCCAGGCTGCGTTCGGGCTGCAAGGCTTCTACCAGTTGTTCGAACGGCAAGTCCTGATTGGCCTGGGCGCCGAGTGCCAGTTGACGGGTTTCTGCGAGCAGCGCAGCAAAGCTGGCTGAGTCGTCTATGTGGCACGGTATGACCTGAGTGTTGACGAAGAAGCCGATGAGGCCTTCGGTTTCCATCTGCTGCCGACTGGCCACCGGCACCGCAATACGCAGGTCACGCTGACCGCTGTAGCCTCTCAGCAAGACACCGTAAGCGGCCAGCAGCAGCATGAACAACGTCACGTCATGCGCTTTGGCCAACGCCTTGAGGCGAGTACCAAGATCGCCGTCCAGTTCAAAGCCCAGGCTTGCGCCACGGTAGCTTTGTACGGCAGGACGCGGACGATCGGTCGCCAGTTCGAGCACGATCTGGTCAGTGCCCAGACGCTCCTTCCACCAGGCAAGCTGCCGCGCGCCCTCGGCGCTGGCCAATAGCTCGCGTTGCCACTGGGCATAGTCGGCGTATTGCACCGACAACGGAGCCAGAACCGGTTCGCGCTGCGCCGTGAATGCGCCATAAAGCTCGCTGAACTCATTGACCAGTACCCGGATCGACCAGCCATCGGAGACCATGTGGTGCATGGTCAACAGCAACACGTGGTGATCGTCACCCAAACGAATGAGGCTTAGACGCAGCAACGGTCCCTGGCGTAAATCGAAGGGTTGCATCGCTTCGGTTGCCGCCAACTGTCGTGCTTGCAGTTCAGCATCAACGACGCCAGACAGGTCGTGTTCGACCAGCGGCAAAGCTTGCGCAGGTTCGATTACCTGAAATGGATGGCCGTCGATTTCGTCGAAACGGGTGCGCAGGGTCTCGTGACGCTGTACCAGCGCATCGAAAGCGCGGCGCAGCGCTGCAAGATCCAGTGCACCGCGCAAACGCAGCGCACCGGGCACGTTGTAGGCCGCGCTTTGCGGTTCCATTTGCCAGAAGAACCACAGGCGGCTCTGGGCGGCTGACAGCGGCATGGTGCCATTGCGCGGCAGGGCTCGCAGCACTGAGTGGGTGCTGACCGAGACATCCTGGGCAGCCAGTCGCGCCGCGAACTCGTTCAACCGTGAGCATTCGAACAGGGTACGCAGCGGGCACTCCAGGCCCAGGTCACGCTTGATCCGCGACACCACCTGAGTCGCTAGCAGCGAGTGCCCGCCCAGATCAAAGAAATCGTCCTGACGACCGACACGCGCCACGCCGAGCACCTCACTCCAGATCGCAGCGACCTGGCATTCGATGCCGTCCAGTGGCGCAACGAATTCGGCACCCTGCCCTTGCGGTTCCGGCAGCGCGTTTCGGTCCAGCTTGCCGTTGATGTTCAGCGGCAGGCTGTCGAGCAACAGAATGTGTGCAGGCACCATGTAGTCCGGCACCTGATCGCGCAGGGCCGTTTTCAAGCTGTCGGTGCTCAATGGCTGACCGCTGACGGCAACCACGTAGCCCACCAGTTGCAGGCCCTGCACCGACTCACGGGCGCATACCGCCGCCGCATGAACGCCCGGCAACGCTTGCAGGCGCGCTTCGATTTCCCCCGGCTCGATCCGGAAGCCACGAATTTTCACCTGTTGGTCGACACGCCCCAAATAGTCCATAGCGTTGTCTTCACGCAGGCGAACCCGGTCACCGGTCCGGTACAAACGGCCGCCAGCAGCGCTGAACGGATCAGCAATAAAACGCTCGGCGGTCATTGCCGGACGCTGGTGATAACCCCGCGCCAAGCCTTCACCGCCGATGTACAGCTCACCTGCGACGCCACGTGGCAGAGGCTGCAACTGATCATCGAGCACATACAGGCGACGCGCGCCGACCACTTCGCCAATCGGCGCATACGCCGCGCCGCACTGGGCGCTGGCATCGGCCTTCCACAAGAGAGGGGTGACCACTGTTTCGGTCGGGCCATAGCCGTTGATCAGATGTTCGGCCTTGAGGTGCCGCCGGGCCAGTTCGAAACTGGCTTCGGGCACGGCGTCGCCGCCAAAGCAATAGATCCGCATGCTCGGCACAGGACCTTGGCGAGCGGCCTCCTCGGCCAACTGCAACAGATAAGCCGGAGGGAAAGCCGCCACGCTCACCGAATGGTCACGCAGTTGATTCAGGGTTTGCTCGGCGGTCCACAGCTCGTCACCACGAATCAACACACTGGCCCCGTGCGACAGCGCCGTCAGCCAGCGCTCGTGAGCACCGTCGAACGCAAAGGACATGAAAATCAGCTCACGGTCGGCAGCGCTCATCGCATAACGCTGACCAATCGCCTGGCAATGCATGGCGATTTCACCGTGGGCGACCGCTACCCCTTTTGGCTGGCCAGTCGAACCCGAGGTGTAGATCAGGTACGCGAGGTTTTGCGCCTCGACGGTGACTACCGGGCGCTGCGTCGATTCGCGGCTCAGGTCCAGTCGATCAAGCTCCAGACTCAGCACCCCGTCCGGCAGAGACAACCGGTCGCGCAAGCTGCTGTGGGTCAGTACCCAGTGAATACCGGCGTCCTGTATCAACCACGTCAGACGTTCACGCGGGTAGTCGATATCCAGCGGTACATAGGCGCCCCCGGCTTTCATGACCGCCAGCAGGGCCAGAGGGATTTCCACTCCACGCGGCAGGGCCACACCGACGCGTACTTCGGCGCCAATGCCTTGGGCGATGAGGTGATTCGCCAGTGCGTTGGAACGCGTTTCCAACTGGGTAAAACTGAGCTGATGCTGCGGATCAATCAGGGCTGGGCGGTCGCCCAGCGCCAGACACTGCTCGGCAATCCGTTCGCTCAGCGGGGTAAAAACCTGCACTGGCCAATCGGCGGTGTCACGCCATTCGCTTTCGGGCAGCCATGCCGAGGCTTGCAGCGGCTGATCAGCAGGCTGCTGCAGCAGGGTTTGCAGCAGGCGCCGGAAGTTACTCGCCAGACGCTGCATGCCTGCGGCGGCATAGCCCTCGCTGGCATAGCAGAAGTTCAAACGCAGGCCATCCTGGCTTTCACGCACACGCAACACCAGATCGAACGGCGTTTGCAGGTCGATCTGCTCCAGCGCTTCGACCTGCAAGCCGCTGAGGTTGTCCGCGGCACGGGTTTGCCACTGATAATCGAAGGCCACCTGGCACAGCGGATGACGGCCGTGACCACGCTCCGGGTGCAAGGCCTCCACCAATTGCTCGAACGGCAACGACTGATGCGCCTGTGCCTGCAGCACGTTGTCTCGCACCTGGTGCAGCAGCTCTGCCAGGGTAAGACCCGCAGGCAGCTCGCAACGCAGAACCAGCAGATTAACGAAGAAACCTACCAACGCTTCGCTGTCCAGACTTTCGCGTCCCGCCTGGGTCAGGCCCACGCGCAAATCGTGGGTTGCGCTGTAGCGCTGCAACAACAGATTGAAGGCGGCCAGCAGCAGCATTGCCGGGGTAACGCCATGGCGCAGTGCCAACTGGCCGAGTCTGGCACTCAAATCAGCGCCCAGTTCATCGTCAATGAACGCGGCACGGCGGCTTTGCTGTGGCTGGTAAGGCAAGGCAAAAGGCAGCTCCAGCGGCACATGCCGGGTGCCGAGGCGCTCTTTCCACCACTGCAACTGACGCTCGCCCTCACCGGCTTGCAGTTGCTGGCGCTGGGCCTCGGCGACGTCCAGGTATTGGCGTGACAAGGGCGCGATAGTGGCTTCACGACCTTGCAGACGGGCACTGTACAGCTCGGTGAATTCCCCGAGCAGCAGGTTCAGCGACCAGCCATCGGCCACGATGTGATGCACACACAGCAACAGCTGCTGGCGGTCAGTGTCCAGCTGCTGCAAACGCAGACGCAGCAACGGACCGTTGGCCAGATCGAAGGGCTCAGCGATAAAACGCTCGGCATCGGCACGGGCTTCGATTTCAAGCTCGGCGTCGGCCAGGGAACCGAGGTTGACCTCGCTGAGCGGGACCGCACCGGGCGCGGCAAACTGCAGCGTTACCTCGCCGTTTTCGGACTCGACAAAACGACTGCGAAGCACTTCATGCCGTTGCAACAAGGCCGTAAAAGCCTCCTGCAATACGGCCAGATTAAGCTGACCACGCAGCCGCAAGCGGCCGCCAATGTTGTACACGGCGCTGTGTGGTTCGAGCTTCCACAGGAACCACAAACGCTGCTGGGCAGCAGATGGCAGCAATGGACCCTGACGGTCGAGCAGCGCGACGGGGACGACCGAGTGCTGCGGCTGGCTGTCCAGCGCGGCGACGAAAGCGTCCAGTTGTGGCGCCTCAAACAACAGGCGCAACTCCACTGCGCGACCTTCGCGTTCACGCAGTCGAGCCATCAGTTGCGCGGCCTTGATCGAGTTACCGCCCAAGGCAAAGAAGTTAGCTTCACGCTGCGTCACAGGCGCATCCAGTACCTGCGTCCACAGCTCGGCCATGGCCTGCTCGGCAGCGCTGAGCGGCGTATTGTCCTGCTTCGAGTCGTCGAGCATCTGCCCGGCACGCTGTACGGCATAGCTGGCGACACTGCCGTCGGCCAAACCCTGGCGACAGGCTGAGCGTTGCAGTTTGCCGCTAGACGTTTTTGGCAACGCACCCGGCTCAAGCAGCGCGATCAACACAGGGACTTCCTGAAAACGCTCTGCCACAGCCTCACTGATGGCCTTGATCAACGCCTCGGCAGGCACCAGCTTGCGCACGCTGCGGCCGATTTCTGCCGCGATGCCAATCCCTTCATTGCCATCATGCTCAATGGCGAACGCCGAAACGCGGCCCTTGCGCACCACGTCCACTTCTTCTTCAACGCAGCGTTCGAGATCCTGCGGGTACAGATTCTGGCCACGAATAATGATCATGTCTTTCAGGCGACCGGTGATGAACAACTCTCCGCCGTGCATGAAACCCAGGTCGCCGGTGCGCAGCCAGACACGGCCGTCACGCTCGATGAAGCTCTTGGCGGTGGCTTGTGGGTTGCGCCAGTAGCCGCTGGCCACGCTCGGGCCAGAGCTCCAGACTTCGCCGACACCGCCCTCCGCTACTGGCTCAGTGCTGACCGGATCAACCAGCATCAACGGATGCTCTGGCTGGCCCCAGCCACAGCTGACCAGACGGCTGCCGGAGCCCAGGCGACCGAGGTTATCGGCCAGCGCGCGGGTATCCACCTCAATCTGGGCAATACCTTGACCACGCCGACTGCCGCTGACGAACAACGTGGCTTCCGCCAGGCCGTAACTGGCGAACCAGGCGTTTTCGTCGAATCCGGCCACGGCAAACTGGCTGGCAAAGCGTTCCAGTGTGTCGGGCCGGATCGGCTCGGAGCCGGAATACGCCAGTCGCCAGCAGCTCAGGTCGAGGCTTTTAAACGCGGATTCCTTGAGTCGCTCGCAGCACAGACGATAGGCAAAGTCAGGGCCGCCGCTGATGGTCCCCCGGTACTTGCTGATCGCTTCGAGCCAGCGCTGCGGCCGTTCGAGAAAGTAACGGGGCGACATCAATACGCAGGGAAAGCCGCTGTAGATCGGTTGCAGCAGACCGCCAATCAGGCCCATGTCATGGAACAGTGGCAGCCAGCTGACCATCACATCGTCATCGCTAATCGACAGCCCGTGGCGAATCAGCCGCTCATTGGCCAACAGGTTGCCCTGAGTGACCTGTACCCCCTTGGGAGTCGACGTGGAGCCAGAGGTGTATTGCAGAAAGGCGATGTCGTCGTCACGCAGCGTCGGTAGTTGCCATTGTTCGGCCAGCGCGCTCGGCACCTGATCGACCGCCAGCAGCAGTGGCGACTCACCGTTGCTACGCTCGCAGGCTGGGCGCAGAGCCTCGATCAGAGTCGAATCGGTCAGTACCAGGCTCGGCTCGGCATCGTCGAGAATAGCGCGCAGGCGCATCAAATGCTGCGGGCGTACCGATTCTGGCGGATAGGCCGGAACGGCAATAACGTTCGCATAGAGGCAAGCGAAAAAAGCGGTGACGTAATCTGGACCACTCGGCAGCAACAACACCGCCCGCGCTCCCGAAGCGGCATGCTGGCGCATCTGTACAGCCAAGGCTCGTGCACGCTCGTCCAGCTCCCGGTAACTGAGCGGTTGATCGCCGTCTTCGGCGATGAAACGCAGTGCGATCTTTTCAGGTGTCTGGCAGGCACGCTGCTGCAACACCTCAACCAGGTTGACGGCTTCGTAGGGGTCATTCATGGCATCACCTGTTATGGACGACGGGCAGTGGCCCGCCCGCCGGGGCAGTTCTCAAAAAAAGAAAAAAGCCGCGTCAGCCTTGCCTCAAGCGCTAAAGAGCCAGCGCTAAAAAGCTGACGCGGTAATCAACGCTTCAGGAAAGCGTGCTGACTTGATGACCTTCAGCCATAGCCACCACTACTTTGCGCGGTCCGCTGAATGGCGAGCGGGCGTGGGCAGCCAGCATGTTGTCGAGCATCAGGACGTCGCCGCTGTACCACGGGAAAACCACTTTGGTTTCCTCCAGGACACCGCGCACTTCATCGAGCAGCGAATCTTCGATAGGGCTGCCGTCGCCGTAGTACACATTGCGCGGCAAGTCCTCCTCGTCGACCACCTCCAGCAGGTTTTCCCGTACTTCCTGTGGCAGGTTGGAGATGTGAAAGAGGTGCGCCTGGTTGAACCAGACCCACTCCGCAGTGCGCGGATGACGCGCCACCGCCTGGCAGAGTTGGCGCGTGCGCAGTTCGCCGTCGTCTTTCCACTCGCACTCGATACAGTGCTGACGGCAGTAGGCTTCGACTTCCTGCTGGTTATCGGTGTTGAACACTTGTTCCCACGACACATCCAGACCGTTGCCGAAATTGCGCACGTACATCAGGCCGCGTTCGGTGAAGCGCTCGCGAATGGCCTGCGGCACACGCCGATAGACCTCGCGGCTGTCCGCCACTGGGGTTTCACCGCCGACCAGCGCGGCCTGCACGCAATAGAACCAGATTCTCATCGGCCATTCGCGGGTGTAGGCCTGCTCGTTGTGCAGCGGAATGTGCTGATGGGCCGGATACTCGGTGGACGTATAAACACCGGAGGTCACATTGCTGCGCGGCGTTGAACCGAACTCGTAGTTGAGCAGCGGATGACCAAAGCCTGCCGCGAACTCTCTAAAGCGCTCGGCCCCCCCGACGTGAAAACCACGCAGCAACAAGCCGCCGCACTTTTCCAGGCGCTTGGTGCTCAACACGCGCAAATCGGCGAGCGCATCCTGCAGATCAATGCCTTCGTGGCGCGCCTGGACCAACAACGGCAGGTCGCCGCGAACGCCGGGCAATGTCTCAAAGGTAAACAGTTGACTGGAATCCATCGCGCATTCTCCGCTCAAGCCGTGACCGGCTGTTGCACTGGCCCGACTGGCTGCAGGCGCTCGACCATCAGCTCGAGCAGGTGCGCTTCATGGGCATTGATAAAAAAGTGGTCGCCGTCAAACATCTCCAGGGAGAAGCCTTCAGCGGTTTCGTTCTGCCACGCCGACAAAGCCTCTACCGACATGCGGTCCTGCTTGCCGCCAAACACATGAATCGGGCTACTGAGCAATGCCCGACGGTCATAGCGGTAACGGCCACACAAGAGAAAGTCGGCACGCAGTACCGGCAGAGTCAGGAGCAGCATTTCCGGGTCCGCGAACACCGCCTCGTCGGTTCCGCCCAACTGACGCAAACGGGCCAGCAACTGCTCATCACTCTGCTCTGCCTGCAAGTCAGTGTGGTATTCACGGTGGGCAGGAGCCGGTGCGCCGGAGACGAACAGCGCTCGCGCAGGCGGCGCCCCTTTGCGCCGCAAGGCGTGGGCCAACTCAAAGGCGAGCAACGCTCCCAGACTGTGACCGAACAGGACGTAAGGCAGATCAAGGCGACCTTCCAGTTCGACGGCAAGCTGCGCCACCAGCGCTGGCATATCGGTTTGCAGCGGCTCATTAAAACGTCGGCCACGACCGGGCAACTCAAGCGGACAGACTTCGATCCATGCTGGCAGCGAGCGACGCCAGCGCAGGTAAACCATGGCGCTGGCACCCGAGTAAGGCAGACAGAACAGTCGCAGGGCAGGACGCTGCATGGCTTAACGTGCCTCCGCCTGCCCGTCCATCTTTTGCCGCAGGCTCAGTGGCCGCATGTCGGTCCAGACCTGCTCGACGTAGGCCAGGCAATCAGCCTTGCTGCCCTGCTTGCCCGCCTCACGCCAGCCGGCCGGCACGGCCTTGTAGTCGGGCCACAGCGAATACTGTTCTTGCTGATTGATCAGAACCTTGTACAGCGCGTCTTCGCGATCAAATGCCATCGGACTTACTCTCCTGTCGCCAGCGAATAGATCGGTAGAAGGCCTTTTACGTCAGCCTTCTTACCTGCTTTCCAATAAGACGAAGGGGGGATGAGAATAATTATGATTAAGTGAGAGATTGTTTCAGCCTGTGCCGCAGCCGGCATTGCACCGTGCTGCGGGTGTTGTTGCGACGGACAGTCAGCGCAGCGTGCCGCGCAAGCGGGCGACCCACTCCCGAGCCAGTTCCGGTGTCGAGGCATCGACGGGCAATGCTGGCCCGGCCATCCGCGCGTTCATCTCAAGGGCTTTGGCGGGATCTCGTAGGACCGGCCGGGCATATCACTAAAACCCAGACAACAAAGCCCGCACCAGGCGGGCTTTCTGTTGCTTCAAGCAGTTCAAGGGCCTTGAGGAGGTGGAACCTGAAAACAGGCGTCACCACCCACAATCAAGTTCGACTTTGCTTCCGGCGCGACGTTATCAACAGATCCACTAAAGCTGGGAGAACGCGGCAATCTTTTTCATAAGTACGGAAAAACTCAAGGGTGTCTCAGCCTCATCATCACAACGATTTCTTATCAACGTATACGCATCGACAGCAGGCGACAAAATTTCTATCACACCACCCTTATAGTTCGTTACTTCAATAAAACCACTGACAACACCATTTAGATTTTCAATTTCCAAAACCAATGTCGAAAATTTAAACAGCGCACCCTCTTCATCCGTCCCTGCCCCTGTCGAAGGATTATCAAAGTAAACATTTAATTTGGGGAAAACGTCTCTATTCCATTCAAAAATCGGCAACATACGTACCAATTGCTTGAATTCAACTTCACTCTCACTCCCGGAAAATTCACACTTGAAAATCGGAACGCAGAGAAATAGGCCATCACGCTTATCCCGCAAATCCCCTTTCAAATGCCCGTGATAATCCTTTGGAACAGCTATCGCATGAGTAAAGCCATAACTGTTTTCTTGCAGACTATATAGGGTAGGCTTAACGGGAGACAGAAAATCTGGCAATTGATCCAGTACAGCAGATGCAAACCGGCGGTCATCTACATCTTCAGACCCAACGACAGCATAATGATGAGCACAGTTTTTCAAACAGTATCGAAAAGTTTTCTTTGGAAAATCATATTGAAAAAAAAGATGCCCAGAACTGTCTTCATCGACTACATCAAAAGACTCTAATAAATCCTGCCTGGCAAACATAGTAGATTCTCCTGGTCCTGCTCAGGACCTACATCCTGCCTTTATCCAATACCGCTCGCCGACATAACCTGGTGGGCCGACACAAAAGCGCTGGGACGTTCAATTGGGTCGTCAGAACGTGCCGCCCCATTCTCTTGAGAACAGAAACTGGTCGACGACTTTCTGTTCATCTGCGGCGTTCAGGCTACACGGATCCGGCGCTTGCACCAAGGATGGGGGGACACAATCCAGCAATAGACGAACCCATACGAAAATTGACGCGCGAGTAATCGTAAAAGGCTCTACCTGCTGTTTACTTTGTAGGAGCTGCCGAAGGCTGCGAAGCATTCATCCTGACACACCGCCATCGCAGCCTTCGGCAGCTCCTGCAGATTCCCGGGCTGACGCCTGACCAAATCGCAGGAGCAAAAAACCCAGACAACAAAAAGCCCGCACTAGGCGGGCTTTCTGTTGCTTCAAGGAGTTCAAGGGCCTTGAAGCGGAATATGGCGCAGCGGACGGGACTCGAACCCGCGACCCCCGGCGTGACAGGCCGGTATTCTAACCGACTGAACTACCGCTGCGCGTAACACTTAGAGCGAGTTGGTGGGTGATGACGGGATCGAACCGCCGACCCGCTGCTTGTAAGGCAGCTGCTCTCCCAGCTGAGCTAATCACCCTTCACTCTCGGTGTGGCGCGCATTCTACGGAGCGACCTAACCTCTGGCAAGCACTTTTTTAAATAATTTTTATAATCCTTCCAAAGGCTTAGCACAGGGTTGGCCGCGAGGTAATAGCAGCGAATAATGCCCCACTTTTTACCGAAGGAGAGATTCACCTCATGTGGTTCAAAAACCTGCTTGTCTACCGCCTGACCCAGGATCTGCCTTTTGATGCCGAAGCACTGGAAACCGCTTTGGCCACCAAACCGGCCCGTGCCTGCGCCAGCCAAGAGTTGACCACTTACGGTTTCGTTGCCCCTTTCGGCAAAGGCGAAGACGCACCACTGGTCCACGTCAGCGGCGACTTCCTGCTGATTTCTGCCCGTAAAGAAGAACGCATCCTGCCGGGTAGCGTTGTGCGTGACGCATTAAAGGAAAAGGTCGACGAGATCGAAGCCGAGCAAATGCGCAAGGTCTATAAGAAGGAACGCGAGCAGATCAAGGATGAAATCATCCAGGCGTTCCTGCCGCGTGCCTTTATTCGTCGTTCGTCGACCTTCGCCGCTATTGCGCCGAAACAGGGCCTGATTCTGGTCAACTCGGCCAGCCCGAAACGCGCTGAGGATTTGCTGTCGACCCTGCGTGAAGTGATCGGCACCCTGCCGGTACGTCCGCTGACGGTGAAGACCGCACCTACCGCTGTGATGACCGATTGGGTCACCACGCAGAAAGCTGCCGACAACTTCTTCGTGCTGGATGAATGCGAACTGCGCGACACCCACGAAGATGGCGGGATTGTGCGTTGCAAACGTCAGGACCTGACCAGCGATGAAATCCAGCTGCACCTGAGCACCGGCAAAGTCGTGACCCAGCTGTCCCTGGCATGGCAGGACAAACTGTCCTTCGTGCTTGACGACAAGATGACCGTCAAGCGTCTGAAGTTCGAAGACCTGTTGCAGGATCAAGCGGAACAGGACGGCGGCGACGAGGCCTTGGGTCAACTGGACGCCAGCTTCACCCTGATGATGCTGACCTTCGGTGAATTCCTGCCAGAGCTGTTTGAAGCGCTGGGCGGTGAAGAGATTCCGCAGGGGATTTAAACACCACTGGTCACCTGGAGCTGCCGAAGGCTGCGAAGCAATTTGCCTGTTAAACCGCTTCGCAGCCTTCGGCAGCTCCTACAGTTTTACGTATCCAGCCAGATGACGCCCCCTCCCCCAACCTAATAAGAAAGGAACCCGCCATGCGTGCATTGGCAACCTTGAGTCGTTTTGTCGGTAATACCTTTGCGTACTGGGTGCTTCTGTTCGCCATATTGGCCTTCGTGTTCCCCCAAGCGTTCATCGGGCTCAAGCCCCTCATCGTCCCGTTGCTGGGTCTGGTGATGTTCGGCATGGGTCTTACCCTGAAGCTTGAAGACTTTTCCGAAGTGGCCCGCAATCCATGGCGCGTAGCCTTGGGTGTAGTTGCGCATTTCGTGATCATGCCCGGCGTGGCGTGGTTGTTGTGTCAGGTATTTCAATTGCCACCGGAAATCGCCGTCGGTGTGATTCTGGTGGGTTGCTGCCCGAGCGGTACCTCGTCCAACGTTATGGCGTGGCTGGCCAAGGGTGACCTGGCGCTGGCCGTTGCCATTGCAGCGGTCACCACCCTGCTCGCTCCGCTGCTGACGCCCACCCTGATCTGGTTCCTCGCCTCGGCCTGGTTGCCGGTGTCCTTCATGGATATGTTCTGGTCGATCCTGCAACTGGTCATGCTGCCCATCGTGCTTGGCGTTCTGGCTCAACGCCTGCTGGGTGCCCGGGTCGCCTACGCGATTGACGTGCTGCCGCTGATTTCCGTAGTGAGCATCGTGATGATCGTCTGCGCCGTGGTTGCCGCCAGCCAGGCGAAGATCGCTGAGTCCGGCTTGCTGATCATGGCTGTGGTGATCCTGCACAACACTTTCGGCTTCCTGCTGGGTTACTTCACCGGCAAGGTGTTCAAACTGCCGCTGCCTCAACGTAAATCCCTGGCACTTGAAGTCGGCATGCAGAACTCAGGTCTCGGTGCCGCACTGGCCAGTGCGCACTTCTCGCCGCTGGCGGCTGTGCCGAGTGCGCTGTTCAGCGTGTGGCACAACATCTCCGGGGCATTGTTGTCGACGTACTTCCGCAAGATGAAGGATGAAGATGAGCCGGTGAAGACGACAGCGCCGGTTGTTGATTGATTAGTTCGGCGCAACAGTAGTACTTGATAACTTCTGTTGGAGCGAGGCTTGCCCGCGAAGAACGATAACGCGGCGTGTCTGACTTACCGAGTCGCAGGTTCGCGGGCAAGCCTCGCTCCAACATGCATCACCGGGCACCACCCCGGCGCACCACGCCCGCATTGATGCACAAAAACCTGATCCCGTTTCGAAATTGGTTCACCCACCCGCGAACCAATTACCGTTCATCCCTCCGGACCACCCTACCGGACCTTTGCACATTGGCCCGACAACCCTGATCGCTAGCAATCTCCAGGCATATAGAGCCTGAAAAACTATCGAACCAATTTCCATTGGCATCGCTCTTGCACCAGCCCTCTTGCCTCGAATCACTGCCTACAGGCAGCTCAGGGCATCTTTTTCTGGTCTGGCGCGAGTACCACGATGCAAAGGTTCGACCCTGACACGCCCATCGATAACTCCTCGAAACTGGCGCTGGATGCCTTACGGCAGATCGTTGCTCAGCATGCTGCGTTCCCCCAGCGGGCGCTGCCTACCGAGCGCGATCTGGCTACCGATTTCGGTGTCAGCAGGCGCGCGATTCGTCGCGCGCTGGCAGTGCTGGAAGCCGAAGGCCAGATCTGGCGGCGGCAAGGCAAAGGGACCTTTGTCGGCCCAACGCCACCCAGCGCGGCCATGAGTTTTGCCCGGCTTTCCGGGCGGACCAATTTCAGCGAGGTCATGGAAGCGCGTCTGCATCTGGAACCCGCGCTGGCCTCACTCGCCGCAGTGCGGGCCAATGGCGAGCAGATGGCGATCCTGCGCCGCCTTGCCGAGCGCACCACTCGCCAGCAGGAAGCCGAGCATCCCGATGCCGAAGGCATTGAGCTCTGGGACAGCTCCCTGCACCGCGCCATTGCTGAAGCCGCGGGCAACCGGTTGATGCTGGATATTTTCGAAATGCTCGATGCGATTCGTCTGGACCCGGCCTGGCGCGATCTGCGTCAACGGGCGCGCAACGCAGACCGCCTCGACACTTACAGCCACGATCACGACGACATCGTCAGTGCCATCGAAACCCGCGACCCGATCAAGGCCGCTACCGCCATGCGCGGCCATTTGCGGGCGTTGCAACAGGCGCTGGATAACGTCATCAATCAAGACTTGGAGGCCAGCTTATGAGCGCCACCGCCTCAACCACCGATAACACAGTCCTCAGCGTCAGCGACCTGACCGTTCGCTTCGCCGGTGCACCCGCCAATGTGGTCGACGGCGTTTCGTTCTCCGTCAAGCGCGGCAAGACCCTGGCCATCGTCGGCGAATCCGGCTGTGGCAAGAGCGTGACCTCCATGGGACTGATGGGCCTGTTACCCGCCACCGCAAAAGTTGCCGCGAGCGATTCGTTGCTGATTGATGAAGCCTTGCTGGGCATGTCCGAAGAGCGCTTGCTGGACGTGCGCGGCAATCGCATGGCGATGATTTTTCAGGAGCCGATGACGTCACTGAACCCGGTGTTCACCATCGGTGAGCAGATCGCCGAAAGCGTGATTCGCCATCAACGCCTTTCGGACAAGGAAGCCCGGCAGCGGGCGCTGGAAATGCTCGAAAAAGTCCGCGTACCGGACGCCCGCCAGCGACTGGATGCCTACCCTCACGAACTCTCTGGCGGCATGCGTCAGCGGGCAATGATCGCCATGGCGCTGGCCAACGATCCAGCGCTGATCATTGCTGACGAGCCGACCACCGCACTGGACGTGACTATTCAGGCGCAGATCCTCTCGCTGGTCGCCAACCTGCAGAACGAAACCGGCACCGCGATGATTCTGATCACCCACGATTTGGGCGTGGTCGCCGAAGTGGCCGACGACGTGATGGTGATGTACGCCGGTCGCGTGGTGGAAAGCGGCCCGGTGAAGACCCTGTTCGACGATCCGCAGCATCCGTACACCATTGGCCTGATGGGTTCGATGCCATCGATTGGCCCTCGTGAAGGTCGCCTGGCAACGATCAATGGCCGCGTGCCGACACCGGCAGAAATGCCCAGCGGCTGCCGCTTCGCCGGACGCTGCCCGTTTGTCATCCAGCAATGCCGGGAAGAGCGACCGCCGCTGCTTGAACTGTCTCCCGGACACTTCGCCGCGTGCATCCGCGCACCCTTGGAACAGCATGTGGGAGTCAGTGCGTGAGCCTTTCCGAACGAGACATCGCCGAGCGTACCAACCCCGATAGCAGCAAGCAGAAACCCATTCTGGAAGGCATCGGCCTGAGCAAGCACTTTGCGGTGGAAAGCGGTCTTTTCCAGCCAAAGAAGCCACCGGTACAGGCGGTCAATCAGGTCAACCTGTCGGTTCGCAAAGGTGAGACGCTGGCGTTAGTGGGCGAGTCCGGATCGGGTAAATCAACCCTTGGCCGCTTGCTGCTCAACCTGCTGCAACCAACCGCGGGCGACGTGATTTACGAAGGCCGCAACCTGGCCAACCTGTCGGCGGAAAAGCTGCGTCAGGTACGCCGCGACTTGCAGATCATCTTCCAGGACCCGTTCGCGTCGCTGAACCCGCGCATGACGGTGGAATCGATTGTCGGCGAACCGATCTGGCTGCACAGCGAAGCCAGCCGCAGCGACCGTCAGGCCAAGGTCGCCGAACTGCTGCGTACGGTCGGTCTGGCCCCGGAACACGGCGGTCGCCATCCTCACGAATTCTCCGGTGGTCAGCGCCAGCGTATCGGTATTGCTCGCGCGCTGGCTTCCGAGCCGCGGCTGATCCTTGGCGACGAGCCGGTGTCGGCACTGGACGTTTCGGTGCAGGCGCAAGTGGTCAACCTGCTGGAAGACCTCAAGCATCAGTTCGGCCTGACGCTGGTGATTGTCGCCCACGGGCTGGCCGTAATCCGCCACATGAGCGACCGGGTCGCGGTGATGTATCTGGGTGAAATCGTCGAGCTGGCGCCGGTCAACGCGCTGTTCGAAAACCCTTTGCATCCCTATACCCAGGCGCTGATGGCCGCCGTACCGGTGAGCCACCCGGATCTGCGCCAACCGCGCCCTTTGCTCGGCGGCGACATGCCCAGCCCGAGCCGCCCGCCTTCCGGTTGCCGTTTTCATACCCGTTGCCCCCATGCCCGCGCGCTGTGCAAAGAAGCCGTGCCGGTCATGGAAACCGTCGAGGCCGAGCGCCAGGTGGCGTGCCACTTCTGGCGTGAAATCGCCAACGCGGGCAGCGGCACCTTGATCCTTCCGACACCCAGCGCTGCCTACACACAGCGCCTGAATCTGTTCAAGAACCATCAATCCCTTGCAGTGGAGAGCCAGCCATGAAAATCGCACGCGTCATGACAGGAACGTTGTTATTGCTGGCCGCCAACGCAGCCTTTGCCGAATCGACCTTGCGCATCGGCATTCAGGACGATCCCGATGTGCTGGATCCGCATCGTTCACGTACCTATTCCGGTCGTCTGGTGTACACCGCGTTGTGCGACAAGCTGGTGGACGTCAACCCGGACCTGACCTACGCGCCACAGCTGGCCACCGCCTGGAACTGGAGCGAGGACGGCAAAACCCTGACCATGACCTTGCGCGAGGGCGTGACCTACCACGATGGCGAACCTTTCGATGCGGCCTCGGTGAAGTTCAACCTGGACCGCGCCCGCACCCTGCCCGACTCCCTGCGCAAAAGCGAGCTGGCGTCGGTGGACAGCGTTGAAGTGATCGACACGAAAACCGTCGCCATCAAACTCAAGCAAGCCGATGCCACGCTGGTTTCACAGCTCTCGGACCGCGCCGGGATGATGCTCGCGCCGAAAGCCGCTCAGGGCGAATTCGCGTCCAAACCCGTCTGCTCCGGCCCTTACAAATTCGTCCAGCGCGTGCAGCAGGATCGCATCGTGCTGGAGCGTTTTGACAACTACTGGAACAAGCAGGCGTATCACTTCGACAAAGTCGTGTTCCTGCCGATTCCTGATACCTCGGTACGCTTGGCCAACCTGCGCTCCGGCGATCTGGACATCATTGAACGAGTCGCGCCGACCGACGTGAAAACCGTCAAGGGCGACAGCAAGCTGGCGATCTACAACACGCCTGGCCTGGGCTACATGCAGTTGATGTTCAACATCGGCAACGGCGAAAAAGCCAACACGCCGATGGGCAAAGACAAGCGCGTGCGTAAGGCGTTTGAGCTGTCCATCGACCGCGATGCGATCAACCAGGTGGTGTTCGAAGGCCTCTACGCGCCAAGCGCCCAACCGTTCCCGAAAAACAGCCCGTACTACGATCAGGAGTTGCCGATCCCGGCTCGCGACGTCGAGAAAAGCAAGGCGCTGCTGGCCGCGGCCGGTGTGAAGCTGCCGTTGGCGGTAGACCTGAAAGTGGCCAACAACCCTATCGCGCAACAGGTCGGGCAGATCATTCAGGCCATGGCTGAAGAAGCCGGTTTCAAGGTCAATCTGATTGCCACTGAATACGCCACGATGCTTAGCGAACAGCAAAGCGGCAACTTCCAGATCGGCATGAGCGCCTGGTCGGGCCGCCCTGATCCGGATGGCGACATCCACCAGTTCGTGACCTGCAAAGGTGGCCAGAACGACGGCAAATACTGCAACGCCAAGCTCGACGAACTGCTCAACAAAGCGCGCACCGTCAACGACGTTCCACAACGTCAGGCGCTGTACAACGAAGCATTGCGTCTGCTGGCCGACGAAGTGCCGACCGCGTACCTGTATTTCGACCCACGCATCATTGCCATGCGTAACAACGTGACCGGCTTCGTGCCAAATCCGGACGGCCTGATTCGTCTGGCCAACGTCGCGTTCAAACCATGACTGACGGACGCACCTGCGAGGTTCCGGCATGCTGATGTTTATCCTGCGACGCCTGCTCAGCTCGATCCCGACGCTGATTCTGGTTTCGCTGTTCGTCTTCACTCTGCAGAAGCTGCTGCCGGGTGACCCGGTGCTGGCCATGGCCGGGGAAGAACGCGATC
Organism: Pseudomonas sp. ICMP 561; assembly: GCF_002699985.1. Taxonomy (GTDB): domain Bacteria; phylum Pseudomonadota; class Gammaproteobacteria; order Pseudomonadales; family Pseudomonadaceae; genus Aquipseudomonas; species Aquipseudomonas quasicaspiana. The sequence goes on along the minus strand of NZ_LKBT01000014.1, from coordinate 92,299 downwards.
CAGCGGTCATGGAATACCTGCGCGACAAGTACCGGCTTGATGACCCGATCCCGTTGCAGTACCTGAACTGGGTCGGCAACGTGCTGACCGGCGACTTCGGCACCTCGCTGCGCACCGAGCAACCGGTGACCACGCTGCTGGCGTCCAAGCTGCCGGTAACCATTGAGCTGGCGGTGCTGGCCTTGCTGATCGCGCTGCTGATCGGCATCCCCACCGGGATTATCTCGGCGGTGCGCAAAGGCACCGCCGTGGATTACGGGGCCAACGTGGTGGCGCTGTCAGGGATTTCCATTCCGCACTTCTGGCTGGGCATCCTGCTGATCATGATCTTCGCTGTGAAACTGCAATGGCTACCCGCCTCCGGTTTCGTGCCCATGGGCGAGGACTTCGGGCAAAACCTGAAGACCTTGATTTTGCCAGCCTTCGTGCTGGGGGCCGGGCTGTCGGGGATTCTCATGCGCCACACCCGCAGCGCGATGCTCGAAGTGTTGCGCACCGATTACGTCCGTACTGCCCGGGCCAAAGGGTTGTTCCCGCGCACGGTGATTCTCAAGCATGCGCTTCGCAATGCGCTGATGCCCATCGTGACGCTGACCACGTTGCTGTTCGGTGAACTGCTTGGCGGCGCAGTACTCACCGAGCAGGTGTTCAGTATTCCGGGCTTCGGCAAGATGATCGTCGATGCCGTGTTCAATCGTGATTACGCCGTGGTGCAAGGCGTGGTGTTGTGTGTCGCGATTGGCTTCCTGATGCTGAACTTGCTGGCCGACGTGCTTTACCGCCTGATCAACCCGCGTCTGAGGACTGCCTGATGACCGCTATTGCCAGCCTCCCGCACAGCGCGATCCTGCCCCGCAGCCGCTCGCCGTTCCTGAAGAAATTCCTCGCCAACAAAGGTGCGGTGATTGGCGCGGCAGTGTTGCTGCTGTTTGTCCTGGCGGCCCTTCTGGCGCCATGGATTGCGCCCCACGACCCGCTGAAAGCCAACTTCCTCGCCGTGCGTAAAGCGCCTTCGCTGATGTACTGGCTGGGCACCGACGAACTGGGCCGGGATCTGTTTTCGCGGTTGCTGTTTGGCGCTCGCAGTTCGCTGCTGGCCGGTGGTGTTTCGGTGGCTATCGCCATGTTTATCGGCGTGCCCCTGGGCCTGCTGGCCGGGTACTTCGGCGGCAAGCTGGACATGATCATTTCCCAGGTCATGGAGGCGCTGCTGTCCTGTCCGTTTCTGGTACTGGCTATCGCACTGGGCGCGTTTCTCGGCCCAAGCCTGACCAACGCGATGATCGCCATCGGCCTTTCCGCCATGCCGATTTTTGCCCGGCTGACCCGCGGCCAGGTGCTGTCGATCAAGCACGAGGATTATCTGGAGGGTGCCCGCGCTATCGGTCTGCCGGACCGCTGGATCATCCTGCGTTACGTGCTGCCCAACGTGATGTCGCCGCTGGTGGTGCAAGCGACGCTGACCATCGCTTCGGCGATTCTGGCCGAAGCCAGCCTGTCGTTCCTCGGCCTGGGCCAGCAACCGCCGTCGCCGTCCTGGGGCTCGATGCTCAATACTGCAAAAAATTTCATGGAGCAGGCTCCGTGGATGTCGATTGCGCCCGGCGTGGCGATCTACATCACGGTCCTGTGTTTCAACCTGCTGGGTGACGGCCTGCGCGATGCGCTGGACCCCAAAGGCTAAACCTTTCGTTATTCTGCCAAAGAGAAACGCATATGTTCGATGATCTGGATTACAGCCAACCTTACGCTTCGGCACGTTCGCCGGTGATGGGCAACAACATGGTCGCCTGCTCCCAGCCACTGGCCGCTCAGGCCGGGCTGGACATGCTGCGCAAGGGCGGCAACGCGGTCGACGCCGCTATCGCTGCGGCCATGGTGCTGACAGTGGTCGAGCCCACCGGCTGCGGGATTGGCAGCGATGCCTTCGCCATTGTCTGGGACGGCAACAAGCTGCAAGGTCTGAACGCTTCCGGTCGCGCACCGCAGGCCTGGACGCCCGAGTATTTCGCGGGCCTGAGCCAGATGCCGCAACGTGGCTGGCCTGCGGTCAGCGTGCCGGGTGCGGTATCAGCCTGGGTTGAGTTGTCGGAGCGTTACGGCAAGTTGCCGTTCGCCACATTGGCTGAACCGGCGATTGGCTATGCCCGCGATGGCTATCAGGTCACGCCGATCATCGCCGAGCTGTGGAAGCGCGGCTCGCAGTTGCTCAAGGATCAACCGGGCTTTGCCGAGTGTTTCATGCCGGATGGCAAGGCTCCGCTGGCTGGCGAAAAAATCCAGCTCAAGGACCACGCCCGCACCCTGGAACTGATCGCCCAAACCAAGGGCGAAGCGTTCTATCGCGGCGAACTGGCAGAGACAATCATTGCCCATGCCAACGCCAATGGCAGCGTCATGAGCCTCGACGATCTGGCGACGCACACCGTGGACTGGATCGAAACGCTGTCAGTGCCGTATGCCGGTGCCGTGGTTCACGAACTGCCACCGAATGGCCAAGGCATCGCGACACTGGCTGGCCTGACCATGCTGGAAGCGCTGGGCGTGGGCGAGCATCCGGTGGACAGCCTTGAAACCGTTCACCCAGTGCTTGAAGCCATGAAACTGGCCCTCGCTGACCTGGACGAACACGTCGCCGACAGCGATCACATGCGTGTACCTTCCGAGGATTTGCTGGGCAAGGCCTACCTGATGGAGCGCGCCGGACTGGTGACTGATCAGGCTGCGAATCCGGGTCACGGCTCGCCAAAACCGGGCGGCACGGTGTACCTGTCAGCAGCCGATGAAAGCGGCATGATGATCTCGTTCATCCAGTCAAATTACATGGGCTTCGGCTCCGGCGTCGTGGTGCCGGGTACTGGCATCAGCATGCAGAACCGTGGCGCAGGCTTCTCGCTGGATCCGCAGCACGTTAATTACGTGGCACCGCGCAAGCGTCCGTTCCACACCATCATCCCCGGCTTTGTGATGAACGCCGATGGTACGCCGTTGATGTCCTTCGGCTTGATGGGCGGCCCGATGCAGGCGCAGGGTCACTTGCAGATGATGATGCGCATCCTGCGCTACAAACAGAACCCGCAAGCCGCTGCCGACGCACCGCGCTGGAGGATCGAGTCAGGTCTGAAAGTTGCCGTGGAGCGTGCGTTTGATCCGGAAGTGGTCAAAGCCCTGCGCGCCAAAGGTCATGACATTGATGTCGAAGAGCCAAGTGGCGTGTTTGCCTTTGGCGGCGCCCAGATCATCCAGCGTACGGCGCATGGGTATGTGGGCGGGACTGATCCGAGGAAGGATGGGTTGGTGGCGGCTTATTGAGCTTAAGCTAACGCAATCCAGCTGAAAACTTTGTAGCCCTTATCGCGGGCAAGCCTCGCTCCCACAGGAGAATGTTATTTTCATGTGGGAGCGAGGCTTGCCCGCGATAAGGGTGCCGCGGACCACGGTATTTTCCAGCCCTCACAACCCGTGTAGCCTCTGCACTTTGAACATCCTTGAGCACATCTCTCATGACGCTTTCGAAGATCAAACAAGCCAGCCTGATCGCCCTCCTCGGTTTCAGCGCACTGCTGCATGCCGCGCCGCAAACCATCGACGTCTACCGCGACCCGAATTGCGGTTGCTGCACCAAGTGGATGGCGTACCTCAAGGAAAACGGGTTTACCGTGAATGATCACCCTGAAGACAACATGAGCGCGGTTAAGGAAAAACTCGGCGTGCCCGAGAAACTCGGCTCATGTCACACCGGCGTGATCAATGGCAAGTTTGTCGAAGGTCATGTGCCAGTCTCGGAGATTCGCGAACTGGTCGCGCAAAAAGACCTGATCGGCGTCGCTGCACCCGGCATGCCGATGGGTTCGCCGGGCATGGAATCGGGTAATCGCAGAAGCGCCCATCAGATCATTGGTCTGACGGCTTCGGGTGAAGAACGGGTCGTGGCGGACTACCCGGCGCAGTGAGTTGCCAGTGAAACACAACCCCTGTAGGAGCTGCCGAAGGCTGCGAATAGCGGTGTATCAGGATTAACGCTTCGCAGCCTTCGGCAGCTCCTACAAGAATTGCATTCCAAGGCTTACTGCATCAACGAGTAAACCAGCGCCAGCATCGACACCACACCCACAATTACCACGAACACGTTGGACGCCTTGCCTGCGTATTGACGCATGGCCGGGACTTTGTGGATGGCGTACATCGGCATCAGGAACAGCAACGCGGTAATGATCGGCCCGCCAAGGGTTTCGATCATGCCGAGGATACTTGGGTTAAGTGTCGCTACAACCCAGCACACCACCAGCATCATGGCTGCGGTGAGGCGATCAAGCGCTTTGGGCGCGGGACGCAGGCCGGTTCTCACCACGATGCCTTTCAAACCTTCACTGGCACCGATGTAGTGGCCCAGGAATGATTTGGCTATCGCCACGAAAGCAATCAGCGGTGCCACGAAGGCAATCGTCGGGTTGCTGAAATGGTTAGCCAGATACGACAGGATCGAAATGTTCTGGGTCTTGGCTTCAGCCAGTTGTGCTGGCGACAGGGTCAGCACACAGCTGAACACGAAGAACATCACCATGACCACCATCAAACCGTGAGCCCGCGCCAGAATCTCCGAACTGCGACCTTCAGCCTGATCGCCGTACATGCGCTTCTGGTCAACGGCAAACGCCGAGATGATCGGCGAATGGTTGAAGGAAAACACCATTACCGGAATCGCCAGCCAGAAAGTATTCAGAAATGCCGATGGCTCCGGCAGCGTGGTGGCCGTGCTGAGAATGCCGCCGTTCCAGTGCGGAATCAGGAACACCGCCAGGAAAAGCAACGCCACGATGAACGGGTAGACCATCAGGCTCATGGCCTTGACGATGAACCGTTCTCCACAGCGCACAACTGCCAGCAACCCGAGGATCAGCACAAACGCCAGCAAGGCGCGGGGCGGCGGCTGGATGTGAAGCTGGTGCTCAAGAAAGCTGCCAACGGTATTGGTCAGCGCCACACTGTAGATCAGCAGAATCGGGAAGATCGCAAAGAAGTACAACGCGGTGATCAGCGTCCCGGCGCTTTTGCCGAAGTGCTGCTCAACGACTTCCGTGATGTCTGCGCCTTCACGGCCGGACAGCACAAAACGGGTCAAACCACGGTGCGCGTAATAGGTCATCGGAAACGCCAGCAACGCCAGGGCCAGCAACGGCCAGAAGCCGCCAATACCTGCGTTGATGGGCAAGAACAACGTGCCTGCGCCGATGGCGGTGCCGAACAACCCGAGCATCCAGGTGGTGTCATGACGACTCCATGCCGCAATCGGTGTAGCGGCTGCATCAAAACGCTGTTCGACGCTGTTGGCCTGATCATTCATCCGGTCGAATCTCCGTGCCGGTTAATACAACATGGCAGGGACGCGTCAGATAAACCGGGCAGTTTCGCGTCCCCTCAGAAAAGAGGGGCGCGATTGTCAGGGATTACGCCGGAAAATCAAAGGTTTGTCGGACGAGAAGAGCGTGATCGGGATCAGTCTTACGTGATATTCAGAACGGATGAATGCAGGTTTGTAGATTTTCTCGGAGTTTTTCACTATTTCTGGTTTCGCTGCATGAACGCAGATTGGGCAAGGGACTTGCTGTTTAAAACTAGACGCTGGCCGCAGGTAGTGGAACCTTTCAAAATCCGACAAAATGCTCCGATGAAGAATGATAAAGACATCCACCCGGAAGCCGCCGTCGCTCCCGGCTATCTCGCCAATCACGCGGAACGCGTGTTCAACCGCGCGACCGATGCCGCGTTACGGTCTCACGGTATTTCGCTAACCCTGCTCGGCCCGTTATTGTGGCTTGCCTGGCGCGGCCCCATGCTTCAGCGCGACCTTGTAAAAGCCTCTGCCGTCAAACAGCCCGCAATGGTTGCGACTCTGGACAAGCTGGAAGCTGCTGGCCTCATCCAGCGTTCCGTTGTTGCCACAAACAAGCGTGCTGCCAACGTGAGCATCACAGCGCGAGGTCAGGAGGTGGCGGCATTGGGAAAACAGGTTTTGCTCGACACCAATGCACGTGGCCTGGAAGGCTTCAGTCCAGAAGAGGCTACGGTTTTCGTTACGTTGCTCCAGCGCTTCATCGGCAATCTGGAAGAGTAACATTTTGTATCACGCGTGATGTTTATTTATATCACGCGTGATACAAAGTGCGGATTACAGGAGAATCCGCATGTCCAGAAGAATCCTCATCAGTGGGGCAAGTGTTGCAGGCAACACCACAGCGTGGTGGCTTTCCCGCCATGGCTTTGATGTGACCGTTATAGAAAAGGCCCCTCAATTTCGCGATGGCGGGCAAAACGTGGACGTGCGTGGCGCTGGTCGCCAAGTCTTGCGAAAGATGGGGCTGGAGCAAGCGGCTCTCGACCTCACTACCGGTGAGGCGGGCACGGACTGGGTCGACGAACATGACAACACCATCGCGCGATTTGCAGTCGAGGACATAGGCGACGGGCCAACAGCCGAGCTGGAAATAATGCGCGGCGATATCGCCAGCATGATCTATGAACCCGCAAGTCAGCGTTCAAACTATCGCTTCAACGAAACAATCAAGGCGCTAGAGCAGGATGCCCATGGTGTCACCGTGCATTTCGAGAACAGCCCAAGCGATCGCTACGATCTCGTCATCGTTGCAGAAGGGGTTGGCTCACCCACCCGCGAACTGGTTTTCCCGGGAGAGAACAAGCCGAAGTGGATGGATATTACTATCGCCTACTTCGCAATCCCCAGGACGTCCGAGGATGGAGTGTTTGCCCGTCAATACAATACCGTTGGCGGTATCGGGGCAACGCTGAAGCCAGGTCGACAGGACACTGTCCATGTTTACATGGGGATGCAGAAGAAACCCGAGGGTGAAAACCAGTGGGATACCGAGCGTCAGAAGCAGTTCCTGCAAGAGAAATTCTCGGATGCAGGATGGCACTTCCCGCGCATTCTCGACGGTATGTCCAGGACAGACGATTTCTATTTTGATGTCCTTCGGCAGGTGAGGATGAACCGGTGGTATGACGATCGGGTTGTCCTGACTGGCGACGCTGCCTGGTGCGCTACTCCCCTGTCGGGTATCGGCACCACCCTCGCGATTGTCGGTGGATACGTATTGGCGGGCGAGCTGTCGAGGACTGAGGATCTGCCGTCCGCGCTTGCAGCGTACGAGCGAGTGATGCGGCCATTCGTGAAAGAAGGCCAAGGCGTTCCGAAGATTGTTCCACGTATGCTCTGGCCTCACACTCGCGGGGGACTGACGTTACTCAGGGGCGCAATGCGTATTGCCGGTCAACCCATGATACGCAAAGCATTTTCCAATCTGTTCCTTCGTGATTCGGAGAAGGTAAAACTTCCGGATTACGAATAAACCTGAGTCTTTGAATATCGCGCACTCTCCTTTGCGCTGAAAAAAGGCCAGGAACTGCAACGCTCGCTGGCCTTTGCTGACATTCACCGATGGATCGGTCAGATCTTGAAGCTTGCCACCAACTGTTTCAGACGACCTGCCTGTTGCGAAAGCGCGGCGCAGTCGGACAGGGTTTCGTTGAGGTTGGCGACGCCCTGCTGGTTCAGCATGTTGATCTGGCTGATATCGACGTTGAGTGTTTCCACCACGGCGGTCTGCTCTTCAGTGGCAGCCGCCACTGACTGATTCATACCGTCGATTTCGCTGATGCGCTGGGTGACGCTGGTCAGTCGAATGCCCGCCTGATTGGCGACGTCAACGCTGTCGCGGCTGCTGGCCTGACTCTGGTTCATGTTCTCCACGGCGTCATGAGAGCCCTGCTGCAACTCGCCGATCATCTTGTGCACCTGATCGGCAGACTCTTGAGTGCGGTGCGCCAGGTTACGTACTTCATCGGCTACTACCGCAAAGCCACGACCGGCTTCACCTGCGCGCGCGGCCTCGATTGCGGCATTGAGCGCCAGCAAATTGGTCTGCTGCGAGATGCTTTTGATCACGTCGAGAATCTGCCCGATGTTTTCAGTGCTGGTGTTCAGGGTTTCGATTTGCGTGCAGGAATCGCTGATCTTGGATGAAAGACCGGTCATTGCCTGAATGGTTTTTTCCACCACTGCGCGGCTGTCTTCTGCCTGTTCCCGGGCCTGACTGGCCTGAGCGGAAGCATCGGAAGCGTTGCGGGCGATCTCCTGAGTCGCAGCGCCAAGTTCATTGATCGCGGCGGCCACGCTATTGGTCCGGGCGCTCTGCTCGTCAAAACCAAGAATCGAGGAATTGGACGACTGCTCTACCCGTTGCGACAGGTCATGAACCAGCAGCGTCGCTGAAGAAACTTCCGAGATTGACGCGTGCACGCGCTCGACGAACTGGTTGAATGAGCCACCCAACTCGGCAAATTCATCCTTGCCCTGAATGCTCAGGCGGCGGGTCAGATCACCCTCACCCTGCGCGATGTCCTGCATGGCACGGCCCATCGCTGTCAGCGGACGCATCAGCGCACTGATCAGAAGACTCAACAGCAAGGCGATCACGATGACGGCCACTACCATTGCAATAAGCGCTGAGGTCCGGAATTCGCCCAGTGGCGCGTAGGCTTTATCTTTATCGATCGACAGTCCGATGTACCAGTCCGCCCCCGGCAACCCGCTGATCGGGGCAAACGACAGCAAGCGTTGCTGGCCGTTGAGGGTGACTTCACGCAACTTCTTGTCCAGGGTCAGGGTTTGGCCTGGGTAGATGTCCTTGAGATTTTTCATCACCTGGTCTTTGTCCGGGCTGACGATGACTTGCCCGTCGCCGCTTACCAGAAAGGCATGCCCCAGGCCGCCGAACTCTACCGAGTTAACGATTTTGACCAGGGTCTCCAGGCTCAGGTCGCCGCCTGCAACACCCGCAAGCTTGCCATTGATCTTGATCGGACTGGCGATGGTCACCACCAATCCACCTACCGAGGCCAGGTAAGGCGCGCTGATGATGGTCTTGTCAGCGGTTACCGTCGAGGTGTACCAGGGACGCTTGCGAGGGTCGTAGCCGGCAGGCATTTCGGCGTCAGGTCGTTGAGTGAACACGCCCTCGGTATCACCGATGTAAGTGAACTGGAACGTCGACGTCAGCGACGGTTGGCCTACCAGGCCGCCCAGGTCACTCTTGGTCCCTTGTCGGGCAACGTTTTGCCCCAGGTTGTCCAGAATAAGAATGCGTCCGCTCAACCAGCTCTGAATGCCAGTCGCTGTCAGCTCACCGGCTTGAGCCACCGAGTTTTCAAGGTTTTTGGTAATCGTATTGCGCTGCAGATAATCGTTGTACAGCGTGAATAACGCGAACGCCAATACCACGATGATCGAGGCAGCCAGCAGAATTTTATGACGAAACTTCAAAGCCATTACGACACTTCCTCTCCGATCACAAACCGATTAAAACGGTGGAATGCGATAGTTTTAATAGATTTGTATTTTTCATGGCGATTGCTGAGGCCCTTAAAATACGGGCCCTCAATGGCGCAAAGCCAATACATTGGCGTTGGATTAAAGTCACCACGCAGCTTTGACTGTTATGCGGCGACCTAATGACTTGTGTCGGCAGCTGGCAAAATAAATGAATGGCTGCATATCGATAATTTGCTATCGCACTAAAGTATTAAATGTTTAACAAAGTCATACAGTTGTATGACGATCTATCAAGTTTTCTCAACGCTTGCGCTCACTAACTGGAATTAGAAGTCTGGCAATCGCCAATAACGTTACAAACCATTGCAACAGCATCCATCTCCCGGTAAAACTCCCGCCCTTCTAACAAGAAGGACCTTTCATGAAACCTGCCGATATCGTCAACCTGCTGGTGCTCGCCGCCATCTGGGGCGCGAGCTTTCTGTTCATGCGCATTGTTGCGCCCGTATTGGGCAGCGTGCCGACTGCCTTTTTTCGTGTGTCCATTGCCGCAGCAGGCCTGCTGATCATTTTCCTGTTGATGCGCGTGCACCTGGATTTTCGTGGCAAGCTCAAGACCTGCATGCTGCTGGGGGTAATCAACTCAGGGCTGCCAGCGACGCTTTACTCGATTGCAGCGCAAACGCTGCCTGCCGGTTACTCGTCGATTTTCAATGCCACGACACCCCTGATGGGCGTATTAGTCGGCGGGTTGTTCTTCAGTGAGAAGCTCTCGGCAGTGAAGATCTGCGGCGTCTTTCTGGGGTTGGTCGGTGTCGGCATCCTGACGCGTGCAGGACCGGTGGCTTTCAACCTTGAGCTGTTGATGGGTGCCCTCGCCTGCCTGCTGGCGACCACGTGTTATGCGTTCGCCGGCTTCCTGACCCGCCGCTGGCTGGACCGTCAGGGCGGACTGGACAGTCGTCTTTCAGCACTGGGCAGCATGCTTGGCGCAACCTTGTTGCTGCTGCCTTTTTTTGGCTATCGCGTGTTCACCGACCCGCCTGCCAGTTGGGGTGGCGTCAGTGTCTGGGTATCGCTGCTGGGTCTGGGCCTCGTTTGCACCGCTCTGGCCTACATCCTGTATTTCCGCCTGATGAGCAGCATCGGCCCGCTCAGTTCAATGACGGTCACGTTCATGATTCCGCCGTTCGGCGTACTGTGGGGTGCGTTATTTCTGGATGAGCCGCTGTCGATGGTGCACGTCTACGGCGGCGCGCTGATTGCGGTGTCGCTGTGGCTGGTGTTGCGGCCTGCGGCGGTGAAGACAACCTGAAGGAAGTTTGCGTATTGCGTGGGAGCGAATTTATTCGCGAAGGGGCCAGGCCTGAAGAACATCGGTGCCTGATACCCCCGCTTTCGCGAATAAATTCGCTCCCACAGGTTTGTGTTCTAAATGAGCATTTTTCGCCTGTTTTTAACGCAGTATTGTGCGCGTAGCACCGAAGGTGCCCAGCCTGCAGTAGTTTTCACACAGTCTGCACAGGTTTTATATGAAACCTGTGTTCAACCTCACCCAAACAACCAATATCCCAACAACGTAAGCACCACCACCGCCAGCACCGGGCGCAACACCCGGTAGGCTTTCGGGTTCTTGCGTTTGAACTGCTTGACCTTGCCGCTGAAGGTATCACTGAAGCGCTTGCTCCAGGCATAGGCCTGGTTGATCCCGCCTACGCGTTCATCGTCGGTGTTCTGCGGCGCTGTTGCACGGCCGAGAAATGCGCTGACCCAGCGATTGAGGCGGGTCATGATGCGTGAACGCAACGGCCGTTCAATGTCGCAGAACAGGATCACGCGGGTCACGTCAGTCTCGTTCTTGACCCAATGCACATAGGTTTCGTCGAACATGACGTCTTCGCCATCACGCCAGGCATAGACCTGACCATCCACGTAGATGCGGCAATCATCAGAGTTAGGCGTCGATAGCCCCAGGTGATAGCGCAGCGAACCGGCAAACGGGTCGCGGTGCGGGTTCAGGTGGCTGTCACCGGGCAGCAGGGCGAACATCGCGCCCTTAACGTTGGGGATGGAGTTGACCAGTGCGACAGTCTTCGGACACAGGGCCTCGGCGGACGGCAAGGCTTTGTCGTACCACTTCAGGTAAAAACGCTTCCAGCCCTTCTTGAAGAACGAACCGAAACCGGCATCGTTATTCTTCTCGGCAGCCCGAATATAGCCCTCGTCGAACAGGTGCATGGCCTCTTCGCGAATGGTCTGCCAGTTATTCTTGAGCACATCCAGCTCGGGGAACGCGCTGCGGTCCAGATACGGCTTGGACGGCACGCGGGAAAACAGGTACATCAGGGCGTTATAAGGAGCGAACAACGCCGAATGGTTGACGAACTGACGCAACAACGGCAATCGCGCCTTGCCACGCAAATGCACATACAGCGTGCTGCACACGAAAAGCATCAGGATCGATACCTTGGCAGCCAATGAAAACGTCATCTAACTCTCCTTGCTTACCGCTGTACGTCTTGCCGTGATAATCATGCGTGAAGGCGAACCATCCTATAGATGGTTCGCCAGCCGGGCATCATAAACCCTCGCCGACCTGACAAGAAGCAGCGCGGTGCAAACGAGGTCTTACTGCTGCAGCTCCTGATCAGTAAACAGGTCACTGAAGAGCATGCTCGACAGGTAACGCTCGCCCGAATCGGGCAGGACCACGACGATGGTTTTGCCCTGCATTTCCGGGGTTTCCGCCATGCGGACCGCTGCAGCCATGGCGGCACCACAGGAAATACCGCAAAGAATGCCCTCTTCCTGCATCAAGCGCAGGGCCATGGCTTTGGCTTCTTCGTCACTGACCAGTTCCACCCGGTCGACGAGGGACAGATCAAGGTTCTTGGGAATGAAGCCAGCGCCAATACCCTGGATTTTATGCGGGCTTGGCTTGATTTCCTGACCCGCCAGCGCCTGAGTAATGATCGGCGAAACCATAGGTTCCACGGCAACAGACAGAATCGGTTTGCCTGCGGTGTTTTTGATGTAGCGGGACACACCGGTGATCGTGCCGCCGGTGCCGACACCCGCGACCAGCACATCGACCGCGCCATCCGTGTCGTTCCAGATCTCCGGACCGGTGGTTTTTTCATGGATTGCCGGGTTGGCCGGGTTTTCGAACTGGGCTGGCATGAAGAATTTTTCAGGATCGCCGGCCAGCAGTTCTTCGGCCTTCTCGATAGCGCCTTTCATGCCTTTGGCGGGCTCGGTCAAAACCAGTTCGGCACCCAATGCCTTGAGAACTTTACGGCGTTCGATGCTCATGGACGCGGGCATGGTCAGCATCAGCTTGTAGCCGCGTGCTGCGGCGACAAATGCAAGGCCGATGCCGGTGTTGCCGGAGGTAGGTTCGACGATAGTCATGCCGGGCTTGAGTTTGCCCTTGCTTTCAGCGTCCCAGATCATATTGGCACCGATCCGGCATTTCACCGAGTAGCCCGGATTGCGGCCCTCGATCTTGGCCAGAATCGTGACTCCACGGGGGGCGATACGGTTGATCTGCACCAGTGGGGTGTTGCCGATCGAGTGGGCGTTGTCAGCGTAGATACGGCTCATGGCGGTGTCCTTGTGCACGTTCATCAGATGTCAGAGAGTTGGAAGCCTATGCCTCATGACCTGCATGCGTCCAGTCGCAGCGAACGGATGCGAACGCACGGAGTCAACAACTCATCGCAACTTGAGACCTTTGCCATGAAACGTCGCTATAGCTGGCCACTCTGGACTCTGGCCGGGATTATCGTGCTGTTGATCGCAGTGCATATCACCCTGCCCTTGCTGGTTCGCAACTACCTCAATGACAAGCTCGCCAACATGGGCGACTACCGCGGCCAGGTCACGGATGTGGATCTGGCGCTGTGGCGCGGCGCTTACAGAATCAACGGGTTGAATATCGTCAAGGTGGACGGCAAGGTACCAGTGCCATTCGTCAAAGTACCCGTCATCGATCTGGCGGTGAGCTGGAATCATCTGTGGTACGACCACGCGGTGGTTGCCGAGATGATATTCGCCCAGCCAGAGATCAACTTTGTCGACGGCGGCAACGACAAGCAAGCGTCACAGACGGGTAAGGGCACCGACTGGCAGGAGCAAATAAACAAGCTGCTACCGATTACCCTCAACGAAGTCCGCATCAATGACGGCAAGATCACCTTCAATAATTTCAGCACAACGCCGAAAGTGAAGATCGAGGCCGACTCGCTCAACGCCAGCCTCTATAACCTGACGAACGTCGAGGACGTAAAGGGTAATCGCGATGCCCGCTTCGAAGGCAAGGCGCTCCTCGAAGGGCACGCAAAAATGGAAGGGTCCGCGACCTTCGATCCGTTCAGCAACTTCGAGGATTTTGACTTGCGACTGCGTGCCACCGGCATACAGCTCAAGCGCCTGAACGACTTTGCGTCCGCCTACGGCAACTTCGACTTCAATGCCGGGCAAGGCGATCTGGTGATCGAAGCTCAAGCGAATAAAGGCCAGTTGAGTGGTTACATCAAACCGCTGCTACGCGATGTTGAAGTCTTCAACTGGAAGCAGGATGTCGAAAACCAGAATAAAGGCTTCTTTCGGTCCATCTGGGAAGCCGTGGTGGGCGGCAGCGAAACCGTGCTCAAGAACCAGAGCGAAAACCAGTTTGCTACCCGGGTTGAACTGAGCGGGAGCGTGCACAACCAGGATGTCAGCGCGTTTCAGGCATTCCTGCAGATCCTGAGGAATGCGTTCGTGCAGGCGTTCAATGCGCGGTATGACAACAGCAAAGGGTAATTTTGCGCGGGGCGAACGCAATTCCTGTGGAAGCGAATTTATGCTCTTGGCCACAGCGAACCGGTGGGACCGAATTTATTCGGGAAGGCGGCATTTCAGATGATACATAGGCTGCGGATGTACAGGCCCCTTCGCGAATGAATTCGCTCCCACAGAGTGTACGCAGTCCCGTAGGACGCGCACCAACCTCGCCATTCAATCAATGAATACCCGCCCCACATTCACAGCCGCCAGACCTGCGCGCTATAGTCCGCGCATTGTTTATCGAGGATTTACCGATGAAGTTTGAAGGCACCCGCGCATACGTCGCCACCGACGACCTCAAGCTGGCGGTCAACGCGGCCATTACCCTGGAGCGCCCGCTGCTGGTCAAGGGCGAACCCGGCACCGGTAAAACCATGCTCGCCGAGCAACTGGCTGAATCCTTCGGCGCGAAGCTGATTACCTGGCACATCAAATCCACCACCAAGGCCCATCAAGGCCTGTATGAGTACGATGCGGTCAGCCGCCTGCGGGATTCGCAGCTGGGCGTGGACAAAGTCCACGACGTGCGTAACTACCTCAAGAAAGGCAAGCTCTGGGAAGCCTTCGAAGCCGAAGAACGGGTCATTCTGCTGATCGACGAAATCGACAAGGCCGACATCGAATTCCCCAACGACCTGCTGCAAGAACTCGACAAGATGGAGTTCTACGTCTACGAGACCGACGAAACTATCAAGGCCAAAGTCCGGCCGATCATTATCATTACCTCCAACAACGAAAAAGAGCTGCCGGACGCTTTCCTGCGTCGCTGCTTCTTTCACTACATCGCTTTTCCGGACCGGGCGACGCTGCAAAAGATCGTCGACGTGCATTACCCGGACATCAAGAAAGACCTGGTCAGCGAAGCGCTGGACGTGTTCTTCGATGTGCGCAAAGTGCCGGGCCTGAAGAAAAAGCCTTCGACCTCGGAGCTGGTGGACTGGCTGAAACTGCTGATGGCCGACAACATCGGAGAAGCCGTGCTTCGCGAACGCGATCCGACCAAGGCCATCCCGCCATTGGCCGGTGCACTGGTCAAAAATGAGCAGGACGTACAGTTGCTTGAGCGCCTTGCATTCATGAGCCGTCGCGGCAACCGCTGATTCAGGAGAGACCATGCTCCTCAATCTGTTCAATGAAATGCGCGCCGCCAAGGTGCCGGTCTCAGTCCGTGAGCTGCTGGACCTGATCAACGCGTTGAAACAACGTGTCACCTTCGCCGACATGGATGAGTTCTATTTTTTGGCCCGGACGATTCTGGTCAAGGACGAGCGGCATTTCGACAAGTTTGACCGAGCGTTCAGCGCTTATTTCAATGGCCTGGAAAAGCTCGACGATCATCTCAAGGCGCTGATCCCGGAAGACTGGCTGCGCAAGGAGTTCGAGCGCTCTCTGACGGATGAAGAGCGGGCGCAAATCCAGTCACTGGGTGGGCTCGACAAGCTGATCGAAGAATTCAAGAAGCGTCTGGAAGAGCAAAAGGAACGTCATGCCGGTGGCAACAAATGGATCGGCACGGGTGGCACCAGTCCATTCGGCTCCGGCGGCTATAACCCGGAAGGCATCAGGGTTGGCGACGCTGGCGAGCGCAAAGGCAAAGCGGTCAAGGTGTGGGATCAGCGGGAATACAAGAATCTCGATGATCAAGTGGAGCTGGGCACGCGCAACATCAAGATTGCCCTGCGCCGCCTGCGCAAATTCGCCCGTCAGGGCGCGGCGGAAGAACTGGACATCGACGGCACCATTGACCACACCGCTCGCGACGCAGGTCTGCTGAACATCCAGATGCGCCCCGAACGACGCAACACCATCAAGCTGTTGCTGCTATTCGACATCGGCGGCTCGATGGATGCCCACGTCAAAGTCTGCGAGGAGCTGTTCTCGGCGTGCAAAACCGAGTTCAAGCATCTTGAGTATTTCTACTTCCACAACTTCATCTATGAATCGGTGTGGAAGAACAACATGCGCCGGGGATCGGAGCGCTTCTCGACCCAGGACTTGCTGCATAAATACGGCGCGGACTACAAAGTGATCTTCATCGGCGATGCCGCCATGGCGCCCTATGAAATCACCCAGGCGGGCGGCAGCGTCGAACACTGGAACGAAGAACCGGGCTACTTGTGGATGCAGCGCTTTACCGCCAAGTTCAAGAAACTCATCTGGATCAACCCCTACCCAAAAGACGCCTGGGCCTACACGACGTCGACCAATATCGTACGTGATTTGATCGAAGATCAGATGTATCCGCTGACATTGCGAGGGCTGGAAGAAGGGATGAGGTTTTTGTCGAAGTAGCACTCTCATCAAACAGCGCGGAGCTATCTGAATCTACCCAGAACCTGTTGGAGCGAGGCTTGCCCGCGAAAGACAATAATGCGGTGCGTCTGACTTACCGCATTGACTGCTTCGCGGGCAAGCCTCGCTCCAACAGGTCCAATGTTTGCCTCGATATAGCGCGGTGTAGAGATACCGGGGCTAAAATCAGCGCCAGTCCCGCTCCGGACGATGCTTGCGGCGACCGCCATTGACGACCCAGTTGATCATCAGGAAGAAGCTTTCGATCAGGAACGCCAGCAACAGCGCGCTGACGATACCCCACGCAATAACGTCGGGTGCCAGCAACACCTGCCAGGTGTAACCATTCCAGGTCTCGCTGCGAATATCGGCATCGGCGGCCACTGCGACGTGAATCGCCCGGGCATACCAAGGACCTTGCATTGCCAGCCATTCACGCTCCAGGACCTGGGTGCGGGTCAAGAGCGTGTTGATGGTATCGGCGTCGCTACGGAACACCGGGTCCTCACTGTTGCGGTAGTGCTGAATCAACGCCTGCACATCGCCTTTGAAGAACTGTTGCGCGGTGGCGTTGTATCCTCGCACGCTCTGCTGAGCTTCAAGCAGATGCGCCTCGACCCGCTTGCCGTAATCGCTGATGAAACCCGGTATCTGAACCCCGAACAACAGGCCCGCTGTGAACAAGACCAATCGCAGATAACTTCGCAGCATTTAGATCCCTCTCAAACCAGGCACATCTATTGGATTTGGACTGCATCCCTACTGTGGGAGATTCTATGTTTGCCTGCAAGCTGGCGCCCGAGCCCTTGACCTCGACCTCGACCTCGTAGGACCGGCTTTAGCCGGGAGGGCAGTATTTCAGGCAACGGAGATTTGGCGAATGTTCCGACGTCCTCCCGGCTAAAGCCAGTCCTACAACATTGCGCACTGCTCCCGAAAATCAGGTATTGCCGCTCGCCACACACTCACCCCGCCGCCAGAGCGCCCACTGACCCGGTTCGTAGCGGTTCCAGTTTTCGTTCTCGGTCAACGGCTCTGTCGCAATCACTGTCACCACGTCATTGGGTGTCGTTTCAGCCTGAAAATCGACGATAACATCGACATCCTTCAGCCGTGCCGGACCAAACGGAGCGCGACGGGTGATATGAGCCAGTTTGGTACTGCAAAAGCAAAACAGCCAGTCGCCATCACTGAGCAAGCAGTTAAACACACCCTTGCTGCGATAGTGACTGCACGCCTCGACCAGCGACGGCAGAAGTTCTTCGACTTCTACCGGTTCAGGGAACGCTTCACGCACGCGGTTAAGCAAATCGCAGAAGGCCGCCTCGCTGTCGGTGTCACCCACCGGGCGATAGAACGTCGCCAGGGGACCGAATTCCGCCAACTGGCCGTTATGAGCAAAACACCAGTTACGGCCCCAGAGTTCGCGCACAAAGGGATGGGTATTGGACAGACATACGCGGCCGACATTGGCCTGACGGATGTGGCCAATCACCACTTCGCTTTTGATGGGATAACGCTGCACCAATTGGGCAATTTCCGACTCGCTGCTGGCCGCAGGGTCCTGGAACAAGCGCAAGCCACGGCCTTCGTAAAAGCCGATCCCCCAACCATCACGATGCGGGCCGGTACGCCCGCCGCGCTGTATCAGGCCGGTAAAGCTGAAAACGATGTCAGTCGGGACATTGGCGCTCATGCCCAGTAGTTCACACATGCTCAGGTTCTCGATTGCAAACGTTCAGCAGCATGGCGACACAAGCGCCGGAGGAGGATTCAAAGGCGCGGTTCGACTCGCGAACGGCTGCTGGTATTGACTGCGGGAGCCGCCGGTTTACGCGTATTGCGGTCAGTCCCGGAAAAAGGCTCATCGTCTTCTTCGGCGTCAGCCGGGTTTTCAGGCTGGACCGGCTTTTCCGGATGGCGAGCTTTCCAGCTTTTTTCCAGCGGCCAGCGAATCAGCGCGAACAGCACGTAAACCACAAGGGCAATCAGGCCGTACATGGCCAGGTCAGACAGCGCGTTCCAGACGTTACTGCCCACCTTGAACAAAAGGTCCAGAGCGGTGATGGCAACAGCAGGCGCGTAAATTTCCTTGGTGGCGTCGATCATCGTCGGCGTAAACAGCAACACCGCAACGATCACCACCAGCGGCTCGCGCAGGTAACGCCACATCCAGCGGGTCGCCAGAAACCAAACCAGCAGACAGCCCAACGCAGCAAAAGCGTAGAGCCCCCAGGCGATCGTATAGTCGTTCTCGGTCATGACATCCGTGGTAAGGCAGGTAAAGAGGCGCTTATGATAACGGCTTTTCGCCAACCCGGCTTGTCCGGCTTGAGTATTAGTCCGGTGCAGCGGCTTTTCATTTTCCCCGCTTGCGCCAGGCGCCTCCACGAGAGAGCCCTGCATGACCTTATCGAATTCAGCATCAACTGCCCCCCTCGCCCGCAAAGCCGATGGCGCAGATCCTTACGCCTGGCTGCAAAACCGCGACACCGAGGAAGTTCTCGACTACCTCAAGGCAGAGAACGCCTGGCAGCAGACACAGCTTGCGGATCAGGAAGCGCTACGCGAGACGCTGTTTCAGGAGATCAAAGGCCGCATTCTTGAAACAGACCTGTCGCTGCCCTCACCTTGGGGACCGTATCTGTATTACACCCGCACCACCGAGGGTGACGAATACGCCCGGCATTACCGCTGCCCGCGTCCGGCAGACGACTCGATGAGCATCGACGAAAGCCGTGAAGAAGTATTGCTCGACCCCAATGTATTGGCGGGGGGCGGTTTCTTCTCCCTCGGGGCCTTCAGCATCAGCCCGGACCACCAGCGTCTGGCCTACAGCCTGGACACCACCGGCGAAGAGGTTTATCAGCTTTACGTCAAAGAGCTGAGCAATGGTCAGGTCAGCAGCCTGCCGTTTGAAGATTGCGACGGCAGCATGACCTGGGCCAATGACAGCCAGACGCTGTTTTTTGGCGAACTGGACGATACCCATCGGCCTCACAAGCTGTATCGCCACCGACTGGGTGATGACTCGGCGGATCTGGTTTTCAGCGAGCCAGACGGACGCTTCTTCCTGCATTGCTATCGCAGCAGTTCGGAAAAGCAGTTGATTCTCGGGCTCGACAGCAAAACCACCAGCGAAGCCTGGGTGCTGGATGCTGATCGACCGCAACATGTATTCGTGTGCATGGCACCGCGCGTTGAAGGCCACGAATATTCCATCGATCACGGCCAGGTGGATGGCGTGTGGAGCTGGCTGATCCGTAGCAATCAGGACGGCATCAACTTTGCGCTGTATCAGGCTAAGCAAAAAGCCACTGGCGTACCGACCCGCAATGACTGGCAAGTGCTGGTCCCGCACAGCGACACGGTGATGCTTGAAGGTCTGAGCCTCAACGCCAAGGGCCTGACCCTTAGCCTGCGCGAAGGAGGCTTGCCGATCATCGAGGTGCGCCCGCAAGGTCTGCCTGCCTATCGCGTGCAGTTACCGGATGCGGCTTACAGCCTTTACGTGCAGGACACGCTGGAGTTCGACAGCGATAAAATCCGCCTGCGCTACCAGTCCTTGAATCGACCGGCTCAGGTACGTCAACTGACGCTGGCCAGCGGCGAGCAATCGGTCCTCAAGGAAACCCCGGTGCTCGGCCCTTTCGATGCCGACGCTTACGTCAGCCAGCGTTTGTGGGCCACCGCCAGGGACGGTACGCAAGTGCCGATCAGCCTGGTGGTCAAGCGTGAACTGGCCGACCAGCCGACACCGCTGTACCTGTATGGCTACGGTGCCTACGGCGAAAGCCTTGACCCGTGGTTTTCCCATGCCCGCCTGAGCTTGCTGGACCGTGGCGTTGCCTTTGCCATCGCTCATGTGCGGGGCGGCGGCGAACTGGGTGAAGCCTGGTATCGCGACGGCAAGCAGGAAAACAAGCAGAACACCTTCGACGACTTCATCAGTTGCGCTGAACACTTGATCGCCGAGAAGCGCACCAGCGCCGAACAACTGGTGATCAGTGGTGGCAGCGCAGGTGGCCTGTTGATTGGGGCAGTGGTCAACAAGCGTCCCGAGTTGTTCAAGGCCGCGATTGCCGAAGTACCCTTCGTTGATGTGCTCAACACCATGCTGGATCCCGACCTGCCGCTGACCGTCACCGAGTACGACGAGTGGGGCAACCCGCAGGAGCCAGAGGTTTATGAGCGAATCAAAGCCTATGCGCCGTATGAAAACGTCAGCGCCCAACACTACCCGGCCATGCTGGTGATCGCGGGCTACAACGATAGCCGGGTGCAGTATTGGGAGGCGGCCAAGTGGGTGGCCAAACTGCGGGCTAACAAGACCGACGATAACCTGCTGCTGCTCAAGACCGAACTGGGCGCAGGCCACGGCGGCATGAGCGGTCGCTATCAGGGTTTGCGTGACGTGGCACTCGAATACGGGTTTATCTTCAAGGTATTGCAGATCAAGCCATGAACTCGGTTTGAAATCCGTGTCTTAGTAGCTGTGGGGTCGGACGCTTGAAGCGTCCGACCTCGCGCAAATACATCAACACCGTCGATTGGCCAAAACAAGACCCGACCATGTCAGAACAACCGTCACACCTGAATAACGAAATCCGCGACATGCTCATGGACTGTGGGCTGTTTGACCCACTGCTGCCTGCTGATTTCCAGACCGCTGCGGGCTACTTCAACATGGCATCGATTGCCAAGGGCGAAGCGATCTTCAGCGAAGGCGACCCGGGCTCGTTCATGAGCATCATCCATTTGGGCACGGTCTCGGTGCAGAAACTCAACCCTGAAGGGCAGACGGTGGAAATCGCCGTGTTGCGTCGTGGCCGGGCATTTGGCGAAATGGCTGTGCTGGATGGCGAACGCCGCTCAGCCAGTTGCATCGCCGCAACCGATTGTCAGTTGCTGAATCTGGGCCGGGACGCGCTGGAAAAAATGCTTGATGAAGCCCCGCGGGTTGCCGCGAAAATCATCCGTGCGCTGGCAACGTCGCTGTCCAAGCGCCTGCGCATGGTTGATGGCCAGTTATTGGCGCAGCAGGTTTAGCGGTGCCCGCAGCAAGCTTGCCAAGGCGTTGACCTCGTAGGACCGGCTTTAGCCGGGAGGATGTCGTTACCAGCGCTGGATTTGCATGGACGGAAATGCAGCTCTCCCGGCTAAAGCCGGTCCTACAGTTTTGTAGCGTCCACAGAACACTTTAGCCACTGGGACGTCAGCAATCATTCAGTTATTTAGGCCGAGCCGGCATAGGCGTAGGAATATTCGGATCCTGCCCAGGCACCGGCTGCCCTTTGGGCGGCTGCGGCAGTTCGACTTTGGGCAGCAATGCCCCGTCGCCCTGCGTCCCGTTTATGAGCGCAGGCCCCGGCGGAACGACCTGAGGATACGGCGTCGGTGTAGCGGTGCCCGGCGAACCCGATGCGGGGATAGATGCCGCAGACTGATTATCTGCATAGCCGACATTTACCCAGAGCGCAGTCAGGATAATCGCCGGTAGAATAGCGCGCTTCATCAATGGCCTCCTGTGCCAAACGATTGTTGTGCCGTTCAGCCTACTCCTGGCCGACGACCTATGGTCAAAAATCTACCTCCAGACGAGTCCTCAATGAAACGTTTCGTACTGCTCGACACCACTGCCATTCCCGATAACGGCGGTGCTTTGTGCCTGTTCGAATACGGTGAAGACTTTGTGATCAAGATTCAGGGCGGCGATGGCGGCCAGTTGATGAACACTCGCATGCACGGCTCCGAAGACGCTTTGGCGGAGATCCCCTGCAAAAAAGTGGCTTCACGGGTACAGCCTCGCGTATTGATCGGCGGCCTCGGCATGGGTTTTACCCTGGCCTCTGCGCTCAAGCACCTGGGCAAGAATGGCGAAGTGCTGGTCGCTGAGCTGGTACCCGGTGTAGTGGAGTGGAATCGCGGGCCACTGGGCGAGAAGTCTGGTAATCCGCTACTGGATCCACGCGCCAAAGTGATCGTTCAAGACGTCGCTCAGGTACTGAAAAGCGAGCCTCATGGCTTCGATGCGATCATGCTCGACGTGGACAACGGCCCCGAAGGCCTGACGCAGAAATCCAACAGCTGGCTCTACTCTTCCGGTGGACTGGCCGCGTGTGCGCAGGCTCTACGCCCCAAAGGCATTCTGGCTGTGTGGTCAGCCAGCGCCGATCAGAAGTTTTCCGACAAGCTGCGCAAGGCCGGTTTCAAGGCTGAGGAGGTGCAAGTCTTCGCCCACGGCAACAAGGGCACGCGGCACACCATCTGGATCGCCGAAAAACTCAAAGGCTGAACCCGACGCGACGCGCTAGACTTGACGCATTCATTATTGTTTCATCGACCGAATCCGATACAGGTGACCTCATGAGCACGGCCAATCCACCCTCCCACACCGCCAAGCTGGATCGCATCCTCGCCGACGCCCAGCGCGACCGCGAGATGGGTTATCGCGACAAGGCGCTGCGCATGTACCCCCACGTCTGCGGCCGCTGCGCCCGTGAATTTGCCGGCAAGCGCCTGAGCGAACTGACCGTGCACCACCGCGACCACAACCACGACAACAATCCTCAGGATGGCTCCAACTGGGAATTGCTCTGCCTTTACTGCCACGACAACGAACACTCGCGCTACACCGACCAGCAGTACTTCTCGGAAAGCTCCACCAGCAGCCCGAAAGCCGCCAAGGCGACGCACAACCCGTTCGCGGCGTTGGCGGGGTTGATGAAGAAGGAATAGAAGCAGTTTCGAGCTGCAAGCTTCAAGCTGCAAGTAAGAGCAACCCAATCCGCTTGTAGCTTGTAGCTTACCGCTTGCGGCTTTGCCACCGTATAATCGCCCGCTTTTCCCTGCGAGCACTTTCCCGTGGCAAACAAACGCTATGCCTGCATTGGCCTGTTCAATCCCAAGTCTCCGGAAAACGTAGGCTCCGTGATGCGTGCAGCGGGTTGTTATGGGGTGGCGTCGGTGTTCTACACCGGTAAACGCTATGAGCGCGCTCGGGACTTCGTTACCGACACTAAAAAGATCCATCAGGACATCCCGCTGATCGGCATCGAAGACCTGAAAAGCATCCTGCCCCTGGGCTGCATTCCAGTCGCGGTCGAACTGGTGGACGGGGCTCGCGCCCTGCCGGAATACACTCACCCGGACCGAGCACTGTATATCTTCGGCCCCGAAGACGGCTCGCTGGACAAAGAGATTCGCGACTGGTGTGAAGACGTCGTCTACATCCCGACTCAGGGCTGTATGAACCTGGCTGCCACCGTCAATGTGGTGCTTTACGACCGCATGGCCAAAGGCGTCAACACGCGCTCAGGTCCACAATTCGGTCGGGAACAGGCTGATTCGTAAACAGCTCGGTGAAATGGATTGAACAGTTTCGGAAGGCAATAGTCAGTTCTTACTGAACCGAAAATCATCCCATCATGGAGCAACATCATGAGCGATACCCCGATCGTAGAACGCATTGACGACGCCATCGAAGGCAAACCAGAACAGAATGTTCAAGGCTGGGAGCGTGTTGGCTCGCTGGCAGGCGGCGTATTGATGATGGGTAAAGGCCTGCGTCGGGGCGGTTTCTTCGGCCTGATTCAGCTGGCCATTGGCGGCGCGGTGCTGGCCCGCGGTATCACCGGGCATTGCTCGGCCAAGAGCATGGTCGAGAAAAGCCGCAACGATCTGGACATCGCCAAATCGCGCATCAAACGTGCCGGTGATGAGTTGAGCTTGTTGAAGACCAAAGCCGAAGTGGCGACTGAAGACGCGCTGACTGAAGGTCTGGAAGCGCTGACCAAGCCGAAGAACGGGCTGTAAAACTCACCGTACCGGTAGGAGCGAACTTGTTCGCGAGAGGCGATGACTGACACACCGTCTCGCCAACAAGTTGCCTCCTACCCGGCCCGGCGACAAACCTGAAAATAACGCGTGAAGCTTTCACCGCATTGGTAGGAGCGAACTTGTTCGCGAGAGGCGATGACTGACACACCGCCTCGCCAACAAGTTGCCTCCTACCGATACGCGCAATGATTCAACCCGCGCGAAAGATCAGATAATCCTCCCAATCATCCTCAGGCACGCTGTTCTCGCTGACCATGCGACCAGACTGAGAGATGCGCTCTTTGTGTACCGCATCCCGATCACCACACACCAGGTGATGCCAGAGTGGCAGGTCCTTGCCTTCGCTGACCAGACGATAACCACAGGTCGGCGGCAACCATTTGAATTCGTCAGCCTGCCCCGGCGTGAGCTGGATGCAATCCGGTACCGATGCCCGGCGATTGGGGTAATCCGTGCACTGGCAGGTTTTCAGGTCGAGTAACTTGCAGGCGATACGCGTGTAATAGACGCTGTTGTCGTCCTCGTCCTCAAGCTTCTGCAGACAGCACAGGCCACAGCCGTCACACAGCGACTCCCACTCGGTATTGTCCAGTTGGGCGAGGGTCTTGCGGATCCAGAAGGGTTCAACTTTAGCGGCCATGGGTTCGGGCTATCAGCATCAGGTAGGAAAAAGGCGGCCAGTCTAGTGCGACAGGGGCCACGGGCCAAGTGTGATCGACTGTCGGTACTCAAGACTTGTCATCGGACGGACGGCGCAGTAGCTTTAGTGCGCTGCTTTTATACAACATGCGCTAGTCGACATCCGCGATGCCTGCCGTCCACGGCCCACCGCTTGAGCGCTCCTCCATCCTCGCCTTTCAGGATTCCCATGAGCACAAACCCTCGCGTCGCCGATTATCCCATCGACCCACAATTCACCGAACGCTGGTCGCCTCGCGCGTTCAGTGGCGAAAGCATTCCTCAGGAAACCCTGCTGAGCTTTTTCGAAGCTGCGCGCTGGGCGCCTTCGGCTTATAACTCGCAGCCTTGGCGTTTTCTGTATGCACGCCGGGACACGCCGAACTGGGAGCGTTACCTGAGCCTTTTGGTCGAGTTCAACCGTAACTGGGCGCAACATGCGGCGGCACTGGTGATCGTGATCTCCAAGACCACCTTCACTGCACCCGGCGCCACGGAAGAAAGCCCGGCGCTTTGGCACACTTTCGATACCGGCTCCGCCTGGGGCTACCTGGCCCTGCAAGCAAGCTTGAGCGGCTGGCACACCCACGGCATGGCCGGTTTCGATCAGGAACTGACCCGCAAAGAACTGAATATTCCCGAGGGCTACGCGGTGCACGCAGCCGTGGCAATCGGCAAGCTGGGCGACAAATCGATCTTGCCGGAATACCTGCAAGGCCGCGAAGTGCCAAGCCCGCGTCAGACCGTGGCGCAGTTGGCAGCAGAAGGTGATTTCAGCCTGTAAACCCCAAATCTGGTAGGAGCGAACTTGTTCGCGAGAGGCGGTGACTGACACACCCTCCTCGCCAACAAGTTGCCTCCTACCCGGATGCGACGATAGACCTAGCCTCAATATCCCCGCGAAAAATCCACTTCCCCGCGCAGCTGCTCACCCGCCTCATAGGCTTTGAGATTCTCAAGAAACAGCCCGACCATCGCCACGGGCGAAGTCGGCGCCGAACTGTGACCGGTCAGCAGCAAACCCCAGGCGGTCCAGAACGGGTGGCGCTGCGGCAGCGGTTCCTGACGGCAAACGTCAATCACTGCGCCCGCCAGATGCCCTTCCTTGAGGGCCTCCACCAAATCAGCATCAACCACCGAAGTACCGCGCCCGACGTTCATGAACAAACCCGTAGGCTTGAATTTGGCGAACAGCTTCGCGTCGTAAAGATCGTGGGTTTGCGCCGTGTTAGGCAGCAGGTTGATCACGTAATCCACCTCTCCTACTAGCCGGTCCAGATCTTCCATCGCGCCGACTTCAACGAAAGGTGCCTGAGTACGGGCGCTCGATGCGATGCCGTAGACCTGCACGCCAAACGGCACCAGGAATTGCGCCACGCTCACACCAATATCACCCGCGCCGACGATCAAGGCCTTGCGGCCTGCGAGACTCTGGCCGCTGCGGTTGTCCCACTTGCGCTCGACCTGGCTGACCAGACGCGCCAGCACTTCACGTTCGTGACCCAGCATGTAGGTCAGCACAAACTCGGCCATGACCTGGCCAAATATGCCAACCGCTCGGGTCAAACGGTAATCTCGGGGAAGACCTTCGGCGAGCAGCGGCGTAATGCCTGCCCAGGTCGATTGCATCCATGCGGGTTTATGTCCCTGACGCAGCAGGTTAGCCAACAGGTCCGGCTGGCCGAGCCATACCGGGCAATCAGTGGCAAACCTGGACAACTCCGCAGAGTCGCCCGTGCTGAGGATTTCCAGTTCCGGCGCAGCCTTGCGCAGCAATTGGGTGTAGACAGGGTAATCGTGTTCGGCGATCAGAACGCGCATGGCTTCAAAACCTTAAAAACAATACAAGCGACCACTGACCGGCAATGCGCCCTGACTCGGCGCGCTGACCAGTATCAATCTTTATAACTTCGGCTAACGGGTGCTGGTTTGGGCTCAGACCGGATCATTGCGGCGCAACAGCTCTTCGGGCAAGTGTTCGATGTACTCGTCCTCCGCTGGCGGCATCTGCAAGTGATAACCCTGGGTGTCGAGGTTCTCCAATACCTTGTTGATGTCTTCGCGAGACAACGCTCGCTCCGGGCTCAATACCAGATCGAATGCGTGAAACGGCTTGCCGAATGCGACCATCAATTCAGGCGGTACGCGCTTGAGCTCATCGCTCTTGAGCACGTACAGGTACATTTCATTTCTCTTGGTGCTGCGGTAAATCGAGCAAATACGCTTCACTGCTGTTCTCCTGCGTTGGCCAGGCTATCGAGCAACGCCTGGCCCATCAATTCGCGACGCCAGCCACGCAGCGAATCGGGCAATTGATAGGGACCGTTCGGGAAACCGCTTTTAAGCAGGGCTTCCAGGGTCTTTTTGCGCAACATCAGCTCTGACGCCATATCCAGTTGTTCGGCATAGCGCTGGCCAACGGCACGGAGTGTCTTGATCACGGCCGCGGCTTCGATCGGCAAAGGCTCAGGTAGCGCTGGCGGCCATTGATCCGGCGGCACGCTGCTGGCTGTCTTGATCAGGTTAAGCAGAAACTCGCCATCCTGACGCACGGTCTTGGGGTGCATGTCATCAATCTTTGCCAGCGCCGCCAGACTGTCCGGCTGAGTCCTTGCCAGCGGCCACAGCGAGTGCTCGCGCAAGATGCGGTTACGCGGCACATTGCGGGCACGGGCCTCACGCTCACGCCAGGCACACAGTTCACGGAGGACTGCCAACTGAGCACGGGACAGTTTCCAGGCCAGCTTGGCCTCGCGGTAAACCTCATACGGATCAACATCGCGACGCAAATTGGCAACCAGCTCGGCACCGTCGTCTAGCAACCACGCGTATTTTTCGTCAGACAGTCGCGGGCGTAGAAGGCTGTAAAGCTCGGCCAGATGCACCGCGTCTTCCGCTGCGTAGCTGATCTGCGTTTCGGACAACGGACGTTGCAGCCAGTCCGAACGGGTCTCGCCTTTAGGCAGGTCGATGTTCAGGACGTCCTGAACCAGACGCGAGTAGCCCATGGAGAAACCCAGGTTCAGGTAAGCAGCCGCCAGTTGAGTATCGAACAGCGGCGCGGGCAGGCTGCCAGTCAGACGCAACAAAACCTCAAGGTCTTCGCTGCAGGCATGCACCACTTTGATGACGTCAGGGTTTTCCAGCAGTGCAGCCAGCGGCCGCCAGTCATTGATCAGCAGCGGGTCAATGAGCCACGCGCTGGTGCCGTCACCGATCTGCAGCAACGCGGCGATAGGGTAAAAAGTGTCGACCCGCATGAACTCGGTGTCGAGTGCAACAAAGGGCAGCGACTGCCACTGTGCGCAATGCAGGGCGAGGCTGTCGTCGTCGCGAATCCAGTGAATATCGATGGCCACACGGCTCTCCCTTGAAGAATGGCGCGCAGTATATATCGCACTCGGCAATTACCGCGCATCTGTCCTGCAAGTGTTAAACATCTTCATCCTGGATTTACAGCTAATACAGGCGAAAAGTGACCGTTCATCGGGCCAACGCTCCGACCTTCAGAACGCCAACTGGCCCTGTTCGTCGATTTGGAGCTTTACGCGCTCCAGACGCAACAGGAATTCCTTGCGATGCTTGCCACCGCCATAACCTGTGAGCGAACCGTCTGCGCCGATCACCCGATGGCACGGCAGAACGATGGACATGCGGTTGCTGCCATTGGCCAGCCCGACCGCACGGCTGCCGCCTGGCTTGCCCAACAACAGCGCTATTTCGCCATAGGTGCAGGTGGTGCCATAAGGCACCTGACGTAACGCTTCCCATACCTGATTCTGAAAAATACTACCCGGCGTGTGGAGCGAGACTTCAAAGCGGGTCAGCGAGCCTTCGAAGTAGCGGTTCAGTTCGTCTTCGATCTGCAGCAGATGCGGCGTATCTCCCGCACCGATCAAATAGCCGAAACGGCTGCGCAGCTCTTCGACCTCACGCATCAGGATCGGTCGATCCAGGAATTCGAGCATCACCAACCCGCGCTTTTCCGCCATGGCGAGCATTGGGCCGAGGGGCGTTGGCAAGATTTTGAAATACAGCGGCTCGCCGGTGGAAGGCTTAGCTGGCCGGGTTTGCAGCAGGGTTTTCAGGGCGGCGTTGAAGGCGAAGATCTGTTCAGTTCCTGCCTCGTCGATTCCTTCCAATACATCTCTCCTGTGCCTTGCCAGTTATCAGTGGAAAAACTGCCAACCTGTAGGAGCTGCCGAAGGCTGCGAAAGCGATCTATCAGATAAAACGTCTTCGCAGCCTTCGGCAGCTCCTACAGGTCACGCGTGACGCAAAGATCCTGCATAAAAGCGCCAGATGAGCCAAGTTTAAACCCATAAAAAAGCCGCGATAGGTTTACCTGTCGCGGCTTTCGCTCAACTCGTCAACCCGCGATCAAACCGCGCTGCGACGATACGCCCGGTATTTCGGCTGCCAGAAATTACGCTGGATCGCCTCAACCAGAAACTCCTCAGTGGTTTCCAGAGCCACACCATCAGCCTGAGCCTGCTTGGCGACTGCCAGAGCGATCTTCTTGCTGACTTCCTGAATCTCCTTCAGCGGCGGCAATACTGCGTCGCCCTTGCCCGTCACCATCGGCGAACACTCAGCCAGCGCGTTGGACGCCGCCATGAGCATCTTGTCGGAGATCCGCGTGGCTTTTGCCGCGATCACACCCAGACCGATGCCCGGGAAGATATAGGAGTTGTTGCACTGTGCAATGTGGAACGTGCGATCGCCCACAGTCACTGGCGCAAAGGGACTACCGGTAGCCACCAATGCATCGCCGTTGGTCCAGGTCAGAACTTCCTGCGGGGTGACTTCGACTTTAGACGTCGGGTTGGACAGCGGCATGACCAGCGGCTTGGCGCAGTGTTTGTGCATCTCGCGGATGATTTGCTCGGTGAACAGGCCACGCTGGCCGGAAACACCGATCAACACAGTCGGCTTGCCGTTAGTCACTACGTCCAGCAGTTCAGGATAACCCGCACCGTTCGACCAGCCCGCAACGTCACCCGCTTTCTGGGCCAGGTTCTTCTGGAATTCCAGCAGGTTGTCCATGCTGTCAGTCAGCAGGCCAAAACGATCCACCATCATTACCCGCTTACGAGCTTCTGCTTCGGTGAGGCCTTCAATCACCATCGCGGCGATGATGTGCTCGGCAATACCACAACCCGCCGAACCTGCACCGAGGAAAACCACGCGCTGCTGACCGAGGGTTTCGTTCTTGGCTTTACAGGCGGCGAGCAAAGTCCCCACCGCCACCGACGCGGTGCCCTGAATGTCATCGTTGAAGCAGCAAAGCTCGTCGCGGTACTTGTCCAGCAACGGCATGGCGTTGGTCTGGGCGAAGTCTTCGAACTGCAGCAACACGTCCGGCCAGCGACGCTGAACGGCTTCGATGAACAACGCGATGAAGTCTTCGTACTCTTTGCCGGTCACCCGCTTGTTGCGCCAGCCCATGTACATCGGGTCGTCGAGCAACTCTTGGTTGTTGGTGCCGACGTCCAGCACGATAGGCAACGTGTAAGCCGGGCTGACCCCGCCGCACGCGGTGTACAGCGACAGCTTGCCGATTGGAATACCCATGCCGCCGATGCCCTGATCGCCCAGACCGAGAATTCGCTCGCTGTCCGTCACGACGATGATCTTGATCCGGTCTTTAGTGGCGCTACGAAGAATGTCATCAATGCGGTCGCGATCCGGATAGGAAATGAACAGACCGCGGTGAGTGCGATAGATTTTGGAGAATTCCTGACACGCCTGCCCTACCGTCGGCGTATAGATGATCGGCAGCATTTCATCGAGGTGGGAATCCAGCAGACGGAAGAACAACGTTTCGTTGTTGTCCTGGATCGAACGCAGATAAATATGCTTATCCAGATCGCTCGCGCACTGCTGATACTGGCTGTACACCCGCGTAACTTGCTCTTCGATGGTCTCTACGTTTTGCGGCAGCAGACCGATCAGATTGAATTCGACCCGCTCTTGCGGGGTAAAAGCACTGCCTTTATTCAGCAGGGGCATTTCCAGCAGCGAAGGGCCGGCATAGGAAATATATAAAGGTCGCGAAGTCTTGGTCATTTTCAGTTATCGCCTTTTCTTGTCTACTCGTATTCAGTCCGTACAACCAAGGCTGGCAACCTGGAATCTCCATGCAGAGCGCATCAGAGCCAGCCCCGAAAAATCGGGGGTCGTGAAATCAAGGTGCACATCTTACTCGCGCAAAATCGTGTTGCGACAATTTGCCGCTACTACATGGCGAAAGGATGGCAAAAAATCAGACTCGAATGCCCCGGCGCTGCTGGTTAAACTCGGATTGTGACGAAGTGTGTAACCAGGATGAGATTCAGAAAATCGTCCATGATCACTATTGCTGGTTTGCGGTGAGAGCACCAAAGCATTCGCGGGCAAGCCTCGCTCCAACGGAGCTCGCTTATTTGTTGGAGCGAGGCTTGCCCGCGAAGAACGATTACGCGTTCTGTCTGACATAATTGAGGGCGACGTTCGGCAAGCGTGGTCACCGCCCCCTACCCTGATAAATCACTCCAACCCGACCGAGGTAACCCATGCTCAACAACCGACGCTTCTCGGCATTCCTGTTCGACATGGACGGCACGTTGCTCAACTCCATCGTCGCCGCCGAGCGGGTCTGGTCTCACTGGGCAGAGCGCCACGGCCTGGACGTCAAAACCTTCCTGCCCACGATCCACGGGGTGCGCTGCATCGACACCATCCGCAACCTGAACCTGCCCGGTGTTGACGCAGAACGGGAAGCCGAAGCAATTTCCCAGGCCGAAATCGACGATGTAGAAGGCGTCATCGAAGTACCCGACGCCGCCCGCCTCCTCGCCTCTCTCCCGCCAGAGCGTTGGGCTATCGTCACCTCCGCCCCACGCGCCTTGGCCGAAGCGCGCCTGAAAGCTGCTGGACTGAAATTACCGGTCAACATCGTCAGCGCTGAGGACGTCAGCCAAGGCAAACCCGCCCCGGACTGCTTTCTGCTTGCAGCCAAACGACTGGGCGTTGATCCGAAGGACTGTCTGGTATTCGAAGATGCACCCGCAGGCATTGCAGCGGCTGAAGCAGCAGGCGCGAGTGTGGTGGTGATTACGGCGACGCATGAGCATGAAATTGAGACCCAGCACGGGACGCTGGCGAGTTATGCAGGCGTGACGGTGGTTGTTGATGCTGAAGGGCTGGGATTGATGCGGGCTTAAAGCAGGAAGACAGCCCGCGCTCAAGAGCCTGACTACTAAGATAGTAATCGTCGCGATCGTGATAAAAATTCCAGCGGCGACCGCCATGGAATACCAGAAAAACTCATCAGCAGCCTCTCCAGCCTCTCCAGCATCGACTCCATGAGACCAAGCGCGGTAGGTATCTACCGCACGCGATACAGGTTGCATGCCTAAGCTCTCCGCCCCGTTGTGATATTTCGTCCATTGGCACGCAGGCTTGCGCGACATACGGGCCAGGATCGCTATAGCGCGACGTATTGAGCGCGTATCGGCAGGTAATCTGGGAGACGTGAAAGCCGTCGGCGAAGGAGTGTCCGAGATGCGCGTAGATGTCGGCGCAGGATACAGAATCTATTTCACCACCCGGGACCGTACGATCATCGTGCTCCTGGTCGGCGGGGATAAATCAACTCAGCCGGGTGATATAAGGCAGGCAAAAATAATGGCGAAGGAGGTTTGATAAATGTCCACTACCCTAGTGCCGTTTGATATGGCAGCGATCCTTGACAGCGACGAGGCGATCAACGAATACCTCTCCCAGGTTCTTGCTGATGGTGATACGGACGAACTGATTCGTGCCGTGGGCCATGTAGCAAAAGCACGTGGCATGGCTCAGATAGCCAAGGATTCAGGACTTGGCAGAGCCAGTCTGTACAAAGCTTTGGCTCCAGGTGCAAAGCCGCGCTTTGACACAGTACTGAAAGTATTAACTGCACTCGGAATCAAGCTGGTCACTCATCGTCCTTAACCAGAATCCCAGTCCGAGGTAGCCATGCTCAACAACCGACGCTCTAGGCACTCCTGTTCGACTTGGACGGCAAGCTGCTCAATTCCATCGTCGCCGCCGAGCGGGTCTGGAATCACTGGGTGAACGTCATGGCGTTGACGCAGCATGAGATAGAGACGACGCACGCGACGCTGGCGAGCTATGAAGGGGTGACGGTGGTTGTTGACGCTGAGGGATTGGGGCTTATTAGGTACTCACCACCAGAAGGGATGCAAGCAAAAAGCGATTAGCTGAGTAGCCTGGCCAGCAACAGCGTTACCGTGGACACTGCGCCAATCATGCCGATGGCAATTGCGACGGGATACCAGAAGATTTCGCGAGTCATTTTGCGAGCTTCAGCATTGAGCTTGGTTTTTTCAGCGCCAAGCTTGTCAGCCTCCAAAACGAGCTTGCGAGCTTCAGCTAATATTTTGTCGATCTCGGCTTTGGTTTTTTCGAGCTCGGTTTCAGTCATGACGCGTTCCTGCATGGTTTCCCCTGAAATGAGCGCCTATATAAGCCTGCGCCCCTGAAACTGATTTCCCTCGTTATGCCGAGTGGATTCAGGTTCATCTTCAGCCAATTCCAATTGGCGACTGCGGTAGTTATTCATATCTCCAAGCTCTCGACTATCAACCTGAGGAAAATCGGACGATTCCTACACCCCCTTTGGCCCGCGTTACCCGAAATCCCCTCTCCCAGTGAGAAGTTCTGTGTTTGCCAGCCATCCCGTAGAAACGGCTTCAGCCGGGAGGGCGCTATTTCTGCCGACGAATGTCTAGCGATATGCCCCGACTTCCTCCCGGCTGAAACCGTTTCTACGGGATGGCGTGGAACCTGTGGGAGCGAGGCTTGCCCGCGATTCAGGCGCCGCAGGGCATCAGTCACACCGGGAACCAGCATTCTCCACCAGGCTAGCCGATCACCTCAATTCACGCATCAACACCCAACCGTCTGCGTCGAGCCACCAACGCTCGCCGAAACGACAAATCCGCGTAATCCATAAAAAGCCGCGCCAGATGATTGAGCGCCACCTCCTCGCCTTCACTGCCCACAACGAAATCGAAGCCCAAAGCACGCTTGTTCTCGTCGGGCAACTCATCCCAACTGGTCATGATGTAGGCGTACATGGAGCTGACGACTTGCAGCTTGGTCAACGCAGCTTGAGAGTTACGACTTAAAAGCCTGGCAGAGCGAGTCATCGCGTTACGTCGAGCTGCTTGCTTGGGAAAGCGTGAGAGTTTTGGTTTTTTCATAAATTGTGTCCTTTCAGCTAAGCCTTCCGAGATTTATTACGTCCGTGCAGACCTCCAGCCATGCGCCGAATCAAAACCAAGAATATCCGAAAATCAGATATCTGAAAATCAGTTATAGCTTACGCCGCTGTTCAACAGGAACGGCCACCATGACAAAAGCAATCTATCGACGAGAACATCAGGTGCTGATCAAGCTACTGCGCACGATTAGAGAAAACGCCGACCTGACCCAATCGGAGTGCTCCGCAGCGCTGGGCCGACCACAGTCATTCATGAGCGATGTGGAAA
Organism: Pseudomonas sp. ICMP 561; assembly: GCF_002699985.1. Taxonomy (GTDB): domain Bacteria; phylum Pseudomonadota; class Gammaproteobacteria; order Pseudomonadales; family Pseudomonadaceae; genus Aquipseudomonas; species Aquipseudomonas quasicaspiana. Next base: position 57,775 of record NZ_LKBT01000014.1, on the reverse strand, counting down.
AAGGATCACGACGCCTGGATCTGATTCAACTGCGGGATTTGTGCGCGGTGCTTGGTTATGCGTTGCCGCAGTTTGTGAATGAGTATGAAGCGGCGCTGGCGTCGTCAGAGTGAAAACCATCCACAACACCCGCTACCTATCCCTTCTGACCCTTCTCCTGGAAGCGCGAATAGAAGCAGGCCTGGCTCAAAAAGAGCTGGCCACGAAGTTGGGACGGCCGCAGTCCTTCGTGTCGAAAACCGAAAATGCGGAGCGGCGGCTGGATGTGATTGAGTTTATGGATTTGTGTCGGGGGCTGGATGCGGATCCGCATGAGTTGCTGGTTCGTCTGGAAAAGATGAGCACCGAATAATATTGCTCTCCAACTTATCTAGCTCACACAAAAAAGCCCCAGAAGCATAACTTCTGGGGCTTTCATTTGTATGGCGGAGAGATAGGGACACTCTGCGAAATGCTCAGTAGCCCCCGAAACACAAGCGTGATGAGGCCTACAACGGAGTTTTGGTACAAAGCAGTGGTACAAAATGCTCTCTCCGTCAGATGCGACAACAGGGAACTTTTCGCTTCCTATATTTGAGCCTCTAATCAAAATATAAAATTTTTTTCAATGCCCCTCATCAATCCACCAGACGATAGTGTTAGCTGACAGCTGAGCACCTACAGATCCTCTCTACGGACACCTATACTTTCGAATAACATTTTCCACTAGATCAATAATGAAATCCGTTGCTTTAACCTCGGAAATATTTATTGCGGATGGATGTGCCGAGCTATTACGAATACCAAGCTTGACGTCGAGAATTTTGCGGACATCATTCGATATAATGCCAGCAACTCTAAGAATTTCAATAAACTTCCCCTCTGGAATTTCGGTAAAGTCGTCAATTTTTGCTATAGCTTTAATTCTGATTCGCTTATCATTATTCGTCGCCAGCACGGCGTTGAATGCAGCAAGCTCGCTCGACAATACAAAATTATTCATATGATGTATTACAAGAATCCAAACCATCACTATGGCTGAACGCCTAGCTCCAATTTCGTAACAATCAATAGCTTCTTGGAGAAATGTTTTTTCCGCTAAATCCTCCATTTCAGGCAATAGATTTCGCAATAATAGACTCGTCTCTAATTTTGCCGGACCTGAATGCAATGTTTTCTGAATGTCAACTTGGGCGCTTCTTGACAAGCTGTACCCACTTGTCGCCTTGATAAAGCTGCGATTGCTTCCGCGTTTTGAATGTGTGGAAAGGTAAGCGCTAATGTTTGAATACGGTGGTATACGTAATTCAGAGAAACAACCCGATATCTTGGAGGCTGTGGCAGATGGATGAGATTGGACGATCGTAAGAAAATATACAAAATAGTGTATCAACTCCGACGACGTTTTCGAGGCGAGGTCGGGGATCTTCAGCGCAAAGTTTTCTATGTCTATCATTCAGCAGGAGTCGCTTTTGGTAAATCGTGCTCCAAATGATTCATACCAATGGTAGTTACACGGATATCGTCCATATGAGACGTATTCACCCAACCTTTAGCGCTTGATGTGTCAAACAAGCTTTGCCGTAAGGCTCCAGGAACTTTGACACCAATATGCCTATAACACGTAAAAATATGATTTTCAGCAATATTAGCCAACTCCATCTCGTGCTGCATGAAATAAACAAAAGCTAAGTTTCTCTCCATATTTGTTTTTAATACGAATCTTGCAACAAAATCTTTTAAGCGACCAGCTTTCGTATTGGAGAGATCTAGATCCGTAACCATCGAATGTTCTTCTCGGCTTCCTTTACGGAGCTTCGCGGTTGCACTTGAGGCAGATTTCGTATTTTTCAGCTTGGGAGTAGGCGCTTCAGATGTTGCTGGTTGCGGAGCATCTATGCCTTTGATTCCATGCGTCACTTCTTGTTTCGCAGGTACCGATTGCATCCGCGCCTTGAAGTCGTTGTAAACTTCTAGTACGAATCCTTCCGAGCCCTCAACGTCAATCAATCCCTGCGAAAGGTCAATTCTCAACTTTGCTGTAGACATCGCTCACCCCTGAGTCTAGTCGAATCGTCTACATAGATATATCACATCGCCAGCACCGCAGGAACACGTGATGCTTTGGGAAATGAGATCATCGGGCAGACGAAGCCCGCCAAGACGGATACCAGGCATGCCGCTCTCCCTTCAGCCTTCCTTTTTGCGTCGCTGACCGCCATGCGTGGAAGCGTTAAACCCTCTCCACGCTGCTAGCCAGACGTCCGGCTGGAAGACGTATAGTAGGATAAAGAGCGATTACTTAAGGGCAATTGATATTGACGCAGAGTGCCCCGGTGAGAGCGTATGACCTCCGCAGAATGGATTGACCCGGCGGTAGATCGCGGGTCAGCTCTCGTAAGCCCTGATGAGCACATCGCAAGTGCATTCCATTAGCGAATTGGTAGGGAGTAAATCTGGCAACGAAGCAGTGCCAATTCGTTGAGATTAAAATTTGATCAAAAAAAAGCCTTGATCCAAAGATCAAGGCAATTTTTTGGTACAAAGTGCTGGTACAAATCCACTTTGCCAAAATCCTCATAACCTATTGATTTATAAGGATTTTTAATATGGCGGAGAGATAGGGATTTGAACCCTAGGTACTGTCGCCAGTACAACGGATTTCGAATCCGTCCCGTTCGGCCACTCCGGCATCTCTCCAACGGCGCGCATCATAACAGTTCAATTGCAGAAGGCGATACCTTTTGCTGATTTTTTTTCGTGCTATCAAGCGCTTGCGTTACTTTCTCCGTCTTAGAGCGGTACGCCCAGACGGTTGGCGACTTCTTCGTAGGCTTCGATAACATCACCGAGGCCTTGGCGGAAGCGGTCTTTGTCCATCTTCTTCTTGGTGTCCTTGTCCCACAGACGGCAGCCGTCCGGGCTGAATTCGTCGCCCAGGACGATGGAGCCGTCGCTGAAAACACCGAATTCGAGTTTGAAGTCGACCAACAGCAGACCAGCGTCATCGAACAGTTTGCTCAGGACTTCGTTGACCTTGAGCGACAGTTCTTTCATGCGAACCAGTTGCTCGGCGGTGCCCCAACCGAATGCCACGACGTGGGATTCGTTGATAAACGGGTCGCCTTTGGCGTCGTCCTTCAGGAACAGCTCGAAGGTGTATGGGTTGAGCTTGAGGCCCTCTTCGACGCCGAGGCGCTTGACCAGGCTGCCGGCGGCGTAGTTACGCACGACGCATTCAACCGGGATCATGTCGAGCTTTTTGACCAGCACTTCATTGTCGGCCAGCAGTTTGTCGAACTGGGTCGGAATGCCTGCCGCTTCGAGCTTCTGCATGATGAAGGCGTTGAACTTGTTGTTCACCATGCCTTTGCGGTCCAGTTGTTCGATACGCTTGCCGTCGAACGCCGACGTGTCGTTACGGAACAGCAGGATCAAGCGGTCAGCGTCGTCGGTCTTGTAAACCGATTTGGCTTTGCCGCGGTAGAGTTCTTCACGTTTTTCCATGATGGGCTCCGCTTGCTAAGTAGTTGGGCTAGGCGATATGTCGCCAGTCGAGCCCTGAATCTTGATCGGCCAATTGTAACCAGTCCGGATCGCACCCGAGGGTGTCGACGAAACATTGCCGGGCCAGATGCGGCAGATTGTTCTTACTGCTGAGGTGGGCCAGTACCAGATGTTGCAGGTCCTGCCAGCCCAGCTCGTTCACCAGGCTTGCGGCCTGATGGTTGTTCAAATGTCCTTCGCTGCCACCGACCCGCTGCTTCAGGAAGTATGGGTAGTGACCGCGAGCAAGCATGTCCCGGCAGTGGTTGGACTCGATCATCAAGGCGTCCAGGCCGTGGTAGCTTTGCAGCACCGTCGGGCAGTACGACCCCAGATCCGTCAGCAAGCCAAAGCGACGCGTGCCGTCGGTGAAGACGAACTGCGTCGGTTCAAGGGCATCGTGAGCGACGGACACCACATGGATGTTCAACGCCCCCAGTTGCAAATCCTGGCCGCCTGCCAGATACCCGGCGACTTCAACAGGCTTGCGCAACCCTCTCGCCGTGCCGCTACTCATGTACACCGGAAGATTGTAGCGCCGAGACAGCAAACCCACGCCATTCACGTGATCGGCATGTTCGTGGGTCACCAGAATCGCGCTCAACTGATGCGCGCTAAGCCCTAGCCGCGCCAGTCTTCGTTCGGTTTCCCGCAGGGAGAAACCACAATCCACCAACACATGGGTATTGCCGCTGGCTACCAGCGTGCCATTCCCTTGGCTGCCGCTGCCTAATACTGCGAAACGCACTTAACCCAGGTTGTCTTGAATGACACCCAGTACGCGACGGGCAACATCTGCCGGCGCGACGGTGTTGATGTTCTTCTCGACGGTAACCTGAACGTTGTCACCCACTTTGCTCAAGCGCACTTGATAACGCTCGGCACGGGCATCGATCTCTTCCTTGGTTTCCTTGCTGCCGAACAGGCGGCCGAAGAAACCAGGCTTGTTCTCAGGCGTATCAGCCCGCTCTGCCAGGTTGATGTAGTACAGACCCAGGCTGCGGTTGATGTCTTCAACGCGCCATTCACCCTGATTCAGGGCTCGACCTACGCTGGACCATGCGCGATCCAGATCCGAACCGACGTTCAGAACCGGGTTGCCGCTACCGTCTTCGCTCAAGGCGACACGACTTGGGGTGTCGTAGTCACGCGCTGCCAGCAGCGATACGGAACCGCCCAGGGCAGAGCTGCGGCTCAGGCTGGCCAGCATGTCATCGGTCAGTGCGGCATCGAGTGCCACGTTGGTAGCGCGATCAGTGAACGGGACATCAGCGGAGCTACCGGCTGGGCGCTCAGCGCTTACCACGTAGATTTCACTGGTGTTGCGCTGCACGCCTGGCTCGATACGCACTCGCACGCGAGTTTCTGCATCGGAGGCCGTGCCACTGGCAGTCAGGCGCTTGGCAACGGCAGCGGACAGCTCGTCCAGACGCTGCCAGGTAGTGCTGAACTCACCAGTTTGCGGGCGATCTTCGGCGATACGGAAACCGTTATCCTCGAAATACTGATGCGCGACTGGCCAGACTTCGGCAGGCGCACGCTGAGCGAGCACCCAGCTGTTGTTGCCGCTCTTCTGCAGACTGAAGTCGCTGGAGTCCGCTACGGTCGACAGCGGTTGCGGGCGAGGAACTACGAATTCGCCTTTGGCGGTGTCGTCCGCCACGTTGCGCGGGATCGGCAACAGAGGGTCAAGACGCTTCGTCTCGGAGACACCCGGCGGAATCTGCATCGGTGCAGTTTGCTGTGCTTCGAGGTAATCGCTGCCACGGTCACGGAAGTAACCATCTTCACCCCAGAGCCAACCGCAACCGCTGGTGCTGGAGATAATCAAGGCAAGTGCGGAAAGTCCGGCCAATCGCTTCATTGCGTAATGCTTCCTCAATTAAACCAGAACGCCGGACTGGCGCAGGGCCTGACGCAGCGGTTCGTGACAGGCCTGACTCAGCCAGGTGAGCGGCAGACGGATACCGTCCGGCATCAAACCCATTTCGTTCAGGGCCCATTTCACGGGGATAGGGTTGGATTCGATAAACAGGGTCTTGTTGAGCGGCATCAGCTTTTCATTGATGGCCCGCGCAGTCTCGGCATCCCCGCGCATGGCGGCGGCACACAGCTCGCTCATGGCGCGCGGTGCAACGTTGGCCGTTACGGAAATATTGCCCTTGCCGCCCAGCAGAATCAGTTCGACCGCCGTAGGGTCATCACCGGAATACACCAGGAAGTCGCTGCTGACACCGGCCAGAATGGCCTTGGCACGCTGCAGGTCGCCCGTAGCTTCTTTAATACCGATGATATTCGGCACCGTGGACAGGCGCACGACGGTTTCAGGCAGCATGTCGCAGGCTGTTCGGCCTGGCACGTTGTAAAGAATCTGCGGGATATCGACCGCTTCGGCGATAGTCTTGAAGTGCTGATACAGCCCTTCCTGGGTCGGCTTGTTGTAATACGGCGTGACCAGCAGGCACGCATCGGCGCCAGCGCGCTTGGCGTTGTTGGTCAACTCGATCGCTTCACGCGTGGAGTTTGCGCCGGTACCTGCGATGACAGGAATACGACCTGCAACCTGATCGACCACACGACGGATCACTTCGATGTGTTCGTTCACATCGAGCGTGGCCGATTCACCTGTGGTGCCAACGGCAACAATGGCGTTGGTGCCTTCTTGCAGGTGGAAGTCCACCAGTTTGCTCAGGCTGTCCCAGTCCAGACGTCCCTGTGCATCCATGGGTGTGACCAGTGCCACCATACTGCCCGCAATCATGCAAACCGCTCCTGCCGGAAAAAGAGAGCGGTAATGGTACTGGCGCTATCAGCCTAGTACAAGCGAAGTACCACGCTGTGAGCATTCCCCTGAGCGATGGTTTTCGCTACCCTTCGTTCTTTGATCGGTACTGGTCATCTGCGCGCCTCCTTCAATCGGTCGATTTTATCGTCAGAACCCCTGCTCCAGCGCTGTTGCAGCCTGCCTTTGGTAATCAGGCAGACGCACTCCGCCAGAAGCTGCGGCGGGTGTCTGGCGCTGTTGATCGTCGATTCGGTCCTGCAAGCCAATAAATGTACCGACCGCTCATCATCTAGGAATGCTGCATGTCGTCCACCCCCACAGTTCGCGAACAATTCCTTGTCATCAGTGCCCTTGGCGCAAACCCAATGGAGCTGACCAACGTCCTGTGCCGTGCCAGTCACGAAAGTCGTTGCTCGGTTGTCAGCTCACGCCTGACCCGTCACGGCGAATACAGTGCGTTGATTCTGCAGGTCTCCGGTAGCTGGGATGCCCTGGCCCGCCTGGAAACCGGCCTCCCCGGCCTGTCCAAGAAACATGACTTCACTACCAGTGTGGTGCGCAGTGCCACGCTGGAAAGCCGTCCAGAGGCGCTGCCTTACGTGGCTTACGTCAGCTCGGCGTATCGCCCGGACATCATCAATGAGCTGTGCCAGTTCTTCATGGATCACAATGTGGAACTGGAAAACCTGATCTGCGATACCTATCTGGCACCGCAGACTGGTGGCACGATGCTTAACGCAACCTTCACCGTGACCTTGCCTGCGGGCATCCAGATCAGTTGGCTGCGCGATCAGTTCCTGGATTTCGCCGACGCGCTGAACCTCGATGCACTGATTGAACCGTGGCGTCCGCAAGCTCCTATGTAAGGAAATCCCATGGCTGTAGCAGTAGATCAACCGGTTAGTGATTTTCAGGTGCAAGCCACCAGCGGGCAGGCCGTGAGCCTGGCCGAACTGAAGGGCAAGCAGGTCGTGATTTACTTCTATCCGAAGGACAGCACACCGGGCTGTACCACTCAGGGTCAGAACTTTCGCGATCAGCACGAGCAGTTTCAGGCGGCCAACACGCTGGTATTTGGCGTGTCGCGAGACAGCCTGAAGTCCCACGAGAACTTCAAGGCCAAGCAATCGTTCCCGTTCGAGCTGATTTCGGACAAGGACGAAGCCCTTTGCCAACTGTTCGATGTGATCAAGCTCAAGAAGCTATACGGCAAGGAATACCTCGGCGTAGATCGCAGCACCTTTTTGATCGACAAAGATGGCGTGCTGCGCCACGAATGGCGCGGTGTGAAAGTGCCGGGTCATGTGGAAGCCGTGCTGGAGAAGGCTCAGGCGTTGAATAGAGCCTGAAGTCCCGCCACGATCACTGACGCCCTCGCGGCTAAAGTCGCTCCTACGGGCCTTCATAAGACCGTAGGACCGGCTTTAGCCGGGAGGGGCCGGTCTAGGCGATACATATGTAACACGAGAAATGTCGCCCTCCCGGCTAAAGCCGGTCCTACAAAAGCGGCGCCACGGTCGGCTCCTGCCTTGGCCACGCATCCAGCACGGCCTTGAACAGCGTCGCCAGCGGAATCGCGAAGAAAATCCCCCAGAAGCCCCACAACCCGCCAAACAACAGGACCGCGCAGATGATTGCGACCGGGTGCAGGTTGACCGCCTCCGAGAACAGCAGCGGCACCAGCACGTTGCCATCCAGCGCCTGAATCACGCCATAGACCACCATCAGATAGATGAACTGGTCACTCCAGCCCCACTGAAACAAGGCGATCAGCGCCACCGGAACGGTTACCACGACCGCGCCTACGTAGGGCACCACAACGGAAATACCCACCAGCATCGCCAACAAGGCCGCATAGTTGAGGCCCAGCGCCACAAAACCGATGTAGGTCACGCCGCCACAGATAAATATCTCGATGACTTTGCCACGGATGTAATTGGCGATCTGCCGATTCATCTCCTCGGCCACTCGCGTCATCAAAGCGCGCTCCCGCGGCAGATAGCTGACGACCCAACGACCGATGAGACGCCGATCCTTGAGGAAGAAGAACACCAGGATCGGCACCAGCACCAGATAGATCATGATATTCGCCAGCAAAGGCAGGCTCGACAACGAGAACGTCAGCGCCCACTGACCGAATTTGCCGATCTCGCCCCGCGCGACTTCAATGGCATGCAGCACTTGTTCATCGGAAACCAGATGCGGGTAGCGCTCGGGCAACAGCAGTAATAACGACTGCCACTTTGCAAGCATGCCCGGCAGCTCGTTGAACAAGGTGATCAATTGATGCCAGAGCAGCGGCACCAAGACCAGTAAAAACAGCAGGAGCGCGCCCATGAACAGCATAAAGACCAGACCAACAGCACCGGACTCCGGAACGCGAAAACGCTCAAGCAGGCTCACCAGCCCTTGCATCAGGAACGCCAGCACCATCCCGGCGAGCACCGGCGCCAGCATGCCGCCCAGCGTCAGAACAATGGTGAATGCCAGAAACAGCAACACCGCCAGTACCACGGCCTCTTCATCGGAGAAGTAGCGTTGTACCCAGTTGCGAAGCACGTTGAACATCAAAAATCCTTGTGAAAGCGGATGGGCCCCGTTGGATTACGCCTTGCGCAGCCAATAGGTGTAGATCCCCGCGTCAGCTTCCTCATGAAGCAATTCATGGCCAGCAAGCCTGGCAAAGGAACGGAAGTCACGCTGAGATCCAGCGTCGGTAGCGATGACCTTGAGCACGGCACCTTGGGAAAGGCGATTGAGCTCAAGCTTGGCCTTGAGCAGCGGCAGCGGGCAATTAAGGCCACTGGCGTCGACTTCGGCATCACAGCTTTCGGGGCGCGTTACAGCGTCAGACATCGTTTCTCTCCAGGCAGGCACATCAAATTGCCATGCGAAGGCAAAATGTTTTTTCAGATACGTCTTACAGCCCGGAAGAATACCGCACTCTGGTCATCAGGCCATGGAGACAGCTACAGTAGAGGTTCTCCAACTCAGAGCTCCATGGATGAATTTTCTGCGCCCCACCCTGTTGACGCTCGCATGCCTGCTATCTGTTCCTGCGCATGCCGATGACTTGCCATCCCTTGGCGATGCCAGTTCCGCGATTGTTTCGCCGGAGCAGGAACACCAGTTGGGCCGTGCCTGGCTTGGGCTGCTGCGAGCCCAGGTCGCGCAACTTTCGGACCCGCAACTCAAGGACTTCGTCGAGACCTCGGTCTATAGCCTGGCGGAAACCAGTCAGGTGCAGGACCGACGCCTTGAGTTCATTCTGATCAACAGCCCGCAACTCAACGCCTTCGCAGCTCCTGGTGGGATTATCGGCGTGAACGGCGGGTTGTTCCTGAATGCTCAAACTGAGGGCGAATACGCCTCAGTACTGGCCCACGAACTGGCTCACTTGTCGCAACGCCACTTTGCCCGGGGTGTTGAAGCCCAACAGCGCATGCAGGTGCCTGTGCTGGCGGCGATGCTGGCCGGTATCGTCATGGCGGCTGCCGGGGCCGGGGATGCGGGCATTGCCGCCATCGCGGGTTCACAGGCTGCGGCTATCCAGGAACAGCGGCGCTTCTCGCGTCAGAATGAACAGGAAGCTGACCGGATCGGCATTCTCAACCTGGAGAAAGCCGGGTACGACCCGCGCAACATGCCGACCATGTTTGAACGCTTGATGCGTCAGTATCGCTTCGATGCCAAGCCACCCGAATTCCTCCTGACTCACCCGGTAACAGAATCGCGGATCGCGGATACCCGTAACCGCGCCGAGCAAGCCAAGCCGGGGGGCAAGGAAGACAGCGTGCGCTATCAGTTGATGCGCGCTCGTGTAGCGTTGATCTACGAAGAAACTCCAGGCATCGCGGCCAAGCGTTTCCGCGCGCAGCTGACCGAGAATCCTAAATCCGAACCTGCACGCTACGGTCTCGCTATCGCGCTGATCAAAGGCGGGCAACTCAACGAAGCCCGGGAAACCCTCAAGCCGTTGCTCGACAAGTCGCCGAACGACATCACTTACAACCTGACGCAAATCGATCTGGACATCACCAACAACCGACTCAACGACGCGCAACAGCGGGTTGACCGGATGCTGACTCAGTACCCCGACAACTATCCGTTGAATCAGGTACGAGTTGATGTGCTGCTCAAACAGAATCGTACCGCCGAAGCGGAAAAGTCCCTGAACGGGCTGCTGAAGAGTCGTCCTGATGATCCGGACATCTGGTATCTGGTCGCTGAAACCCGTGGTTTGAATGGCAACACCATCGGCCTGCATCAGGCTCGTGCCGAGTACTTCGCGCTGGTGGGTGATTTCAGGCAGGCGATCCAGCAACTGGACTTCGCCAAACGTCGGGCGAACAACAATTTCCAGCTGGCGTCACGCATTGATGCGCGGCAGAAGGAATTGGCGGATCAGGAGCGGATGGTCAAGGACATGATGTAACGCTGCAAGTTTTGATCCTGTAGGAGCGCGCTTACCCGCGATTGCGGTGCGTCAGGTTCCCTGTTTTTATCTGGTCAATCGCTATCGCGGGCAAGCGCGCTCCTACAGGTCAATCATTTGCAGGCGACAATCAAGCATTCCCCGCCTGCTTCATCCGCGCGGCCTGGGTGAAGTCCAGCATCCGCTGCAACGGCCTGACTGCATGGGGAATCACGGCAGGATCGACAAATATCTCGTTACTCCCCTCCCGCAAGCACTGCAAGGTACGCTCAAGAGTGTTCATCGCCATCCACGGGCAGTGCGCGCAACTGCGGCAGGCAGCGCCGTTACCGGCAGTGGGCGCTTCGATGAAGATCTTGTCCGGGCACAGCTGCTGCATCTTGTAGAAAATGCCCCGATCAGTGGCCACGATGAACATCTTGTTCGGCAGCGTCTGTGCGGCCTTGATCATCTGACTGGTTGAACCCACGGCGTCAGCCAGATCGATCACTGACTCGGGCGACTCAGGGTGAACCAGAATCGCCGCCTCCGGATACAGCGCCTTCATGTCTTCGAGTTGCTTGGACTTGAACTCTTCGTGAACGATGCAAGCGCCGTCCCATAGCAGCATGTCAGCACCGGTTTCGCGCTGGATGTAACGACCCAGATGCTTGTCCGGTGCCCAGATGATTTTCTCGCCGTTGTCCATCAGGCTTTCAACGACTTCCAGCGCGCAACCGGACGTCACCACCCAGTCCGCACGGGCTTTGACCGCTGCCGAGGTATTGGCGTAAACCACCACCGTACGCTCCGGGTGCTGATCACAGAACGCCGTGAACTCATCCACCGGGCAGCCCAGATCCAGCGAACAGGTCGCCTCAAGCGTCGGCATCAGCACGCGTTTTTCAGGGTTGAGGATCTTGGCGGTTTCGCCCATGAAGCGCACGCCAGCAACAAGCACGGTCTTTGCTGAATGGTTATTGCTGAAACGGGCCATTTCCAGCGAGTCGGATACGCAGCCGCCGGTTTCTTCCGCCAAAGCCTGAATGACCGGATCGCAGTAGTAATGCGCCACCAGCACAGCGTCCTGGGCCTTGAGTTCGGCCGCAATCGCAGCACGGTAGTGAGCCTGCTCTTCAATGCTCAGGTCTTTGGGCTGTTTGGCATCGAGATGGGCCTGGACCAACAGGCGTTCGGAAATTTGCGTCATGTTCGCTGGACCTGCAAGCGCTCTGATAGCGCACAAGGCGAGTTTACACCCGAAAAGCAGACACAAAAAAAGCTGGACGTCCTCATTTTCACGGGCCTTCCAGCTTTATAAATTATGTCGACCCAGGGTCGTGGTTCGGTCCTGAGGCCAATCGGTCACGTCCGATTGGCTCAAGCCGCAGAAGGCGCGCGGATTTTAGCCAGCCTCCTACGGATTTACCATCTGTTTCAGCCGCCTGTGATACCGGGTCATTTCCCGTCAATTGGGCACGGTTTCGTAACGCTTATTCCGGTAATACGCAGCCTTTCTGTTTCAGGCTATTGATAACCCAACTCCGATCGCTGTTGCCTTCAGCAATATCCAGAAGTTGCTGAGTTTCAGCCGCATGTTTGGCGCTGGCTTTGTTTAGAACACTGTCAACTTCATCAAAAGGAATGCTTAACAGGCCGTCATCGTCGCCGACAATCATGTCGCCCGGTTCGATCACCATACCGTTGATTGCAATCGGAACATTGATCTCGCCAGGACCATCTTTGTAAGGACCACGGTGAGTAATACCCGCGGCAAATACCGGGAAGTCACCTGCCGCAATACTCGCCGCATCACGGATGGCGCCATTGATGACAATACCGCCCAAGCGCTTCTTGATGGCGTAAGCGACCATCAGTTCGCCGATAATTGCATTGGTCAGATCACCCCCGGCATCCACCACAATCACATCGCCCGGCTGAGCGATGTCCAAGGCGTAATGCACCATCAGGTTATCGCCGGGGCGGGATTTAACCGTTAACGCCGGACCGGCGAGCACACCCGAACGGTGCATGGGCCGCAAAGTCACGCCCCCGGCGGTCATGCGGTTCATTGAATCACTGACGTTGGCCACAGGCACCTGACGATAACCTTCGACCTGTTCAGCACTGACCTGACGGGCACGCTTTAATACTCTGAAACCACTGGACATGATGCAGCCTCGCAATAATTGACTGAGCAAAACCAACTGCCCTGCCCTGTCATGAGTTAAATAAACATTCAAAATCAAACAACAGAAAACGGCATGAAGCTTTCTTCAAGGCGAACGACACCGCGCCCCGAATACCGGACAGACTAAAACTCTAAATAACAGCCTTGGCTGTTAACGTGCCGTAGGCACTAATCAGCAATCATCAAGTTATAGGTACACGCGGCTGTCCGACTAAACAGAAAGCGCTTCTCTTCAGCCGTGAAGTTGGCCGTTATCTTCTTGAACGCATTCCACATGACGCCATAGGAATACATCCCCTTATCAACCGGAAAGTTGCTTTCAAACATGCAACGCTCGACACCGAAAGCATCAATACAATGCAGGATGTACGGCCGCCACAATGCGGCGAGCGTGTCCGAATCAGGAGGCAACTCGCGAGTGTGCAGATCGAAGCCACCGACGTTCATGCCCAACCCACCCAGCTTGATCCGTACATTCGGGCAATTAGCCAACTGGCAGATCAGCCGCGACCACTCGGCGAAAACCTCATCCCGGCGGCCAGCATAAGGTCCGACGCCAACAGGTCCGCCCACGTGATTCAGCACGATCATCTGGTTCGGGAACGACCTGGCCAGATCCAGCACCTCTTCAAGCTGGGTGTGATAACTCCAGACGTCCAGCGTCAGTTCGTAATCTTTGAGGCAGTTCACGCCCTTGCGGAAATCGGTGTCCATGAGGATGCCCGACGGTGGCGGTTTGGGATTGGAGACCACCTGCGGATCGGCGTGCCAGGCCGTTACATTGCGAATGCCCTGCAACCTTGGCCCGGCCCGCTCAAGCATCTCTTCCAGTACCGGCACCACAGCCTGCCCCCTACGCAAATCCGCACCGGCCACAATCGCGCCGCAAATCCGCGCCGGGCCGTAAAGCCCACTGGCACTGAGCGCCGCGATACCGTTGGCGAACTCCACCTCGCCCACACACTGGAATGGCTCGGGCCGATCCATGTTGAACATCGAGCGGCATTGCACATACACCGACGCCACGATCCGATGACCGCTATCGATGTCGTCGAGATAGTCATCCAGCAGGTAATGGTTTTCCGGGCGATCCCACAGATGGTGATGTGCATCGACAATCGCCAACTGCGGATCGATCGCAGGCTCATCCACCCGCGCCAGCCAGTCCTTGCGAACCGGCAGGTGCGGCGATGCTGACGGTTTCATCAGTGGGCTCGAATGTCAGAGATGAACTTGGCCGCACGCGGGTGTTTCGGCGCCGTAAAGAAATCTTCCGGCGCAGCGCGTTCCAGTACCTGCCCTGCGTCCATGAACCAGATCCGGTCAGCCACTTCCCGGGCAAAGCCCATTTCATGGGTCACGCAAATCATGGTCATGCCTTCGGACGCGAGGTCTTTCATGACCTGCAGCACCTCACCGACCATTTCCGGGTCGAGCGCGCTGGTCGGCTCATCGAACAACATCACCGGAGGCTCCATCGCCAAGGCCCGTGCAATCGCCACCCGTTGCTGTTGACCACCGGACAACTGCAGCGGCATCGCATCGGCCTTGTGTGCCAACCCGACCTTGGCCAGCAGGTCACGAGCAGTTTTCGCGGCGTCGGTCTTGTTACGGTTAAGCACGGTGATCGGCCCGATCATCACGTTATCCAGCACGCTCATGTGCGGGAACAGATTGAAGCTCTGGAAGACGAAACCCACCCGGCTGCGCAAGGCATTGAGGTTCTTTTTCGAGGCATGAACGTCCTCGCCGGAAATCAGAATGCTGCCGTCCTGAATCTCTTCCAGGCGGTTCACGGTACGAATCAAGGTGGATTTACCCGACCCCGACGGCCCGCACACGACAACCACCTCACCGGCCGATACTTGCTCGGTGATATCGCTCAGTGCGCGATATTCGCCGTACCACTTGTTCACGTTCTTGAATTCAATCATTTCGGTTGCCCCACCAGAACTGGATTTTCTTCGACGCTTTCATCTTGGGCGCGGGCGGAACCCAGGCGCTTGCGGTTGATGGTGTCTTCCAGCCACTTGGCGAGACGACTCAGCGAGAAGCACAACACAAAGTAGAAACCGGCCAGCAGCGCATAGACCTCGAACGGCTGGGTCAATAGCTGGTTGTTGATCTGATAGGCAGCGAAGGTGACTTCCTGCGTACCAATCAGATAGGCCAGTGAGGTGTTTTTGGTGATCATGATGAATTGGTTGAGGATGCTCGGCAGCATGTTGAACAGTGCCTGCGGCAACACGATCTTGCGCATGCACTGGCCGTAGCTCATCCCAATCGCACGGGCGGCTTCAACCTGGCCTTTGGGCACCGCGTTGATCCCGGCCCTTACCACTTCACCCAGATACGCCCCCTCGTACACCACCAGTGCCACCAGCATGGTGACGAAGCCGGAGATGTTGATGCCGGTAATCAGCGGCACTGCGAAATAGCACCAGAAGATCAGCAACAGCAGCGGGATCGCCCGCACGACATAGGTGTAACCCATGGCCACGTTGCGAATCGGTGCAATGGATGACGTACGCGCCAGGCCCATCATGACTGCCAGCGGGAACGAAATAATCAGCGCGAGCAACGCGATGATGATGGTCAGCGCCAGACCGCCCAGCGGACCCTGTGGATACTGGCCGACCAGCAGCAGAATCCCGTAATCGTGAAGAATCTCGAGCATGGTTACCTCGCCATCCGCAGATCGATGCGTCGCTGCCAGACGGCACCCAGAATCATGATCGTCCAGGAGCCGATCAGGTAGAACAGACTTGCCACGGCAAAGGTCTGGAAGGTCATGTAGGTTTCGCCTTCGATTTGCCGCGTGATGTACATCATTTCTGCAGTACCGATGGCCATGGCCAGTGCGGTGGTCTTGAACAGCGAAAGCGCCTGGTTGACCAACGACGGAGCCGACGCGCGCATGGCTTGGGGAATCAGAACCTTGCGCAGGGTCTGCACGTAATTGATCCCCAGTGCACGGGCCGCTTCGGTCTGGCCGTTGGGCAACGAACGGAAGCCGCTGCGCAGGTCTTCGGAAACATAAGCGGCGCTGTTCAGGGTCAGAGCGATGATGGCGAAGATCACTTCGCCGCCGTGGCCGTTGATCCAGTCCTGAGCGGCCATCGGCAACAGTTGCGGGATGCCGAAGTACCACACGAACAACTGCACAAGGCTAGGCACGTTGCGGTGGTATTCAACGAAGACTGCCACCACGAAATCGCCGACCCGCCCGGGGATCAGCCGGATGCCCATCAACAGGCAAGCCAGCACGAATGCAAGCACCGCCGAAATGAAGAACAACTGCAGCGTTACCCCCGCACCGCCCAGAAACGCCTGCAGGTAGTCCCCCTGAAGCAGGGAACCGAAGCCATTGAAAATTGACACATGCACCTCGATCGGGCCGCGTGAAGCGGCCCGCTTTCAATCACTGGAAATCAGATAGCGCGGTGAGTTTCTTCTCACGTACCAGCTTGTATTCAGTCTGATCGCCGTACCAGTGATCCCACAGTGCTTGCAGCTCGCCGCTGGCTTCCATGTCCACCAATGCCTGATTGATAGCGTTGGTCAGTGCAGTTTCGCCTTTTTTGACACCTACGCAGTTGGGCTCAAAGTGCAGCGCCTGATCAAGAAAGCGCATGTTCTGGCTGCGGGTATGAAAGCGAATCGACGCGGGCTCGGTCATGGCCATGCCTTGCACCTTGCCTTGTTGCAGAGCAAGAAAAGCTGAAGGTGCGTCTTCAAAACCTACGACTTTAGCGTCGGTGATCTGCTGGCGTGCATACAGTTCAGGCGTGGAACTTTTGATTGCACTGACGCGCTTGTCGGCCAGGTCGGCGAAGGTCTTGATACCGCTGTCGCCTTTGACCAGCACCTTGATCGGCACCTGATAGTAAGCCGAAGAAAAATCGATCTGCTCGGCACGCTCCTTGGTGTAACCCAGAGCAGCGGCCACCACGTCGGCGCGACCGGAAATCAGCGTTGGAATCCGCGCACTGACGGCAACACCTTGCAGCTCAGCCTTGACACCCAAATGCTTGGCGAGCGCCTTGCACAGGTCAACATCCAGCCCGACGATTTCCCGGGTGGTCGGGTCCTGGTAGCCCAGGGGCACGCTGTCAGTCAATGTCGCGCAGCGCAGTGTTCCGCGGTCCTTGACGTCCTGCAGGCCGTCAGCCATTACCGTGGTTGCTGCCATCAACCCCATCAAAGTAAGCAAAACCTTTTTCATCATGATCGGTATCTCTTCAAGAATGAGGGCAGAAATAAAAGCGGATCTTTTTTTAGTTTTTTAGAAAACAGTTTTTGCTCAAGACTTTCCTCAACTCAATGCCTGGCATGCCTCCTTCACCCGCCGGCACCCTTCGGTAATGATCTCGGTGGACGTTGCGAACGACAGACGCAAATAAGGTGAAAGCCCATAAGCCGCGCCATCCAGAACCGCCACGTTGGCGCTTTCGAGCAAATAGTTGCGTACGTCCAGATCCGACTGCAGCACCACACCGTCCGGCGTGCGCTTGCCAATCAGGCCGCCGCAGTTAGGGTACGCATAAAACGCCCCTTCAATGTCCAGGCACTTGAGGCCCGGCACGTCATTCAACAATTCGATGATCAGATTGCGACGCTCACCAAACACACGCGCCGCCTCCTCCACGAAACTACCACCCTCTTCCAGTGCTGCCACTGCGGCAGCCTGACTCACCGCCGATGCACCACCGATGCTTTGCGACATCAGCTTGTCCATCGCTTTGATCA
Organism: Pseudomonas sp. ICMP 561; assembly: GCF_002699985.1. GTDB lineage: Bacteria > Pseudomonadota > Gammaproteobacteria > Pseudomonadales > Pseudomonadaceae > Aquipseudomonas > Aquipseudomonas quasicaspiana. Next base: position 40,111 of record NZ_LKBT01000014.1, on the reverse strand, counting down.
GCAGCAGCGGGCCACCTGCATAACCAATGCGCCAGCCAGTCATGGCGTAGGCCTTGGAAACACCGTTGATCACCAGGGTGCGTTCCTTGAGTTCTGGGGCCTGCACAGCCGGTGCGGGCAACGTGGCACCGGCGTAATTGAAATACTCGTAAATTTCGTCGGTCATCAACCACACGTGAGGATGACGCACCAGCACATCGGCGATGGCCTGCATTTCGGCTTCGCTGTAAATCGCACCGCTAGGATTGTTCGGCGAGTTGAGCACCAGCCATTTGGTCTTCGGCGTGATCGCGGCTTCAAGCTGTTCAGGTTTGAGCTTGAAGCCTTGGAAGTCCGGGCACTCGAGGATGACCGGGACACCACCATTGAGCTTGACGATGTCCGGGTAGCTGACCCAGTAAGGCGCAGGAATGATCACTTCATCACCATCATCCACAGTGCAAGTGAACGCGGTGTAGATCAGTTGCTTGGCACCCGAACCCACAACGATTTCTGCCAGTGAATAATCCAGACCGTTGTCTCGCTTGAACTTGCACTGCACGGCGGTCTTCAACTGCTTGGTGCCGGTGGTCGCGGTGTAGCGAGTCTGCCCTGCCAGAGCCGCAGTGCGCGCAGCTTCAATAATCGAGGTCGGAGTCACGAAATCCGGCTCGCCGACGCAGAAGTCGAGAATCTTCTTGCCAGCAGCTTCCAGCTCCATTACCCGCGCTTTCGCGGCAACACTGGCGGACGATGCGAAACGGTTCAGTTTGTTCGAAAGCGGGTACGACATTGTGAGTGACCTGTGGGTTTAGGCTCGGTTGCACTGAAGACTACTGATTGCCAAAACGAACAAAAAGCGATTTTTAGTTGGCTTTATTCATCGCTTAAAGGCATCTTTCAATGAACGAATCAGGACTTGAAGATGATTACCATCAAGCAGATTGAAGCGATTTTCTGGGTCGCCCGGCTTGGCAGCTTCGACTCCGCAGCCGATCACCTGAACACCACGCAGTCAGCCATTTCCAAGCGCATTCAGGATCTGGAAACGCGCTATGGGCAACCGCTGTTCGACCGTTCACGCCGCAGTGCGCAACTGACACCCATGGGTGAAGAACTGGTGGCTCTGGCTTCAAGTCTGTTGAATCAGCGGGACGCCATGCTGCAGCGCCTGGAGAGCCCGGAGAACCTGCAACGCAAACTACGTCTGGGGGTTACGGAGCTGACAGCACTGACATGGTTACCGGATCTGGTCAGCGGCATTCGCAGCGCTTATCCGCTGGTGGAGATAATTCCGGAAGTGGACCTGAGCCCGGTGCTTTACGAGCGCCTGGCGAGCAACTCCATCGATCTGATCATTGTTCCGGACATCTTTCAGGACAATCGCTTCTCCGCCGAAATTCTCGACTCGGTGGAAAACGCCTGGATGTGCACACCGGCGCTGGCGGGTGAACAGACGAGCATGACGCTGGAAGAACTGGCGTCGCGCACGCTGATCATTCAGGGCGCACTGTCCGGCATGGGCCTGGCTTATGGGCAGTGGTTCAAGATGAAAGGCATCGACATCGTCAAGTCCATTACCTGCAATAACCTGCTGGCGCAGATCGGCCTGGCGGTGTCCGGGCTGGCAACTGCATGCCTGCCGCTACACTGCCTGGGGCACGTGCTGGATCGCAAACAGTTACAGCGCCTGGATGTCACGCCAGCGTTGCCGCAGATTTCTTACAAAGCCATGCACCGCAGTACTGAAGATGACCGGTTCATGGCCGACATTCTGGGTATCACGCGCAACGCATGCGACTTCACCAAGTTCATTATTCACTGACATGCGCGCCTGAGCGGCAGCAAACCCCGGCATCTGGTAACGTGTCGCGGCTCCCAAAGGACTTTCATCAATGCTCGTAGATTCACCAGTAACGCCAGACCTTCCGCTCAGTAAACGCCTTAAAGCGGGGAGCGCCCGCGACCACGACAGCGTCGACACGCTGGTCTTGCAGTCCCGACCGTTCGCGGACAATCAGCGCTACGGTTATTTCCTGCGCCTTCAGCACCGCTTTCATGGCGCAATTCATGAGCTGTATCACGATGCCGAGCTGAACCAGTTACTGCCCGGCCTGCGTGAGCTGCCGCGTTTTGATGCCGTTCGTGCCGACATGAACGATATAGGCCTGCCAACTCCCATAGCGCCCGCCGTAGTCAAACCACACTCGATCCATGCGGCGCTGGGCTGGCTGTATTGCGCTGAGGGTTCAAATCTGGGAGCGGCCTTCCTCTTCAAGGAAACCCAGCAGATGGGCTTCGGCGCCGAACATGGCGCACGCCACCTTGCTGCCCACCCCGATGGTCGCGCCCTGCACTGGCGCGAGTTCGTGACATTACTTGACGGGCTGAAACTGGACGAGACGCAGAAAGCTCAGGCTATTCAGGGTGCAATTGACGCTTTCGATTTCTATCGAAGCGCTCTGCGAGAATGCTTCCATAGCTAAACGTCGATAAGCCGGTCAAGCTCGTTCAGATCTACTTTCGGTATGACATCAGCAGGGATTCTTGATGCGTCAGAGAGGTTGAACACTTGAAAGCGTTCGCCGACGACCTTCTCGGAAACCACCGAGAATGACGGCAAAATCCTCGTATGAAAATGCTGATCCAACCCACAAGGAGAGCGCTTGCAGCCTGCCGTTTCATAAAAACGCCGGGCTGACTGATTCAGGTCAACCCCTACCATCACCGCAGTCTTGAAACCGCAATGGTAGGCAATTTGCAGAGCCAGGTATGCGACAGTGCGCGCATCGAAAAAACCTCGCTTGAGGTTTTTACTGAACCCGATCCGACGCTTGCGGCGGTGGCTCAGCAAGCTTCCGCTTCGCACCAGTTCATCTTCCGCCCCCACCAACTCAGCCCATGAGAGCTTGGGCGCTTTACGCAAGAGAAACGCTTTCCCCTCTGGCACTATGGAATGCCCCTCAAGGGTTTCCTCCCAAAGCGCAACCCGCTCACTAAGCGCCATTGCCTGAGAAAATAATACGGGTTGCTGGCAGACGAAATCCTTGTCAGTGCATGCGTAAAAAAACGGTCTGACTCCGGCATCGATGAATTTGGAGATAGCACCGTTCATGGTGATCATCGGTATGTGTGCGAAGTCCTCAAGGTGAAAATCCTTGGCAGACGGACCTGACGCAACAATAAAAACCGTGCCTTGACGAATATCTCGACATTCATCCCAGTCACGAACATCCGGACTAACATTCATTTCACGACATCCAACATCAAAATCTTTTGAATCCCCACAAAAACCACACGTCACGCGAGGGTTCTGGAGGAACAGTACGCTCAATGTACCAAATCGCGCGCCCTAAGGTTTCAAAAGGTCTGATGATTGCGCCCCCTTCATGGTCGCTCCGACCAGAAGGATGCCCTGTGGGTTCTGTCTTATCCGAACTCCATCAGGGTAGCGCCTGGGTTCATCGGCCATAGGAAGTCGTGCTCAACAGCTCTGGCAGCGGGTTGGCAATGACCCAGCATACGGCCAGTTCACAGAGGCGATCGGTGTGCCCGGCAGGATCGTTACCGCTTTTTAGTGCGGCAGCGAGCGTGCGGGCTTCGGCCAGCTCCGGTTCACTTAACGGCACGGCACTGCCTAAATACTCTACAAGCGCGTTCAGCATTTTTTTGAAATCGGCGTCCCAGTTGGCTGAGCCATTGTCGTTGATCTCAATCGAGATACGACCACTAATGCGGATGACTTCACCTTGCACCGTCTTTGCTGCTCCAGAGGATGGCACCAGCATTTCCCACAATTGCTGATGCTGGGCAGGCCAGTCATCTGCTGTCACGACTATCGCAGCCTGACCGTCATGGATGTTACGCGCGGCAACTGGAGTGACATTGAAAAGGCGATAAAGAGTGGCAAGAGCTGCATCAGTTGCCGCCAGGTAATCAGGGTTGAAGTCAGCCCGGTGAAATTCGAATTCACGACCGATACGCTCAACTTCGGATTGCATAGCGTCCTCGACTTGCGCACCGGCTTCCAACAGGATCTCAGCGATTTTGGCAGTGGCCCGAATGTCGCCATTGGACGCCGTGAGCAGTGCGAGGTGCAACAGGCTGTATCCCTGTCGCCGGGTTCTCACCTCCGTATTGGCGCCTCGACGGATCAGAGCAGCGATTGAGTCGGCCTTGTGACTCTCTACCGCCACCTGCAGCGGTGTATCGCCTTTAGAGTCCTGAGCCTCGATATCAGCCCCCAGGTCCAGCAGCAGATCGACACCTCCTATCCAGCTCGAACTACGATGGTGCAAAGCCGTTCGCTGATACAGGTCACGGGCATCAACGTTTGCTCCCTGCTCCACCAGCCACCGGACCAGATCATCGGGGCAATTATAAAAACCAAGCGCCGTACATTTACTGTAACCCCCAGTGGCTTCGAGCTCGCACACATCGAACACTGCGATCAACTCGGCAAGCGGAGCATCCCTCAGCAACTGATCGAAATCCTTGGGGAGAGTCTTTCTTTTACGCTTACCCATAGAGGCAGTCATCATCCTGATAAAGAGGTTTTTCATCATCGAACCACGAGTTTTTTGGTAACAGCTATCTTCACCGATGTCGGTCATGCAACGAGGTATTCAATCGCATATGGACTCTTCCAAAGGATCATGCAGCGGAGCACGATCGAACAATTGCTGAGCCAGCCCCTGAATATGCTCTGACCATACGACGTTCCTGACCCACTCCTCCGGCATACCCGACACGCCATATAGAGCGCCAGCAATTTGTCCGGCAGTGGCGGCTACGCTGTCGGCATCATCAGCCAGATTGGCAGCTAACAGAATGGCGTCTTTGAAGTTGTCGGTGTTCCACACTGCCCACAGTGCTGCTTCCAGTGTGTCGATGACGTAGCCTGAGGAACGTATCTGGTCCCTGGTTTTTTCTTTGTATTCGCCCGCATTGATGATCAAGGCTCTTGGCCGTAAGGGCCGAATCATGGGAGACAGGGTTTCTTCTTTGTCTGCACCATTGAGGGCCAGGTGCAACTGTGCGCCGAGCAGATGACAACACGCGACGGCCTCCAGCGCCCTATGCGTACAGTAACTTTGGGCGGCACTGTCACGCCACGTAGCCGAGAGCGTATGTCGATGAAATATCGCAGTGGGGGCCAGGCGAATTATCGAGCCGTTACCCGCGGTGGATGGCGCATCATTTCCATGCCATAAACCGCCATTTTTCAGCCTTTCTTCGATCGCAGTTCGAGTGACATTGCCGATATCAAAACACTTGCCGTTATGACTGTTTTCGCCGCTTAGATACCAGCGGCCTAGTCGGTCCGCGTAATCAATAAGGTCGAAACTGCCTTTCGCAAGATAATTGTCTGCCAGGCAGAGAGCCATGCTGGTGTCATCGGTCCACTCTCCCGGATTAAGCCTGAAGGGACCGCCCCCCACCATGTCATGCACTTGGCTACGATCACGAGGCAAAAACTCGAGTGTTGTGCCCACGGCGTCGCCTATTGCCAGTCCAAGCAGGCAGCCTTTTGCACGATCCAGCGCCTCAGCTTCGGTCAAGGTGCTCTTGCGCGAGGCAATCCATTCGGGCTTCACCACGGGCAACCTTGGGGCGTCAGACGTCAACAGGTAATCCATACGCTGAAGCAACTGTGGAGAAGGCAGGGGGAGCAGAGAATCATAGCGCTCAGCGTATTCTTCGAGAGCCTTGTCAGGACTTCTTAAATCAATCACGGAATTTCCCTATAGCATTTCGACCCAAGGATGAGCCGAAAAAAGGGATATCTTTCCCCTTGGTTCCTCGGGCAGTCAAGCTGAAGTAATGAACGCTGTGTATGGCGCAGGCACTACGCGATGCGAAATCAAGGTAGTGCTTTCAAGCTACCTACCAGTTTGTCCCAAAATGCTAGCGCCTCCTCATCGGTTTTGAAGTCACTCCCGACCTCATGTGTACCCAATCTCAAATCTATAAACGGACGAGTATTCGATTTCAGCTGGCCCTCGTATTCGAGTTGAAACGTGTAAAAACGCTTTCCATCGATTGACGTTGCAACAGCAACCTCCTCTGCTTCAATGTCACCCACCGTGCGCGTTCTTTTCCTGAGTGTTTTTGTCTTATTCAATAACCCGGCCACACCTGAAACAACGCCGCCATTTTCTTCCTCGAAGCGCGTTATTAATGAGTCATCATGCTCAACTATTCGTTGAGTAAGCAGACTGACAAACGTCCCCGGGTGCGTGGAGATTTGTGCGCCCATGTAAACACCTTCCAGAGATTGAGCTGCCCCCAGGGTGGTATACCCTTCTTCTAAAGAAAAAGCCCCTTGGGGTGGAGCGTCTTGGCGACGTCTGGAAAACAGGGATTCACTTATCAGGCGGGTTTTATTGATGGCGCCGTCTATTCCTTTGGCAGAAATCGATTTCACCAGCATGCTGTACAGGGCGTTCTGGGACGTAAGAAGATAAGCATGAAAGGTATAAAGCTTATCCAGTCTCGAAAGTATTAATACGCTGCCATTACTTAAGGGTATCGTTTTTTCATACCTGCTTGATGTACCGTGTGCAACTCCCTTTTTTAGCTCTTCAATTTTTTGGTCGACAATCGAGTTCAGGTCGGACTTTCCATTCCTGCTAATGAGCTCGACCTTCTCGTTGTAGAGCTTGTAATCGGCGGCAATTTCAGACCCTGCCGGGATATCCAGTTGAAATCTACCAAAGTAATGAGTGGTCCACGGGTCGTTGATGGCTTTATTCCCATCTGTAGGTAGCGCTGAAGAGAGCTGTGGATAAAAGGCATAGAGAATCATGACGCACCATAATGCTTTTTTAAATATCAGAAAACTCTTCATGTTTGCCCTTGGCCTGTATTTTTTCCTGGAGTTATTTTGAAACGACCTACGAATAAGCCTCAGCCTCTAGATGACAACCCATTTATTTTTCGCAAACCCAACGGGCCAATGTCCTTTATAATAAATCTCTACGATTTGCTTCCAATGATCGCCATGACCGTAATAACGCTCAGACACATACTGGCGAAAAGCAAAACAAATTCCATTTCTAGCAGCGGCACTAAAATCATGTGACCCACACAAGAACAACTCTTTCTCCACTTTTCTTGTGGCCGCCATCACAGACTTATTGATTTCCATTCTAAGTCCAGTCAACTCTTTGGGCGGCTTGGGTAGCTTATAAAACGGATCATCTTGAGAGGGAGAGGTGGGGAGCCACTCAACTTCCTCGTAGCACCCTTGAAATTCGAGCTCCGAGGGTTCAACAAATACCTTGCGCACGCTCTCGATACAGATAATACGCTCCTCTCCAGAGAGCAAAACGCCCATGTTGGAAAAAAACCGGCTTCTTCCTATCCTTTCAAGTTCCACATCAATGTTCATCATTATAATTTCATATCAGTATTTGTAGACTTCCTGAACCGGATACCGGACTGGCCTATGCCCCCAATGCCGCATCTCAGCCAGGCAGCACGCCTCAACAACTGTAAAGACAAAATGCAGATTGTGCATCCTGTGTACGCCGTAATGGACCGACCTACTGATGCTGCGCGCTCACCTGCCCGATTGGCTCAAGCGACGTAGCCATGCAAACCCATCCGCAGCAGTGACCAGGGCACAGGACAGCTTACTGAATTGCTCAGCTGACAATCGAGCCATGAGCTGGAACAGATTTGGGTATGCTTGCCCGAGAGAGGCATCAAGATGAGTATGTGCTGAAAAAAGCCAACTATTGAGCAGAAACACTTATGAATTATTACCACGTAGAGCCCGAAGTTGCCGGTAGCCTGGGAGACCGGACGGTTATGGATACCGGGATCTGGCCGCCAAAGGTCAGTCAACTCGAGTATCAATTTGAAGGCTGGCTGGGTGACGAGTTACTGGAGACGTTCCCGTGTTTTATCTGTACCTGCACCTTGGCGGAGGCTTTATCGGCGGACGAATTTTCAGGCGTGTCATTTGAGTCCGTCATCATTTCAAAATCAGAAAACTTTCTGGAGCTTTACCCAGACAAAACCTTACCTGATTTTTACTGGTTACAAGTAAATGGGGTCGCTGGAGTCGACGACTTTGGCGTGGCCGAAAGCAATGGATTAGTCGTTTCTGAGACGGCGATGACTACTCTGAAAAACTTCAACATCAACCATGCTGAGATCGACGTATTTCGTTAGGTCATGCGTCCGAGAACTTTGCGCATCGTTCAATACGAAAATACTGCCCATCCGACCATCAGGCTCAAATGAAAAAAGAACACGAAGCGTTCATCACAAAGCTCATGACTGAAGTTGAAAATTCGCCCAAGGGTGAGCTAGCACGCTCTCTGCGAACTCGGCTCTGGGCGATGATCACTGAAAACAGGAACCCCAACGACCAAAAGCTGATACTGACAAAGCTCAATACCGCCTGCGTGCAACACGGCATGGGATTCTGGACCGAGAAGTTTGGCGATGCTCAACGCATCGAACACGTTCTGACAGCGGCACTTCAGGCTGCCAGTGGCGCTTTTGATCACGCTGATGCAATTGCCGTACGTGACGATTTTTATGTGTCGGTGGTCGAGAATGAAGAGTATGAAGCCGATGAGTACCCTGCAATGTTCGTCGGGCACGCTGCTGCCAACACAATCGTAACGGCAGTCGCTGACGTCCAATTCGACGCTGGCGACGACCAACGCGATCAAGACCTGGATCCTGAAGCGTTTGAGCCTGATTATTTAGTCGCATCGGCGTTTGCGGGAGGGTTGGGGTTCGCGAGCAGCCTGTCCGACGATGGCGACCCGGAATTGCGGCGTGCTTTCTGGAAGTGGTATCTGACTGTTGCCGTGGCGCAGGTGCTCTCTGACTTGCCTTAGGCTCTTTACGTACAGTGGCTGTGCTCGGTGATGCTGCGCCGAAGCAAAGCCATGCTTCGCGGTAGACAGCTGCTTGTATGAGCGACTGAACACCTTGAAAAAGCTAGACCTTCAGCCAGGCCAATCGTACAGGCAAAAAAAAACCTGAAAATCCTCACTTGCGTGGGCCTTCCAGGTTTTCAAACTGCTAAAAAATGGTGGGTCGTGTGGGATTCGAACCTACGACCAATTGGTTAAAAGCCAACTGCTCTACCAACTGAGCTAACGACCCTCTGTTGCGTGGCACGTATATTACTGATTTATATGAGTAATTCAACACCTAATTTCAATTATTTTAAAAATATCGTGTCGGGTCACTGATTCCGGCGGCTGCGAAGCCTTCTGCGCGTAAGCGACAGCTGTCGCATTTGCGGCATGCACGGCCTTGATCGTCAGCCTGATAGCAGGAAACGGTAAGACCGTAATCAACCCCCAGACGCACGCCTGCCTTGACGATATCGGCCTTGCTCAGATTCTGCAGCGGCGCCTGGATTGTAAAGCCCTGCCCTTCTACACCCGCCTTGGTGGCTAGATTGGCCATACGCTCGAACGACTCGATAAATTCAGGACGGCAATCCGGGTAACCCGAGTAATCCACCGCGTTGACGCCGATAAAGATGTCACGTGCACCGAGCACTTCTGCCCAGCCCAGCGCCAGAGACAAAAACACAGTGTTGCGTGCCGGTACATAAGTCACCGGAATGCCTTCGCCCGGGGTTTCAGGAACCGCGATGGAATCGTCAGTCAGCGCCGAGCCACCAATGCCATTGAGATTCAGGCCAATGACCTTGTGCTCGATCACGCCCAGATCACGAGCGACGCGTGCCGCCGCATCGAGCTCGGCGCGATGGCGCTGACCATAATCGAAACTCATGGTGTAACAGGCATAGCCCTGCTCACGCGCCATCGCGACGACAGTGGCCGAGTCGAGGCCGCCAGAAAGGAGGATTACCGCTCTTTTTTCAGTCATGGTTGATTCACTCATCTCAGCGCCCTGGCTCATCGTTCCAGAGAAATTTATGCAGCTGCATTTGCAGGCGTACAGGCAGGTTGTCGGCGACGATCCAGTCTGCGAGGTCGCGGGCATTCAGTTGGTGATGGCTGGGCGAGAACAACACTTCGCCCGCGCGACGCTCCAGACCGTACTGAATGAGCTTGGAGACCGCCCAGTCGTAGTCCTCACGAGAGCAAAGCACGAACTTGACCTGATCGTTGGGCGTCAACAGCTCGATGTTCTCGTAACGGTTGCGAGTGACTTCCATGGAGCCTGGTGTTTTCAGGTCCACAACTCGACTGACACGCGGGTCAACAGCCGAAATATCCAGCGCACCACTGGTTTCCAGAGACACCTCATAGCCAGCATCACAGAGGCGCTTGAGCAACGGGATGGCATTGGGCTGAGCCAACGGCTCACCGCCAGTCACGCAGACGTAACGAGGGCGATAATCAGCCACCTGACCGAGGATGTCGTCCAGTGTCTGAATGGTGCCGCCAGTGAATGCATAGGCGCTGTCGCAATATTGGCAACGAAGCGGACAGCCCGTAAGACGGACAAAAACAGTGGGCAAGCCGGCGGTGCGAGTCTCACCCTGCAACGAGTAAAAGACTTCGGTGATACGTAACGTTTCTTGCATATGGGCCACGGGCGTAACAGCTAAACAGGCCGTCCGCCTCCGTCAGGCACTTCAAAGCACCCTGCAATGGCAGAATCCAGAGAAGCGTATTTAAAAGTACCGAAAATTCGGGTGCCGAATTCTAACGAAAAAAGCCGCGACAAGCGCGGCTTTCTTGAATTACGGGTCAGAACCTTAAAGGCGCTGAAGATCCCGCTGTGCCAGCTGAGCGGCAGATGTACCCGGATACTGAGCAACAACCTGCTGCAAAATGCCTTTGACCTTGTCGGTGTGACCCAGCCGGCGCTCGACATCAGCAAGCTTGTACAACGAATCAGGCACTTTGGCATGCTTCGGGTAAAGCTGGCTCACTTTGGCAAACGCCTGACCTGCGCCTTGAAGGTCACCTTTGGCCAGGTTCACTTCGCCCAGCCAGTACTGAGCATTGCCCGCGTACGAACTGTTTGGATATTTGCGAAGGAAAGCGCCGAAAGCCTGGCTGGCCTTGTCGAAATCCTTGGCTTTGATCAAATCGAAGGCCGCTTCGTAATAAAGCTTCTCCTTCGCCGGATCAGGTGGTTCAGTGCCTGCTGACGGCGCTTGCGCGGCCGGTGCGGCAGGTGTCCCGCTGGCGTTGATATCACCGCCAGCCGGTTGTGAATTATTGGAAGCCGGTGCGGCTGCGCCGCCTGCTCCTATGCGTGAATCCAGATCCTGATACCGCTCGAGCGCTTCTTGTTTCATGCGCTGGATATCGTTTTGCTGGACCTCGACCATACCGCGCAAACGCGCGATTTCGTCCTGCATCTGTTGCAGCTGCATGAACAGCTGACCTTGTGCCGAGGGCTGGGCCGTAACCCCTCCCCCGGCATAGGCGCCAGACGTGCCATAACCAGCTGGCGGATAACTGCTGCTGCCAGAGCCAGAATTGTTATCGACCACAGGAACCGCACCCCACGCAACAAGTGGAAGGGTGAGGGCCAATACTGTTACAGCACGTCGGCACGTTCGCATGTCAAATTACTTACGCAGTTCGACGCGACGGTTTTGAGCCCAGGACTGCTCGTCGTTGCCGGTAGCAACTGGACGCTCTTCGCCGTAGGAAACCAGTTCCAGCTGAGCTGGGGAAACACCTTGCAGAACCAGGTAGCGTTGAACGGCTTTCGCACGACGCTCGCCCAGTGCCATGTTGTACTCGCGAGTACCACGTTCGTCGGTGTTGCCTTCCAGAACGACGCGAGCGCCATTGCCTTTCAGGTCCTTGGCGTGAACGTCCAGAGCGCGCATGGCTTCTGGCTTCAGGTCCGAACTGTCGTATTCGAAGTAGAAAGTGGTGATTGCGCGCAGAGCAGCTTCTTCGCTCAGGCTGCCATCAACGGCACCAGTGTTTGCGCCGTAACCAGCGTTAGGATCAACAGCAGCGCCTTCGCCAGCGTTGTCGCCGCCTTTGGAAGAGCAACCTACAGCTACAGCCATGGCCAGAGCCAGCGCAGCAAATTTACCAAACTTCAGCATTTCCATCGTGAAACTCCTAATGAACCCCAGTGTGTTAAGCAAATCTTTTTTGTGTAGCGCCGCGTCAGTTCAGGTAAGGGGACCAGGAAGGTTCTCTGACTTCGCCTTGAGCGGTAGGAAGCGGGAGCCTTACGCGTCCATTAATGGACACGAGCATCAAGACTCCCCGGCCCTGCTGGCGGGTGGCGTAGATTACCATGGTGCCGTTGGGCGCAACAGTAGGCGACTCATCAAGGTTGCTATCTGTGAGGATTTTTACGCTTCCGCGGGCCAAATCCTGCACTGCAACCTTGAAATTAGTGAAGCCGTCCTGCCGGTGAATCATTACCAGCGTCTTTTCATCAGCTGACAATTTCGGGTTGGCGTTGTAGTTGCCGACGAAAGTCACTCGTTCAGCACCACCACCATTAATATTTGTCTTGTAGATCTGCGGCTTGCCGCCACGGTCCGACGTGAAGTACAGCGTCGAGCCGTCTTTGCCGAAGAACGGTTCTGTATCGATGGACGAATCGTTGGTCACGCGATTCAGCTGACGCGAGGCCAGGTTCATCACGTAAATTTCCGGGTTACCGTCCTTCGACAATACGAATGCCAGTTTCGTGCCATCAGGCGACCATGCAGGCGCACCATTAAGGCCTTCGAAGTTGGTGATCTGCTCGCGGCGACCGGTATCGATGTGCTGAACGAAGATGCGCGGGCGCTTCTGTTCGAACGATACGTAAGCGATGCGCTTGCCATCCGGCGCAAAGCGCGGCGACAGGATCGGCTCACGGGATTGCAGCAGGGTCACTGCACGTGCACCGTCGTAATCCGAGCGCTGCAAAGTGAAGCGCGTATTGTTTTCAGAGAAGCGTTCGGCAGTCACGTACAGCATGCGGGTAGAGAAAGCACCCTTGATGCCGGTCAGCTTCTCGAACGACTGGTCCGCAATGTAGTGCGACATGTCGCGCAACTGATCAGTAGTACCGGACACGTTACCGGTCAGTACCTGCTGCTCGGTTGCGACGTTGAACAGCGCATATTGCACCTGCAGACGACCGCCTGCTGGCACGATATTGCCGACCATCACGTACTGCGCACCCAATGCTTTCCAGTCACGGAAGATGACTTCGCTGGCCTGGCTTGGCTGGCTGATCATGTTCTGACGCGGGATTGGCGCGTAGTAACCCGAATTGCGCAGGTCATTGCCGATGATTTCCGACATATCCTCTGGCAGTACGTTGCCGCCCTGCCAGCCAAAAGGCACAACTGCGATAGGCGTGGCGCGGTCACTGCCGCTGGTGACCAGAATGTTCTTCTCTTCTGCGCCAACCATACCGGCCGCACAACAGAGAACGACTACTAGCAGTCCTCGAAAAAGCTTGATCACAAGGCTAGATCTCCAGGTGTAAATGTCATCTTGAATGAACGATAGGGAGCGAAGTCCGCGGCCTTCATACCCTGCATTTCTGTCAAACGGCCAATATTCTTGACTGCTGCGACTGCTGAACTGTCAAACGGCCCGTCTCCACTGGACTTGGCAACCGATACCGATGCAATGGTGCCATCCGGCAACATACCAATCTGCAGTGTTACGGACATGTTGTTACGTGCTGACGGTGGTCGACTCCAGCCCTCGGACGCTCGAACACGAATCAGATCGTCGAAACTACCCGCGACCTCGTCACCCTGCTCGTCCGCCAATGCCTGTTGCCGTTCCGGTTTATCGGAAAGCAAGTCAGCCAAGGCCTGAGCCTTTTTATCTTCAGCAGATTTGCGAGCTGCTTCCTGCGCCTTCTTGGCAGCATCGGCAGTGGCTTTTTTCTTCGCGTCGTCAGCTGCTTTCTTTTTAGCGTCTTCGGCAGCCTTTTTCTTGGCGTCCTCTGCCGCTTTTTTCTTCGCATCGTCGGCGGCCTGTTTCTTGGCTTCCTCGGCTGCAGCTTTCTTGGCGTCTTCCTCGGCCTTTTTCTTGGCGTCGTCTTCAGCTTTTTTCTTGGCTATGTCGGCCAGCTGCTTTTCTTCAGCTTTTTTGGCATCAGCCTTTTTGGCTTCATCAGCTTTCTTCGCTTCGTCGGCTTTTTTCGCTTCCGCCGCTTTCTGCGCTGCTTCTTCAGCCTTCTGTTCTTCCGCTTTTTGAGCAGCCTCTTCTTTCTTTTGTTCCGCAGCTTTTACAGCTTCCTGCTTTTCCTGCTCGACTTTCTTCTGTTCCAGTTGCTCGACTTCAGTCTGTCGTGCAGCGGTCTTTTTCGCCTCGCCGGCAATTTTCTGGTTGGTCTGGGTCGTCGCCTGACTCTTGGACTTGAGCTGGTACAGGGTCGCCTGCACGATAGGCTTGGCTTCCGGCAATTCCGGAGTCATGGCAAAGCTGACAAACAGCAAGCCAAAAATCAGGACGTGCAACGCCACGGCCCAGACACTAGGCCAGAAATAATTCTCCGAGGCGGACGGCTCTCGAATTGGCTGCATCAGGGGGCCTCAGTAATCAAGCCGACATTCCCGACCCCTGCCTTCTGCAGCCCACCCATGGTGCCCATGACCGAACCGTAATCAACGGTTTTGTCGCCACGAATGAAAACCTGCGTCTGCTTGCCGGCATCACGCCCGGCGGCAACGATTTTGGTAACGGCCGACGTCAGTTGCGGCAAGGTCATCGCCTTGTCCATCTGCTTGTCGGTGTCGACTTCGCTGCCAAGGTTCCAGTAATAGGTCTTGTCAGCCTTGATCGAAATGGTCAGGACCTGATTGTTGTTGTCTTGCGGCAAAGCCTCGCTGGAGACTTTGGGCAAATCGACTTTCACGCCCTGATTGATCATGGGAGCGGTGACCATGAAGATGACCAGCAGCACCAACATCACGTCGATGTAAGGTACTACGTTCATTTCGGCGACCGGCTTGCGTTTTCTGCGGCGATCTCGAGCGATTAAAGCCATTGGGAATTACCTGCTCACTCTTCGCTGGTGTGCACTTTACGGTGCAGGATGGCCTGGAATTCTTCGGCGAAGGTGTAGTAACGGCTAATCAGGGTTTCGCTGCGAGCGGCGAAACGGTTGTAAGCGATTACTGCAGGGATCGCCGCGAACAGGCCAATGGCTGTTGCGATCAGTGCTTCGGCAATACCAGGGGCAACGGTGGCGAGTGTTGCCTGTTGCGCCGTGGCCAGGCCGCGGAAGGAGTTCATGATCCCCCAGACGGTACCGAACAAGCCGATGTACGGGCTGACGGAGCCAACGGTGGCCAGATAAGGCAGACCCGCTTCGAGTTTCTCCTCCTCACGCGAGATGGCAACACGCATGGCACGAGCCACGCCTTCCATCACGGCCTCAGGATCGACACCTGCCTGCTGACGCAGACGCGAGAACTCTTTGAAGCCGGCACGGAAGATCTGCTCCACACCAGAATCCGGGTCTGGATTGCTGCCCGCCTGACGGTACAGCTTGGACAGATCGATACCGGACCAGAAACGCTCCTCGAAGCTGTCCAATGCCCGGCGTCCAGCACGCAGCATGTTGCTGCGCTGAAAAATCATGATCCATGAAGTGACTGAAGCAGCCACCAGGATCAGCATAACTAACTGAACGACAATGCTGGCATTACTGACCAAACTCCACATGGAGGAATGGTCGACGACGTTAGCTTCCACGCTTGCTCTCCTGCTCTGTATGTGTGCCCGCGCCGCCCTGGCCGGCAAAGGCCGTACGCAGAGCTTCGGGAATGGCCCGGGGTTTCAAACTATCGGCGTTTACACACGCCACCAAAAACTGCCCCTCACAGAGCAGCGTTGCATCCGCAGCCCGTCTGACTTCCTGTTTGAAGCGCAGACTGACACGGTTCAATTCGATTACTTCAGCGCTGACCAGCAATTCGTCGTCCAATCGCGCCGGCTTGTGATACCTGGCCTCGCTGGAATGCACAACGAACAACAAGCCTTCCTTCGCCATTGAGGATTGGGCAAAACCCAATTCCCGCAGCCGTTCGGTACGAGCCCGTTCCATGAATTTCAGATAATTGACGTAATAGACAATGCCGCCAGCATCGGTGTCCTCGTAATAAACGCGACAGCGATGTGCGAACGACTGAACCCCGTTTTGCGCGCGCATACTCTAGTGCTTACTCCTCAGGTTGCCAATCCGCCACGGCAACTGTTTTCAACGTTTTACCGGTTATTTCATGCCAGCCTGACGCAGTAGCCAGTCTGACCGCGCAAACCCTGAATAAATCAGTGTTTTGCGAGTTTTTAAATGTCTTCATCTGCAACAAATTGTTCGGCGCCCGGCATCTCCCCCATTCGGGAAGGAATATTCAGCCCGAAGTGCAGATACGCATGCCGGGTCACGACCCGGCCACGCGGTGTGCGCATGATATAGCCTTGCTGGATCAAATAGGGTTCCAGCACGTCCTCAATAGTGTGGCGCTCTTCGCTGATGGCAGCAGCCAGACTGTCGACACCCACCGGGCCGCCATCAAACTTCTCAATCATGGTCAGCAGCAAACGCCGGTCCTGATGATCAAAACCGCGCTCGTCGACGTCCAGCAAATTAAGAGCAAGGTCGGCGATAGGCTTGGTAATCTCACCCTTGCCGCGCACTTCGGCGAAATCCCGCACGCGGCGCAGCAAGCGGTTGGCAATCCGCGGCGTGCCACGAGCCCGACGGGCAATTTCGAACGCACCCTCCGGCTCTATCGGCAGACCGAGAATGCCGGCTGAACGCGATACGATAGTTGCCAGATCCGCGATGCTGTAAAACTCCAGACGCTGGACGATACCGAAACGGTCACGCAACGGATTGGTCAGCATGCCCGCTCGAGTCGTCGCCCCTACCAGCGTGAACGGCGGCAGATCGAGCTTGATCGAGCGAGCCGCAGGTCCTTCACCAATCATGATGTCGAGCTGAAAGTCCTCCATCGCGGGGTACAGGACCTCTTCGACGATGGGTGACAGCCGGTGAATCTCGTCGATGAATAACACATCGTTGGGTTCGAGATTGGTCAGAATGGCCGCAAGATCCCCCGGCCGCTCCAGTACAGGGCCAGATGTGCTCTTGATGGAAACCGACATTTCCTGGGCAATGATATTGGCCAGTGTGGTCTTGCCCAGACCGGGCGGACCGAAGATCAGCGTGTGGTCGAGTGCTTCGTTACGTCCGCGTGCAGCCTGGATGAACAACTCCATCTGCTCGCGCACTGTCGGCTGACCAATATAGTCGGCAAGGCTCAGCGGACGAATCGCGCGATCAATCTGTTCATCACGATCACGCCCGCCAGTGGCGGTTATCAGGCGGTCAGCATCAATCACTTAAGCCATTCCCTTCAAAGCACGTCGAATCAAATCAGCACTGCTCAAATCTTTTTCCTTGATTGCGGAAACAGCTTTGCTTGCCTCCTGAGGTTTGTAGCCCAGAGAAATAAGCGCACTGACCGCATCGTTTTCAGCGGTTGCCACGGGTTCGGGCGCATTCGGACCATTGGAAACCAGGGTGAAGGTCCCAGGCAGGGTTTCCCACGCCTTGAAGCGGTCTTTAAGTTCGACGAGCAAACGTTCAGCGGTCTTTTTCCCGACGCCCGGAATGCGAGTCAGCGCTGAGGTGTCCTGAGCCTGGACGCAACGCACCAGCTCATCAACCTCAAGACCGGACATCAAGGCCAGCGCCAGTTTCGGGCCAACGCCATTAAGGCGTATCAATTCACGAAACAGCTCGCGTTCGCGCTTCTCATAGAAGCCGTACAGCAGATGCGCATCTTCACGAACGACAAGGTGAGTATGCAGCGTCACCGGTTCACCGACATGCGGCAAGCGGTAAAGCGTGGTCATGGGGACCTCGATCTCGTAACCGACACCGTTCACATCAAGCACCAGATGCGGCGGCTGTTTCTCAGCCAAAAAGCCGCGTAAGCGTCCAATCACGTATCAAATCCTTTCGTGTTGCCGGTCAGACCGCGTAACCGGCGCGAAATAATGGTCGCAATCATTGCAGGCATGACAAGACCTGCAAGCAGAAATATTCAAGCAGATGATGCTACCAGAGACGCAGCACCACTATTGCACGCATTAGAGACGCAGACGACCACCGCGGCTACGTGCAGTGTTCAGGCCGTGAGGAATCAGGCTTGAACGCGTGTGCGCGTGACACAGGGCAATCGCCAGAGCATCGGATGCATCGATTTGCGGCTTCTGGGTCAGTTTGAGCAAATGCATGACCATCATCATGACCTGCTCTTTATTCGCGCCCCCGGTTCCCGCAACCGCCTGCTTGACCTGAGTCGCCGAGTATTCGGCAATCTCCAGCCCCTCCTCAGCCCCGGCAACAATCGCAGCGCCCCGTGCCTGGCCCAGCTTGAGAGCCGAGTCGGCATTGCGCGCCATGAAGACCTTTTCAATACCCATGGTCACAGGGCCGTAGGTCTGAATGACTTCCCTCACACCGCGGAACACAATCTGCAACCGCTCATGCAGCTCGCCACTGCCGGTGCGAATACAGCCCGACGCCACGTAAACACAGCCACGCCCGGTATCTCGTACCACGCCATAACCAGTGATTCGGGAACCGGGGTCTATACCAAGAATAAGAGTCATAACGCCTGCAGCTTGAGAGGTGATACTCAGCGAAGATCGCAGCATAAAGGCAGAAGCCGAAGGCCGATAGCGATGTCAGTACATCGCCACCGGCCTCCGGCCCCTTTGTCCTGCAGAAATCTGTCAGCCCAACTGTTCCATGACTTCGTCCGGAATTTCCGCATTGGAGTAGACGTTCTGCACGTCATCCAGATCTTCGAGCATATCGATCAGCTTGAGCACCTTTTCTGCTGTTTCCAGATCAAGTACCGCGCTGGTCGTCGGCAACATCACGATTTCAGCGTCTGTCGCGACAAAACCAGCAGCTTCAAGCGCGTTGCGCACAGCGTAGAAACCAGCGAATGAAGTAAAGACGTCAATACTGCCGTCGTCATTGGTGACGACATCATCGGCGTCAGCCTCCATGGCGGCTTCGATCAAAGCGTCTTCATCAACGCCGGCGGCAAACGAGATTTGACCTTTACGATCAAACAGGTACGCGACAGAACCGTCTGTACCCAGGTTGCCGCCGCACTTGGTGAAAGCGTGCCGTACGGCCGCTGCAGTGCGATTACGGTTGTCAGTCATGGTTTCAACCATGATCGCGACGCCGCCCGGCCCGTAGCCTTCGTAGCCCAGCTCTTCGACGTCATCACCGTCTGCCGCACCCGTACCGCGTGCCACTGCGCGATCAATGGTGTCACGGGTCATGTTTGCACCAAGCGCCTTGTCCAGCGCCAGTCGCAGACGAGGGTTAGAACCGGGATCGCCACCACCCTGACGGGCAGCAACGGTCAGCTCACGGATCCACTTAGTGAAAATCTTGCCTTTCTTGGCATCCTGACGCTCTTTGCGGTGCTTGATGTTCGCCCACTTAGAATGACCTGCCATATCTCGCTCCAGATTCTTTTTCGAACACCTTCACCTTTCGCCCAGCTATAAACAGGCAAAAGGGTTTACTTGACCGGGGGTGTAGCCATGCAAGGCGCGCTCACGTCGAGCGACGGAGCGCGCCTCAGCGAGCGTTACTCAGCCTTTGGCTGTTCACGCAAACGGATATGCAGCTCACGCAGTGCCTTGGCATCCACCACACCAGGTGCCTGGGTCATGACGTCAGCAGCGCTCTGGGTTTTAGGGAACGCGATCACTTCACGGATGGACTGCGCGCCGGTCATCAGCATGACCAGACGATCCAGACCGAATGCCAGACCACCGTGCGGCGGTGCGCCGTACTTCAGAGCGTCGAGCAGGAAGCCGAACTTCTCCTGCTGCTCGTCTTCAGCAATGCCCAGCAAGCGGAAGACCGCCTGTTGCATTTCCTTGCGATGGATACGGATCGAGCCGCCACCCAGCTCTGTGCCGTTGAGCACCATGTCGTAGGCACGGGACAGAGCGGTTGCCGGGTTGGCTTCCAGTTCTTCCGGGGTGCACTTCGGCGCGGTGAACGGGTGGTGCAATGCAGTGAAGCTGCCGTCGTCGTTCTCTTCGAACATCGGGAAGTCCACGACCCACATCGGTGCCCACTCGCAAGTGTGCAGCTTGAAGTCGTTACCGACCTTGATACGCAGCGCGCCAAGGGCTTCGCTGACGATCTTGGCTTTGTCTGCGCCGAAGAACACGATATCGCCATCGACCGCGCCAACACGATCCAGGATCACGTTGAGGTTGGCTTCCGGGATGTTCTTCACGATTGGCGACTGCAGACCATCAACACCGGCAGCACGCTCGTTGACCTTGATGTACGCCAGGCCCTTGGCACCGTAGATGCTGACGAACTTGGTGTAGTCGTCGATCTGTTTACGCGGAATGCTTGCCCCGCCCGGGACACGCAACGCAGCGATGCGGCATTTCGGATCGTTGGCAGGACCGCTGAACACCTTGAAATCAACTTCTTTAAGCTGATCAGCAACATCAACCAGTTCCAGCGGGTTACGCAGGTCCGGCTTGTCGGAGCCATAACGGCGCATGGCTTCTTCGAAAGTCATGTGCGGGAAATCGCCGAACTCCAGGTCCAGTACTTCCTTGAACAACTGACGAATCATCTTCTCGGTCAGACCGATGATGTCTTCTTCATTGAGGAAGCTGGTTTCGATGTCGATCTGAGTGAATTCCGGCTGGCGGTCGGCACGCAGGTCTTCATCGCGGAAGCACTTGGCGATCTGGTAGTAGCGGTCAAAGCCGGCAACCATCAGCAGTTGTTTGAACAACTGCGGGGATTGCGGCAAGGCAAAGAAGCTGCCCGGGTGTGTGCGGCTAGGCACCAGATAGTCGCGAGCGCCTTCCGGAGTAGCGCGAGTCAGGATCGGCGTCTCGACATCGAGGAAGCCGTTGTCATCCAGGTAGCGACGGATGCTGGTGGTGATGCGCGAGCGCAGACGCAGCTTCTCGGCCATTTCCGGGCGACGCAGGTCGATGAAGCGATAGCGCAGACGGGTTTCTTCGCCAACGTCGGAATATTCGTTGAGCGGGAACGGCGGAGTTTCCGACTCGTTCAGCACTTCCAGCTCGTAGCCAAGCACTTCGATAGCGCCGGACGCCATGTTGGTATTGACGGCACCGGCCGGGCGAGCACGCACCTTGCCGGTAAGCTTTACGACATATTCGCTGCGAACACGGTCGGCAGCGGCAAAAGTATCTGCGCGGTCAGGGTCAAACACCACCTGAGCCATACCTTCACGATCACGGATGTCGAGGAAAATCACACCCCCGTGGTCACGACGGCGGTGGACCCATCCGCAAAGGGTAATTTCCTGACCTTCCAGGCTCTCGTTCAATTGGCCGCAATAATGGCTGCGCATCATGATGGTCTGTTCACTTCTCGTAATTCGAAATTCGGTGGAGCTTTCGCTCTTGGCTTGCGCTCAATAGTGCAAGAGCCCAGGCACGCGTTCAAGCCGTCAGCCCGTCGCTGCGCACTGCAGGCGCAGACGTGCCCGTTTTTAGCAAGGCCGGGGATTATATAGCGTTAATCAAGAGCGTGCAGCCGCGCAAACCGAACAGATCGAGATAACTTGCCGCGGCGTGCGGCTCAGGCCAACACAGCCGCTGGAGGAACGCGCGATAAAAGCAGGCCCGCCCGGAAAGCGAGCCCGCAAAATAGGGGTATACGTCAACTGCGTTAAGCTTGTCTCAGATCCAGGCTGTCACCCTTCAAAAGATGAGCAACACACACGACCCTGATAAGGCCGCTGAAATTCTTTACGCCGCCATAGCGCAAATGCACCTCTCTGTCGATATAAGAAAGTACCGCATTGACAGAGCAATTATTTGATCTGGCAATCGTGGACAGGATATTCCAGTACACATGCTCCAGACGCAAACAGGTGGCCAGACCATTAAGCCGCACCGACTTGGAGTGTGGTTGAGCCAGAGCCATATTGAAATTTTCGACAAACGGATCATTGCAAATTTTCGCATGACGTTTCAGGTCTTTTACGTCGCATTCGACCTCTTGAACCATAGCGGCTTCCTCTAAACAATAAAATCGGGTCCCATAAGAAACATTTAAATATAAATAAATGCCCGCCTATCAGGCCCGATTTACGTTTTGATAACCAGCCGCATTAAGACTTAAAGTGTGTAGGACATGACCACAAAGTACTAAGGAATAAAGAGCAACTAGCGACAACTAAACACTAAACATACCTAAAGGTAATGAATAGTTATAGACCTTCTACAAACTTTGCCGTCAGGTGTCAGCGGCACAGGCACAGGCACAGGCTCAGGGAAGCAGGAGGCATGAGGCAGGGCGCGATAAGGCTATCAGCCCTCTGAGATCAGACAGGCGAGAGGTGCAGTGCACCACCCGCCTGACACTCACTTGATGCTTACTGGGTTTCCAGCATCGAGCGAAGCATCCACGCCGTTTTTTCGTGGACCTGCATTCTCTGCGTCAGCAAATCTGCAGTCGGCTCGTCACTAACCTTGTCCAGAAGAGGAAAAAGACTACGAGCAGTACGCACTACAGCCTCTTGTCCCTGAACCAGACTTCTGATCATATCTTCGGCACCCGGTACACCCTCTTCTTCTTTGATCGAAGAAAGACGCGCATACGTTGTATAAGTACCTGGCGCCGGGAAGCCCAGCGCACGAATACGTTCAGCAATGGAATCAACCGCCAGGGCCAGTTCGTTGTACTGCTCTTCAAACATCAGATGCAGCGTGCGAAACATCGGGCCACTGACGTTCCAGTGAAAGTTATGAGTTTTCAAATAAAGCACGTAGGTATCTGCGAGCAAATGAGAAAGACCATCGACGATTGACTTGCGATTCTCTTCGCTGATACCGATATCGATTGCCATGTATTTCCCCTTTCAATTGATGGTTTTAATCCAGCAGGTACAGAGGTCACTGTATCAAGACACAGGCCAGGACGCAGCCCTGCATTGCAAATACATGCCCCTGCGCCAGTCGGAACGACGATGCCCTGATCCGGGACAGCCGACACCGCCCGTCGCTTTGTCACGTCCGGGGCTGCCGCTGCGCGATGTAACGCAAGCTGTTGATTTGAGTAGCTCTGAGCTTTGCTGTTAAATACACCGCGTGTCGCGACAGCTGATTGATCAGGCTGCCGCGCATAGGCTGAAAGATCACGCGTGCCTCACGCCTCCACTTTTCCAGAAGCGTACCGGGTGCCTTCAGCTATTTCCTTGCGATCCATCTTAATGTGAGTCATCAATATGTTGAAAATAGTCCACCTGCTAACGGGAGCCGCAGCCCTGCTGCTTTCCTTTATCCCCAGCCTGCGTAGCGAGGCCCTGTCTTCGCTGCTGCAACCCGATGCGCTTTACCTGGCATTCTTCGGTCTGCTCAATCTTGTATTGGCACCCGTGATCCCCTACTGGAACAGAGGCCCACGTCATCATCTGCAGAATCTGGTCAGTGCATTACTGGTTCTTGCTGTAGTTATTCAAATCCTGACCTTGCTTGTCCCCCTCGAAACCATCGCCGGTCAACCGGCAATCGTCGCAGCGCTGACTGCGGCACTGGTCGCAGTCGCCTTGCATCTGGCCGTCAGCTTTTACCGGTCATCCCCGTCACCTGTTGCACAAAGCCACGACATGACCAACCGCGATACGGGCACCGTAAAGTGGTTCAACACGTCCAAGGGCTTTGGCTTCATTTCCCGCGACTCCGGCGACGACATCTTCGTGCACTTCCGGGCTATTCGCGGCGAAGGTCACCGGGTACTGGTTGAAGGTCAACGTGTAGAGTTTTCGGTGATGAATCGCGACAAGGGCTTGCAGGCAGAGGATGTGATTGCTGCTTTGCCACGCCGCTGATTCTTTTTACCGCAATACAAAAACGGCCTTCTATATATAGAAGGCCGTTTTTTTGTGCGGTGCGAAAACTCAGTAATGAGGCGGAGGCGCATCCTCGCCGAAAATCTCGAACTGACTCCCCATTTCCTCCTGACGCTTGAGCATTGCCGCAAATTGCTGCTGCAGACGATCCAATGCTCGCTGCTGAGCAACCAGCACGTCGTTCAACGCCTGAATCGTATCGTCCTGAAAAGCCAGTCGGCTCTCCAGATCGGTCACTCGTGCCTCAAGACTCATACCGACTCCTCCGCGAAGACGAAGTCCTTGACCAGAACTGCTCGCAGCTGATCCTTGATCAGTGAAAACTCCTGCGCTGTATAAGGCGTAGCCGGATGCTTGCCCCAGACAGGCGCCGGCCAGGCGATGTCGCTTCGACGCCGCACGATCACATGCATATGCAGTTGGCTGACGACGTTACCCAACGCTGCCACATTAAGCTTGTCAGCGTTGAACAAGCCCTTCAATTGCTCTGACAGCAGCGTAGTTTCCTGCCACAACTGCAACTGATCCCGCGCATCCAGCTGGAACACCTCGGTAATGTCCAAACGCCGAGGCACCAGAATGAACCAGGGATAATTTGAATCATTGGACAGCAGCAGTCGGCACAACGGGAAATCGCCGATCAGTAAAGTATCTTCTTGCAAGCGTGAATCCAGAGCGAACACGATGTAACTCCTGATCTACAGGTTAAATTTGCGCCGACTTGTATTTCAGATATCGCCGCACAGTAACCGGCAGGATACTCGGGAAAAACCTCGACTTCATCGCTTACCTGATTCACGGACAGCTTTTGCCAGCGGCTCAGGCTCTGCGCCTTGCTCATTCACCCGAAAGACGCGACAGCATCACGCACCAGCAAATACCCCGGAGCGCAGCCATCGCCCCTTTTTCGCGCACAGCCACCGATGCCATCGTTACAACCGCTGTTACGTATCGCTACAGATCAAGCGATCTGAGCCTATAAGCCACGACCCCGAAAAACCGATTGCGTCATGAAGATGAAACGCTGCGGAGCAACTTGGGAGTCACGCGAGATAGCAGAGACCCACATTAATGCATTAAAGGCGGTCATCGCACCAAAAGGACTCACCTTATTTGTGCAGACACCCCGATCATGACGAATCTCCCCAAGCCAAACCCATCAAGGTAACGCTGCCGACGGCCAAACACGTCATGCCAACGAAAAAACCCTATCCCCTCTAAAAAGAAAGGAAATATTTTTTATTTTATTTTCAATAGGTTACCGATAACAGCGAAAGTAAATACTAGTTTTTTCACGTTTTTTTCTCATTCTGCTTAGCTTTGTGCACGGTTGTTGCTATGTTACTGGGCAAGGTTGGACGATCCTCTGGCGGAAAACAGAAGACGGGCAATCACGAAAGGTGGAGAAAATCATCCACTAAAGGAATACGCAGGGAAGGCACAAGACTGATATTTCAATGGCCAGATCGTTGATGATCAGCACCGTTGGAGGCTTGTGTTTGCGACATGGACCGTAATTATTTGCGACAGCGCTGTAAAGATTTTGCAAGGTTAGGTCTGTAACTATAGCCACCATTGTCAGCGGGATATAAGTTTCGCCGACACAAAAAAAGAAAGAGCCGTCCAGATAAAAAAACAGGTGGACGGCGGTACTCTTCTCTTAAAAACCAAAGGAGCAAGTCACAATGAGAGTGATGAAGTGGAGCGCAATCGCACTGGCCGTTACTGCTGCCAGCACCCAATTGGCAACGGCTGCACCGTTCGTCAGCGATCAGGCTGATGCCAAGGGTTTCATTGACGGCAGCACGCTGGACGTGAAGGCTCGCAACTATTATTTCAACCGCGATGGCAAAAATGGTGGCGGTGATCAGCGTGACTGGACCCAAGGTTTCTGGGGCAACTTCAGCACTGGCTACACTCAAGGCACCATTGGTGTTGGCGTTGAAGCATTCGGCTACTGGGGTCTGAAGCTGGATGGTCAGAACCAATATGCTGGCTCGGGCAACCTGAGCCTCGATAGCAATGGCGATAACCGCGATGAGCAGGGCAAGGCCGGCGGCGCTGTTAAATTCCGAGTATCGAAAACCGAACTGAAAATCGGCGACATGCAGCCTACCAGCCCTGTATTCGCAGTGGGCGGCTCCCGCCTCTTGCCTCAGACCGCTAGCGGTATCAGCCTGCAAAGCAGCGAAATCGCGGGTCTGGACGTTGAAGCCGGTCACTTCTACTCCGGTACCAGCCAGAACGATAACAGCCACGATGGCAATATCTTTGCCAACTACGCCTCGGTGGGTACACCGATTACAGCCAATAGCGCAGACTTCGCAGGCGGCAAATACGCTATCACTGACTCGCTTGGCGTTGCTTTCTATGCTGCCAAACTGGAAGACATCTGGAACCAGTATTACGCCAACATGAACTACGCGCTGCCATTGACTGACGATCAGTCCCTGGCGTTCGATGCCAACATCTATCGCACCACTGATACCGGCAGCTCTAAAGCTGGCGACATCAGCAACACCGCCTTCTCCGGCTCGGTTGCTTACTCGTTCGCCGCAGCACACACCGTGACTCTGGCCTTCCAGAAAATCAACGGTGACACCCCGTTCGACTACATCGGTATCGGTGACAACAACAAGGGTGGCGACTCGATTTTCCTGAATAACTCTATTCAGTACTCTGACTTCAACGGTCCTGGTGAAAAATCCTGGCAGGCTCGCTACGACCTGAACATGGCTCCGTATGGCGTGCCAGGCCTGAGCTTCATGACTCGTTACGTGACCGGCGATGGCATTGACGGCACTAAAATGGCAGCCGATAGCCCCTACAGAGCTTATGGCTATGGCGCTGACGGCAAGCACCACGAGACCAACCTTGAAGCCAAGTATGTGGTTCAGACTGGCCCCGTCAAAGATATGTCGTTCCGCATTCGTCAAGCATGGCACCGTGGCAACACTGACCAGGCTGAAGGCGACGTTAACGAGTTCCGTCTGATTGTCGACTACCCGATCTCGATCCTGTAATCGCCACTCAGCTTCTCGTTTAAAGAAAAGCCCGGCTTAGGCCGGGCTTTTTCATACATGGGCGAATCTGATTTCGCTGCAATCCTGAGGCGGTCGCGGCCTGTACGAGACTAGACACTGTCCGTACAATGCCCAGTCATTTCCAGTCTCAGCAACCGACAACGGCCAACCATGCGCACCAGTCAATTTTTGCTCGCCACACAGAAAGAAACCCCTTCCGATGCGGTCGTGATCAGCCACCAGCTCATGCTGCGTGCGGGCATGATTCGCAAACTTGCTTCCGGTCTGTACACGTGGCTGCCCATGGGCTTGCGCGTATTACGCAAGGTCGAAGCCATCGTTCGTGAAGAAATGGACGCTGCTGGCGCACTGGAAGTACTGATGCCTGGTATCCAGCCCGCCGAGTTGTGGCAAGAATCCGGCCGCTGGGAACAGTACGGTCCTGAACTGATGCGCCTGACTGACCGGCACAACCGTGAATTCTGTCTAGGCCCGACTCACGAAGAAGTCATCACCGATCTGGCCCGTAACGAGCTCAACAGCTATAAACAGCTGCCGATCAATCTGTACCAGATCCAGACCAAATTCCGCGACGAAATTCGCCCGCGCTTCGGTCTGATGCGTGGCCGCGAGTTCCTCATGAAAGACGCCTACTCGTTCCATGCTGATCACGCTTCGTTGCAGATCACCTACGATCGCATGCATCTGGCGTACTGCAACGTGTTCTCGCGTCTGGGCCTGAAATTCCGCCCGGTTGAAGCCGATAATGGCTCGATCGGTGGCGCAGGCTCCCACGAGTTCCACGTCCTGGCCGAGTCTGGCGAAGACGATATCGTATTCAGCAATGGCTCCGATTACGCTGCGAACATTGAAAAAGCCGAAGCCGTACCACGCGAAACCAGCCGTGGCGCTGCAACTGAAGAGCTGCGCCTGATCGACACACCTGACGCCAAGACCATTGCGCAACTGGTGGAAGGCTTCAACCTGCCGATCGAGAAGACCATCAAGACCCTGGTGGTACACGCCGCAGAAGAAGGCAAGCTGATTGCCTTGATCATTCGTGGCGACCACGAACTGAACGAAATCAAAGCCGCCAAACTTGAGCAGGTTGCGAGCCCTCTGGTCATGGCTTCCGAAGCCGAACTGCGCGCTGCAATTGGCGCCGGTGCTGGATCCCTCGGCCCGCTGAATCTGCCGCTGCCTTGCATCATCGACCGTTCGGTTGAACTGATGAGCGACTTCGCCATTGGTGCAAACATCGACGACAAGCACTACTTCGGCGTCAACTGGGAACGCGACCTGCCAGTTCCGGCCGTCGCCGATCTGCGTAACGTTGTTGCTGGCGACCCTAGCCCGGATGGCAAAGGCACCCTTGAAATCAAACGCGGTATCGAGGTCGGCCACATCTTCCAGCTGGGCACCAAGTACAGCGAAGCCATGAAGTGTCAGGTACTGGGCGAAAATGGCAAACCGGTGAACCTGTCCATGGGCTGCTACGGCATCGGTGTGTCCCGCGTGGTTGCTGCTGCAATCGAGCAGAACAGCGACGATAACGGCATCATCTGGAATGACACCCTGGCGCCCTTCCAGATCGCTCTGGTTCCGCTGCGCTACGAAACTGACGCAGTCCACGAAGCGACCGACAAGCTGTACGCCGAACTGACCGCCGCAGGTTTCGAAGTACTGCTCGATGATCGCGACAAGAAAACCAGTCCTGGCAACAAGTTTGCCGACATGGAGCTGATTGGCATACCGCATCGTATCGTCGTCAGTGATCGCGGCCTTGCCGAAGGTAACCTGGAATACAAGAGCCGGACCGAGTCCGAAGCCCAGGCCCTGCCGGTTGCTGAGGTACTGTCCTTCATCCAGGGCCGCGTCAGTCGCTGAGTCCTGATAGCGCCCATCGAAAGATGGGCGCTATCGTTTCAGCAAAGACGCGCCTTAATTCGCAAGAGATCTCATGTTCAAGCGATCCCCTTTCAGCCTGGGCTGCGTGCTGTTTTGCGCCACCCTGGTCAGCGGCTGCGCCAATCAACTGTCGCAACGCAGCGAGCACGAAGAACGCATCGAGCGCAAATTGCTCTCACACAGCGTCCAGATCGACCTCGGCGAGCCCAAAACCCTTGAGCTGCCGCAACGGCGTGTGCGTATTCACGAGCAGCGGACCTTTGAGGTCACTGAATTTGAAGTGACTCGTCATTACGACCGTTACACGCCCTATCAGCCCTGGCGGGAAATCTACGAGATTCCCTTGGGCGCAGTGGCCGTTGTCGCGGGCGTCGGTGCCAACGTGGTCAATGTCTTCGCTCTGGGCCGCCTACCTGACAGCGTGACCAAAGACTGGATCAACTACGGTGTCGCCGGGCTCAACCCTTTCATGAATGCCCCCTCCCATGGCCGCGCTCAGCAAAACCTGGCGGGTATCAACGAAGTACAGCAGGACAAGAGAATCGAAAACACGACACTGCCATGGAGTGAACGCCCGGTAACAGTCAAGGCCGGATCCCAGACGCACGAGTTGATGACCGATCGCAATGGCGTATTGCGCCTGAGCCTGCTGGACAGCCCGTTTGCTGAACAGGATTTGAGTCATGTCACCCGCCTGTATTTGAGCGTCGAAGATGATCAGGACAACACCCACGCCAATGCAGACCTGGTGGTCAGTCGTAGCCTGCGCGGCAAATTGATCGAAGCTCATGGCCTGATTTACGACGATCTGGAAGATGACGAAGTTAGCCAGTGGGTTTACCGGGTCAAGCGCCTTTCTGATCTGGGACTTGAAGAGGAAGCCAGTGACCTCGAACAAAGCCTGATTGAAATGACCCGGGACGATCCGCAGTTGCAGCGCGAATTCCTGAAATCGCTGGCCAAGGATGCGGGCCGACTGGTAGCAGATCCCGGCGCGGAAAAGTGACCTGAAACGCTCTGTTTTTCTGTAGGAGCTGCCGAAGGCTGCGAAGCATTTATCCTGACACACCGCCTTCGCAGCCTTCGGCAGCTCCTACGAGTCAGATGTTTGTTTCGCGAAAGAGCGCGGTGTCAGGAAGCTTGCAAAAGTCCGATCAGCGCGCAAACAGCTCCAACTGCTCATGTGCTTTTCGTAAATCATGCAAACGCACACCAATCCCAAGCAAACGAACTGGCTTGCCACCCCGGGCAAATGCCTGCGTGAGCAGATGCTCGAAACTGTCCAGATCCCGACCGATCCCTGCCTGCTCAAGTGTGGTCTGGGTGAAATCGTGAAATTTTACCTTCACGAACGGTTTGCCAGGCCGGTACTGCCCCTCCATCCGCTCTACCCGCCCGTTCAGGGTTTCCAGCAGTTCCGGTAGTTTTTTCAGGCAACTGGCCAGATCAGGAAGATCGGTGTCGTAAGTATTTTCCACGCTCACGGACTGACGCCTGCTGTCATTCTGGACCGGCCGCTCATCAATACCCCGAGCCAGCCCCCACAAACGCTCGCCGAACGAACCAAACTCTCGCACCAGCGCCAGCTTCTTCCAGTCGCGCAGATCAGTACAACTGACAATCCCCAGCTTTCCCAACTTGTCGGCAGTCACCTTGCCGACACCGTGCAGCTTGTTGACGGGTAATTGCGCAACGAAATCTTCGACCTGATCCGGGGTAATCACAAACAAGCCGTTGGGCTTCTTCCAGTCGCTGGCGATCTTGGCCAGAAACTTGTTAGGCGCAACGCCAGCGGACACCGTGATATGCAGCTGTTTAGAGACACGGCGCCTAATGTCCTGCGCAATACGCGTCGCACTGCCGGAAAAATGACTGGCGTCGGACACATCGAGGTACGCCTCATCCAGCGACAAGGGCTCAATGAGGTCGGTGTAGTCACGGAAGATGGTCTGGATTTCTTTGGATGCTTCTTTATAAGCATCCATTCTCGGCTTGACGATGGTGAGGTCAGGGCAAAGCTTCAACGCGTGCCGCGACGACATGGCCGAGCGCACACCATAAGCGCGGGCTTCGTAATTGCAGGTCGCAATGACACCTCGCCTGTCCGCAGAGCCACCTACCGCCAGCGGTTTGTCCGCCAGTCGAGGGTCATCGCGCATTTCGATGGCTGCATAGAAGCAATCACAGTCAACATGGATGATTTTTCGCTGCGTCATGTAGGCATTATGCGGGAGGCGTGGCCGGTCAGTATCTCACCCGTATCGACATGTGACATCTCATGATGCGCACACCCGAGAAAATTTGATGTATTTGCTTCGCTATTCGATCCCCCCGACATTGCATGACAGACCCGTACAGCGGGGCCTACAGCTTGTCCGGACGGTCAGTAAACAGCGCTAACCGATTGAAGGAAAAGCAATTTCCGAAAATTAGCCATTGACAGCCCGGCGTTCGGCTGTAGAATGCCGCCACACAGACGCGGGATGGAGCAGTCTGGTAGCTCGTCGGGCTCATAACCCGAAGGTCGTCGGTTCAAATCCGGCTCCCGCAACCAAACATCAAAAAAGGCTACTCGAAAGAGTGGCCTTTTTTGTGCGTGTCGTTTGACGAAGGTGCGTAAAGATCTCCTGAAGCTTACGAGCATCTGTCTGAAACACCGCCATCGCTGCCTCGCGGTGCTCGTGAGCCCCTACAGAAAAGGGTCAATCCGAAAGGATGTAACCTCCCGGAACGTGACGAGCAAAAATCTTTACCCGTCCGACACTTAAATCTCCAACCACCCAATTCAGACTAATTCGCCGACTTTCCACATTAAAGGTTGACACCTCGTCGTTCGGCTGTAGAATGCCGCCACACAGACGCGGGATGGAGCAGTCTGGTAGCTCGTCGGGCTCATAACCCGAAGGTCGTCGGTTCAAATCCGGCTCCCGCAACCAAACATCAAAAAAGGCTACTCGAAAGAGTGGCCTTTTTTGTGCACGCCTAAAAAACAGGGCAACCCGTTGGCTGGAAAGCAATTTTCCCTTCCCCTCCCCGCAACACACCCTCTCGTTGTAACGTAACATTACAAAACCCGACAGTTTTGCAGCCCTCTGCCGATAGCTGTTTAATAGCTGAACTGTTGCTGAACAGCTCCATGAACAAACAGGCTCCATTCGCTCGTTAGACGATGACGCGCTAACATCTCGAAATATTTTTTGCGTAGGGATTGGTAACTTGGCTGTATACCTCCATTCTGTCGCGCACGATCCAAGGAGTGATTGATGCGCGCCAACCCGTCAGAACCGAACGAAGCAGTTACGGCGAATCAACCCATCCAACCTGCCCGCCTCCAATGGCTGGAGTTGTTGAGTAAATATCGCCAGCCCATAGGCCTGGGCGTTACGTTGCTGCTATTTGCCGTGGCCTTGATTGCTTGCCGACACATGTTGAGCGAGCTTGATCTCTATGCATTGCAGGATTCATTGCTGAGTGTGCCTGCCGCGTCTCTGGCAGGTGCCCTGCTGGCCACGGTGATCGGCTTCATTATTCTGCTGGGCTATGAATGGTCTGCCAGTCGTTACGCCGGGGTTGATCTACCCAACAAAACCCTCGCCATGGGCGGCTTCACAGCCTTCGCCATTGGTAACGCCGTAGGCCTGTCGATGCTGTCGGGCGGTTCGGTGCGCTATCGACTGTACTCCCGCAAAGGTATTGGCGCGGTCGAAGTAGCCCGTATGACGCTGTTTGCCAGCCTTTCTCTAGGATGCGCCCTGCCACCGCTGGCAGCACTGGCAACCCTGAGCAATCTGTCCGGAGCATCGCTGGCGCTGCACACCCCGGTAAACGTGCTGGCAGGCATCGCTATTGGCGTACTCGTGCTGACCGCTGTGCTGGCCATTGCAATTTATCGCCGCCGACTGCCCGAGCAGACCATCCCGCATACCCTGCTGGTGCGTGCCGGACGCCGCACTCTGCGCCTTCCCGGCGTACGCCTGACGCTGATGCAACTGGTGATTACGGCACTGGACGTTGCGGCCGCTGCGACTGTTCTCTACCTCCTGCTGCCACAATCCCCTCCCTTCGGTGCATTTGTACTGGTGTATCTGCTGGCCCTCGCCGCTGGCGTGCTTAGCCATGTACCCGGTGGCGTGGGAGTTTTCGAGGCCATCCTGCTCGCCGCCTTTGCCAACGAGCTTGGCGCCGCCCCGCTGGCTGCTGCGTTGCTGCTGTATCGGATGATTTACGTCGTCCTGCCACTGTTACTGGCGTGTCTGGTGCTGCTGTTTACTGAAGGTCAGCGGTTGCTGCCAACCAAACAGGCGATGCGCGTCGCTTCGGGTCTGGCGGCACCGATTCTGGCGCTGCTGGTGTTCCTTTCCGGCGTCGTGTTGCTGTTCTCTGGCGCAACCCCGGAAATCGATACACGTCTGGAAGACCTGGGATTCCTTATCCCTCATCGGCTGATCAACCTTTCGCACTTTGGCGCCAGCCTGATTGGCGTCCTGTGCCTGCTGCTGGCTCAAGGGCTGCGCCGTCGCCTCTCGGCCGCATGGATGCTGACGGTCATTCTGCTACTGGCAGGTGCAGCACTGTCGATGCTCAAAGGCTTCGATTATGAAGAAGCCACACTGCTAATCCTGACCGCAGCGTTGCTGGCTATCTTCCGCCGCTCTTTCTACCGCCCGAGCCGTCTGCTGGAGCTGCCCTTTTCGCCGCTGTATCTGGTAGCGACCCTGTGCGTATTGGGCGCTTCATTCTGGCTGCTGCTGTTCGCCTATCAGGACGTGCCCTACAGCCACCAGTTGTGGTGGCAGTTCACGCTGGACGCGGACGCCCCTCGTGGCTTGCGCTCCGCATTGGGCAGCGCCGTGCTGCTGATCATTATTTCCCTGACCTGGCTACTGCGCACTGCGCGCCCGGTTATCAAGCTGCCAGACGCCTCGGAGCTGGCCAAGGCCGCCGAGATCGTCAACGCGTCGTCACAGCCTGACGGCGGGCTGGTGCTGACCGGCGACAAGGCTGTCCTGCTGCACCCTCAAGGCAATGCATTTCTGATGTACGCCCATCGGGGCCGCAGCCTGGTGGCCCTCTATGATCCGATCGGCCCGACTCAACAACGCGCCGAGCTGATCTGGCAATTCCGTGACCTGTGTGACGTGCACCACGCCCGGCCAGTGTTCTATCAAGTGCGCGCAGAAAATCTGCCGTTCTATATGGACATCGGCCTGACCGCGATCAAGCTGGGTGAAGAGGCACGCGTCAACTTGCTGCGCTTTGATATCGAAGCCAAGGGCAAGGAAATGAAAGACTTGCGCTACACCTGGAATCGGGGTGGGCGTGACGGTTTGTCACTGGAGATCTATGAAGCAGGTCAAGCGCCGCTGGAGGAGCTGAAAATCATCTCCGACGCCTGGCTTACCGGCAAGAATGTCCGTGAAAAAGGCTTCTCGCTGGGTCGTTTCAGCCCTGAGTACCTCAAGCATTTCCGTATCGCGATCATCCACTTCGAGGGCAAGCCGGTGGCGTTCGCCAACCTGCTGGAGACTTCGCGTCGTGACCTTGCCAGCCTGGACCTGATGCGCGCTCACCCTGATGCACCGAAGCTGACCATGGAGTTCATGATGGTCGGGCTGATTCTGTATTACAAAGAACACGGCTACGAACGCTTCAGCCTGGGCATGGTGCCGCTGTCGGGCTTGCAACCGCGCCGTGGCGCGCCTCTGACCCAGCGCCTGGGTTCGATGGTGTTCCGTCGCGGCGAGCAGCTCTACAACTTCCAGGGTCTGCGTCGCTTCAAAGACAAATTCCAGCCTGACTGGGAACCTCGCTATATGGCCGTGCCCGCCGGACTCGATCCGCTGGTGGCACTGGCTGACACCGCTGCCCTGATTGCGGGCGGCCTGACTGGATTGGTGAAACGCTGATGATTCAACGCTACCGGCGCATTTTGCTCGCAGCACTGCTGTTTGTTGTGGTTCTGATTCTCGGGGTATGGCTGTGGAGCCGCCCCGCCCCACCGGCAACACTGGACCGTTCAACATTGACCGACGGCTCGGCCCTGACCACTGTCACACCGGGCACCCGAGCCAAGGTTCGTGTCGCACTGGCAGTCACCGCAGACGACTTGCTATCGGACAAACAACTGCAGGCGCTGAGCCAGGATGCCTCTGCCCGAATCATTCAGGTCGTACTGCCCAAAGCAGACTGCACATTGCAGCAGAAGACCTTCAACGAGGCGCTTGGCAAACTCGACGAAGCGCCGACCGTTGTGGCCGGTATCGGCCCAGGCGCAACGCTCGCATGGCGCTGGCTCGCCGGGCAGAACAACGACAAGGCGGAGGCCATTTCAGTAGGCTTCTATCTGGAAGTACCTTCTCAGCCGGTCAAGGCACTTGAGCCCGACGAGACCCCACCGGTGATCTGTGACGTACCGCTGCCCAAAGCCGCGCCACACGGTCACTGGATGGTGGCGTGGAACGATGCTCCGGACGATGAGCCGGCAGCGTTCGTGCGCGATCAGGCCAACGCCGATACCAGCATCAGCGATTACGACATCAAGCTGCCGCAAGTCCTCAACAGCGAGCTGCGCCGCAAGCTGGTCGGCGAAGACGATAAAGGCGGCGGTCTGGGCATCCCTGTGGTCGAAGTGCCTGCTGCTCAACCCTCGGATACCGTGACGCTGTTCCTGTCCGGTGACGGTGGCTGGCGTGATCTGGACAAAGTTGTTGCCGGGGACATGGCCGGCATGGGCTATCCAGTGGTTGGCATCGACGTGCTGCGTTATTACTGGGAACACAAATCCCCTGAGCAGACCGCAGCTGACCTGACCGAGCTGATGCAGCACTACCGTCAGAAATGGGGTGCCAAGCGTTTTATTCTGGCGGGTTACTCGTTCGGCGCAGATGTACTGCCAGCGGTTTATAACCGTCTGGCGCAAGAAGATCAGGACCGAGTCGACGGCATGATTCTGCTGGCTTTCGCACGCACTGGCAGTTTCGAGATTCGCGTCGATGGCTGGCTAGGTGCGGCAGGCAAGGATCTGCAAACGGGTCCGGAAATGGCGAAATTGCCGGGCGATAAAGTGCTGTGCGTGTATGGCGTGGAAGAGATCAAGGAAAGTGGCTGTACTGATACCACGGCTGTTGGCGAGAAACTCCAACTGCCTGGGGGTCACCACTTCGACGAAAACTACCCGGCTCTGGCCAAGCGTTTGATTGCTTTCATCAACAAGCGTCAGGGCAAGACCACAGCGCAGTAAGTCGCTTTAAGGCAACACAAAAAAATCCCCGTCAGCTGTGAGGCTGCGGGGATTTTTGTTGTGGAGTTTGTCCATGTAGACCCGCATCCCTGTTGGAGCGAGGCTTGCCCGCGAACCCGTTGACTCGGTGGATCAGACCCACCGCGTTAACGCTCTTCGCGGGCAAGCCTCGCTCCAACAGGGGGAAACATGTGCGGTGCGTACCGCCAAACTACATCTCCACCTGCGTCCCCAGCTCGATAACCCGGTTGAACGGCAACTTGAAGAAGCGCAGATTTCCGTTGGCGTTCTTTAACATGAATGCAAACAGCGCCTCACGCCATCGGGCCATTCCTACAATCTTCGAAGGGATCACCGTTTCGCGACTCAGGAAATAAGTCGTGCGCATTGGGCTGAAATCCAGCTCTTCCAAGTGACACAGGGCCAGTGCAGCGGGCACATCCGGCTCATCAATAAAGCCAAAATGCAGGATCACTCGATAGAAGCCTTCGCCATAAGCCTCGACTTCAAAACGCTGCTGCGCCGGTACCCGGGGGGTGTCCTCATAGACAACCGTCAGCAACACAACCTGCTCATGCAGCACCTGGTTATGCAGCATGTTATGCAACAGCGCATGCGGCACGGCATCACTGCGAGCAGTCAGGAACACCGCTGTGCCCTGAACCCGGTGCGGCGGCTGAACACGGATACTGCTGATGAAAATCGGCAGCGGCAGCCCGCCCTCATCGATACGCTCCACCAGCAGTTGCTTACCGCGCTTCCAGGTGGTCATCAGGATAAACAACACCACCCCGGCAATGACCGGGAACGCGCCACCCTGAATGACTTTCGGCACGTTGGCAGCGAAGAACAGACTGTCCACCAACAGCAGCGCCAACAACAGCGGCACCGCCAGAACTGCAGGCCACTTCCAGAGCAGCAGCATGACTGACGACACCAGAATGGTGGTGCAGAACATGGTCCCGGTTACCGCAACGCCATAGGCCGAGGCCAGCGCGCCAGAAGACTCGAACCCCAATACCAGCAGAATCACACCGACCATCAACGACCAGTTCACCGCGCCAATATAAATCTGGCCCTGGGCGTCACTGGACGTATGCTGAATGTGCATGCGCGGGATGTAGCCAAGCTGGATCGCCTGCAAGGTCATGGAGAACGCGCCGGAAATCACCGCTTGTGAGGCGATTACCGTCGCCAGCGTCGACAGCCCGATCAGCGGCAGCAAAGCCCAACCGGGTGCCAACAGATAGAAAGGGTTACGTGCCGCTTCGGGATTTTCCAGAACCAGCGCGCCCTGACCGAAATAGTTGAGCACCAGCGCGGGAAGCACCAGCGCAAACCAGGCACGAGCAATCGGCTTGCGACCAAAATGGCCCATGTCGGCGTACAGCGCTTCGGCACCGGTCAGCGCCAACACCACTGCACCGAGGATTGCGACGCCGATGCCTGGATGAACGATAAAGAAGCGCACGGCCCACACCGGGTTCATGGCATGCAGCACTTCCGGCTGATGCGCAATGCCATTGATCCCCAACAGCCCAAGCACGACAAACCAGGTGACCATCACTGGCCCGAACAAAACGCCGATACGCGCAGTGCCATGACGCTGAATCAAAAACAGCGCAACCAGCACCACCAGCGCCATCGGCACTACCCAGTGATCGATAC
The DNA here is from genome assembly GCF_002699985.1 of Pseudomonas sp. ICMP 561. Lineage (GTDB taxonomy): Bacteria > Pseudomonadota > Gammaproteobacteria > Pseudomonadales > Pseudomonadaceae > Aquipseudomonas > Aquipseudomonas quasicaspiana. The sequence continues at coordinate 2,433 of NZ_LKBT01000014.1, read as the reverse complement.
CATCAAAGGCCAGCTCCAACCCTTCCATGGCCGACAGCACCGAGATCGCCGGGGTAATCATGCTGTCCCCGTAAAACAGCGCGGCACCGAACAGACCGAAAACGACCATGGTCATTTGCAGTTTCGGATACTTGATGGTGGCCCGACGCGCCAGGGCGGTAAGCGCCATGATGCCGCCCTCGCCCTGGTTATCAGCACGCAGGATGAACGCCATGTACTTGAAGGAAACGACCCAGATCAGTGACCAGAAGATCAGCGACAGAATGCCGAGTACGGCGTCATGGGTGACGTCTACGCCATAACCGCCCTGAAACACCTCTTTCAAGGTGTACAGCGGGCTGGTGCCGATATCGCCGTAAACCACACCAACCGCGGCGATCAACAGCGCGAAGGGTTTTGACACTGGATGTCCGGTTCCAGCCTGACTGTTTGCTTGACTCATTTACCACTCCTGAAACCTGGGTTTGAACCGCAAAAGCACACGACAGTGCTCAGACTCACCCATACAGATTGCGTGCTGGTGGCTACGCAAAAACCAGACATATTTCGTAACGACGCGAAGCATAGCGCAGCACTCGTCGTAATTCTCTGCATAACACTGGTCAATCGCAGGGCTGATCGCTAGAATTGCGCACTTTTTGATCAGAGGCGCACGAATCCTGTACGGGATACCAGCGCCCAGCTGTTGCCTCGGCTAAATGCCGAAGCCCACATCTCCGCCGAGGTTAGTCAATGTCCACCGTCACCACGCCATCCGCTCCCAAGGTCGGGTTCGTCAGTCTGGGTTGCCCAAAAGCTTTGGTTGACTCCGAGCGCATCCTCACCCAACTGCGCATGGAAGGCTACGAAGTCGTGCCGACTTATCAGGACGCCGATGTTGTTGTGGTCAACACCTGCGGCTTCATCGACGCGGCCAAGGCTGAATCGCTGGAAGTGATTGGCGACGCCATCAAAGAAAACGGCAAGGTCATCGTCACCGGTTGCATGGGTGTTGATGAAAGCGTGATCCGTGACGTGCACCCAAGCGTGCTGTCCGTTACTGGCCCGCAGCAGTATGAGCAAGTGGTCAACGCTGTGCACGATGCCGCGCCGCCAAAGCTTGATCACAACCCGCTGATTGATCTGGTGCCGCCACAAGGCGTCAAGCTGACCCCGCGCCACTACGCATACCTGAAAATTTCCGAAGGCTGCAATCACAGTTGCAGCTTCTGCATTATCCCGTCGATGCGCGGCAAGCTGGTCAGCCGCCCGGTGGGCGATGTGCTCGACGAAGCACAGCGTCTGGTCAAATCCGGCGTGAAAGAACTGCTGGTGATCTCTCAGGACACCAGTGCCTACGGTGTCGACATCAAGTACCGCACCGGCTTCTGGAATGGCGCTCCGGTCAAGACTCGCATGACCGAGCTGTGCCAAGCCCTCAGCACCATGGGCGTCTGGGTCCGTCTGCACTACGTTTACCCATATCCGCACGTTGACGAGCTGATTCCACTGATGGCAGCCGGGAAAATCCTGCCGTATCTGGATATCCCCTTCCAGCACGCCAGCCCGAAAGTCCTTAAGCTGATGAAGCGCCCGGCTTTCGAAGACAAGACCCTGGCCCGCATCAAGAACTGGCGCGAACAGTGCCCGGACCTGATCATCCGCTCCACCTTCATCGTTGGCTTCCCAGGCGAAACCGAAGAAGACTTCCAATACCTGCTGGACTGGCTGACCGAAGCGCAACTGGATCGCGTCGGTTGCTTCCAGTACTCGCCGGTTGAGGGCGCGCCGGCCAACCTGCTGGACGCGGCCATTGTGCCGGACGACGTCAAACAGGATCGCTGGGACCGCTTCATGGCGCACCAACAGGCCATCAGCGCAGCTCGCCTGCAAATGAAAATCGGCCGGGAAATCGAAGTGCTGATTGACGAAGTTGACGAACAAGGCGCCGTAGGCCGCTGCTTCTTCGACGCACCGGAAATTGACGGCAACGTGTTCATCGCTCTGGATGAGAACAGCACCCTCAAGCCAGGCGACAAGGTGATGTGCCGCGTTACCGACGCAGATGAGTACGACCTTTGGGCCGAGACGCTCTGAACCTCCGCTTGAGCTGATGCATCAAAACAGCCCTGCCCTTCAAACGGCGGGGCTTTTTTTGCCTTCGAAGGGGCTAAGCTAGTCCGTGTGCACTGCTTTCTGTCGAACAGATGTAATCTTTTAAGTGAAATGCATTTTTTTGTAGAAGATCGCCCTGACGCCACGCTGTCTCGCGGCAAGCATAGGACCTGTAGGAGTGAGCTTGCTCGCGATAGCGTCAGGCCAGACGCTAGTTCTCAGCAGGTCTTTATCGCGAGCAAGCTGTTCTGGTCAAGTTTTTCCGGACACCGATTACGGTGATCAAGCCGCCTGCTGCTCCATAGCTATTGGCGACAAGTAGTTGTTGTAGCTGTGGAG
>NZ_LKBT01000013.1 GCF_002699985.1 Pseudomonas sp. ICMP 561 | reverse complement strand
AGGAGGCAACTTGTTGGCTAGAGGGTCTGCTGCGGTGATTCAGGCACTCCGCCTCGCGAACAAGTTCGCTCCTACCGGGCAGTGCCGGGTGAGGCTGTTCAGGTAGGAGGCAACTTGTTGGCGAGAGGGCCTGACGCGGTGATTCAGGCAAACCGCCTCGCGAACAAGTTCGCTCCTACCGGGATCACTATTATGGCCTTATATGCTCAATAAACATCCCGTCGATACCGTCCTGCCTCGATCAATTCCCCGACCGCTTCTGCGCCGAGGATCTTGATCAGCGCAGCGTCCACTCCCGCCGCCATGCCTTCCAGGCTTCCGCAGATGTAAATTGCTGCACCTGCAGCCAGCCACGCTTTTAACTCGTCAGCGGCCTGAAGCAAGCGATCCTGCACGTAGATTTTCTCAACCTGATCGCGGGAAAACGCTAGTTCCAGCCGCGTGAGTTTTCCTGCCGCCAGCCACGCCTGTAGCTCACTGCCACAGTGAAAGTCATGGGCCTGATTCCGCTCGCCGAACAGCAGCCAGTTGCGGGTATGCCCCTGCGCGATGCGTGCCTTGAGCAAGCTGCGCAATCCGGCCAGCCCGGTGCCATTACCTAACAGGATCAAAGGACGTGAATCACCCGGCAGATGGAAGCTACTGTTACGTCTAACCCTCAAACTGACCACATCATTAAGCTCAACATGCTCCGTCAGCCAACCGGAGCCCAACCCGAGACTGCCATCGGGATGCAGTTCCTGACGCACGATCAATTCCAGTACGCCATCCTCGGCGATTGACGCGATGGAGTACTCACGCGGGGCCAACGGCACCAACGCATCAATCAATGCCTGAGCATGCAGCCCGACAAGATGTGCCCGATGGTGAGGCAGTTGACGACTGGCCAATGCCACTTCGATGGGTTCTTCCAGCCCGCCGATATTCACGTGTGTGCTCACCGCAATACCCAGACCGGCGAGAAAGTCCTCTACGGCCTGCCGACTGTTGCGTGGCATCACCTCAACCAGATCGCCGGCCTCCCACGTGATCGACGGCGGCGGTGTCAGGCCGAGCAGAAACACTTTCGAACCGCTGCTACCCGGGTTGAGCCATTCGCGCCGTGACAGCGTCCAGTTGTCATAAGTCGGGGCCTGCCAGAGCGCAGCCGGTGTATTGCCAGTGAGCTGCGCCAACTGCTGCTGCCAATGCTGCAAGGCCAGTGGGTCTGCGCTGTCCACTTCCACGGACGCGAACAACGACTGGCCGCCCCGCTCTTTCAGCCAGTCCTGCAAGCGATGAGCAAACGCACAGAAATGTTGATACTGCCGATCGCCAAGCCCCAGCACGGCGTAATTAAGGTTATTCAGTGAGAGCCCTGCGCCGAGCAGCTTGCGCTCGAAAGCCCGGGCGCTGTCCGGCGCTTCACCGTCGCCGAACGTGCTGACCACAAACAGCGCGTTACGGCTTTGGCTCAGATCCTGTTCGGTGACATCCGCCAGGCGCTGAACATTCACCGGCATCCCGGCCGCCTGCAACTGCCCGGCCGTCTGCCAGGCCAACTGTTCGGCAAAACCGCTTTGACTGGCAAAACCGATCAGCCACGCAGGCCCTTCTGTATGACTGGCGACTCCTGCACGGGCATTGCGCACATCACGCTTCTTGCGCCGACGGTCGAGATACAGCAGCCAGCCCGTGATAAAGAACAGCGGCATCATCAGCGATGCGACGGTCATGATGATGCGCCCGGGCATGCCGAAATAACTGCCCACGTGCAGGCTGTAATTGCTGACAAGCAACTGCGCACCGAAGCTTTTTTCGGCATAGCGGGACACAGCACTGACGTTGCCCGTCGCAGGATCGAGGGTGATCTGGTTGAGCGCCCGCGGATGTGGCGAATCCTTGAGCAGGTAGAAAATCGTCGCGGGCTGACCGCCAGCGTTAGGCAAACGGATATTGTATGAAGCCAATCCTGGACCTGCCGTCGCCTGAATGCTGCCCCAGATCGCGACATAATCCGCCTTGGGTGCTGGCTCGTTTTTATCTGCCGGACGCATGCCACCGCCCCGCCGCTGCTCGCCGATGGGCGCATCGCCGAGCAAGGCGTGCATGCCATTACTGAACCAGTCGTAAGACCAGTTCAGACCGGTGATGGCGAACAGCAGATAGAACAGCAGGCACCAGGTGCCAAATACCGAATGCAGGTCCCAGTTGAAGCTGCGTCCCTTTTTGGCCCAGTCCATGGTCAGCCAGATACGCCAATTCAGGGCCTTGCGCGGCCAGCGCAGATAGAGCCCGGACAGACAGAAAAAAATCAGAATCAGCGTGCAGGCGGCCGTGACCTGCTTGCCGTATTCCCCCAAGGCCAGAAAGCGATGCAGCTTCAACACGAAATCAAAAAAACCGGCCCCTGCGGCGTCGCCGGTGACTTCGCCGGTGTACGGGTTGAAGTTGCGCATCGGCCCACGCCGCTCACCGGGTGGCGGAGTGAAATAAACCTGCGCTGCTTTATCACCGACGGTCTGCACACGCAGGATCGCCACGGTCAGGCCGGTTTCGGCTTCAAGCTTGCGTACCAGCTCAACCGGCGGCAACGGTGTGCCGCGTGCCTCGATGATCAAGGCGTCCGGGTTGATCCATTCAAGAATCTCATCCTCGAACGAATACAAAGCCCCGGTTATGCCCATCAGCGCCAGCACCAGCCCAGCCGTGATGCCGAAGAACCAGTGGACTTGAAACAGAATCTTCTTCAGCACCCTTACGACCTCATGGACCCGCAATGCGGCGCATTATGCCTGTAAACAGCACAAATTCTCATTCGCTATTCGACTGAGGGTGAGCACGCCCCATAGCGCCCCTCCCTTTTCCACTTTGCCCCGGTCAGTAACCGCAACAGATATGCCGCTCTTATCCTGAATTATTTCAGACTCTTTCAAGATTCATTGAAAGTACCCCGAAAACTATAAGCCAGCTCCGTAAAAGTAATTCTCCTACATTCACGGACTACTTTTCCACTTTGACAGTAACGCGACATCCACCCTAATCTCAAAGCGTGCAGAAGGATTTTACATTGCACATAAAGTGCTTACTACAGGCATCTACTTGCCCCTGAACATCATTAAAGGATTAATGATATGTCAATTTATGAAAACCTCCCTGTCAGTACTGACACGGTTGTCGATGAAGCCGCCCGTGCGCCTATTACTCTCTTTAATTATTCCGCAGCGAATCAGAGTGACTCGGATCGCAAACCAGGTCTCATCCTCACCAAGGAGCAGCTCAAGAATATTAAACATTACGAGATCGCCGGACTGGCGCTCCCCATTGAAATCAATAACGTCATCAATTATCTGGGGTACTCCACCGGCGCCGGTGAAGGGTTGTCAGCGACTGACTTCCAGAAGACATTCCAAATTATCCATACTCATGCCAGAAGCTGGAACCCGTTGCGGGTCGATCTTATATCTGTAGGGCATAAGCTGGAAGTATTTGCGGGCGAAATGCTAAGCCATGGAAGGTCCATGGAAGATGTTGTCGCAGATATCAGTTCGCTTAACACGCTCGATAAGTACAACATAAAAACCCTCGAAGATGTCCGCAAGCTTGAAATCAGTATGGGCGACAAATTTCCCGGCATAGCACTCGACGACTGGGATAAAGACGCCGTTAGTGACTTCAGCTACATCCTCGACAAGATTTTAGAAAGCGTCAAGCAACAGGAGGCAGAAGCGAACAGCATTAAGGTTCGTCTTGACGCGTTCGCCACGACATTGGCTCAACAAGTAGGCCCAAGACTCAGGTCACAACTCCGACTGATTGATAAAAACACTTTGTCCGATGATATCAAAGCGCTTAGCATCATCATCAAGGACCGTGCAGAGACTATTGATGAGAAAGTAAAAGAGTACAAGGAACTGGTTAAACAGGCGGTAAGTTCTGCGGCCGGCTTTAATATTGTCGGTCTCGCCATGTCAATCTACCTCGGTGTAGACGCTGAAAAAACTCGTCAAGAACGTGACAATCTTCGGGCCGAGCAGGCTCGTGATATCGCTGCGATGCAAACCAAAAATCGTATTCTGGGTTCGCTCTACCGGGTACGTCTTGACTTGCAGCATCTCGACCTGATCGTTATTGATGCCGATATTGCCACTCAAAATCTTGTCACCGTCTGGAACAGACTATCCATATTTCTCAAGCAGTCCTCGGACAGGGCTGATCAGATCGATGATGCACTTACAGTTCGCAGGTTCATCGGTGCGTTTCGTTTGGTCGTTGTGCCTTGGGAAGCGATTAAAAGGGATGCAGGCCTTCTATTAGAAGTGTTCGCCGAAGCTGACGAAGAATTCAGAGCAGAATATCAAAACCCGTCCAACCGTCTGGGTAGTGGAGCATAACTATGAACAGCACATTTGAAGCAACCGACTACCTGCAGTCCGAAGCCCCCGACCTGGCCGTTCTTCGGCAGTCGAAGCAATACTGCAACGACAAAATGATCGACATCGAAGTGTTTTATACCCAAACCTCCTACCTACCGAGCCTGTACGGCAAGTTCAACCGTTTGAACTCCACACTGAACCAGGCTCATACCCGGCTTCGCGACGGTACTCAGCGGCTGCAGTATGATCTGGATTCGCAAGCCAACGTCCTGCGTGGCTATCTGAAGGAACTCGCAGAGTCTTCCGATGACACCGAACGCCTGGAAATTCTTGCTGATGCGGCCAAGGAAATGAACGCAGTACTGAAATCCACCCGCAACGAAGCCAGTACTCTGGCCGCCTCGCTGCTTTCAATCAGTGAACCGTTCGAACGCACCTCTACCTTGCGTAATCTCTTGGGGTTCAATACTGAACTGGAACGCCTGCCTGAGGAAATACAAGAGATCGAAGCCAGCCGGGCGAAGGTCGAGGCTGAGCGCGCCACCTTAACGGCAGCGATCAATGCAATCGAAAGCAAAGGCTTTGGCGCAATTGCCCAAGACGCCATCCTGACCGGCGAAAAGATCGCTGCACTGGGCCCTACCCCACCCGAAGCGGCCGTAATAGCACTGGCGCTGGACCTGCTCAAACAGTCCCTTGATAAGCTGGATGCCAGCCTGAACTTCTTGGGCTTGATCCGCATGCGAGATGTGCTGCGCGAGCGCAGCAACGCTTACGCCGCCGCCCTGCGCGACAAACAATTGGAACTCGGCGCCGTAGGACGTCGCATCAGCTTGATTGACGCTGCGCACCTGTTTGATGATGAACTCCAGACCTACAAACGCGAATACAGCAAAGTGGTCGATGCTGTTCGGGCTTACGAGGCCCGATTCAACCGCATGTCCACTGTGGATGAATTTACGGCACAAGCGTTCATCGCTGACACAACAGCGCTGGCTGCTTATTTGCGGCCCATTCGCTAAATGACGTCAGGGCATAGTTCGTAATGTTCTAACCCGCGATCGCAGGGGCGGTTTTGAATGCCCCTGCACGACGCAATTACTGTCAAAAAAGCTGACGATAAGGTCGCTTATCATCCAGCACCTGGGCGAATAAATGACGAACTACTTTACTGCGCTAGATTTAAACCAACTCGAAAACTACGCGATCTTTTCAGACAAACTTCCCACCTCGCTCCTTCTCTCCAAAAGCACACTTGACTTGGGATCCACTGTAGATTCACGCCAGTACAGAGTGTTTGAATTAGATAAGCTGATTAGCAGGGCCAAGGCAGATGCGAATACCTGGCGCGGCACGCAAGACGCTGTGACATCGTTACATAGAGACGTTGAGAACTTTATTGACGAGTTCATACTCCTTTCACAGCAGGCACTGAGAGCCCCCGGCATCCCTCAGTCCACCAGACTCTTTGAGTTCGCCACTTCCAACAACTTTCAATTTTTAAAAACATTCAATCAACAGCAGCAGACGGCTGTGCGCTTGGCCACAGGAACCTACACTGTCCTGCCACGGTTGATCGAATATATGTACAACAACATTTACCTCTATGCACAACGCGAACATACACGCTCAAACGCCAACTCGATAAAGTTTGGCCCTGCATGGGTACGTATATCGGGCAGCATCAGCGTTGCGCTAAACCCGACTTCGGCCTACCGATATGCACAGGCAATGGAGTTTATCGACGCCTACCAACGAGAATACGCCCTCAGTCATATGGCCTATAGTAATCTGACCGCTCATCTCACCCGTTTGAAAGAAATGACAGCTCAGTGTGTCTTCCAGTCATTGCAACTGAGAACCGTCACTAAACCTTCTCGTCTCAAGGCCAGCGTCGACATACTGCTGGTGTCGCTGAGAGAAATTCAACGCATGTCCGCCGAGGCCATTGCGTTGTTCCGACAGTAGAGATAACGCCTCGCAAAAAAAAGCCCGTGACGCGTCACGGGCTTTTCTGAGCATCAGATCAATCAGACGTAGAACGACTTCAGCGGCGGGAAGCCATTGAATTCTACGGCGCTATAGCTGGTGGTGTACGCACCTGTGGACAGCCAGTACAGGCGGTCACCGATGGCCAGGTTCAGTGGCAGGCCATACTTGTAGTTCTCATACATGATGTCGGCGCTATCGCAGGTCGGACCGGCGATGACAACTTCTTCCATCTCGCCTTTCTTCTCGGTCCAGATTGGGAACTTGATGGCTTCGTCCATGGTTTCGATCAGGCCGGAGAACTTGCCCACATCCGTGTACACCCAACGCTCTACCGCAGTGCGGGATTTACGCGACACCAGCACCACTTCGCTGACCAGAATACCGGCGTTGGCGATCAGCGAACGACCCGGTTCCAGAATGATTTCCGGCAGGTCATCACCGAAGTCTTCTTTCAGGTAGCGAATGATTTCTTCAGCGTAGGTTTCCAGGCTGTTGGTGCGGGTGATGTAGTTGGCCGGGAAGCCGCCGCCCATGTTGATCAGCTTGAGGACGATGCCGTCTTCTTCTTTGAGACGCTCGAAGATCACTTTGACCTTGGCGATCGCTGCGTCCCAGACGCTGATGTCGCGCTGTTGCGAACCGACGTGGAACGAGAGGCCGTAAGGTACCAGACCCAGGTCACGAGCCAGAATCAGCAGATCCATGGCCATGTCGGTCTGGCAGCCAAACTTCCGCGACAAAGGCCAGTCAGCGGTGGTCGAGCCTTCGGTCAGGATACGCACGTAGACTTTCGAACCCGGTGCAGCCTTGGCGATGTTGCGCAGGTCAGCTTCGGAGTCGGTGGAGAACAGACGCACGCCCTTCTCGTAGAAGTAGCGGATGTCCTTGGATTTCTTGATGGTGTTGCCGTAGCTGATGCGGTCTGGAGTGACACCGCGGTCCATTACCTTGTCCAGCTCATAGATCGACGCGATGTCGAAGCTCGAGCCTTTATCCTTGAGCAGGTCGATGATTTCGACCGCCGGGTTGGCTTTGACGGCGTAGTACACCTTGGCGAATTCGAAACCTGCGCGCAAGTCATCGTAAGCCTGGCTGATCATCGCGGTATCGATAACCACGAACGGGGTTTCTTGCTTGTCGGCAAACGCCTTCATTTTGTTGAAGGTGTCGCGCTGGAAATAGTCTTCGACCTGGATCGGCATGCTACGGACTCCACTGGGCAAACAAATGAATAAATGGGTGCATATGAACGTCCTCCGTGTGTATCCCCACTTTGGTTCGCCTACTTCCCAAGGCATGTCCGCCGAAAGCAAAAAAGGCCATCTGGAGGTCGCCTCCCGTGGCCTTGCTGTCTCGTCGTCAGTACTTGAGCCGGATGGATCGTTTCCAGCTTGGACGTTCGGCGCGAACTGTAGGACCTGAGGGGTTAGAGATCAACAAAAAATGTCGCATTTGCAGACGTTTCTGCCGGATCGGCTCGTATGCCCCACTGTAGTAACGGACCTGTGTGACAGCTTGATGTTCATTCTGGACACGATTTGATCGTGAATATCACATGGCCCTGTAGGAGTGAGCTTGCTCGCGATGGCGTCTGAGCAGGAACATCCTTTTTTATAGATGTACCGCTATCGCGAGCAAGCTCACTCCTACAGGGGCCAGGTTTCCTACAAAAAATGTGACGATTGTGAAGGCTTTGTCCCTATCTCTTGAGTGAAGAGTCCTAGAAACTCAAACCCGCTTGCGCCCGCCATTTCCCGGAACTAGCCTGCGCTCCGCCACTGTAAATCAGTGGTCGGGTGTGAGAGCCCGGTTGCAAAAAAGGGTGCATCAGTCCATCAGATATGGCGGCTGTGTGCAGGCAGACTCCGGTCTGGCCGGTTTCCCTTTGACTGGTCTCTCACCCTGTACACAGCTGCCACCCACTTCCGTGTGAGAGCGACAAGTGATGGCTCCAATCTAAAGGGATACATCATGACGAAAACCACCCTCGAACAAGACCTCCAACGCGTCAGCGACCTCCTCCGCTGCGCAGTCGCCACCGCCTACGAATCCAGCGACCATCTCACCGGCCAGAAACGCGACCTGGCGTTTTCGGTGGTGCACCTGGTCGAGATTGCGCAGGGGTTGGTTGAAAGATCGTTGGTTGGCGTGGAAACAATTTAATTGCGAAGCTGCGATCCAGGTGGGAGCAGGGCTTGCCCGCGATAAACGATAACGCGGTGAGCCTGCTGAATCTGGCATCTGAATCGCGGGCAAGCCTCGCTTGTATATTTAGACTTGAAGGGGTGGGTGGGAATAAAGCATCGCTTCTGACTCGACTCTGACCAGTCCAGTACAGACCGTGGGAGACTTCATCCCCCCCTTTCACCTAATGCGCCAATAAGGAATGCATCGGCTTTTGACCGACGATAGAAGCAAGCCAGCGCGACGGTGAACCCCAACAAGCTCCTAAAACGTAGCTCGGAGGACTGGCCATGACAACCTTTGATTCCCACGTGATTGTTGGTGTTGATGTAGCGAAGGATGAAATCGTGGTGTATCGGCGTGATCTACTACAGACGATCGCCGAATCCGTAGGAGCGCGCTTGCCCGCGATTCAGGCACTGCGGTGTATCAGGCATACCGCGTTATCGTGCATCGCGGGCAAGCCTCGCTCCCACAGACGATCGCGCTATTCCGTAGGACCGGCCGGGCGGCGTTCCGCTTTAGCCGGGAGGGCGTCGGGACATTCACTACATATTCTTCGTCAGAAATACCGCTCTCCCGGCTAAAGCCGGTCCTACGGGATTGCAAGCAAACATAGAATCTCCCACAGGGGATTGCGTTCATCCCGTAGGACCCGCTTTAGCCTGGAAGAGGTCGCTACAGTCGACGCATTTGTACGGTCAGAAACGCAGCCTTCCCGGCTGAAGTGGAACACCGCCCGGCCGGTCCCACGTTATCGGTTCATCCTCTGGGAGCATCGGCGCTGCGCATCCAAATACAGACAGCCGGTAATGGAATCACGGAAAACCTGTCACTTCTGACAGTACAAAGATATCTCCCCTCGTAGCACAGTACCCATAAGCCATTAAGGCTTACAGAAATCTAACTGAATACGCATCATCGCAGGATGATCGAAGGACATGGAGAAGTCTGATGAAAACCGTAAAAGCGAGCACCCTAGGCGTTGCCCTTTTTATTTCACTGCCTTTGTACATACCAGCTTATGCTGCGGACGCTGGAGATACGAAAGTAGAGCAATGCGTTGATGTATTGCGAGCCGCAGACTCAAGCTATGAGGGAGTGACCTACATCCTGAATTATCGCTACAGCCAAATATGGCTTCTTGACAAGTCAGTATCCGATAACTTTAGCGCCTGTATAAGTCAAGCCAGCGGGCAGTCTCCTTCAAACATAACAGTCATAAACAGCAGAGACAGCGTAGATATAGACATGTATGCCAGCATGGGCAAGCGCTACCTATTAAGCGACGCTTACCAGAGAAAAATCCTGGTGGACACTACAGAAAAAAGAAGCTACGAATTAGTTCGGACCCCACCCTCAGGCAGTATCGAAGCACTGGGAGGAAATAATCCGAACACCTATGACCGTAAATGTGTTCGCCCCCAGTTCTGTCCACCTGAAAGATAACCAGAGTGCAGTTTTTTTGCTGGAGACTGCGCAGGGTTGTTTGAGAGATCGTTGATCATGGTAGAGCCGCGATAAAGCGAACACACGGCGCAACGGTCCGTCCACGGGATAGGCTTCGCCGCAAGCCCCGCGCCATTGCAGCGCGGGGCTTTTACATCAGGCCTGCGCTTCAGCCACGATGTCAGCCGGCGAAACGATGCTGGTCTTGCCGCCGCGTGAACGACCCGAGCTCAGGTACTCGGCAATCGACTCCTGAGTCACTTCACCCAGGAACACGTTCTCGGCGTCCAGCACTGGCAGCCATGAGCGGTTGAACTCGTACATGCGCGACAGCAGGATGCGCAAGTGTTCGTCGTAGGCCGCGGTGGCGTTGAACTGACGCAGGAACGGCAGGCAGGTGCCGGTCTGGCGATGCAGGTCGCGACGGCGCACGTAGCCCATGGCCTTGTTCTCGGCATCGGTGACGACGATGTAGCGACGGTCGTTTTCGTCCATCACTTCCAGCGCGTCGGCCACCGGGGTTTCCGGGCTGACCGATGGTGCGTTGTCCGCAGCATCTTCGGCTTTGACCAACAGCAGACGCTTGAGCGTGCTGTCCTGGCCAACGAAGCTCGACACGAACTCGTCTGCCGGATGCGCCAGCAAGGTGTCCGGGTGGTCGATCTGCAGCAGTTTGCCTGCGCGGAAGATCGCGATCTTGTCGCCCAGCTTGATCGCTTCGTCGATATCGTGGCTGACCATGATCACGGTCTTGTTCAGCGCACGCTGCATTTCGAAGAATTCGTTCTGGATCATCTCGCGGTTGATCGGGTCGACCGCACCGAACGGTTCGTCCATCAGCAGCAAAGGCGCATCAGCCGCCAGGGCGCGGATCACACCGATACGCTGCTGCTGACCACCGGACAGTTCACGAGGATAACGATGCAGGTACTGCTTGGGCTCCAGCTTGATCATGCTCATCAGTTCACGAGCACGGTCGTGGCAACGCTTGGCGTCCCAACCCAACAGCTTGGGCACCACGACGATGTTTTCTTCGATGGTCATGTTCGGGAACAGACCGATCTGCTGGATCACGTAGCCGATGTTGCGACGCAGGGTCACTTCGTCCAGATCAGTGGTGTCTTCACCGTTGATCAGCACCTTGCCGGAGGTCGGCATGATCAGGCGGTTGATCATTTTCAGGGTGGTGGACTTGCCGCAACCCGACGGGCCGAGGAAAACGCAGATTTCGCCTTCGTTGACGGTGAGGCTGACCGAATCGACAGCCTTCACTTCTTTGCCGTTGCTTTGGAAAGTCTTGGTGAGGTTTTGAAGTTCGATCATTTCAGTAATCCTTTTGGAGTCAGCGCACGTTGCAGCCATTGCAGGAGAAGGTCAGCGATGATGGCCAGAATACTGACCAGTACCGCGCCGACGATCAGCATCGACATATCGCTGCGGCTGATTGAAGCAAGAATAAGTACACCCAGACCGCCAGCACCGATGGTGGCGGCGATGGTCATGACGCCGATGTTCATCACCACGGCAGTACGCACGCCAGCGAGGATCACCGGCACGGCGATAGGCAGCTCAACCATGCGCAGGCGCTGGCCGAAGGTCATGCCGATGCCTTTGGCGGCTTCGCGAATACCCGGCTCCACGCCTGTCAGTGCCAGATACGTGTTGCGCATGATCGGCAGCAGCGAATACAGGAATACGGCGGTGATCGCAGGCATCGGGCCAAGGCCTTGACCGAACTTGGAGTAGAACGGCAGCAGCAGACCGAACAGGGCAATCGACGGCACGGTCAGCAGCACGGTGGCGCTGGCCTGCAATGGACCGGCGAGTGCCGGGAAGCGGGTCATCAGAACGCCGAGCGGAACACCAACCAGAATCGCCAAGGTAACCGCGATGCCAACCAGCGTGATGTGCTGCAAGGTCAGGTGAATAACCTGATTCCAATCTATCTGGGAGAAAACGCTAAAAAAACTCATGTCGTCTCCTTCCTTAGTTAAGTGGGTGCTGGCGCAGGAAATCTGCGGCAACGGAAGAGGGGCTTTCGTGACCGACGTCGATGCGGGCGTTGAGGTCAATCATGGTCTGGGTGTCCAGCAGATCGGCCAGCGGCTTGAGCAACGTGGCAATTTCCGGGTGCTTGTCCAGATAATCCTTACGGATCACCGGAGCAGCGGTGTAGTCCGGGAAGTACTTCTTGTCGTCTTCCAGCACTTTCAGTTTGAAAGCATTCAGGCGACCGTCTGTGGTGTACACCAGACCGGCGAATACCTGGCCGTTACGCAGTGCGGTGTAGACAAGGCCTGCGTCCATCTGGCGAGTGTTCTCACGGCTGAGATTCATGTCGTAATGCTTGACCATGCCGATCAGACCGTCGGAACGGTTGGCGAACTCGGTGTCCAGCGCTACGAGATGACCCTCTTTGGCTTCGTCTTTGAGGACTTTGGTCAGGTCGGTCATGGTGTTGACCTGCGGATACTTGTCCGCAACTTTCTGCGGCAGCGCCAAGGCGTAGGTATTGTTGAACTTCGACGGCGAAAGCCATACCAGGCCTATCTTGGCGTCGAGCTCTTTGACCCGTGCGTAGGTTTGCTCGCTGTCGAGTTTTTCATCGATATGGTTGTAATTAACCAGCGACACGCCGGTGTACTCCCAGATCAGATCCAGTTGACCGCTTTCCTGTGCACTACGTGCCAGGCTGCTGCCCAGACCACCCGTGACTTGAACGTCATAGCCCTTTGTACGCAGATACTGCGCAGTCAGTTCGGCTAGCAACGTTTGCTCGGTGAACACACGTGCACCCACGCGCAATACCGGCCCTTCCGTGGCGGCGTTGGCCACCTGGGCGAATCCTGCGAACAGCAAGGCAAAGCCCGCTATTAATGTGCATAACTTTTTCATTGGTATTCCTTTCGCTCAGCGAGTCAGGCCACGTTCCAGCCAGGTACGACTGGCAAGAGTCACCAGACCATCAAGCAGCAACGCCAGCAGAGCGGTACACGCTGCACCCAGCACCAGTTGCGGCTGATTGTTCAAGGCGATGCCCGGGAAGATCAGACTGCCAAGGCTGTTGGCACCGATCAGGAAGGCCAAAGGCGCGGTACCAACGTTGATGGCCAGCGCGACACGCACACCACCGACGATGATCGGTACGGCGTTAGGCAATTCGACTTGCCACAGGACTTGGCGCGGCGTCATGCCGATACCAGTGGCTGCTTCCTTGAGTGAACCCTGAACGTTTTTCAGGCCTTCGTAGGTGTTGCGTACGATGGGCAACAACGAGGCGAGGAACAGCGCGAAGATCGCAGGCCCACTACCAATCCCGAGAATCCCGAGGGCAATGGCCAGAACGGCGAGAGGGGGAACGGTGTTACCAATGTTGAAGATCTGCATGAAGCGTTCGGCACGGCCAACCATGCTTGGTCGACTAAGGGCAATGCCCGCCGGGATCCCGACCACGAGGGCCGCCAACATTGAAACCAGAACCAGAATCAGGTGAGCTTGCAGATAGAACAGCAGGTCATCCTGGTATTGCTTGATAGTACTGATGCCGATCCAGTGGATCAGCAGGGCCAGGAGTGCGATTACAACCGCACCTCCAATCAGCCCCTTGCCATAGCGATTAGCCACAGGCGGACTCCTTATTTCAGTCGGCGAACGCGTTGCCGTGATCGACCCTTGCAGGTGATCAGGAATAACGTTCGCGAAGAGCAGCGGGTGGGTCGCCATTGAGGTTGCCCTCGGCGAAAACACAAGCCATTAGCGCAGCTTCGTCAAGCCAACATGCTGATGAATCAGCCCCTGAAGTTGGCCGTTTTACTGGCCTTGACGGGGGAATGGACGTCTCCACGACCCGAAAGGTTCCCACACAAGATGGTAATTGGCCACCGACCATGTGCTGAACGGTTCGGTTATTGCTATCAGATAGGCTATAATCTGCGCCCTTTTTTGACTCACCTGCCAGGCGATTTCCCATGACCCAACAGGCCGCCGAAGTCGCGAAACGCCGCACTTTCGCCATTATTTCCCACCCGGATGCGGGTAAAACCACCATCACAGAAAAACTGCTGTTGATGGGCAAGGCCATTTCCGTCGCTGGCACGGTGAAATCTCGTAAATCAGATCGTCACGCGACATCCGACTGGATGGAAATGGAGAAGCAACGCGGCATCTCCATCACCACCTCGGTCATGCAGTTCCCGTATCGCGATCACATGATCAACCTGCTCGACACCCCGGGCCACGAAGACTTCTCCGAAGACACCTATCGCACCCTGACCGCCGTCGACTCGGCGCTGATGGTGCTCGATGGCGGTAAAGGGGTTGAGCCGCGGACCATCGCCCTGATGGACGTTTGCCGTCTGCGTGATACGCCGATCGTCAGCTTCATTAACAAGCTCGACCGCGATATTCGCGACCCGATCGAGTTGCTGGACGAGATCGAAGCTGTCCTGAAGATCAAGGCTGCGCCGATCACCTGGCCGATTGGCTGCTACCGCGACTTCAAGGGTGTCTATCACCTGGCTGACGACTACATCATTGTTTACACCGCCGGTCATGGCCACGAGCGCACTGACGTTCGTATCATCGAGAAGCTGGATTCGGACGAAGCCCGCGCTCACCTGGGCGACGAGTACGACCGTTTTGTTGAACAGCTGGAGCTGGTGCAGGGCGCTTGCCACGAGTTCAATCAGGAAGAGTTCATCAACGGTCAACTGACCCCGGTGTTCTTCGGTACTGCACTGGGCAACTTCGGTGTCGATCACGTACTTGATGCCGTTGTGAACTGGGCGCCGAAGCCTTTGGCCCGTGTTGCCAACGAGCGTACCGTCGAGCCCGTGGAAGAGAAATTCAGCGGTTTCGTGTTCAAGATCCAGGCGAACATGGACCCGAAACACCGCGACCGTATCGCGTTCATGCGTATCTGTTCGGGCCGCTACGACAAGGGCATGAAAATGCGCCATGTCCGTTTGGGCAAAGACGTGCGGATCGGCGACGCGCTGACGTTCTTCTCCTCCGAGCGTGAAATGCTTGAAGAGGCCTACGCGGGCGACATCATCGGTTTGCACAACCACGGCACGATCCAGATCGGCGACACCTTCACCGAAGGCGAAAGCCTGGGCTTTACCGGTATCCCGCACTTCGCCCCGGAACTGTTCCGTCGCGTGCGTCTGAAAGACCCGCTCAAGTCCAAGCAATTGCGTCAGGGCCTGCAGCAACTCGCTGAAGAAGGCGCCACACAGGTGTTCTTCCCGCTGCGCAGCAACGACATCATTCTCGGCGCGGTCGGTGTGCTGCAGTTCGATGTGGTGGCAAGCCGCTTGAAGGAAGAATACAAAGTCGAATGCGCTTACGAGCCGATCACCGTGTATTCCGCCCGCTGGATCGAGTGTGCGGACAAGAAGAAGCTTGAAGAGTTTGAAGTCAAAGCCGTGGAAAACCTGGCACTGGACGGCGGCGGTCACCTGACCTACCTCGCGCCAACGCGGGTTAACCTGGCGTTGATGGAAGAGCGCTGGGCAGACGTGAAATTCCGTGCGACGCGTGAGCATCATTAAGTAAAAGATGCGCGGTGTATCTGACACCGCGTTTGATTTCGTAGGAGCGCGCTTGCCCGCGATTGCGGTGTGCCAGTTCACAAAGTTGTCGATTGGCAAACCGCAATCGCGGGCAAGCGCGCTCCTACAGCCTCGCAACTATTTGACCACCATCCCCACTCCCCTGCCCGCAGATCACAGCGGGCGCTGGGCGGATGTGAAGTTCCGTGCGACGCGTGAAACCACGTATGGCCCCGGTAGGAGCGAACTTGTTCGCGAGGCATTGGTTCTGTGAACTCAGGAACATCGTCTCGCGAACAAGTTCGCTCCTACCAGGTCGTACTCCCATCCGGGAATGGAACTAACGCACCACCATCCCGACTCCCCTGCCCCGCGGGTCCGAGGCTGTTTCCAGCTTCGTGCCATCCACTTTGATTGCCTGCACGTTACCCATCTCCCAGCCCTGATCTTCGAGCGTGTAACCCATGGCTTTCAGCTCGTCGGCAACCTTGCCGGTCAGCGGTGCGTGGGAATCGTAGTAGATCGTATCCTTGGGCAATAACTGGTGATGCACGCGTTGCGCACCCACGGCTTCCTTGAGCGGGAGTTTGTAGTCGTAGATGTTATTCAGCACCTGAAAAATCGAGGTGAAGATCCGCGAGCCGCCGGGCGTACCCAATACCAGCGTTACCTGACCGTCACGCGTCACCAGGCTCGGGCTCATCGACGACAGCATGCGCTTGCCCGGCTCGATGGCATTGGCGCTACCGCCCACCACGCCAAACGCATTGGCAACGCCCGGCTTGGAGCTGAAGTCGTCCATCTCATCGTTGAGCAAGAAACCCCCGCCCTTCACCACCACGCCACTGCCGTAATCCCAGTTCAACGTATAGGTATTGCTGACCGCGTTGCCCTGCTTGTCGACGATCGAGAAGTGCGTGGTCTGATGCGGTTCCAGCCCCGGTTTGACGTTTTCGGTTGGAGAGATGGCGGTCGGATTGATCTCATTCGCGCGCTTGGCCAGATAACTCGGGTCGATCAATTCTGCAACGGGGGCCTTGGTGAAGTTCGGGTCGCCCAGGTAATCAGCCCGGTCAGCGAACACGCGCTTTTCGATTTCCGCCAGCAGGTGAATGTACTTGGCGGAATTCAACGCCACGCCTTTGAAATCATCAGCACGCTGCTCTTTGATGCCTATCAGTTGCGCCAGCGCGACACCACCTGAGCTGGGCAAAGGCGCGGTGTACAAGGTGTTGCCCTGCCAGTTGACGTGCAGCGGCTTGCGCCAAAGCGCTTTGTAATCAGCAAGATCCTGTTTGGTCACCAGACCTTTGTCATGCTCCATTTGCTTGACCAATAGATCAGCGGTCTCACCCTTATAGAACTCATCCGCACCCTTGTCGGCGATGCGTTCCAGGGTCTTGGCCAGCTCAGGTTGACGCAAGGTTTCACCAACTTTCATGCTGCCGAAATAATCATTGAAGTTGGTAGTGCCCTTGAACAGCTCCAGGGCCTCCTGACGGTACATGTATTGTTTTTCAGCCACCTTGAAGCCGTTCTGCGCATAGCCAATCGCGGGGGTCAGCAACTCAGCCCACTTCAGCTTGCCGAATTTTTGATGCGCTTCCCACAGCCCCATAACCGTACCCGGCACGCCGACTGCGCGGGCACCGACCAGGCTCATGTTTTCGATCACCTCGCCTTTTTCGTTGAGGTACATGTTACGGCTGGCCGTTTTGGGCGCCGTCTCACGGTAATCGAGGAAGTACGGTTTGCCATTCATGAACAAGGTCATGAAGCCACCGCCACCAATGTTGCCCGCCTCGGGGTAGGTAACGGCCAGCGTGAATGCGGTAGCGACCGCGGCGTCCACCGCATTGCCGCCTTTGCGCAGCACATCGGCGGCTACTTTTGCGCCGTACTCATCAGGCGACGCAACCGCGCCGCCCTCAAGCGTGACTGCGAATACTGAAGATGAACTGAAGATTGCCACTGACAAAGCCAGTGTCTTGAACATAACCACTCGCATGAGGCTTCCTTAATGTGAAGGTCAGACGAGATTGATTAATGACCAAGGAAGCCAGAAACGCAAATGGAGGTAATCATTGGGGCGGCCGCGGCTTGACTAACACCGCGCTGTAGCACTGTAAACGGGGACCTGAAACGCGGTGAATATAGCCATATCGTAGGAGCGGCTTCAGCCGCGAGAGGGCTGAGACAGTCACCACATTTCCGCCGCTAGCAATAATGCCCTCCCGGCTAAAGCCGGTCCTACGGGGACGCGGTGATATGGCCATATCATAGTGGCAGCTTCAGCCGCGAGAGGGCCAACTAAACCACATACCCCGCCATCTTCTCCTGAATGAAATCCAGGAAGCATTGAATCCTCAGCGCCAGCTGTGAGTTGCGGTAGTACACCGCATGGATCGGCTGGCGATGACCGCTGTTGGCGTTGGGCAGGATGACTTTGAGGCGACCGAGGCGGATGTCTTCGTGGGTCATGAAGTGCGACAGACAGACGATGCCCTCACCCGCCAGTGCCAGATGGCGCAGGGTCTCGCCGCTGGACGCAGAAATAGCGGGCTGGATCAGTAAACGATCACCTTCGGTATGGCGCAGCGGCCAATGGTTGAGGGTTTCGGTGTGGGTGAAACCCAGCAGTACGTGGTTGCTCAATGACGCTACGGTTTTGGGCTGACCATGGCGCTCAAGATAAGCCGGGCTGGCCAGAATATTCAGTGGGCTACTGCCCAGAAAACGGGCATGCAGCGTTGAATCAGCGAGGTTGCCGATCCGGATGGCGACGTCAGTACTTTGCTCCAGCAGATCGATGATCAGGTCGTTGGTGTTGAGTTCCAGCTGGATCTCTGGATAACGCTGACGAAACTCGGCCACGTAAGGCACGACCGAATGGAACATGAACGGCGATGCCGCGTTGATCCGCAAACGCCCGGCCGGGGTCTGGTGACGCAGTGACAGGCGCTCTTCGAGGTCTTCCATTTGCGCAAGGATCTGTCGGGCCTGCTCGAGGAAGTACTTGCCCTCTTCCGTCAGGTCCATACGCCGCGTGGTGCGGTTGATCAGGGTGGTTTCCAGCTTGGCTTCGAGCCGCGACAACGTACGGCTGATGGCCGATGGCGTCTGCCCAATCTGCTCGGCCGCCGCAGAAATTGAACCGCTTTCGATGACTGAAACAAATACCTGTAATTCGTCAGACCGGGCTTTCATCCATGTACTCCGCTCGAAAATACGCGGGATATTAGCGCTATTTTGAGCAGGAGCTTAATGCCGACTGTGCAAATACTGTTGGAGCGCGGCTTGCCCGCGAACCTATCGACTCAACAAATCAGACACACCGCATTATCGTTCTTCGCGGGCAAGCCTCGCTCCAACAGGGCTTTACCGAGTTTTCAATCAGCTTTACCCCCCAAACACCTGCGCCAGATGCGCCTCGTAACGCTTAACGTCGTTCTCGATATTCGGCATCTTCATGACATCCACCGCCAGGAAAGTTGGCAAAGCGGTCATGTCGAGAAACTCGTTGGCTTTGTGGAACGGGAAGTACACCGCGTCCACACCCTTGCCTTCAAAGAAATCAGTCGGGTCTTCGAACGCTTGCTGTGGCGCGTTCCAGGTAGCGGAAATCATGTACTGCTTGCCCTTGAGCAAGCCTCCACTGCCGTATTTCTGCGACGCATCGGAACGGGTACGACCATCGTTGGCGTACAGCGAACCGTGGCCTTCGGTGAAGACTTCGTCGATGTACTTCTTGACGGTCCACGGCGCGCCCATCCACCAGCCTGGCATCTGATAAATGATCACGTCCGCCCACAGGTACTTCTGCACTTCATCGATGATGTTGTAACCGCCGTCGATAAAGGTCTCTTTGACGTCGAACCCGGAGCGATCCAGGTAAGCCACCGCCGCTTCATGCAGGGTGGCGTTGTAACGACCATCGGAGTGAGCGAATTGTTTGCCGCCGTTCAATAACAGAATCTTTTTCATGTGTTACCCCATCAAGTAAAAGGGAGGGTCATTAAATTTGATGGGCGAAAGATACAGGCTGAGGTCTGTGAGAATAAGGCCGGCAAGGTCAAATAACTTTTGACCCAGAAGCACGAATAAGCCTCACATTATTGAAACCGCTAGCCGAGCAAGAGATGTAAACCCAACGCTCCCATGCCGATAAAGAACACGCGTTTGAACACCTTCGCGCTGATCCGTTGACGCAGCCACTGCCCGACCCACATACCGAGCAGCGCGGGGATCAACGCCAGAACAGAAGCCCCCAGCTCGCCGCCACCCAGTGCGCCGTTCCAGAACAGACCACCGGCCAACGCCAGCGTGGACACCGTGAAGGACAGACCCAACGCCTGCACCAGCGCGTCACGCTCCAGCCCCAATGCCTGCAAGTAAGGCACGGCGGGAATCACAAACACCCCGGTGGCCGAGGTGATCACGCCAGTGAGAAAACCGCACGCCGGCCCAAGCCAGGCTTCATGGCGGGGCGCAATACGCAGGGTCGGTAAAAAAAGCCCGCTCAAGGCATAAAGCAACAAGGCCGCGCCTAACGCCCAGGTCATCAATGGGCCGCTGCTGATGCCGATGACCATGGACCCCAAGACCGTGCCCAGAGCGATCATCAGCAACATGGGCCAAAGCCGCTTGAGCAAAGGGATAAGATACCCGCCAGTTATCAGTTGCCAGACATTGGTCACGGTCGAAGGAATGATCAGCAATGCGGCTGCCTGCGCCGGAAGCATAACCATCCCGAGCAACCCCATGGCCACGGTCGGCAAGCCAAGGCCGATCACGCCCTTCACGGTTCCGGCGAGCAAAAAAGCCCCCATCACCAGCCCTGATAAGGCCCAACCGAGTGTTTGATAGTGCTCGATAATGTCGTTCATGGCCGTATATTGGCAGCGCAAACCGTATTGGAAAATTCGCCATATACTGAGCCAGCCTTAGGCAGAACCGGAGGCTGTTCTGATAGTGCTTCAGCCCCGCGCTGTCTTCTGGCAACCAACGAACCTGTAGGAGTGAGCTTGCTCGCGATAGCATCTTGTCAGTCACAAGATATGTGACTGGCAGACCGCTATCGCGAGCAAGCTCACTCCTACAGGGGCGGCGCTGGGCATCTGACCGCGCACACCGGAAAAACCCACATGCACTTCGATTTGATTGATCTACGCCTGTTCCTGAATGTGCTGGAAAGCGGCAACATCACCGCCGGAGCGGCACGCAGTCATCTGTCGCTGGCATCAGCGAGTGCGCGCATTCGGGGGCTTGAGACGTCACTGAATATTCCTCTGCTGGAACGCGGCCGGCGCGGCGTTACGCCCACGCCTGCGGGCAAGGCGCTGGCGCAGCACGCACGGCTTATCCTGCAACAGGTCGAGCGCATGCAGTTTGATCTCGCGGACTATGCCAAGGGATTCAAGGGACAAGTGCGCCTGCTGTGCAACAGCTCAACCCTCAGCGAGCATCTGCCAGAACTGCTCGCGGACTTCCTGGTCAGCCATCCGCACATCGACATTGATGTTGAAGAGCAGCCCAGCCTGCGCATCCTTCATGCGTTGCGCAATGGCACGGCCGACATCGGGATTATTTCCGACGCCGTCGACGCCAGTGACCTGCAGACCCGGCCGTTTCGAGCGGATCCATTGAGCCTGATCATGCCGCTCGATCACACGTTGCAGCGCGAGCCAAAACTGCATTTCAACCAGGCGCTGGATTATGAATTCGTCGGTCTGTCGGCCAACAGTGCCCTGGCCCTGCACCTGGAAGCACAAGCGTTGCATCTTGGTAAACGACTGCGCATCAGGGTGCGAGCTGAAGGCTTTGACGCAGCGATCCGGATGGTCAGCCATGGCGCGGGATTGAGCATAGTGCCGCAAGCCGCGGTGCAACGCTGGCAAGGGCCGCACACCTTCAAAAGTGTGCCATTGAGCGACGCATGGGCCGACCGGCAATTGCTCCTGTGCGCGGTGGATTTCGCCGCATTGCCAGGGTATGTGGCGGTATTGCTGGCGGCGTTGAGTATGAAAGGCGAACAGGCCCCGAATTGAAGCGCACTTCAGGCAGGAGGTGCTGCCCCACGGAAAACACTGGATCTGTAGGTGCTCGTGCGCTCCTACAGTTCTTTGTAGCAGGCACAATCGGGGCTTTTTTCTTCAACCGTCAGCAGTCCCCAATCCCCCTACTATCCTGATTGCAGCAATAGCTAACGGCACATCAGGAAAACCATGAAAATACTCGTCACAGGCGCAACAGGTTTTATCGGTAAAGCATTGCTGCACAGGCTTGCTACAGAGCCTCAATACCAGGTGACAGGTTCGACCCGCCAGCAAAATCCTGAGCCGTCGGTGGCACCACTGATTGAAGTAGGCACCGCAAATGCCGCGACCGACTGGTCAGCCGCCCTGCAAGGCGTTGATGCGGTTATCCATGTTGCAGCCCATCTCGCCACCCGCGGCAGTACGCTGGAAGAACTCAGAAGCACCAATGTCGACGGCACGCTGGCCCTGGCGCAGCAAGCATTGTCTGCGGGCACGCAACGTTTCATTTTCATCAGCTCGGTCGGCGTCAATGGCTCGACAACCCGCCATGCCCCTTTCAACGAAATATCCCTGCCCGCTCCGACGGATGATTACGCACGGTCAAAACTCGAAGCGGAGCAAGCGCTGCAAAAGCTGTTACACGGCACAGCCATGGACCTGGTGATCATCCGTCCACCACTGGTCTACGCGGGCCATGCGCCGAGGAATTTTTCGAAGTTGATGCAGTGGGTTCGCTCCGGGGTGCCTATGCCGTTTGCTGCCATTCATAACCGGCGCAGCATAATTGCCTTAGAGAATCTGGTGGATTTCATCGCGCTGTGTGTCAGACACCCTGCCGCTGCCAACGAACTGTTCCTGATTTCGGACGGCGCTGACCTCTCGACCGCTGAGTTGGTGAAGCACCTGGCCAATGGAATGGGCTGCTCAGCCCGGCTGGTGCCTGTGCCTGCGTCGTTATTGCGTCGCGGGGCAAGGCTGTTGGGCAAAGGCCCTATGTATTCCACGCTGTGTGCATCGCTGGTGGTTGATTCGGATAAAGCGCGTCGCCTGCTCGGCTGGACCCCGCCCCTGGCAACCATTGATGCGCTGATCAAAAGCGGTCGTGATTACCGCACATTGAACACTTGAACACGCGCCCATAAAAAACCCGCTCCGGAGGATGAATCCGGGGCGGGCCATATTTCGATGGGGATCGAAATGCGTTACAAGATGCTGATCGGGTATTCGATGATCAGACGAGTGTCGTCGACTTTCGAGTTGAAGTCCGAAGCACCACTGCGATAGGTCGCGTTACGCACACGGAAGCTCAGGTCCTTGGCCGGGCCAGACTGGACAACGTACTTGGCTTCGATATCACGCTCCCATGCGTTGATATTGTCGCGGGTCGCGGTGGTCGCATCGGAACCCATGACATAACGCGTCATGAAGCTCAGGCCCGGCACGCCGTAGAGCGCCATATTCAAGTCATAGCGCGCCTGCCAGGACTTCTCGTTTTCATGGTTGAAGTCAGAGAACTGAACCGAGTTGCCGACGAAGATCGTGCTGTTACCGTCAACACCGTAATCGTAGTTGTTGGTGCCATTCACCACCTGACGGCCAACCAGGAAGGTGTGCGCACCGAGGGTGTAGGACGCCGTCAAACTCCAGATAGTGCTGTCGTAAACGCCCCGCTCTTCAGCGCCGATGCTTTTGGTGTCGTAACCGTTAAGGTCGAACTTCACGACGTCCTGTGGCGACAACGCCAAAGCGTAAGTCAGGCTGCCGTAGTATTTGCGCCATACGTCTTCAACGTTCGAGTAGTAAGCACTGGCCGACAGGTTCTTGTTGAACTTGTACAAGCCACCACCGAAGTTGATGACATCCAGGCCACCGCTGTCGTGGTTGCTCGAGTTACGGCTTTTCAGCGAGGTGAAGTGACCGCCTTGCAGGGTCAGATTGTCGATTTCGTTACTGGTGACCAACAGACCTTGAGCCGTTTCCGGCAACAGACGGCTGTCAGACGTCGCGAAGACCGGGTTGTTGACGATCTGGTCGCCAAACTTCAACACGGTTTTGGAAACGCGCATTTTGACCGCAGCGCCAGCATACCCGTAGCCGTCTTTGGCATGGGTGCCGCCATCTTCCTGCTCAAGCAAACCGGTACCGCGGCCAGTGCGACCATCGCCAGTATCCAGCTTCAGACCGTACATGCCGATCGCATCCAGACCAAAACCGATGGTGCCTTGAGTGAAGCCGGATTCAAAGTTGCCGATGAAGCCTTGCGCCCACTCTTCGCCGGTGTCGCCTGAGTTGCGAGCACGCTGGTCGCGGTTCATGTACATGTTGCGCGCCTTGACGTTCAACTTGGCGCCTTCCAGAAAACCCGTAGCGTCTGCCTGCGAATCAGCAAAAACCGGCTGCACAGATCCCGCTGCCACTGCCAGGGCAATGACACTTAGCTTGCTAACATTCATTACTGCGCTCCGTTGGTTATCGCATCCGCCTGCCTTCGTTGGGCGAGCGGATATTTATTGGCAGATTCAGAAGGGGTTGTTTCCTTTGCCAATACATTCGCGATGGCATTTCTTATAGATCAAGCCGTTGTTCCCACACACAACCAGTCCCGGCTTCTTCTCCCCAAGAAGCCCCCAACCCAGGTCTGGCTTGTTACTACTCTCCCTAGTAGCCCTGTTCCGGGTTGACCTGATTCGCCAAGGGTAAATCCGCATCAAGGCGTTTCAGGTTTCCAAGAATCTGTTCAGCTATCACTTCGTAGGAAGCGGATGAAGCAATGTGCGGCGTCACGCCTATCTGCGGATGGCGCCAGAATGTGTCGTCCGTGGGTAATGGTTCCTGCTCGAATACATCCAGCAAAGCGCCACGCAATTGACCGCTGTCCAGCGCGGCTAACAAGTCGTCGCGGCGCAGGTGTTCGCCGCGACCGCAGTTGATGATGACCGAGCCTTTCGTCATGGGCGCGAAGGTCTCGTTATTCAGAATGCCAACTGTCTCTGTGGTAAGAGGCAATAAACAGACCAAGATGTCCAGATCCTGCAAAAACTCATTGAATTCAGCCAATTGAAAGGTTTTTACGCCCTCAACCTGCTGCGCACGACGGGCCCAGCCGCGGGTATCGAAACCCAGCCCGGCCAGTTGCACCGCAACGGCGCGCCCCAGCTCGCCAAGCCCCATAACGCCCACTCGGGTTTGCTTGGCCGGTTGCTGCCCGGGTCGATGCCAGACCACGCGGGCCTGATTTTTCAGCATCTGATCAAAGCCACGGTGATAGTGCAGCACACCCCATAGAACGTATTCGATCATGCCCAGTCGATGGTCCGGATCAATGATGCGACAGACCGGAACATGCGCGGGTCGGCTTGGATCCTTGAAGATCTGATCAGCACCGGCAGCAATGGAATGAATAAGACGCAGCTTGGGAAACATTCCCAGATCGCCTGGCGACGGGTTCCAACAGAGTGCAACTTCAGCGCCCTGCGCACCGGCTTCGCCCGGCCGCAGAATCGTCAGTGACGGGTCCAGCGCCAGGAGATTTTCACGAACACGTCCCAGGCCACCGCCTGTGCCAAGCAACACCAGAGGCTTCATGAACAGTACTCGTCACGCTGGCTGGCAATCAGTTCCAATGCCGCTTGCCAGGCCAGTTCGGTTATGCCTTCGCTGTCGTCGGCTTCGAACTGTTGCGCGGTGTGCTCACAGATGTGCGGGTCTGGCTGTACCAACTCGACGCCACCGGCCAGCGCCTGAACCTGCGCCTGACAGGCTCGCTCCAGGAAGTAAATATTGGCGAACGCTTCGGCCGTGGAACCACCGGCGACCAACAGGCCGTGATTGCGCAGGATCATCGCGTTGTTGCTGCCCAGGTCGGCCACCAGACGCTCACGCTCTGCGACATCAACCGCAATACCTTCGTAGGTGTGATAACTCAGACGGTTGTAGAACTTCAATGCGTGCTGACTCAACGGCAGCAACCCTGCCCGCTGCGCCGACACGGCGATGCCTGCCGCGGTGTGGGTATGAATCACACAGTGCGCGTCGGGGCGCGCCGCATGAATCGCAGAATGGATAACGAAGCCCGCACGGTTGACGCGGTGCTCGGGGTAGAACTCGTCGACGACGTTACCTTCGCTATCGATCTTCACCAGCGTGCTGGCGCTCATGCGCTCGAACAGGGTGCCATAGCGATTGATCAGGAATTGTCCGCTGTCGCCCGGCAGCCGCAAGGAAATGTGCGTATCGATCAGGTCGGTCATGCGGTAGTGAGCCAGCAAACGGTAGAGCGCGGCGAGTTCGCAGCGGGCGTTGCGTTCGGTCTCGGGCATGTGCGGCGGTAGCCGATCGTGGCTGGCGGGAGCGGACATCGTGGGTTCCATCAAAAGGTCATGGCGCAATTTGTGCAGCCTTTTTAAGAGCAAAGGGCAAAGCAGTTCAATTCGCCATTGCTTATATTCATTATTTTTTTCACCAATAAAGGCTGTGCAGTGACTCAATCGACAAGCCCGGTAGCCATTCCTCGTCCGTCTTCGCGGTCGCTGGGCGAGCGGCTGGACTGGAATCTGTTGCGTACCTTTCAAGTCGTCGCGCAAGAGCTGAGCATCAGCCGCGCCGCCGCAAGGCTGCACCTGTCCCAGCCCGCCGTCAGTCAAGCGATCAAGCGTCTTGAAGAGCAACTGGGTGCTGCGCTGATCGAACGCCGCGGGCCGCGCTTTCTGTTGACCCAGTCGGGCATTGAAACGCTGCGCGTAGCAGCGGAAGTGCAGAGCCATTTCACCCAGTTGGACGCGGCACTGGAGCGCAGCAGCGATCAGGTCGTAGGCAAAGTGCGGATGCTGACGGTGAGCGGAATTCGCTGCCCCGCCTACGATAAGTTTCTGTCGCAACTGCACCGCGACTATCCCGGCATCACCCTGGAAATCGACGTGCAATCCAGCGACGCGATCCTTAGCTCGCTGTCCCAGAAAACCGCCAGCTTCGGCCTGGCAGTCAACCGCACAGCGCCCGCCTGGCTCGGCCAGCAATGCCTGACTCAGGAGCACTACGCGTTCTATTGCAGCGACGAGCATCCTTTATACGGGCGCGACGATTTGACCCTCGCCGACCTGCGCAACGAGCAACTGATTATTT
Organism: Pseudomonas sp. ICMP 561; assembly: GCF_002699985.1. GTDB lineage: Bacteria > Pseudomonadota > Gammaproteobacteria > Pseudomonadales > Pseudomonadaceae > Aquipseudomonas > Aquipseudomonas quasicaspiana. The sequence goes on along the minus strand of NZ_LKBT01000013.1, from coordinate 102,218 downwards.
TCACCGGGGATCTGCTGGGGGGCACGCTGTCGTCGCTGGCCGAGTTTCGTGACCTGCACAAACTCACCGGACAAATCGTCGCTTCGTCCGCCAATACACAGGAAGTCTTACGTCTGGTACTGGCGGGATTTGGCATCGCATGCCTGCCGCAACACATCTGCCAGAACGAATTGGCAACCGGCCGTTTGTGGCGCTTGCCGCCTGAAGAAGGTGTGGGTTCTGTGGATATCAACTTGCTGTGGAATCTGGAGCAACGCCTGACCAAAGCCGAATCAGTATTCCTCCAACGCCTGCGCGAAACGACCACTGATCGCCAATCCGCACCTTGATGTTCCGTTCCGGTGCGCGGTAACCGGGTACTTCCGTAACATGCACCAGTAGCGCGCACTAGTTGTTGCCTTATTAGCTCTGGTTATTAGCGCTGGAACTTTCCTGCATTATTTCGAGGAAAACATCCAACAAAGGGTTGCGTGGAACCTGCTGCTTGTACAACAGTTTAAACGGTGTGGCTATGGAGAATTTCTGCCTCTTTATAGAGCGCATATCCCCACGCTCGACATAACTTCTGGCCCAATGAACGGGTAAATAACCCAGATAACGGCCGGTCTTTATCATGATCGCCACGGCCTCAACCTGAGTGGCCACAGCTGTCACTTCGCGCTGGCTCATCAATGTCGACTTGCCCGCATGAACGGCATAAGCGTGCTCGACGAACTCTGCTTCCGACAGGCACTTCTCATCGACACTTTCGTCACTCATGGCGAAAAATGGATGCCTGTTCGAGCAGTAAAGTTCTGACACTTCGTCATACAGCGGGATCACTTGAAAGTCATCTTTACCGCTATACACGGGCACGATACCGGCCGCAAAACGGCCTTTCAGAATGCCTTGCTCGATCTCGTCCAGCGGTGCCACATTTAGCCGCACCTTTGCCTTTGGAGCCTTTATCTGCAAGGCTTTCAGGGCATCCACCAAAGGAGAGTCGGGGTCTGAAACGGTGTTATCGATGACGGCGATATTCAAATCGCCAAGCAACTCGCCACGCACATTACCGAGGCGGTCACGAAAGTTGTCCAGCGCCATGAACAGGTCAAGGCTGGCGTCGTAGATAATCTTGCCTTGTTCGGTCAGGCAGAACTTTTCCCGCCCTCGCGTACATAAGCGCATGCCCAGTCGAATTTCAAGATCCGATATCTGCTTACTGATTGCCGCCAGGCTGATATTCAGTTCTACCTGTGCAGCGGTAAATCCTCCCGCTTCAACCACTGCCCTAAAAACCTTGAAGAGTTTCAAGTCCATGGCACTGGCCATTGACATCGCCGCTTCACCACTTCTTTTTGGCAGGTTTCCAGTTTCAGTAAGTTGACTTGCCATTTAAAACATTTCCCCGCGCGTTGGTTTTTTCTAGCATCCCTCTCAATTGATCAATTCAACGTTAAGTGTAAGTCCACTTATTCCTTGCTCGCCCCGCGATCTTCACATCGCAGTTCGTATCGCACAACACGCTGTTGTTCAGGGTGGAGCAATCAACGTGCCAACGGAGAATTTACATGTCTGACGCCACTGATCGCCTTTGGGGCGCACGTTTCAAGACCGGCCCTGCCGAAGCCATGGCCAACCTGTCCCGTTCCCCACGCGCCTACTTTCGCCTGACGCCGTACGACATCGCGGGCTCCAAGGCGCATGCCAACGAGCTGAACCGCGCCGGACTGCTGGATGCCGACGAAACCGCACGCATCATCGAAGCCTTGCGCACCATCGACGTGGACTTCGCCGCGGGCAACATCGAACCGATTGCTGCCGACGAAGACGTACACACCTTCATCGAACGCCTGCTCACCGAACGCCTTGGCACGCTGGGCGGCAAACTGCGTGCAGGCCGTTCGCGCAACGACCAGTCGGCCAACGACATGCGGCTGTTCCTGCGTGATCAGGTGCGGGTCATGACCCTGGCGATTCTCGAATTGCAGAAGGCGTTGGTCTCGCAAGCCGAGCAGCACATCAACACCATCGCGCCGGGCTTTACTCACTTGCAACAAGCGCAACCGATCGTGTTCGCCCATCACCTGATGGCGCACGCTCAGGCGATTCATCGTGACATCCAGCGCCTGCAGGATTGGGACAAACGCTTCAACCTGTCGCCACTCGGCGCGGCCGCTCTGGCAGGCTCGGCCATCGCTCGCGATCCGCAGCGCTCGGCGGCAGAAATGGGCTACAGCGGCCCCTGCGAAAACTCCATCGACGCCGTCGCCAGCCGCGACCACGTCGCGGAATTCCTGTTCTGCAGCAGCATGCTCGGCATCAACATTTCGCGACTGGCCGAAGAGTTCTGCCTGTGGACTTCCCGCCAGTTCCGCTGGATCGAACTGGACGACGGTTACGCCACCGGTAGCTCGATCATGCCGCAGAAAAAAAACCCGGATATCGCCGAACTGGCCCGCGGGAAATCAGGCCGGCTGATCGGCAGCCTGACCGGCATTCTGGCCGTGCTCAAGGCTCAGCCGCTGTCTTACAACCGCGATTTGAGCGAAGACAAACACGCCATTCTCGACAGCCTGGAAACCGTGCACCTGGTGCTGCCTGCTTTCGCGGGCATGGTCCAGACCATGAAGGTGCGCGTTGACGAATTGCTGCGTCAGGCACCACTGGGCTTCACCCTCGCCACTGAAGTTGCCGACTGGCTGGCCGTGCGCGGCGTACCGTTCAAGGAAGCGCACGAGATCACCGGCAAGCTGGTGCAGCTCTGCGAAGAAAACAATATCGGCCTGGAAGAACTCAGCACCCAACAACTGGCCGCAACCGACTCACGCCTGACGCCAGAAGTGCTCGACGCACTGACGCTGGAAGCGGCACTGGCGGCGCGCAGCGGCTGGGGCGGAACGTCGCCGGTACGGGTGGCCGAGCAGATCGAGCGGTTCAAAGCGCAACTGGTCGCACAGGAAAAATGGGCACTCGACTACGCGGGTCCGCGCGGCTGATTCAACGGAGAGCATTCCATGTCAAAGCCTCAAGCTTCAGCGAGCGCCGAGCGCGCTTCACTCGCGGCCAAGTACGACATTTCGACCTACAAGGTTGTGCCACGTCGTTACTACGGTCGTTATGCCTCAGCGACACTGATCGTGGTGCTGTTGATCGGCCTGGTTCACGCCTTTATCAACGGCAATATCGAATGGGGTTTCGTGCGGCAATTTCTGACCGCCGAATCGATCATGTTCGGCCTGTTGAACACCATCATCATGTCCATCCTGGCCATGGCGCTGGGGGTGGTGCTCGGGGTGATCGTGGCGGTGATGCGCATGTCGCAGAACCCGCTGCTGCGCTATGTGGCTCAGGGTTACACCTGGCTGTTTCGCGGTACACCGCTGATCCTGCAATTGCTGCTGTGGTTCAACCTGGCGTTGATCTTCCCGACTCTGGGCATTCCCGGTCTGTTCGAATTCAAGACCGTTGAGGTGATCACGCCATTTGCGGCAGCGCTGCTGGGCCTGGGCATCAATCAGGGTGCCTACACAGCCGAAGTGGTGCGTGCCGGTCTGCTGTCAGTGGACAGCGGCCAGTACGAAGCTGCCAAGTCCATCGGCATGCCGCGTCTGCAAGCATTGCGCCGGATCATCCTGCCTCAGGCCATGCGGATCATCATCCCGCCGGTCAGCAACGAGTTCATCGGCATGGTGAAGATGACCAGTCTGGCCAGCGTCATTCAGTATTCGGAACTGCTGCACAACGCACAGAACATTTACTACGCCAACGCCCGCGTCATGGAGCTGCTGATCGTGGCCGGCATCTGGTATCTGGCGGTCGTGACCATCCTGACCCTGGGTCAGAGCCGACTGGAAAAACGCTTCGCCCGCGGCGCTGGCAAACGTAACTGAGCCCCAGGAGGCGCAATCATGTTGAACATCGTCAAAGCAGTAGACGTCAACAAGTTCTTCGGCGACTTCCAGGCGCTCAAGAACGTGAATCTGGAAATCCCCCACGGCGAAGTGCTGTGCATCATCGGCCCGTCAGGCTCGGGCAAAAGCACGTTGCTGCGGTGCATCAACCAGCTGGAAAAGGTCGATGCAGGCGGCTTGTGGGTGGATGACGAAATCCTCGGTTTCCGTACCGACGGCCACAAGCTGGTGGAACTGAGCGACGTACAAATCGCAAAGCAGCGGCTCAAGACCGGCATGGTGTTTCAGCGCTTCAACCTGTTCGCCCACATGACCGTGCTGGAAAACATCATCGAAGGGCCGTCGCAGGTGCTGCGTCAACCCGTTGAAGATTGCCGGGAACTGGCCATGGAACTGCTCAAGCGCGTAGGCCTGGAAGCCAAGGCCAATGCTTATCCCATCGAGCTTTCAGGTGGTCAGCAACAACGTGTTGCCATCGCTCGCGCATTAGCAATGCGCCCCAAGCTGATGCTGTTCGATGAGCCGACGTCGGCCCTCGACCCCGAGCTGGTCGGCGAAGTGTTGTCGGTCATGCGTGACCTGGCCAAGAGCGGCATGACCATGATTGTGGTCACTCACGAACTGGGGTTTGCCCGGGAAGTGGCCAACCGCGTGGTGTTCATGGATGCGGGGCAAATCATAGAGACGGGGGCACCCGAAGACGTGCTGATGAACCCGCGCAACCCACGCACCCAGGATTTTATTGCTGCCGTTTTGAACTGAACTCAAACCCTTGCTGAGGATGTCCGATTTGAAAACTTTCGCGCTTACCGCTACCGCCGTACTGTCCGCCCTGATTTCGGTTTCGAGCTGGGCAGCCGACACTCACGTGTTGCCAAAATCCATCAAGGACAAGGGCTACATTACCGCCGGTATCGCTCCGAACTATCCGCCGATGGACTTCAAGGATCCTGCAACCGGCAAACTGACCGGCGTCGATTACGACCTGGGCACCGAGATCGCCAAGCGTCTGGGTGTCGAGATCAAGTGGCAGGAAACCGCTTTCGAACAAATGGTCAGCGGTCTGGCAACCAACCGTATCGACATCGTGCTGTCGGGCATGACCGACACGCCTGAGCGCCAGCAGACTGTAGACTTCGTTGACTACTTCAGCACCGGCCCGCAGTTCTACACACTCGAATCCCAGAAGGATTTGAAGACCACTGCCGACATGTGCGGCAAGAAAATCGGCACCAGCCGTCGCACCACATTCCCGGTGGAAATCGCCAAGTGGAGTGAAGTGAACTGTGTTGCTATCGGTAAACCAGCCATCACTGTCGTTGGCACCGAAGGCAGCGCCGATGCCCGTGCGCAACTGCGCCAGTCGCGACTGGACGCCGCCGTGCAAGGCAGCGAAACCCTGCCGTACATTCAGGGCCAGGAGCCAGGCGTGTTCAAGGTCATCGGTGAGCCATTGTCGCGTCAGTTGACCGGCCTGGGCGTTGCCAAGCACAACGCCGAGTTGAGCACCGCGATCATCGCCACCCTCAACGACATGATCAAAGACGGCACTTACGAGCAGATCCTCGGCAAGTGGCAGCTCAAGAATGGCGCAGTCGAACAAGCTGTCTTGAACGGCGCCAAGTAAGCGCGATTGCACTCGCCCAGGGACCGGGCGGGTGATATTCACACAGGCGGAGACTCCCCATGTTTGCCTCTAACGATCTGCGCTGGCCAAACAACGCCCGTGCCAGTGTCGCCCTGGCCTTCGATCTGGATGGCCCGACCGGTGCCGCCATGCTCGACGGCTCGATCTGGCAGAAACCGGAATACTTCACCTTCGGCAGCTACGGCCCCTATCGCGCACTGCCGCGTCTGCTGGACATGCTCAAAGCCCACGCGACACCGGCGACCTTTTTCGTCCCGTCCTGGGTCGTGGAGAACTGGCCCAGACAATGCCAGGCAATCATCGAACACGGCCACGAAGTGGCTTATCACGGCTATCGTCATGAATCGTTTTTCGCCCTGGACCTGCAAGCCCAGCGCGGCGTCATGAAGATCAGCGCCGACATTTTCAAGCGCTATCTGGGCATCACTGCCACAGGTTTCCGCACGCCTTCAGGCGATTGGCACAAAGAAACACCCGCCTTGCTCATGGATTGCGGCGTGACCTACTCCAGCAGCATGCGCGGCGATGACCGCCCGTACTTCATCGAAGTGCCCGGTCAGCCAAACGGACTGGTGGAAATCCCCGGCCGCTGGGAACTGGATGACTACGCCTCGCTGGCCTACACCCGTGCGCCGAATTACCCTGCCGGGCTCGACCGCATCGCCAGTTACGACCAGACGCTGGACAATTGGTGTCGCGAGTTCGACGGCACCTATCGCGAAGGTCTGTGCATGACCACGCTGTTCCATCCCAAGATCAGCGGCAAGCCAGGGCGCATCGGCATTCTTGAGAGATTTCTGGAGCACATGCACAGTCACCCGGACGTCTGGTTTGCCACCTGTAACGATGTCGCCAACTTCTGGCTCAAGGAGCATCGGCATGACTGAATCCAGATCCGTCTGGCCCGCGCCTTATCGTTGCGCAGTGGTCATCACATTTGATTACAACGACATTCACGGCATCCTGACTCAGGTTCCAGCGATTGCCGGGCGCGATAAGAGCCTGTCGGTCTGGCGCTACGGCACGACACGCGGTGTGCAGCGGGTACTGCAGATTCTTGCGGATCAGAACCTGCCATCGACCTGGTGCATCCCCGGTATCGTCGCCGAGGAGAACCCACAAGTGATTCAGGCCATTCATGCAGCAGGCCACGAAATCGCCTGTGCGGGCTATCGCCATGAAGATTTTTCACAACTCGATCTTGCCGGGCAACACGCGTCTCTGAAGCAAGGCTGCCAGGTGATTGCCGAGATGACAGGTCAGCGTCCCAGCGGCTTTCGTGCGCCCGCAGGCAGTTATGCGCCGGGCTTCGTTGATGCAATGCGTGCAGAAGGTATCGCATGGTCCTCCTCGTGGTCTGGCGATGACCTGCCTTATTTGCATCCAGCGACGCAGGTTGACTCGGCACCATTGGTTGAACTGCCGCTGCATTGCGAACTGGAGGACGAGCCGTACTTCGCCTTCAACCTGGCGCCTGCGGTGCCGGTCAGCCAGGCGCGCATTGGCTCCAGCGCCGAGGTGCTGAAAAACTGGCAGCATGACTTCAATGGCTTCCATCGTTTCGGCCTGTGCTACGTGTTGCGCCTGCATCCCGAAACCCTCGGCACGGTCGGTCGAAGTGGTTTGTTGCTGGAGCTGCTGACCTGGCTCAAGGCCCAACCGGATGTGTGGTTTGCGACTGCCGAGGAAGTTGCGGATTGGTGGAGTGGCAATCACAGCAAGGTGCCTGAGGATCACCCGGCGGCAGTGTTTGAGCGGCACAACAAAGTCCAAAAAGCCTGAGATTTACATCGGCATATATCGAACCTGTAGGAGTGAGCTTGCTCGCGATAGCGTCAATTCAGGCGATAAATTCGCTGACCAAAAAACCGAATCGCGAGCTAGCTCACTCCTACAGTCCCAGTGTTTGCTTCGCGACAGCGCGGTGTCATGGCACCCGAGCCTACCCAAATCGCGGTAACGTCCAATTTATGAGCCTCTCTTTATGACCAACGCCGTCGCAACCCTCAGCCAGTTCATCTGCCGCACCTCATTCGATGAGCTGCCCGAAGCGCTGGTCGTCAAAGCCAAGCAGCATCTGCTCGACACTCTGGGTGCAGCGCTGGCCGGGTCGCAAGCTCCGCTGACCCAGAATGCGCTGCGCGCGATGAACGCCAGCGAGGCAGAAGGCGCATCGGTGATCTGGGGTGCCGACTATGGGTTGTCAGCGCGAAACGCAGCGCTGATCAATGGCATCGCCGCCCACGCGCTGGAGCTGGATGACGCCGGTGGCTGCGATCACTCAGGCGCGGTCGTCGTCCCGGCCATGCTCGCGGTATTGCCCTTGTGCGAGCCAATGCCCGATGGCCAGGAACTGCTCACGGCCATGGTGCTCGGTTACGACGTGGCGCGCCGGGTGCTGGAGGCCTGTGGAGGGTATTCCCCACATAACGAAGCAGGCTGGCATTCCACCGGCACCTGCGGAGTATTTGGCGCGGCTGCGGCCTGTGCTCGATTGCTCAAACTTGATGAACAGCAGACGGGCTCGGCACTGGGTCTGGCGGCCAGCATGAGTGGCGGCTTGTGGGCGTTCATCCACGACGGCGCTGACAGCAAAAAGCTCCACGCCGGACGCCCCGCCGAAGGTGGCGTACTCGCTGCGTTGCTGGCGCGTGAAGGCTTTACCGGGCCGACACAGGTGTTCGACGACGTATGGGGCGGATTTCTGCGCACACTCGCTCGGGACACGGCCCAGCCTCAGGCGCTGACCGATGATCTGGGCGTGGTCTGGAAACTGGCGCGTTGCTCGATCAAACCCTATGCGGCGTGCCGTGGTACTCACTCGGCCATCGATGCCATTGGCCAACTGTTGAACGAAATGCAGATCAACGCCGATCACGTCGCGTCCATTCAGGTCAACGCCAGCGCCTTTCTGGTGGACATGTGCGCGGGCATCGACACGCAGACCCTGGCCGCTGCGCAAATGAGCTTGCCCTACGCCTTGGCCGTGCGCTGTTTGTTGGGTCACGCGGGGCTGGATGCGTACGAAGAGATAAAGCGCACGTCACCGGCCGTGAAGGGATTCATGCAGAAGATACAGATGCAGGTCGATGAATCCCTCGCACCGCTGGATGAGCCGTATGTCACGCTTGTCAGCGAAGATGGACGCAGCGCCACCCTGCAAATAAAAACCCCATTGGGCGGCCCGCTGAACCCGATCGGCGATGGCGAACTCTGGGCGAAATACAGCTCGCTGGCCAACCGCGCCCTTCCCGCCATGCAGGCAGAACATCTGGGCGAACTGTGCATGAACCTGCAGCACATAACTGATCTGCAGGAGATGCTGGACCTGTTGCGACCACGCACCTGACACGGCACTAATCGGTAGGAGCGAACTTGTTCGCGAGAGATTCTGTGAACCGAAAGAGTTTTCGCGCCTGCAACACCGCCTCGCGAACAAGTTCGCTCCTACCAAGGCTTTATACATTCCTTGCCGCCCCGGCCCCGCAAGCTCATCGCTTGATACAACTGGTTGCGAGAGCGCTGAGCACCTGACACGGCACTAATCGGTAGGAGCGAACTTGTTCGCGAGAGATTCTGTGAACCAAAAGAGTTTTCGCGCCTGCAACACCGCCTCGCGAACAAGTTCGCTCCTACCAAGGCTTCATACCTTCCTTGCCGCCCCGGCCCCGCAAGCTCATCGCTTGATACAACTGGTTGCGAGAGCGCTGAGCACCTGACACGGCACTAATCGGTAGGAGCGAACTTGTTCGCGAGAGATTCTGTGAACCAAAAGAGTTTTCGCGCCTGCACCACCGCCTCGCGAACAAGTTCGCTCCTACCAAGGCTTCATACCTTCTTGCGATACCCCTCAACAATCGCCGAGAAGTCCTTGCCGCCCTCGCCTCGCAAGCTCATCGCCTGATACAGCTGCTGCGCCACTGCGCCAAGGATTACCGGTTGATGGGCGACGCGTGCCGCTTCGGTTGCCAGGCCCAGATCCTTGAGCATCAGCTCCGCACCAAAGCCGCCTGTATAACCTCGGGAAGCAGGCGCGGTGTCGACGATGCCTGGCCATGGGTTGTACATCTCTGAACTCCAGCAGCGACCTGTCGAGGTGTTGATGATTTTCGCCAACACTTCGGTGTCGATGCCCAGCGAATCGCCCAATGCCATGGCTTCAGCAACGCCGATCATGGTGATGCCCAGCAGCATGTTGTTGCAGATTTTGGCGATCTGCCCGGTGCCGATGTCACCGCAGTGGACGATGTTCTTGCCCATCTGTGTCAGCACCGGCTTGAGCGTTTCGAAATGCTCGTGGCTGGCTCCGACCATGAAGGTCAATGTGCCCGCCTGCGCGCCTCCGGTACCGCCCGATACCGGCGCATCACCGAGGCTGACGCCCTGCTTCGCCGCGATAGCCGCAACGTCGCGAATGGTCTGCGGATCAATGGTGCTGCAGTCCACGGCTGGCACGCCTGAACCGATGCCTGCGAGCACGCCGTCTTCGTTCAGGTACACGCTGCGCACATGGGCCGCGGCGGGCAGCATGGTAATGACCAGCTCAGCTCCCTGAGCGGCATGTTTCGGCGATTCGCTGATACGCCCGCCCAATGCAGCCAGCTCATTGAGGATGGTGGTGTTAAGGTCGAACAGATGCAGATGATGCCCGGCCTTGAGCAGATTACGGGCCATCGGAGCGCCCATGTTACCCAGGCCGATGAATGCGATTTTCATTGTTGTTCTCCATCATGAAATGTTGCATCGACCCGTAGGACCGGCTTTAGCCGGGAGGAGGCCGGTGCATACGCCGTATTTTCTTCGTGAGGAATATCGCCCTCCCGGCTAAAGCCGGTCCTACGGCTTATCTCTACTTCAGGTTTATGGTGGTATTCACCCCGTCATTCACACTGTCATCGTCAAACCAGCGACTGGTGACAGTCTTGGTCTGAGTGTAGAACTGCACCACCTGTTTGCCGTAAGGGCCGAGGTCGCCGAGTTTGGAACCGCGTGAACCGGTGAAACTGAAGAACGGCACGGGCACCGGAATCGGGATGTTGATCCCCACCTGCCCAACGTCGATCTCACTCTGAAACTTGCGCGCCGCCGCGCCGCTCTGGGTGAACAGGCCGGTGCCATTGCCAAAGGGATTGGCGTTGACCAGCGCGATGGCCTGATCCAGCGTGTCGACCTCCAGCACCACCAGCACCGGACCGAAGATTTCCTGGGTGTATATCTGCATCTCAGTAGTGACACCAGAGAACAGCGTCGGCCCGACAAAGTTACCGTCCTCAAAACCCGGCACCTTAATGTCGCGGCCGTCCAGTTCGAGCTTCGCCCCTTCGCGCACGCCACTTTCGATCAGGTCCAGAATCCGCTGTTTGGCGCGCCTGGAAATCACCGGCCCAACATCGGTGCCCGCCTCGCTACCGGCGTTAACCTTGAGTTGCTGCGCCAGGGCTTTGAGGTCCGGCAGCCATTGCTTCGCCGCGCCGACCAATACCACCACTGAAGTGGCCATACAGCGTTGACCGGCAGCACCGAACCCGGCACCGACCAAGGCATTCAGCGTTTGTTGACGATTGGCGTCAGGCAGCACCACTGCGTGATTCTTGGCCCCCATCATCGACTGCACGCGCTTGCCGTGTTGACCGGCCAGGTTATAGACATGGGTGCCGACGGCGGTAGAACCCACAAAGGAAACAGCTTTGATGTCCTTGTGGGTGCAAATGGCATCCACAACCTCCTTACCGCCATGCACCACGTTGAGAACGCCCGGCGGAACACCCGCATCTACAGCGAGCTCGACCAGCAACATGGTCGACATCGGGTCCTGCTCGGAGGGCTTGAGCACGAAGGTGTTACCGCAGGCGATGGCCATCGGGAACATCCACAACGGGATCATTGCCGGGAAGTTGAACGGTGTGATGCCCGCGCAGACGCCCAAGGGCTGGCGCAAGGTGAAGGTGTCAACACCGCCTGCGACGTTCTCGGAGAACTCGCCCATTTGCAGGCTACCGATGGAGCAGGCGTGTTCAACCACTTCCAGGCCGCGAAAGATATCGCCCTCCGCATCGGCGATGGTCTTGCCCTGTTCGGCGCTGAGCACTGCCGCAATGCGCGACGAGTGTTCACGAATCAACGCCTGCAACTTGAGCATGATGCGCATCCGCGCACCAATCGGCGTATGACGCCAGGTCTGAAAAGCCTTCTGCGCGGCAGCCACGGCGGCATCCACTTCGCCGGTCGTGGCAAACGGCACTTGAGCCAGCACGTGCTGGGTCGCCGGGTTGATGATGTCGTGCCATTCGGTGCTTTGCGATTCAACCCACTCGCCATTGATCAGCAGCTTGACTCGATCCACGGTGTTGTCCTTGTTGTTCGGGGAAGCGTTCATGAAAATCTCCTAATCAAACAGTTATTCAGGACTCGCTCAGGACACCCTGTGTCGAGGCGGATCGCGCTTCATTAGCGCGGTGCAGAACAACGCCACAACGCCCATACCCACCAGATAAACGATCACGTAATGCGGGCTGCCATCGGCGTAAGCCAGGAGTTTGGTGGCGATCATCGGTGCGAACCCGCCGCCCAATACACCCGCCAGTTGCACCGACACCGAAATGCCGCTGTAGCGGATTTCTGCAGGGAATTGTCGGGCGAACAGCAGTGATTCAGGGGCATAAAGAATCGGGAACACCACCCCCACCGCCAGCACCATCGCCCACCAGACCAACAGCGGTTCGCGGGTGCCGAGCATCGCGAAGAACGGATAGGCAAACGCGCACAGCAGCAATAAACCTGCGAAGTACAACCGGCGCTGGCCGACCTTGTCCGAGAGGTAGCCGCAAAACGGCATGGTGATCAGTGACAGCGCTGCACCCGCAGTAATCGCGTTGAGGACGTCGGCACGAGGGATCTGCAACTGATTGGCGGCGTACGCCAGGGCGAAGGTCACTGACATGTAGAACCAGGCGTTCTCGGCAGTCCGTGCGCCGATGATCGTCAGGGTTTCCCGCGGGTGTTCACGCAGCACCTTGAGCAGCGGCACCTTGACTGCAATTTTGTCTTTCTTGAGCTTTTCGAAGTCCGGCGACTCCGGCACTTTCAGACGGATCAGCCATCCCACGCCCAGCAGCACGATGCTGGCAATGAACGGCAGCCGCCAGCCCCAACTGAGCATGTCTTCTTCGGGCAATTTGGCGACCATGCCCATGGCCAGCGTTGCCAATACAAGGCCTGCACCAACACCGGTTTGCGGCAAACTGCCGTAGAAGCCTTTTTTGCCTTCAGGCGCATGTTCGACGGCCATCAACACCGCACCGCCCCACTCGCCTCCCACCGCCATGCCTTGCAGAAAGCGCATGACCACCAGAATCAGCGCCGCCCAATAGCCGATCTGTTCATAGGTGGGGATCAGGCCGATGATGATCGTCGGAATACCCATCATCATCAGGGTCATCAGCAGCATGGATTTGCGCCCGATGCGGTCGCCGAAATGCCCGAATATGATCCCGCCCAGTGGCCGCCCGAGAAAGCCCACAGCGTAGGTGGCAAATGCCGCCAAAACGCCGCTGATCGGGTCCAGTGCAGGGAAAAAGATTTTGTTGAAGATCAGCGCGGCAGCCGTGCCGTACAAGAAAAAGTCGTACCACTCGATGGTCGTGCCCGCCATGCTCGCGGCACCGGCAAGGCGATAGGATCTGGCTTTTTTCGCGGGCCCGGCATCGAGTGCGCCAGCGTCCGCCGTGAGTGCGTCCTTCATAAACTCCTCCGCTTATTTATTGTTGTGCAGGGTGTTATGTCGTGGGGGTGTTGCCTGGGGTTGCAGGGTGACGCTCTAGGGCAATTCAATCCTCGTGTTTCGAAATCCATTCCCTGTAGGAGCTGCCGAAGGCTGCGAGACGTAAAGCCTGACACACCGCCATCGCAGCCTTCGGCAGCTCCTACAGATTCATTCCAACAGGCTCTGTGTTTACCGGCTGCATCGGAGTATAGATGTGCAAACTTCTAACAAGAACGCACATAAAAGCAGAACCAACATGCAAAAAAACATCACCTCCCTGAGCAGTCTGAACTGGGATGACCTGAAGTTTTTCCTTGAGGTGGCCCGTACCCGCAAGGCAAGCAGTGCTGCCAAACGCCTCGCAGTGGATTACACAACGGTGTCGCGGCGAATCACGTCGCTGGAGAATTCGCTGGGGACGCTGCTGTTCGAAAAGTCTCGCGGTAACGGTTTCGTATTGACCGCCGAGGGCCAGCGATTGCTGGGCTACGCGGAATCCATTGAAAGTACGTTGCATTTGGCCTGCGAGCAGGTTTCGGGCTCAGGCCTGGCATTGTCCGGGCACATCCGCATCGGCTGTACCGAGGGCTTCGGCAGTTTTTTCATTACGCCGCAGCTTAGCCATTTCCTGGATGACTACCCCGACATCTCGGTGGATATCCTGCCGCTGCCGCACTTCATCAGCCTGTCCAAACGCGAAGCCGATATCGTCATTGCCCTGGAGCGACCGGAGCATGGGCCTTATGTGTGCTGCAAATTGTGCGATTACAACCTGCGCCTGTACGCGACTCAGGAATACCTGGACAGCCACACACCGCTCAACAGCACGGCGGATCTGGCCGAGCATACTTTCATCAGTTACGTAGACGATCTGGCCTTCAGCTCGGAGCTGCTTTACCTCAGCAACCTGCTCCCCGGCGCTCAGGCTCAGTTACGCAGTACCAGCGTCATCGCCCAATACCTCGCTGCGCTGCAAGGCCGTGCAGTGGCGATTTTGCCGTGCTTTCTTGCCGCTCAGGATTCTCGGTTGATACCGGTGCTGGCAGAAGAAGTGAACATCACCCGGCACTTCTGGATGTACTGCAGGGAGGATCTACGCAAGCTCAAGCGGATTACAGTGCTGTGGGATTACATTCGGGAGGTGACGGAGTTGAATCAGGGGTTGCTGCTGGGGCGGTCGCGGGAAGTGATGTTTGCAGAATAGTCATGTCCACCGAATACCCGTAGGAGCTGCCGAAGGCTGCGAAGCATTTACTCCTGACACGCCGCTATCGCAGCCTTCGGCAGCTCCTACAGAGGCTTTTGAATCAGGAACTAGGCCGCAGAAACCTGCTCATGCTCGAACCACCCTCCAATCTCCTCCAGCGGTATCGGTCGCGAAAACAGGTAGCCCTGTGCGGACATGCAGCCAAGGCTCCTCAGTGCGCCCAGTTCTGCTGCCGTTTCAACTCCTTCGACGATGCATTCAAGCTGCATGTCTTGGCACAACGCGACCAGGGATTTGACGATTTTGAAGCTCGCAGGGTTGAGGTGGATGTCGGTCACAAACGTACGGTCAACTTTGAGCTTGGTCAGTGACAGCGCATGAATCTGGCTCAGGCTTGAGTACCCGGTGCCGAAGTCATCCAGGGAAATACCACAGCCTAGACTGCGGAACAGCCCGATGGCCCGCTGGGTCTGGGCAAGGTCCTGAATCACCGCGGTTTCAGTAATTTCCAGATCCAGACACGACGGATCGAACGCGCTGTCTTTGATGGCCTGGACAATAACCTGAGCAGCCTCCTCCGACCCGCAATCATGGGCGGAAAGGTTGAACGAAAGGCGAATACCGGCAGGCCAGGACGATGCCGCCTCCAGCGCCTTGCTCAACAGTGGCACGGTCAAGCGGTTAACCATGCCGATACGTTCGGCGATGGGAATGAACTCACTGGGCGGCACATTCCCCAACTCAGGACTCCGCCAGCGAGCCAGTGCCTCGAACGCGACGGTTCGCTGGCTATGAATATCGACGATGGGCTGGAACACCACGTGAAACTCTTCATTCAGGTTCGCCCTGCGCAGCGCTTGTTCGGTCAAACCCTGCTGACTCAGTTGCTGACGATGTACACCGGAGAACATGCACACCGTGCCCGGTCGGTTGCGCTTGCTTTGGTAAAGCGCGTAGTCAGCGTATTCGTAAACTTCGGTTTCGCTGACAGCGAGATCGGGAAAGGTTGCGATGCCCATAGAGGCGCTGATCTGGATCGGAATATCCACCAACAGAAAAGGCTCACGCATCCGTGCACAGATCAGCTCACCGAAAGCGCGCAACTGCTCGTCGCTTTTGGCATCGGTCATGATCAACGCAAATTCGTCTCCGCCCAGTCGAGCCAGATGCACGCCATCGTTCAATAAACCCGTCAAACGTTGGCCCACTTGATACAGCAGCTTGTCGCCAATGCTGTGGCCGTAGAGATCATTGACCGGTTTGAAGCCGTCCAGGTCGATCAAGCCGACCGCCAGGCGCGCATCCTGTACCCGAGCTTCTTCAAGCAAGATGTCGAGCAAAGAAAAAAACTGTCGACGATTGGCCAGGCCGGTCAGGCTGTCCATATTGGCAAGGCGGCGGTTCTCGTTACTGAGCCTTTCAGTGCTGGCCTGCATGTTGACCAGTCGCTTGAAGTCGCCGTACTGGGCCTTGAGGATCACGAGCATCGCGATGGAAACCAGCACGACATCAATCGCGGTCGCAATAAATGTGATGTTGTTGGTCGAGGCGAAGAACACCACGAACGCCGTATTGACCACGACCGTGGTTGCCAGCGCCGCAGGAAGCAAATGCATCATGCAGAAGATGCAGGCGATGACCGTAATCGCCATGAAGAAGGCGACATGAGCCTGACCGTAGCTGTCGCCATAAGGAAACAGCGCCAGCGACCAGGCTGTAAAGCCCGCAGCAACGAGTGGCGCCAGGCGATTTGTGCGTTTCAGGGCGGTCAGCATCTGTGCCGGGCTGGCAGTGCGTGTACGCGTACGCCACCACTCCACGGCGCGGATAACACCGAATACCGTCATGACCAGCGGGCAATAAACCGCCAGCCAGGCCGGGGCAGCTGAGTAATGAGTACCCGCCAGCACCAGCGTATTGACCAGCAGGATGAAGTACATCATCGGCAGTTGCCGGGACAACGCGATGTATTGGGCTTTGACCAATCCAGGGTTGTCTTGAGGCACAGACATGAGCGCTCGCAAATTGGCGAACAAGGATTTATTCATCAGGCGTGGCTCTGAAAGTTCAACCAGTTATAACCGACCAGATATCCCTTCCAGTTTTGGTCAAGTACATCGATAGACCGTGCACTTATCTATTCGTGTCGGCAGCGCGAGCGGTTTGTGCACGTCTTCCGATGAATGGTGGCATTTTGACTGTAGACCATGATTTTCAAATCAGCACAGACTCAGCCAACCAGGCTTCAAACTCTTCCAGCGGCATCGGTCGGCTAATCAGATAGCCTTGCCCGGTGTCACACCCTGCCTCGCTCAGGAACGCCAGTTGCTCGACGGTTTCGATACCTTCGGCGGTGACGGTGTAGCCCAGCGCATGCCCCAGCTCTATGACGGCCTGAGTGATGGCGACGTAGGCTTTGTCATGAGGCAGACCGGAAATGAACGTGCGGTCTATTTTCAGGTTGTCGATGGGCAAATCTTTCAGGTAAGCCAGAGAGGAATAACCGGTACCAAAATCATCAATGGCTACGCTCAGGCCCATGTTGCGCAGCTGACTCAGCACCGTGTGCGCCAGCTCCTGACGATTCATGATCAGGCTTTCGGTGACCTCTACCTCCAGCGCCCGGGCGGGCAAGTCATAGCGCGCCAGGGCCAGCCGTACGTCCTCGACAAAATCGCTGCGTTCTATTTGCATGACGGCCACGTTGATTGCCACATGCTGGTTGTACTGCCCGGAGTCGAGCCAGAGCCTCGACTGCCTGCACACCTGGTCGAGCACCCATTGGCCGATCGAGACGATCAACCCTGTGCGCTCAGCCAGCGGGATGAAATCGGCAGGCGACACCAGACCCAGCGTCGGGCTGCGCCAGCGAATCAATGCCTCTGCGCCTTCGACCTTGCCAGTTCTCAGATCGCGCTTGGGCTGGTACCAGACTTCAAATTCATTGCGCTCAAGCGCCTGACGTATCGCTGCCTCCAGCGCCACCCGCGCCTGAATCAGGGTGGTCATATGCGGCTGGTAGAAACAGAAATCGTCACGACCGGCCTCTTTGGCGGCGTACATTGCCGTATCGGCCTGGGTCAGAAGCGCCTGGGCCGTGGTGCCGTTTTCCGGATACATCGTGACGCCGATACTGGCAGTCACTAACGCGGCGGTCCCGTCCAGATCGAATGGCTTGTGCAGCGACTGCAGGATCCTGCCCACCACCGGTACCACGTCCGCCTCGCACTCAAGCCCGTCAAGGATAAAGCCGAACTCGTCGCCACCCAGTCGAGCGACAACATCCCCAAACCTTGCTGCGTCGACGAAGCGGTGGGTGGCCTGCTGCAACAACAGATCGCCCATCGGGTGGCCCAGGCTGTCGTTGACCATCTTGAAGCCATCCAGATCCAGCATCAGCACGGCCATGCAGTTGTTCTGACGTTTGGCCTGCTCGATGCCCTGGATCAGTTGCGTGTGAAACAACACACGGTTAGGCAAGCCGGTCACCGAGTCGAAGTGAGCCAGCCGCTCAAGCCCGCGTTCGGCTTCTCTACGCACCGTAACGTCTCGCACGATCGCGTAAGTCACCAGCTCTTGCGCCAGTTGCATGGTGCACAGCGTCACCTCGGTTGGAAACACGCTGCCATCCACACGTTTGTGATCCCACTCGAAACGCAGCGAGCCCTCACGTTCTACTTCGACTCGAAGCGCTGCGGCTTTGACTACCGAGGACTGCCCGTCAGGCTGGAACTGTGGAGAGATGTCGGCCACGGTGACACTGGGGAACGAGTCACCCTCGAACCCCAAGGCCTTCATTGCGGCAGTGTTACCCAGATTGATCCGCCCATCCTGGCCCCTGATCCAGATGGGGTCCGGTGAACGCTCGAACAACATGCGGAAGCGATCTTCACTTTGTATCAGCGAAGAGGTCACAACTTCCCGCTCGGTAATCTCTTTACACAGCTCGGCGTTTCGCCGCTGAATAAGTCGGTTATTCAGACTGGCCTGCAGAATGAAGAGACTCAACAGTATGGACGTCGAAATTGCCAGGAGGAAAAGCGAGGAGTCAAGGATTGAACGTTCTACCCAACCGTTTTTGGGCAGGGCCGCCAACTGCCAGCGGCCACCGGGGATACTGACGTCGACCATGATCGGATCGCTGTCGAACAAAGCTGGATCACCATAAATCAACTGACCTGCAGCACCGAGGCCATCGTGGCCGCGCAACGCGATTTGCAGCCCTTCCTCCTCTTCAAGTCCGGCTGCCTTCAGCAAGGCGTCAGTACTGGTGACTACGGAAATAACGCCCCAGTACGGCTCATGCTCAGGATGTGCAGAGAGGAAAACAGGACGGCGATAGATCAATTCCCTGCCCCCCTGATACAGCGTCAAGGGCCCGGCCAGCAAAGCGGCGCCGGTCACGCGTGCTTTTTCTATCAGTGGGTACTGGTTGAGCAGGCTTCGATAGTCCAGGCCGATGATGCCTTCATTGCCTGCCAGGGGGTACGTATCCAGAATCACTTCATCGGGCGCGATGACGATGTTGCGAATGTAAGGCACAGCGTCAATAGCGCTGTGTGCCATACGCCTGAAATGCTGAGGCGAGATACTCCCGTCAATACTGATCAGTTGAGCAATGCCTTCGGTGCCGCTGAACGCAAATCGCACACGCTCCGCCAGTTGCGTGCCGAGACTGCTGAGTTGAAGGGCCAGGCCTGCCCGATCGTTATCACGGTGACGTGCATTATCCAGTGCGCCCAGGCCATAGGATAGAAATGCGCCGATGAGCAGCACCCCGAGAGGTAAAAAGAAGGTGCTATACGAGCCCTTGTCACGGCTCGCTGGTGCCTGGGCTTTACTCACATGCTGCCATCCGGTTGGGTAATTCAAAGAAAATTAATACCCGGCGCACTTTCCGCGTTCACACAGGTTAGTGGCTGATAGCTCAAGGGCAACGTATACGTATGAGTGCATATCGTCATCGACCGGAATGACAGATCCTTTAGAGACATTTTCAACTATCAATTTGGCCGATGATGGGTAGTAATCGCATTGACTTCTTAATAAATACCAGCGGCGTAGCATTGCCTCCATACCGAGTTAACAACTAACCGATCTGGAGCAACTACCATGAAAACTTCAAACGTGATTTTTGGCTTTACCTTCTCCCTGCTGGCTGCAAGTGCTTTCGCCCTTCCAGCCATAAATGTACAAAACCAGTTGAACGCCCCGATAGTTGCTGAAGGCGGTTCGGATCATGTAGGTGCAAACCGTGTAGCCGCTGACGGTGCTGACCGCGTGGGTGCAAATCGCGTCGCTGCTGATGGTGCTGACCATGTCGGTGCAAATCGCGTCGCTGCTGATGGTGCTGACCATGTCGGTGCAAATCGTGTAGCTGCTGACGGTGCTGACCGCGTCGGTGCAAACCGTGTCGCTGCTGACGGTGCTGACCATGTCGGTGCAAATCGCGTCGCTGCTGATGGTGCTGACCGCGTAGGTGCAAATCGCCTAAGCTGATTTCTGATCTGCTTTCCTACAGCCCGGTTTACTGCCGGGCTTAATTTTGTCCGTAATAAAGATCTTTCACTCAGCACATATATACAAAGTTATAATCACCCACTTCTCAAACGCTATAATTGGATCCAATAATCATTAGCCATTCTCCTCGACAAGTATGACGTCTGATCACAAACCAGCACACTAAAAAACCTGATCAAACAACTGCTTGAAACTTTGTCCTGCTTTTTGACGGTCGGCCATTAAGGTTCGAAAGTCAGTGCCGATAGGGTGTTGTACAGATGCCCTCGCTGCCTTAAAAAAATAATGCTCCGGCTGTGATTGATCTTCAAAGCAAAAAAATTCGTGGAGAAACACAATGAACAGCTGGTTTGCCAACATCAGCGTCAACATGAAGCTCGCCCTCGGTTTTGGGCTGGTGCTTGTTTTTACTGCCATCCTCGCTCTGACTGGCTGGAACAGCCTGAGCAAACTCATCGACCGTAGCAATTGGATGAGTGACATCACCGAACTCAATGCCCAGTTGACCAAATTGCGGGTCGCGCGCCTGCAATACATGGTCGCGGACGGCGACGACACCGTGGCCCAGAGCGTTCAGGTCGCTTTGGACGGTTTCAAGGCACAGCAGGAAAAACTGCTGAAAAGCTTCAAGAGCCCGGAAAACATTGCGCTGTTGAAGCAATTGAGCACTGTAATCGCCGAATATGAAAAAGGCCTCGCTGACATGCGGGCCGGCTACAAGGCCAGTAACAGCGCGCGCGATTCAATGGGCGGCCATGCAGACAAGGGCAACGCGCTGGTTGATCAGCTTTACGCAGATGTACTGAACCTCGGTGCGGACGACGAGCGTCGATTCGAGCAGTATCAAGCCATCAGCAAGGTCAAACAGGACCTGATGCTGGCGCGCTACGAGACACGCGGCTACACCGGCAACACCACGCCGGAGAACGAGCAGAAAGCATTGAGCCAGATCGAGAACGCGATCAAAGGCCTGCAAGGTACACAGTCAACATTCAGCGGCGTACAAGCTGACCGCCTTAAACAGCTGGAAGCCGAACTGGGTGAGTACCGCAATTCATTGATGGCCTTCAAGACCACCATTGGCAACCTCGCTGTATTGCGCAAGAACATGACGACCCAGGGCGCGACCATCGTCAAGCTCAGCGATGACATGTACAAAATCCAGCTGGACCGCCGTGACATCGAGAGCGCCGACGCCCGCAATATGCAGCTGATCTGCACCTTGCTTGCACTGGTGCTGGGTGTATTGGCAGCAATTATCATTACTCGTCAGATTACCCGTCCTCTGAAGGACACCCTGGAAGTTGTGGAGCGCATCGGTTCTGGCGATCTGTCGCAAACCATGGTTGTGACCCGTCGTGATGAATTGGGCGAGCTGCAACAAGGTATTCAGCGTATGGGCACCACGCTGCGCGACCTGATCGGCAATATTCGTGACAGCGTTGTGCAAATTGCCAGTGCCGCTGAAGAGCTGTCTGCCGTTACCGAACAGACCAGCGCCGGTGTGAACAGCCAGAAGGTCGAGACCGATCAAGTAGCCACCGCGATGCACGAAATGTCGGCCACGGTGCAGGAAGTGGCGCGTAACGCCGAACAGGCCTCTCAAGCAGCATCGGTCGCCGATAAAGAAGCTCGTAACGGTGACAAGGTTGTTGGCGAAGCCATTGTGCAGATCGAGCGTCTGGCAGCTGAAGTGGGCCGCTCCTCCGACGCGATGACCCAGCTGGAACAGGAAAGTGACAAAATCGGCAAGGTCATGGACGTGATCAAGGCCGTTGCCGAACAAACCAACCTGCTGGCGCTCAACGCTGCGATCGAAGCAGCACGTGCCGGTGAAGCCGGACGTGGCTTTGCGGTGGTGGCTGATGAAGTTCGCGGCCTGGCGCAGCGCACTCAGAAGTCCACCGAGGAAATTGAAGCCCTGGTCGCCGGTTTGCAGAACGGCACCCGTCAGGTTTCAAGCATCATGCTCAGCAGCCGTGAACTGACCGAAAGCAGTGTAACCCTGACTCGTAAGGCTGGTACCTCGCTGGAAAGCATCACCATGACGGTTTCCAACATTCAGGCGATGAACCAGCAGATCGCCGCAGCCGCTGAAGAGCAAAGTGCAGTGGCCGAGGAAATCAGCCGCAGCATCATCAACGTACGAGATGTTTCCGAGCAGACCGCTTCGGCCAGCGAAGAAACCGCCGCATCCAGCGTTGAACTTGCCCGCCTGGGCAATCAGCTGCAAATGCTGGTCAGCCACTTCAAGGTCTGACCCTCGGCAAGCAGTCGCCACACACCTCAAGCCCGGCTATCTGCCGGGCTTGAGCGTTTCTGAAGTTCATACTTTCGATACGCCCTTCAGATTTGAGAGTGGTCGTGGGACCGGCTTTAGCAGGGAAGAGGCCAACACAGCCAGTGGATATCAATTGTCAGAAATTTCTGACTTTCCGATCAAAACCAGCCAGCTTGGTAACAGGCATCACGCCAAGCAGGTAGACAATCGATACTTGCTTGACGCCGCTTGAATCAAGGTACCGGCTCTCCACTCCCTACCGATAACCGCGCAATATTAGTGGCTTTGCCACATAATCGTCGGGTTTTCTCCACTGCAAGGTCTATCTTCACATGCCAAAAATTCTTTCCTGCCTGCTCGGCGCCGTCCTTTCCTTCTCACCTGTGGCGCTGGTCAGCGCCGCGACGGTAGCCAAGCCTGTTTCTCTGGTCGTCCTCAGTTCCGGCGGCATCATGGGCGCGTTCAACGCGATCAGTAGTGATTATGAGCAGCGCACGGGTGTGCGTCTGGTGGCGGAGGCTGCGCCGTCAATGGGTTCTACGCCGCAAGCGATACCTAACCGCCTGGCCCGCAATGAACCTGCCGATGTTGTTCTCATGGTTGGCTCGGCACTGGATAAACTGATCAAGAACGGCCAGATCGATCCCAAAAGCCGCGTCGATCTGGGTAAGTCCTACATCGCGATGGCCGTGCGTCACGGCGCACCGAAGCCTGATATCAGCACCATGGAAGCCTTCAAGCAGACGTTGATTAATTCAACCTCCATCGCTTATTCGGACAGTGCCAGCGGCGTTTACCTGTCACGTGTGCTCTTCAATCAGATGCATATCGGTGAGCTGATGCAGACCAAAAGCCGCATGATTCCTGCTACCCCGGTGGGTGAAGTGGTCGCACGTGGCGAGGCCCAGCTTGGCTTTCAGCAGTTGAGCGAGCTCAAGCAGGTTGAAGGCATCGACATCGTTGGTTTGATTCCCGATCAGGCTCAACAAATGACCCTGTATTCAGGTGGGGTTTCGTCGCGCAGCACTCATCCGGAACAGGCTAAACAGCTGCTGGAATACCTGGGCTCGCTGGCGGCAGCTGACGCGATCAAAAAAAGCGGGCTGGATCCGGTGGCGAAGTAACGGCTCATTATTGCCTGAGCTGACGCAATTTGTAGGAGCTGCCGAAGGCTGCGATGACGGCGTGTCAGGGAAAAAACATCGCAGCCTTCGGCAGCTCCTACAAGGATATCGTCAAGCCAAAGACTTAGAGATCGTTCACACCACCAACTCAATCAGCTCGGCCCTTATGCCTTGCTCGTCGATATGCAGCAAAGCGGCTGAAATCGGCAATTTGAAACGCCGAGGGCCAGCGCTGCCCGGGTTGATGAATAACACACCGTCCCGCTGTTCGATCAGCGGTTTGTGAGAGTGCCCCACGACGACGACCCGTATATCGTCCGGTAAGGATTGGGGGACATCAGCCGGAATGTGGGTGACGTATATCCCGATCCCTGCCACGCGCAGCACCGCAGAATAAGGCACGTCGCTGGCCCATGCATCGTCCTGGTCGTTATTGCCGCGTACGACAGTCAGCGGCGCGATGGCGCGCAATTCTTCCAGAATCTCAGCCTTGCCAATGTCACCGGCATGAATCAATTGCTCACAGCCTTTGAGTGCATCCAGCGCCTGCGGGCGCATCAGGCCGTGCGTGTCGGAGATCAGGCCAATTTTCATGATCGGGGCTCGTGCTTCCTGAACGTAAGGGACTGAGCATATCGGTAAATGCTTTGATCCTGTAGGACCGGCTTTAGCCGGGAGAGTGGCGTTTCTGGCAAATATTTTTGGCGGATGCCCGGACGTCCTCCCGGCTAAAGCCGGTCCTACGGAATTGCGCCGACTCTGCGCGAATTCATTCGAGAAGGGGACACCTGCACCACTCGGCGCACGTCCAAAAGGCTTATTGACAAACATCAGGCGGACTGCAAATATCGCAAAAAGTTGTACGACGACAGATAACAAAAATAACAATAATCAGGGAATCACACGTATGACGAACCTCGTTCGCACCCCGCAATACCCACGCGCCAAGCGCCCCGCACACTCAGTGTCCAGCGGTAGCTCTTGCTCGCGCTCCCGATCAAGTCCGGGATCCCCCCTCTTTTATCAAATTCGCTGACGGTTAATCCGTTTCGAAGTGAAGACTCGTCTGCAGTAGCGGCCCGAGTCTGAAGCCCCAGCATGGGGGCACCTTGCACTTTTCCACAGGACAGGCCGTTCAAGTGCCGGAGGAGAAGTGCTTTGTCAAAAAAATGGGAGCACAACAATAATGAGATCTAAAAACAAGCGTTCGCTGGCCCTTCTCGGGCTGGGCACCATGAGCCTGACGTTCCCGCTGATGGGCATGGCCGAAGGTTTTGTAGACGATACCAAAGCGACGCTGACTTTTCGTAATGCCTACTTCAACCGTAACTTCGTCGACCCGGCGAATGCGCAGAGCAAGGCGGAAGAGTGGACACAAAGTTTTATTCTTGATGCCAAATCCGGGTTCACTCAAGGCGTAGTCGGTTTCGGGATCGATGTTCTGGGCATGTACTCGGTGAAACTCGATGGCGGTAAAGGCACAGGCGGCACACAACTGCTGCCGATCCACGATGACGGTCGTCCGGCCGATGACTTTGGACGCCTGGGTGTCGCGGCCAAAGCCAAGGTTTCCAAAACTGAATTGAAAGTCGGTGAGTGGATGCCGGTTCTGCCAATCCTGCGCTCGGACGACGGCCGTTCGCTGCCACAGACGTTCCGTGGCGGGCAGATTACCTCCAAAGAACTCGATGGCCTGACCCTGTACGGCGGTCAGTTCAGGGGCAACAGCCCGCGTAACGATGCGAGCATGGAAGACATGTCGCTCAACGGTCGGGGCGCTTTCCAGTCTGACCGCTTCAACTTTGGTGGCGGTGAATACGCCTTCAATGAAAAGCGCACTCAAGTCGGCCTGTGGTACGCCCAACTCGAAGACATCTACAACCAGAAGTTCATCAACGTGCTGCACAGCCAGCCTATTGGTGACGTGACGCTGGGCGCGAACCTGGGTTACTTCTGGGGTAATGAAGACGGCAACAAACTGGCTGGCGATCTGGACAACAAAACCGCCTACGCGCTGCTGTCTGCCAAATACAAGGGCAACACCTTGTACGTGGGCCTGCAGAAAGTCAGCGGTGATGACGGCTGGTTCCGGGTTAACGGAACGAGCGGCGGCACGCTGGCAAACGATAGCTACAACGCCAGCTATGACAACGCCAAGGAAAAATCCTGGCAGCTGCGTCACGACCTGGACTTCGCCATCTTCGGCGTCCCCGGCATGACCCTGATGAACCGTTACATCAGCGGTGACAACGTACACACTGGCGCGATCACCGATGGCAAGGAATGGGGTCGCGAATCAGAACTGGCGTACACCGTACAAAGCGGCACGTTCAAGAGCCTGAACTTCCGGTGGCGCAACTCTTCCATCCGTCGCGACTTCAGCACCAACGAGTTCGACGAAAACCGGGTATTCATCAGCTATCCGCTGTCGTTGCTTTAATGCCTGAATGAAGGCCCTGTAGGACCGGCTTTAGCCGGGAAGCTTTTTCTAGAGGTGAATGGAAAAATGCTCTCGCGGCTAAAGCCGCTCCTACGAAAAGCCCACGCCGAACCCGGCAGACAATTTCGACCTAAGTCGCGTTGACAAAGCCATACACGACTGCAAATAATCACCGGAAGTCATACGACAACAGATGACAATTAATAAGAATGGCAAGGGACTCTCATGACAACGACTCATACCGCCCAAACTCCCTTCAATCGCCTGCTACTGACAGGTGCAGCAGGCGGTCTGGGCAAGGTTCTGCGACAAAGTCTGCGGCCTTACGCCAAGGTCCTGCGACTGTCCGATATCAGCGAAATGGCCCCCGCCGTTGACGCCAGCGAAGAAGTACAACCCTGCGATCTCTCCGACAAGCAAGCCGTTCATCAACTGGTTGAAGGTGTAGACGCGATCCTGCATTTCGGCGGCGTCTCGGTAGAGCGTCCGTTTGAAGATATCCTCGGCGCGAATATCAGCGGCGTGTTCCACATCTATGAAGCTGCACGCCGTCATGGCGTGAAGCGTATTATTTTCGCCAGCTCCAACCATGTCATTGGTTTCTACAAACAGGATGAGACCATCGACGCGCTCTCCCCTCGCCGTCCGGACAGTTACTACGGCCTGTCCAAATCATACGGCGAGGACATGGCCAGCTTCTATTTCGACCGCTACGGCATCGAAACCGTGAGCATCCGCATTGGCTCGTCGTTCCCGGAACCGCAAAACCGCCGAATGATGAGCACCTGGCTAAGCTTCGACGACCTGACGCAACTCATCGAGCGCTCGCTGTATGCGCCGAACGTCGGCCACACCATCGTCTATGGTGCTTCCGCCAACAGCAACGTGTGGTGGGATAACCGGTACGCCGCCCACCTCGGCTACCACCCCAAGGACAGCTCGGAAGTTTTCCGGGACAAGGTTGAGGCGCAGCCGATGCCTGCTGCTGACGACCCGGCGATGGTTTATCAGGGTGGTGCTTTCGTTGCATCAGGCCCCTTCGGCGACGACTGAGAACCGATAAAAAAACAATAAAAGGACAGGGCGACATGGATGCTGAATTGATTCTCGACGCACAAAACGCCACGGGTGAAAGCCCGGTGTGGAGCGCCAGGGACAAGGCTCTTTATTGGGTTGATATCCCGGCGGGTAAGCTTCATCGCTGGGACTCGGCCCATGACAGCACCCAAAGCTGGAAAGCACCGCAAATGCTCGCCTGCATCGCTCGTTACGATAACGGCGACTGGATTGGCGGTATGGAAGACGGTCTGTATCGGCTGACCGAAAGCGCCGACGGCACCCTGAGCAGTCGTTCTCTGGCCAGCGTCGATCATGCGTTGCCTGGCATGCGCTTCAACGATGGACGCTGTGATCGCCAGGGCCGCTTCTGGGCCGGCACCATGTTGATGGACATGGCCGCAGGCGCATCGGTCGGCGCGATGTATCGTTACAGCGCAGGCCAGAGCGAAGCGCTCACGGCACAACTCACTGACTTCATCGTACCCAACGGCCTGGCGTTCAGCCCGGACGGCAAGACCATGTACTTGTCCGACTCGCACCCCAGCGTGCAAAAGATCTGGGCGTTCGATTACGACACCGACAGCGGCACGCCCCACAACCGCCGCCTCTTCGTGGACATGAACCACTATCTGGGCCGCCCTGATGGCGCAGCGGTCGATGCCGAAGGCTGCTACTGGATCTGCGGCAATGATGCGGGGCTGATTCACCGCTTCACACCGACTGGCAAGCTTGACCAGTCACTGGTTGTGCCGGTGAAGAAACCCACTATGTGCGCCTTCGGCGGATCGAATCTGGACACGCTGTTCGTGACCTCGATTCGTCCCGGTGGCGACATCAGCGACCAGCCACTGGCCGGTGGCGTCTTTGCCCTGAGACCCGGAATCAAAGGCTTGGAGGAGCCTGCCTTCAAGGGCTAATGCATCACACACAAATCCACCAGCACCACAAAAACAACAAAACTGGAGTTATCCATGGATTTCAAACGCAAGCTTCTCATCGCCGCACTTCCACTGGCCTTCTGTATGTCGGGCCTGGCCCAGGCAGAAGTCAAAATCAAATTCGCCGAAGTTCACCCCGCCGGCTATGCCCCGGTAGTGGCCGAACAGAACATGGGCAAAAAGCTAGAAGAGCAGTCCAAAGGTGAGATTAGCTTCAAGATGTACCCCGGCGGCGTGCTCGGTTCAGAGAAAGAAGTGGTTGAGCAGGTACAGAGCAACGCCATCCAGATGACCCGTGTCAGCCTGGGCATCGTTGGCCCGGTAGTGCCTGACGTGAACGTCTTCAACCTGCCGTTCGTATTCCGCGATCAGGCGCACATGCGCACCATTATCGACGGTGAAATCGGCGACGAAATTCTGAAGAAAATCACAGACTCCAACTTCAACCTGGTCGCTCTGGCCTGGATGGATGGCGGGACCCGCAACCTGTACACCAAGAAGCCGGTACGCCAGATTTCCGATCTCAAAGGTATGAAGATCCGCGTTCAAGGCAACCCGGTATTCATTGAAACCATCAATGACATGGGCGGCAGCGGGATCGCAATGGCCACCGGCGAGATTTTCAGTGCATTGCAGACAGGCGTAATCGACGGTGCAGAAAACAACCCGCCAACTTACTTCCAGCACAATCACTATCAGAACGCCAAGTTCTTCACCATCACCGAGCACCTGATCCTTCCAGAGCCGATCGTGATGGCCAAAGACACCTGGAACAAACTCAATCCAGAACAACAAGCGCTCGTGAAAAAGCTGGCTCGTGAAGCACAAGCCGAGGAACGCGTGCTGTGGGACAAGTCGTCTGCTGATGCAGAAGCCAAGCTTAAAGCAGCAGGCGTAGAGTTCATCACCCTGACGCCTGAGCAGAAGAAAGCGTTTTATGACGCTACCCAGCCGGTTCGCGACAAGTTCGGTGCGCCATACAAAGACCTGATCAGCCGTATCGAAGCGGTGAAAACTGATCCGGCTCTGGCCGCAGCTAAAAACTAAGCAGCCCTATAAGTCAGTCCGATAACGCCGCGGGGGCGAGCGAAAGCTCGTTCGCCGCCGCAGTGGTGAGCCTCAATGAAAAATACGCTGTTAAGTATTAACGACATTATTTATCGGGTCTGCATCGGGATCGCCGGTTTTGCGGTGCTGATCATGACGTTGATTATCCCTTGGGGCATTTTCGCTCGTTACGTTCTTGGTACGGGGTCGAGCTGGCCGGAACCTGTTGCGATCCTGTTGATGGTGGTGTTCACCTTCTTCGGAGCTGCAGCCAGCTACCGTGCCGGTGCGCACATGGCCGTCTCCATGGCGGTGGATCGCATGCCCCTGCATTTGCGCAAGCTCGCTGCTGTGCTGGTGCAAGTGCTGATGGCAGTCGTAGCACTGTTCATGATCGTCAAAGGCTTCAAACTCTGCGCCACTACCTGGAACCAGTTTCTGGGCGAAATCCCGTCGCTGCGCGTAGGTATCTCCTACTTGCCAATTCCCCTCGGCGGGATCGTGACCCTGATTTTCATTCTGGAGCGAGTTTTTCTGGGTGACCAAAGCCATCGCGCCGTCATGCATTTTGACGTCGTAGAAGAAAGTGAAGGTGCTGCATAAATGGACGCACTTATATTACTAGGCAGCTTTATCGCGCTGATCCTGATCGGCATGCCGGTCGCTTACGCACTAGGTCTGTCTGCGCTGATCGGTGCATGGTGGATTGAGATCCCTGCTGATGCACTGATGATTCAGATCGCTGGCGGTGTCAATAAATTCTCTCTTCTGGCAATCCCGTTCTTCGTCCTGGCGGGCGCGATCATGGCCGAAGGCGGTATGTCGCGGCGGCTCGTCGCATTTGCTGGCGTGCTGGTGGGTTTCGTACGCGGTGGTCTGTCGCTGGTAAACATCGTTGCGTCTACCTTTTTCGGCGCTATTTCCGGCTCCTCGGTAGCGGACACTGCCTCAGTTGGTTCGGTGCTGATTCCGGAAATGGAACGTGCGGGCTACCCTCGTGACTTCTCCACAGCGGTAACGGTCAGCGGTTCGGTCCAGGCGCTACTGACACCGCCAAGCCACAACTCGGTTCTGTACTCGCTGGCAGCGGGCGGCACCGTTTCCATCGCATCGTTATTCATGGCTGGGATCATGCCGGGCCTGTTACTCAGTGCGGTGATGATGGGTCTGTGCATGATCTTCGCCCGTAAGCGCAACTACCCCAAGGGTGAGGTCATCCCGTTGCGCAAGGCGCTGAAAATCGCGGCTGACGCGCTGTGGGGCATGATGGCGCTGGTCATCATTCTCGGCGGTATCCTGTCGGGCGTGTTTACCGCCACCGAGTCGGCAGCCATTGCGGTGCTCTGGTCATTCTTCGTGACCATGTTCATCTACCGTGACTACAAATGGCGTGACCTGCCCAAGCTGATGCACCGGGCAGCCCGTACCATTTCCATCGTCATGATCCTGATCGGTTTCGCTGCCAGCTTCGGTTACATCCTGACGCTGATGGAAATCCCGATGAAGATCACGACAGCGTTCCTGACGCTGTCGGATAACCGTTACGTGATCCTGATGTGCATCAACGTCATGTTGTTGCTGCTGGGCACCGTGATGGACATGGCACCGTTGATCCTGATCCTGACGCCGATCCTGCTGCCCGTGATCGTGGGTGTGGGCGTAGACCCGGTGCACTTCGGCATGATCATGCTGGTGAACCTGGGGATCGGCTTGATTACACCGCCGGTTGGCGCGGTGCTGTTCGTGGGTGCTGCGGTGGGTAAAGTGACCATCGAAGCCACCGTGAAAGCCCTGCTGCCGTTCTACGTAGCGCTGTTCCTGGTGCTGATGCTGGTGACCTACATCCCTGCAATCTCCCTGTGGTTGCCGAGTGTGGTGTTGTAAGGCTTCGAGATAGCAGAAAAACTGTAGGAGTGAGCTTGCTCGCGATTTGATATGTCATTCAAAAATTTTTGAATGATCTGACGCCATCGCGAGCAAGCTCACTCCTACAGATCATCTCCGCCAGCCCCTGTTTTCCAGCCAAGGAGGCTGGTTGCTCATGTCTGCTCCTGCTTTGTTTCCCCGCCACATCGCTGTATTGCTCCTCGCCCTTCTCGCCTGTGCTTTTGCAGGCAATCACATCGCCGCGCGTATCGCCTTTGACCATGACACCGGCCTGCTGCTGGCGATTTTGTGTCGATCGGGCGTGACCTTGCTGGTCCTTACTGGCCTGGTGCTGTGGCAACGGGAACGCCCGAACCTGACCGCCAGAACGTGGCGCTGGCAACTCCTGCTGGGCGTGCTGATTGCGACACAAAGTTTCTGCATCTACTCGGCTGTTGCTCGCATTCCAGTCGCGCTGGCGTTGCTGATCGCCAACGTGGCTCCCATCCTGTTGGTCTTGCTCACATGGGCGTTAGGCGGCGCAAGGCCGACCGCTCGTGCCGCGTTGCTGATGGGTTTTATTCTGATTGGTCTGGTCTTTGCGCTGGACGTGCCGGAACGCTTGTCCAGCCAGCACAGCACCGAGGCACAATGGCTCGAAGGCATTGCCTTCGGTTTTGGAGCGGCGGGTGTTTTCGCCTGTGCGCTGTGGATAACCGACCATAAACTTTCATCCCTGCGCGGCACCGTGCGCAGCATGCTGACCATGTTGATCGTGTTCAGCGCCGCTGCATTGGCGGGTTTCAGCGGCGTGCTGCCTGGAGGTGTTTCATTGCCGTC
The DNA here is from genome assembly GCF_002699985.1 of Pseudomonas sp. ICMP 561. GTDB lineage: Bacteria > Pseudomonadota > Gammaproteobacteria > Pseudomonadales > Pseudomonadaceae > Aquipseudomonas > Aquipseudomonas quasicaspiana. Next base: position 70,593 of record NZ_LKBT01000013.1, on the reverse strand, counting down.
CACCGCCACCGGCTGGACCGCACTGGCCTGTCTGGTCACGCTTTATGGCGTGGGGTTTTCCCTGCTGTTCATTTGCGTAAACCGTCTGGACATGGCCCGCAACGCGCCAGTGATGAACATCGAACCGGTGGCGAGTCTGCTGTTTGGCTGGTTGATTCTTGATCAATTGCTCAGCGGCGGACAGATCATTGGCGGCCTGATCGTGGTCGCCGGCATTGTGCTGCTGACCTGGCGGCGTAAAACGGCTTGAGCCCTCATCTGTACTCATACGGCGAATCATCATGCTCCCGGCAATCCTGACGCTTGAAGATGGCATCACCCGACTGACGCTCGCCCCGCAAACCGGCGGCAGCATCGTTAACTGGAATGTGATCGCCAGCGGCCAACCGCTGCTGCGCCCCAGCAATGACGAAGCCCTCGGTGCCGGGACTGCACGGAAGCTGGCCTGCTATCCGCTGGCACCGTGGTCCAACCGGATCAGCAACGGAGGATTTGACAGCCCCGATGGCTGGTTCGCGCTTGAGCCCAACAGCGCCAACGATGCGTTGCCGATTCATGGCAGCGCCTGGCAGCAGCCATGGGAAGTGATTGAGCAAAGTGCGCAACATGCCTGCCTGCAACTGAACAGCAGCATCCCTTTTGCTTATCGCGCGCAACTGCGCTTCAGCCTGCTGGACGGCACGCTGAGCATCACGCTGCAGGTGACCCACCTGGACTCGCGGGCCGCCTGGCACGGGCTGGGCTTGCATCCTTATCTGCCACGCACCGCCAACACCCGGTTACGGGCCACGGCGTCACAGGTCTGGCTGACCGATGAAGCAGGTCTGCCCACGCAACTTGAGAATCTGCCAGCCGAGTGGGACTTCAATGCGTTGAACAGCCTGCCGCACACCCGACTGGACAACGGCTTTACCGAATGGGATGGCAGCGCCCTGATCAGCCAGCCGGACCTGGGTTATGAGCTTGAATGCCGGGCGACGGGCAGTGAGTTCTTTCTGGTGTTCTGCCCGCCCGGGCTGGATTTTTTCTGCTTCGAGCCGGTCAGCCACCCGGTGAATGCCCACCATTTGCCGGGGCATCCAGGGTTGCGGCTGTTGCGACAGGGAGAGTCGGCTGAGCTGGGTTTCAGCCTGAGTTACCGCGCACTGTAACAATTTCATTCAGGCGAATCGCAAATCCCTGTGGGAGCCGGGCTTGCCCGCGATGCTGGCGACTCGGTTTCAAAGCCATACCGCGTTATCGTTCATCGCGAGCAAGCTCAGCTCCCACAGGTGGGTAGCCTCTCAAGCTTATGCAAAACCTGTGGGACCGAATTTATTCGGGAAAAGGCTGGCAGATTCAATACTTCTGTCGCCTGACATGACGCATTCGCGAATGAATTCGCTCCCACCGGGATCAACCCTTGCAGGCCAACATAGATCCTCCCGCAGACAACCGTCTCAGGCGGATCGCAAAATTCCTGTGGGAGCCGGGCTTGCCCGCGATATAGGCGACGCGGTTTCATGGCTATAACGCGTTATCGTTCTTCGCGGGCAAGCCTCGCTCCAACAGGGAAACGTATTCCAAACGATACGGCCAATCAAACCACCACGTAGTACTTGCGCACATACACCGTGCTTTCCCAAGCGCAGCTAGCGCCTAGCGGGACAAACACGGTGTCGCCGGTGTTCACGATCAGCGCCTCGCCGTCTGCGCCAGTGAGCGTCACCTGCCCTTCGACCAGGTGCATCAACTCATGCACTTTGTGCGGTCGGCCGCCACGGGCATAAGGTGTCGAGTCCCAGACGCCGATGCGCAGGGAGCTGTTCGAGGCTTCATAGGCGTTGTGTGAGCGGCACTGCGGAGTCGGGCCACTCAGGATGCTGGCCTCGGGGGCTGCCGACGGTGCAAGCGCAACGCGCTTGTCGATCCAGGTCAGCGCTGGCTGCGTGGACGGTGCGGAGCCACTTAGTGCGCAAAAAGCCCAAAGGCTGCCATCTGCCGCATCAAACTGACAGGCGACTCCCTGCTCCACTACAACGCTTTCGCCGGGGCCGACTTCGAGGGTTTCACCGTTAACGTGCAGGCTGACACACCCGCGGTGGACAACCAACATTTCCGTGAATGGATACGATTGACTGCTACGTACGCCACTGGCGCTGACCAATCCGGCACTTACGCCATCATCAGCGACATAAGCGATATCACGCACGTCGGCAAACGGATCGCCAGCGCTCAAAGCACCGCGCTTCAACGGTGCATCGGTTTGACTGCCGTCAGCGCGGACCAACAACAAAGCTTTTAGCTGTGACATTAAACACTCTCCGGATTAGCCAACGGCCTGGGTGACGAGGGCAAACTGTGCGACGCCAGCAGTGGCCTGCGGAGCCTTGCCTTTAGCCATTTGTGTGACGCTGTCGACAGCTTTAAGACCTGCAGCGTCCAGCCAGTCTGCCAAGCCGCTATTCGTAGGAATATCGATACGCACAAAGGAATACGGCACTCGCGACAGCAACTGACTGATCAGGTACCTGGCCTGCTCTACGTTTTGAGCGATCACCGGACCGATGCACAGGCCGCGACCAAAAGGGCGCAACAGAGCAAACGCCTGTAATTGCCCATTGCGCTCGATAGCTGCCGAGTGTTCTACGCTCGGCAGCAGGTCCTTTAGGACCGCAGTGCGATCAAGCCCGCTGCCCGCGTTGGCCAACTCGAACAGGCGCTTGTAATCCGCCTGGCCCACTGAGCGGCAGCTTTCGCTGAACGCGAGCGCGGGCGCTGACGGTGCTTCGGCTGGAGCCTGACCCTGACGTTGTTCGACGCTGCCGAAATCAACAAATCCCAAACTGGCGTACAGCGGGGCTCCGGCCAGGGTCGCGTTGAGAACAGGAATACGAGGTGTGGCGGCCTCAATCGCCAGGTTCATCAGTTGCCGACCAATCCCCTTGCCCTGATATTCGTCGCTGACGATCACCAGACCAATGGTTGAGAAATCCCCCTGATGGCAAGTGAATGCACTGCCGATCACCCTCCCCTTGTCTTCCGCAACGAAACCCTCGCTAACGCGTTGCAGCATCGCCCAGTCCTCACGACGATGCGGCCATTTCAACTGCACTGAAAGTTGGTGTGCAGCATCCACATCGGCCGCAGTCATAGGGCGATAGGAACATGAAGAACGTTGCGAGTCAGCCATGAAAAGCTCTCCGGTCAAAGGGGCACTAATGCCTGTATCCCATCTGCTTACCGCTCATGGCAAGAGCTCCGGAACGATTCGGCAGATTGCACAAAGCGCGCTGCCGTTTACCACAGTTACTGCTTAAATCGACACTAAGGTCGGCAGCAAATGCTTGGGCTTTTTTCCTAGGATGGACGTCTCGCTTTTTATCGGCTGGAGTCCTTCATGGATAGCTTCGATCCTCGTCAAATTTCTGTTCGCAGCGCGCACTTCATCGGCGGTCATTATCGCGATGCCCAGTCAGGCATGGACGTCTCACGCCCCTCCGACGGGCAGGTCTACGCCGGGCTGCCGATTGCTGACGCGGACATGGTGGACGAAGCCGTCAGTAATGCCTGGCAGGCGTTCAAGCACAGTGACTGGGCCAGCCGCCCGCCTCGCGAGAGAGCCCGGGTCATGCGTCGTTGGGCCGACTTGATTGAAGCCGATGGCGCGATCCTGGGACCGCTGGAAGCAGTCGGTTCGACGCGTCCCCACAAAGACGTGCTCGCCTGGGACATTCCTTATGTCGCCGAAGGGATTCGTTTTTTCGCAGAGCTGGCAGACAAGCATGGCGGCGAAGTGGCGGCGACTCAAAGCGACCGACTGGGCATGCAGATCGCCGAGCCTTACGGCGTGATTGCCGCCATTGCACCGTGGAACTTCCCGCTGAGTATGGGCCACTGGAAAGTCGCCCCGGCGCTGGCAGCGGGTAACGCCGTAGTACTCAAACCTTCGGAACTGACGCCATTTTCCAGCCTGCGCTTTGCCGAGTTGGCCGTGCAGGCCGGGCTCCCTGCCGGGATGTTCAACGTGGTTCAGGGTGACGGACGCACCACAGGCGACGCGCTGTGTCGTCATCCGCGCATCTCGAAAGTAACCTTCACCGGTTCGACGGCCACAGGCTCCAGCATCATGTCCACTTGCGCACTGGTCGGTCCCAAACCCGTGACACTGGAGCTGGGCGGTAAAAGCCCGCAACTGGTGTTTGCTGACGTGCCTGATCTGGCCAAAACCGCACGCACCGTTGCGCTAGCCATTACCGGCAATGCCGGACAGGTGTGTGTTTCGGGTTCACGACTGTTGATAGAACGCTCGATCATGGCGCCGTTCATTGAGCATCTTCAGGGCTACTTCGCTTCTTTGCGCCCCGGCCCGACCTGGTCACCAGACGCCACGCTGCCGCCGATCATCTCCCATTTGCAGGGCAGCCGCATCGACAACATCGTCCAGCGTGCGCGCCAGGCCGGAGCCGAAGTGCTGGCCGGTGGCGGACTGTTCGAAGGCATGGGCGGCGCTTATTACCAACCGACATTGCTGACCGCAGTGGACAGCCAAAGCCCGGCAGTCTGCGAAGAGATTTTCGGCCCAGTGCTGACCATTCAGGCATTCGACACCGAAGAACAGGCGCTGCAACTGGCCGAACACGACACCTATGGCTTGTGTGCGGGCGTGCACACGGCTGACCTGAATCGCGCACTGCGACTGATTCGCAAGCTGGAAGTCGGCACCGTCTGGGTCAACCGCTACGGGCGCAGCAACGATTACATCCTGCCAACCGGGGGCTATAAACGCTCCGGCATTGGCAAGGACCTGGGACGTGAAGCGTTTGAAGCCAATCTACGCTTTAAAAGCGTGTTGATCGATATCGCTCAATAGCGGCAGAAACACCGCGCTGCAACGGTAGGAGCGAACTTGTTCGCGAGACGCTTCTCCTGACATACCGCCTCGCCAACAAGTTGCCTCCTACCTGGAAAGCGGCAAGCCTGAAACACCGCGTCGCAATGGTAGGAGCGAACTTGTTCGCGAGACTTTTCCCCTGACACACCGCGCTGCAGCGGCAGGTCGAAATACTCCGGTACGTAATAGGCGAGCGATTTAGCCAATCGACCGCTAAATTCGCGTTTCTACTATTTCCAAGGAGCGCCACGGATTGGCTCTTAGCGCAAATGCACACCGACTTCGTAAAGGTCGCTACTCCGAAATTGGCCGGTTCTATATCGTCACTGTTACCACACATCAACGCCGCCCTTTCTTCGCCGACTGGAGACTAGGAAGGCTCGTCGTTCAGGAGCTTCGCCGGGCCGAACAGCAAGGCCTGGCTGAATCTTTAGCCTGGGTTGTGATGCCCGATCATCTCCACTGGCTGTTTCAACTCAAGAAGACATCTCTGAGCCTTTTGTTGAAACAGGTCAAAGCCCGAAGCGCTATCGCCCTCAATAAAGTCAGCGGGAGTGAAGGCCAGATCTGGCATCAGGGCTTTTACGATCACGCGCTTCGCCGTGAGGAAAATCTACGCAAACACGCACGCTACATCGTCGCCAATCCCGTGCGGGCAGGCTTGGTGAAGCGTGTAGGAGATTATCCGCTTTGGGATGCGGTCTGGTTGTAGATTCGAACCACCGCCTCATCCCCTCTCGCCAACAAGTTGCCTCCTACCTGGAAAGCGGCAAACCTGGAACACCGCGCTGCAATGGTAGGAGCGAACTTGTTCGCGAGGCTTTTCTCCTGACACACCGCCTCGCGAGCAAGGGCGGTCTACAAAACAACGGGAGCAGCTTTCTGGCTGCTCCCGTTTTTTATTGGCTTGACGCAGTTTGTGCTGCGCTGGCACAGCATCTGTTCGGCTTCAGCACCATAAGTGCTCATAAAGGCACATAAACACGAGGCTCGCCCAAGGCTGGAGCGCTCCGCAAAGTGTGCTGAGGGCAACCCCTAAAACGGCGTTTTCTATCAAGCAGCCGACGCTTTTAACGTCATCTGCTGATTTCACGGTGTTGTAATGAAGGTGTGGTGCAGCGTTGCATCACGCGCTTTGAATCCGAAGCACAGAGATGCCTCGCCCAGACTTAACGAACTTCAGGACCGCACTCAATGAGCTTTCTTCGCCCCAAATTCATTACGTTCGATTGCTACGGTACGTTGACCAACTTCCACATGGGCGCCATGACCCGCGAAATCTTCGCGGACCGTGTCCCCGCTGAACGCATGGAAGAGTTCGTCAAGGATTTCTCCGCCTATCGCCTGGATCAAGTCATGGGCGACTGGGTGCCTTACGACGAAATCATCAAGACTGCGCTGGAGCGTACCTGTAAACGTTGGGGTATCGAATACCGCCAGGAAGGCCAGCTTTACTACGACGCGGTTCCAACCTGGGGTCCTCACGCCGACGTTCCGGCAGGTCTGGCAAAAATTGCCGACAAGATCCCTCTGGTGATTTTCTCCAACGCCAGCGACAGCCAGATCATGTCCAACGTGAACATGCTCGGCGCGCCGTTCCACAAGGTCTTCACCGCTGAACAGGCTCAGGCCTACAAGCCTCGCCTTCGTGCGTTCGAGTTCATGCTCGACAACCTCGGCTGCGGCCCGCAGGACGTGCTGCACGTTTCGTCCAGCTTCCGTTACGACCTGTTCCCGGCGCATGACATGAAGATCAAGAACCGCGCATTCGTTGCCCGAGGCCATGACGTGCCTGCCAACGAGTCCTACGGCTATCACACCCTCAAGGACATCGGCGGCTTGCCTGCGCTGGTCGGCCTGTAATCCGCATCGCCCACGGTTTCCGGCAACGCCACAGGTAAGGACCAGCACCATGCGAAGTGAATCCTACTGGCTTGATACCGCACCGGCATTCGCCGGGGCGCAGACCGGCGCGGTAGAGGGCCAGGTGGATGTCGCCATTGTCGGGGGCGGCTTTACCGGTCTTTCGGCGGCCCGCGCCCTGGCGATGAAAGGCGCAAGCGTGGCAGTCCTGGAAGCTGACCGGGTGATCGGCGAAGCGTCCGGGCGTAACGGTGGCCAGTGCAATACCGGCGTGGCTCAGGATTATTCAGCGCTGACCGCCAGTCTGGGCGCCGACCAGGCCCGCGCGTATTACCTGGCTTACGAAAGCGCTGTAAAGAGTGTCGTCGCGGTGGTCGAGCAGGAGCAGATTGCGTGTGACATGACCCGTAACGGCAAGCTGAAACTGGCCGCCAAACCGATGCACTTCGACGGCATGGCCCGCACCTGCGAGCTGATCCGTCGGGAAGTGGACGCGGACGTCGAGCTTCTGTCCGCGCAAGAAACCCGCGCCGAAGTGGACTCGGCTGAATTCCACGGCGGCTTGTTACAGCGCAACGGCGTGCAGATGCATGTCGGGCGCTTTGGTGTCGGGCTGGCCGATGCTGCCGTGCGTCACGGCGCACAGGTTTTCCAGAACGCCGCAGTAAAAAGCTGGAAAGCCAACGCTTCAGGCTATCTGCTCAACACGGCCAAGGGCTCTATTCAGGCCAAACAGATCATGCTGGCAACCGGTGCTTGCCAGCATGGCGGTCCAGGCTGGTATCGACGGCGCATCGTGCCGGTGGGCAGCTTTGTGATTGTGACCGAGGTGCTGCCTCAAGCTTTGATCAATCAACTACTCCCACAACAGCGCGCCTACGTCACCAGCCGCATGATCGGCAATTACTTCCGCCTGACGCCGGATAACCGTTTGCTGTTTGGTGGCCGGGCGCGTTTTGCCATGTCCAATGCAACCTCTGACGCCAAGAGCGGCAAGGTATTGCGTGCCGCCATGGTGCAAATGTTCCCGCAACTGGCCAGCGCCAAAGTGGATTACTGCTGGGGCGGTCTGGTGGACATGACCTCCGACCGCTTGCCGCGTGCGGGTGAACATGAGGGCGTTTTTTACTCCATGGGCTACAGCGGCCACGGCGTACAGATGTCCGTCCACATGGGCCAGGTCATGGCCGACGTCATGGATGGCAATCCGCAAGCCAACCCGTGGCGTGAGCTTGACTGGCCAGCCGTTCCAGGACATTTCGGCACCCCGTGGTTCCTGCCGCTGGTGGGCGCGTGGTATCGATTTCAGGATGCCCGGCATTAGATTTTTTGCTTAACCGTCGTTGTGTGCGTTTCAAGGACGCTCCGGTCAACCGTGAGCAACTCATGCATTCCCTTAATCGACAGGTAGAACTGATATGGCTGACAACAAAGACGATTCCCCATTGATCTCAGGCCAGGACAGCCTGCGCGTATTCGAAGGGCTCAATCGCGGTCTTTCACGTCGTGATGCATTACGTATGCTGGGCGTTGCTGGCGTCGTCGCCAGCGGTGCGACGAGTCTGTTCGGTACCGCGGGCAAAGTCTTCGCCGACGAAGCGGCAGCGCCTGGCAAAGGCAAACCCGGTGGGCGTATTCGTGTAGCAGGCATGTCCAGTTCTACCGCCGACACCCTCGACCCCGCCAAAGGCGCACTGTCCACCGACTATGTTCGGCACTTCATGTTCTATAACGGCCTGACCCGCTTCGACTCCCATCTGGTGCCGCAGATGGAGCTGGCCGAGCGCATCGAAAGCGACGACGCCACCCTGTGGACCGTGACACTGCGCAAGGACGTTACGTTTCACAACGGCAAACCGCTGACACCTGCCGACGTGGTCTTCTCGCTGAACCGCCATAAAGACCCGCTGACCGGTTCAAAGGTCATGCCGTTGATGGCTCAGGTCAGTGAAGTCAAAGCCAGCGGTCCGAACGAAGTACAAATCCGCCTCAGCGCCGCCAACGCCGAGCTGCCGTCGATTCTGGCGGTATCGCACTTGTTGATCGTTCCGGAAGGCACCACCGACTTCAATCAGGGCATCGGCACCGGACCGTTCAAGGTCAAGGAGTTCAAACCGGGCGTGCGCTCGATCAGCGTGCGCAACCCGAACTACTGGAAGCCGGGCCTGCCATATCTGGACGAAATCGAATTCATCGCGATTGGCGACGAGCCTTCACGGGTCAACGCGCTGCTGTCCGGCGATGTGCACCTGATCAACGAGGTCAACCCGCGCTCCACCGCGCGCATTACCGCCAGCGCCAAGCACAGCGTGTTCGATGCCCCCTCGGGCAACTACACAGACTTGATCATCCGTCAGGACCAGATGCCGGGGCAGAACCCGGACTTCACCCTGGCCATGAAGTACCTGCTGGATCGCGAACAGGTCAAATCGGCGGTGTTCCGGGGCTACGCCCGCGTCGGTAATGACACGCCGATTTCTCCAGGGTCGCGCTACTTCAACGCTGATTTGCCGCAGCGTGTGTACGACCCGGAAAAAGCCCGCTTCCACCTGAAAAAGGCCGGTATGGAAAAAATCACCATGGCCGTGGCGGCATCGCCTGCGGCTACCGGTTCAGTGGACATTGCAGTGCTGCTGCAACAGTCCGCCAAAGAAGCCGGCCTGACGCTCAACGTCAACCGTCTGCCCAGTGACGGCTACTGGTCCAACCACTGGATGAAGCACCCGCTGAGTTTCGGCAACATCAACCCACGGCCGAACGCCGACGTGATTTTCTCTCAGTTCTTCCAGTCAACTGCGCCCTGGAACGAATCGGCCTGGAAGAACGAGCAGTTCGACCAGTTGCTGATGCTGGCACGCGGTGAAACCGACGAAGCCAAGCGCGCCAAGATGTATGGCGACATGCAGACGCTGGTTCATGACCACTGCGGAATCGGCATCCCCGTCTTCATCAGCAACATCGACGGCGTCGACAAGCGTATCAAAGGCTATGGCAGCAACCCGCTCGGCGGCTTCATGGGCTACATGTTCAGCGAGCAGATCTGGCTGGATGCTTGATTGCGGGTAGTTTCCCCTTTGCCGGAGCAATGCCATGAATAGCAACACACTCTGGTTGATCGGCAAGCGCTTCGGCGCTGCGATCCTGACCCTGCTGATCGTTTCCATGGTGGTCTTCGCCATTACGGCGGTGCTGCCCGGCGACGCGGCTCAAGCTGCCCTCGGGCAATTCGCGACGCCTGAACAGGTCGCGGCATTGCGGATAAAAATGGGCCTGGATCAACCGGGTGTGGTGCGCTATCTGAGCTGGTTGATGAACCTGCTCAGTGGCAATTTTGGCGAGTCGGCGTCCAACGCCATGCCGGTTGCCGAACTGGTTGGCAGCCGCTTCCCCAACACTTTGATGCTGGCCGGGGCCACCGCGCTGGTTTCAGTCCCGGTGGCATTGGTGCTGGGCATCGGTTCGGCCATGGGCCGTGGCGGCCGACTGGACAGCGCATTGAGTTTCATCACGCTGGCGCTGGTCGCGGTACCGGAGTTTCTGGTGGCGACCCTCGCGGTGCTGATTTTCGCGGTTAATCTGGGATGGTTGTCGGCGTTGTCCTATGCCAGCGATACCCACTCCCCTCTGGAATTCATCCGCACTTATGCACTGCCGGTGATGACCCTGTGCTGCGTGATTGTTGCGCAAATGGCGCGCATGACCCGGGCGGCCGTCATTGATCAACTGGACAGCCCCTACGTGGAAATGGCCCGCCTGAAAGGCGTCAGCCCTGTACGCATCGTGTTGCGCCACGCGTTACCCAATGCCATCGGTCCGATTGCCAACGCCATCGCATTGAGCCTGTCGTACCTGCTGGGCGGCGTGGTGATCGTCGAGACCATCTTCAACTACCCGGGTGTCGCCAGCTTGATGGTCGACGCCGTGACCAACCGGGACATGGCCCTGGTTCAAGCCTGCACCATGTTGTTCTGCTCAGCGTATCTGGGCCTGGTGCTGATTGCCGACCTGTGCGCCATTCTCTCCAACCCGAGGCTGAGAACCCAATGAATAACCTCATTGTAAAATCGACGCCACCCGGTGCTGACCTGTCATTGGGCAAGGTCGCGCACAGCACATCATGGCTGGGTCTGGCGGGTGCATTCGTGTGCATCTTCTGGTTATTGGTGGCGCTGTTCGGGCCATGGCTCGCCCCTCACCCGGTCGGTGAAGTGGTGTCCAACAACGTCTTCGACAGCATGAGCGGCATGTACCCCTTCGGCACCGATTATCTGGGCCGCGACATGCTCAGCCGGGTGCTGGCCGGATCGCGCTTCACTGTCGGTCTGGCGCTGATTTCCGCTGTGCTGGCGAGCGGTCTGGGCACCAGCCTGGCGCTGCTTGCCGTGGTCGTACCGAAATGGCTGGATGAAGTGATCAGCCGCCTGATGGACGCTTTTATCTCGATCCCCAGCAAGATGCTGGCGCTGATCATGGTCTCCGCGTTTGGCTCATCGGTCACGCTGCTGATCACTACCGCAGTGCTGAGCTTTGCTCCCGGCGCATTCCGGATCGCCCGTAGTCTGGCAGTCAACATCGAAGCGCTGGAGTACGTGCAAGTCGCGCGCACCCGCGGCGAGCGCCGCTTGTACATCGCCTGTGTGGAAATCCTGCCCAACATGCTCAATCCGGTCCTGACCGATCTGGGCCTGCGCTTTGGCTTCATCGTGCTGCTGCTCAGCGGCATGAGCTTTCTCGGCCTTGGCGTGCAACCGCCCGACGCCGACCTGGGTTCGCTGGTTCGGGAAAATATCGGCGGTTTGAATCAAGGCGCACCCGCCATCGTGATTCCGGCGCTGGCCATCGGCACCCTGACGATCGGAGTGAATCTGTTCATCGACAGGCTCTCGTCACGGCGCAGCCGACGTTCCGGGGGGCATTGATATGAGCCAATTGATCAAGGTCCAGGACCTGCGAGTCGTCGCCAGCGCAGACAGGGGCGACATTGAGATCGTCAAAGGCGTGAGCTTCGCCCTGGAAAAAGGTGAAGTGCTGGCGCTGATCGGTGAGTCCGGCTCTGGCAAAACCACGATTGCCCTGGCCTTGCTGGGTTACGCCCGACGCGGCTGTCGTCTGGCCAGCGGTACGGTGCAGATCGCGGAGCACAACATGCTCGACTTGCCCGAAAGCATCCTGCAAGGGCTGCGCGGCAATCGGGTTTCGTACATTGCACAAAGCGCAGCAGCGGCCTTCAACCCGGCAAAAAGACTGATAGACCAAGTGATCGAAGGCGCGTTGATTCACGGGCTGGGCAAGCGCGCAGCGCTGGAAGCCAAAGCCATCGAACTGTTTCGCGACCTCTCGCTACCCAATCCGGAACAGATTGGTCAGCGCTTCCCGCACCAGGTCTCCGGCGGCCAGTTGCAGCGGGTCATGGCGGCCATGGCACTGATCAGCGATCCGTTGCTGGTGATCCTTGACGAACCCACGACCGCACTGGACGTCACCACTCAGATCGATGTGTTGCGCGCTTTCAAGCGTGTGGTGCGTGAGCGCGGGGCGACGGCGGTCTACGTCTCTCACGACCTGGCCGTAGTGGCGCAAATGGCCGATCAGATTGTGGTACTCAAGGGTGGCCAGATCGTCGAGCAAAGCAACACCGCGGCGCTGCTCAAAGGCCCGGAGCATCCTTACACTCGCAGCCTGCTGGCCGCCGCCAGACCGGATGCAACATTGCGCCCGGCCAGTGAGGTTGCACAAGACAGGCCGTTGCTGACCATCACGGGGATGTCTGCCGGTTATGGCAATAAAGACCTGCAGGGAAGGCCGATGATTCGCGTGCTGGAAGACATTGATCTGACCATCAATCGGGGCCAGGCGATTGGCGTGATTGGCGAGTCAGGCTCCGGCAAGTCCACCCTCGCCCGGGTCGTAGCCGGGTTACTCGATCCTGCGCGGGGCAGCTTGAGATTTGATGGCGAGCCGCTGTCAGGCGATCTGGCCGGTCGTACGGACGATCAGTTCCGGCGCATTCAAATGGTCTTCCAGAATGCCGACACCGCGCTGAATCCAATGCACAGCATCAGCACTATTCTCGGCCGCCCATTGAAGATGTACTTCAATCTCAAAGGGGCTGCCTTGCGCGAGCGTATCGATGAATTGCTCGATCTGGTGCGCCTGCCCCGGGACATGGCTGAACGACGCCCCGGCGAACTGTCTGGTGGCCAAAAGCAGCGCGTCAATCTGGCTCGCGCACTGGCCGCCAAACCAGACCTGATCCTCTGCGATGAAGTGACGTCAGCACTGGACACTGTGGTCGGCGCAGCGATTCTCGAATTGCTGGGCGACTTGCGCCGGGAACTGGGTGTCTCCTACCTGTTCATCAGCCATGACATCTCCACCGTCCGGGCCTTGTGCGACGACATCGTGGTGATGTACAGCGGTCACAAGGTCGAAGAAGGCAGCCGCGAATCCTTCAGCCAGACACCGTTTCATCCCTACACCGACCTGCTTGTGCATTCGGTTCCCGAATTGCGTCAGGGTTGGCTGGAAACCTGCGGCACCGCCACTTGCGGTACGCTGCCAACCATCAGCGCGCCGACCAACACACGGGAACTGTGTACCTTTTTGAACCGCTGCCCGCAACGCGTCGAAGGCCTGTGCAACCGCACCGCGCCGGGTCGCCGCGAGATCACTGGTGGCAGTCAGGTGCTCTGCCATCTGGACAGCGGCGAGCTGCGGCAAAATCAACAAGAACTGGAAAACATGATCGTGGGGGCCTACGCATGAACGGGCGTTTTGTAAGGCTGGGCGAGCGCGACCGAACCACCGTGAATCTCTTGGTAGATGGCGCGCCGATTGAAGCGTTGCAAGGCGACACCTTGATGGTGGCGCTGCTGACCCAAGGCGTATCGCTGCGCCAGTCGGAGTTCGATCCGGGACGTCGCGCAGGGTTCTGTCTGATGGGCGCGTGTCAGGACTGTTGGGTCTGGACTCGCTCTGGGGAGCGTTTGCGTGCCTGCTCCAGCGAGGCCCGCGAGGGTCTGGATATTGTCACCACACAACCGGAGGCGACATGGCCACTCCACGGGTAGTCATTGTAGGGGCCGGACCAGCCGGTACGCGTTGCGCACAGACGCTGCTCGCCGCCGGGATCAAACCGATCCTCATCGATGAAAATCGCCGCGATGGTGGGCAAATCTATCGTCGTCAGCCTGAAGGCTTCAAACGAGATTACGCGGCGCTGTACGGTTCCGAAGCCGACAAGGCGCGGGATCTGCACCAGAGCTTTGACCGCCTGCGCGAACACATCGACTACCGTCCCGACACGCTGGTCTGGAACCTCAGCCAGGGTCAACTGTGCTGCGTCCATCAGGGCCAGCATTCAGTTCTCAACTACGACGCGCTGATTCTCTGCACCGGTGCCACTGACCGGCTGATGCCCATCAACGGCTGGCAACTGGCCGGGACTTACAGCCTCGGCGGCGCGCAGATTGCACTCAAGGCGCAATCCGTTTCCATCGGCCACAAAGTCGTGTTCATGGGCAGCGGTCCTTTGTTATATCTGGTCGCCAGCCAATACGTGAAGGCCGGTGCCGAAGTCGCTGCGGTGCTGGACACCTCGCCGCTGAGCAAGCGGATCATGGCCACACCCAAACTGCTCGCGCGCCCCGGCGTGCTGCTCGAAGGGATGAAGTTGCTCGCGCGCCTGCGCAGCGCCAAGGTGCCGGTGCATTTGGGTGTCGAGCCTTTGCAGGTCCTGGGCGACGCTCAAACCGGTGTCAGTGGTGTGCGCTTCAAAGACGGCAAAGGCAACCCGCAACAGCTGGATTGCGACGCCGTGGCGCTGGGCTACCACCTGCGACCGGAAACCCAGCTGGCCGATCTGGCCGGGTGCCGCCTGCGCTTCGACGAGGTCTCCAGCCAGTGGCTGCTGGATGTCGATGAAGCAGGCCGCACCTCGGTCAGCGGTGTTTATGCCGCAGGTGACGGGGCGAAAATTCGTGGTGCGGACGCCGCTGAGCAAGCTGGTCGTCTGGCGGCACTGGCCGTTCTGCAAGACCTGAAATTGCCGGTAGATGTCGCCGTGATGCAAACGCAAACGAGACAGTTGGCCATAATGGATCGCTTCCGGGTCGGGCTCGCCGAGGCCTTTCCGTGGCCATCGGCACAAGCCAGGGCGCTGCCTGACGAAGCGATTGTCTGCCGCTGCGAAATGATCAGCGCAGGCGAACTACGTGGCGTAGTCCGGGAAAAAGGTGCCTGTGAAGTCAACCGTGCCAAAGCCTTCAGCCGGGTGGGAATGGGCCGTTGCCAGGGGCGTTATTGTTCGCAGGCCGGGGCAGAAGTGATCGCTGCCGAAGCGGGCGTCGCCGTGGAGCTGGTCGGCCGTCAGCGTGGACAGGCACCGATCAAGCCGTTGTCGATGCTTACTGATGAGGTCGTGTCATGAAACAGCAAAAATCCGATGTACTGATTGTCGGCGGCGGCTTCATGGGCTCGGCCACAGCGTTTTTCCTGCGCCAGCGCGGCCAGTCGGTGACTCTGCTAGAGCGCGACATGATCGGCCAGTACGCCAGCGGCGTTAACTTCGGCAACGTGCGGCGCCAGGGTCGTTTCCTGGGCCAACTGGAACTGGCCAACCGCTCCCGCGCCTTGTGGGGCCGCCTGCCAGAGCTGATTGGCGAGGATCTGGAGTTTCTGCCGAGCGGCCACATGCGCGTCTGCTATCGCGAGGATGAAATCGCCGAGCTGGAAGCCTATGCCGCAGCACCCGAAGCCCGCGAGCTGGACCTGCGTATTTACAGTGGCCGCGAACTGCATCAGCGTTTTCCATTCCTTGGGCCGGTGGTCAAAGGCGGCTCTTACGCGCCTCACGATGGTCACGCCAATCCACGGCTGGCGGCCCCCGCCTTTGCCCGCGCAGCGATCCGCGCCGGGGCGCGCATTGAAGAACGCACTGAAGTCACCGAGGTGCAGAAAGTCGGCAGCCAGTTTGAAGTCACGACCCGCGACGGTCGCGTGTTCAGCGCCGATCAGTTGCTGATTACCGCGGGCGCCTGGGGACAAAAGCTGTCCACACAGTTCGGCGAGCCGGTGCCACTGGAAACGTTTGGCCCGCAGATGGCAGTCACCGAACCCGTGCCCTACGCCCTGCCAACGGTCATTGGCGTCTACACCAAAATCGCCGAGGAGGTGATTTATTTCCGCCAGATCCCTCGTGGCAACATCATCATTGGCGGCGGCTTTCGCAGCAAGCCGGACATGGTCAACAAACGGGCCGTGGTCGAACCACGCAGCACCATCAATCAATTGCAGCAGATGCGGCGTTTATTGCCCGGCGTCGCCAACCTGAACATCATCCGGGTATGGAGCGGCATCGAAGGCTATCTTCCGGATTCGCTGCCAGTCATGGGCCGTAGCGGCAATATCGATGGCCTGTTTTACGCGTTCGGCTTCTGCGGCCACGGCTTTCAGCTCGGCCCTGGTGTCGGCGATGTGATGGCCGAATTGCTCAGTACCGGCAGCACCAGCACCTCGATTGCGCCTTTCGATATCCGCCGCTTTGCCAGCGCCAGCAATCAACAGAGCAAAGCCTCATGAAGCCGCGTGTAAGGGAGATATTCAACCGCCTGCTGGCATTCGATACCGTGTCATCTCAGTCGAACATGACGCTCATTGAATACGTGCGGGATCTGCTGGCGACCAAAGGCATCGACGCGTTGATCGTCAAGGATGAAACCGGCCAAAAGGCCAACCTGTTTGCCAGTACCGGGCCCAAAGACCAGCCGGGCATTCTGCTTTCAGGCCATACCGATGTGGTGCCGGTCGCGGGCCAGGCCTGGACCTTGCCACCGTTTCAGGCCACCGAGCGCGACGGTCGGATTTACGGGCGCGGCAGTTGCGACATGAAGGGTTTCATCGCTCTCGCTATTGATTGCATGCTCGATGCCGCCGACCTTAACCTGACCCGCCCACTGCAACTGGCGTTGTCCCATGACGAAGAAATCGGCTGCGTGGGTGTACGACGCTTGCTGGACGTGTTGCATCTGGCGCCGCAACGGCCGTTTCTGTGCATCGTCGGTGAACCGACCAACATGCAGTTTGCGCTGGGTCACAAAGGTAAAAGCTCTTTCCGGACCTTCTGTCGCGGCCAGGAAGCGCACTCCTCTCTCGCACCGCTGGCCGTCAACGCCATTCATCTGGCCAGCGATTTCATTGCCTCGCTGCGTCTCAGTCAAACGCAACTGCAGCAACATGGCGCACAGGACGCCGACTACGACATTCCGTACAGCACAGTGCATGTCGGACGGATCGACGGCGGCAAGGCGCTGAACATCGTGCCGAATCTTTGCACGCTGGATTTCGAACTGCGCAATCTCAATGCGGATGATCCAGAGCTGTTTATCGACCAGTTACGCGAGCAGGCTGAAGCCATCGTTCACGAAGCACGCAAGGTCTCGTCAGTGGCCGCCATCGAGATCGAAACCCTGAACGAGTATCCCGGTCTGGACACCCATCCCAGCGTTGAAGCCGTGCGTTTGCTGCAAGCGTTTGCCCCGGCGGAAACCTCACGTGTCAAGGTGTCCTACGGTACCGAAGGCGGGTTGTTCGCTCAGCGTCTGAATGTTCCGGTTGTGGTCTGCGGCCCTGGTTCCATCGAGCAAGCGCACAAGCCGGACGAGTTTATCGAGGTCAGTCAAATGATTGCCGGGGAGAAATTTTTAGACGGCTTGTTGGGGTCGCTGGTGCGCTGAGACAAGGCATTCGTAGGAGCGGCTTTAGCCGCGAGCAGCGTCACCTCCAGTTATGCGTAGTTGCAAAAGACGCCCTCCCGGCTAAAGCCGTTCCTACGGGTTCGGTCGGACTCCTCAATACCCCTGCCCGCGATCTACCTGGCCCAGCATCGGCTCGCCACGCTCGAAGCGGCGAATGTTTTCCAGCAGGCCGGGGAACGCACTGTCAGGCTGGGTCATCGCAGCAATATGCGGCGTAAGCAGTATCTGCGGGTGATTCCAGAATGGATGCGCAGGATCAGCAGGCTCCTGTTGCAATACATCCAGCACTGCCGCGCTGAGCTGCCCGCTGTCCAGCACCTGCAGCAGATCCTGCTCAATCAAATGCCCACCGCGCCCCATGTTCACCAGCGCAGCGCCTTCAGGCATCTGCTCGAATAACTCGCGATTGAGAATGCCCGTGGTCTGCTCGGTCAACGGCAGTACGCATACCAGAATGTCGCACTGCCCCAGAAATGCGGACAACTGTGCGCTGCCCGCATAACACGCGATACCTTCAATCTGATGCTCACTGCGCGCCCACCCCGATAACTCGAAGCCGAAATTCTGCAAGCTGGCGAGAATCTGTTGCGCCTGTAATCCCAGGCCCATGACACCAACTCGACGTTTGCTGGCTGGCACCAGCCGATGCGCCTGCCAATGGCTTTCAATCTGTTGCTGCCGATAACGCAACATGTCCCGGTGCAGGCTCAATACCGCGAAGCACGCGTATTCACACATGCCCCGACCAATCCCCGGATCCAGCAAGCGCACTACTGGCAATGTATCGGGAAGGCGGCTCAGATCCAGTTGATCGACACCCGCCGACAAGGCAAACACCACCTGCAAGTTCGGCAACAGAGTTTGCACGTCATCAGGGGCGAGCCAGGCAGCAAGGTAAGTGATGTCCTGCGGATCGCCAATATCAGGCCAGGCACGCCACTCGATATCGGGGGCATGTTCGGCAAACAGAGCCTTCCACTGCTCGCCCCTTGCGGGATCAGCTTTATAGAGCAACGCCATGAATGAGTCCTGAACATGAAGGTGTCATTCATGATGCCTGAGATGCAAAGCAGCATTGGCTGAAAGCACCGCGGTAACGGCGTTGCGTGCTGTTTATAAGAGGTGGCGCGACAGATTCAAGCGCAGATGAACTCTAGGAGATAGATGCGTGTGCTAACACAACACTGTCGTGCAGCAAACGAAGATCCGTAGGACCGGCTTTAGCCGGGAGGGCATTATGTTGGGCAAAAGAGATTTAGCAAGTTCGCTTGCCCCCTCCCGGCTAAAGCCAGTCCTACAAGAAATCCTCGCCAGTGCGCTCAACAGCATTCCAAACCAGAGAGTCTCAATCGACCCGCTGAACCTTGACCCCCAACGATTGCAACGCATCCCAATAACCGGGGTAGGTCTTGCCGACGCAGTCAGGGTCCTGAATCCGGATACCGGCGATTTTCAGTCCGGCGAGGGCGAAACACATGGCGATGCGGTGATCAGCGTGGGTATCGATCAACGCATCCACGGTGCGACCTGCCAACTGAGGATCGGCGTGGACGATCAGGTCGTCACCCTCTTCCACCGCCAGCCCCGGCGCAATGGCACACAAGCCGTGGGACAGCGCGGAGATGCGGTCACATTCCTTGACCCGCAGATTCGCGATGCCCACGAAGCGGACCGGCTGATTGTTGAAAGCGGCAAGCACGGCCAGTGTCGGAATCGCGTCCTGCATTTGCGAACCATCGATAACGGACGGCATGTTCGGGAAACGCTCGATCAACTGGCTGGCCAAGGCATCAGGCTGAGTGAAGTCTTCGGTCGCAACACCCAGGTCGATATTGCCGCCGGTGATGGCCTGCGCCGCCCACAAGTAGGTGGCTGCCGATGCATCCGGCTCGATATGAAAATCCGTCGCCTTGTAACCGGTATCCAGGACTTTCCAGGCGGTGTCGCTGAGCGACTCGACTTCAGCGCCAAAGGCTTTCATCGCGGCCAGTGTCAGGTCTACGTAACCGCGCGCGCCGATATCACTGCCGGTCAGCGCCACTTCAATTGGCCCCTTGCCACAGGCACCCGCCATCAACAGTGCCGAGACGTATTGGCTGGAAAGGTTACCGTCGATTTCGATACGCCCGGCCGCCAGACCGCCCTGCCCTTTGATCGCCACCGGTGGGCAACCAGTCGGTGAACTGACATCGACGCCCATGCGCTGCAAGGCATCGACCAGTGGGCCGATAGGACGCTTACGCATGTATTCGTCGCCATCAACGACAAACTCACCATCAAAGTTGGCCAGCGCCGCCGTCAGAAAACGCGTTGCGGTGCCCGCATTACCCAGAAACAGTGCTTGCCCGGGTGCATGCCACTGGCCGTTGCTGGTGACCACAAAGGTGCTGTCGTCCGGCTCATCAACCTGCACGCCCATGAGGCGCAAGGCTTCTGACATCACGCGCGTGTCGTCACTCTTCAGCGCACCGCTCAAACGGCTGGTGCCTTTGGCCAGGCCAGCCAGCAACAGCGCGCGATTAGTGATGGATTTCGAGCCCGGCGGGCTCACACGCCCGATCAATGGCTGGTCGACAGGGGTTACGGTGAGAGTGGATTGTGGTCGCATGATGTCCGTGATCGTCGCCGGAAAAACACCGATGCTACCAGCAATCGGCGCCTTATTCGTCCACCGAAGCCTGATTGCGACCGTTTTTCTTCGCTTGATGAAGTGCCTGTTCGGCCCACGCAATGACAGTGCTGTAATCAGTCGTCGGCCTGGAGAGGTCAGCAGCGCCCAGGCTGATCGTGCACTTGATCGCGTGCCCTTCGTAATGCACGGTCTCAGCCTCGACCGCCAGACGCAGCCGCTCACAGAACACTGCAGCACCGGCCTTGTTGGTATCCGGCATCAGGACAGCAAACTCTTCGCCACCATAACGCCCGGCGATGTCTGCATTGCGGATATGGCTGCGCAGGACCTCAGCGACACGCTGAATCACTTTATCGCCCGCCTGATGACCATACGTATCGTTGATCCGCTTGAGATGGTCGATATCACACATCACCAGGGAGGACACCGCGCCGTATCGGCTGTGGCGGGCGTATTCAAGCTTGAGCAGCTCTTCCCAGTGACCCCGGTTATAGAGGCCGGTAAGACGGTCGGTGCTGGAAAGTTTCTGCAGTTCACTGTTGGCCGTCTGCAACAGATGCCGGTTACTGGCAACGTCGGTCACGTCATAGATCACCAGACAGATATGGGTAATCTCACTGGTGGTCGAGCGCAGCGGGAACATCGTGGTGTTCTGGTACATGAAGTCTTCCCGGCCAGTGATTGGCTGGTAATTCTTGAACCGCACCAGATATGGCCGCTGCTCCCAGATGGTGAACGCAGGCGTACCCAGAGTAATCACGTTGTCGACCTTTTTGCTGAACCACATCGGGTTGAGCTCAGGGAACAACTTGAAGATCGACTGTCCGGCCGCGTCATACGGCACCACGCCGGAGCGGTTTTCCATGAACGTATTCCAGACCTGGACCCGGTAGTCCCGGTCGAGCACTACGATCCCCACGTCGATGTTCTGGGTGACCGTCAGTAACCAATGAAGCTCTTTGATATCGATCTGATTACTCATGGGTCAGCTCATCAAGTACGCAAGTTTTTTAGTCAGACGGTCTACCGAATCTTCGGTGAACAGCATGAGCAAATCGAAGTTGATGCTATGCCCTTCAACGCTGTAGCTGATCTCTACGGCCAGGGTTTTCTGCCAGCGTGTCTGGTTGATCCGGATCAGGTCGTCAATCCCGCCCTGAGAACCCAACATCTGCGGGTGCCCCTGGGAGAACTCCACGTCGATCTGCTCGGCGATGCCGCTCAGGCAGGCACCGATGAGGATCGTGGACAGATCGAGGAGCATTTCCTCGTCGGTGTAATCCGCCGAGTCGCGATGCATCAGCGAGCCCATGTCGGCGATGTCCGAATCATGAAAAATCAACAACGCCTCGCCCGCGATGCCACCGCCGATATACCCCTGACAGATGGCAGTCAGCCGCTCACTGGTGTGTGCATCGGCCAACGCCATGTGCAGCTCACCCACTTCGAACATGTTGACGGTGGGAACCGGCAACTGCACGAACACGCCCAATACCTTGGCCAGCAAGGCTGCTGCCCGGCCCATGGCGACGTTGATGGTTTCGCGGAATGCATCCTGAAAGCTGATGATTGCGCCTGTCATGGCGGGCGCGATGGTAGGGACTGGCGCAGGCTCACCCAGCAAGCCCAATCGGGTCAGGGTGTTTTTCAGTTCATCGGGATCAGCCGGCTTTTTGATAAATGCCAGCGCGCCCAACTCCATGACGCGGCGCACAGCCTCGTCCTGAACGTCGCCGGAGACGACGATGATCTTCGCCTCAAGATTTTCTGCGCGAATCGCCGCCAGCGTCTGATAGCCATCCATGACCGGCATGGTCAAATCCAGCAGCATGACCTGGCCCAGTCCACGGCGCACCGCTTCAAGGCCTTCGAGCCCATTGGTCGCCTGCGTGACCGACACGCCCCACTCGGCAGGTAAAGCCCTGAGCAACTGCTTGCGGGCCATGTTCGAGTCGTCGCAAATCACCAAGGGAATCATCGGCATTGCATTGTTTCTCACTGCAAAAGAGTTCTGGCGCAAGTATCAGCGGGTTTGATTTCACTCGCGAGGAAATGGAACCGTATTGAACACATTCCTTATTAAACAATCAGTTGGATCATTTAATCGGCGTCGAATAGATACGCTCATTCGCTCACGCAACATCACAGACACTGCATTACCTGTGGTCATGTATTCATACATCGGCAGTGGCAGATAAATCTGCAATTA
This sequence comes from Pseudomonas sp. ICMP 561, assembly GCF_002699985.1. Taxonomy (GTDB): domain Bacteria; phylum Pseudomonadota; class Gammaproteobacteria; order Pseudomonadales; family Pseudomonadaceae; genus Aquipseudomonas; species Aquipseudomonas quasicaspiana. The sequence continues at coordinate 48,262 of NZ_LKBT01000013.1, read as the reverse complement.
ACCGGCCAGAGAATTGGCCCTTTAAAAATTTCACGATTCAAACATTCGTGGGTCTTCAACGGGCCATTACTGCCCGCTGAAGCTCAAGCAAAAGCACAAGCGTTCCAAAAACAACCATTCTGACTATAGGTTGAAACAACGGCGCCGCTTAAAATTCGTCTCACACTGGCACGCGGTCGTCGTTGTTTTTCCGTTGCGCCCATTCAAGGATCAGAAGCTGTCCAGTGCGGTTGTCGGCCAGCATTCAAGGACATGATGCGTTCCAATGAATACACCCGCTACGTTGCCTGCCGGGCATGCCGCTGCAGCCCCCAACGCCCGCGCTTCATCCTTATTGCTTCGCCTGGGCGCTGTCGCCATTACCACTGCGGTGTTCATCATCGATACGGTGACTTCACTGGACGTTGCGGTGGCGGTGCTTTATGTCATGGTCATTCTGTTGTCGGTGAACATTTTCAGTCGCCATGGTTTGACTATCGTCGCCTTGAGCTGCCTGTTTCTGACGATCATTTCCTTTTTGCTGACCCACGGCCAGGACGCCGAGTTACCCGCCGTCGCCCGTTGCCTGGTGAGCATCGCCGCAATCGGAATTACCACTGTGCTGGCGCGCAGCAACAAGGCGGTCAATGACCGGTTGCAGGAGCAGGTCTGCCTGCTCGCCGAGGCGCACCAGGCATTGCGTCGCAACGAAGCTTTTTTGATTGATGCCCAGCGTCTGAGCAGGACCGGCAGCGTCGGCTTTCGGGTGCCTGATCTGGAGATGCACTGGTCGGAAGAAACCCAAAGGATCTTCGAGTACGAAGCGGGTGCTCACGCGTCCATAGACCGGGTCCTGCAAAGAACCCATCCCGATGACCTGGCCCTCGTGCTGGATTGCATTGCCCAGGCACGAAAACTGCCCCCTGACCTGAGCGTCGAGCACCGTCTGCTGATGCCTGACGGACGCATCAAACATCTGCACATGCTCGCGCACCTGACCCACGATCAGGACGGCAACTGCGAATACGTCGGGGCCTTGATGGACGTGACCGCGTCCAGGCAGGCCGAAGAAGCGCTGCACCGCTCACAGACCGAACTGGCCCATGTCACCCGCGTCACGACCCTGGGCGAACTGACCGCCTCGATTGCTCATGAAGTGAATCAACCTCTGGCGGCGGTCACGACCAACGCCGAAGCGTCGCTGCGCTGGCTCAATCGCAGAGAACCGGATATCACCGAAGCCGCGCAGGCACTGGAGCGCATTCTCAGTGAAACCTTCAGGGCCAGTGAAGTGATCCGGCGTATTCGCGCCTTGTCGCGTAAAGCCGACCCGCAAAGAGCCCCCGTGGACTTGCGGGAAATCATCGAGGACTCAGTGAGTCTGGTCGCTCGGGAAATCCAACGCGCCCGGGTCGAACTGGTGCAGGACATCGCCCGCGATGTACCCAGGGTCATGGGCGACCGCATTCAGTTGCAGCAAGTACTGGTCAATCTGTTGATCAACGGTATACAGGCCATGGGCGGCAATCAGGGCTCGCTACGCAAGATGAGCGTGCGCTTGCACCATGAGTCGCAAAATGAAGTGGTGGTAGAGGTGCGCGACAGTGGGCCGGGTATTCAGCCCGACGACATGGGACGTCTGTTCAATGCGTTTTTCACTACAAAACCTGAAGGCATGGGAATGGGATTGTCTATCTGCCGCTCGATCATCGACGCACACGGCGGCCGGATCTGGGCCCAGAGCCAGCCTGGCGAAGGGGCAGTGCTGCTTTTCGCCCTCCCCGGAGAACCAGAGCCTCCTCATGAACGATGACCATCCGATGAACCTGAGCGCTGTCAAAATCAGCCACGATCCGATCGTTTTCATCGTTGATGACGACGCAGCCCTGCGCGATGCGTTGAGCAGCCTGCTGCGCTCCATCGGCCTACGGGTCGAGACGTTCCCTTCCGTGGCCGACTTCACTCAGTTTCAGCGGCCGGATGTACCCAGTTGCCTGGTACTCGATGTTCGCCTGCAAGGCACCAGCGGTCTGGATTTCCAGAACGAACTGGTGCGCGCCAACATCGACCTGCCCATTGTGTTCATGACCGGCCACGGCGACATCGCCATGACGGTACGCGCCATGAAAGCGGGTGCCGTAGACTTCCTGGCCAAACCGTTCCGTGAGCAGGACTTGCTGAACGCGGTGTCTGCGGCGCTGGAAAAAGATAAAAGCGGTCGGCAGGCAAACAGGAACGTCCATGAAATACGCACTCGTTTCGAAACCCTGACGCCACGCGAGAAAGAGATCATGGCCATGGCGGCTTCAGGCCTGATGAACAAACAGATCGCCGGTGAAATAGGCCTGAGCGAAATCACCGTCAAAATCCACCGCGGCCATGCCATGAAGAAAATGAACGCAAAGTCATTTGCGGAGCTGGTGCGCATGGCCGAGACGCTGGAATTGGGGAAGTGATGTGGTACCTGGTCTGGGCCGCATTCCTGACGGCACAGATCCATCCTATGTACCGGACGCTTCGCGAATAAATTCGCTCCCACGAATTAGTGTTTGCAGGCCACATAGAATCTCCCCAAAGGATTTTCGCCTGCAAGATTGCGTGAAAACAGCGATATCGGCTAACGCAGCAAGTCCACATTCTCGTTGATCCGACTTTGTATCGTATGCAGAGTGTCCGGGGTGATCATGCCTGGGCATACACGCTCGGCTATAGCCGAAAACTGGCTGGCGATGCCGCCAATGCTGTCAATAATCTCGCCCGCTATATCTACTGAAACTTCTGCTTCGTCTGCAAGGTTGAGTAGCGCATTCCGGTCGATTGCCAACGCCTCGCCCATCACGTCCATCTGGTGATAACCGCCAGGCCCCTCACAAAATGTGACGTCGTAGGCAGGAGCGAGTCGCCATGTACCTGACGATGACATGACATAGGCGAAGTTTTTCGGATGGTCGTCGCGGTTGTTGAACGCAATATTGAAAACGGCACGCTGGAAGGCAATAGCTTTCTCCCGTACATCATTGGTGCACATCTGCGTTGCCCGCAAAAAGTTGACATAGTCCAGCGCACCTGGAGACGTGTAATCAGCTCCGGTAAAAGCCGCAAGGCTCTGCATGGGCACACGCTGGCCGTCTATACGATCAAAACGTTTGCTCGCGAAGGCTGCCAGGCCATTGGGCAGACTAAAGTGCTGCGTATCGGGGGTCTGGATGCCGCACATGCGGAGGCATTCGGCGTAGACCATCTCGATAGCGCATACCTCCCGGTGTTCGTCTTTTGCGGGGAATTTGATCAACCAGGCTTCCAGACCCGGGCTGTCCGCAGCAGTGGTGAAGGCTCCGCTCTGAGGATCGCGATAGACCAGCGCCTTGGGTCTGGCACCTTGAGGCGAGCCCCCCACCAACAGCAGCGTCTGCAGAAAATCCCCGCCCTCGCCATTGAGAACGTCCTGAATCTCAGACGCAAGCAGCTCAAGGGGGATATGCACTTTCGGCTCCAGCGCCTCGGGAGCCACGGGTTCAAACGACATTGCGCCCATGGCATGGCTGCCAATATAAGCCAGCCGCTCTAGCGGTCCGATACGTGCGACATTGAGGCCGCGGCGTTTGAACAACCTGTCCATAAGCAGCATGCCCCAACCATCCGGCAATGAGTCATAGACAGGACCTGGCAGACCGAACTGGTGTGACGCAAATCCTCGACGCAGGCGTGCACCCTCTAACGGAAGGGTGTAGGACGATAACTCCAGGCCTTTGCCCCGAGCCTCATTGCTGTACTCAAAAACAATCTGTGGGCGACCGGTGATAGCCGTTGTAGACACAAGCGTGCCCCATAACCAGCGCTCACCCCAGCCGTTGTAGTAGACGTTGATTTGCTCAAGCATCGCCGGACTTCCCTCTCACCCGATGACGATGCGCAGTGCTTTCGTATCGGTGGATATCTTCGAGGCTGTCCAGCTTTGGCAAGAACAGTCCTTCAAGTTCCTTGCTTCGCCCAAGCACCATCGCGACACGAACAAGACTCTCGAACCCGACATTGCGTCCGGCTTCAAGATTGGCAACGGTATTGGTCGCCACACCGGCGCGACCTGCCACGTCAGCTTGCGTCATCTGTTGAGCAAGACGCTCCGTGCGCAGGCGCTCACAGAGTCGTTTAACAATCTCACTCGGCTTGCTGAAGCTTAAATCCAACATAACGTCTTCCGGTGCTGAGTCCTGCATGGAACTTGAAACTATAGACTAGCCTCGGCCTTATCAATACCTAATTCCCTTATTTTTGTTTTTAAATCCATAAATCAGATATAAATTACAATATATTGATATTGAAATATCATAGCGAGGGTGTTTCCTGTATGGGCGTCCCGTCCAGAGGCCGCGCTGTGGCACAGCAAACACGGACCCTGCAGGAGTGAGCTTGCTCGCGATAGCGGTAGACCTGTTAAGAAATTACCGTCTGGCCTGAAGCTATCGCGAGCAAGCTCACTCCTACAGTCCAATGTTTACGATGCGACAGCGTGTCATTTATCGGGAATCAAACCGCAGGAAACGTCGACTCGATGCAGTCGATCAGCCTCTGGGCGTTAAACGGTTTGCTCAGAAAGCCCACGGCGCTGCCGGTCATGGCGCGTTTGCGTACGGACTCTTCGGGGAAGGCGGTGATGAAGATAGTGGGGATCTGCAGACCCTGACGGCTCAGGTGCTCGTGCAACTCAACGCCGCTCATGCCGGGCATTTGCAGGTCGGTGATGAGGCAATCAACCGTTTTCAGAAAGGGCGAGATCAGGAAATCCTCGGCCGAGGCGAACAGGCACGCGACGAAACCCAGAGAGCGAACAAGACTGTCGATGCCAGTGCGGACTGCCGTGTCGTCATCGACGACCGCGATCACCGGGGATTTAGCCAAGACCAGTTACCTTCAATAGCCATGAGTAGAAGTGCCGATGATCTGCGCACTCATGGCCTGCACGGTAACCAGCGCGGCACGTTCCTGAAATCATACCCACGTATAAAGCACGGTTTAAACCGACCGACGGGCGAAACACTGACCGTGTGGACAGTGATTGCGCCCGACGATTTGTCAGCGCATATCTGCGTATGGCGTTACGGCTTCAATAGGCATCGGCAGATTGCCTTGCCACACATCGAAGGTGTAACGCAGATAAAGCATGGCGCGACTCGGCGCATAACCTTCGCTGTGTTGCAGTGCGACGCCTGAGCCAAGCACCAGGTGGTCACTCAAACGTCGTTCAAGCGATGCCTGCAAGCGAACACTTGCGCCAGAGCTACTGCTCGCGGCTTTGGTCAGCGTGGTACTGCCATCGATATCCAGTCCGGCGTCCGAAGCCTGGCTGAAGAACTTGCCAGCCGGGCCATCCAGCGGATACAGATCGCTGCTGTCGGTTTTCGAGAAGGACCAGCCCACTGAGCTGTCCAGCTGAACGGACCAGTTGGCATTGCGCCAGGCATAACTGAACGGCACACCGATCGAATAGTACTGCTGCGGGCTGTAGTAACCACCCTGCCCCAGTGTGTATTCACTCAAGTCCTTGTCGTAGCCCCAGTACATCAAGGTCAGGCCGGTGCGCATGCGCTCGTCGGCACGGTCCATCAAACGGTAGTAATAGCCGGTCATTGCCGAGAGCCGCTGATTGTCGACCACGTTGGTACCACGCAACCAATGGCTGCCAAAGCTGGCCCATACGCCGTCAACGCCACCTTCGTCATGGCTTAGGCTCAGTGTCAGCCCATTGCTGGTCACACCGCCCCAGCGGGTTCCGGTCACAGGATCGACAGCACCTGCGTAGGACACGACGGAGTTGCTCACCGGACGACGCGAGGCGGTCAGGGTCCAGCCGATGGATTGCCAATCGCTTCTGTAGGCGACGCCACCCAGCCAGTTGCCAACTTCGAAGCCTTGTGGCGTATGACCCAGATCAACGGCCCACTGAGCGTTTTTCCAGCCCACCGCCAGGCTCGGCCCGGAGGTACTTTGTGAGGTGCTGCGACAGCCGTTGGCGACCAGCGCCCCGGTGGTTCGGTCTCGAAACTGAACCGCACAGGTGCCGAATGCCTCCCGGTGCAGGCCGTCGGCATCGGTGTCGAAAGCAGTGGCCTGCAGATCGACCTGCTCGGCCTGCACAAAACCCTGCCCCGCGGCAAAGGGGGAGTCGATGCGCAAAATGGTGGTCTGGGTAGTAAGGTCGGAAATCCCCGGCGCGGTATTGTCGGTGCGCCAGGCAAAATCGCGGTACACATTGACCGTTGGATTCTGCTGTTTATAGAGCTCGTCGACTTCACTGCGCAGACTGCGTGGCAACCAGTCATCGGCGTCCTTGGCACGGCTGGCCCCAGTCATTGCCAGGTTGTCCCGCGGACTGCCTTGCGCAGGTGAAATCAAGCCAGCCGAGGCCATGCTGCGGGCGTAATTATCCAGTGCCTGTTGCGGATGATCCTTAGCCATCAGGCGGGCAGCATCGCGGTACAACAAAGGATCGGTCTGTGGGGTTTTCAGCAGTTGGGCAAAGATCGCATTGGCCTTGTCTTTTTCACCCACGGCGGCCCATGCGTTGGCCAGACGGCGTTGCCAGCTCACCGAAGCGGCCGGGGTCACGACGATGCTGTTCAGCGCTGCGTCTGCCTGGGGCGTGCGCGCCGTTGCAATCTGCACTTCGATCAGCCCCAACTGCGCTTCGGCATTTTCAGGATCGGCCTTGAGCACTTTGCGGTAATCGCTTTCGGCCTCGGGATAGTCCCCGCGCTGCATGGCCCAATCGGCCAGCGTGGCGAAATCGTCCAGAGTCGGATTGGCCCGCAACAATGCAATGGCCTGCGGCTCGCGCCCGGCATCACGCAACTGCTGCGCCTGAGCCAGCAATTGCCTGCGTTTGATCCGCGCGGCCAGCTCGCGCATGTTGTCCGTCCAGGCCTTCGCGGGAATCTGGCCGAGACTGCTCAGTACGTCGCTGTCGCGATTCAGGTTGGCCAGATACAGACCGTGTGCGTAACGCGCTTCAGGATTGCTGCCTTGACGGGCCAGCAGTTGGCGAAACGCGTCATCCGCTTCGACCGGTTTACCCAATGCGATTTCGGCTGCTGCAAGGCGATAGGTCAGCCACGGATTATCCGGGTCCAATTGACGGATTTTTTTCAGCACCAGCATCAATTGCGCCCAATCGGAACGTTCGCTGAACACATCGGCCTGCAGGTTCAAACGCTCGATTTCAAAGCTCTGGCGCAAGGCGGCGAACTCGGATTGGTTACTGGCGGGCAAGCTGTCGAGAAACGCTTCGGCTTTGGCACTCGACTGCCCACGGTACAAGCGCACCAGTGCGCGCAGCACGCTGGTGTTGTTTGGTTCAGCCTTGCGTGCTTGCAGTAACAGCGCCTCGGCACCGATATCATCGGCCTCGCCGAGGGCCACGGCTGCCAGGCCCATCAAGGGTGCGGCAGCCTTGGGATTGAGAATTCGTGCCTGCTGGTACGCCTTGCGCGCCTTCACGTAATCCTTGCGCTGCAAGGCTTCGTCGCCTTGCTGAAGGATCATCCAGTTGCGGGTCAGCAACTGCAGGTCCTGCCATTTGCTGATGTAATAGGTGTCTTGTTCTTTGGTCAGCGCAGTGGAAAACGCCTCAAGTGCTGCCGGGTATTTATCCTGGCGCATCAACGATGTGCCCAAGGCACCATACAGACTCGAATCTTGCGGATAGGCTTTAACGGCGCGCCGCAACAGCACTTCGGCCTGGGCGCTGTCAGTGCCCTTGTCTCGTTCCAGCAGACGCTTGGCCTGGGCCCCCGCCTGCCATGCGGGATCGGCAAGCAGTCGTTGCTGTTCGGCCAGCCGCTGGGTAGCTTCCTTTCTGAACGACGAATAAGGGTAGTAATCGAGAAAGACCTGCCAGTTTCGGGCCGTTTCAGGGCTCACCGGCAAGGTGTTCAGGTAGATGAATTCCCGCTCTGCGGCATTGTTGCTCGCCTGAGGATCAGCTGCCAATTGATGCAGCACCGCCAGCGCCTGATCGTTACGACCTTCGGCAAATAACAGGCCGACCAGCATCTGCCGCACGCTGGCATTGCCCGGGTAGTCGCGATCAAGGTCTTTCAAATGCTCGATGACGGCGGCCCGCTGGCCGCTGATGCGACTACGGGCGCTCCAGTATTCCAGCGCAGAAGGCAAGTCCGGCGGCTCTTTGCCGAACAGTTGTTCAAAGGCCTCACTCGCTTGATCGAAACGTCCGGCAGCAGCAAACAACCGCGCTTGCTGTAACTGCCCCGCACCTTCCGAGCTGTTAAGCCGGATCAGCGCGTTTGCCTGACGCAGCGCCGCCGAGTCGGGCCCCTGCTGACGCAAACGGGCCATGAGTTGCTCAATCCAGGCGGTATTTAGCGGCGCACTTTTATCAGCCAGTGCCTGGCGAACCTTGCCCACCAGAACCTGCGGATGATTGGGATCAATCAGCTCCAGCCTCGCCAGGGCATCACGCACCAGATCGTCGCGATACAAGGCTTCGCCGATACGCGCCTGTTGCAGCAGCCACTGCTGTTGATCCTGAGGTGCAGGCGCTACGGTTGCGCTGAGCGCCGTGCCATACCAGCAGGACAAGGATAATGCGCCGCACATCGCCAGTGCCTTGAGTGCACCTTTGGGCAGCAGCCGGTAGCCGGAAACGGGTGGTGGATTCACTGTTTGCATGACGATGTCCAGGCTGGCTGCAAACGTCCGTCCTTATCGAATCGATACCGCTGTTCGTCCCAGCCTTGGCCGAACATCAACAGCGACTGGCTGTAATAAGCGTCAGCCAACGGCGGCGCGGTACGCAGTCGCTCACGCTGGGCACTCAATGCAGCACTGTCGTCGGCCAGCAACGGCAGAAGGGCCGCCGAAAAACCGGCAGGCCCCGTGCCAGTGGACTCACCAGTAACGACGGCGACCTGCTCAGGCACAAAACCCCGTTGTCTGGTGGCGTCGATCATGGGTTTGAAGTGCGCGAGCAACGAAGCACGCTCCGGCGCATCGGACGCCAGCATCCCCAGCCAGAGGTAGACACGAATGGCGTCGTAACTGCCTTTTGCTCCGTGCTCCTGGGCCTCTGCGCCTTGCCCCGCTTGCCACACCAACCAGTCTGGAGCGAAGCCTTTTGGCGAGCCTTCGATCCACAGACGCCGGGCGTTTTTTGCCACCTCATCCCAGACGGGGGCGATCAGCGCAAAGCGAGCCAACAGTTGCGGCGGCGTATAGCTGGGGTTCAGACGCCAACCTTGGGGCGACTCAAAACCTTTGTCTCCCGGCAGCAGCATCAACCCCAGACCCGGCAGCTTGCGCAAGGTCTGCGCGGCACTGCGCCACAGCAGATGGTTACCCAATTGCAGGTAATCAGGCCTGCGCCAGAGCCGTCCCGCTTCCAGCAGGCTGTACGCGATCCACAAATCCGAGTCACTGGCATTGTTGCTGTCGAGCACCTGCCACTTGCCTTGCGCGCTGAGGCCCCATTTCCAGGCTGGCAGATGATCGTCGAGATCACCGCCTGCGAGGTTGTCGCGCGTCCAGTTCAGCAACCGCTCAAAGCTTTCCCGGTCGTTGGCCACCAAGGCGAAAAACAGTCCGTAGCTCTGCCCTTCCGACGTGGTGATCTGCTGCGCGGAGGAGCGGTCGATGACCCGGCCATCAGCGCTGATAAGGTGCTGCCTGTAACTCTCCCATGCGGGCCAGTTACACGCAGGCGCACCTTCGGCCTCCTGAGTCAGAAATGACAAAGCAACGGTGGCCAACAAAAAACCGACCCCGTTCACTGACTTATTCCTCATAAGCCAGACGGCGACGAGCCGCCCACTGCAACATGCGCCATACCAGGAACGCACTGAGCAACACGCCGCCCACCGCCATGAAGGCCAACAGCACGGGATGCTCGGAAAGCTTGAACCAGAGCATCAGCCACCACGGTAGCTCACCGACGAAATACTGATCGCCAACTGCCTGGCTGCTGACGCCACTGCTGCGGATCAAGGCGACCGAGCCAGACACAGCGTCCATCTTGCCGCTGTCGTTAAGCGTCTCGCGCAGCAGGCTGAAGTCAGCATCGGTGGTGGCCAGCAGTGCAACAACGCTGCGCTGGTCATGGTAGGGCGACTGCAAGCCGACGATTGCAGCAATCGGCCCCTGAGCCGAGACTTCGACACGGCTGGCAACCGGGTTCCCCTCACCCTTTATGGCTGCATAACCTGGGCCTTGCTGGTTAGCCTTGAGCAACCAGTTACGGGAGCGATCCAGCAGCAGATTCATGTCGTGGTTGTCGCGCATATCCGGGGCGAACGAGCCGAGCACCAGCAGGTCGGCGTCGTATCTGGACGCCTCCTCCCAGTTATCGCTGAGTTTGAGGTTCAGGGCAGGCAAGCCCGATCGTGCCGAAATCCCTGCGACCGCTTCCAGGTAAGTACTCAGTTGTACGGCACTTGGCCGGGACGGCAACAGCACCATGGTTTCGGACAGATCCGCCATGCGGCTGTAGGGGAAACCACTGCGCGCGAAGGCCGCCAGATCAGGCATCGCCATGTAATGGTGGTAACCCGACATGTCGATGGTCGACTGGTCGTCGATGACTGCCTGGGTGTCTACCGGCAACGATGTCTGACAGCGATCACGCTGGGAGCCGCTATTGGTTGTCGCGAAACTGAAATTAAACTTCAGGGTATTGCGGTCGCCGATCTTCAAGGCCGGAACCGAGAGGTTTTCATTGACGTTGGCTGACTCGCTGGACATCACCGCAAGGCGTAACTCTTCAAGCCGGTCATTACTGTTGACCTGCAATGGCAGGCTGGTGATGAACTGGTTGTTGAGGCTGATGTTGAGGCGCGAACCATCGTTGTATGCGGGCGGCGTGTAGCGGTATTTGGTTTGCAGCGGGATACCCTGATTGCGCCAGACGAACAGGTCAGGCGGCAGGTTGATGTCCAGGCTGATCGGCAGCGGTTGCAGACCGCTGACGCGCAACTGCTCGGGGTACTTGATCAACTCGGCAAAACGTACCGGGCGATCAGTGCGCATCCAGTTTGGCGCGTCGTAGGGCACGCGGGGCTTGATCTGTTGCAGCTTGTCGATGACCACGCGCTCGCCACGAAACAGATCGCCGCCCAACGCCAGCGCCTGAGCGGCGGTGACCAGGTCCGCGTCGTCACGTCCCAGCACCAGCAAAACCTTGCTGAAGCGATCGTCAGGGTTGTCGATCACCTGCACCACGGGCGCATCCACCGCCGGGAATTTCTCCAGGTCCGCCAGAAACGCCGGACGATGGGTGTTGGTGGCAAACACAACGGATGACGTCACTTGACCCGCGCTGGCAGCAGGCAACTGATCCGACAGTACCGGGAAGGTCATGGCGCGCCATGAAGACAGGCTGCCGAAATACGAGGCCAGAATCCCGGCAGCGCGCTGTTCGCCCAGCGTAGGGGCAGCAGCGAACACCATGTTCAATACCGGTTTTTCATACCCACGGGCATCGAAGAAAGGCATCGGGAAGTAAGACAGATCGTTTTTGACGATCAACGCCTGCTCTCTCAATGCGATCTGGCTGTTGCGTCCAATGCTGACCCACAGCGCAGTGTTGGACGGTTCCTCACAGATATCGGTGTAGTGCCCTACAAACTCCAGCCGGACCCGATTGAAGTCGGTGATCAACCGGGGATCAAGCTGAACCGGACGAACCACTTTTTTGCCCAGTTGATCCTTTTCAATCGGGATGACGCTCATCAATACGTCATTGAGGTAAACCCTCAAGTGCGACAGCGTCGGCAGTAGCGCCGGCGAAGGGGTGTATTCGAGTTGCAAACTGGCATCGCTGGCGATGCGGTCGCGGCGCATGGTGAACTCGAACTGATCGGTAGTGTGCGTACCCAGCAAAAGGCTGTCCGCGGGGCGGCCCAGTTGCAAAAAGCTGCGAGTGACATCCCAGCCCGGCGTCGCGCCAGCCACCGTGAGGTCCGGAGTGGAAACCACCGCAGTCCCGGCTTGGGCACAGGTCATGGCCACCCACAGCAGACTCGCCAGGGTGAGATTAAAAGAGCGACTCATGGGGCACTTACCGATCGGGAGGATGAGGAATAAGGTTCGGATTTGGCAAAGCGCGGCACGTAGCTGAGCAGCCACGCACACGTCGTTACAAAGGGGCGCGTAATCGCACGCAGCCAGGCAGGCAGGTACTGATAAAGACGGTAATAACCGCGAGCGCCCAGGCTCAGTACATCAATGAAACTGTGCAGCGGACGATCAGGGGTGAAATCTTCGCTCCAGTTCAACCACGCATCAGCGCGAGCAAAGGTGCATTGCACGTAATCGATTTTCTGTTGCGCAGACAGTTCGTTAAGCGAGATACCGATGAAGTTCTTGTGGCTGCGACTGACAATCCCGGAGAACAGAAACTCGCGCTCGCCACGCTGCATCAACAAGCTGACCCGCTCGCCCATTGGCAAACTCAGTTGCGCGTCCAGCTCGATGCCTGCGCCACCGTCGGAGTAGTCCACCAGCATGCCGGGGTAGAAACGTCCGTTCGGCAAACGCACAGCAGCAGGCAATTGGGCCTGGACGCGATGGGTTTCACGCACCTGACGCACCTCGGCGGCAATCGCCACCGCAGCGCCGACAATCAGCAGGTTGTAGAGCACCCAGAGCATGCTGACCAGAATCGTGCCGACCTCATTCGACGGACCGGTAAACAATCGCCACACCGCAAAGCCCAGGCCAAGAACATTGAGCGCCGCCAGCACCAGGTAAGGCCGTGCGATCCCCCAGTCGAACTGGTTCTCGCTCATCAACCCACCTTTGGCGGTCACGTTGAACTTGCCTTTCTTCGGGTTGAACAACGCCACAGTCGTAGGCCGTGCGATGTACCAGGCGAGCACGGTTTCATAGACTTCGCCCCAGAAGGTCAGACGATGTTCGCCCTGCATTCTGGAGTTGGTCAGGCTGGCATGGACCATGTGCGGGATCACATACAGAACGATCATCAGAGCCGGGGCATAGATGATGTAGGCGTGCAGCAGGAGGAATGCCAAGGGGGCTGTGAGAAATACCAGCCGCGGCAGGCCCGCCAGAAAGTGCAGCATGGCGTTGGCGTAGCAGATCCGCTGAAAGATCGTCAGCCCCTTGCCCAACAACGGATTGTCCGTGCGGAAGATCTGCGCCATGCCCCGCGCCCAGCGAATTCGCTGACCGATGTGCGCCGACAAGCTTTCAGTTGCCAGCCCTGCTGCCTGAGGAATCCGCACATAAGCCGAGTTCCAGCCCTGGCGATGCAGTCGCAAGGCGGTGTGGGCGTCTTCGGTAACGGTTTCCACGGCAAAACCGCCGATGTCATCAAGGGCAGTACGACGCAGCACAGCGCATGAGCCGCAAAAGAACGCGGCGTTCCACATGTCGTTGCCATCCTGGACGAGGCCGTAAAACAGCTCACCTTCGTTGGGGCGCTGCCGGAAGGTGTCGAGATTGCGCTCGAAAGGGTCTGGCGAAAGAAAGTGATGCGGCGTCTGTACCAGCGCCAGCTTCGGGTCGCGCAGGAACCAGCCCACGGTCAGTTGCAAGAAAGAGCGAACCGGCACGTGATCGCAATCGAATATCGCCACCAGCTCGCCATCGAGCTGCTGCAACGCATGATTGAGGTTGCCGGCCTTGGCGTGTTTGTTGTCGGAACGGGTGATGTAGTTCACGCCCGCCTGCTCGGCAAACAGCCGAAACTCATCACGCTTGCCATCATCGAGAATCGATATGCGCAGCTTGTCGTGCGGCCAGTCGATACCCAGTGCGGCGTACACCGTGCCGCGTACGATGGACAAATCTTCGTTGTAGGTCGGGATCAGCAGATCCACGGTCGGCCACAAACGTGTATCACGCGGCAGCTGCGCGGGCGGCCGCCGCAGAGGCCAGCAGGTCTGGACATAACCGAGCAACAGCACCAGCCAGGAATAGGTTTCGGCGATCAGCAGCATGACACCGCAGGCCAGATCCAGCGGGCTGTCCCAGTTCAGGGTTGCGGTGTAACGCCACCAGAGATAGCGGCACGAAACAATGACCGACAGCATGATCAGCAGCAGTGTCGGAAAACGCCCTGGCACACGACGGATCAACATCGCCACCGCCCACAGCAGAATCACGAACAACAGTTGCGAGAAATAGCTGAAAGGTTCGGTGATACACACCGCAACCAGAAGCAAGGCCATGGCCGCGCAGAGATAGCTCAGGCAACGCTGCTGGCGAGCACTCAGGGTTTGCCACCATTTGGCACTGCCATGCACCGACTGGCTCTGAGTCATTTGTACCGGCAAGCCATCCAGCAAAGTCCCGAGGCGCTTCCAGACGCTCCGATTAATCTGACCGGTCGTGCGCAGCCACTGCGGCACTGCACGGCGGCGATAGCTCGGCCAGGGCCGGAACACCAGCAACCAAAGGCTTTGCAGGGCTATACGCAAGGGATCCCCGGCACGCGGCTGCTTGCCCGCCAGATGCGGATACCAGCGTTGACGTTGTTCCAGCAGCCGTTGCCAGACCGGAGATTCCAGCCGCAAAACCAGCCAGCTCAGGCTGATCAGAGACGCCAGCAAGAATGCCGTCGGTGGATAGCAATCGTGCTGGCGACGCAACTGCATATAAGGGAAGTAGCGCGCAATCATGCCAGCTCACCGCGACGCGTCAGGCACCAGGTCGCCAGACTCAGAGCGTCCTGGGCAGCCAGACTGTCAGGTGCGTATTGGCCGACCGGTTGCTTGAACGCCAACGACTCACTCAGCGCCTCATCAGCATGCACCGTGAGCGGCAAAAGACGCGATGCGTGACTCTCCCGCCAGATCAGCAGCAAGTCGCGCTGCAACTGGCTGCCCGGATCAAAACGATTCACCAGCAACGGCAGCGAGGACGGGGACGGCTGGAGCAAGAGCACATGACAGGCTGCATCCGCTTGCGCGATCTGGATCGGAAACTGACACGGGCCGATCGTCGAGTGGCCTGTCAGGCGTTGCGGCATGTCGAACAGGATCCAGTCGTAGTGAATGGCCAGATTCGCCTGACGTCGACTCCAGAGGAACGGATCATCGATCAGTTGCCCTTCGATGAGCATGCTCTCTGCATGGGTCAACTGCCCATAGGGCAACAGCTGCAATGTCGGTGACAAGCTCCAGGCCTGACCATACCAGTCCTCACCGTCCAGCATGGCCCGGGCCCACCCGCCACTCTCTGCCACGGGCAGATTGAAATGCAGGCGCAGCATGTTTTCCGGGCACATATCGATCATCAATACGCGCTCGCCCAGGCTTTCAAGGGCATAACCCAATGCCGCCAGCAATGAGCTGGTGCCGACGCCGCCGCGAATGCCACGCAAGCTCAGGGTGGTCACGATTGCGCCCCGAACCTGTTTTTGCGGATCGGTTGATGGGCCGGCAAATCTTGCGTCGGCTCGCCAGGGATCGTCAGATCAACCAGCAAAGGCCAACGCTGCAAGGCACGGCTCAGCTCCATCTGCGCAGAGATATCGACATACTCGAGGCTCGGCAGACTCAGCTCGACTTTAAGTCGGGCAATATCATCGGCTCGCTCGTTGCGCGAAACCGCCTGCTTTTTCACTTGAACCTTTGCGGGTAAGGCAGCCATGCGCCCTTCTCCTTGATCCGAACGTAAGGCTTGCCGGCGTAGTCGAGTACTACGGTTCCGGAGTTTTCCGAGACCATCGGGGTCTCTGGCAGATTGGCCAGGAGCACTTTCCAGTCAGGTATCAACCCTTCCCCTTGAGGCGGGGCGGCATACAAGCGCGAGATGATTTCCGAGACCGCCAGGTAGCTGCTTGGTCCGGAGATGTGCAACGGTTCCGGGCGCGGATTTTTGCCCATGCCGATCAGCTTGATGCCGACCGGGACATGAGTAATCGACGGGCTCGGAATTTCGCGCATGCCGTCGATCTGCATCCGGTCGCCATGCAACGCCGCGCCGTGCTCAGGGACGATCACCACCGCCACTCTTCGGCCGCTCTTTTCCAGTTCCTTGAGGAACGCGGCAAGGTCGTCGATCAGGGTTTGCGCACGGGGTTTGTACTCGGCGCTTTTGGTACCGCCATCAGCAGTGAGCGCGCGGTTGCCGTCATGCAACGTCGTGGTGTTGTAAAACAGCGCCACTCGGGAGTCAGCCTCCCCCTCACGGTGCTTCCACCATTTATCCAGAACGTCCCGGTCACGCAAGACCGGCGAGCCGTCAAAGCCCACTAGCGTCCGTGGGAGATCCAACGTACTGACCGCCGGGCCAGGCATTGATCCCTGAGCACGAACCTCGTCCATGAAACCTTCGAACTGCCCGGTGTGATTGAGCATGACCTCGCTGTCGAATCCCAGCTTGCGCAGATCATCCATCAACAGGCATTGCTCGGGCGCCACGCCGTACAGCTTGTTGTGTGGCTGCTGACCGCAGCTGGCACGCAAAAGTCGAATGGCAGCGGGACCGCTATAGGAAGTGGCCGAGTTGAAGTTGTCGAATACCACGTCCATCTGCTGCAGCAACTTATTGTCCCGCATGCCCACGGCGTCCAGATCATCCCAGGCCATGGAGCAGATGTTGATCAATAGCAGGTCGAACGGTTGGGCGGCCGATGCCGAAGGGACAAACGCCACCTGCCGCCCTGCCTCGGAGCTGTAGAACTTCTGCAGGTAGCTATCAAGCGTCTTGCTGTCCGGCTCGGCAGCGCTGATGGCAGCGGCAGGTCCGGCCACTGGATTGACCGGCTGCGGAACGGGTGCATGCATCGCCAACAATCCCGAACCGCCCAGCCAGGCAAAACCGGCCAGGGTCAGGGTGGTCAGACGCAGCCACTGACGGACGAAGAAATACCCCACCATCAGCAGCAGCAACGCCCCGCACAGGTTCCAGTCGATGAAGCGACCAGCCAGTTCCAGCAGGTAGTCACCGGTGAAGTTCAGGACGCCAGGCTGATCCAGCAAACGACTGAAAGGCGGAAGCCAGGTGTCTTGATACAACAACGCTACGCCTACCGGTATCGCAATCACCGTGCGCAACAGCGCCAGATATCTATTGCGCAGCGGCACCAGCAAAACGGCGGCGAAAACCAGATTCGGCAGGATTTGCAGATTCAGGTATCCAGCCCAGAGCAGCGCAAGCTTGATAATGAAATACAGGTTCCACAGCCCCAGACCGGGCCAGGTCCAGACAGTATGGGTACGCACCGGGGCGGCGCTGACGCTCTCAGGATGGATCATGAGCGTCACTCACAGTGGGCGCAGCGGATACACGTCGGCGAACGCCGCGGGGTTTCAGATAACGCGGGGGCAAGTAACGCTGGAACCACAGTTTGAGGTTCAGGTGAAAACGGCCCAATACCAGCATCAAGGCCACGGTCATCAGGCAGCTCGCCGCGATGACCTGCAACAGCTCGGCATACTTCATGAGCAGTGCTCCGACAACGTCAACGTGATCCGTTGCGGTGCATAGCCGACCTGGATAATGGCCTGCGTCAAATCTGCAGTGACCTGCTCCGTGGCAAGGCGGGAAGTTTCCAGCAGCTGCGATGCGTCGAGGAAGTCCTGACGCGGCAGCATGTCTACCGCAGAAAGCGACTTGCACTCAGTGAACAGGTCTCGCCAGGGTAAACGGCAAATGTTGCCCAGCGCCGGTTCCAGACCGTCACCACGACAGGCGAACAGGAACAGGTAAAACACGCCGTTGACCACACAGGCCACGTCGCCATAACGCCGCAAGCTGATCTGGTTCAGGTACTGATCAATGTTCAGATCGCCTCGCGGCCGAAGGCTCAGCAGTTGGTGAACCAGCTCGCCCGAGGCACCGCTATAGACTTGATCCAGCAAGGCGATGAATTCTTGCGGCGACACAAGACCGCGCTGAGCGGGTGGGCGCAGTCGTTCGAACAGCGACTGGAAGTCGGGCGTCTGACGGTAGTGCCAGGTCAGGCCCTGCACGCTGTCGACCATGCTCAGGAAGTTCGCCAGTTGAGTATTGGCTGGCACAATCAGGTTGGCACCACACGCCAGCAACAGGCGCTCATCCCGGTAGCGCAGGCAAGGCTCCATCTCGCGCACAATGATTTTCAGGGCTACGCCACAGTGGTCGCGCAAATGATGCAACTGCCGGGCAAGCGGTTCGACTTCGCTGTTGCTCTCCAGCGCCACGATGACGCTGGCAGCACGAGCGTGTGCCGCCTGTTCCAGCAAGTCACTGCGCTTTTCAAACAGACGCCACTGCTCCGACAACGGTGCAGTGCCCTCAAGCACCGCACGTTGCGTAAGGTAAATGCGTTGGTCGTCGGTGCGCACCTGAAAAGGGCTGGACGAGGGCGATTTGCTCTGGGCAAATGCACCGTCTGTCACCTTCAGATCGAACGCCTGCGCGGCGCATACGCCCAAACTGCTGTGCCAGAAGTTGAGCTGATAACGCACACCACCGTCCTGGCGATACAGCTGCGCCAGACCGGAAATCTGCTCGTTGAGATCAAGCAGTTTTTCATGCAACTGCGGGGCCTGATCACTGCACAGCACCAGCAGTGTGCAATTGCGTTTAACCAGCCATTGACGGGTACTTTCACACCAGCGTTGCAGTTCCAGCCCGGTGAAGTTCTCCAGGCTGTCAGCCGACAACATGAGCACCAGATGACTGTCACGTGCAAGATTGATGCGGTGCAGATCTGCCGTCAGCGACGTGAGAAATTTACGGGCCGACCCGGGAACAGCGAACAGGCGTAAGGCGGACGGACCACAATCTGCGTCCATGGATTCGACGACTGTTTGAGGGTCGATATGGGTACTGACCAAGGTGGCCAGATGCTGTTCGGTCAGCGCGGACAGGAACTGTCGGGCGAGCATGTCAGCATCCGATGCCAGATCCAGTGCGATCCAGTACAAACCTCCCTGGCGCAGCAGCATGTTCTCATCCTGCATCTGCCGGATGGCTAATGTGACATGACCCAAACGCGCTACCCCATCAATTCGAATGCACAGGCAACCCTCAGACCGAAATGGCTGAACGTTGGCAGAACTACAAGACTTTGAACTACAAAAAACGAGGCAAGCGCTCGTCAAGGCGGCGCGTTTGATACGCGTCGAACCTCAATATTCAGAGCGTGTAAATGAGTGCGATCATCCCCACCGCGCGATCTGATTCCTTCAACAAACCAGCCATGGCAGTGAACATTCATTCCGTGTGGCGCGAATAATGTGCCATCAAAGTGACACTGTCAATAATTTGAAAAGCTTGTTGTGTGCAACGGACGAACGGTAGTGATGTGTCGTTTTTTTGGCGATACAAAACCGTTGCAAACTGTTACATAGCCTGAGAACAGCTCAAAACCGCTCCCATCAAACAACACGTAGCTATCTGAATTACGCAAATCCTGTGGGACCGAATTCATTCGGGAATGGGCCAGTACATCCACTACATCATCTTCGTCTGGAATGCTGTCTTCCCGGATGAATCCGGTCCCAACAGCCCTCTGTTCACCGGGGCAGCTCTTAAGGGTGAGCGCAGGCAAATAAAAAAAGGCGCCTGAGCGCCCTTGAGTTGGTCTGCGTTTACTCCTGAGGCAGCGCCATACCTTTTGGCCATAGCAACCAGATATTGCCCTTCTGCTTCATGTCGCCCGCCAGGTGCCCCGCTTCATCGCCCGTGCCCCAGAACAAATCGGCACGGACCTCACCGGCGATTGCGCCGCCTGTGTCCTGTGCGGCAACCGGACGTACAAGAGCGGTACCGTCAGGACGGGTGGTCGATAGCCAAAGCAGGCTGCCCAACGGAATAACCTTGCGATCAATCGCCACGCTGTAACCCGACGTCAACGGCACATTCAACGAGCCCCTTGGCCCTTCGTTGCTGTCAGGGTTGCGGGTGAAGAATACGTAACTGGGGTTGCTCGCCAACAGCTCGGGGATGCGCGAGGGATTGGCTTTCGCCCATGCGGCGATGCTGCCCATGGTGATGTCTTCCTTGGGTATCGCGCCCTGCTCTACCAACCAGCGACCAATGGCCCGGTAAGGTCTGCCGTTCTGATCGGCGTAAGCGATACGCAGCTGTTTTCCATTCTCCAGGCGAACCCGGCCAGAGCCCTGAATCTGCAGAAACTGCAGGTCCATCGGATCGGTCAACCAGGCAATCACGGGGGCATTCAGGCCCTGCGCA
This sequence comes from Pseudomonas sp. ICMP 561, assembly GCF_002699985.1. Taxonomy (GTDB): domain Bacteria; phylum Pseudomonadota; class Gammaproteobacteria; order Pseudomonadales; family Pseudomonadaceae; genus Aquipseudomonas; species Aquipseudomonas quasicaspiana. The sequence goes on along the minus strand of NZ_LKBT01000013.1, from coordinate 28,126 downwards.
CCAATAGTTGCGGCGTCATCGTAAGGCTTGAGCACGCGCCCTTCGAGACGTCCGCGCAGACGTTTGCCTTTGAGCTCCGGGTAGATGCTTTCCAGATTGACGATGATCAGGTCGTCGGGCACGCCATAGATCGGCACCGAAGCTTTGGCGGTTTTGGTCAGGCTGCCGGGGTAGACCGGCTCGTAGTAACCGGTGATCAAACCGTCCGCGCTGCCGGTGGCCGAGCGCATGCTGTAGACCTGAAGATTCGCCTGCAGAAAGTCGCGGATCTGCACCGCGCTGGCATTCGCAGGCACTGTGGCCGCAGCGGCACAGGTCGCGCCCCAGACTGCATCGGCCTTGAGTCGCACACAGGCGCTGCGCCACGAAGCGAAACCGGCTTGCAAGTCGGCATCGGAGACCGCAGGCAGGGCATCCCAGGTCGCCTGAGTGTAAGTGGTATGCGGCGGGGGCGGTGGTTCTGGTGGCGGGGCTGGCTGTTTGTCTCCGCCATCGCAACCGACGAGCAGAATTGCCAACGGCAAAGCCCAGGCCAGGCCTTTGCGCCATTGCTTGAAAGAAAGGTTCATGAGCACTGCGGCTCCCCTGGAGCGGTGTGGGCCGCAAGGGTACTCAATGCGTGAGCCGGGGGAAACCCGGATAGCAGAAACGCAACAACATCGCGCAGTAAATGACGAAACTGCAGGAGTTGCTCCAGTGTCCATCCCACCGCGCTGTCTCGCGCTAAAAGGTAGACCTGTAGGAGCGCACGAGCACCGCGAGGCCGCGATAGCGGTGTATCAGACAAACCGCTAATCGCAGCCTTCGGCAGCTCCTACAAGGAAGTATTGCAGCAAGGTTTCACTTCAACTGATTGGCAAACCGGCTCACAGCGCCCACCACCTGTCGGGCGCCTTCCTGGATTTCGACGATCACCGAGCCTGCATCGTTTGCCAGCCCCAGTCCCTGCTCGGCCTGCCCCCGGCTGTTGGCCATTCCGCGTACGGCCGCGTCCACCAGATTCTGGTTCTGCTGCACCACGTTGACGATTTCCTCAGTCGCGGTGCTCGTGCGACCGGCCAGTTGCCGGACCTCATCGGCGACCACTGCAAAGCCTCGACCCTGCTCACCGGCCCGGGCGGCTTCAATGGCAGCGTTAAGCGCCAGCAGGTTGGTTTGCTGCGCGATGCCGCCGATGGTCTGAACGATGGAGCTGATCAGCAGCGACTGCTTGCCTAACGCTTCGATGCCTTCTGACGCCGACTGCATTTCGTCCGAAATCTTGCGCATGGTGTCTACAGTGTCCTGAACCACCGTCGCGCCGCGCTGGGCACTCAAGTCCGTACGCTGGGAAATCTCGAAAGCGATACCTGCCGCTTCACTGACTTCCACCTCGCGCTCGACCTGATCGGTCACCACAGTCGCAAACTTCACGACCTTATAAAGCTTGCCCTGAGCGTCATGCACCGGGTTATAGGTTGCTTCCAGCCATACCACACGACCACTGGCGTCAACCCGCTTGAACCTGCTGGCAACAAATTCGCCACGATTCAAGGTCGCCCAGAACTCTTTGTATTTGGATGAAGCGGTTTCTTCAGGCTCGCAAAACATGCTGTGGTGCTTGCCCTTGATCTGCGAAAGGCTGTAGCCCATGCCGCGCAAGAACTGATCGTTGGCCTTGATAACATGCCCACTGAGATCGAACTCGATGACCGCAGTGGAGCGCAGCAACGCCTGGATGAATCCAGCGTTTTCCGTGGCCAGTTCGATCGTTTCGGTGATGTCGGTACCGAAGCAACGAATCTCGGACAACTTGCCATTCTCGCCCATGATCGGATACCAGATCGCCCGCAACCAGGCCAGACTGCCGTCCACTTTGATAAAACGGTAGTTGTCGATGACCGATACGCCACTGTCGACCGCCGCCCGCAAGTTGCGGTAGCACTCAAGCTGTTTGACATAGGCCGGAATGAGATCGTCCAGCGGTCGGCCCAGCACACGGTCGGCACCATAGCCCAGTGTTTTCAGAAAATTGTCGTTGATTCGGGTAATGCGATAGCTGGGATCAAGTGTGATGGAGAGCATCTGAGCATTCATGCCGACTTCCATCTGCCTGTAGATCGCCAACTCGGCTTGTTGCGCCTGTAATTCCTTTTTCAAGCGAGTGTTGAACATTTCGCCACCGGTCGATGTGTTGAGTATTTCGGTTATCGGCAAAGGGTGAAAAGGGCTTATGACCCTTTGTCAGATTTCACGCAACGCGCTAAACGCAACGAGATGCATCAGGTTTAGCCACTTCGGGTTCACCATTCACCCCCATATGAATGAATAAAGCAGATTTTCTGCCAGTGCGCGTGTTTTTTACAAGATGTTGCGAGCCAGCTTTACTTGGCCGAAGTGTCGTCTAGCATGTGAAGGGTCTCGCGCAGCATCTCCCCGCAGTATCAAGGATGGTCAGCCAGAGTGTGGTGGTCATGAAGATCCCGACCGGCGACCGCTCTATCCTCATGAACGGAGTTGAAAGCCACCGTATGAAAGCAATTGTCACCGGCATCACAGGACAGGATGGCGCCTACCTGAGCGAGTTATTGCTCGAAAAGGGCTACACGGTTTATGGCACCTACCGACGCACAAGCTCCGTCAACTTCTGGCGCATAAACGAGCTGGGCATCCAGAATCATCCCAACCTGCACCTGATCGAATACGACCTGACCGATCTGTCAGCCAGCATTCGTCTGCTGCAGAAAACCGAAGCCACAGAAATCTATAACCTGGCAGCGCAAAGCTTCGTGGGCGTGTCTTTCGACCAACCGGTCACCACCGCTGAAATTACCGGCCTGGGCGTGGTCAATCTGCTCGAAGCCATACGCATCGTTAACCCGAAGATTCGCTTTTATCAGGCATCCACCTCCGAGATGTTCGGCAAGGTGCAAGCCATTCCGCAAATTGAAAGCACGCCGTTTTACCCGCGCAGCCCCTATGGCGTTGCCAAGCTTTACGCACACTGGATGACCATCAATTACCGGGAGTCTTACGGAATCTTCGGTACCAGCGGCATCTTGTTCAACCACGAGTCGCCCCTGCGCGGCCTGGAATTCGTGACGCGCAAGATCACCGACTCCGTGGCCAAGATCAAACTGGGCCAACTGGACGCGTTTTCTCTGGGCAACATGGACGCCAAGCGTGACTGGGGTTATTCCAAAGAGTACGTCGAGGGCATGTGGCGCATGCTTCAGGCTGACGAGCCGGACACCTTTATCCTCGCCACCAACCGAGTGGAAACCGTACGTGACTTCGTCACCATGACGTTCAAAGCCGTCGGTATGGACGTTGAGTGGAAAGGCTCAGGTGAAGAGGAGCACGCGGTCGATGCGGTAACGGGCAAAGTGCTGGTGACGGTCAACCCGAAATTTTACCGTCCGAACGAGGTCGAACTGCTCGTCGGAGACCCGGCCAAGGCGAAGAAAATCCTCGGTTGGGAGTCCAAAACCACGCTAGAGGAGCTGTGCCGCATGATGGTTGAAGCCGATTTGCTGCGTAATGAGAGAGGCATTAGCTTCTGATGACTATTGCTGGCAAGCGCGCGTTGATTACCGGCATCCACGGCTTTACAGGCCGCTACATGGCCGCAGAACTCAAAGCCCAGGGCTGCGAAGTCATTGGCATTGGCCGTCAGCCGTCTGAAGAAGCGGGTTATTACCAGGTCGATCTGGCGGACACTGCAGCATTGCAAAAGCTGTTGGCCGAAATTCAGCCAGACATTGTGGTGCATCTTGCCGCAGTGGCATTTGTCGGACATGGCGTGGCGGATGCGTTTTATCAGGTCAACCTGATTGGCACTCGCAACCTGCTGGAAGCCATCGATGCGTGCGGCAAAACCCCGGACTGTGTGCTGATCGCCAGCAGCGCGAATGTTTACGGGAATGCCTCAGAAGGTTCGCTAGATGAAACAACGCCAGCCTCCCCTGCCAATGATTACGCGGTCAGCAAGTTGGCCATGGAGCACATGGCTAACCTCTGGCAGGCCCGACTACCTTTGATCATTGCGCGCCCGTTCAATTACACCGGCGTGGGGCAGGACGAAAACTTTCTGCTGCCCAAAATCGTCGCGCACTTTTTGCGCAAGGCGGACAGGATCGAACTGGGCAACCTTGATGTGTGGCGCGACTTCAGCGATGTGCGTGCGGTTGTCAGTGCCTATCGGGGGTTGCTGGAAGCTAAGCCTATCGGGCAGACCATCAACGTCAGCTCGGGCGTCACTCACTCACTGCGTGAAGTGATCGACATGTGCAGCGAAATCACCGGCCATGAAATCATCACCGAAGTGAACCCGGCGTTTGTCCGGGAGAATGAAGTGAAAACGCTGTGTGGGGATAACTCACGGCTGCGCGGTTTGGTGCCGGAGTGGCAGACGCCGCCATTGAAAGAGACGTTGCGGTGGATGTTGGAAGGCTGATGCACGTATCAACAGCCTTCAACACCGTAGGACCGGCCTTAGCCGGGAGAGCGGTATTTCTGGCGAAGAGTATTTGGTGAATGTCCCGACGCCCTCCCGGCTAAAGCCGGTCCTACGGGATTGAACGCAGATTCCTGGGGGAGTTGGGCTTGGCCTGGGCGGCATTCCGACGATAGGGCTGGCGCGATTCTCTTTAGATCGCGTCCAGCCTTATCGTCGGAATGCCGCCCAGGCCAAGCCCAGCTCCCACAGAGGAGAGCATTCCAATTTAAACGATAAGCGCCACCAATCAGTGCAACGAAGCCTCTCTCGATTTCGCTACGTCTTCAGCCTTCACTTCCCCATTGCTCTGTCCAAAACGACGCAACACAAACGTGCTGACCGCTGCCAGCTCGGTGTCGTTATAGGCGCGGGCGAAGTCGGGCATGCGTTGATCGGCGCGGAGCATGCCTTGGGTGTGGCCTTCCAGCAGCGTCGCCATCAGGTTGGTGCCTGCCGGGTCGTTGACGGTTTTGAGGCCAATCAGGGTCGCAATGGCCGACTGATTGCCCGTACCGTCCAGACGGTGGCAGCCCACGCAGGAGTCAGTGAAGACCTTGCTGCCCAGACCTTTCTCAGCCTTGTCGTTGACCGCAACCGCTGGGCGCGGCACACCCTGGCTGCGTGCAGGCGTGGACTTGAGGTAAACGGCAATGGCGTTCACATCTTCCGGCGTCAGGTAGCGCAGGCTGTGTTCGACAGCATCCGCCATCGGCCCGCCAGCACCGCCATAACCCGGTGCATAACCTTTGGACAGGTAGCTCACCAAAGCTTCCTGCGGCCAGGCACCGATCCCGTGTTTCGGGTCAGAGCTGATGTTATAGGCGCGCCAGTTGCCAATCTCGCCACCGGCCAGGGATTTACCGCTGCTCATGGCCTGGAAGATATTGCGCGGGGTATGGCATTCGCCACAGTGCCCCGGACCTTGCACCAGGTAAGCACCGCGATTCCATTCGGCTGACTGTTTGCTGTCCGGCACGAAGCGTTCGTTATCGGCAAAGATCGCGTTCCAGAAGAACATGCCCCAGCGCTGGTTGAACGGGAAAGCCAGGTCATTTTCTTTGGGCTTCTGACTGATCGGCTCAAGGCTGAACAGATAGGCCTTGATCGCCAGAATGTCCTCGCGCGGCATCAATGTGTACGAGGTATACGGGAAGGCCGGGTAGTAATGCTTGCCGTCCTTGCCGACACCTTTTTGCAGCGCACTGACGAATTCATCGTCGGTCCAGTTGCCAATCCCGGTTTCCTTATCGGGGGTAATATTCGGCGAGTACAACGTGCCAAACGGCAGTTTGAACTCCAGACCACCCGCATAGGGTTTGCCGCCAGGTGTAACGTGACATGCCACGCAATCAGCAGCGCGAGTGAGGTACTCGCCTTTGCTGATGAGGCTTTGATCAGCAGCCTGGGCCGTCAGCCCAAAACTTGCACCCAGCACGGCGAGCGCATAATTCAACGTTTTCATAACAGCGCTCCTCAAAGAGTGAAATAGCCGGAACGGCTCAGTGGCAGACGACGCTCGCGTACTTTCGACGCGGCGAACACGGCGTTGACCAGCGCTGCAGCAGCAGGCACTGCGCCGGTCTCACCGACACCACCGGGGCTTTCTTCACTCTTGATCACATGCACTTCCACGGGCGGAGCATCACTCATGCGGATCTGCCGATAGGCGTGGAAGTTGGTCTGCACCACCTGGCCTTTTTCGATGAGGATTTCGTTGAACAGCGCAGCCGACAGGCCGAAGAGCGTGCCGCCCTCCATTTGCGATTCGACAGACCGTGGGTTGGTGGCAAAGCCGCAATCCACCACCGTGATCAGACGCTTGATGCGCATCCCTTTGTTAGCCTGCACTTCCAGCTCGACGATGGTCGCCACAAAGCTGCCAAACACGGCACTGACCGCTACGCCTCGACCGTGACCGGCGGGCAGAGGGGTTTTCCAGTCGGCGATTTCTGCAGCTTTCTTCAGTACTGCCTGAGCGCGGGGTTGCTCCTGCATCAGGCTCAAGCGGTATTCAACCGGATCAACCTTGGCGTTGTGCGCCAGCTCGTCGATGAAGCTTTCGACGGCGTAGGTGCTGCGCAACGGACCCACGCCACGCCACCAGGAAACCGGAATAACCTCCGGGTCCTGGCGGATGTAACGCACTTGCAGGTTGTCCAGTTTGTAGACCGGATCGATGGCGACTTCCACGGCATCAGCATCAACGCCGCTTTCTGGCAGCTTGCCAACGTAGGCAGCCATGACTGAAGCGCCTGCAATTCGATGCTCCCAGCCAACCGGTTTGCCATCTTTACCCAATGCCGCATTCATGCGATCCACGTAATGCGGGCGGTATTTATCGTGGGTCATGTCCTCTTCACGGCTCCAGATCAGCTTGATCGGGTAGCTGAGCTGGCGGGCGATGTCCACGGCCTGGAAGATGAAGTCAGACTCCAGACGCCGGCCAAAGCCGCCGCCGATGAGCTGGTTGTGGATAACTACTTTATCCACAGGCATACCGGCGACCTTGGCCGCGCCCATTTGCGCAAAGCCAGGGGCCTGGCAACCGACCCATAGCTCGCACATGTCCGGACGCACATGAGCAACACAGGTCATGGGTTCCAGCGGCGAGTGAGACAGGAATGGCTGCTGGTACACGGCTTCGAACTGGCTTGAAGCGTTCTTCAGCGCCGCACCGATATCACCGGTCTGCTTGGCGAACACGCCGTCTTTGGAACTGGCGTCCAGCAGTTCTTTGTCCAGTTGTGCGGAATCAATCGACGCATGTGGACCGAGGTCCCATTCGATTTCCAGCGCCTTCAGCGCTTGCTGGCAGGACCAGAAATTAGTCGCAGTAACGGCGACAGCATTCTCCAGGCGGACCACATCGCGCACGCCGGGGACTTTGCGTGCTGCCTCGTCTTTCACGCTGCGCAGCTTGCCGCCATGGACCGGACAGGTGAGCGACGAAGCGATCAGCATGTCGGGGATTTTTACGTCGATGGTGAACTGCGCCGAACCGTTGACCTTGTGCGGCGTGTCCAGACGTTGAGCGGAAGTGCCCAGCAATTTGAAGTCGGCGATAGCCTTGAGCGGGACGTCCTTGGGAACCGGGAGCGCAGCGGCGGCTTCTACCAGTTCGCCATAGGCCAGCGTCTTGCCGTTAGGCCCCAGCACGTGACCGTTTTCGGCACGGCACAGGCTTGGCGCCACGTTCCATCGAACGGCGGCGGCTTCGATCAGCAGAACCCGTGCGGTTGCCCCGGCTTTGCGCAATGGCTCCCAGGTGTAGCGGGTCGATGAGGAACCGCCGGTGGCCTGGAACTGCAGAATGTTGTCGGTATACAGCGCTGCGTCGGGCGGCGACTCTTCGATCCTCACCGAGCTGAGCGGGACTTCCAGCTCTTCAGCGACCATCATCGCGATACCGGTCTGCACGCCCTGACCCATTTCGATTTTTGGCGAGATCACGGTGACCTGACCGTCGAGGGCTACGCGCACAAAGGCACCAAAACCCGGAGAAGCCTTGTCACCCAGACGAGCAGCGCTGACCGCTTCGGCCGCCATGCTGCGTGTGGCCATCGGCGGCAGCCAGGTGCTGATCACCAGCCCACCCAGCGAAAGCGCTCCACCCTTGAGCAGCCCACGACGTGACACCGTCGCAGCAGATCCTTTTACTTCTGACATGGTGTCTTCCTTCAGGCCTGACTGACGCTTTTGATGGCGGCACGAATCCGCGTATAGGTCGCGCAACGGCACAGATTCCCGGCCATGGCCTCGGTGATCTGTTCATCGTTGGCATCCGGATGCGCCTGCAGCAGCGCCACGGCAGACATGATCTGCCCCGGCTGGCAGTAACCGCATTGCACGACTTCGTGCGCGAGCCAGGCTTTTTGCACTTCCTGACCAACCGGCAATTCGCCGACGGCTTCAATGGTGGTCACTTTGCGCCCACCCACAGCACTGACCGGCAACACGCAAGAGCGCACCGCCTGGCCATCGAGATGCACCGTGCACACGCCGCACTGGGCAATACCGCAGCCATATTTAGTGCCTGTCAGGCCCAGCACGTCGCGCAGGACCCAGAGCAAAGGCATGTCTTCAGCGACATCCAGCTCATGCTGCTGACCATTGATCAGTAGTGTTTGCATCGTAAAACCTCTGGCATTCATCACGGTTAACCGCTGATGCATCGCCTCGGCGACGCTGGTCCACAGCGGTTTCGGTTCGGTTCGTTATAGTTCTGTGATCACCCGGATCGTTGCCAGGTGATTTAAAAGTAGCGCGCCTATGAAAACTCCGGAGGATTTAATCCGGCTGGCAGAAACAAAATAAAGAAAGACAGCAGGTACGGCAGCCGCTCTACGGCGTGACTTGCGCAATACCTTGACGAGGATCGTCAGCAATACGGTCGTGCGCGGATAGTACGCGTGTGCTGGCACGGGACGGAATGCCTAGAACTCCGGGGTTCGTGCCTGATTCCATGCATTTCAGGATAACCGGCCTGAATGCGATCCCCTGTAGGAGCCGAGCTTGCTCGCGAAGCAGTCGACTCGGTATGTCAGATCTACCACATTATCGATCTTCGCGAGCAAGCTCGACTTTTATCAAACAAAACATGAACGACTGAATGGATGCGATCTTTATGTGGGAGCGGTGCTTGTCCGCGATAAGAACACCGCGATTTATGCTTCAGACCGCGTCGCCCTTATCGCGGGCAAGCACCGCTCCCACATGGGGCCGAGTTTGACGCGGTCCGGCTGAAACAACGCGTTGCCTGCATCGCGAGCAAGCTCTGCTCCCACAATGGATATGCGCCAGGCACTCATTACTTCACAAATCTCTGAACTATCGATTTGAGCTTTCCTATTCTTCTCGCTCATCACGCCCACCTAAGATCAGGCCGCGTCACTTGCTTGAGTAATCTTTTGAGGTTGATCGATGAAGCTGGAAATATTCCGCACCCTCTGGGGCTACACCGCGAGCAAAACCCAGGCTCTGGAAGAACTACTCGAAGCCGGGTTCGACGGAATGGAAGCACGCCTGCCACTGAGCGCTGCGGAGCGGGCCGAGTTCGCGGCGTTCTTGCGGGCCAATCAGGTGGGCTATATCAGCACCGTCTTCACCGCTTACGATGTGCTGCCAGAACAATCAGCGACAGTCGCCGAACACCTTACTGACCTGGACAAGAAACTGGGCTGGGCCAGTGAGCTGTCGCCGCGCTTCGTGAACGTACTGGCGGGGAACGATCGTTGGCAATTAGCACAACAAGTGGAGTTCTTCGGTCAGGCTCTGGAACTGGCGCGCAAGCACGGTCAGTTATGCACTTTCGAAACTCATCGCTCGCGCTCGTTGTTCAATCCGTGGGTGACCCTTGAACTGATTCGGCAATTGCCGGACCTGCGTTTCACCAGCGACATCAGCCACTGGATCGTGACCTGCGAGCGTCTGCTCAACGATCCGGAAGACGACCTGAGCGCTTTCGTTGAACGCGTCCATCACATTCAGGCCCGGGTTGGTTACGACCAGGGCCCGCAAGTCCCGCATCCTGCCGCACCGGAATACGCAAAGGAATTGGCCTTCCATCAGCAACACTGGGAAGCGATCTGGCGCTCGCAACAGGAGCGCGGCTATCAAGTCACTACGCTGACGCCAGAGTTCGGCGCCGATGGCTACCTGCATCACCTGCCCTTCACCAATGTGCCGGTGGCCGATTTGTGGTCGCTGAACACCTGGATGGGTAAGACCGAACGCGAACACTTCCAGCGCGTCTCCCAATCCACCTACCGCTAATGGAGCCTGTTGTCATGCCGGATCACTCTCAAGCCATCGCCAACTTCAACAGCATCCCGGTTGTGGATATCGCCGGGCTGTTCAGCACCGATATTGCCCAACGCCAGGCGGTGGCCGAAGACCTCGGCAAAGCGGCGCGGGAAGTCGGCTTTCTGTACATAAAGAATCACGGCATTGATCTCACGTTGATCGATGGACTGCGTCAGGCCGCCAAGGATCTTTTTGCCCAGTCGCTGGATTACAAGATGCAGCATTACATCGGCACGTCGCGCAGCCATAAAGGCTTCGTGCCGGAAGGTGAGGAGGTGTATGCCAAAGGCAAGCCGGACCACAAAGAAGCCTTCGATATCGGCTTTGAAGTGGGTGATGAAGACCCGCTGGTGATCGCCAAAACTCCCCTGATCGGCGCCAACGAATGGCCGGACCTGCCGGGCTTCAAGCCTGCGGTGCAAGCCTATTACGCGGCTGTATTCGCCCTGGGTCGTCGGCTGTTCGATGGCTTCGCGTTGGCGCTCGGTCTGGAAGAGGGTTACTTCGACGCGATGGTCACTCGACCGCCTTCCAAGCTGCGCCTGATCCACTACCCCTTCGACGACGCCGCACAGGACGCGCCCGGTATTGGTGCACACACCGATTACGAGTGCTTCACGATCTTGCTGGCCGACAAGCCGGGCCTGGAAGTGATGAACGATCTGGGTGAATGGATCGACGCGCCGCCTGTAGAAGACGCGTTCGTCGTCAATATCGGCGACATGCTGGAGGTAATGACCGCTGGTACGTTCGTTGCAACGGCCCATCGGGTCAGAACCGTCAGCGAAGAACGCTATTCATTTCCACTGTTCTACGCCTGCGATTTTCATACGCAAATCAAACCGTTGCCGCAGTTCGCCAAGGCAGGCGCACAGGATTACGAGGAGATCACCATCGGCGAACACATGTTCGGCCAGGCACTGCAAACCTATCAGTACCTGCGCAGAAAAGTGGAGAACGGCGAATTGAAGCTTTATGAAAAAGCCCGCAAGCCTTCGAGCTTTGGCCACTTGAAAAACCAGGCTTCAGAACCGCTCTGAATTGCCCGGCTAAACCCTTTTCCCAACTCTACCGTGCTTACCTTTCTCTACTTTGGAGTCCTCGACGATGCGCAATAAAAAGAACATTGCTGTCCGCTTGACCGTGCTTGCCGCCGCCGTGTTTGGCGCGACGCTGGCACACGCCGCCACTACCGTGACACCGGGCGTGTTCAAAGTGGGGATGGAGATCACTTATCCACCGTTCGAATCCTATGACGAGAAGAAAAATGTCGTCGGTTCAGATCCCGAACTGGCGCACATGCTCGCCAAGCACATGAACCTCAAGGCGGACTTCGTCGACACCAAGTTCTCCAGCCTGATCCTCAGCCTGAACTCGGGTCACTACGACGCGATCATCTCGGGCATGTACATCACGCCGGAGCGTCAGACCCAGGCACAAACCATTGCCTACGCCAAAACCGGCGCAGCGATCATGGTGCTCAAGGACAGCAAGATCAAACCCAAGGTGCCGGAAGACCTCTGCGGCCTGAAAGTCGGCCTGGAAAAAGGCACGACCTGGGTTGCCCAGTTCAACAAGCTGTCGGTGGATTACTGTGTGCCGAACAACAAAGGCGCGATCTCGGTCAGCGAATTCCCATCAGCCCCTGAAGTGACTCAGGCGCTGCTGTCGGGCAACGTTCAGGCACAAGTCGAAATCGACGGCGCGGCCGGCATGATCGCCGAACGCACCAAAGGCCGCGTGGTGGTCAGCACTGAGCATTCGATCTATCAGCAGACCCTTGGCATTTACGTGAAGAAGGGCAACGAGGAGCTGTATCAAGCGCTGCTCAAGGCCTTCGACGAGACCAAGAAATCCGGCGAATACGATGCGTTGCTGAAGAAATACAACCTGGAAGCGCCGAGTAACTGATTCACAGCATTAAACGCCCCCAATCGGTAGGAGCGCGTTTGCCCGCGATAGCGTCAGTCGAGTCGATAACTCAGTCGACCTGTAGACCCAATCGCGGGCAAGCGCGCTCCTACAGGTTGCTGTGCGGCTGACCTTGAGGTGTACATGCAATTCGAATGGGCTTACTTTTTTTCTCTGTTTTCGATGGTGGACTTCTGGAAGTCCTGCATCACCGTCATCCAGCTCAGTGCCCTGGGCTGGTTCATCGGCATGCTGCTGGGGTTTCTGCTGGCTTCGGCCAAGCTGTCGGCTTCGCGCTGGGTCCGTATTCCAGCGTCGATTTATATCTGGTTCTTCCGCAGCGTCCCGCTGTTGGTGCTGGTGGTGTTCATCTACAACCTGCCGCAGATGCTGCCATTCACCCGCGACCTGTTCTCCGATCCGTTCTATTCAGGCCTGTTTGCGCTGGTGGTCACGGAAGCGGCGTACATGGCCGAGATCCATCGCGGCGGGCTGATTTCCGTGGCCAAGGGTCAGAAAGAAGCCGGGCGTGCGCTGGGTATTGGCGTCCTGGGCATGCAGCGGCTGATCGTGATCCCGCAGGCGTTTCGTATCTCGCTGCCAACGCTGATCAACGAATACATCACCGTGGTCAAACTGACCTCGATCATCTCGGTCATTTCCCTGACTGAACTGCTGACCGTGGGCCAACGCCTGTACGCGCAAAACTTTCTGGTCATGGAAACCCTGTCGGCCGTGGCAGTGTATTACGTGATGATCGTCACCGTGTTTGGCTGGCTGTTCCACTGGCTCCAACAGCACCTGGAACTGAACAATCGCAAGCCGCAAACCCTGGATGACGCCAGCGTGCAGCAATTACGGGCCAGCCTTCCGGCCACCGTCTCGAAAGCGGCCGCCCCCGCTGAAAACGGTCTTGCGCCAGCGCTGCAACTGCACACGATTCATAAAAGTTACGGCAAACACGAAGTGCTCAAGGGCATCAATCTGGACGTAGCTGTGGGTCAGGTAATCTCTATCATCGGTCCGTCTGGCTCAGGCAAGACCTCGTTGATTCGTACCGTCAACGGCTTGGAAAGCATTGATGACGGCGAGATCATTCTGTTCGGCGAGAGCTTCATTCACGCAGGTGACAAGCCGAACAATCCGCAGATCCGTCGCGGGGTGCAGCGCATCGGGATGGTGTTCCAGAACTTCAACCTGTTCCCGCACCGGACGATCCTCGACAACGTCACCCTCGCCCCGCGTTATCACGACCGGGATCGGGTGATCAGCGAGCAACGCGCCTACGCACTGCTGGACAAGGTTGGCCTGCTGGCCCACGCACACAAGTATCCGCATCAGTTGTCCGGCGGGCAGCAGCAACGCGTCGCCATCGCCCGCGCCCTGGCAATGGACCCGCAGATCATGCTGTTCGACGAACCCACCTCTGCGCTGGACCCGGAACTGGTAGGAGATGTGCTGAAGGTCATCAGCGACCTGGCGAAGGAAGGCATGACCATGCTGATCGTCACCCACGAAATGGACTTCGCCATGTCCATTTCAGACCGGGTGATTTTCATGGAAAACGGCGTGGTCCAGGCCGATGCTGGACCGCAGACCATTCGTGCGGGTCAGGCTGGGGAACGGGTGATGCAGTTTATGGGGCTGGATCGCTAATACACTACCCTCTGTGGGAGCTGGGCTTGCCCGCGATAAGGCTGACGCAGTCAACGACAGAACAGCGTCGCCTGTATCGCGGGCAAGCCCGGCTCCCACAAGGATTGGTGCACCCGTGCAAATAAAGAGTGTCTGTCAGACCTTCAGCATCTTCGCGGGCGCTTCGCCCAGATCCCAGAACAACCCGGTCGCGGCTTTCAGGCCTTGCTCCACAACACTCTCAAGCAGATGTTCATCCGGCGCGTGCTGTTTGCAGGATGGATAAGAGTGCGGCAGCCAGACCGTCGGCAAGCCCAGTACATCAGCGAAGCAGTGGTTGGGAATCGTCCCGCCCAGGTTCGGCAAAATGCTCACCGGCTCACCAAGACTCCGGCTCACCGACTGCTGCACAAACCCAACCCATGGATGACGTGGATCAAGGCGGGTCGCGGCATACCCGCCCTCGATATTGATCTGCACATCTTCAAAGCCATGCTGATCCAGGTACTTGCGCAGGTTGCTCTCCAGCGATTGCCAGTCAGTACCGTCGACAAAACGCAACTGGCACACCGCTTCGGCCCGCCCCGGAATCGCGCCGATCACTTTGACCGTGCTGCCGGACGACAAGCCGACGACCTCAAGAGTGTTGCAGCCGAACAGTTTTTCGCCCGTGGTCAGGCCCGGTTCGCCCCAGTTCGGGTTGAGCTGAGGGTCAAAGCTTTCGCCCCCTACCGGCAGATCACGGATCAGCGCCGACACGTATTCCGGCATGGGGGCCGGACGCAGGCATTCAGCGAGTAGTTCACCCTGAGCGGAAACCAGCGATGACAAGGCGTGGCCCAGCACGATAGCCGGNCCCGCCCCAGTTGCCCGAAGGGCGGCTGCCGTTACCGGTGTCCAGCGTCAGGCGGAACTGGCAGACGCCACGGGAGCCGAGGAACAATGTCGGCAGATCGTGTCGTACACGCGGGCCATCGGAGGCTAGAAACAGGTCGGCGGCCAGTTCTTCAGCGTTGTCACGGCAGGCTTGTTCAAGACCCGGCGAGCCGACTTCCTCACTCATCTCGAAAATGATTTTCAGGTTGTAGCCCAGCTTGCCTTCGCGCGCCTGCAACACCGCTTCGAGCGCGGCCAGGTTAATGCTGTGCTGACCCTTGTTGTCGGCCGTACCGCGACCATAAATACGCCCGTCCTTGATGCTCAATTGCCAAGGGGCAGTGCCTTCCTGCCAGAGCTCGTCCTGACCGCTGGTGACGTCGCCATGGCCGTAAGTCAGCAAAGTCAGCAGTGCAGGGTCTTCAATGCGCTGAGCAAAAAGCAGCGGTGGCTTGCCGCTGTGCGGGTTTTCAACAAAGCGGCAGGTGAATCCCAAACGGACCAGCAATGGTTGCAATTCGATCAGTAAATAGTCACGCAACGGCTGGGCGCACTCAGGGTTCTGGCTCTCGGTACGTTGCGCTACACGGCGGCTCAGGGTCTCAATAAACGCCCCGGAATTGAGGGTTTGAGCGGCAAGTTCAATGGCGTGCTCTCGGGTATGCAAGGGGGTTGAAGACATCAGGATTACCTTTCACGGGGCGTTCAGTCGTGCTGAAAAGCAGCTCGACCAGCAATGAAATCAAGGGTAACGTTGCCGCCTGACTTGCAACAATTATCAAGTTTGCAAGCTATCCTTGCCTTTAGAACAAACCTGATCTGCACAGCGATGAGGCAGCAATAGGGAGCTGATATGCATGATCTGCCGCTGCGTTATTTCCACAGTGTGGCCCGGACCGGTTCGCTATCGGCAGCGGCCGAAGAGCTGCATGTCGCGGTGTCTGCGGTCAGCCGCCAGATCAGCAACCTTGAAGAGAACCTCGGCTTGCAGTTGTTCGAGCGCAAGCCGCGCGGCATGCAACTGACCGAGCCGGGCGAATTGCTGCTGGCCTATGCCACGCGCAACATGCTGGAAGTGAAGAACGTGATCGCCGAAATGCGCGGCGTGAACACCTTGCAGCAGCACCGGATTGTGCTGGCCTGCCCGGAAGGGATGGCGTGGGAATTTTTGCCGAGGGTCACGGCAGAGTTTCGTAACTTCCATCCTGGGGCGAGTTTCGATGTGCACGTGGTGGACGCGGCCCGCGCATCGCAACTGGTCAAGGAAGGTTCGGTGGACATCGCCCTGACCTTCAGTCTGACGCCAACTCAAGGCGTTGAAATCTCCCTGAGTTGCGACTCACCCATCAGCGCCCTCATGCCCGCCAGCCACCCGCTGGCCAACCGTGAATCCCTTGAAGTGAAAGACCTGAGCGAATTCCCGCTCGCCCTGCCCTACACAGGCTCGACCCTGCGCTATCTGTTCGATATCGCCTGTCACATGCAGGGCATCAACATCGTGCCCGCCTACACCAGTCAATCGTTGGGCACGATCTATAGCGTGGTTCGGTATTCCCAGGATGTTATTGCGCTGTGCGGCACCGTCACCGTCAATGGCTCCACCGCCCGGGACAATCTGGTGCTGGTGCCCATGAGCGATCCTCAGTTACGCCAGCGCAGTCTGCAAGTGCAGATCATGGCCGGACGCAAACTGCCGGTGTTGGTGCGTTACTTTCTGAGTTTTCTGGAAGAGCAACTGGTGAAGGCGAGCACAGTCACCAAAGGCTGATGCGGCTCTTGTCAAAAAACTCAACTACCCGATCTGGAATGCTTTTCCGTAGGAGCGCGCTTGCCCGCGATTCGGTGTGTCAGCCGATAAATATATCGGCTGCGCTGACGCTATCGCGGGCAAGCGCGCTCCTACAGGTCCTGCGTTGACGTGCTGTCAAGCCAGCTTCAGCAGTCGACGGATCGCGAACAGGGTGACCAGACTGAGCACACCGGTGACGAGCAGGTAGTAACTCGGCGCGAGGTTGTCGCCGCTGGCACTGATCAGCCACGCGATGATGAAGGGCGTGAAGCTGCCGAACACCGTGGTGCCGATGTTGTAACTCAGGGCCATGCCGGTGGCGCGCACCTGGGTAGGAAACAACTCGGACATCAAGGCAGGCAGGCCACCGAAGTAGATCGCCTTGAGGATGCTCATCCAGAACAATACCGCCAACAACACCAGCAACGTCGGGTTGGCTGCCAGCCAGGAAAACGCCGGATAGATGCTAAGGATGAAGATCAACGACGCGCCGAGCATGATCCGGGTACGACCAAATACGTCGGACAGATGACCAATGAACGGCGTCAGGATGGTCAGCACCAGCCCACTGAGCAGCGTGCCCGCGAAGCCGATGGATGCGCTCAGGCCCAACTGTTTGACGGCATAAGTTGGCATGTAAATGATCACGTAGGTGGCCGACGTGGACAGCATGAGCGCGCCAACAGCAAGCAGCATGCGGTACTTGTGCGCCTTGAACAGTTCTCCTACAGGCGCATGGCTGCGCTCGCTTTCCTTGAACTCCCCAGCCTCTTCGATGTGACGACGGATGTACAAGCCGACCGGGCCTATCATCAGACCGAACAGAAACGGAATGCGCCAGCCCCAGGATTCGAGCTGGTCCACCGTCAGCGTGGTAGTCAGTAACAAGCCGAACCCTGAAGCCAGCAAACTGCTGATGCCCTGACTGGCAAACATGAAACTGGAAAGCAGCCCTTTGCGTTCCGGAGCATGTTCCACCAGTAAAGCGGTTGCGCTGCCGAACTCGCCACCCGCGGAAAATCCCTGAATCAGACGCGCCAGGAATATCCCGATCGGCGCCCAGACACCGATAGCCGCGTAGGTCGGCATGATCGCAATCAGCAACGTGCCGAGCATCATCAGCCAGATCGATACCAGCATCGCTGACTTGCGACCGACACGGTCGGCATAGGAGCCCAACACGGCCGCGCCCAAGGGGCGAATCAGGTAAGAAAGTGCGAAAGTACCCAGCGCCAACAGCAGCGATACCGTCTCGTCAGCGGTGGGAAAAAACAGTTTGGAGATGGTGATCGCGAAGAACCCGTAGACGATCAGGTCGAACCACTCCAGAGCATTGCCAATCGACGAGGCGATCACCAGTTTGTACAGCTTGCCTCTGGACATCGGCGGTTTCGCGGGAGACTGGGCCGCTACGTGCGCAGTTGTCATGCGTGGTTCTCCAACTCGTCAAGTAATGGGTCTTTTACCCCTGACGAGGGGGCTGACCTTTGATGAGATGGTAGGGGCGAGAGACCTTTCCCACAATTATGCATTTCAGAACATTTCATTGCTCTGAACGCAAAGCGCCGGTGCGATATTTTGGCTTTTTTGAGCGTTATTGGTGCTCGGCTTATTAACAAATCCCTGTAGGAGCTGCCGAAGGCTGCGATCGCGGCGTGTCAGGGGTGGAGGCCTCGCAGCCTTCGGCAGCTCCTACAGAAACGTTTGCATGTACTGTGGGACCGGATTCATCCGGGAAGACGGCATTCCTTACGACACAGATGCTGCGGATGTACCGGCCTCTTCGCGAATGAATTCGCTCCCACAAGTTCGCGTCAGACTCAGGTTCATGCTGATCGGTCCCATTATTCGATATAAATTCAGATCGTGATGCGTTGGTTGATATAGGTGGTTTTTATAGCTCCAGCATCAACCCACTCAGGCGCTTTACCTTGCGCCGCAGTGCTTCTTCGAACACGCCTTTGCGCGGTTCGATCAGACTGAACCAGTGTTTGGCGCGGGTGATGCCGGTGTAGATCAGCTCTTTGGTAAGCACCGGGTTTAGCGCCTCGGGCAGGATCAGTGCGGTATGGGCGAACTCCGAGCCTTGGGATTTGTGCACAGTCATGGCGTAAACCGTTTCCACATCGTTGAGCCGACTCGGCAAGACGAAGCGTACCCCGCCGCTGCCGTCGTTACGCGGGAAGGCCACCCGCAACACCTGTTTGCCTGCTTCCGGCCCGTCGCGCTCAGGCAGGCGCAAGGCGATGCCAATGTCGCCGTTCATCAAGCCAAGCCCGTAATCATTGCGGGTCATCAACACCGGCCGACCTTCGTACCAATGCTGATCGCTTTCAATCAGCCGGGCTTCGTACAGCGCGCTGGTGATGCGCCGGTTCAGCCCTTCAACGCCCCACGGTCCTTTACGCACAGCGCACAGCAACTGAAACGCATCGAACGCATCCAGTACCGCTCGCGCCCACTGCCCCCAACGCTCGTCTTCCAGCGCGGCATCCTGTGGCGGACGCTGCGCGGCCATCACGCCCAGATAATGGCGATAGCCCTGCGGGCCTTCCGAGCCTTGGTCGAGTCCCTCGAGTAGCAGGCGCTCCAGTGAACGGTCCTGCTCATTCTTGAGGGCCAATGCGTGCAAATCCGCATGGCTACGAGCGGTCAACAAAGCGCGCGCTTCGGTGGACTGCTGCTGATTGACCAGCCGCGCCAATTGCCCGATACCACTTCCTTCGCCAAAGCGCCGCGAGTAACGCAACATCGCCACTTGCTGAGCCAGTGGATGCTGCTGCTCATCGCCTTGCTGCAAACCGGCACGATTCAGATCTTCACCACTGATTGTTTCCAGCCAGCGCTGGGTTTGCGGGCTGTACAACCCGGCTTCGGCATCACGGCATAAATCGCCCAATACGGCGCCCGCCTCAACGGAAGCCAACTGGTCCTTGTCACCCAGCAGCACCATCCGCGCATGGGGTGGCAGGGCTTCCAAAAGATTGGCCATCATTTCCAGGTCGATCATCGACGCTTCGTCCACCACCAACACATCCAGGGGCAGCAGATTCCCGGCGTGATGACGAAAGTGCCGCGTGCCCGGACGACTACCCAGCAAACGGTGCACGGTGGTCACTTCGGCAGGGATTTTTTGACGCACGTCTTCACTGACCGTCAGGCTCTGCACTTGCTGGCTGATGGACTCAGTCAAACGCGCCGCCGCTTTACCGGTGGGCGCAGCCAGACGAATCCGCAACGGCTGACCGGCCTGAACAGCCGGGGCCTGCAATAAAGCGAGCAAGCGAACAACCGTGGTGGTCTTACCGGTGCCCGGCCCGCCCGTAATGATGCTGAATGCGCCGCGAGTCGCCAGCGCACAGGCCAGTTTCTGCCAGTCGATCAGCGCATCCGGCGTACTGCTCGGCGGGAACAGCGCATTCAAACGTTGAGCGAGGTCATCAGAAACGGCCTCTCGCTGTGCCAGCCGCTGACGCAAGATCGCGCCGATGCGCCGCTCGTACGTCCAGTAACGGCGCAAATACAAACGCCGGTCAGACAACACCAATGGTTTGCTGGCCGCACTTTCACTGGCGTCATCGCCTCGGGCAACCAACGTGCTGGCCAGCAATGCTTGGCACCATGCGTCACCATCCTGCGCTACCAGCAACTGTGACGGCAGCAGCATCGGGCCGCTTTGCACATCGCCTTCGGGAGGCAATGACAAGGCGAAGTCCGGTTCTTTAAGGGTTTCGTATAGGTCCAGGCAAACATGGCCGTGGCCGAGTTGGTGACTGGTCAACGCAGCGGCCAGCAACACCAGTGAATCGGCGGATGGGTCCAGCTCACTGAGGAACGCCACGAAAGCCTTATCCAGCGCCCGCAGCCAGCCGCGCTCGACCCAACGCTCAAGCAACAGCAGCAGGTCGCGAACGTTGGTCAATGGCGTTAGGTCAGCCAGACTCTGTGCATCCAGCGGGGTGGGCAGCAGTTCAGCGAATGAGCGAGTCATGCGGGTTCTCCGGTCAGGACGAACTCTTCAGTCACTGACTTGCCTTGAAACAGTAGATCCAGACCTTCGATCAGCTCCCGTGGCGGCCGGGTAAACCAGGCGCCCTGACTGGTTGAATAAGCGCCACGCAGGAACACATAAAGTGCGCCACCCATGTGTTGGTCGTAGTCATAATCGGCGAGACGCGCCTTGAGCTGGCGATGCAAAGCCAGCAGGTAGAGCACGTATTGCAGGTCGTAACGGTTGTCCAGAATCGCGCTGGTCATGGCGTCGTGGGTATAGCTTTCATCGTCCGGGCCGAGCCAGTTGGATTTGTAATCCGCCACGTAATAGCGACCTTCGTGTTCGAAGGTCAGGTCGATGAAGCCCTTGAACATGCCGTTCAGAGACACCGTTTCGGTTGCCGCGCGCGGGGCGTTGTCATGGGTGTAGCGGCGCACCAGAGCGTCCATTTGTGCGACGTTGACTTTGTGGCAGGCGAACCAGAATTCCATTTCGATGCGGTACTGATTGGGCTGGTCCATCGCCCCTAGAGAAATCGGCGTACTGTCGCCGGCCAGCGACAACGGCAAACTCAGAACCTGTTGCAGCCAGCCGGTCAGCGTGTCGATCCAGCCTTCCCAACCACGCCGGTTACAGCGCCGGGCCACAGCGTCCTTGAGCTGTTGTGGATCGCTGACAGCCTTGGCAAAACCTTCGTTGCCCGCCCATTCCAACAAACCATGGAGGAAGGTGCCGGGATTAGGGCCGCGTGGAAAACGGTGGATGTCACCACCGCTGACCAGCACCTCACGCGGCGCTTCGGGGTCGAGGCGTTCGTCATCGAACAGCTTTTGCGCTTGCGGGCTGTCCGGTGATTCGTCGCTATCGCTACCCGCGGTGATCGTGTCGCCGATGCGCAATGCGCTGTAAGAGGCGATCCACCAATTCTCGGCAGCGCGGCGTTTGGGCATGCGCGGTTTGAGCAAGGTTGCTTCGTTGCGTGGTGGGCTGAAGGTTTCTGCAGTTGGGGCAGGAACGTCTTCGACGCTGATCCCGTCGCAACCTTCGCCCAGATCACGCAGCCATGACGCCAGACCTGCCGACTCGACCAACGGCATGCCGCCGCCCAGCAGGTAACCCAATGCCGAGCGGTGCAACATCGAGCTGCTGGAGTTACCGCGCTTGAGGTCGGCCACGCCCAGCCAACAGGCATATTCAGCTCGGGTCAGGGCCACATAAAGCAGACGTAGATCTTCAGCCAGACGCTCGTTGTCGGACTGTTCGATGAGGGCAGCGGTAGGCTTGAGACTGACTTGCGCCCTACCGTTTTCATCGTGGAAATGCAGTGGTAGACGCGTGCCATCCACCGGTTTGCTGGAGCAAATGAACGGCAGGAACACCAATGGATACTGCAAGCCTTTGGACTTGTGGATGGTCACGACCTTGACCAGTTGCTCATCACTTTCCAGACGCAAAATCTGTTCTTCACCCGCCTGACCGGACATCGCCAGATGCTCGCCCAGATGGCGGATCAACGCCTGTTCGCCATCCAGTTCGGCAGCGGCTTGCTGCAGTAACTCGGACAGGTGCAGCAAGTTGGTCAGGACACGCTCGCCATCATTTCGGGTGATCAGGATCTGCGGCAAATGGAAGTCGTGCAGCAAGCGGCGCAGCATCGGCAACACGCCCTGGTTACGCCAGATCAGGTGATAACCGCGGAACTGCATGACCCGCGCTTCCCACGCTAATTCGTCCTGATTCAAGCGCTCCAGCTCTGCCAGCGGTAACGCCAGGGTGATGCATGCCAATGCGGCGCGCAGGGTACGTTCGGAGTCTGGTTCGGCGCAGGCCTTGAGCCAGGCCAACACGTCATGCGCTTCCTGAGCGGCGAACACTGAATCCTTGTCGGACAAG
Organism: Pseudomonas sp. ICMP 561; assembly: GCF_002699985.1. Taxonomy (GTDB): domain Bacteria; phylum Pseudomonadota; class Gammaproteobacteria; order Pseudomonadales; family Pseudomonadaceae; genus Aquipseudomonas; species Aquipseudomonas quasicaspiana. Next base: position 5,749 of record NZ_LKBT01000013.1, on the reverse strand, counting down.
TAAACGCTGCGCACGCCACGGGCCGACAATTCGCCGCGCACCGCCTGAGCCTCTTTGCCGTCACGCACCAGAATCGCGATGTCGGCAGGCAGCAGGCCTTTCAGGTCTTTATCCACAGCGGCGAAACCGGCGCGGCCTTGTTGCCCGGCGTTAAGCAGCCGGACGATTTCACTGGCGCAACTGGCAGCCAGTTGCTGGCGATAGCTGACGCCGGATACCGGCTGATCACTCGCCAGTTGCCAGACATTCAGGGCAGCCAGCGGTGTGCCGTCTATTTGCAGAGCGTCTTTGCGACCTTGAGAAAGCGCATCCGAGAATGGCACATCGTTCTTGTCGCCTTCGCGAAACAGGAATGCACCGCGCCCTTCCGGACGCTGCTCGGCACGCTGAAACACGTGGTTGACCGCTTCGACCATGGAATGGCTAGAACGGTAGTTGGTGTCCAGCGTATGCCAGCGGCCAACCGTTGCCCCACGCGCGCGCAGGTAGGTGTAGATGTCAGCACCACGGAACGCGTAAATCGCCTGCTTGGGGTCGCCGATCAGGAACAGCCCGGTTTCGGTGTCGTTTTCTTCAAGGCGATAGATGCTCTCGAAAATCCGGTACTGCACCGGGTCGGTGTCCTGGAACTCATCGATCAAGGCAACCGGAAACTGTTCGCGAATCAAGGTCGCCAGACGCTCGCCGCCTGAGCTTTGCAGCGCAGCGTCGAGCCTGAGCAGCATGTCATCGAAACCCATTTCGGCGCGACGACGTTTCTCTGCTTCGAAGCGCATGCCGACCCAGTGTGCGGCATGTTCGAGCACTGCGGCATCGGGTGTCGGCAAGGTATCGAGCGCGACTTTGAGTTCGACCATCGCCTCGAAAGCAGGATGCGAAGGCGGATTGCTCTTCCACGCCTCAGCAATACCGTCGGGCGTCAGTCGGGTGAAGCCGGTGCCCAGATCGAGCTCTTCCAGTTCGTCATCAGCAGCCCAGGCGGTGAGCTTTTCAAACCAAGGCCGGAAATAGCGCTCCTGCATCTTGCGCCCATCGACCACCTTGCACGCCACGCCATCGATGCAGATTGCATGCAGCTCGGCAGCCCAGTTGGTCCATGGCGACTTAAGTGCTTTGAGCGCCTCGCGACGTTGCTGCAGAGAGGCGGTGATCAACTCGGCAGGGTCTTGGGTCGGGACCGCCCGGTCGCTGCCAAAGAGGCTGCGCACCCGAGGTAACAAGGCCGCCGGACCACTCCAATTGGCGCGTACCCAGTTCAGGGCATCGCCACTCATGGGGTAGCAGAACAGTCGCCAGTAGTCGCGTAGCACTTCGCCAAGCAAATCGCTGTGATCGGTTTCCAGGGTCTGGGTGAACAGGCTGCCGCTGTCGAAAGCATGTTCGCGCAGCATGCGCTGGCACCAACTGTGGATCGTCGATACCGCAGCTTCGTCCATCCATTGTGCTGCAATGTCCAGGCGACTGGCGCAGGCTGGCCATTGCTCGGGCGTGAATTGCTCGCGCAGTTCGTTGATCAACTCATCAGGCGCGCTGATTTCTTCGCGAAAGAAGCGTGCGGCTTCGGCCAACCGGATGCGAATCCGGTCGCGCAGTTCTTTGGTCGCGGCATCGGTGAAGGTGACGACGAGGATTTGCGGCGGCAACAGTTCACGGCCAAAACCGGCGACATCACCGCCATGGCCGAGAACCAGACGCACATAAAGCGCCGAAATGGTGAAGGTCTTGCCGGTTCCGGCGCTGGCTTCGATCAGTTGGCTGCCACGCAGCGGGAAACGCAGAGCCAAGGATGCGGTGTGTTGAATGTCGGTCATGCGCTGGCTCCTTCACTTTGCCAAGGCGCGTCGAAAATCGGCTTGTAGAGCGCATCGCACCAGCCAGCAAACTCTTCGCTTTCGATCAGGGCATCGAAGTCCGGAAATTGCCGGGCCAGCGCAGTGCTTTCGCGTCGCTCGCCATCAGAGGTTTGGCCGTCGCCTTCGTAGGCTTTGCGAGCAGCGGCTTCGGCTTTGCTTTCGTCGTTCTGGCTGAGTGAGGCGAAAGCGGTTTTAACTGCGACAGGTAAAGGTCGCTGCATGCCACTGAGCCAAGCCGTGAGCAAGTCATTCAGCGCAGCTGTGGCGAGGGATTTATCCAGCGGGTCCAGCAACAGCGTTTCATCGCTGGCTACCAGTGCAGTGCTCAGCGGCAGCCCGCATGCGCAGCCCACCAGGTGTAAAACCCAAGGACGAATAAGGCGATGCCATTTACGGTTTTTCTTTGAGCCAATGGAGTTCGGAATAGCCGTGATCAGTAAGTACTCGCCTTGAGCATTGGCATGCAAACCACCTAGCCAACCTTCCAGTCGCACGCCTTGATGGGTATAACTGACCGGCAGCGCACTGCTCAGCGCTTCAGGCCATTTATGAAGCAGGCTCTGATAACGCTGCAGCAAATCCGGCAGCGGCTCGATCAATTCTTCTCGCAAGCTGCTGCCGAAACCCGCCATGGGTAACAGGCCGCTGCCCTGGAGTTTTAATGCCTGTGCCTGCAGCGCCTCGTCAATTTCTTGCGAGCCAGTGAGCGCAGCGTTGAGCAGGCTGTCACTCAGGCTGTAGCGCTCAAGGGCGTCGAGCACAAACGGCTCTTCATCAGCCAAAGGCGCTTCGGCCACTTCGAAGTAGATCTTCAAACGCTGGCTGAAGAAGTGCTTGACCGGATTCCTGAGGAAGTCCTGCAGTTGAGCCAGGTTCAGGGGTTCGTCTTGTTCGTGGGCAGCAAGTTTCGTGGTTGTCGGCACGGTGACACTGGTTTCGTGCAGGACCTGCCATTCACGGGCGAAGCTGAAGAAGCCGGTGTTCTCATGAAAGTATTGCGCGCTGAATGGCTGAAGCGGATGTTCGAGGGTGAGTGCGTGCAGGAGCTGCTGACCCGGATCGCGCTTTTTGCTGTCCATGGGTTCTTGGGCATCTTGGAGTCTCCAGCCTGCGGCGAGGTGATCGCGCAACTGGCCGATCAACACGGATGGCGGACGCTCGCTGTTGTCGCGAATGCTACGGCCCACCCAACTGATATACAGCTGGTCTCGCGCTGAGAGCAGTGCTTCGAGCAGCAGATAGCGGTCGTCTTCACGACGTGAGCGGTCACCGGGACGGTAATCGCTGCCCATCAAGTCGAAGTCCAGCGGCGGCTGCGCGCGAGGGTAATCACCGTCGTTCATGCCGAGCAGGCACACCAGCTTGAAAGGAATAGCGCGCATCGGCATTAAGGTGCAGAAGTTGACCGAGCCGGCGAGGAAGCGCTGGGACAAACGACCTTGGTCCAGTCCGGCCAGCCAGGCTTCGCGAACTACAGTCAGCGGCAACTCGTCTTGCAGGCCAACCGATTCGCACGTCTCCAGCCAGGTCTCACGCAGTTGCTCCAGTTGAGCGAGCAAATAGTCGTCGTGCTCGCTGTCAGCCAGGAAGAACAATTGCAGCAGCGCTTGCAGGCGAGCGCCCCACTCTGTGGCAACCGCAGGCGAGGACAGCTCTTTGTGGGCGACCTGAAGCGCGTCAATCAACGCCACTAATGGACCGATCAGAGCTGCGTCCAGACCACCGATTTCGTCGTAGGGTTCTATGCCGTCACAGGCAGCACCGGCACCGACCGCATAGCCGAGCAACATGCGTCGTAATCCGAAGTGCCAGCTGTTTTGCTCGAGCGCTGCTGGCAAGCCGAGCCCTTCCCGTTGCTCGGCACTCAACCCCCAACGTACGCCTGCCCCTTCGATCCAGCGATGCAGGGTTGGCAGGTCGCGTTCCTTGATTTTGAAGCGAGCGCGCAGTGCAGGAACGTCCAACAGGTCGAGGATTTCGCTGACCGGAAAACGGCTGTCCGGAATTTTCAGCAGGTGCTCGACAGCAATCAACAATGGCTCGCGACCGCGTTGCCCTTGGTCGGCAAGGGTGAATGGGATAAAGCGGCGGTCTTCGCGATCAATCTGGCCAAATACGGCGCGGATATGCGGAGCGTAGCTGTCGATATCCGGGACCATGACAATCACATCGCGAGGACGCAGATTGGGGTCTTTGCTGAAGCGGGCGAGTAATTGGTCATGCAAGATCTCGACTTCACGCTGGGCGCTGTGGGCGACGTGGAAGCGGATTGAGCGATCTTGCAGTGTATCGACAGCGGGCCAGAGTTCTCGGGTTTCGTCGAGCGGCCTTAGCTCAAGAATGTCGTCCTGTAGCTGATTGAGGACCGTATGCGGATCACTCTCGCTGAACAGGTCAATGCGTCCATCTTTGAACGCTGAGCGATAGCTGCCGGGGTCGTCATGGCTATCCAGAAGATTGATGTAGTCACGACCTTGCTTGCCCCATGCAGCCAACAGCGGATGGGCGTGTTGGTGCAGCGCCTGAGGATCAAGTACGACAGGCATTCCGGTTTTGCGAGCCTGACGTTTGTATTGATGACGCAGTAAATCCTTGTCGGCGACGATGTCGGCCCAGTGGTGGCGACAAGGGTTATGGACACAGAGCAGCACTTGGCTGAATCGGGCTAAACCCGCCAATGCTTCCAGGGCCTGAGCGGGCAGAGAGGAGATACCGAATACGATCACCCGCGCCGGTAAACCCGCCGGGGCCTCACTCATGTGGGTGATACGTTCGATAAAGCGTTGATGCACACCTGCTCGACTTTGGGCCATGCCTTCGGTGCCCACATCCAGGAGCAGCGCACGCCACAACTCAGCTTGCCAGCAATTCGCCGGGGTCAACGGCTTGGCTTCGCCTCTGACGTTACGCAATTGGTGGCGACCTGCAGCCCAGTCTTCCAGCCAGTCGGCGCGATACACCTGGTATTGGTCAAACAGGTCGGCCAAGCGCTCGGACAACTGATAGCGCTTGCGCAGATCAGTGTCGTTAGTCAGGAAGCGGCTTAGCGGTTCAAAGTGTGGCTGGTCGATCAAGGCGGGTAGCAGACGCATCAGACGCCAGGTCAGCGGCGCCTTGTCCAATAGTGACGCGGCCGGGATTTCATCTTTGCCCAATACCGATCGATACAGCTGCCACATGAAGCTGCCGGGTAGCTGGACGTCGATTGCTGCTGCAATACCGCAGCCACCCAAGTCTTCGTCTTCGGCATCTTCAGCCAAGGCCAGCTTCAACCATTGGGCAATGCCGTTGCTTTGCACCAGGGCGATTTCGTTTTCCAGGGGTGAAAGCGGATAGCGGCGCATCCAGGACACAACCAGACTGCGCAGGTCATCCAGGCGATTGCCATGAACCACCATGAAACCGGCGCTGAGAGAGGTTGTTACAGGCATGAATGCTTCCTTGGCTGGAGAGTGCGGCGTGGAAAAACTGTAGCCGAACCTTAAAGCAAAACGGAGGGGGGGTAGGAGGGAATTTGCGGGTGAATTGTCGCTGGCCTACCGAGCTTGGCGCATAGACGCTGGACGGGTAGGAGCGAACTTGTTCGCGAGGGGGCGGTACATCCGCAGCTTATGTAACGCCTGACATATAGCCTTCCCGAATGAATTCGGTCCTACCGAGCTTGGCGCATGGACGGTAGGAGCGAACTTGTTCGCGAAGGGCGTTACATCCGCAGCTTTTGTATTGCCTGACATATAGCCTTCCCGAATGAATTCGGTCCTACCGAGGTTGGCGCATGGACGGTAGGAGCGAACTTGTTCGCGAGGGGGCGGTACATCCGCAGCTTATGTATCGCCTGACATATAGCCTTCCCGAATGAATTCGGTCCTACCCGGTAGCGAGGCGGTGTGCCAGGT